>NZ_JCALCI010000029.1:0-443 GCF_059812245.1 Mycobacterium sp. NGS64 | reverse complement strand
GGTGCCGGCTGGAGTGGCCAGGCGCAGGCGACGTCCTACGACACCATGGGTCAGATGAATCAGGCGTTCCGCAACATCGTGAACATGCTGCACGGTGTGCGTGACGGGCTGATCCGCGACGCGAACAACTACGAGCAGCAAGAGCAGGCCTCTCAGCAGATCCTCGGCAGCTAGCCCCCACACTTTTATTTCAGGAGGAAAACATGACCATCAATTACCAGTTTGGCGATGTGGATGCCCATGGTGCGACGATTCGCGCCCAGGCTGCGTCGTTGGAGGCCGAGCACCAGGCCATCGTTCGCGATGTGCTGGCTGCTGGTGACTTCTGGGGTGGCGCCGGTTCGGTGGCTTGCCAGGAGTTCATCACCCAGTTGGGTCGCAACTTCCAGGTGATCTACGAGCAGGCCAACGCTCACGGCCAGAAGGTGCAGACGGCGGGCAGC
>NZ_JCALCI010000028.1:0-1302 GCF_059812245.1 Mycobacterium sp. NGS64 | reverse complement strand
CTTGGGTTCTAGGGGTGATTGCAACAGTCGTCTAGTTGGAGGCTGTTGTGTTTTTGAGGGCTTATCCCTGGGTCGTTGGTCAGTTCTGGGATCGCATCCGAGAGGGGATGTCAGCGGGTGAGGCCGGTGTAGCCGTTGGCGTGTCGGTGTATACCGGGCGGCGCTGGTTTGCTGATGCTGGCGGGGTGAGACCGAAATTTCCTGATGGCGGACCGCGTAAGCGGCCGCGGCTGACCCTGGGCGAACGGGTGATCATCGATGTCGGTGTCAAGATGGGTAAATCGATCCGCAAGATCGCTGAGGAGTTGGGGCGCGCGGCGTCGACAGTCATGCGCGAGATCGAGCGAAACGCGTTCTGTTACGGGCGGTATCGGGAACGGTACCGGTTCGGGGCGCCGAAAAAGGGTGGCCGCGACGCCAAGCCTCGCTATAGCGCCACGGGTGCTCAGGCGCGCGCCCAGCAGCGAGCGCGTCGAGCTAGGCCCGGCAAGTTGGCGCTCAATGAGACATTGCATGACGAGGTGCAGACTCGGCTACTGGAGAAATACAGCCCCGAGCAGATCGCTCGCCGGCTGCAGCTGGACTTTCCCGACGATGCGGAGATGCGGGTGTCTCACGAAACCATCTACCAGGCGATTTACGTCCAAGGCCGGGGCAGTTTGCGTCGTGAGTTGCATCAATGCCTACGCACCGGGCGGGCTCTGCGCAAACCCCAACGCCGCGCCGATGCACGCCAGGGCCGCATCCCCGACATGGTCAACATCAGCGAGCGCCCACCAGACGTCGAAGACCGCGCCGTGCCCGGACACTGGGAAGGTGATCTGATTCTGGGCGCTGGCGGTAAGTCGGCAATCGGCACCCTGGTGGAGCGGGCCACCCGGTTCGTGCTGCTTCTGCACCTGCCCGATGATCACGGCGCGCTGGCAGTGCAGGAAGCGATCGTGGCCAAAATGGCTCAACTGCCGGCAATCCTGCGCCGGACCCTGACCTGGGATCAGGGCCGCGAGATGGCCAATCATGCGGCCATCGCCGCGGCCACCGAACTCGATATCTACTTCTGCGATCCCCACTCGCCGTGGCAGCGCGGGAGTAACGAGAACACCAATGGCCTGCTGCGCCAATACTTTGCCAAAGGCACCGACCTGTCGGTGTTTCCGGCCGACTACCTCGACTACGTTGCCGCTCAGCTCAACAACCGACCACGCAAAACACTGGGCTGGAAAAAGCCAGCAGAAGTCCTCGACGAACTACTCTCAGACCCGTCCAAACCCATCACTGTTGCAACCACCGCCTGAAACCGCC
>NZ_JCALCI010000027.1:0-1315 GCF_059812245.1 Mycobacterium sp. NGS64 | reverse complement strand
GGCGGAATCAAGCGGTCGATGCAACAGTGGGTGGATTGGACAGTAGTTCGTCGAGGGCTTCGGCGGGGGTTTTCCAGTCCAGTGTTTGGCGTGGTCTGTTGTTGAGTTTGGCCGCCACGTAGTCGAGGTAGTCGGCGGGAAACACTGATAGGTCAGTGCCTTTGGCAAACCATTGGCGCAGCAGTCCGTTGGTGTTTTCGTTGCTGCCGCGCTGCCACGGGGAGTGCGGGTCACAAAAGTAGATATTCAAGTCCGTGGCGGCGGCGATGGCGATGTGGTTGGCCATTTCCTTGCCTTGGTCCCAGGTCAACGTGCGGCGCAGCATCGCCGGCAGCTGGGCCATCTTGGCGATGATGGCGTCTTGGACGGCCAGCGCGCCGTGGTTGTCGGGCAGGTGCAACAGCATGACGAATCGGGTGCTGCGCTCGACGAGGGTGCCGATCGCCGAGCCCGATTCGGTGCTGCCCAGAATGAGGTCACCTTCCCAGTGGCCAGGCACCGCGCGGTCAGCCACTTCCGGTGGACGCTCGCTGATGTTGACCATGTTCGGGATACGGCCCCGCCGTTGACCGGGGCTGCTGCGCGGTTTGCGCAAAGCCCGCCCGGTGCGCAGACAGCGGTGGATATCGCGGCGTAAATGGCCGCGGCCTTGCACGTAAATCGCCTGATAGATGGCTTCGTGTGACACCCACATCTCCGCATCGTCAGCAAAATCGCGCCGCAGCCCCACCGCGATCTGGCCGGGACTATGGAAGTCGTCTAACCGAGTCTGCACCTCCTGACGCAATCGGTCATTTGCCGCTAGCTTGCTCTGCTTGGGACGGCCGGCGCGGTCATCGGCGCGTGCTTGCGCTGTGAGCGCCCGATACTGAACGTGCGCGGTTTTTCCGCTCTGTCGGGCCCCGAAGGCTTCCTTGCGCCGATACCCGGATTTGCGCCCGTCGTAGCTGTTGGTCACCCCGTTGGCGTCGATCTCGCGTTTGATCGTTGACGCCGGCCGGCCCAGCCGATTTCCAATCGACTGCAACGACTCGTAAGTCCTGACACCGATTTCGATCTCGACCCGGTCTTCGAAGGTCAGTCTCGGGCGCGGGCCAACGCTTTTGGGTTCACATAGCCGTGGTCTCACGCCGCCAGCATCAGCAAACCAGCGCAAACCCGAACGTTCCGACACGCCGACGGCAACACCGGCCTCCGCGGCGGCACAGCCATTACCAATGTGAACCCAGAACTGACGGACAACAGACCTCAACGGCGGACGCGGCACAGCAACACTCCTCAATCAGATGTGTTGCATCCACCCCTTGAAGCCAAG
>NZ_JCALCI010000026.1:0-1359 GCF_059812245.1 Mycobacterium sp. NGS64 | reverse complement strand
CTGTTCAGAGTCGGTTGATGGTTGACGTTTCTGTTTCGGTTGATCCTTGACACTCTGGTTAGTGGTTTAGGCCTGTTCGCGGGTGCGGAAGGCCCGTTTATTTCGTACCTCGCCGCGGCTGGTGCGCGCGGCGGTCTTGACCAGATCGTCGCCGATCCAAAACCGCAGCAGCTCACCGTCGACGTGGACATCGCAGCGGGCGCCGGCATAGTGGCGGCCCACGCAGACCTGCTGCCAGGACACACACACGATGCCGTTGGCGCAGACCCGGCGGCTGACCCAGTTATCACCGGCACGCTCGGCGCCGCGCGGCTCGCTGGCGGGCAGTGCCGGTGTTGCGGTGGCGGCGGTGAACCGTTGCGCGGGTGTGGCCATGTCCAACGACTGATGCGGGCGGGCGCTGTTGTAGTAGTCCACCCACTCATCGAGGGCCCGCTGTGCTGCTTTCAGGTTGGCGAAAGCTGGCCTGTCGCTGAGGAATTCCGCGCGCATGCTGCGATGGAACCGCTCGATCTTGCCCGTCGTCGTCGGGCTTCTGGGTTGAGTCAACAAGTGCTCGATGCCGTTTTGCCGACAGATCGCGTCGAAGAGCACCTCCACTGGCGGATGGTTAAACCGTCCGGTGAACACCCGGCCGTTATCGGTCAGGATCTGCTGGGGCGCCCCATAGCTCGCCAACGCCGCCCGCAGCCCGTCGCAGACCGCGCGGGTGCGCTCACGAGCCATCAGCCGCGCACAGACACACATCCGCGAATGGTCATCGATTCCGGTCAGAGCCTTGGCGCTGGTGCCATCCGCCAGTGGGAATCCCCCCACCACATCCATCTGCCACAACTCCATCGGGGCACCACGCTCCCAGCGTTTCCACTTGCGCGAGCGCCGATCCCGCGTGCTCGGATCGATCATGCCCGCGCGCACCAACGCCCGATAGGCGGCTGACTCCGAGGGCAGCGGCCTCACCTTGCGCTTGGCCAACTCGAACACCAACCGCCGCGGCCCCCAATACGGCCGCGACCGGCGTAACTCCAACAAGGCGGCTTCCACCGCGACCGGCATCTGATGCGGACAGCACACCGGCCGATGCGACCGGTCCACCAGCCCCTCGAGGCCCGACGCCTCATAGCGGGCCAACCAGGTATGCAGCGTCTGCCGCGATACCCCAACTTTCTCGGCGACCTGCGAAATCGATAACCCGTCGCTGATCACCGCCAACACGGCCTGATACCTCTGCTCGGCCACGCTTAACTCCCTCATCGAAGGAGTGTCAAGGATCAGCCGAAGTAACTGTCAAGCATCAGCCGAAACACTGTCAGGCATCACCCGAAGACAAAATGTCAAGCATCAGCCGAGGTCATACAC
>NZ_JCALCI010000025.1:0-1590 GCF_059812245.1 Mycobacterium sp. NGS64 | reverse complement strand
TAGCTACTTCGACCTGAAAAAGGGTTAATGGCCGGTGGGGCCCCAGACGGATTCTTGTTGGGCGGCCCACTCGGGTGGCGTAACTGGTTGTCATCCAATCAGGCGGCTGACCTTGACCAGGTTGTGGGCGAAGACTCCGTGTCCGCACCAGGTGCGGGCTCCGGTCAGGGTGGTCAATTCGGTGCGGTTCCATCCGTAACTGCGCTTGAGGTGATTGATCCGGCCTTCGCATCCGGTCCGCCATTTGATTTTGGCGCGGAATGCTTTCCGATGTTCGAACTCCCGCCGGGCAGCGCCGGGTCTACTGGCTCTGGGGATGGCCACTCGGCGCACCCCGAGTTCGTGCAGCTCGTTCTCGACTGAGGCGTAGCCGTAGCCGCGGTCGGCGGTCACCGCGGTCGGAGCACGTCCGGTGCGGTCGGTGATGCGGGCGATCGCCGGCGCCAGCTGTGGCGCGTCGGCGGGGTTTCCGACGTGCACTGCGTGGTCGAGGATGATCCCGTCGGCGTTGTCGACGATCTGGGCCTTGTAGCCGAATTCCACCGGCTTGCCGAGCCGGCCTTTGCGGATCGGGCGGGCGTCGACGTCGTGGAAGCTCACCATGCGGCTCGCCGAATCCGGCATCACCCCGGCCAGCCGACTGCGGGTCTGGTTGATCACCTGTCCGGTGCGTGCCAGCAAGGTGGCCAGGTCGTTGATCGCCCGCTGCAGTCGTCCGCGGCGCCGACCCGTCGCGGTGCGCAAACCCCTGCGTGCGTTGCGCGATACCGCATCCGCATCGGCGATGGCCGTCTCGGCGATGTCGGCCAACTGGCCGGTGATCCGCAGCACCGCGGCCTGACCCTCCTCGCGGGCGGCCGCACCCCGTAGTCGCAGTTTGGCCGCGATCGCCCGTGCCCGCTGTCCCGCCGAACGACTACGGTCGCGTACTCGAGTGCGGGTGGCGCCTCCAGCGGCCTGAATCCGAGCGACCGTTTTGGCGATACCGCCGACGGCCTTGGCCAACAACCCCGAATCGGTCGGATAGGCCACTGCGGCTTCGACGACCGTGGTATCGGCGCGGACCTTATCGGTGCGGATCAGCTTTGCCGCGACGGCCTTGGCCACCAACGCGTCGTTGAGCCCGGCGACCGCGGCTTCACCGCAGCGGCTAGTCAGCTTCATCAGCGTGGTCGGATGCGGCACTCGTGTGCCCAACGGGATCCGGCAGAACCGTTGCCAGGAAATCGAATCGCCCACCTCGCGGCACAGAGACTCAAAGCCCAGCCGGTAGCGGAACTTCAAGAACATCATCCGCAGATAGGTCTCCATCGGCACCGACGGACGCCCGATCCGTGGATCGAAATACGGCGTGAACGGCGCGAAGAACACCGGATCATCCAGCAGGGCATCCACCCGGCCCAACTCGGCGGGCAACACCAACAGCTCCGCAGGCAGGATTGCATCCCACAACGACAACTGGTCATTTACAGTTCTAAGCACGATGGCCTCGATCCCTTCTTGCCCAAGGGCTCGAGGCCATCATCGCTTCAAACAACCACCAGTTCAGGCACCGCCACGCCCCGACTTTTTCAGGTCGAAGTAGCTAGG
>NZ_JCALCI010000024.1:0-2572 GCF_059812245.1 Mycobacterium sp. NGS64 | reverse complement strand
GCGGATTTCATGCGATTCTGCGTCTGCTCGCGAAGTAGCTACGGCGTGACGATGTTGAAAGCCGGGTCGGGCTCGTCGAGCGCGCCGAGGAAGGCCTGCAGCGCCGCCTGGTCACCCGAAACGTCCAGACCGGGCGAGCCGAAGTCGCCCATCGCCGCGGCCAGCAGGCGAAACTTGCTGTCGGCGTTCACCGTAACCGTCGCCGTCGCCGGGTCGGGCGCCACCCGGCGGTGCACGAGGACCCCGTTTCGCAGGCTCAGTCGGTAGTTGGCGGCCGCGTCGGCGAACGCGATGTCGACGGCGATGTCGAGGTCCCAACTGCGCGGTCCGTTGACCCGGATGGCGAGGCTGTCGAAGATCTGCTCGGGTGTTAGCTGAGAAAGCATTGTGGGAGAGGCGACTTGGGCTGCAGTGCCGAAGTTGCCGTCGCGCAGTTCGGCGGCGCCGCTCAGGAAGAAATTGCGCCACGTGGCGTTCTCCGCGCCGTAGGCCAGCTGTTCCAGCACATCGGAGTACAGCGAGCGGGCGGCCGCGTGCCCGCTGTCGGTGAAGACGGCATGATCGAGCAGCGTTGCCGCCCAACGGAAGTCGCCAGCATCGAACGCCGCCAGGGCGAGCTCGACAACCCGGTCGATGCCGCCCATCGCGTCGACGTAGCGGGGGGCGATCGACTCCGGCGGATGGGGCCACAGCCGCGCCGGGTTGCCGTCGAACCAACCCATGTAGCGCTGATAGACCGCCTTGACGTTGTGGCTGACCGAGCCGTAGTACCCGTGGGTGTGCCAGGCCCGCTCCAGCGCGGGCGGCATTTGAAACGCCTCGGCGATCTCGGCGCCGGTGTGCCCCTGGTTGAGCAGGCGCAGCGTCTGGTCGTGCAGGTAGGCGTACAGATCGCGTTGCAGCGAAAGGAATTCGACGATGCTCTCCCGGCCCCAGGTGGGCCAGTGGTGGGAGGCGAACACCACGTCGGCGCGATCGGCGAAGGTGTCGATGGCCTCGGTCAGGTAGCCCGACCAGGCGTGCGGGTCGCGCACCAGCGCGCCGCGCAGGGTCAGCAGGTTGTGCAGGTTGTGGGTGGCGTTCTCCGCCATGCACAGCGCGCGGAACCGCGGGAAGTAGAAGTGCATTTCGGCCGGCGCCTCGGTGCCGGGCGCCATCTGGAACTCGATCTCCACACCGTCGATGGTGTGCTTCTCACCGGTCTCCCGGATGTCGACCGTAGGCACGATGATGCCGATCTCGCCGGTGGACGCGGCCTGCCCCAACCCGCAACCCACGTGGGCCTGCGGTCCGCGCGCCAGCATGGAGCCGTACATGTAGGTGGCGCGGCGCGTCATCGCCGGGCCGGCATAGACGTTCTCCTGGACGGCGTGCGCGGTGAAGCCCTCCGGCGCCAGCACCGCCACCGCGCCGCTGTCCACGTCGGCTTGCGTGGTGACGCCGAGAACGCCGCCAAAGTGATCGACGTGGCTATGGGTGTAGATGACTGCGACGACGGGACGGTCTCCGCCACGGTGGGTGCGATAGAGGTTCAGCGCCGCCGCCGCGACCTCGGTAGATATCAGCGGGTCGATGACGATGACGCCGGTGTCGCCCTCGACGAAGGTGACGTTGGAGATGTCCAGGCCGCGGACCTGGTAGATGCCCGGGACCACCTCGTAGAGCCCCTGCTTGGCGGCCAGCGTCGATTGGCGCCAAAGGCTCGGATGCACGGACGTCGGCGCGTCGCCGGTGAGGAAGGAGTAAGCGTCGTTGTCCCAAACCACGCGCCCGTCGGCCGCAGTGATGACGCACGGGGACAGGGCCGCGATGAAGCCGCGATCGGCGCTCTCGAAGTCCCTGGTGTCGTCGAACGGCAGGGCATGGTCGCGATGGGCCGACTCGATGACGGCGGTGGGGGGTTTGTGGTCCACGGCAACACAGTGCCATTAATGCGTCCTTTGGTGGAAGGACGCGTGCAGAGCTGCTGGGTTAACCGATGCGAAACAATTTCGCCATACCTCTTTCCTGCGGCACGGCAAACTTGCATACTGCCTTGACGGTTCTCAATGCCGAGGACCGCAACAATCGGGCAAAGGAGAACAGGTGAAGCGTGGACTGACTGTCGCGGTAGCCGGAGCGGCGATTCTGGCCGCAGGCATTTCCGGGTGTTCGAGCAACAAGTCGAGCACGAGCGGTAGTGCGAACGGCACGTCCGTTGCGGTTGCCACCCCCGGAAGCGGCGCGGCAGCGCCGACGGTGACCATCGACGGCAAGAACCAGAACGTAACCGGGTCCGTCGTGTGCACGACGGTCGGCGGCAACACGACCATCGCGGTCGGTGGTGCAGCAACCGGCATCTCCGTCGTGCTCGCCGGTGACAACACGGTGAAGTCCGTCGGGCTCGGCAACGTCAACGGTGTGACCCTCGCGTACGCGCAGGGTTCCGGGCAGGGCAACGCCTCGGCGACCAAGAACGGCAACAGCTACAAGGTCACCGGCACCGCCACCGGGGTCGACATGGCCAACCCGATGCAGCCGGTGAACAAGCCGTTCGAAATCGACGTGACTTGCTCCTAGCCCGGTGACGATG
>NZ_JCALCI010000023.1:0-21725 GCF_059812245.1 Mycobacterium sp. NGS64 | reverse complement strand
GGTGCCGGCTGGAGTGGCCAGGCCCAGGCGACCTCCTACGACACCATGGGTCAGATGAATCAGGCCTTCCGCAACATCGTGAACATGCTGCACGGTGTGCGCGACGGGCTGATCCGCGACGCGAACAACTACGAGCAGCAAGAGCAGGCCTCGCAGCAAATCCTCGGCAGCTAGCGCGAAAAGCGCAGCTTGCGTACCCTTTGAGACGTTAGGAGAACACCAACATGACAATCAATTACCAGTTTGGCGATGTGGATGCCCATGGTGCGACGATTCGCGCCCAGGCCGCGTCGTTGGAGGCCGAGCACCAGGCCATCGTTCGCGATGTGCTGGCTGCTGGTGACTTCTGGGGTGGCGCCGGTTCGGTGGCCTGCCAGGAGTTCATCACCCAGTTGGGTCGCAACTTCCAGGTGATCTACGAGCAGGCCAACGCTCACGGCCAGAAGGTGCAGACGGCGGGCAGCAACATGTCCAGCACGGACAGCGCCGTCGGCTCCAGCTGGGCCTAGCTCGCAACTTCAGGCGCGGCAGCACACCAGGTTTCGGTGTGCTGCCGCGTCCTGCGGTTTCCATAACTTCGACCACTTCTGAGGCTATCGATGGACCAACAGAGCACCCGCACCGACATCACCGTCAACGTCGACGGCTTCTGGATGCTTCAGGCGCTGCTCGACATCCGCCACGTCGCGCCGGAATTGCGCTGCCGCCCGTTCGTGTCCACCGACTCGAGCGACTGGCTCAACGAACACCCCGGAATGGCGGTGATGCGTGAGCAGGGCATCGTGGTCGGCGACGAGGTGCACGAACAAGTCGCGGCTCGAATGCGGGTTCTCGCCGCGCCCGACCTCGAGGTCGTGGCCCTGCTGTCGCGGGGGAAGCTGCTGTACGGAGTGGTCGACGACGAGAACCAGCCCCCCGGCTCGCGCGACATCCCCGACAACGAGTTCCGCGTGGTGCTGGCCCGCCGCGGCCAGCACTGGGTGTCGGCCGTTCGGGTGGGCAGCGACATCACCGTCGACGACGTCGCCGTCGCCGACAGCGCCTCGATCGCGTCGTTGGTGATCGACGGTCTGGAGTCGATCCACCACGCGGAGCCCGCCGCGATCAACGCGGTCAACGTGCCGCTGGAGGAGATGCTGGAGGCGACCAAGTCCTGGCAGGAATCCGGCTTCAACGTCTTTTCCGGTGGAGACCTGCGGCGGATGGGCATCAGCGCCGCGACGGTGGCCGCCCTGGGCCAGGCGCTGTCGGACCCCGCGGCCGAGGTCGCCGTCTACGCGCGCCAATACCGGGACGACGCCAAGGGCCCCAGCGCCTCGGTCCTGTCGCTGAAGGACGGCTCGGGTGGCCGCATCGCGCTGTATCAGCAAGCGCGTACGGCGGGTTCGGGGGAGGCCTGGTTGGCGATCTGCCCGGCGACCCCGCAACTGGTGCAGGTGGGCATCAAGACCGTGCTGGACACGCTGCCCTACGGCGAGTGGAAAACCCACAGCAGGGTGTGACATGGCCGCGAAACACAAACTTTACCAACGCTTTTGCCGACAACATGCGGTCGGGATGCGAAGACGGCATACTTCTCTAGAATCATCACAGCAAATCTTCAACGCAGTGTCACCACAACTCCTTAGCGCAAGGCGAGGCAGATGAAATCCGAAATGGTCAGGCTGTACCTCTCAGGGGGCCTTAGCGCCTCGGCGAGTGAGGCGTCCGGGGCGTTCGAGCGCCTGGCGACACGGGGTTACACATTCACAATGGCAGGGGGTGCAGGGCGATGACCGCAGTCGGCGTAGCTGATGCCCTACAGGCAGACATCGAGGGAATTGCACAGCCTCGGGCGGTAGTCGTCGGCGTCATGGCCGGCGAGGGTGTCCAGATCGGCGTCCTGCTGGACGCCAACGCCCCGGTCTCGGTGATGACCGACCCGCTGCTGAAGGTTGTCAACAGTCGGCTGCGGGAACTCGGCGAGACCCCGCTGGAGGCCACCGGCCGGGGCAGGTGGTCGCTGTGCCTCGTCGACGGCACGCCGTTGCGGGCCACGCAGTCGCTGACCGAGCAAGACATCTACGACGGCGACCGGCTCTGGATCCGGTTCCTGCCGGACACCGAGCACCGGTCGCAAGTCATCGAGCACATCTCCACCGCGGTCTCGGCAAACCTGAGCAAGCGGTTCGCCGCGATCGACCCCGTCGTCGCGGTCCAGGTGGGCGCCTCGATGGTCGCGATCGGCGTGACCGCGGCGTCGGGTCTGCTCGGCTGGTGGCGGTGGCACCACAACTCGTGGCTGCCCACGGTGTACTCGGCGATCATCGCCGCGATCGCATTGACGGTGGCCATCATGCTCGCGATGCGGGCGAAGACCGATTCGGACCGCCTGGTCGCCGACATCATGCTGCTGAGCGGCCTCGCGCCGCTCACGGTGGCCGCGGCCTCGGCCCCGCCCGGCGGCGTCGGCTCGCCGCAAGCGGTGCTGGGCTTCGGCGTGCTGGCGGTTGGCGCATCGCTCAACCTGCGCTTCACCGGCCGGCGGCTGGCCATCTACACCGCGATCGTGACCATCAGCGCCGTGGCGGCGATCGCCAGCCTGGCGCGCATGGTCGCGAACACCAGCGCGGTGACCAACTTCAGCTGTGTGGTGCTGGTCTGCGTGCTGGGCTACCAGTCCGCGCCCGCGCTGTCCCGGCGGTTGGCCGGCATCCGGCTGCCCGTCTTCCCGTCGGCCACCAGCCGGTGGGTGTTCGAGGCGCGACCGGACCTGCCCACCACCGTGACGCGTGCCGACGGTGGCGCCCCGGTCCTGGAGGGGCCGGCGTCCGTTCGGGACGTGGTGCTGCAGGCCGAGCGCGCCCGCTCGTTCCTCTCGGGCCTGCTGTTGGGGCTCGGCGTGCTGATGATCGTGTCGCTGACCGCCCTGTCGGACCCGCACACGTTCCAGCGCTGGCTGCCGCTGATCCTGGCGGGCTTCACCGCCGGCTTCCTGATGCTCCGCGGCCGCTCGTACGTGGACCGCTGGCAGGCGATCACCCTGGCCGCGACGTCGGTGCTCATCGTCACCGCGATCGTGGTGCGCTACGCGCTGGGGTTGCAGTCTCCGCTGGCGGTGTCGATCAGCGTGGCGATCCTGGTCCTGCTGCCGGCCGCGGGCATGACGGCCGCGGCGGTGGTGCCCAACACCATCTACAGCCCGCTGTTCCGCAAGTTCGTGGAATACATCGAGTACCTGTGCCTGATGCCGATCTTCCCGCTGGCATTGTGGCTGATGAATGTCTATGCGGCGATCCGTTATCGCTAGCAGCAAGGTGTGGCGCGGTCGCGCATCCCGCGCGACCGTCGCCGCACTCCTGCTGACTTCAGGTGCACTAGCCGGTCTGCCACCCGCCTACGCGATCTCGCCGCCGACGGTCGATCCCGGGGCGGTGCCGCCCGACGGCCCGCCCGGACCGCCGGCGCCGATGAAGCAGAACTCCTACTGCACCGAGGTCGGCGTGCTGCCCGGAACCGACTTCCGGCTGCAGCCCAAGTACATGGACATGCTGAACCTGCAGGAGGCCTGGCAGTTCGGCCGCGGCGCGGGTCAGAAGGTCGCCGTGATCGACACCGGTGTGACCCCGCACCCGCGGTTTCCGCACCTCATCCCGGGCGGCGACTACATCATGTCGGGCGACGGGCTGTCGGACTGCGACGCGCACGGCACCATCGTGGCGTCGATGATCGGTGCGGCCCCGGCCAGCGGTGCGGCGACGCCGCCGGCGGCACCGCGCAAGCCGGTCACGATTCCCACCACGGAGCCGCCCCCGAAAGCGCCACCGCCACAGACGGTGACCTTGTCGCCGTTGCCTCAGACCGTGACGATGGTCCCCGCGCCGCCCCCGTCGGAGTCACCTGCACCTGCGCCGGGGCCGTTCGGGGCGCCGCCGGCAGCGCCCGCGCCCGCGGGTCCGGCCGGGCCCCCGGCGGCGGGACCGCCCGCGCCCGGGCAGGCTCCGTCGGCGAACCACGGCGGCGGGACGGTCACGATACCCAGCTATTCCGGCGCCCGGCACGTGATCGGTGTCGACAACCCGGTCAACCCGCTCCCACTCGACCCGCCCAAGCCGCCGCCCCCACCGCCGGCGCCCCCGGCACCGGCGTCGGCGCCTGACGCGTACAGCGGGATCGCCCCGGACGTCGACATCATCGCGATCCGCCAGTCCAGCCAGGCGTTCGGCCTCAAGGACGCCTACACCGGCGACGAGGACCCGCAGACGCGGGCCAAGATCGACGACGTCGAGACCATGGCGCGGGCGATCGTGCACGCCGCCAACCTGGGCGCCACGGTCATCAACATCTCCGACGTGACCTGCATGAGCTCGCGCAACATCATCGATCAGCGTTCGTTGGGCGCCGCCGTGCGCTACGCGGCGGTCGACAAGAACGTCGTCATCGTGGCGGCGGCGGGCGACACCAGCAAGAAGGACTGCAAGCAGAACCCGGCCTTCGACCCCATGCAGCCCAAGGATCCCCGCGACTGGAGCGGGGTGGGCACCGTGGTGACGCCGTCCTGGTTCAGCGACTACGTCCTGACGGTGGGTGCGGTTGACAACGACGGCCGACCGCTCACCCAGGGCGGTCAGGGCCAGGGGACGACGAGCGTCGCGGGACCGTGGGTGGGAATCGCCGCACCGGGGACCGACGTCATCGGCCTCTCACCGCGCGACGACGGCTTGATCAACGCGATCGACGGCCCGGACAACTCGCTGCTGGTTCCGGCCGGCACCAGCTTCTCGACCGCGATCGTTTCCGGGGTGGCCGCCCTGGTCCGCGCCAAATACCCGCAGCTATCGGCGTATCAGGTCATCAACCGGCTGGAGCGCACCGCCCGGGCGCCGGCGCGCGGGGTGGACAACCAGGTCGGCTACGGTGTCATCGATCCGGTGGCGGCGTTGACGTGGGATGTACCGGAAGGTCCAGCAAAGCCGCCACAGCAACTGTCGGCACCGTTGACCATTCCTAAAGCGGCCCCGCACCGGGATATGGTGCCAGTATGGGTGGCAGCCGGAGGGTTGACCGCCGCATTACTGATCGGCGGCGCCGTGTTCGGTATAGCAGTGTTCATGAAGCGGACACGGAAGCAGCAATGAGGTCGGAGCAGCAATAGGTATGAAGGCTCAGCGAAGTTTCGGATTGTCTTTGTCGTGGCCGCGGGTCACCGCGGTGTTTGTCGTCGACATCCTGATCCTGTTGGTGGCCAGCCACTGCCCGGCCTCCTGGCAGGGCGAGCACCACATCGCGTTCTGGGTCGGAGTTGGCCTGGCGGCGGTGGTCACGCTGCTGTCCCTGGTCACCCACCACGGCCTCACGGTGACCTCGGGCCTGGCCACCTGGCTGTGGGACTGGTCCGCCGACCCTGGCACCGCGCTCACGGCGGGCTGCACGCCGGCGATCGACCACCAGCGCCGGTTCGGCCGCGACAAGGTCGGCGTACGCCAGTACGACGGCCATCTGGTGAGCGTGATTTCGGTGGACGGCGGGGAGGACGACGCGTCCGGCCGTCATCGGCACCGGAACACGGCGGCCATCCTGCCGGTGCACGCGGTCGCCGAGGGCCTGCGCCAGTTCGACATCCACCTCGACGGCATCGACATCGTCACGATGAAGGTGCGCCGCGGCGGCCCCGAATCCAGGGCGGCCGAGAAGTCCAAGCTGGACGACTGGGGACCCGAGGAGTGGGGCGTGGTGAGCGACCAGCCCACCTCCTATGTGCGCCGCACCTGGCTGGTGCTGCGGATGAACCCGCAGCGCAACGTCGCCGCCGTGGCCGCCCGCGACTCGCTCGCGTCGACCCTGGTGGCGGCCACCGAGCGGCTTGCCCAGGACCTCGACGGGCAAAACTGCGTGGCCCGGCCGCTGACCGCCGATGAGCTCGCCGAGGTCGACAGCGCGGTGCTGGCCGACCTCGAACCGACCTGGAGCCGCCCCGGCTGGCGGCACCTCAAGCACTTCAACGGGTTCGCCGCGAGCTTCTGGTTGACGCCGTCGGACATCACCACCGAGGCGCTGGAAGACCTGCTGCTGCCCGACGTCGGCGCCGCCGTCGTCACGATCCGTCTGAACACCAGCGCCGGCCGCCCGCAGCTGTCGGCCTGGGTGCGCTACCACAGCGAGCGCCGCCTGCCCAGGAGCGTGTGGTCGGGACTCAACCGGCTCACCGGCCGCCAATTGGCGGCGGTACGCGCCAGCCTGCCCGCCCCGGCGGCCCGCCCACTCTTAATCGTCCCCAGCCGTCCGTTGCTCGACGACGACGACCTGGTGCTGTCGGTCGGTCAGGAGCGGGAGAGCGCAGCGAGCGTGTCTGCGGCGCAATGACGCGCTCGCAATCCACCGCCGAGGACGCCCGTAATGCAATGGTCGCCGGGCTTTTGGCGTCCGGTATTTCGGTCAACGGGCTACAGCCCAGCCACAACCCGCAGGTGGCTGCGCAGATGTTCAACACGGCCACCACGCTCGACCCGAGCATGTGCGACGCCTGGCTGGCGCGGATGCTGGCCGGCGAGCAGAGCCTCGAGGTGCTCGCCGGTGCGTGGGCGGCGGTCCGGACGTTCGGTTGGGAGACGCGCCGCCTCGGGGTGACCGACCTACAGTTCCGGCCCGAGGTCTCCGACGGGCTGTTTCTGCGGCTGGCCGTCACCAGCGTGGAGTCGCTGGCGTGCGCATACGCGGCCGTGCTCGCCGAGGCGAAACGCTACGAGGAAGCCGCGAAGCTGCTCGACGGCGTCGAGCCCCGGCATCCGTTCGACGAGGAAGTCGTCAACTACGTGCGGGGTGTGCTGTACTTCCGCACCGGGCGCTGGCCCGACGTGCTCGTCCAATTTCCGGAAGGAAAGACCTGGCGGCACCCCGAGTTGAAGGCCGCGGGCGCCGCGATGGCGACCACCGCGCTGGCCTCGCTGGGCGTGTTCGAGGAGGCGTTCCGGCGCGGCCAGGACGCCGTCGAGGGCGACCGGGTGCCGGGGGCGGCCAACATCGCGCTGTACACACAGGGCATGTGCCTGCGCCACGTCGGCCGCGAGGAGGAGGCCGTCGAGCTGTTGCGCCGGGTGTACTCCCGCGACCCGAAGTTCGCCCCTGCCCGAGAAGCGTTGGACAATCCCAACTATCGGCTGGTGCTGACCGACCCGGAGACGATCGAGGCCCGCACCGACCCATGGGATCCGGACAGCGCGCCGACGCGCGCGCAGACGGAAGCCGCCCGCCACGCCCAGGAGGCCGCCAAGTATCTGGCCGAGGGGGACGCCGAGCTCAACGCGATGCTGGGCATGGAACGCGCGAAGCGGGAAATCAAGCTCATCAAGTCGACCACCAAGGTCAACTTGGCCCGGGAGAAGATGGGTCTCCCGGTTCCGGTGACCTCGCGCCACACCCTGCTCCTGGGGCCCCCCGGGACCGGCAAGACGTCGGTCGCGCGGGCCTTCACCAAGCAGCTCTGCGGGCTCACCGTGTTGCGCAAGCCGCTGGTGGTGGAGACCAGCCGCACCAAGTTGCTGGGGCGGTACATGGCCGACGCCGAGAAGAACACAGAGGAGATGCTCGAGGGGGCGTTGGGCGGAGCCGTCTTCTTCGACGAGATGCACACGCTGCACGAGAGCGGGTACCACCAGGGCGACCCCTACGGCAACGCGATCATCAACACGCTGCTGCTGTACATGGAGAACCATCGCGACGAGCTGGTGGTGTTCGGCGCGGGTTACGCCAAGGCGATGGACAAGATGCTCGAGGTGAATCAGGGTCTGCGGCGGCGCTTTTCGACCGTGATCGAGTTCTTCAGCTACACCCCGGACGAGCTCGTTGCGCTGACCAAGCTGATGGGCCGGGAGAACGAGGACGTCATCACCGACGAGGCCGCCGACGCGCTGCTGCCGTCGTACACCAAGTTCTACCTCGACGAGAGCTACTCCGAAGACGGCGATCTGATTCGGGGTATCGATACGCTCGGCAACGCCGGCTTCGTGCGCAACGTGGTGGAAAAGGCGCGCGACCACCGGAGTTTCCGGCTCGATGACGAAGACCTCGATGCCGTCCTGTCGAGCGATCTCAGCGAGTTCAGCGAGGCGCAGCTGCTCCGGTTCAAGGAGTTGACCGCCGAGGATCTCCTCGAAGGCATTCGCACGGCCGTGGCCGAGAAGAAGCCGTCGTCCTAACCCGCTCGGGCAGTTCCGACTGGCAAACGGCCGCAATTGCTTTCGGTGGCGCCCGCGCAGATTTCGATTCCCGCGGCGGTCCGGGACCGCCGTCGGGTTCTATGAGCTTTCTATTAATTTCCAGTGGATGAGCGGTTCGCATTGCCGGGCGTCGGCACCGGTGCCACCATGATCCTCAATGCTCATCGCCGAGCACAGTTTCCCCGCGGAAATGGGCCTTAAGAAGGGGATTTAGGTCATTCGTCGCAAGACGCCTAGAAACAGGCGGCTTTTGCCCCACGCATGGTTTCGCCGGGGGTCTCGTCCCGATTCGGGCAACCATGGCGCACTTCCGTGAGCGCCCTGGCCACGACGGGAGGTGGGCGTACTGGCCGAATTGACCTTTAACGCATGAGAACAACGACCGTTTCTTTCCGATCCGGTCGTGGCGCGCTGGCCGCCGTTTGAATCGGCAACACCCGACATAGCACGGCGGCCGCCTGCCCGCAGCCGGGTCGGACTATCCGCTCTCAAAGGAGAAGTCCGATGTATTTCTTTGTAACACAACGGAAATCACTACGCAACGCAGCCATGCAGGCCACCGAGACCGTGACGGCCGGTTAAGGGGGGTGGCGGCAATGGATTTCGGAGCACTACCACCAGAAGTCAACTCCGCCCGGATGTATGCCGGACCGGGCTCGGCGCCGATGATGGCGGCCGCGACGGCCTGGGCCGCGCTCGGTGCGGAGCTCGGTTCGACCGCGGCCTCGTACGACTCGGTCATCACCGGGCTGACGAGCGAGTCGTGGATGGGGCCGGCCTCCGCCTCGATGGGCGCCGCCGCGGCGCCGTATGTCCAGTGGATGACCAGCACCGGGGCGCTCGCCCAGCAGGCGTCCGCCCAGGCATCGGCCGCGGCGGCGGCCTACGAGGCGGCGTTTGCCATGACGGTGCCCCCGGCCGAGGTCGCGGCCAACCGGGCCCTGCTCGCGGCGCTGGTTGCGACCAACTTCCTCGGGCAGAACACCCCCGCGATCGCGGCCACCGAGGCCCAGTACGGCGAGATGTGGGCCCAGGACGCGGCGGCGATGTACGGCTACGCCGGGAGCTCGGCGGCGGCCTCGACGCTGACGCCGTTCGACCCACCGGTCCAGACCACCAATCCGGCCGGGTCGGCCGCCCAGGCCTCGGCCGTCACGCAGGCCACGGGCACAGCGGCGGGCACCGGCAGCCAGACGGTGGACCAACTGATGTCCGCGATACCGACTGCGCTGCAAGGGTTCTCGTCACCGCTGTCGACGGTCGCGAACCCCGCTGCGGCCATCCCGGGCCAGGGGCTGCTCGACGGCATCCTGAATTTCCTGGATGGGGCGGACGGCAACGCGATCGGGACCTTCTTGAACTCGTCGTTCGTCAACGGATTCGTCTCCGCCGGCTACGTGAGCCCCGCCATCATCGAACCGGCGGTCACGGCCGGGATGTCGGACATCAACGCGCTGGCGGTCTCCGCGACGCCCGGGGCCACCGCGCTGCCACCGATGGGCGCCGGCGCCGGGAACCCGGGATGGTTGCCGCTGTTGACGCCCGGGGCCGCCCCGGCAGGCATAGCGGGCGACCTGAGCGGAGCGATTTCGGGCGGCACGAATCAGGCGGCGCTGGTCGGTCGGTTGTCCGTGCCGCAGGCCTGGACGGTGGCCGCCCAGGTGGAGAACCACGCCGGGGCGACGTTCGCCGGGGGTGGCTGGACCAACGCCGTCGGCCCGGGCGCCGGCGCGCCGCAGGCCGGCCCGGGGCCCATTCCCGGAATGCCGGGCATGCCCGCCGCCACGGCCGGAGGTGGCTACGGCCACGGCCCCCGCTACGGCTTCCGCGTGACCGTGATGCCGCGTCCCCCGGCCGCCGGGTGACAACGGGCTTGTTGCGAGCGTGTGGCAGTTGGTTTGACTGATCTACCGTCCGGGTGCCACGATGGCCTGTGCAAGCACCTCGCTAGGTGAGGCGTCTGCACGGATACAGGCCACTGACCTCGAACGTCGAAAGACGCCCAGGGTCAGGACAGCTCTTCCCGGCTTAAGGGTTGAGCCCAAGTGGCTTCCGGCTCAGGTGAATCGGATACGCCGTGTGGTGCCAAAGCTCTGACGAGAGGGGTGCGGTCTCCGGGAGTTTCAGCCCGGGCCCTTCTCCCCGGTGTGCGAGATAACGGCATCCCCGTGTGCCCAGGCTGTGAGGAGGTGAGAGCGAAATGAGTCTCGACGATAGTCCGTATTCCAAATCGACCATTTCGGTTCGATCCGGCCCCGGCCCCTTTCTGACCGTCTGAACGGCTAACCCCGACAGGCCTCCTAGAGGCGCGTCCGCCTAGCGGAACGCGTCCGTGAATTGCGCTGAAACCAGCCATAATTGCCGGCCGGCACGGGTCACCCTCTTTCCGCGAGGAGTAGTCCGATGTCGCTTGTCTTCGCACCTCCGGCGGACTTCGCCGTAGCCACAACACAATTCAGCAACCACGCCACCCGCGCGGCCCGTAGGGGAAGGGGCCAACGATGACCGCTGCACTCGATTTCGCACTGCTCCCACCGGAAGTCAACTCCGGCAAGATGTACTCTGGGCCGGGCTCGGGCCCGATGCTCGCCGCCGCGTCGGCTTGGCATGGGCTCGCCGCCGAATTGCGCTCCACCGCAATGTCTTACGGCGCGGTGCTGACCGCGCTGACCGGTGAAGAATGGCACGGCCCGGCGTCGGTGGCGATGGCCGCCGCCGCCGCGCCGTATGCGGCCTGGCTGGGCACGACGGCCGAGCAGGCCGAGCAGACCGCCGCACAGGCCGAGGCCGCGTTCGCCGAGACCGTGCCGCCGCCCGTCATCGCGGCCAACCGCGCCCAGCTGATGGCGCTGATCGCCACCAACATCCTCGGTCAGAACACCCCGGCGATCGCGGCGACGGAGGCCCAGTACGCCGAAATGTGGGCCCAAGACGCGGCCGCGATGTACGGCTACGCCGCCTCGTCGGCGGTCGCCGCCCAGCTCAGCCAGTTCAGCGAGCCGCAGCAGACCACCAGCCCCGGTGGGCCGGACGCGCAGTCGGCCGCGGTGGCCCAGGCCATCGCCACTCCGGCCGGGGCTCAACAGGGCACGCTGGCACAGCTGATGTCCGCGCTGCCCTCCGCGCTGCAGGGGCTGGCGTCGCCGGCGTCGTCGCAGACGCCGGCGTCGGAGATCGTCGGGCTGTTGACCGGATCCGGGTCGGGATCCGCCACGCTGGACGGCCTTTGGGCACAGTGGGGACCCAACGCCAACATCTGGAACACCGCCTTCTCGTCCGGGTTCTACATGCCCAGCAACACGCTGGCCCCATTCCTGGGCCTGCTGGGCCAGGGGGCCGCCGCAGGCGACGCGGCGGACGCGGCGGGCCAAGCGGTCGGCGACGCGATCGGTGAGGCGGCGGCGGGTCCTGCCGTCGAGGGCGTCGGCAATGCCGTCGCGGCCGGCGTCGGCCACGCGCCGATGATCGGTGCGATGTCGGTGCCGCCGAGCTGGACCGCGCCCGCGCCACTGGCCGGCCCGCTGGCCTCGTCGCTCGGCGGGACGCCCATGGTGGCACCCCCGGCCATGGCGGCCGGCATGCCCGGGATGCCGATCGGGGCCGCGGGTGCGCAACCCTACGGGCGCGCCGTGCCGCAATACGGCTTCCGTCCCACCTTCGTCGCGCGACCCCCGGCGGCCGGCTAGCGCTCACCTCACAACGGTTACTCGCGCGGATTGAGCGTTCCGCAACCTCGCGATCATGCCTACTAGGCGCGTGTCCGGGGCAATGAGCACCGCAAATCGGCCGCATCCGGCTCACAGCAAACTTCCAGCAGCAAATCAGCGTTCCACCAGCGGCGAATGCGTACGCTAGGTGAAATTCAGGGGAGCACCAGATGACGAAGAACTATCCATTTGGCGAAGGAGTCGCTGAGGATGCCAGGGCCGAGGCGAACGGGCGCGGGCAAAGGATGCGGACGGCCCAGAGCAACCTGGCGAACGCCGACGGCGCCGTCGGCCCGACCTGCGATTAATTGAATTTCACAAGAATCACGGTGAGCGCTCGAGCCAACCCCCGCGATAAGCGCTGGCGAACTCGAGAACTATCGGCATTAAGAGAGTTTATGCGTGTCGAATATGTTAATTGCTTGACCGTGTGCAATAACGGTGGACGCGGGCGCCTTAATTTATTGGGCCCGGTTAGCAACGGTTAACGACCGGCACTCGCCGGTCGGCCAGTCTTTTGCGCCAAAGGCACGGCGAGCTTAAGTCCCATTTCTGGCCGGTTGCTGGGAATCGGCTACGGATAACCTGGACAACGTCTTTTGCGGCGGCATGTGTTAGCTGACCAGCAGCATTCTCACAGGCATATTCGAGCGGTGACACTTGTCGTTTACTTTACTATTACATCCCTGGAACGCGCCACGAATACGTTCCAATCACGATGATCGCTACATTAGGCAGCGCCGCCTGAACGCGGGGCGGACCGCCGCCGCTGACACATCTTGATTAGGAGTGTGGAACCCTGTCGTCCTCATACACGTCCAATCAATGCGTGAATTCGGCAGCGGATTCCATGGATTCCATTAGAGCTGCCGCGCGGTTGCGGACGGGCCGGAAAGCCGCGCCTACCATGGCGGCCACTCAAGGGGAGCGGAGTAAGTAGATGTTGGATTTCGGGGCGCTACCACCGGAGATCAACTCGGGGCGGATGTATGTCGGCGCGGGGTCGGGGCCCATGCTGGCGGCCTCGGCCGCCTGGGATGAGTTGGCGACGGAACTGCAGTCGACCGCCGCCTCGTACGGCGCGACGATCGAGAGCCTCGCCACCGGGCCGTGGACGGGGCCTTCCTCGATCGCCATGGCGGCCGCGGCGGCTCCCTATGTGGCGTGGATGAGCGCGACCGGCGCGCAGGCAGAGGAGGCCGCCAGCCAGGCCAAGATCGCCGCCGGCGCCTACGAAACCGCCTTCGCAGCCACGGTGCCGCCACCGGTGATCGCCGCCAATCGTGCCCTGCTGATGGCGCTGATCGCCACCAACTTCCTGGGCCAGAACACCCCGGCAATCGCGGCCACCGAAGCCCAATATGCCGAGATGTGGGCCCAGGACGCCGCCGCCATGTACGCCTACGCCGCCTCGTCGGCGACGGCATCAACGCTGACGCCGTTTACCGAGCCGCCGCAGACCACCAGCGAAGCCGCACCGGCCGCGCAAGCGGCCGCGGTCTCTCAATCCACCAGCACGCCAGCGGCGTCAATTGGCACACAGCTGTCCCAATTCATCAGCTATGTGCCGACTTTCCTACAAAACCTGGCGACGACCGTCACATCGCCCACGGCGCCAACGGCGACGACGGGAAACCTGCTGTCGGGACTGAACCTGCCGCAGCTGGCAACCCTGCCGACGCTGCCGACGGGCCTATCGGGCGACCTCACCGCCTGGAACAACATCATGAGCACCATCGCCTCCGGGCCCTACTCCCTGCAAGGCTTGGCCTCCATACCCGGCGGTCCATTCCTATCCTTCGGGCAGGCGTACGCGTGGGGCCAGAACGGACAGAGTGCCGCCGCTTACCTTGCAGGTCCCAAGGCCATCACCGGGGCGCTGGCGCCGCTGACCCAGGGGGCCAGCGCCGTGAAGCCGATGCTCAGCTCGGCCGTCGGGGGCTCGATGGGCAAGGCCGCTCTGGTCGGGGGGATGTCGGTGCCTCAGGGCTGGACCGAGGCCGCGCCGGCGATCAAGACACTGGCGTCGGTTTTGCCGACGAACCTCGCTGCCGCGCCGGCGGCCTCGCTCACGGGCGAGGAGGGGGTCTTCGGCCAGATGGCGCTGTCGAGCCTGGCCGGTCGCGCCGTCGGGGCCGCCGCATTCCAGTCCGGGGGCAGCGGTAGTGCGGCGCTCGGCTCACTGGGCGGTGTCATCGAGGCCGACCCTGCCGCCGCCACCATCATCGTCATTCCGGTGGTAGAGGAGTGACGGCAGTGACCGAAATCAACGCAGCAGCACCGTCCACCCGGGCGCAGACGAGCAGGCAAGGGGTATAGACGATGTTTTACGGAGCTTTTCCGCCTGAGTTCAACTCGGGCCGGATGTACGCCGGGCCCGGAGCGGGGTCGCTGCGGGCGGCCGCCGCGGCCTGGGATGGGCTGGCGAGCGAATTGCAGTCCACGGTGTCCTCGTATTCCTCGGTGGTCGACAGCCTGACCAGCGGATCGTGGGTGGGTCCGTCATCGGTCAACATGGCGGCCGCGGTTACGCCGTACCTGGCCTGGATGCAGGGCACCGCGGCGCAGGCCGCCGAAGCGGCGATGCAGGCCACCGCTGCCGCAACCGCCTACGAGACAGCCTTCGCCGCGCACGTGCCGCCGGCGGAGATCGCTGCCAACCGCAGCCAACTGGCGTCGCTCGTGGCAACCAACGTCTTCGGGCAGAACACCCCGGCGATCGCCGCCACCGAAATCCAGTACGCCGAGATGTGGGCGCAAGACGCCGTGGCGATGGACAACTACCTCGTTTCGTCGGCGACCGCCGCCAACGTGACGCCGTTCAACGAGCCGCCGCAGACGACCAACACCGCGGGCACGGCGACCCAAGCGGCCGCGGTGACCCAGGCCGCCGCCACCCCGGCGGGGACCGTAGGGAACCTTTTGTCGGCAGCGGCTAACCCGCTCACCAGCACCAACCCTATCCTGCAGGGGCTGTCGAACCTGGCCACCGACTACACGGACACTATGAACGGGCTGTTGAACTCGTTGTTCGGATCCGGCACGGGCACCCTCTACGGCAACCTCTACAACGCCATCAAGGTCCCGCTCGGCTTTACCACGGGATTCAACGACATCGGGCTGCTGATCAACTTCCCCGTGTCGCAGTTTTTGAAGTTCGCACCGCCCGTGGGATACGGAGCGCTCCCGAAGGACGCCCTGGGGGCGGGGCTGGGGGCGCTGGGCTTCGGCCGCGGCACCCTGTTTAACGCGGTGTCGGCGGGCATGGGCAACGCCGGCACGCTGGTCGGCAAGCTGTCGGTCCCACCGAGCTGGGCCACGGCCACCCCGGCCGTCCGGACGGTCGCGGCGGCGCTGTCGGCAGCCGGGCCCGACGCGGTCCCGGCCGCCGCGCTAGGCGAGGGCGGACTGCTCAGTTCGATGTCGGTGGCCGGGATGCTGGGCAGCGCGTTCGGCGCGGGGGCCCCCAGCGCGCTGAGCGGGACCGGCGTGCGTGGCCGGATCAAACCGCTCAAGGACCTCAAAGACGCCCATTCGCCGGAAAACCTCAAGCGGTTGGTCGCGCAGATATCCGAAAAACCCGAAAGTGTGCAGCACCACAACGTCGACCAAGAAGGCCTCGACGCGCTGCTCGAGCAGCTTGCCAAGAAGCCCGGCATTCACGCCGTGCATCTCAGGAAGGGCGACCGGCCCCAGGTCGTACCGTCCGATGCGCAGTCCGGTTAGGGCGCAACCGAATTGGGAGAGTGACGAATGAAAAGACTGCTAACGCTCGCCGGCGCCGCGACCATGATGATCGGCCTCGCCGTGCCCGCGCACGCCGACCCGCCGCCGCCACCCCAAGGCGACGACGCGGGCTTCCTCGCCGCGCTGCACCAGGTCGGCATCAGCTACGCCAGCCCGGATGCCGCCGTCGCGTCCGGCAAAGCCGTGTGCACGTGCCTGAACAACGGCGAATCGGGCCTCGAGCTGGTCCACGACGTGAAGACCCACAACCCCGGCATGGACATGGAGAACGCGTCCAACTTCGCGATGATCGCCGCGAAATTCTATTGCCCACACCAGCTTTCCAAGGCCTAGCACCAAGTTGCCCGCCGGTGTCCGCGGCGTGACCACGAGGCGACCCGATCGGGTGCGGTCCACCTGCCGTTCACCTAGGCGTGCTTAGCTGCCGCCGACCGCTGGGGGAAGGAGGTGGGGTGTCATGCCGACGTTGAGCGTCGCCGAATTCGCCCTCCGACTCGGCGTGGGCGTGGGCTGCGGCGCCTTGATCGGGCTGGAGCGGCAGTGGCGGGCCCGCATGGCCGGGTTGCGCACTAACGCGCTGGTCGCCGGCGGAGCGACCCTGTTCGTGCTCTATGCCGTCGTCACCGAGGACAGCAGCCCCACCCGCGTCGCGTCCTACGTGGTGTCCGGGATCGGGTTCCTCGGCGGAGGCGTGATCCTGCGCGACGGGTTCAACGTCCGCGGCCTCAACACCGCCGCGACGCTGTGGTGCTCGGCGGCGGTGGGCGTGCTGGCCGCGTCGGGTCACCTGGTGTTCGCCGCGATCGCCACCGCGACCGTCGTCGCCATCCACCTGTTCGGGCGCCCGCTCGGACGGCTGATCGACCGCGACGACGTCGTCGAAGAAGACGAGGGCGTGCAGCCCTACCTCGTCCAAGTCGTATGCCGCCCGAAATCGGAGAAGTACGCCCGCACCGAGATCGTGCAGCACGCCAGCGGCAACGACATCACGTTGCGCGGCATCCACACCGGGCATGCTGCCGACGACGAGATCACCCTGACTGCGCACCTGCTGATGGACGGCCACACACCGGCCAAGCTCGAGCGGCTGGTGGCCGAGCTCTCGCTGCAGCCGGGGGTCCGGGCGGTGCAGTGGTACGCCGGGGAGAAGGCGCAGGCGGACTGAGCCGACCGGGAGCGGTCAGGGGCGGGATTGCAGCTCCGGCGCGGCGGCGGCCAGCAGGTCGGCGCGGCTGCGGGTCAGCGGGGGATAGATGCGCCGGGTGTTGATGGTCTGCTTCGTCGCCTTGGCCTGGGGCCCAGTCGACGCCACGGCGCGATCCCATCCCTCGGTGTAGACCGCTCCGGCGGGTCCGAGGTCGAGAACCGTGACATACCAAGGGATTCGAAGGGCCAGCATCGGCTGATCGAACAGGTCGCTGATGACGTTGTAGCCGGCGTAGCGGCCCATCGGGCGCCCATGCTGGCAGGACATCACCGACAGGTGCTCGTCGTCCATCCGGGCGGCGGCCACGTCGCCGGCGGCGAAAACCCCGGGCACGCCGGCGATCCGCAGGTAGTCGTCGACGCGTACCCGGCCGAACCGGTCGAGGGGCACCCCGAATTGCTCGGTCAGCGAACTCGCCCGCATGCCCGCGCACCACACCACGGTGGCAGCCGGCAGCCGCTCACCCGAGGACAGCGTCACCTCCCGCTCGGCCACCTCGACGACGCCTGCGCCCGTTCTGATCTCGATGCCGTTGTCCGACAGGGCCCGTTCGATCACCGGACGCGCCGACGCCCCCATGTCGGAGCCCACCGCCTGGTTGCGATCGACCAGAACCACCCGGGAGACGACGCCTCGCCGAGAGAACAAGGCGCGCAGCCGCATTGGCATCTCGCTGGCCGCCTCGATGCCGGTCAGTCCGGCACCGACCACGACGACGGTGGCCGCCGCCGGCGTCGGCGGCTCGTCGGCAAGCTCGCGCAGGTGCCGCTGCAGCGCAAGGGCGCCGTCGTAGGTGTCCACGTCGAAACCGAACTCCCGCAGCCCCGGGATGTCCGGCTTCACCACGTGACTGCCCGACGCCAGCACCAGTCGGTCGTAGCCGTAGCTGGCGCCGGTCGACGTGGTGATCGTGCGGGCGCCGGGGTCGATGGCGGTCACCTCGGCGGCGACGTAGGCGACGCCCACGGGGTCGAGCAGGTCGGCCAGCGGGATGCGGCAGGGCGTCAGGTCGGCTTCGTAGTTGCGCACCCGGATGTCGTGGAAAGGCTTGGCGCTCAGCACGGTGACATCGACGGAGCCGGCCGGCAGGGCCAGCTCGTCCAGCCGCCGCGCGGCGCCGAGCGCCGCCCACAGCCCGGCGAACCCGGCGCCGACTACCACCACTGCGGTCAAGTGCTCACACCCTCATTGGTACGGGCCGTTACCGGCGTTGGCCGATGGTCGTAATCTATCCGTGTGCACTCTGTCACCGGGCTCTGGTCCGCGCTGCCCCCGCAGCTGCGGGACCCGGTGCTGTTCGCCATCCCGTTCTTCCTGCTGCTGTTGACGATCGAATGGACCGCGGCCCGCAAGCTGCAACACACCGAGGCGGAAGCGCGGCCGGGATCCGGCGCCTACCTCACCCGCGATTCCTGGGCGAGCATCTCGATGGGCCTGGTCTCGATAGCCACCAGCGCCGGCTGGAAGGCGCTGGCCCTGCTGGGTTACACCGCGATCTATGCGTACCTGGCGCCGTGGCACCTGTCGCCGGCCAAGTGGTACACCTGGGTCGTCGCGCTCGTCGGCGTCGACCTGCTGTACTACGGGTACCACCGGATGGCCCACCGGGTCCGGCTGGTCTGGGCGACGCACCAGGCCCACCACTCGAGCCAGTACTACAACCTCGCCACGGCGGTGCGCCAGAAGTGGAACAACAGCGGCGAGGTCTTGATGTGGGTTCCGTTGCCGCTCTTGGGACTTCCGCCCTGGATGGTGTACTTCAGCTGGTCGCTGAACCTGATCTACCAGTTCTGGATCCACACCGAGCGCATCGACAAGCTGCCGCGCCCGTTCGAATTCGTCTTCAACACCCCGTCGCACCATCGGGTGCACCACGGGATGGACCAGCTTTATCTGGACAAGAACTACGGCGGCATCCTCATCCTCTGGGACCGGATCTTCGGCAGCTTCCAGCCCGAACTGTTCCGCCCCCACTACGGGCTCACCAAGCAGGTCGACACCTTCAACATCTGGAAGCTGCAAACCCGCGAATACGTGGCCATCGCCCGCGACTGGCGATCGGCAAAGCGCCTGCGTGACCGGCTGGGCTACGTCTTCGGGCCGCCGGGGTGGGCGCCGCGCGCGGCGGGGCTGGCCGCCGACGCCGTGCCGCTGGTCACGCCGGGGTAACGCCGGCGCCCTCAAGTGCGAAAAGATGAGCGAGGGGTGAGATCAAGCCGTAACGTCACCCTTCGGGTCGGCATTTCACGGAGGGATCGGAGCTCAACATGCGCCGCCTGGCACTGCACGCATTCGCCGCCTCGGCTTCCGTCGTGGCAGTCGCATCGTGGCTGCCGCCCCTGCCCGCCAAAGCGGACCCTCCAGTCGTCTTTCCCGGGATGGAAATCCACCAGGACAATCGCCTGTGCACCTTGGCCTACGTCGACCCTGCCCTGAAGATCGCGTTCACCGCAGGGCATTGCCGCGGCAGCGGCGTCGTCTACGACCGCGAACACAACGTCATCGGGCGTCAGGCCACGTTCCGCGACAACACGCCCAGCGGCACCACCGTGGCCACCGATCAGACGATCAACGACTACGAGGCGATCGTGCTGGACAGCGGCGTCACGGCCAACAACGTCCTGCCCGGCGGGCGGCCGCTGGAATCCAACCCATCCCTGGCGCTTCAGCCGGGTCAGGCCGTGTGCCACTTCGGCGTGGTCACGGGTGAGACCTGCGGGACCGTCGAGAGCGTCAACAACGGATGGTTCACCATGTCGCACGGTGTCCAGAGCCAGCGGGGCGATTCCGGGGGGCCGGTGTACCTGGCACCCGCCGGCGGCCCGGGGGAGATCGTGGGGATCTTCAACAGCGTCTGGGGCGATCTGCCCGCGGCGGTGTCGTGGCGGGCCACCTCGGACCAGGTCCGTCAGGATCTCGGGGCGACGCCGCCCAACCCCCGATAAGTCAGCCGGCGGGCTCGAGCACGAACACCGGAATCGAGGGCGCCCCGGCGAGCAGCTGCTCGTCGGTGGAATCCGGCGTCAACCCGCCGACGTAGTCCTTGACTTGCCAGTACCAGCGGCCCAGATAGCGCCTCAGGACTTCGGGCTTGGCCGCATCGCCCACCTCGCTCACTCGAGCGCGCCGCCGGCGCCAGCGCGGACCCACCTCGACGACGCCCGCCGCCCGGACGTTGCGGGCCCACTGCGTGTTGCCGCGTGGTGAGACCAGGTAGTCGACGCCGTCGACCGTGAGCAGGTTGATCACCACCGCGCGCGGTTTTCCACTCTTTCGGCCCCGGACGTGCAGGGCACGAGTCCCGGCGATGCTGATCCCCAGCTCGGCGAGCCAGCGGATCACCGCGTTGGCGGCGCGGGCCACCCGATTCGGTTCTTCGTAGCGCGTGGCCATGGTGCGTCCTCTCTAACGAAATCCGAGAGCGGTGCTCTCTGTGCCGCACACGCTGCCACAGCTGCCGCCAAAAAGCAAGAGCGGTGTTCTCGGTTGTGTCAGACTGGCCGCGTGGGCAAACGCCAGGAATCGCGGGAGCAGATCGAGGCGCGAATCATCGAACTCGGCCGCCGCCAACTGGTGGAGGGGGGCGCCGCCGGGCTGTCGGTGCGTGCCATCGCCCGCGACCTGGGCATGGTCTCCTCGGCGGTGTATCGATACGTGTCCAGCCGCGACGAGCTGCTGACGCTGCTGGTGGTGGACGCCTATACGGACCTGGCAGACACCGTGGACCGGGCCCGGGAGACCGCGGGCGAGGCGTGGAGCGACGACGTCATCGCCATCGCACGGGCGGCGCGGGAGTGGGCCGTGGCAGATCCCGCCCGCTGGGCCCTGCTGTACGGCAGCCCCGTACCCGGGTATCACGCGCCCGCCGAGCGCACCGTCCCGGCCGGCACCCGCGTGGTGGGCGCCCTCTTCGACGCCGTGGCGGCCGGCATCGCGACCGGAGACATCCGTTTGACGAATGATCTTGCACCGCAACCGATGTCGTCGGACTTCGGACGCATTCGCGACGAATTCGGATTTCCGGGAGACGACCTGGTGATCGCCAAGTGCTTCCTGCTGTGGGCGGGCGTCCTGGGCGCCATCAGTTTGGAGGTGTTCGGGCAATACGGCACCGACACCCTGACCGACCCGGCGGCGGTGTTCGACACTCAGATGCGGCTGCTGGTGGACGTGCTGACCCAGCACTGAGCCGCCGAATTAGAACGTGTTCATCGCGCTGCCGGGTGGCCGACGCAGCCGCGCGCGGCAAAGTCCTACCGCGCCCTTTCTGGCGGCCGACCGGCTGGGCTATCCTGCGAGACGATGACCCTTCCCACCCAATCGCCGACGCAGATCGCCTGGGTCACCCCCGACCTGGATGCCACAGAAACCGCCCTCACCGGCCTGTTAGGCGTTCGGAAGTGGGTGCGCATACCCGAGGTGCACTTTGCCCCGGACAGCTGCAGCTACCTCGGCCGCCCCGCCGATTTCGTCGCCAGCATCTCGCTGAGCTATCTCGGGGACATGCAGCTGGAGCTGATCTCACCGGTCCGCGGGGAGAACATCTATAGTGACTTTCTGCGCGAATCTCCGCCCGGCCTGCACCACATCTGCACCGAAGCGCCGAGCCCCGAGGAATTCGACGCCTTCCTGGCGGAGGCCGCGGCAAAGGGGGCGCCGGTCGTGCAGCAGGGCATGATGCCCGGCGGCATCAAGTTCGCCTACGTGTCGGCGCCGCAGGCGGGGGTGCCGTATCTGGAAATCGCCTACGTCTCACCCGAGATGAGGGCGTTCTACGACTACATCAAACGGGAGCAGCAGTGAGGCGCGCCGACGACGATGCGGAACGCAGTGACGAAGAGGAGTGGCGCCAATGAGCCGCGCCGACGA
>NZ_JCALCI010000022.1:0-23084 GCF_059812245.1 Mycobacterium sp. NGS64 | reverse complement strand
ACGCCGCGCTTGCGATCGCCACTAGGCCTGCTGGCTTAGCGGCATGTCCATATCGAACACCCGGGCGTGCAGCACCGTGCGGTTTCGCAACGCGGCGCGCACCGCACGGTGCAGGCCGTCCTCCAGGTAAGTGATGCCCCGCCAGCGCACGGCGTGGGGGAAGAGGTCGCCGTAAAAGGTGGAATCCTCCGACAGCAGGCGGTCCAGCGCCAGCACGGTTGTCGTCGTGACCAACTCGTCGAGCCGGATCTGCTGGGGCGGTATTTGGGACCAGTCCTTGTAGGACAGCCCGTGATCCGGGTATGGCTTGCCCTCGCGCACACCCTTGAAGATCATCGGCGGGCCTTCATCGACGTCCGCGAGGCGTCGCCTCGGCCCGACCGGTACATGCAGGACAGGCTAGCGGGGAACCCGCCGGAGTTCGCCGCCAGCCGACCGCTAATGGCGGTTGGCACACTTTGCGACCCGTAAAATGGACGCAATCAAGGAGGTGGGAGCCCATGGGAAGCGCCGACGAGCGTCGCTTTGAGGTGCTGCGCGCCATCGTCGCCGACTTCGTCGCCACCAAGGAGCCGATCGGTTCGAAGTCATTGGTGGAGCGGCACAACCTGGGCGTCTCGCCCGCCACGGTCCGCAACGACATGGCGGTGCTCGAGGCCGAGGGGTACATCACCCAGCCGCACACCAGCTCCGGGCGGGTGCCCACGGAAAAGGGCTACCGCGAATTCGTGGACCGGCTCGACGACGTCAAGCCGCTGTCGTCGGCCGAGCGGAGCGCGATCCAAAGTTTCCTGGAATCCGGCGTCGACCTCGACGACGTGCTGCGCCGCGCGGTGCGCCTGCTGGCGCAACTGACCCGCCAAGTGGCCGTGGTCCAGTACCCGACGCTGTCGACGTCGACCGTGCGCCACCTCGAGGTGATTGGGCTGACACCGGCGCGGCTGTTGATGGTGGTCATCACCGACTCCGGCCGGGTGGACCAGCGCATCGTCGAACTCGGTGACGTCATCGACGACCACCAGCTTTCCCAGCTGCGTGAGATGCTCGGCCAGGCCTTGGTGGGCAAGCGGCTTTCCGCCGCCTCGACCGCGGTCGCCGACTTGGCCGGGGAGCTGCACGGGCGCAGCGGACTGGCCAACAACCTCAGCGACGCCGTCGGCCGTTCGGCGACGGTGTTGCTGGAGTCGCTGGTGGAGCACACCGAGGAACGCCTGCTGATGGGCGGCACCGCCAACCTGACCCGCAACGCCGCGGACTTCGGCGGCTCGTTGCGATCCATCCTGGAGGCCCTCGAGGAGCAGGTGGTGGTGCTGCGGTTGCTGGCCGCCCAGCAGGAAGCCGGCAAGGTTACGGTCCGCATCGGCCACGAGACGGCCGCCGAGCAGATCGTCGGGGCCTCGATGGTGTCCACCGCGTACGGTCACTCCGATACCGTGTACGGCGGCATGGGTGTGCTGGGTCCCACCCGGATGGACTATCCGGGAACTATCGCCAGCGTGGCTGCGGTTGCGATGTATATCGGCGAAGTGTTGGGTGCCCGATGACCGTGCCCCCGCACCGGAGTTTGTGGACGGCCGCGTAGCCGCGGCTTAAGAGCTTTCAGGAGAGTCAGGCGTGGCACGCGACTATTACGGGCTGCTCGGCGTGAGCAGGAACGCCAGCGATGCGGAGATCAAACGCGCGTACCGCAAGTTGGCGCGCGAGCTGCATCCGGACGTCAACCCCGACGAGGCCGCGCAGGCGAAGTTCAAGGAGATCAGCGTCGCCTACGAGGTGCTGAGCGACCCGGAGAAGCGACGGATCGTCGACTTGGGCGGCGATCCGCTGGAGAACGCCGCCGCGGCCGGCGGCGGGTTCGGCGGCTTCGGGAACCTGGGCGACGTGTTCGAGGCCTTCTTCGGCGGCGGCTTCAGCGCGGGGTCGGCCTCGCGCGGGCCCATCGGGCGGGTCCGGCCCGGCTCGGACTCGCTGCTGCGGATGCGGCTGGACCTCGAAGAATGCGCGACCGGGGTGACCAAGCAGGTCACCGTCGACACCGCGGTCCTGTGCGACCGCTGCCAGGGCAAGGGCACCAACGGCGACTCCGTGCCGGTCCCCTGCGACACCTGCGGTGGCCGCGGTGAGGTGCAGACCGTCCAGCGTTCGCTGCTGGGGCAGATGGTGACGTCACGGCCGTGTCCCACCTGCCGCGGTGTCGGGGTGGTCATTCCCGACCCGTGCCACCAGTGCATGGGCGACGGCCGGGTGCGGGCCCGCCGCGAGATCAGCGTCAAGATCCCGGCCGGGGTCGGCGAGGGCATGCGCGTCCGGCTCGCCGCCCAGGGCGAGGTCGGGCCCGGGGGAGGTCCGGCCGGTGACCTCTATGTCGAGGTCCATGAGCAGGCCCACGACATCTTCGTTCGCGACGGCGACGACCTGCACTGCACGGTCTCGGTGCCGATGGTCGACGCGGCGCTGGGCGTCACCATCACCATCGACGCGATCCTGGACGGGACCAGCGAGATCACCATCCCGCCGGGCACGCAGCCCGGCACGGTCATCACGCTGCGCGGCCACGGGATGCCGCACCTGCGCTCGGGCGCCCGGGGCAACCTGAACGTCCACGTCGAGGTGGTGGTGCCGACCCGCCTGGACCACCGCGACACCGAACTGCTGCGGGAGTTCAAGGACCGCCGCGGCCGCGATGTGGCCGAGGTCCGCTCGACGCACGCCGGCGGCGGCCTGTTCAGCCGGCTCCGCGAGACGTTTACCGGGCGCTAGTTCCCAGGAGCCCCGCACGTGGTGGCGACGCTGTTCTACGTTGACGCACTGCCCGACGCCGGCGAGTTGGCCGCCGTCGAGGGCGACGAGGGCTTCCACGCCGCCACCGTGCGGCGAATTCGTCCGGGCGAAGAACTGGTGCTGGGCGACGGCGCCGGAACCCTCGGCCGGTGCGTGGTGGAGCAATCGGGCCGCGACGGGCTGCGGGCCCGGGTCCTGGAGCGCTGGAGCGTCGAGCCGCCGCGTCCCGCGGTGACGGTGGTGCAGGCGCTGCCCAAGTCCGACCGCTCGGAGCTGGCGATCGAGTTGGCCACCGAAGCCGGCGCCGACGCGTTCCTGGCCTGGCAGGCGGCCCGATGCGTGGCCAGCTGGGCGGGCCCGCGGGTCGACAAGGGGCTGCGCCGGTGGCGCGCCGTCGCCCGTTCGGCGGCCCGGCAGTCCCGCCGGGCGCACATCCCGGCCGTCGACGGCCTGGTGTCCACCGCGGCGCTGACGCAGCGGGTTCGCGACGAGGTGGCGGCCGGGTCCACGGTGCTGGCCCTGCACGAGTCGGCGGCCGATCGGCTTGCGGACAGCCATGTGGGCCAAGCGGATTCGATACACCTGGTGATCGGTCCCGAAGGAGGCATCGCACCCGACGAAATCGCCGCGCTGACCGAGGCGGGCGCGGTGGCGGTCCGGCTCGGCCCGCAGGTGCTGCGGACGTCGAGCGCGGCCGCGGTGGCACTCGGGGCGCTGGGCGTGCTCACCCCGCGATGGGATCAACATGCGGATACACAATCGCCCGCGGACGAACCGTTGGGACACAGTCCTGACCGGCGGTAGACTGCAAGCCAGGATTTCACCACGTCAGGACCCCAGAAGGCAGGCATCGGAAACCACGTGACGCCCCGCGAGACCAGCGCTGCTGACGCAGCATCGACCTCCCAGGTTCGCAGCAGCATCAACGTTCCGCCCGATCTCGTCGTGGGCCTGCTCGGTTCGGCAGACGAAAACCTGCGCGCCCTGGAACGCATCCTCAGCGCCGATCTGCACGTGCGGGGCAATGCCGTCACCATCTCCGGCGAGCCGGCCGACGTCGCGCTGGCCGAGCGGGTGGTCTCCGAGCTGGTGGCCATCGTGGCCAGTGGCCAGCCGATGACCCCGGAGGTGGTGCGCCACAGCGTGGCGATGCTCGTCGGCACCGGCAACGAATCACCCGCCGAGGTGCTCACCCTGGACATCCTGTCGCGTCGCGGCAATACGATCCGGCCCAAGACGCTCAACCAGAAGCGCTACGTCGACGCCATCGACGCCAACACGATCGTGTTCGGGGTCGGCCCGGCCGGCACCGGCAAGACGTATCTGGCCATGGCCAAGGCCGTGCACGCGCTGCAGACCAAACAGGTCAGCCGGATCATCCTGACCCGCCCGGCGGTGGAAGCCGGTGAGCGCCTTGGCTTTTTGCCGGGGACGCTGAGCGAAAAGATCGATCCCTATCTGCGCCCGCTCTATGACGCGCTCTACGACATGATGGACGCCGAGCTGATCCCAAAGCTGATGTCCGCCGGGGTAATTGAGGTCGCGCCGCTGGCATATATGCGGGGCCGGGCGCAACCGGTGTTCACCAAGGTATTGACGCCCAACGGTTTCCGGCCGATCGGTGAATTGCAAGTCGGTGACTCTGTGATCGGTTCCGATGGAACTCCAACGGAAGTTCTCGGCGTCTATCCGCAGGGCTTCAAGGAGATCTACCGGGTCCACACGCAGGACGGTTGCTCGACGCTCGCGTCCGGTGACCATTTGTGGTCGGTCTACTCGCGGAAGGACCGAAGTTCCGGGAAACCGCCGCGCGTGCTGCAAACCAAGGAGATGATCGGCAATCTCCGCGCGGCGCATTACCACCGCTACGAACTACCACTGTTGAGTAGCCCGGTGCGCTTCGCCGCGCGTCCGGTGCCGCTCGATCCGTACGCCCTCGGCCTGCTGCTTGGTGACGGATGCGTGATATGTGCGACGACACCAAGTTTCGCGACGACCGATCCGGAGCTTGCTGCCGCGTTGGGACAGCTGATCCCGGGCATCAAGGTACGGCGCAAGACAGAGGTCGACTACATCCTCAACCGCGTGGCCCGTCCTGGTGAGGTGATTACCCGAGAGAACCCGGTGACCGGCGCCATGCGGCGGCTTGGGCTGGCGGGCATGCGGTCGAATACCAAGTTCGTTCCCGCGGACTATCTCTTCAACACGTCCGATGTGCGGCTGGCGGTACTTCAGGGCCTTCTCGATTCGGACGGCGGTCCGGTCACCCAGCAGGGACGCACGTGCCGCATCCAGTTCACGACGGTTTCCGATCGCCTTCGCGACGATGTGGTGTTCCTGGTCCGGTCATTGGGCGGCGTCGTCTATTGGCGGACCAGGCCGGCTGAAGGGCGCAAGCCGGGACTCGCACGCGGCCGCGACGTGCATCACCGATCCGATGCGCACATCATCGACATCCGTTTGCCCGAGGGCATCGTCCCGTTCCGGCTGGCCCGCAAAGCCGCGAAGTACGACGCGTCGGGCGGCGGTCGGCCGATGCGCTTCATCGACCGGATCGAGCCCGCGGGGACCGAGGAGGCGGTATGCATTCAGGTCGCGGCAGCGGATTCCCTTTATGTCACTGAAGATTTCCTGCTGACACATAACACGCTGAATGATGCCTTCATCGTGCTCGACGAGGCGCAGAACACCACCGCCGAACAGATGAAGATGTTCCTCACGCGACTCGGTTTCGGGTCGAAGGTCGTCGTCACCGGGGACATGACCCAGATCGACCTACCCGGTGGCGCGCGGTCGGGCCTGCGGTCGGCGGTCGAGATCCTCGAGAGCGTCGACGACATCTACATCGCGGAGCTGACCAGCGTGGATGTGGTGCGCCACCGGCTGGTTTCGGAGATCGTCGACGCCTACGCCCGCTACGAGGAGCCCGGCTCGGGGATGAACCGGGCGGCCCGGCGGGCCTCGGGTGGTCGCAGCCGCCGATGAGCATCGAAGTCTCCAACGAGTCGGGGATCGACGTCTCCGAAGCGGAATTGGTCAGCGTCGCGAAGTTCGTGATCGCCAGGATGGACGTCAATCCGAGCGCCGAGCTGTCGATGGTGCTGCTCGACACCGCGGCGATGGCCGACCTGCACATGCGCTGGATGGACCTGCCCGGGCCGACCGACGTGATGAGCTTCCCGATGGACGAGCTCGAACCCGGCGGGCGGCCCGACGCGCCCGAGCCCGGGCCCTCGATGCTGGGCGACATCGTGCTGTGCCCGGAATTCGCCGCCGAACAGGCGGCCGCGGCGGGCCACAGCCTGGGACATGAGTTGGCGCTGTTGACAATTCACGGCGTGCTGCATCTGCTCGGCTACGACCATGGCGAGCCGGACGAGGAAAAAGAGATGTTCGCCTTGCAGGACCGGTTGCTCGAAGAATGGGTCGCCGAACAGGTCGTGGCCTACCAGCAGGATCGCCAACAAGAACGCGACCGCCGGTTGCTCGACAAGTCAAGGTATTTCGACAATTGAGCCCGCAATCCATGAAATTGGAATCGGCCGGGTTCTGACGCGCCTCGAAGATCCCTTGCGGTGCAAGTGATCTAGCACCGTGGGCGAATTGCTCGGCGCAAACACTGGAATATCCGGTCGAAATGGGCGTACGCTCTCGACACAATTTCATGTGCGTCCGCTTCACCGATATGTCGACGATCTGGCGGAAGGGTTGTGATGTCGTATTTGGTGGCGGCCCCGGAGTTTCTGGCTTCGGCGGCAACGGATTTGTCCGACATCGGCTCGGCGCTGACCGCCGCGAATGCCGCAGCCGCGCCCACTACGGGGCTGGCGGCAGCCGCCGCCGACGAGGTTTCGGCGGCGATCGCATCGTTGTTTTCCGGGCATGGACAAGCCTTTCAGGCGCTCAGCGCTCAGGCGGCGGCATTTCATTCCGAGTTCGTGCGGGCATTGAACGCCGCCGGGGCCGCCTATGCGGGCGCCGACGCGGCGAGCGCCGTGCCATTGCAGAGCGTGCAGCAAGACCTGCTGGGTGCGATCAACGCGCCCTTTCTGACGCTGTCCGGCCGACCGCTGATCGGCAACGGCGCACCCGGGGCGGTTGGAACCGGCCAACCCGGCGGAAACGGTGGCTGGCTGATCGGCAACGGCGGCGCCGGCGGGTCCGGAATCAACTCGGCGGCCGGCGCCGGCGGTACCGGCGGCGCGGGCGGCGCGGGTGGGCTGTTCGGTGCGGGCGGTAGCGGTGGGGCCGGCGGGTCCGGTGCGACCATCGGCGGGGCGGGCGGGGCCGGCGGGACCGGCGGGCTGTTCGGTGCCCCCGGCGTCGGCGGACGCGGCGGGCCTGCCCCCATCGCCGGGGCCGGCGGGGCCGGTGGGTCCGCCCTGCTGTTCGGCCCCGGCGCGGTTGGTGGGGTCGGTGGGGGAGGCAACACCACCGGCGGAGCAGGCGGGCCGGGAGGCCACGGCGGCCTGTTGTTCGGTGCCGGCGGCGGCGGCGGTGCCGGCGGGCAAGGCGGGACCACCGGTGGGGCCGGCGGTAACGGCGGCAATGCCGGGCTGTTGTTCGGTGCCGGTGGGGCCGGCGGCGCGGGTGCGACAGACCTGGCCGCCGGGACCGGTGGCGCGGGCGGTAACGGCGGCAACGCCGGGCTGCTGTTCAGTCCCGGCGGAGCCGGCGGCAGCGGCGGGTTTGGCTTCACGACCGGCGGGGCCGGCGGAGTCGGCGGTAACGGCTTCCTGATCGGTGCCGGCGGCGCGGGCGGCGCCGGAGGGGACAGTGGCGTCCTCGGCGGTGCCGGCGGGGCCGGCGGCAACGCCGGCATGCTTTACGGCACCGGTGGCGCCGGTGGTGTCGGCGGCGGCGGTGGAACCAACGGCGGTAACGGCGGTAACGGCGGCGTTGCGGTGCTGTTCGGCGACGGCGGTGAAGGCGGGGCCGGCGGCTTCGCGGGCACCGCCACCGGCGGCAACGGCGGTAACGGCGGCAACACGCTGTTCGGCTTCGGCGGTAACGGCGGCATCGCCGGGTTCGGTATCGGGACGGACGGCAAGGCCGGCAAGGCCGGAACCGGGTTGTTCGGCTAGGGGTTGTTCTAACGTGGGCGGCGCCGACCACCTAGGCTGACGATGCGCAGTTCGGGCTGCCGCACGAAGGAGCAAGCCACTATCTCAAGGTATTTCGACAGTTGACCGGGGTGTCCCAGCTGCTCGGTGCGATCGCGTTGATCGCTCTGGGCGGGCTTTTCGCGGCGATCGACGCCGCCGTCAGCACCGTGTCGATGGCCCGGGTGCAGGAACTAGTGCGCGAAGAGCGACCCGGCGCGGTGTCCCTGCTGAAGGTGATGACCGAGCGGCCCCGCTACATCAACTTGATGGTGCTGCTGCGCATCATCTGCGAGATCACCGCGACCGTCTTGTTGGTGGTGTTCCTTTACGACAACTGGGGCATGAAGTGGGGGTTGTTCGGCGCGGCCGCGATCATGGTGGTGACCAGCTTCGTGGTGATCGGAGTCGGACCCCGCACCCTGGGCCGCCAGCACGCGTATTCCATCTCCTTGGTGACGGCCCTTCCGCTGCGAGCGATTTCGTGGTTGCTCATGCCGCTCAGCCGGTTGCTGGTGGTCCTGGGCAACGCGCTCACCCCGGGCCGCGGATTGCGCAACGGCCCGTTCGCCTCCGAGATCGAACTGCGCGAGGTCGTCGACCTCGCCCAGCAGCGCGGTGTGGTCGCCGCCGACGAACGCCGGATGATCGAGTCGGTCTTCGAACTGGGTGACACCCCGGCCCGCGAGGTGATGGTGCCGCGCACCGAGATGATCTGGATCGAAAGCGACAAGCTCGCTAGCCAGGCGATGAACCTCGCCGTGCGCAGCGGGCATTCCCGCATCCCGGTGATCGGCGAGAACGTCGACGACATCGTCGGGGTGGTGTACCTCAAAGACCTTGTCCAGCAGGCCTTCTCGTCTCCCGACGGCGGGCGGGACACCAAGGTGTCGGAGGTGATGCGCCCGGCGGTCTTCGTGCCGGACTCCAAGCCGCTGGACACGCTGCTGCGGGAGATGCAGCGCGACCGCAACCACATGGCCCTGCTCGTCGACGAGTACGGCGCGATCGCCGGGCTGGTCAGCATCGAGGACGTGCTGGAAGAAATCGTCGGCGAGATCGCCGACGAGTACGACGAGGCGGAAACTGCCCCGGTAGAAGACCTGGGCGACAAACACTTTCGGGTTTCCGCTCGGCTACCGATCGAAGACGTGGGGGAACTCTACGACGTGGAATTCGACGACGACCTCGACGTCGACACCGTGGGCGGCCTGGTCGCCCTGGAATTGGGCCGGGTGCCGCTGCCGGGGGCCGAGGTGGTGTCGCACGGCCTGCGGCTGCGTGCCGAGGGCGGCCCGGACCATCGCGGGCGAGTGCGCATCAACACCGTGCTGCTGAGCCCGGCCGAGCCCGACGGCGCCGACGGGTCGACGGACGGGGAGGCCGAGTGACTGAGAAGCTGGACGCCGAGGACGCCAAGCTGGTGGTGCTGGCGCGCGCCGCGATGGCCCGCGCCGAAGCCGACAGCGGCGCCGCGGTCCGCGACGCCGACGGCCGCACCTACGCGGCCGCTCCGGTGGACTTGCCGACGTTGAAGCTGACCGGGCTGCAGGCCGCGGTCGCCGCCGCCGCCTCCAGTGGGGCGACGGGGTTGGAGGCGGCTGTCCTGGTGGCGGGATCCGCCGACGATCCCGGCATCGTCGCGGTCCGCGAACTGTCGCCGACGGCCGTGATCATCGTCACCGACCGCGCCGGCAACCTGCTATGAGCGCCGAGACGGGCGAATTCCGTTCGGGTTTCGTGTGTCTGGTCGGCCGGCCGAATACCGGCAAGTCGACGCTGACCAACGCCCTCGTCGGCGCCAAGGTGGCGATCACGTCGACGCGGCCGCAGACAACCCGGCACACCATCCGCGGGATCGTGCACCGCGAAAGCTTCCAGATCATCCTGGTCGACACCCCGGGCCTGCATCGGCCGCGCACCCTGCTCGGCAAGCGGCTCAACGACCTGGTCCGCGACACCTACGCCGAGGTCGACGTGATCGGGCTGTGCATCCCGGCCGACGAGGCCATCGGGCCGGGCGACCGCTGGATAGTCGAACAGATCCGGGCGGTTGCACCCAGGACCACGCTCGTCGCGGTCGTCACCAAAATCGACAAGGTGCCCAAGGACCGGGTGGCCGCGCAGCTCGTCGCCACCAGCGAATTGGTCGGCGGCTCAGCCGAAATCGTGCCGGTGTCGGCGGTGACCGGCGCGCAGGTCGACGTGCTGATCGACGTACTGGCCGCGGCGCTGCCCGTCGGTCCCGCGTACTACCCCGACGGCGAGCTGACCGACGAGCCCGAGGAGGTCCTGATGGCCGAGCTCATCCGCGAGGCCGCCCTGGAGGGCGTTCGCGACGAGCTGCCGCATTCGTTGGCGGTGGTGATCGACGAGATCAATCCGCGGGACGACCGGGACGATCTCATCGACGTGCACGCCATCCTCTACGTCGAGCGGGACAGCCAGAAGGGCATCGTCATCGGCAAGGGCGGCGCGCGGCTGCGTGAAGTGGGTACCGCCGCGCGGGCCCAGATCGAGAAGCTGCTGGGCACCAAAATTTACCTCGACCTGCGCGTCAAGGTGGCCAAGAACTGGCAGAGCGATCCCAAACAGCTTGGTCGGCTTGGTTTTTAGCCCTCAAGTTTTTTCTGCGTCGTAACGGGTAGCCGCCCAGCATGACGCAACCAAAACTCGCCCTGATAACCGGCGCGTCCAGCGGGATCGGGTTCGAACTGGCCAAGCAGTTCGCCCAGCACGGCTACGACCTCGTCGTGGCGGCCGAGGACGACGCGATCCACGACGTACCCCAAAAGCTGTCCCAGTACAGCGCGGCCGTGCAGCCGGTGCAGGTGGACCTGCGCAGTCCGGACGGGGTCGAGCACCTGTATCAGAGCACGATCGAAGGCGACCGCGTGCTGGCGGCGGCGGCGCTCAACGCGGGTGTCGGTCGCGGGGAGATGTTCCTCAAAAGTGAGCTCGCCGACGATCTCGCCATGGTCGATCTCAACGTGCGCTCGACGGTGCATCTGGCCAAGCTGGTGCTGCGCGACATGGCCAACCGTGACGAGGGCAAGGTGCTTTTCACCTCGTCCATCGCGTCTCAGATACCGGGTTCCTATCAGCCTGTCTACAACGCGTCTAAGTCGTTCATCCAGTCGTTGGCTGAGGCGCTGCACGACGAATTGCGCGACACCTCAATCACTGTCACGGCCCTGATGCCCGGTCCGACGGACACCAACTTCTTCGGCCGCGCCAAGATGGTCGATTCTCTGATGGGCAAGATGCCCAAGGACGACCCCGCTCAGGTCGCCCGTCAGGGGTTCGAGGCGCTGATGCGCGGCGATCAGAAGGTCGTTGCCGGCTCGGTCTTTTCGAAGTTGATGGGTGCGGCGAACCGCGTGCTGCCCGACGACGTCAAAGCCATCGGTAACCGGGTCATGTCGATGCCGCGCGGCAACGGCAACTGAGTCAGGCGAGCACCCGGATGGTCTCCATCGACGGATCGGCCGCGTCCGGGACGTTCATCCCAGCGCGCACACCGGAGCGCAAGTAGTCCAGCACCGCATCGTTGAGGCACTCGCCGGGAACGACCGCCGGAATGCCGGGCGGGTACGGCGTGACCTGCTCGGCGGAGACCCGCCCCGCCGCCCGATCGCTGGGCACCACCTCGACGCGCCCGAAGAACGCGTCACGCGGCAGGCAGACCGTCTCCAATTGCAGCTCGCCGGGCGACGGCAGGTCGATTTGCGGCGTGGGGTCGAAATCGTCGGCCGCCTTGCGCCATTCGGTCAGGGCCTGGGTGAGACGGTCGGCGGTCGTCTTGTCGTCGGCGAAGGACAACGTCGCCAGGATGCGGCGGTGATCGCTCATCCCGATGTCGACGTGAGCGTGCGCGCGCAGCCAGTCGGCGGCCTGGTAACCCGAAGTGCCCGTGCCCGATACGTCCATCAGCACCTGCATTCGGTCCAGGTCGTGTGATGCCTGCACCCCGAGCAGTTCGTCGTCGAGCACCTCCACATCGGGAATGCGTTCGATCTCATCGCGCAGCTGATGTGTCAAATCCAGTGCGGCACCGAGCAATTCGTGGCCCTGCTCCACCATTTGCCGCCGCCAACCGTCTATCGCCGAATACACCAGCACGTTGGGGCTGGTGGTCATCAGCAGGTCCGCGCACGCGGAGAGGCGGTCCTGGTCGATCAGATCGCCCTGCAGGTGAAATACCGAGCCCTGCTCGAAACCGGCGGCTTTAGCTGTCGGGGAATCGGGGCAGGTGGCCAGGGTGGTCTGGCGGGTTTTGTCGGTGTCGTTGCATAGGGTGAGGTCATGTTGAGCCGTCGTTTTGCTACTAGCGGGGTGGGTCTGCGGTGAGGCGGGCGTACGTGTTTCGGCTGCGGCCCACTGCCCGCCAGCATGTGGCGTTGGCGGCGTGTGTGGACGCGCACCGGGAGCTTTACAACGCGGCGTTGCAGGAACGCAGGGATGGCTGGTCGCATGTGAGCAAGACTCGGATCAGCTATGGGGATCAGTCGTCGCAGCTGAGGGAGATGCGTGCGGTGCGCCTGGATCAAGCGGTGTGGTCGTTTTCCAGTCAACAAGCGACGTTGCGGCGATTGAATAAGGCGTTCGCCGGGTTCTTCCGCCGGATAGAAGCCGGGCACAAGGCCGGACATCCACGCTTTAAAGGAAAGGCCCGCTTCGACAGCGTGGAGTGGCCCAAAGATGGTGACGGTGCCCGCTGGCTGCCCGAACAGCGCCGGGTGTATCTGCAGGGCATCGGCCAGGTCAAGGTTGATCTTCACCGCGAGGTGGTGGGCCGGGTGAAGACGATCCAGATTAAGCGACAAGGGCGGCGTTGGATGGTGGTGTTGTCCTGTGATGATGTCCCCTCCAACGCGCTGCCCATAACCGGTCATCAGGCCGGCGTGGACCTCGGGATCGTCAGCTTTGCCACCACCAGCGACGGGGAGCACGTGCACAATCCGCGCTGGGCGCGCCTCGGCGGGGCGGCTGGCCGCAGCCCAGCAGCGGCTCGGGCGGGCCCGCCGCGGTGGAAAGAATCGTGCGGCCAAACGGGAAACTGTCGCAGCGCGGCATCGCAAGATCGCGAACCAGCGTAAGGACTTTCATCACAAGCAAGCCCGCGAGCTTGTTGGCCGATACGACCTGATCGTCGTGGAGGATTTGAGGATCGCGAACATGCTGCGTCGGGCCACGCCAGTCCCGGATCCCGACCATCCGGGCATGTTCTTGCCCAACGGCGCCCGGGCGAAAACGGGGCTCAATCGTTCGATCAGTGACGCTGGCTGGGGTCAATTCGTCTCGATACTGCGCGCCAAAGCGGAAGAAGCTGGGCGAGTTTGGATTGAGGTCAACCCCCGGCACACCTCGGACGGGTGTGAGCGCTGTGGGCACACAGCGCGCGCGAACCGCGTCACGCAGGCGCAATTCGCCTGTCAACGTTGCGGTTATACCGCACCGGCAGACGAACACGCCGCACGCAACATCCTGCGGGCTGGACTGGCCCATCATGCTCACGCGGCATGAAAAGAAGCTGGCGGCTTCAGCCGCCAGAGAAGTCACCTTGTGCACGCTGACGGCGCGCGCGCATTTGGTCTATTTAACGGGGTACCCGCGCGGTCGCGGCACATGCCCCCGCCTATCTGCGCGGCGGCGCGCCGGCGGGCGGCGTGTCGCTGCCGGCATGCCACCACACCGTCGGCTGCTTGGTCGACCAGCCGCAGACGGCCTCCAGTTCGGCGGCCAGCGAGATGAGCAGTCCCTCGCTGTTTGCCGGACCCATCAGCTGCACGCCGATGGGCAAACCTTCGGAGGTGAATCCGGCGGGCACGTTGATGGACGGCCAGCCCAGCAGGTTCCACGGCCAGGTCAACGGGCACGCGGCGATCATGGCGCGGTCGGTGCCGAAGCCGCCCAACCGGTCGAAGGCGCGCGCCAGCGGCGGCGGCTGGGCGGTGGTCGGCGCGAGCACCACGTCGACGATGTCGAAGATCGAGCCGACCCGGCGCTGGTCGGCGGCTTCGTGGCGGCGCGCGCTGCGCAGGATCGCCTCGCCCATCACGTGGCCCACCCGCAGGTTGGAGAGCGTGCGGGGGTCCCAGATGACGCCGTCGCCCAGCCGCTCCTCCCACTCCCGCAGCCCCGCGGTCGATCGGGCCAGGAAGTTCCACGACAACCGCAGGCCGTAGTCGGGGTTGCCGGGCACGACGGTGTGGCCCAGGAGCTGCAGTTGCTTGCCGACGGCCCGGGTCGCGGCCAGGATCTCCGGGTGCAGCTTGGCCCGGAAACCGGTGTACGGGAACCGCGTTGACAGCGCGATGTTGAGCGGACCGGGCGCCTTCCCGACATAGTCGGACGCCGTGATCGGCGGCGGCTTGTGCCGGTCGCCCTCGACGTTGCCCGACGCGGCGTCCAGCACCAACGCGGCGTCCTCCACGGTGCGCGCCAACACGCCGTTGACCGTGATCCCGTTGAACGCCTCCGGCAGGGGCCAGGTGGAGATCCGGCCGCGCTGCGGCTTGATGCCCACCAGGTGCGTCCACGCCGCGGGGATGCGCACGCTGCCGGCGCCGTCGGAGCCGATCGCGGCGGTGACCAGGCCGGCGGCCACCGCGGCCGCGCTGCCCCCCGACGATCCGCCCGGCGTGTGCCGCCGTGACCAGGGGTTGCGGGTGTGTCCGAAGCCAGGGCCGCTGGTAAACGGCCATTGGCCCAGTTCGCAGGTGTTCGTCTTGCCCACGATCACCGCGCCGGCGGCCTTCAGGCGGCGCACCACCTCGGCGTCCTGAGTGGCCGGCGCGACGTACCCCTCGGTGCCGAACGCGGTCGGCACGCCTTTGACGTCGACGTCGTCCTTGACCGCGATCGGGATGCCCAGCAGCGGGGCGGTGTCGCCGGCCGCGCGCCGCCGATCGGCCGCGGCCGCGTCGGCCAGCGCCGATTCGGTCAGCACCACCCGGAAGGCGTTCAGCGTGGGCTGGCTCGCGTGGATGGCGTGCAATGAGCGACTCACCAGCGTGGTGGACGTCACCGCCCGGCTGGCCAGCTGGTAGAGCAGGTCGGTCAGCGTGGGCAGGCGCTGGCCGCCGGATCCCGAACCCGGGCCAGAAAGGGCCCCGAAAGCGGACCCGGAAGCGCCAATCACGGGGTACGAGACTAACGGCGCGGATACCCGGATTGTCGCGGCGGGGTGCAAAACTATTGTGATGCGGCTATATCGAGACCGGGCCGTTGTGCTGCGCCAGCACAAGCTCGGCGAGGCCGACCGGATCGTCACCCTGCTGACCCGCGATCACGGGCTGGTTCGCGCGGTGGCCAAGGGCGTTCGGCGCACCCGCAGCAAATTCGGCGCGCGACTTGAGCCGTTTGCTCACATCGACGCGCAACTGCACCCCGGGCGCAACCTGGACATCGTCACCCAGGTCGTCGCCATCGATGCGTTCGCCACCGACATCGTCAACGACTACGGCCGGTACACCTGCGGGTGCGCGATGCTGGAAACCGCCGAGCGGCTCGCCGGCGAGGAGCGGGCCCCGGCCCCGGCCCTGCACCGGCTCACGGTGAGCGCGCTGCGGGCGGTCGCCGACGGCCGCCGACCCCGCGACCTGCTGCTGGACGCCTACCTGCTGCGTGCCATGGGCATCGCCGGATGGGCGCCGGCGCTCACCGAGTGCGCGCGGTGCGCCACGCCCGGCCCGCACCGGGCGTTCCATATCGCCGCCGGGGGCAGCGTCTGCCCACACTGCCGCCCGGCCGGTTCGACCACCCCGCCGCCGGGTGTGCTGGACCTGATGACCGCGCTGCACGACGGTGATTGGGAGGCCGCCGAGGCGTCGCCGCAATCGCACCGCAGCCACGTCAGCGGATTGGTGGCCGCGCACCTGCAGTGGCATCTGGAGCGTCAGCTCAAAACGTTGCCGCTGGTGGAGCGGACGTATCAGGCCGACCGCACAATCGCCGAACGGCGCGCAGCGCTGTTCGGGCAGGATATGGCCTGTGGTTGAGCGCAAGCCGAAGTCGACCGACTTCCCGCAACTGCCCCCCGCGCCCGACGATTACCCGGTCTTTCCCGACAAGTCGACCTGGCCGGTCGTCTTCCCGGAGCTGCCGCCGTCGGCCGATGGCGGCCCGCGCCGGCCACCGCAGCACATTTCCAAGGCGGCGGCGCCGCGGATCCCGGCGGACCGACTGCCCAATCACGTCGCCATCGTGATGGACGGCAACGGTCGCTGGGCCACCCAACGCGGGTTGAGCCGCACCGACGGCCACCGGGCGGGCGAGGCCGTCGTGATCGACATCGTTTGCGGTGCAATCGAAATCGGCATCAAATGGCTCAGCCTGTACGCCTTTTCCACCGAGAACTGGAAGCGGTCCCCTGAGGAGGTTCGCTTCCTGATGGGGTTCAACCGCGACGTGGTGCGCATGCGCCGCGTCAACCTCAACACGATCGGGGTCCGGATCCGCTGGGTGGGTTCACGGCCCCGCCTGTGGCGCAGCGTCATCAATGAGCTGGCGATCGCCGAGGCGATGACGGTTGGCAACGACGTCATCACGGTGAATTACTGCGTGAACTACGGCGGCCGGGCCGAAATCGCCGACGCCGCAAAGGATATCGCGCGGTTGGCGCAGACCGGCAGGCTCAACCCGGAACGCATCACCGAGGCGACGATCTCGCGCCACCTGCAACGGCCCGACATCCCCGACGTCGACCTTTTCCTGCGGACGTCGGGGGAGCAGCGGTCCAGCAATTTCATGTTGTGGCAGGCGGCGTATGCCGAGTACATCTTTCAGGACAAGCTGTGGCCCGACTACGACCGCCGCGACCTGTGGGCGGCCTGCGAGGAATACGCCGAGCGCAATAGAAGATTCGGGAGCGCCTGATGCCATCACTGCAGGAGCGTCTGGTGTCGATACTGCGCGACGTCCTTCCCGTCGACGAGGAACCGGACGGCGCACTCACGTTGCGCCACAACGGCACGCTGGCGTCGTTGCGGGTGGTGAACATCGCCGAGGACCTGGACCTGGTCTCGCTGACCCAGATCCTGGCCTGGGACCTGCCGCTGACCAAGAAGGTCGGCGACCAGATCGCCAAGCAGGCGCGCGACAGCAACTTCGGCAGCGTGACGCTGGTCGAGAAGGTCAGCGACAAGGCGGTGCAACGCAACTCCGGCAAGGGCGCGTCCAAAACCGCTGATGTCATGCTGCGCTACAACTTTCCCGGCGGCGGGCTCACCGACGACGCACTGCGCACGCTGATCCTGCTGGTGCTCGACACCGGCGCCGAGATCCGGCGTTCGGTGACGGGCTAGGACACGGCGGATTCGGCCGGCGCGACGGTCGTCGGAACAAGGTCATCGCGGCCGCCGGTGCGCAGCAGCGAGTGCATGCTGCTCGGGTCGTGAGCGGCCGGTCGGGTCGAGTCGATGAATCGTTCGACGACCTCGACGAAGCGATCGGGGTGGTCGTGATGCGGCACGTGCCCGGACTTTTCGAAGATCGCCAGGCGCGACCCGGCGATTGCCGCGTGGGCCGTCCGGGCGTGGCTCACCGGGATGACGACGTCGTCCTCGCCCCAAATGATTTGCACCGGAATGGATTGCACCAGGTAGCTGCGATCCAGCATGGTCACGTATTGGCCGCGCCCGTCCACCACCGACCGCAGGGTGCGCGCGAACGCCGCCAACGCGCTGGGATCCTTGAAGCCCTCGAGCAGCCGCACGGTGTCGACGGCGTCGCGACCGAACTTCGTGGAACCTAGCAGGGCCTGAACGGCGCGCCCAAAGACCCGCATCGCGGGGAGCGCGCCCGGCAGGCGCACCATGGCCAGCGCCTCGCTGCCCAACGGCATCGCGGCCAACCGCAACGCGAAGCTGACGTCCGACTCGACGCCCCCGGCGCTGACCAGCACGAGGCGCTCGACCAGATGTGGGTACTGATAGGCGAACTGCATCGCCACGCCGCCGCCGAACGAATGCCCGACGACGGTGACCCGCTCGATGCCCAGCACGGCGAGCAGGTCACGCATCCCGTTGGCGAAGGCCGGCAGCGAGTAGTCGGCGCGCGGCTTGTCGGATTCGCCGTGGCCCAGCAGGTCCGGCGCGATGACGGTGAAGCGCTGCGCGAGTTTGGCGTGCACCGGGCCCCAGGACTCGGATTTGTCGCCGACGCCGTGGATCAGCAGCAGGGCCGGTCCGGAACCGGCGATCCGGAAGGCACGGCGGTAGCCGTGGATGGTGCGAAACTGCAGTGACGGGCCCTCGACGTCGCGCACCGGCCGCAGGTGGGGGGCGGGTTGCTTCCGCATCGTGTTCTCGCTTCCCTTGAGTTCTGGTTGCCTCGGCCCGTGGGCCACTCATGGGTAGGAGCACGCAACGGTCGCGCATCGGACGCTTTTTTCAGAACTTTTTCGGTCAGACAAAACACGACGCCCGCGCCGGGGCGGTTCAGCCTAGGATCCGCACTCCGAGCACGTTCCGAAGATTTCGATGGTGTGGCTGACGTCGGAAAAGCCGTGCTTGGCGGCCACTTGCGCCGCCCATTCCTCGACCTCGTGGTCGCCCACCTCGATCGTGGAGCCGCAGTGGCGGCACACCAAATGGTGGTGATGGTGCTCCGAGCACCTGCGGTACACCGATTCGCCGGTGTCGGTGCGCAGCGTGTCGACCAGTCCGGCCGCGGCCATCGATTGCAGCGTGCGGTACACAGTGGTCAAACCAATGTTTTCGCCGCGCCGGCGCAGCTCGTCGTGCAGCTCCTGGGCGGAACGAAATTCGTCGAGCGTCTCCAGCAACGTGGAAATCGCCGCGCGCTGGCGGGTGGCGCGCACGCTGGTGCCGGTCATGGAGTGTCCTCACTCGCGTGGGCGACGGCGTCGACGACGATGTGGGCCAGGTGGTGGTCGGCGAGCCGGTAGAGCACCTCGCGGCCGGATCGCTCGCCGGCGACCACGCCGGCCGCCTTGAGGATTTTCAGGTGCTGGCTGACCAGCGGCTGCGGCACGCCGAGGGCGTCGACCAGTTCGTGCACGCAGCGCTGCGATTCGCGCAACTGCAGCACGATGGCGATCCGCACCGGTGCGGCCAGCGCGCGCAGCAGCTCGCCCGCGGCGTCGAGAATCTCGCGCGACGGCGGCACGGGATATTCGGGAAACCTCGCGTGCTCAGCGGCGGCATCGCCGTGCTGGTGGGGCACGCCGCCCAGGTCGGAGCGTGTTTCGTCGGCCGCGGCGGTCGGCACCCGGGAGGACTGAGAAAGGGGCACAGAGGAGGACATCGCCATCCGAGAGTCATCACCTCGAGAAGTGCCGGGTCTGTTGGAAGGGCCGCGAAGTCATGGTCGGCCTCTTTCCACTGTCACATGCATGATGACGCATGTCAAAGACCGGGGCGGCGGTCGATACCATGGCTGATGTTTTGCGGGCGGTCTTCGCCGCCCACCCGTCTGCCCGGATTTTCGAAAGGGAGTGCACCGCCCCGTGGCGTCCGTCATCGACACAGTTGTCAACCTGGCCAAGCGGCGGGGCTTCGTCTTTCCTTCGGGAGAGATCTACGGCGGCACCAAATCGGCGTGGGATTACGGTCCGCTGGGCGTGGAGCTCAAGGAGAACATCAAGCGCCAGTGGTGGCGCGCGGTCGTCACCGGACGCGACGACGTGGTCGGGATCGATTCGTCGATCATCCTTCCGCGCCAGGTCTGGGTGGCCTCAGGCCACGTCGAGGTTTTCCATGACCCGCTGGTCGAGTGCATGAACTGCCACCACCGGCACCGCCAGGACCATTTGCAGGAGGCCTACGCGGCGAAGAAGGGCATCGACGACCCCGATTCGGTGGCGATGACCGAGATCGTCTGCCCCGACTGCGGCACCAAGGGCCAATGGACCGAGCCGCGCGAGTTCAACATGATGCTCAAGACCTACCTCGGGCCGATCGAAACCGAGGAGGGCCTGCACTATCTGCGCCCGGAAACGGCGCAGGGCATCTTCGTCAACTTCGCCAACGTGGTGACGACGGCCCGCCGCAAGCCGCCGTTCGGCATCGGGCAGATCGGCAAGAGCTTCCGCAACGAAATCACCCCCGGCAACTTCATCTTCCGCACCCGCGAATTCGAACAGATGGAGATGGAATTCTTCGTCGAGCCGTCGACCGCCAAGGAATGGCACCAGTATTGGATCGACACGCGCCGCGACTGGTACGTGGACCTCGGCATCGATCCGGACAACCTGCGACTGTACGAGCACCCCAAGGATAAGTTGTCGCACTACTCGGACCGCACCGTCGACATCGAGTACAAGTTCGGTTTCGTCGGCAACCCGTGGGGCGAGCTGGAAGGCGTCGCCAACCGAACCGACTTCGACTTGTCAACGCACGCAAAGCATTCCGGCGTCGACCTGTCGTTCTACGACCAGGTCAACGACACCCGCTACACCCCGTATGTCATCGAACCCGCGGCCGGCCTGACGCGATCGTTCATGGCGTTCTTGATCGACTCCTACACCGAGGACGAGGCCCCCAACGCCAAGGGCGGCATGGACAAACGCACGGTGCTCCGGCTCGACCCGCGGCTGGCGCCGATCAAAGCCGCGGTGCTGCCCCTGTCGCGGCACGCCGACCTGAGCCCCAAGGCCCGCGACCTGGCCGCCGAATTGCGCAAGAACTGGAACATCGATTTCGACGACGCCGGCGCCATCGGGCGCCGCTACCGGCGCCAGGACGAGGTCGGTACGCCCTTCTGCGTGACGGTGGATTTCGACTCCCTCTCCGACGACGCCGTCACCGTGCGCGAGCGCGACAAGATGACCCAGGACCGGGTAGCGATGGGCGCCGTCGCGGACTACCTGGCCACGCGCCTCAAGGGTTGCTAGCGGCGCCCGTCCAGCTGGGCCCCGAGGCGTTCCATCACACCGATACACCGGGGACGGGTTACGCAGATCGGTCCCCGGTGCGAACTCGGCCACGACGGTCTTGAGGGTTTGGTAAAACCCCGGACTTTTGATGGTCGATGGCCCTACTATCAAGGAATGGTGTCCGTCGATCGTTGGACTGTGCCGTCGGTACGGCCGGAGGGGTTGTGATGGTTCCTGCTTTTACGTTCTTTCCCCCGGAAATCAACTCGGCGCTGATGTTCGCCGGTGCGGGGTCGGGGCCCCTGTTCATGGCGGCGGCGGCCTGGGACTCGTTGGCGACGGACCTGGCGGGCGCGGCGTCGTCGTTCCAAAACGTCGTCACCGGATTGACCGACGGGGCGTGGGCGGGTCCGGCTTCGATGTCGATGGCAGCGGCCGCCACGCCCTACGTCGGGTGGCTGAGCGCAGCCGCGGGTCAGGCGGAGACCGCCGCCCTTCAGGCCCGAACGGCGGCCTCGGCGTTTGAGACCGCGTAGGCGGCGACGGTGCCCACGCCGGCGATCGCCGCGAACCGTGCCCAACTGATGGCGTTGATCGCGACGAACATCTTGGGCCAGAACACCCCGGCGATCTTCATGACTGAGTTCGAGTACATGGAGATGTGGGCCCAGGACGTGGCCGCCATGGTGGGCTACCACGGCGGCGCGCTGGGCGTGGCCGCGGCGTTGCCCTCGTTCAGCCTGCCCCCGGTGAACCTCGCGGGCCTGACGGGCCTGCTGTCGGCGCCGCTGACCGGCGTGGCGTCGCAGGCCGCGAGCCTGGCGGGATCGATAGGCACCTCAGTTGCTGCACCGCTGGCGTCCGTGGGGGCGGTGGCCGGCCCGGCGGTTTCGCAGGTGTCGGCCCTCGCCTCGGCGGCGCCGATTTCGTCGCTGTCGACGGTCGCCCAGGTCGGCATGATGCCGGTGAGCATGATGATGTCGCCAATCATGATGGCGGCCCAAGCGGGAATGAGCGGCACGAACGCGGCATCCCTGGCCGGCGCAACGGGTGCGGCCGTCGATCCGGCGAAGTTTGTCAGCAGCGCCGTTCCGGCGGGCATGGGCAAGGGACTCGGCGGCGGGATCGGTGGCCTGGGCGGCGCCGAGGCCGGTTTGGGCAAGGCGCGGCTGGTCGGAGCGATGTCGGTGCCCCCGAACTGGCAAGGATCCGCGCCGGCACGGATGGTCAGCGGCGCCATGTCCGGCCTGGGCAGCGAGATGAACGGCGCGGCCGCCGCGGCGGCCGGTGCCCCCATGGGCGGCGGCATGCCGATGATGCCGATGCCGATGGGCGGCATGGGTGCCGGCGCGGGCATGCCCGGCGGGATGTTGGGCCGCGGAGGGGCCAGCCCCACGCATGTGGTCCAGCAGCGGCCCAGCGTGGTCCCGCGTACCGGCGTCGGATAGTTCTAATCAGCCAACCAAGGGCGCGGGCGACACCCGGGGGGAAATGGGTGTTGCCCGCGCCTTCGGCATGTTTACCGGCGGCGAACTGATTCTTTTTCCGCTGTGGCCCACCAAAACGGCCGCCGTGCGTCCCAACACGATTTTGGGATCGACGCTCAAGCCGTCAAATCCCTTGCCGTCCCGCTCGCCGTCAGCGCTGGCCGGGCCGGAACATGTTGCGTGGCAAGGGATTCCGGCCTGGCCGCGAGTGCAAGGGAAATCGGGCGGGCGGGGCGCGATGGCGGTTGCCGCTCCGCTCGGGACCCAGCCATCGGCTCCCCGATGTTCGCGCATCTGTTCTAAAAGGAGGGAAATCCATCAAACACGGGCATTGTGCTCCGGATTGACTTACGATGCGAAGTACTCGGTGATGGTTTTTTCACCACCGGGTTGCGAATGTACGGAGACGGCTGTGGAAGGGGGCAGCGTGCTATTGCCTCTTGGTTCGCCGCTGCCGGACGATGCGGTAGCGGCGAAGCGTGGTGAGTCCGGCATGCTCGGCGGCCTATCGGTTCCCCTGAAGTGGGGTGTAGCCGTGCCGCCGGATGATTATGACCATTGGGCACCGGAGCCGGAAGAGGGCGCCGATGCCGGCAACAAGGCGACCGACGGGCTGAACCCGGAGGCCACCGCAGAGGGCATGGACGAGTGGAACGAATGGGCCGAATGGAGCGAGTGGCAGGGCGAGGCGGAACCTAGCTTCAACTTGCCGCGGACTACCGGCGTGATACCGACTTCTCCAGCAGCCGGCTGAGAGAGAGGGAGTATCCCGCCATCGGCTTTCATGCCGCGTAACAGCCAGTTACGACGGCTGACCAGTATCACAAGGCAATAAATTCATCCAGAAGGAGAAAAGGCAACATGGCAACACGC
>NZ_JCALCI010000021.1:0-32433 GCF_059812245.1 Mycobacterium sp. NGS64 | reverse complement strand
CGCGCAGTTTGGGGGGTTTTACGTCTGCTCGTTCTGAGAACTCTCGTCGCGGCCGACGAAATCCCTTGGCTTCATGCCGGATTGCATGAGTTCGGCCCGGCGCGCCTGCACGTCGGAGGCAGCGCCCACCATGTTGGTCAAGATGTGGCTGACCTGGAGGTGGACCCGCATTCCCATCAATTCCCAGGCCCGCTTCACGTTGTTCTTGACCGCCATCAGCGTGGTCAACGGGATCTGGGAGATCCTGCGTGCCATCTCCTCGACGGTGGTTTCCAGCTCTTCGCGCGGCACCACCTTGTTCAGCAGACCCCAGTCGAGCGCTTCCTGCGCCGAGAGCGTCGGCGCCAGCAACAGCCAGTCCATGGTGCGGTGCCAGTTCATCAGCAACCACGGCTCGATCATGGTGTGCCCGCCGGGCTCGCCGAGGCTTTGGGCAAGCGGCATTTGGAAATACGCGTCCTCGGACGCGACACAGAAATCGGTCAGCAGGCCGAGATAAATGCCGCCGCCCATGCAATAGCCGTGGATCGCCGAGATCGTCGGCTTGGGAAACTCCCACAGATAAAGCGTGGGCCACAGAAACAGGTCGGCCGTCCCCTTGTACAGGTCCTCGAAGGTATTTCCGAAGTCCGGGTACGGGTTCTCGTCCGGGCCCCACCGCGCCACGTGCCCGCCGCAGAACCCCTTTCCGTTGGCCTTGATGATGACGACTTTGATCTCTTTGTCGCGGTCGGCCTCGTGCAGGCAGTCATCGACCTCGGTGACCAACACCGCGTCCTTGGTATTGGCCTTGTCGACCCGGTTCAAGATGATCCGCGCAATCGGCGGTTCGCGTTCATAGATGATCGCTTCGAGCACGCGCCGCTCCATCGTGGTGACATTACCGGTTTTCGGGCGCACGCCCAGCGCGCCGAGGCTGCCCACAGATCGCGATTTCGCGGGAATTCGCGATCTGTGCGCAGGGTCGAGGCGGTCGCTCAGCGGCGCGCCACCAACCACGCGTGACCGTCGCCCTCGCCGGCGTCGATGAGCTCGAGCCCGGCGAACGCGGCGGGCAGCTCGCCCGGGGTGGCGCGGAACGGTCCCGGCGCGGCCCCGACCTCGCTCAGCGCGGCGATTGCCAGCAGCCCGCCGGGCGCCAGGCGCTCGATGATCGCCTCGTCGAGGCGGCGGTCCCGGAAGTTATGGCACAGGACGACGTCGACGGACGGCCCGGCGGGCAGCCCATCGTCCAGATCCCAGACGTCGAAGTGGCAGCGGTCCGCGACGCCGGCGAGCCGCGCCAACTCGAGCGCCTGCTCGATGGCGACCGGGGACACGTCGCACGCCCAGACGTCGAGGCCGCGGCGGCCCAGCCAGACGGCGCCACGTCCCTGCCCACAGGCGAGGTCGAGGGCGCGTCCCGACGTCGGAAACAGCTCCGCGTGGCGCGCGACGAAGCGGGGCGGCCCGACCTCGCTCAGCTGCGGTGACCCTGCGCCGGCGTACCGCTCGTCCCAGCGACGCCGGTCGTCCTCGGCCATGGGCGCCACCTTAGATTGCCCACCGGTTTCTACACTGGACCGGTGTCTAGACAGGCGGCTTCTCCGACGGACGCCGGGACGGCCCGCCGCTCCGACCGCCGGCCGGCGCAGACGATCCGCAAGGTCCTCGAGGCCGGGCTGGAGGAACTGCGCGAATCGTCGTACGCGGCCCTGACGATGCGCGCGGTCGCGACGCGCGCCGGCGTGTCCCCGGCCAGCGCGTATACGTACTTTCCGTCGAAGAGCGCGCTGGTCGCGGCGGTGTACCTGCGCTTCCTGCGGGACTTGCCGCTGCACACCGACGTCAACGACACCACCGAGGCGCGGGTTAGCGCGACCCTGCGCGACATGGCGCTGATGGTCGCCGACGAGCCCGAGCTGGCGACCGCCTGCGGCGCGGCGCTGATGGCCGACGATCCCGCGGTCAAGCCGCTGCGCGAGCAGATCGGCGAAGAGGTGTCCAGGCGGATCGCGGCGGCGCTGGGTCCCGGTTGGCCCCGCGCGGTGCGCTCCGCGCTTCAGATGACGTTCTCCGGGGCCCTCCTGACGGCCCGGTTCGTCAGCTATGACGAGATCGCGGAACAGCTCGACGAGGCAGTCGGCCTCATTCTCAAAGCGTGCGCCGCCTAAAGCCCAGTGGCCCAACCGAATCGTTATTATCCAGCTGTGAGGATCGGCTGAGCGTGCGCAGTCACGGCTGGGCAGGGAACACGCCCGCCTCCGACGAGGAGGCGATCGAGCGCATCCTGGACGCCGCCGACCGGATCATCGACGAGCGCGGCCAGGCAATGGGAATCGCCGACGTGGCGCGCGCGCTGGGCGTGACGCGGCAGACCGTCTACCGGTACTTCCCCGGCACCCAGGCGCTGCTGGTGGCGACCGCGATGCGGTCGGCCGACGGGTTCCTTGACCGCCTGGCGACCCAGCTCGAGGGCGTGACCGACCCGGTGGTGGCGATGACAGAGGGCATGGCTTTCGCCATCGAGCGGCTGGCGTCGGACAATCAGCTCGCATTCGTGTTGCGCCATCGCGGCGGACAAGGCGTCTCCATCATCTCCGATACCGCGTTGGCGTTCGGACGTTCGATGCTGCATCGCTTCGACATCGATTGGGAGCACTACGGTTTCGACGAGGCGGGACTCGACGAACTGAACGAATTCAGCCTGCGGGTGCTGCACTCCTTCCTCACCGATCCCGGCCGGCCGCCGCGCAGCGGCGCCGAATTGCGGCGCTATCTCACCCGCTGGATCGGACCCGCGATCGCCTATCCACAGCTGATACGCACCATGGACGCCCTTCGGGGCGCCGAGCCCGCGCGGGCGCGGGGGCGCCCGTCCAGGGCGTCCTGATACCGCCGAAGTGGTTGATCCCTCACCCCGAGTTCGGCCATCCTCAACGAACCGACGTTGACGACCGACGAAGGAGGGGACGTGGTAGGGCTGGGACAACTCGCACTGAACAGCGCGCCCGTTTTAGGTGGCCTGATGCTCGCCGTTGCGGCCGGTCAATTCAGAGGTCCAGACTATCGCGAGCTGATCAAACAGGACATGGACTTGCTGGAGCGTCTCCCCCCGGAGGCAGTCGAGCGCCGCGCCGAGCTGCGGCGCAGCATCGATGAGCGCATCGATGATCTGGTCGAGGTCGCCGACAGGAATCGCGCGCTGCGCAAGGCTGCGCTGACCTACCGGGGCAATTGGCGGGACGTGGTGCTCTTGCTCTGCGTGGTGCTGTTCACCGTCATCTGGTGGGAAGTCGATCACAGCAGGGGCAACTGGCTGCCGATGTTCGTCTTGCTGATCCTGCTGTCGGTGGTGACCGCCGCCTACGCGTTCCGCGGCGCGCTACGCGCTGCCCGTTCGCTGGTGCGCAGGCGGGCCGTTCGGGAGGGCGCCGACGGATCGACTTGATCACATCTCATCCGCCGTTCGACTCGCGAACGCGATGCGTACATCGGCCGTTGTGGTGCGCCTGGTAGCGCGCTGACCTGCGACATGTCCGGACCGCCGCGTCTTGCGGGCCCACCCGGACGTCCCGCCGCCGGCGGACGCTCGCCGAGCAGCCGCCATCACGTTATGCCAAAATTTTCCACGTGCAGTTTCCTCCCCTCGCCCGCCTCATTTGTGCTGCGGTGGCGCCGATTTGGGCGCTGCCGCTCGCGTCCGTTCCCTCTGCGTATGCCGAGCCGTGCCCCGATGTCGAGGTGGTGTTCGCCCGCGGCACCACCGAGCCGCCCGGCGTGGGCCGCGTCGGGCAGGACTTCGTGGACACGCTGCGCTCGCGCGTCGGCACCCGATCGCTCGGCGTGTACCCGGTCAACTACCCGGCCACCACCGACTTCCCCACCGCGATCGACGGCATCACCGACGCCGGCCATCACGTGGAGTCGATGGCGGCCAACTGCCCCAAAACCAAGATGGTGTTGGGCGGATATTCGCAGGGGGCGGCCGTCATGGGCTTCGTCACCGCGAACCGGGTCCCCGATGGGGCGAACCTCGCACAGCCGCCCGAGCCGATGCCGGCCGACGTCGCCAACCACGTGGCCGCCGTCGCCCTCTTCGGCAAGCCGTCGACCCAGTTCATGAGCATCATCAACGAGCCCCCGGTCACGATCGGTCCGCTGTACGCGCCGAAGACGATCGAGTTGTGCGTTCCCAACGATCCCGTCTGTTCGGGATCGGGATTCCCGGCCGCGCACCGGCAATACGTCGAGGCCGGGATGGTTGATCAGGCGGCGGACTTCGCCGCGGGCCGGCTTTAGACGGCCGCCGCGCGGCATCCCCGGACCAGACCGCCGGGCCTTTCGTCGGTCAGTTCGCCGTCGGCGACGACGGTCTCGCCCAGCACCATCGTCTCGACGTAACCGTCCGAGCGCTGGATCAACCGGCCCGCGCCGCCGGGCAGGTCCTCGACCCGCTCCGGGTAGTGCAGCCGCAGTCGATCCAGATCAATGAGGTTGATGTCGGCGCGCCGCCCGGGGGCGAGCACGCCGCGATCGCCCAGCCCGTAAAAGCCCGCGGGATCGCCGGTGAGGCGGTGCACCGCCGCCTCCAGCGACAGGCCCGGGCCGCGGGTCCGCTTGCCGACCCAGTGCGACAGCAGGTACGTGGTCATGCTGGCGTCGCAGATGATTCCGCAGTGCGCCCCGCCGTCGCCCAGCCCCTGCAGGCTCACCGGGTCGGCCATCATGTTGTACAGGTGGTCGTAGTTGTTGCCGGCGTAGTTGAGCAGGGGCAGCAGCAGGAATTCGCGTCCCTCGGCGCCGAGCAGCACGTCGTAGGTGACCTCCCAGGGGTCGCGGCGCTCCCGCTCGGCGATCGCGGCGATGCTGTCTTCGGGCGCGGGCTCGTAGTCGAGCGCTTCGCCGAGTGGATACAGGCGCTTGAACAGGTGCCTGTTGAGTTGGTCCGCCGACGGCTCCGGCGTCGGCTCGGGCGCGTCGGCCAGGATTCGCGCCCGGACGTCCTGATCACGCAGTCGTTGAACCCGCTGCGCCAAAGGCAATTCCATCAACGGCCGATACGTCGCGCGGTGCCGGAATGGATTCATCCGCGACTGGTGTCCCATCAACATTCCGAAGGCGCGGCTGGCGACCTGCGGCCGGATCATCGCACCGGCGGAGTTGGCTTCGTGCACCGCCGCGAACCAGTGCCGCCAGTCGTGCGGGTCCTGCTCGTTGACCATCGCCAGGAAGGTGAGCGGTATCCGGTATCGCCGCCCGAGCCGCGTGATCCAATCGATCTCGGCGTCGATCGAGTGGCGCTGGTCGCCGCCCATCGCGCCGCCCACGCCAGCCGGAACCACTTGCAGCACACCCGAACCCACCTCGGCCATGACGGCCATCAGTGCGGCGAGTTCGTCCTCCTCGGAGTAGGTTCCCGGCACGGGTTCGCCCGACGCGCTGCGATGTCCCGCCGTGCGCCCGAACGACATGCCCACCGCCCCGGCGCGCAGGCCGTCGGCGACGATTCCGCACATCGCGTCGAGATCCGCGCCCGTCGCGATCTCGTGCGCGCGGTCACCCATAACGAAGCCGCGAACGGCGGCGTGCGGGATCTGCGCGGCCACGTCCACCGCGCGCGGCATCCGTTCGAGGGCGTCCAGATACTCGCCGAAGGACTCCCATTCCCACGTGATGCCCTCGGACAGCGCGGAGCCCGGAATGTCCTCTACGCCCTCCATGAGGTCGACGAGCCAGCCGTGCCGATCGGGACGCACCGGCGCGAAACCGATGCCGCAGTTGCCCATGACTGCCGTCGTGACGCCGTGCCAGCACGACGGGGTGAGATGCGGATCCCAGGTGGCCTGCCCGTCGTAATGGGTGTGCACGTCGACGAATCCCGGTGTCACCGTTAGCCCGTCGGCCTCGACGGTGCGTTTGGCGGTGCCCCCGACGCGGCCCACCTCGGCGACCATTCCGTCGGTGACCGCGACGTCGGCGGTCCGCGCCGGCGCGCCGGTGCCGTCCACCACGGTTCCGCCCCGGATGATCAGGTCGTAGGTCATGACAGCCTCCTCGCGGGCCGGCCAGCGGCGCCCACCCAGCATTCAACAGCCGTGTCCTTTTTCTCAATAGGCGACGACGCAGTGCGTGGGACCATCGACGCGGCAGCATTTCGAATTTGAGGAGGCCGAGTGGTGACGGACGTCGGGCGCACGGACTTCGATGCCACCGATCGACTGGCGATCATCAACTTGTTCGGGGCCTATGCCTACACGTATGACGAAAACCGGCTCGACGACTTTCGCGCCCTGTTCACCGAGTCACCGCAGCTCGTGCTGCTGCACGAGGGTAGCCCGCTGTCGGCGGACATCGACACCGTCATGGCCCTGCTTGCGGTGAGGAAACAGCGTTTCAAAGAGGAATGCAACCAACGGCGCCACGCGCTGAATTCGTTCTGGTTCGCCAGCCAGAGCGCCACCGAGGCCGCCGGCCACTGCTACGTCCAGGTTTTTGCCGTCAAAGACGGCGGTTCGCCCAGCCCCGACCTGACCGGCCGCTACGAGTTCACCGCGGTCAAGCGGGACGGCGCCTGGCGGTTCAGCCGGTGGGTGGTGGCGATCGACCAGAAACAACCCGCCGCCGGCGAGTGAAAGTGCGTCAGCCTGAAGCGCATCGGGCGCGGAGCGCGCGGACGCCCGGGCCCGCAAGATCGTCGCAATAAGCCTGGCGGCCCGCCATCGCCATCGTCAGCGCGAGCGTCGTCCCGCTGACGAGCGGGCCGGCGCCGGTCGCAAAGGAACTGTCGGTCGCCTCCAGCCGCAGACCATCGATCGCGCTGCGGCTACGCACCGCAAAGTCCCGGCGCGCATAGAACTCCGCCACCGGGACGACGACGTCCACCGGTGGCGTGCGAAGGAGCCCGAGGGGCCGCCGGATGTCTTGGGCATGCACGACGACCTCACCCAGAAATGCGGCGGTCGGTCCCAGCGGCGCGGTGGTGCTCGTGATGACCCGCCGGAATCGCTCGAGCGTCTCGGCGGAAGTCGCGCCGCGGTGCTCGGCCAGACGGCGCTCGTTGTGCAGGTCGAAGTCGAATCGAGCGCCGACGGCACTGGCGAACCAGCGCAGCGGGCCGGTGCTCGCGGCGGCGGTAAGGTGGGCGACCACCTCCTCGATGACCCACCGCCCGCACAGCGACGGCAGAGCCCACTGGGCGTCGTCGAGGCCGGCGAGATCGTCCGCGAGCGCCGCGCGCTCCGCATGGGCCGCCGACCACAGAGCGTCACGGGTGGCACCTTCGAACATGCAAGCCTCCAATGGGCGGCAGGGATGACGACGGGGTAGACCTCCGCCCGGCCCCAAAGTCATCGGCCGGTCGAATCTCAGAAGCTGGTGTCGAGAGCTTCGAGCGCCGCGTCGATGTTGGGCATGATCGTCGGGCCGTAACCGCTCACCAGTTGCCCAAGCGACCGTGCGATGTGGGGACCGACGGCCGCGGCAGCGAGGACCTCCTCGGCGATCGCCACGCCGTTGACCACATGGGCGGCGAGGAGCCGGCCGTCAGTGGTCACTTCGTAGCGCCAGTCACCGATCTGAACCCGTTCCGGCTGCGACCGAAACAGGCCCCGCCGCGCCGGTGTGACGATCACCCCGGGAACGCCGCCAAACACCTTGACTACGAGCGCGACGCCGCCCGGGCCGGACAAGGCCGACCCGACGGCGCGACTGACCCGCTCGTGATCGAGGCTCATCATCAATCGCTCAGCGGCAGCACGAACGACGGCGTCAGGGTCTGCGGCTCGCCGCTGCGACGCACCGCCGTCCCCGCAACGTAAAACTCCACCGTGTGATGTCCCCACGCGTAATTCGAGATGGCGAAATGGACCCCCACAATGCCGTTCGCGCCGTCGCGCTCCGCCTCGCTCTGCATCCGTGACATCGCCAGCTCCCGAGACTGGTAGCTGCCCTGCGTCCACTGCGGCATCTCGGCGTTGCGTCCCGCCTGCTTCAGCATTTGCATAAACCCTTGCACCGCAACGTGGAACACGCAGTTGCCCATCACGAAGGCGACCGGGGCGAATCCGGACCGCAGCAGCGTGGTCAGGTCCTGGCCGGAAAGGTGGCTGGTGAACGCCTGCCCGTTGGGGCGCCGAAATGCCCCGGGCTTCGCGGTGTAGCGCACGGCGGTGCCGACCGCGATGAACTCCAGGTGCTCGCCCTCCCCCTGGTGACGCCAGTCCAGCCGCACACCCACTACGCCGTCCGCCCCCAGCGAATCGGCCTCGGCCTGCATCCGCGACATCGCATTCCAGCGCGCGCGGTACGTCGCCTCGGTGAGCACCGGCAGCTCGGATTGCTGCCTGATGCCGGTGAACTGATAGCCCACGTGATAGACCGAAACGCCCATCACGAGTTCGATCGGTTCGAACCCCGCCCCGTGCAGCAGAGCGAACTCGTTGATCGACAGATCGGTCGTGAACACCTTGCCTGCGTGCGACAGCCGTTCGCTGGCGACTGGGTCGAGCGGGTTCGGTTGCATTGGCAAACACCTTCCTGCGGTCCGGAGCACAGCGTAGGACGCGGGTCGGCGTTTCACATCCCAAACTCGCCGGGCACGTTCTCTTCTCGCCCCGATGAACCGAACCCGGCTCGGCCTCGTTATCTGAAGTACCAGCGCTATTGGGGTGCGGCGTGAGCGCGGGGAGGATCATGTTTCCACGGGTGCTGACCATCGAGCTGCGCGACGTGGTGCGCGAATACCGGGTCGGCGGCCAGTCCGTGCGGGCCCTCGACGAGATCAGCCTGCGCCTCGAGGGCGGGCACTTCGTTTCGGTGGTCGGGCCGTCGGGCGCCGGCAAGAGCACCCTGCTGCATCTGTTGGGTGCCCTGGACTCCCCCGATTCGGGGTCGATCGAATTCGACGGCGACGAGATCGGCCGGCTCAGCGACGAACAGCAGTCGGAGTTTCGCCACCATCGCGTCGGCTTCATATTTCAGTTCTTCAACCTGCTGCCGACGCTGTCGGCGTGGGAGAACGTCGCGGTGCCGAAGCTGCTCGACGGCGTCCGCCTGGGCAAGGCCAAACCGGACGCGATCCGGCTGCTGGAGCGCGTCGGGCTCGGCAACCGGACCGAGCACAGGCCCGCCGAGCTGTCCGGCGGCCAGATGCAGCGGGTCGCCGTCGCGCGCGCTCTGATGATGGACCCCCCGCTGATCCTCGCCGACGAACCCACCGGAAACCTCGACTCCGCAACGGGCGGGTCGATTCTGGCGCTACTCGGCGAGGTGGCCCACGAGCCCGGCCGCGGCCGGCTGGTGGTGATGGTGACCCACAATTCGGACGCCGCCGCGGCGACCGACCGGGTCATTACGCTGCATGACGGCCGAGTCGGCTCCGACCAGCGTGCGGGGGTCATGGTGTGACACCGGCGTCGGGGATCGCCGCCGCGGCGAGCCGGCTGCGCCTGTTCAGCCTGCGCGAACTCGCGGTGCATCGCCGGCGCACCAGCGCAACCGTCGCCGTAATGGCGGTATCGGCAATGTATCTGGTCGCGGTGTTCGGCATCTTCGGCTCGATCAGCGGATCGGTCAATCGGCTCGCCGACGGCGTCGCGGGCATCGCCTCGTTGGAGGTGTCAGGCATCACCGACGCGGGCTTTCCCGAGACGATCGCCGCCGACGTCGCCGCGGTCCCCGGGGTCGCGACGGCGGCACCGATGATCCGGACGACGGCGTCCACGTCGTCGGGCCCGGTCCTGCTGTTCGGCGCCGACGAGCGCCTGGCCGCCCTGGGCGGCGCGCTCAAGGACGCGCTGAAACCCGGGTCGCCGGGAGCGCCCGGGAATCCCTCCGGCCCAACAGGTCCGGCGGACGCGGTTCGCGTCGGGCCCGGTATCGGCCACGCCAAAGGCGATACGTTCCAATTGGGGTCGCGGTCGGTGACCGTCGGCGAGGTCCTCGCGGGCAAGCAGGTCGCCGCGCTCAACGGTGGGCACTACGTCCTTGCCCCACTTGCCTTGGCGCAGAACATCACCGGTCGCGACGGCCAGCTCGACTCCATCCTGATCACCACCAAACCCGGCGCCCACCTCGCAACGGTCCGCGCCGCGATCACCACCGCCGTGAACGGCCGCGCCATCGTCGCCGACCCCAGCATGCGGGCCACCCGGGCGGGCGACGGGGTCAAGCTGATGAACTACATGGCCCTGATGGGGGCGATGGTCGCCCTGATGGTCGGCGCCTTCCTGATCTACACGACCATGACCATGGCGATCAGCCAACGGCGGCCGGTCATTTCGATGCTGCGCGCGATCGGCGGCCGCCGCGTCACCATCGTCCGCGACATGCTCGCGGAGGCCGCGATCCTCGGTGTCATCGGCGGGGCGCTCGGCTCGGCCCTCGGCATTCTCCTGGGCCGCATCGCGATTGGCCGCTTGCCGCCGGCGATGACGCAAGGGCTAGAGGCCTGCATCGAGTACTGGCTGCCCGGCTACGCGATACCGGCGGCCCTCGCGGCGACCGCCCTCACCAGCGTCGTGGCATCGGCGATGGCTGCGCGGCAGGTGTACAAGGTCGCACCCATCGAGGCGCTGGCGCCCGTCGGGGTTTCGGCCGCGGACCGCGTGCCGCGGTGGCTGCGCGTCGCGAGCGGGGTTGGCGCCGTCGCGGTCTTCGCCGTCTCCATCGCCGTCGTCGTCGACCAGCGGGGCATCCTCGCGTTCGTCGCGATGGCGGCGGTGTTCTCCGCCGAGATAGCGCTCGGATTCGCGCTCAGCGCACCGATCGTCAACGTCACCGCCGCGACGGCCCGGGTGTTCGGCTCCGTCGGGGCCCTTGCGGCTGCGACCATCGAGCGCGCGCCGCGACGGGTGTGGGCAACGGTGATGACGGTGCTGATCGCGGTCGTCACCACCGTCACCATCACGGGCACCAACGCCGACATGATCCGTTCGGCGCGGGGCATCTTCGCGCCGGTCGCCGACGTCCCGGTCTGGGTGAGCGCGAACTCCCCCGACAGTTATCCCACGGATGCTCTGCCGCAAGGCCTTTCGCAGAAGGTGGCCGGGTTGCCGGGCGTCCGGCACGTCACCGAGGGCGCGCTGGGATTCGCCGAAGTGGGTGGCACCCGGGTGATGCTCGACGGCTTTTCCCCGGGCACAGCCGACCCGCTGTACCGCGCGCTCAACCCACGGATCCGCGACCAGGTGCTCGCCGGCGGGGGTGTGGTGCTCTCCCAGAACCTGGGCAAGACGCTGCACGTTCGGGTCGGCGAGCAATTGCGGATGCAGACACCGCACGGCGTGCGGCAGGCAACGGTGCTGGCGCTGGTGCCGTACTTCTCGACCGTCATCGGGACGGTCGGGATGGGCCTCGACCAACTGCGCGGGTGGTTCGACCGCCCGATCACGACCACACTGGAGGTCACCGCGGCGCCCGGCGTGGACGCCGGTCGCCTCCTCGCCGACGTGCGTCGCGCGGTGCCCGGCCCGAACTACGTGTACGACGGCCGCGCCAAGCTGGCGGGGCTGGAGGCCCCGATGCACCAGAGCATGTTCATCGCAAACGCCGTATGGATCATCGTCGTGTTGGTGGCCGCGGTCGCGCTGCTCAACACACTGACGCTCTCGGTGCTGGAGCGGCGCCGCGAACTCGGCGTGCTGCGGGCGATGGGATCCAGCCGACGGTTCACGTTGGGGATGGTATTGGCCGAGGCGACTGGCATCGGCGTCGTCGGCGGCGTGCTGGGCCTTCTGTTCGGGTTGACGGACCAATGGCTTTTCAGCCTCGTGAGCGGCGACATGATGAACTTCCAGGTCACCTTCCGTCCCAGCTGGATGGCGGGTGCGTTCACGCTCGGCGCGCTGGCGATCAGCCTGCTCGGCTCGGTGCCGCCGGCCCGGCGCGCGGCACACCTCAACATCATCGATGCCGTCAGCGTCGAGTAGGCGACCAGCAGGACTCGCGCCGAGATTGCCGTCAAGGCTGTGATCCGGCGCCGATCACGACCATGACGGCAATCTCGGGGCGGGCACTCCCCTCCGGTACCCGCGGACGCTCAGAGGCCGAGCGGAAGCAGCGCGGTAAACAGCGGGGCTATGGGATCCGTGATGGGAAGGGCGAACGAACCGTTCAGGAACGGGGCCACCGGACTCTGGAACGTCAGGATCGTCTGCCCGACCGCACCCATGCCCGTTGTCGGCTCAGCCCCGGAGGTCGCCGAAGCCGTGAAGAGCGGGCTCGCGAAATTAGCCGCAACAAAGTGGTTGTCGTCAGGGTCGGCAATCGCCGTGGCGGTCAACAGCCCGCCGAAATTGGTGGTTTGGCTCATGAAATCCGGGTCGCCGGCGACCGGATTGGTGACCGGGCTGAGGCCCAGCGCCGACGCGAGCTGGGTGGCGAGGTTATGCAACGGCGCCAGCGCCGCGCCGGCGGCCGAGGCACCGGAGTGATAGCCGACCATCGCGGCCACGTCCTGGGCCCACATCTGTTCGTACTCGGCCTCGGCGGCCGCGATCGCGGGCGCGTTCTGCCCGAAGAGGTTCGACATCACCAACTGTACGAACCCGTTCCGGTTCGCCGTGACTTGCAACGGATGGACCGTGGCCGCCAGGGCCGACTCGAACGCTCCGGCCACCGCGCGGGCCTGCCCGGCCGCGCCCGTCGCCTGGCTCGCCGCCGCGCTCAACCACCGGGTGTAAGGGGCCGCCGCGGCCGTCATCGCCGCCGCCGCCGGACCTTGCCACGCCTGCTGAGTCAGACCCGACGTGACCGACGAAAACGACGACGCCGCCGACCCTAACTCGGAGGCCAAACCATCCCAGGCCGCCGCCGCTTCCAGCATCGGACCGGAACCCGCGCCCGAGAACATTCGCGCCGAATTGATCTCCGGTGGCAATACCGAGAAATTCATGACCACAGTCCCTTCCCTGAGGGCCGCGACAATGTGCCGGCGCAGTCATCACCGACAACACGCAGCGTGTAGAACGACACGAAATAGGGACCGGATTAGTTCAATGCCGCTCCGGACACGGCATCCGGGTTGGGCAACCTATGCAGCGGGCGTGATCGCCAGCGCGAGCTGCTCGGGCGCGAAGACCAGCAGGGCGGTAGCGAGCCCACTGGTTGGCGTGCCCAGGACGAGAACGTCCAGCGGGAGTTGGGTGTTGTTGATGAGAGCCGCGGCGACGTTGCTCGCCGAGACCGCCAAACCGGTACCTGTCGCGGTTCCGGTTATCACGCCCGTTATCGGGGTTTCCGGCACGAGAATTCCATCAAGCGGGATGTCGAAGTCAGCGTTGCCGTTCGTGAACGACAGGGTCCCTAAAAGGACGCTGTTGCCGAGGTTTGTGCTGAAGGTTGGCAGTGGAATTGACAGCGATAGGGTCGTTTGCCCATTGAGGAAGGCATCGGTGACGACGGCCGGGGCGTCGACGAGTGTGCCGACCGCGCCGGCCATGTTGCCGGTTTGCAACTCGCCGACGAATTGCGATGCGGTTGCCGACACTGCGCCGAATGCGTTGACCGGCGCGCCCACCGCGTCGATGAGAAGCGCCGCCGGCAGCCCGATGTCCGTCGTAAGCGTGGCACTGAGACCGCCGGTCCCGAGCCCGAGAAGCGCGGTTGCGCTGACGGACGTGTCCGTGAGCGTATTGACCACGTTGGTGAAATTCTGCGAGACCTGTGCCGGAATGGTGGCGGGTGGCAGCAGGTTGGTGAAGTCCTGAGCCACCAGGCCCGGAATGGTGAGGATCGGTAACAGGTCTCCCAGGCTTCCCGCCGGGGTGACGGTGATGGCGATCCCGGGCGGAACAAGGGGATCGCCGGTTTCGGTCGTATCCACGCCGGTGAAGAACAGATTCAGGAAGCCCTGCGCGATATCGTTCACCGCGCCGTTGACGTTCCCCGCCATCAGTGCCCGTAAGGCGGATTGGAAGGCCGCCGGCAATTGCTCCAGTCCGACGACGAAGTCATGGGCAGCGTTCTGCAGAGACGTCGCGATGATGTGGGCGTAGGCCAATTGGTTCGCGATGATCTGCTGCACGAGAGGGGCCGGGTCGAAGGCCAGCAGCGCCTGAATGGCCGCCTGGATGTTCGCCGGCAGGCTCGCCAACACAGCGGGAAGATTCTGGAGCACGTGTTCGGCGGCTGCGGCGATCGTCTGCGCGTAGCCGATCTGGTTGATGAGGAACTGGCGCAGGAATGGCGCCGGGTTGGCGGCGATGGCGCCCCCGAGTGTTTGCAAGTTCGCGGCTGTGTTGGCGAACAGCGTTTCGTAGGGCCCGGCAATCGACGAAAACCCGGTGCCCGCGGCCGGCGTTAGCGCACGAACACCACCCTGCAACGCGGCCTCCAACTGCGAAACGGTGGCGGCCTCGGTGCTCGCATACGCGGCAGCACTGGCGCCCAGCACCTTCGAGAATTCTTGATGAAACGCCGCTGCCTGCGCACTCAACGCCTGAAACGCCTTCCCGTGCGAGACAAATAACGCCGTAACCGCCGCCGACACCTCATCCCCGGCCGCGGGCAGCAAAGCGGTCGTCGGAGCCGCCGCTGCCGAGCTGGCCGCGCTGATCGTTGACCCGATGTTTTTCACATCCGTCGCCGCCACGGTCACGATGTCCGGCGCCGCGATTACAAATGACATGTCCTGCCCCAGTCGCCCGATGCTGCAGATTTCACCTGATGGCGTCAGGTGAGGTTGCTCGATGGGCCGCCACCGTCAAGGGCACAGTCCCGGACGCCGCACGGCTCACCGGGCTTGATTACGCGAGCCTACAACTCGGTGACCCAGCTGACATAGGAATGAGCGATCAATTCGCGACGGACTGGTGGCCCCGACTGCCACCCCTGGGAAAGTTCGGCTATGCCAACCGCTTCCGCGAATTTTCAAGCGTTGCCGTCGATCGCGGTGGCGAAGCCCTGCAGATGCGGTTTGCAGGGGAACGGCACCGGCGTCCGGATGCTGCGCAGCCCAGAGGTATCGAAGCCGGCCACGGCGATGGCATCCACGGTTCGGCGGTTGGGATGGCAGCCGGCGGCAAACCACGACCATGGCCCCGCGACCAGGTCCTGCAGCCGGCCCATCGCCCCGTCTCCGCGGACATGCTCGAGCACCACCAACCTGCCCCTCGGGACCAGGACCCGCCGGATCTCCCCCAGCGTGGCCGCCACGTCATCGACCGAACACAGCACCAGCCCGATGTGGACCGAATCAAAGCTGTTGTCCGGGAAGGGAATCGACTCGCCCGTGCCGTCCACGATGTCGACGGCAAGTCCGTGGCGGTCCGCTACGCGCGACGCCATCCGCCGAAATGCGGCCACCGGCTCCACGGCGGCGACCGACGTCACTGCCTCCGGCACGAACTTCAAATCGGTCCCCGGTCCCAGGCCGACCATCAGCAGCCGGCCGGTCGCGTGGGCGAGCGCCGCTCGACGATATCGGTTGTAGAAGAGCCGGTCGAAAATCGGCTGACCGAACCGATATATGTATGGGAACAAAGGATTTTCGCGCGTTATCTGCCACCTAAATCCAGCCGGAACGGCGGGTATTCGTCCCTCATCAACGATACATACGCCGCCACCCGGTAGCGCCACCGAACGATCCCCATGAGCAGGTCGAACATGCCGGGGTGGATGGACCCTTTGCACAGCAACCAGGCCGCGTTGATGACGCAAAGCACCTGCAGCAGCGGCTCCATCGCCCAGCACAGCACTATCTGCGGGAGCCCCAGCAGCCACCACTTCACCAGCACCGCCGAATTGGCGAGGCGCTCCGGGTAGTCGATCACCAGGTCACCGGGATAGTCGGGCCGCGACGCCAGCGTGAAGGGCGGGTATTTGTCGGTGCTGTTCATCGGGAAGCGGTAGTTCATGACCCGCCACGACCAGCGCAGCACCCCGACGTTGAAGTCGAATATCGGACGGGGATAGCGCCCCGTGAACAGGATCGCCACGCCGGCAACGATCGTCAGCAGCGGATACACCAGATAAAGAAGGATCAATATCGGGTAGTGCGGGACGGCCAGCACGCACCACTTGACGAGCCAGAGCCAGCGTGAGGGCGCCTCCAGATCGCCGCGCACCCGCACCGGACCGTCGGTACCGCGCACCATCGCCGCCGCGTTCACCGGCGGCCCGCCGCGATCGGCATCGCCGTCCCGAGGCGGCGATCGATCGCCGCCGACAGCCGGCGGTGACTCGTGCACCGCAGAAACGTGGTCAGCATCCAGGTGTGTACCCGGTCGGGAATCATCGTGGCCGGCCACAACACCGACTCACCGTGGGCCACCTGTAGCGACGCGACCCGGGACACAGCGCCGACCCGTCGACGCCGGGCCTTCTCGTACCGGCGCAGGGCGGCGCCGATTTCCTTGGACCGATCCTCGGCGCCGCCGTTGACCCGGACATCCGAGAGCTCCCGGCACAACACCATGGTGTCGAGCAGCGCCTGATTGGTTCCCTGCGCGAGCGTGGGCGGCATGGTGTGGGCGGCGTCCCCCAGCAATGTCACCGGACCGGCGCCCAGCGGGCGAAGCGTCGGGTGCCGAAAGTGCGGGTAGGGCGAACCCTCCAGGTCCTCTTCGGTCAGTCTGCCCAGGACCAGGTCGACGGTGTCGGACCACCCGGAAAAATTCGACCGGATCTGGTCGATCGCACGGCGGGGCCTGACGAAATCGCGGGACCAGGGCAGGTCGAACCACCACTGGACATCGCAACCTCCGGCCGGCCACACGCCGGTGTTGCCGCGCTCGCCGATGACGATCATCGCCACCCGCTTGTCGACGATCCCGGGAAGGGTGACGAGTCCCTGCCAGCTGCACCACCCCGTCGGTTCGGCGGCGGGGGCGCCGACGACACCGCGCACGACGGAGTGCAGGCCATCGGCGCCGACGACCAGGTCGCCCCGGGCCACGCTGCCGTCCTCGAATTCGACGCGGACGCCATCGGGGTTCGTCGCGACCCGCGCCGCGCGGGAGTTGCCTCGGATGCGATCGGTCGGGAAGCCGTCCAACAGCCTCTCCACCAGCACGCGGCGGGGAACCATCCGTACGGGTGCGCCCAGGCGGTCCACCATCGCGTTCACGTCCAGGCTCGCCAGCTGGCGTCCCCGAGAGGTGAGCACCTGCACCCGGGAGAGCAGCTGACCGGCGCCGTCCATGTCGACACCCAGCTGCCGCAGCACCGCCTCGCCGTGGGACCAGGTGGTCACCGCCCCACCGCCGGCGCGCGTGTCTTTGCGCTGGTCGAAGACCGTGACGTCGTGGCCGTCTCGCAGCAGTCCGCGCGCAACGGAGATCCCGCTCACGCCGGCGCCGATGACAAGTATCCGAAGCGGGCCCGTCACTTCATTGGATACGTGCCCGAGCGCCCATCGGTTCAACGAACCCGGTCACTTCGGCGCCGGCCCGCCGACCATCTTGTGCAGTTCCTCGACCGACCACGGTTGGGCGTCGTGGTGATCGCGGTAGGCAAGCACGCGCGGCGTCGGCCGGTCGAAGCTGCCGACGAATCCGCCCGCGGCCACGAAGATCTGGCCCGTCACACCGCGCGACAAGTCGCTGGTGAGGTAGGCATAGAGCGGGGCGACGAACGCGGCCGGGGCGCTGTCGAGCGAGGCTCGCATCGTCACCTCGTCGAGCAACCCGCGGCGGTGCAGGTCCGCGATGTGCTCTTCGTACTGGGTACCTGTGGACAGCCGCGTCCGGGCGCCGGGGCACACCACGTTGGCCCGTACGCCGTGGGGTTTCAGTTCCGCCGCGATGGCCATCGTCAGCGCGTTGACGGCACCCTTGCCCGCCGGGTAACCCGTGCCGCCGTAGTCGCCGAGAAACGCCACCGAGCCGGTGTTGACGATCGATCCATGCCCCTGCGCCGCCATCACGCGGGCCGCGACCCGGCACGTGTGAAACGCCGTGCCCAGGTGCCCGCTGATCAGGCGGTCGAATTCCTCCGGTGAAATGTTCAGGATCGACGAGCCGGGGGGCTCGGCGATCCCGGCGCAATTGATCAGCGCGTCCAGCCGGCCGTACGTGTTCACGCACGCGTCGACGAGCTCGCTGGCGGTGCGCTCGTCGTCCGCTGCCCCGGCCACCGGGGTGACCCGTCCACCGGCGTCCGAAATCGCCGCGGCGGTCTCCGCCACGGCGCCGGGGTCCCGCCCATTGACCACCACGCCGGCGCCCAATTCGCACAGCAGTTCGGTGACCGCACGTCCGATGCCGCGGCTGCCGCCCGAGACCACCACGCCGCGCCCGTCCAGCATCGGATCAGTCATCAGCGCGCGCTTCGGAATGCCCTGTGCGAGTGGTCTTCTCGCCGTCGATCAAAAGCCGGTGCCCAGGGGTCGCAAACATGTGCCGAACAGTACCCAGGCACTTGGGGAATGAGAAGCCCGTGACTGGGGCGCCTCCGGGCTATCCGCCACCATTACCCGCACCCGGACGACCAGCGCCAAGGCGTCTCGCGGCGCCGGTCAGCTGAGCGATCGCGGGTGCGTCCGATGGGGCGTATAGTCCTTAGTGAAGTCCGTTCCTGGACAGGTCGCCGTTTAGCTAAAAGCGGTTAGTCAGCCGCACTGCTGCTGAGCGTGGCGTGGCTCCGGCGAAAACACTCCGGTCACCCCTCGTTGTTGCTTCGTGCGCTGATCACCGACTTCTCCGGGCGGATACAGGTGTAGCGGAGGCGACTGTGCGCATATCCTGCGATGCCGCGCTGCACACGACCCAGAAAGTGGGCCAATAATGCAAATCCCTTCCCCCGCAAATCTTTTCGCGACACGTTCTAGCCGATGACCGGCGTAGCGACGCCCGCACGACCTACTCGACCAGCCAGAACCCAACCGGACGACTCCTACGACGACGTTGTCGAGATGTTCGTGGTGCTGCGCCGGCTGCCGGCGGAATCCCACGAGTACGGCCGCCAGCGCGAACGCATCGTCGCTCGATGCCTACCGCTGGCGGACCACGTGGCCAGCCACTTCGCCCGGCGCGGAGAAGGTCTCGACGACTTGACTCAGGTCGCGCGTCTCGGGCTGATGAACGCCATCAACCGGTTCGACCCGGACAAGGGGCCCAGCTTCATCGGTTTCGCGGTTCCCACCATGATGGGTGAGGTTCGGCGGTACTTCCGCGACTACAGCTGGGGCATGCGGGTGCCACGACGCCTGCGTGAACTGCATGTCCAAATCAGCCGCACCACCAGCGATTTGGCGCAGAAGCTGGGTCGAGCACCCACCGCCGGTGAGCTGTCTGCCGTGCTGGAGGTCCCGCGCGAGGAAATCATTGAATGCCTGGTCGCCGGCGATGCCTACCGGCTCGACTCACTGGACGCACCCCTCGGCGCCGACGGCTCCGGCAAGCCCCGCCTGGTCGCCGATGCGGTCGGCGACGTCGATCCGCAAATCGAGCACATCACGAACCGCGAAGCCGTGCGTGCCATCGTGGGTGCGCTCCCCGAGCGGGAACGTCAGGTGCTGCACATGCGGTTCTTCGAGTCGATGACCCAAAGCCAGATCGCCGAGCGGATCGGCGTGTCGCAGATGCAAGTCTCTCGCATCCTGGCCCACACCCTGCGCTGCCTGCGCGACCAACTGGAGTAGGTCGCTGGCTACCGGCGCGGCCCGGCGGGACCTTCGGTGACACCTGGCGATGTACTGTGCGATTCGGGAACGGGTCGACTGTGTCGCCAGAATGAGCCTGGAAGGAGCGCGATGCGATGAGGGTTTCTCGGACGTCTCGGACCGTAGTCGCCGGCGTTGCGCTGGCCACGGCGCTGACCGTGGCGGTGGCCGGCTGCGGCAACAAGTCGGGAACTGCCACGTCCTCGACGTCGAAGCCAGGCTCGTCCGGCCCGGCGTCGAGCAGCGGCAGCGCGGCGCCCACCTCGGCGCCCGCAGCACCGGCAACCGACTACACGGGGCTGCTGATCAAGGCGACCGATATCAACGCGCCGATCCAGTTCAACGCCGGCCCCCCGACCAACAACCCGAACGGCCAGCCCGGCGCCGCCATAACCTTCAGCACCGACGACAACAGCCACGTCATCAAAGACACCATCCAGGTGCTCGCGGACCCCGGCGCCGCCACGAACGCGCTGAACGCGGCCAAGGGCGCGCAGGGCAACAACATCAAGAACCCGAGCACGCAACCGTTCAACGTCGGAACCGGCGGAACGACCGTGTCCGGGAACTCGCCGGACAACTCCAAGGGCGTCTTGGTCCTGATGTTCACCGAGGGCAAGGCGTTCGTCACGCTCGAATTCGACGGCCCGGTCGACTCGCTCCCGCCGCAGGACTTCGTCACCGACGTGGCCCAGAAGCAAGACGACGCCGTGAAGAAGGGGCTTGGCGGCTGACGCATGAACGTCGTCAACGGCCTGCCCGCGCATGCCCTATGGCTGCATGTGGTGGTGGTACTGGTGCCGCTGACCGCCGTCCTCGAAATCGTGTGCGGCCTGTGGCCGGCGGCCCGGCGGGGCCAGCTGATGTGGCTCACGCTGGCGCTGGCCGCCGCGACGATGGTGGTCACGCCCATCACCGTCAACGCCGGCGAGTGGCTCTATGACCTGAGGAAAAAGCCGAGCCCCATCCTGCAGGAACATGCCGAGCGGGGCAGCACCATGGTTTATTTCGCCGCCGCCATGCTGGTGGTCGCGGTCGGGCTCGTGGTGCTGCGCGTGATCGAACGCCGATCCGCCAAGCGCCGCGTGGTCGCCCATGTCATCGCCGCGATAATCGTTCTCGCCGTGGGTATCTCGTCGACGATTCAGGTCTACCGCACGGGCGACGCGGGTGCCCAATCGGTGTGGGGCGGCGAGATCGCGCGGCTGAAGAAATCCAACGGGACTTAGCCGCGGCACCCATGGCGGCGACCCGCTTCGCCCGGCTCCGCCACCCTCACTCCACGCTCAGCGCGACGCGCGCCCACGCGTTGTTGGCGTATCCGCGCGGGTTCCACAGCGACGCCGCCGACTCGGGCTGCGCGGCGCCGGTGTCGTCCCAAGCGCGTGCGGTGATGCGCAGCGGCCCCGGAGCGGCGTCTATGACCAGCGACCACAGCCGCCACGACCATTTGCTGCGCGCGCGATGCAGGTCGGCCCGCCTCCAGGTGAGTCCGTCGTCGAGGGACACATCGACGCGTTCGACGCTGCGGCCGTCGCCGGCGATTCCGTAGCCGCGGATGGTCAACGGGCCCCGAGACACGCGGTCGCCGTCGGTGGGATCGAGAATGTCGCAGTTCAGCGCCAATGACGACAGCGCGATGCCCTCGCCCGCGGCGGCGGCGTCGGGGTCGGCGTCCGGGGGCAGGATGCGGTAGTCGTGCGCCTGGAAGTAGTTGTCCGACGGACCGTGTTGCACGGTGACGGCGGTGACCCATTTGACGCTGCGCGCGCCGATGTATCCGGGCACCACCACCCGGACCGGACCGCCGTGGGCGCGTGGTAGCGGTTCGGAGTTCATCTGCCACGCCAGCAGAACTTCCGGCGCCATGGCCTTAGCCAGGGGGATCGAGCCGCCGTAGGGCTGGGCGGGGCGTGCTTCCCGGGCGACGTCCGGGGCTTGGAACGCCACGTGCAACCCGTCGTCCTGGCGCGCGCCGGCGGCCGCGAGGACGTCCGCCAGCCGGACACCGCGCCATTCGGCCGTCGAGATCGCCCCGTGCGCCCACGGATCCTTGCCCGGTATGGGCCGCACCTGCAGCATCTCGGCGCGTCGATTGCCCGCGCATGCCAGGGTGGCCACCACATCGTGCTGCTCGAATTCGGTCGTGAGCTGCTCATACGTCAACACGAGGGGGCTTTCCACCATGCCGTTGACCGTCAGCCGCCACTGCTGCGGCGCGATATCGGGAAACTCACCGTGGTTGCGGGCATAGAACGCGTCAATCGGCGTGATGTCGCCGGCGGCCAGTACCGCGGGCGGCGGTTCGGCGTTGTACGGCAGGCGTCCGCGCACGATCATGTCGTCCCGCTTGCCCCACAACGGTGCGGCCGGGGCGATGGCGCTCGTCGTCATATAAGCAATCTTTCCCGAGTCGAGCAGCCGCGGCCAGGGGGATGAATTTTGTGGGGTCACAAGCTTTACTTGTGACAGGCACAGATCTCACAAAGCCGCCTTGTGTCCGCCGGAGGATCGTCATGCCGCTCAGCACCCACATGCCCGACCTGTCCGCATTCGAGATTTTTACGGCGATCGCCCGGACCGGCAGCCTGGCCGCCGCGGGCCGGGAATTCGGGCTGACGCAGCAGGCCATTTCGGCGCGGCTGGCATCGATCGAGGCGCAAACCGGCATCGCATTGGTCGTGCGTACCCCGCGCGGTTCGCGGCTGACGCCCGCCGGAGTGGTGGTCGCCGAGTGGGCGGATCGGCTGCTCGACGTCGCCCAATACGTCGACGCGGGGTTGGCATCACTGCGATCGGAAAGGCGCAAGCGCGTCAAAGTGGCGGCCAGCCTGACAATCGCCGAACAGCTCATGCCGCGCTGGCTGGTATCGCTGCAGGTTGCGCTGGGCAGGTTGGGCGCCACGCCGCCCGAAGTAATCATGACCGCGACCAACAGCGACCAGGTGATCGCCGCCGTGAGCGACGGCAAGGTCGATCTCGGATTCATCGAAACCCCGTACGCGCCAAAGGGATTGCGCACACGGGTGGTCGGCCACGACGACCTCGTGCTGATCGTTGCCGCCGATCACAAGTGGGCGCAACGGCAGCGACCGATCAGCGCGGCGGAACTGAGTAGTACACCGCTGGTGACCCGCGAACCGGGATCGGGGACACGTGATTCGTTGACCGCGGCGCTCCGCCACGCCCTGGGCGACTCCACACGACAGGCGGACCCGGTCCTCGAACTGTCCTCCGCCGCCGCGGTGCGCGCCGCCGTCGCGGCGGGCGCCGGACCCGCCGTGATGAGCCGGTTGGCCGTCGCCGACGACCTGGCGATCGGACGGCTGCGCACAGTGGAAGTCCCGGAGTTGAACCTGCGACGCCAACTGCGCGCCGTCTGGGTGGGCGGCCGCACGCCACCCGCCGGGGTGGCGCGGGACCTGCTCTCGCACATCACCAGCCGGGCCGCCGGTTAGCACCCTTGCCGCAGCCTGCACCGTCGCATATGTTCCGTTCGTGGTGACGAGCGTAGTTCACGGACGTTGCGAAGACAGCTTCGACAAGGTCCGGGCCGCGCTGGCCGACAACATCGCCTCCGGCGAAGAGGTCGGCGCGTGCATCGCCATCGACATCGACGGCGAAACCGTCGTCGACATCTGGGGCGGTTTCACCGACGCGGCGCGCACCACCGCCTGGGCCGAGGACACCATCGTCAACGTGTGGAGCTCCACGAAGACGGTGACCAGCCTGGCCGCCCTGATGCTCATCGACCGTGGCCTGATCGAACCGACCGCACCGGTGGCCGAGTACTGGCCGGAATTCGCGGCGAACGGCAAGCGGGACATCCAGATTCGCCACATCCTGTCGCACACATCCGGTGTCGGGCTGGGACTTACCTTTCACCACCGAGGAAATGTACGACTGGGACAAAGCCACGGCGGCCCTGGCGGCGCAGGCGCCGTGGTGGGAGCCCGGAACCGCCTCGGGATATCACGCCCACAATCAGGGCCATCTCATCGGTGAGCTGATGCGCCGGGTGACGGGGCAGTCGCTCAAGGCGTTCGTCCGCGACGAAATCGCCGGCCCGCTAGGCGCCGACTTCCAAATCGGTGCGGTGCGTGCCGATTACGACCGGATCGCTGAGATCGTCCCGCCGCCGCCCCTGGAGCTGCCACTCGAGGCGCTCCCCGAGGACAGCCCGATGCGCAAGACCTTCAGCGGGCCGCCGCCCAACGCCGAGGCCGCCAACACGCCGGCCTGGCGCGACGCCGACATGGGTGCCCTGAACGGGCACGGGAACGCGCGGTCGCTGGCCGCGATCCTGTCGGTGATTTCGTTGGGCGGCAAGGCTCGTGGGGTTCGGCTGCTCAAGCCCGAGACCGTCGAGCTGATCTTCGAAGAGCACGCCAGCGGTGTCGATCTCGTGCTGCCGTCACCGCTGCGGTGGGGCCTCGGGTACGCGCTTCCCCAAAAGGACGCGCTTCCCTACGTTCCCGACGAGAAGATCTGCTTCTGGGGCGGGTGGGGCGGCTCGATGGTGCTGATGTGGCCCGACCGCAAGGCCACCGTCTCCTACGTCATGAACAAGATGGGGCCGGGCGTTCTCGGTTCGGACCGCATGGCGATGTACGGGAAGCTGATCTTCGACGCGCTCGGGCCGGGCTGATGGTGGCCCGCCGGGGCTCCGGCATCAACGGGCCTACCTTCGGCAACCAAGACCGCTCCCGCGTCACCTACGACAGCAGGCGAGGGCCGGTTTAGCGGTGACATAATCCTGCCGCCCAGGCAGGTGGCTGTCTGCGGACTGGTAGGTGATGACATCAGCGTATTTGAACGATGCAGATCCCTTGCAGCGCAGGGGATTGTGCACGGTTGCCGCGGCGGATATGGTCAAGAAGTTCCAACCACATGACAGTCCCAACCCAACCACGGAACTCCAACGAGGGGGTACACCGTGAGACAACCAGAACTAACCAGCCTCATCGGCCTGCGCGACAGTGACGGCGATCAGCTACACCTCGTTCGCCTCGATCGGGCCAATGGCTCCCGCAGGTATCTGATGGCAATCGGTCAGGAGAGGGTGTTCCTGACTCCCGGCGATCTGGATCGGCTGAGCACCGTCATCCGGTGCGAAGTAGGTGGCCGGAATGATGATCTGAAGGCCGCGTTTAGGTTCCTCGCCCACGCAATCTGGCTCCTGATCATCGTCGCGGTGTCGTCGCTCCTCGCGTCCGCACTCACCGGGCCATTGTTTGCGTACCCCTGGTCGAACTGAAGTCATTCGGTGAGTGGACTCCGATTCTTCGGCAAAGACGACGACGGACGGCTCCAGAGGGGACGTTGCTGATGTTCACCTCGGGCAAGGCGTTCGCCGAGCTCGCACTCGTACCCCCGGACCTCGTGTCCGGCGTGGGTCTCAAGCAAGACGCCGCGATCAAGAACGGGCTGGCGGGCTGAACGCCGGTCAGCCGGTCGGCGTGAGCAGAAACAGGCGGAACTGGCGCCCGCCGGCGCGGTCTTGGGCGATCTGATAATTCGGCCAGTGCGCGACCACCCGGGCCCATGCCTCATCGCGCTCCTCGCCGCTGAGCAACCTCACCTTCGCGACGAAACGGTGCCCGCGCCTGCGCACGGTAACCCGTTGCGTCGCTTTGAGATTCGCCGTCCACGACGGGTGCCGTGCGAGGCCCCAATTGGACCCGACCACGATCAGCGAATCCCCGTCGGGAACGCACTGCACGGTGGCCGTGCGGGCCAGGCCCGTCTTGCGTCCGGAGGTGGTCACCTGGATGTTGGGCACGCCGGTGAGGTCCAGGACGCCGACGCGTCCGTTGGTTGCGAACCGGAGGAAGGCTTCGGCCCCCTGGGCGACGGGTCGCCCCCTCAGGATCAACCACCGGTATGCCGTCGGGCTTCGCGCCACCCGCTGCAGCGGATTCACACGCGTACTGTAGTCCGACCCAGGAACCTACGCCGCGACCGACAATCGCCGAGCCGGTAAATCCGCAGGGGAAGTACGGATGCAGGCCTGCAGAACTACAGGCTCGGCGCGTTGTCGGATCTCGGGCCCGCGGGCGTTAAATAAATGGCTTGATTTAACGTGGGGCGCGGTGTTCACTGGGGCGATGACCGCCCAGAGGATGGCTCGCTCCGACAGGTCGACGGGCACTCGCGAGGCGATCTTGTCGGCCGCAGAGGTGTTGTTCGCCGAACGTGGCATGTATGCCGTCTCCAACCGCCAGATCAGCGAGGCGGCCGGGCAGGGCAACAACGCCGCCGCGTGCTACCACTTCGGAACCAGGACCGACCTGCTCCGGGCGATCGAAAGCAAGCACCGCGAACCGATCGAGCAGCTGCGCGCGCAGATGCTGGCGGAGATCGGCGAATCGACGGAGCTTCGGGATTGGGTCGGCGCGCTGGTGCGCCCGCTCACCGACCACCTGGCCGCGCTGGGCACCCCCAGCTGGTATGCGCGGTTCGCCGCCCAGGCGATGGCCGACCCCACCTATCGCCACGTTGTCACCAAGGATGCGCTGACGTCGCCGCTGCTGGTGCGGACGATCGACGGCATCAACCGCTGCCTGCCCGAGCTGCCCAAGCGGGTGCGCTTCGAGCGAATCTCGATGGTCCGCAACATGCTGATGCACACCTGCGCGGAACACGAGGGCGCGCTGGCCGAGCACGGGCCACGGTCGCGTTCGAGCTGGCCGGTCGCCGGCGAGGGGCTGATCGACGCGATCGTCGGCCTGTGGCGCGCGCCGGTGCACGTGAACGCCGCGGACGACAACCGAGGAGCAGGATGACCGATACCACGACCGCACCCGACGTTCCGCAGTTTCCGATGACGCGGGCGCCGGGTTGTCCCTTCGCGCCGCCGCCGGAAGCCTTGGCGCTCAACGACACCAAGCAGTTGAGCAGGGTCCGGATCTGGGACGGCAGCACCCCCTGGTTGATCCACGGCTATGACGCGATCCGCGCGTTGTTCACGGACTCGCGCACCAGCGTCGACGACCGGCTGCCGGGTTACCCGCACTGGAACGAGGGCATGTTGGCGACGGTCCACACCCGGCCCCGATCGGTCTTCACCTCCGACGCCGAGGAACACACCCGGTTTCGCCGGATGCTGTCGAAACCCTTCACCTTCAAACGCGTCGAAGCGCTGCGCCCGGCGGTGCAGAAGATCGCCGACGAGCGCATCCACGCCCTGCTGGCCGGTCCCAATCCCGGTGACATCGTCAGCACCCTGGCGCTGCCCGTGCCGTCGCTGGTCATCAGCGAGTTGTTGGGCGTCCCCTACGAGGACGCGGACTTCTTCCAGGAGCAAGCCCAACGGGGCACGGGGCGATACGCGACCGAAGAGGACACGGCCAAAGGGGCCGCCTCGCTGGCGAAATACCTCGCCAACCTGATTCGCGCCAAAATGCAAAGCCCGTCTGAGGATTTGGTGTCCGACCTGGCCGAGCGGGTCAACGGCGAGGAGCTCAGCGTGCGCGAGGCGACGCAGTTGGCGCTCGGCGTGCTGATCGCCGGTCATGAGACCACCGCGAACATGATCAGCCTGAGCGTCGCGGCGTTGCTGGAGCACCCCGAGCAGAGGGCGCTGCTGCGCGACACCGACGACCCGAAGGTGATCGCCAACGCGGTCGAGGAACTGATGCGGTACCTGAGCATCATCCAGACGGGTCAGCGTCGAATCGCCGTCGAGGACATCGAGATCGGCGGCGAGACCATCCGGGCCGGCGAGGGCATCATCCTCGATGTCGCGCCGGCCAACTGGGATCCCCGGCAATTCCCGAACCCGGATCGGCTGGACCTATTGCGCGAGGACGGCGCCCACGTCGGGTTCGGCTACGGCCGCCACCAGTGCGTGGGCCAGCAACTGGCCCGGATGGAACTCCAGATCGTCTTGCCCACCCTGCTGCGCAGGATCCCGACGCTGCGGTTGGCCGTGCCCCTTGAGGAGCTTCCCTTCAAACACGACACCCTGGCCTACGGCGTGTACGAGCTCCCCGTGACATGGTGAAACCCGACCTGTCCCTTGACGTGCCCGATCTGTCCGGCAGCTGCGCGCTCGTCACGGGAGCGAACAGCGGGCTCGGGCTGGGCCTGGCGAAGAGGCTCGCGGTCGCGGGTGCCGACGTCGTCATGGCGGTTCGCTGCCGGACCAAGGGCGAGGCCGCAATCGCCGAAATCCGTAGGGAGGCGCCGCGGGCCAAGCTGACCATCAGGCATCTGGACCTGTCATCGCTGCGCAGCGTGGCGGCGCTGGGTGAGGAGCTCGTCGCGGAGGGCCGGCCGATCGACATCCTGATCAACAACGCCGGCGTCATGACGCCGCCCCAGCGCCAGGAGACGCGCGACGGCTTCGAATTGCAGTTTGGCACAAACCATCTGGGTCACTTCGCGCTGACCGGACACCTGCTGCCGGTGCTGCGCGCGGCAAAATCCGCGCGGGTGGTGACCGTCAGCAGCATCGCCGCAACCCAGCGAAACCTCGACTTCAGCGATCCCAACGCCCAACATGGTTACCGACCCATGCGCTCCTACGGAATGGCCAAGCTGGCGCAACTGATGTTCGCGATGGAACTGGATCGGCGCAGCCGCCTCGGCGGTTGGCGCCTGATGTCCAACGCGGCGCATCCCGGGCTGAGCAAGACCAACCTGCTCAGCGGCGCCTCCTACGGGCGCGACAGGCCGACGCTGCAGGCCCGGCTCACCCGGCTGACCTGGCGGCTGCTGCCGTTCATGTGGCTCGACGTCGACGAGGGCATCAAGCCCACGCTCTACGCGGCGGTGTCACCGGACGCGCGCGGCGGCACCTATTACGGGCCGCGCGGCCTGTACGAAACCGCCGGGGGCGGAGTCGCCCTGGCCGGAGTCCCCGGTTCGGCGCGCAGCGAGGCCGACATGGCGCGGCTGTGGCGGATGTCCGAACAACTCACCGGTGTCACGTACCCGGGATCGTATGCGGAGTGAAGGGACGATGATGTCGAGCCAGACCGTGTACCCCGAGGGCGTGATCGGCGCACCCAAACACCGACACGGCCGCGCCGCGGGATCCGTCACCGGCCTGCCCGCCGGCACGGAAGTGTTCTCGGCCGACAACCACATTTCCGTCGCCGACGACATCTTCTACGAACAATTCCCGGACGACCTGAAGGATCACGCCCCCCGGATCTGGTACGAGGACGGGGCTTACCTGCTCGGGCGCCCGGGCCAATCCATGGTGGTCGGCGATTTCAGCGCGGTGCTCATGCAGTACGACGACCTGGCCGGCGCGGTCAGCCGCAACATCGACGCCCGGGTCCGCGAACTCGCCGACGACGGGGTGGACAAGGAATTGGTGTTCCCCAACGCGGTGCTGGCGTTGTTCCACTATCCCGACAAGGACCTGCGGGAGCGCATCTTTCGCATCTACAACGAACACATCGCGGCCGTGCAGGACCGCTCTGGCGGCCATTGCTACGGCGTCGGCCTGATCAACTGGTGGGATCCACGCGGCACCCGGCGCACGCTGACCGAGCTGAAAGCGCTCGGGCTCAAGACATTTCTGATGCCGATCAGCCCCGGCAACGACGACAACGGCCGCGCCATCGACTTCTCCGGCACCGCGATGGACGCCGTGTGGGACGAGATCGAGGATGCCGGGCTGCCGGTCGCCCACCACATCGGCGAAAGCCAGCCCAAGGTTCCCAGCGAGGTCAACAGCGTCGCCGTCGCGATGATGGTCAACATCGACTCGTTCCGGGAGATGTTCTCCAAGTACATCTTCGGCGGCATCCTCGACCGCCATCCGCGGTTGCGCGTCGGCTGGTTCGAGGGTGGCATCGCCTGGGTGCCGCCGGCGCTGCAGGACGCCGAGCACGTGCTGGCCTCGTATCGGCACATGCTCAAGGACCACCCGCGGCGCGACATCCGCTACTACTGGGACAACCACATGTGCGCCTCGTTCATGGTCGACGGCCTGGGGCTCGACCAGATCGGGGAGATCGGCATCGATAAGGTGATGTGGTCTTCCGACTACCCGCACAACGAAAGCACTTTCGGCTACTCGGAGCGGTCGCTGGCCGCGGTTGTCGACGCGGTGGGCCCCGACGACGCCATGCGGGTGGTCGGGGGCAACATCCGGAACTTCTTAGGCATCTAGATGACCAACGCACTCAGCGCCCGCGGCTCGGTCATCGACATTCCGGACGAGCCGGACTTCATCCGAATGCGTGCCGAGACCGGCGCGCGGCTGCGCGCCGCGATGGCCGACCACGGCGTCGACGCGCTCGTCCTGCTGATGAACGGCTATGTCGGGTACGCGACGGGCGCCAGCTGGGCGTTGATCGACGCGGGCCTCTCGCACGTCGAGCGGCCGGTCGCCGTCGTGCTGGCCGACGACGAGCACCCGCATCTGTTCATGCCGTTTCGCGCCGGGGCGTCCCTGGAGCCTCGCGATCCGCCGGTGCCCGACGACCACCTGCACGGTCCGGTCTATCTCGAATCCGACCGGGGCGTAAAGGATTTCGCTCGGACACTGGCGGGGCTGATCCCGCGGGGCGCGACGGTGGCCGTCGACGAGCTCACCGGCGCGATGCGACGGTCGGCGGCCACTCTGTTTCCCGGCGGCCCGCCGTCGGACGCGGCGATCGTGCTCGGCGCCGCGCAATTGGTCAAGACACGGGACGAGTTGTCTTGCCTTCGCCGGGCCTGCCGGATCACCGAACAGGCGGTGGTCGACGTGCAAGCGGCGTTGGCGCCGGGCGTACGGCAGATCGATCTGTCGGCCAAGCTGGTTCGGCGCGCATTTGAGCTTGGCGCCACCACCAACATGCTCGAGGCCATCTGGCAGGTGATGCCCAGCTCGCGGGAAGCCGGGGTGTGGACGACCCACGGCGACCTGGCGTTGCCGCTGCTCCCCTCGGCCCGCGAGCTGGCCGTCGGTGACGTGCTGTGGACCGACATCAGCATCAGCTACGCCGGATACTGCTCGGACTTCGGGCGCACCTGGGTGGTCGGCCAACAGCCCTCGCCACGGCAGCAGGATCAATTTCGGCAATGGTGGACGATCCTGGACGCGGTGCTGCAGGTGACCAAGGCAGGCGTCACGTCGGGCGACCTGGCGCGTGCGGCGATCGCCGCCAACGGCGGCCGCAAGCCCTGGCTACCGCACTTCTACCTGGGCCACGGCATCGGCACCTACCCCGCCGAGGCACCCATGATCGGAACGGACCTCGGCGAGGAGTTCGACGACAACTTCGTCTTTCCGCCCGGCATGGCGCTGGTCCTCGAGCCGGTGGTGTGGGAGGACGGCACGGGCGGCTACCGCAGTGAGGAGATCGTGGTGATCACCGAAGACGGCTACACGCCGATCACCGACTACCCCTACTCCCCTTATGGCGACTGAGATTTCGCCCGACCCGCTGCGATTGCGGACGGGGCGTCGGGAACGGGCGCTGGCCCAGATGGACGCACACGACCTCGACATCCTGGTGTTGGGGCGGCAATCCAACATTCGCTACGTGACCGGCGCGCCGCAGCTGTGGATTGCCGGGACGCGGCCGTTCGGTCCGATGTGCGTCGTGGTGCGCGCCACCGGTGACATCTACCTCAACAGCACCGATGACGAGGGCGTCCCCGAGGAGATTGGTCACGATCACCTCTACGGGTTGGCCTGGAACCCGATGACCCTGATCGACGTACTGAAGAAGATCGACGGCGCCGAAGCGGCGCGCCGGGTCGGAACGGACGCCATCACACCGACTTTCGCGGCCTTGCTGCCGGAGGCCTTCCCGAACGCCGAGCTGGTCGACGCCGAGCCGGCGATGCGGTCGGCGCGCCGCGTCAAGACGCCCGACGAGGTAGCGGCGATGGGCCCGGCGCTTCGGGTGGCGGAACATGGACTCGCCGCCGCCGTCAAGGAATTGCGGCCCGGGGTGTCCGAGCAGGCGCTCGCCGGGGCCGCGCTGGAGGCCATGGCCGCGGGCGGCGTCAGCACGCCCGCCACCCAGGACGTCGCATGGGTGACCTCGCGCGAGCACCCCTGGCGACGCGGCGATCGCGAGGTACGGTCCGGTGACCTGGTCGCCTTCGCCGCTGGTGCGCTGGCGGACGGCTACGTCGGTGAGGTGGGCCGGACGTGGCCGGCGGGTGACGCGGCCGACGCCTCGGCCAGGAAGCTGTTCGGACGCTCGGATGCGTTGTTCGACAAGATGATCGCGGCCTGTCGACCCGGTGCATCCGCGACCGGGCTGCTAACCGCCTATCGGGTGGCCGGCGAGCCGATACCGCCGATGCCCGTCGCGCACGGCTTGGGATTGGGTTTCGATCCGCCCGTCGTCTCCGAAACCCTCGCGGCGGCAGGCGAAGACGACCGCCTCGATGCCGGGATGGTGCTGGCGATCACCGGCTATGTGTGGCAGGAGGGTGTCGGCGCGGTTCTACGCCGCGACACCGTCCACATCACCGACGCCGCGCCAGAGGTGCTGACCGGCAGCCCGTCGTGGGGTGTGTGACGGCCGCTGGCCGACCTGCGGATTTCGCCCGTGTGTGCAAGGGTAGCGACATGAAGACGAGAGTATTGATGGCCACGTTCGGTGCTGCCGCGGCCTTGGCGGCCGGTGTCATGTGGACCGCACCATCGGCCTCCGCTGATACCCCCTATTGCAACTCGCTTCCCCCCAGGGACGCTCGTGAGTGCAACTGCGGGTTCGACTTCGCCCCGGGCAGTCAGGAGCTCCATGATTGCCTGTACGGAAATCCGGCCCCAGCACCCAAACCCTGATCTGCCTGGCGGGCGACGCCTGATCGAAAACTGCCTCCCGTCAAACGGGTTCGTCGTCGTCGGTGTTGCGGAGGAATCGTTCGGGGTGGTGGTAGGGGTT
>NZ_JCALCI010000020.1:0-33724 GCF_059812245.1 Mycobacterium sp. NGS64 | reverse complement strand
CGGCGTGTCGTCGCCGTCAGCTCACACTCGACGGGGAGGACGCCAGCAGGGACTCGGAGGCCGCCAGCAGCGCGCAGGTCGCCAGCCCGTCGACCGCGTCGCGCAGGTCCGGCAGCGACGGGAAGGTCGGCGCGATCCGGATGTTCTTGTCGTCGGGGTCCCTGCGGTACGGGAACGACGCGCCCGCCTCGGTCACCGCAATGCCCGCGTCCTTGGCCAGCGCGACGGTCCGCCGCGCCGTGCCGGGCAGCACGTCAAGGCTGACGAAGTAGCCGCCCTTGGGATCGGTCCACGAGGCGATCTTCGAGTCGCTCAGCCGCTGGTCCAGGATCTCGAGCGTCAGCGCGAACTTGGGCGCCAGGATCTGCTGGTGGCGCTGCATCTGCAGGCGCACCCCGTCAGCGTCGCCGAAGAAGCGCAAGTGCCGCAGCTGGTTCACCTTGTCCGGGCCGATCGACTTCTTGGCCGCGTACTGCAGGTACCAGGCGATGTTGCCCAGCGACCCGCCCAGGAAGCTGACCCCGGCACCGGCGAAGGTGATCTTCGAGGTGGACGCGAAGACGTAGGGCCGGTTCGGGTTGCCGGCCGCGGCCGCCAGGCCCAGCACGTCGACCTGTCGGATGAAGTCGTGCGTCAAGGTGTGCACTGCGTACGCGTTGTCCCAGAACAGCCGGAAGTCGGGCGCCGCGGTGCGCATCTGCACCAGCCGGCGAACCGTCTCCCAGGAATAGGTGATCCCGGTCGGGTTGCCGAACACGGGTACCGCCCACATCCCCTTGATCGCGGGGTCGACGGCGACCAGCTCCTCGATGAGGTCGACGTCCGGTCCGTCGTGCAGCATCGGGACCGGAATCATGTCGATGCCCATGGTCTCGGTGATGGCGAAGTGGCGGTCGTAGCCGGGGACGGGGCACAGGAATTTAATGCCGTCCTGCTCCTTCATCCATGGCCGCGGCGAGTCGACCCCGCCGTACAGCATCGAGAAGGCGACGAGGTCGTGCATCAGCTCCAGGCTGGAGTTGTTGCCCGCGATCAGGTTCTGCACCGGGATGCCGAGCAGTTCGCCGAAGATGGCCCGCAGTTCGGGCAGGCCGTGCAGGCCGCCGTAGTTGCGGGTGTCGGTGCCCTCGGCGTCGCGGTAGTCGTCGCCGGGCAGGCTCAGCAGCCGGTTGGACAGGTCGAGCTGCTCCGGCGAGGGTTTGCCGCGGGTCAGATCCAAAGCCAGCTTCTTGCCCTGCAGCTCCGCGTAGTCCTGCTGGTTGCGGGCGTGCACCGCGGCCAGCTCGTCAGGGCTGAGGGAATCGAAAGACACCATGGGCCCTTTCGCTGTCGAACGTTGGATACTTGAGTGGCGATCGCAAGCGCGGCGGAGCCGGGCGCAGCGGGTCGCCACTCAATTGAACATAGGGGACCCCGCGCACCCGACAGAGCCCATTGACCCTTGCTGCCTTCCGGCCCTGGGGGAGTTCACAGGATAGACGCCGCGCGGGGTCCTCCGGCGAGTCTAATACCCAAGCCCACAACAACCGGCGGCGACCGCGCGCCACTCGGTTACCATGGCCCACGGAGGATTCGCCTAGTGGCCTATGGCGCTCGCCTGGAACGCGGGTTGGGTTAACAGCCCTCGCGGGTTCAAATCCCGCATCCTCCGCCACCGGTCGTCCTGATTTGGGGCGACCACGCACGGGGGTTGTTTGGAATCGTTCTGAACGGCCTTTAGGCTGGCGTACCGGGCCGACACGGCCCGCACCAGCATGAGGAGGCGTATGGGGCGCAAGGTCGCCATACCGTGGCACGCGTCGTTTTCGGTCGCTGCCGGCGTCCTCTACTTCTTTTTCGTGCTGCCCCGCTGGCCCGAATTGATGGGCGACACCACGCATGCGTTGGGGACGACGCTTCGGATCGTGACGGGTGCGCTGGTGGCCCTGGCCGCCCTGCCCGTGGTGTTCACCCAGTTGCGCACCCGAAAGCCGGAGTTGGGCACGCCCCAGCTGGCCCTGTCGATCAGGCTCTGGTCGATCGTGGCCCACGTGCTTTCCGGCGTGCTCATCATCGGCACGGCGATCAGCGAGATCTGGCTCAGCCTGGACCACGCCGGGCGGTGGTTGTTCGCCGTCTACGGGGCGGCCGCCGCGATCGGCGTGATCGGCATCTTCGCGTTCTACCTCTCGTTTATCGCCGAGTTGCCGCCGCCACCGCCGAAACCGATCAAGCCGAAGAAGGCCAAGCAGCCCAAGACGCGGGGCCTTCGCCGCAAGAAGGCGGCCGAGGCCGAAGACACCGAAGCCGAAGACACCGAAGCCGAAGAAACCGAAGAAGCCGCAGCAGCCGAGGCAGCGGAAAAGGCCGAAGAGCCCGTCGAGGCCAGCGCCGAGGCCGAGACGGAAGCCGAACCGGCCGCCGAAGAAGCCGAAGAAGCCGAAGCTGCCGATGAGCCGCGGGGCGGATTGCAGAACCGCCGGCCGACCGGCAAGGGCTCACACCGGATGCGGCGCAGGCGCACCCGCGGCGGCGTCGCGCTCGACGAATAATTCAGCGGCGCCGAAGGCTCTCGACGTAGGCGGCGATGCGCCGCTGCGTCTCGCCCGAGCCCCACAGCTGGCGCACCTCGCTGTCGACAAGGGCGCCCTCGCGCATCCGGGCCAGGGTGGGGGCCCGCAGCTGCGCCTTCGTGTGCCGGTAGGCGTCCGTCGGAATGCCGCCCAGGTCGGCGGCCTCCGCCACCGCCGCCCCGACCAGATCGTCGGCGACGACGCGGTGGGCCAGCCGGTTGGCGACGGCTTCCTCGCCGCGGTAGACGCCGCCGCCGAGCGCCACCTCCTCCGCACGGTCCCCGCACGCGTACCGCATCACCTCGAGCGCGGCGACCGGAAACGCCACACCGACGCGAACCTCGGTCGCCCCGATCTGTGCTTCCGGGCCGATCAGCCGGCGATCGCAGGCGCAGGCCAGCACGCACCCGCCCGCGATGGCGGCCCCGTTGACCGCGGCCACCGTCGGCCCCGGGTAGCAGAACAGCGCCTCGAACGCCTCGGACAGCGCCGGGATCAGCCGATCGGTGTAGGCCGCACCGCCGTCCACCACGCGGTTGAGGTCGACCCCGGCGCTGAACGCGCGCCCGGCCCCGGTCACGACGAGCGCGGCGGCACCCGAGTGCTGCAGCTCGCCCAGGGCGTCGGTCAGCTCCCTGAGCAGCTCGACGTCGAGGGCGTTGACGCGCCCGGAGGAAATGGTCAGGACCCGGACCGCGCCGGCGGCTTCGATCTCGATCACGATGACACGATGACGACGGGGATATCGGTGTTCTCGTCGGTGTGATAGCTCGCGCACACCCGGTGGTAGCCGTCGGCGATCTGCAGCGGGACACCCGCCGTGAAGTCGCCGCGCACCAGCAGAATCGGTGACAGCGCCTGGCCCTTCTTGATCTTGGACAGATCGGCGGCGACGTGCGGGTTGTCTTCGGGAAGCAGCCTCAGCGCCGCCGCCCGCAGGATGTCCTTGGCCTTCTTGTGGCTGACGACTCCGGACTTCAGCTTCTCGGCCAACTCGTTGGCAGTGCCCGGCTCCGCGAGCAAGGCGAGGTAGTCGGCCGCCGCCGGGAAGTCGTGCGCCTCAGGCTGTTCCAGCCATTTCACGCTCGCCATTGCGCGTCTCCCTTCGTCGGGCCGTGTCGAGGCAGCCTACCGGGTGACCGTCGAAATTGGGATCGGTAGCGACGCGGCCCGTCTGTACTTGCGCCCATGACGACGCCACTGGGGCGGCGCATGAAGGAAGGAACTGCAGTGAAACGTCTTCTCGTGGGAGCGATTGGAACCCTCGGCGTCGCCTCTGCGCTGGTGGGCTGCTCGAGCGGGGGCCACTCAGCCAGCCCGGCATCGAGCACGGCCCCCAGTGCCTCCACCGGCACAGGCACCAACGCGCAGGTCAAGGTCGGCGGCACCGATTTGGCCGGCCTGAACCCCTCCGCGGTGACCTGCGTGCGGACCGGCGGCAAGATCGACATCGGCAGCGGCACCACCAGCGGGCCCCAGCAGGCGCTCGCCGTGGTGATGACCGACGCCAACCCCCCGGCGGTCGAGTCGCTGGCGCTCTTCGTCGACGGCAACGCCTTGTCGGTCAGCAACGGCATGGGCGCGAAGGTCGGCTCGGCCAACGTGTCGGTGGACGGCAAGACGTACACCATCACCGGACAGGCTCAGGGTGCCGACATGAAGAACCCGATGGCCGGGATGATCACCAAGGACTTCAGCATCAAGGTGACCTGCGGTTGATCGAACGAACGCCGGGGCGGCGGGCGGGCCCTCACTCACACGCCCGCCGCTTCGGTTCCTCGCCACGTTCACGGCGCCGGACTTATGATGCAGCCGTGTCGATCCCCGGCGAATTGGAGAACGCCCGCCGGTTGGCGTTCGCCGCCGACGAGACCCGGGCGCGGGATCTGCTGCTGTCGCTGATGCCACGCATCGAGCGGGAAGACCGGGACGATCTGATGCTCGAAGCCCTCGCCCAGCTCGGTGAGATCTACCTGGCGCGCGGCGCGAATGACGGAGTGCGCGAGTCCATCCGGCGCATCCGCGCCTGCCTGGCCGTCTATTCGGGCATCGCCGCCGGCAACATGCCGGAGGCCGCCGAACAGGTGCGGATGTCCGACGCTGAGGTGGCGCACATGATGGTGCGGTACTCGCGGCGGGCGCAGTTCTTGGAAACGGGTCTGGCCGCGGCCCTCGGCGATCACGAGGGCGCCGCGGCGGCGCTGGCGGCGTTGTCGGACACCGGCCCCGAGAACGCTTTTGCCGACCTCGCCGACGAGCACGGCTACCTCGTCACCCACGCGCAGGTGCTCTGCGCCAGCGCGCTCTGCGACGACGACCTTCACGTGCAGTCGGTTCCCTTGTGGGAGCAGGTGCTGGCCGCGCTGGAGGATCCGGATCGCCTGAGCAGCGACAGCCCGTTCGGCGACTATCTGCGGGTGGCGGCGGCCACCGAGTACGGCAGGTTCTGCGTCGAGACCGGGCGACTGGCCGAGGCCGAACCCTGGCTGCGCCGGGCGGGCGCCCGCGCGCAGGCGAACGGCTGGGAACTGGCAACGGCCAGAACACAATTGGAACGCGCGGCGGCCTGTTGGGCCTCGGCCGACCACGCCGGCACCGAGCAACTGGTCTCGGAGGCCTACCCGGTCATCGCGCGCTATGACCGCGCGCACGACATCGCTCGGTGCTGGATGTACATGGGATTCACCCGGCTGGGATCCGGTGCCCTGCAGGCGGCCGACGAGTGCTGGGAGCACGCGGAGCGGCACTGGCGCGAGCTCGGAAAGCCGCTGTACCTACACCGTATTCTGTTGCAACGCAGCTGGATCGCGATCTTTTGGAGTAAATTCGCCGACGCGGTCGAGCTGATCGCCCAGGCGCGGGAACTGCTTGACTCGTCGCCGCGCAGCAGTTGGCTGCAATACGCCCAGCTCGACAACCAACTCGGCACGGTGTGGCGGGCAGATGCGTTGGCGGACCTCGGCTTCGACAGCTCGGGCGATCCCGACGAGACGCTGGAGGAAACCGAGGCGCGGCAGGCCGAGGGCCTGGGCATCCTCAAGGGCGAGATCGGCACCCCGGAATACTGGCGCGGCATGAGCAAGCTCGAACAGGCCGCGGAGCTCAAGGTGCCGGCCGCGCTCGCGGTCGACTCGGTGCGGTATTCGATCGCCGACGCCGACGCAAGATCCCGCTGGGCGACCAGCGTTTCGGCGCCCATCCTGGCCGGCGCCTTCGCCGTCGCATGGGAGTGGGAGAACACCGAGCTGATCAGCGAGCTCGTCGAATACCACAGTGCCCGAGGAACTTTCGATATGGAGCCGGAGCGCGCCAAGATCGGCGAATGGGCGTCCACGGCCACCCCGTCCGTGCTCATCGACGACGGCGAGGCGCTGGCCGCGGGCGGGCCGCCGGGGCTGGGTGGCCGTTCGCTAACCCGGCTGGGCCCGCTGCCACCGCTGCAGATGCATCCGGATGCCGCGCCGATCATGAGCCACTATCGCGAACTGGCGTTGCAGCGCTACGGCCGCGAGGTCACCGCCGACGAACCCGCCTGGTCCACCTGGCCATGAGTGATACGGCCCGGCCGACTCTGGTCCTGCGCTTCGCCGACGTCGGGATCGTCACATACGGGAGCTTGCGGATCGTCGGGCAGCCGTCCAAAACCGTCAACTGGGTGATCGAGGATCCGATCCTGCTCGCCGCCCTGCAGGAACTGGCTTGCGCCTTACCGGAGCCCAACGGCACGGAGAGCGGTCGCGACGCCATCGAGCGGGCCCTGACGACGGGTCCCTTCGCGGCGCCGGACACCGAGCTGACGCTGGCCTACATCCTCGGGGTGCTGCTCATCGGCACACCCGGCTGGCAGCTGCTGACCGAATGCGTGGCCACCCCGCGCGCGGTGTTGTTCGTCTCGCCCAGCACCCGGCTGGCCCGCGTGCCGTGGGGCCTGCTGGCCGTACCGAAATCGGGGCCGAGCAAGGAAGAGCTCGTCCGCGCCCGCCAGGATGCCATCACCTCCAGCGGCCGGGTGGCCGCCCAGATCCCTTGGCAGCTCGACGATATCGGCGCCCGCACCGACGGGCATCGGTTGATGGAACTGGTCGACGTGCTGATGGCGGTGCCACCCAACATCGTGCACTCCCCACGCGCACCGGCCGGCTGGGACGCCCGGCGGGACGGGCCACCGGTGCTCGTCCTCGACCCCCGGGTGCCCGGGCAGCGCCCGGACTCGGCGCTCGGCTCGGTGCTCGGCAGGCCTTCCGCGGAAACGCAATTGGCCCAACACTTCGCCGGGCTGATGCGCCGCCGGCCGGTGCTGCCGGCGGTCGACGACGCGGTCGAGCTGTTTCGCCGTCAGGACGCCGACCGCGTCTGGCTGGCCAAGCAGCTGGCGCAATCGCCGAGCCGGCTCGTGTATGTCGGCCACGCCAGTTCGGCGCACGGCCAGGCCGACCGCGCGGCGCTGCACCTGGCCTGCACGGCGGAGGTTCCCGGGGACGCCGAGCCGGTCGGCGACCATCGCCCGCTGACCGCGTCGGACCTGATGTCCTTGCAATTGCCCATCCCCCCGCGGGTCGCCCTGCTCGCGTGCGGGTCGGGCGGGGACTATCAGTTCGACGAGGCGACCGGCCTGGTGGCGGCGATGGTCCTGGGCGGTGCCGAGCTGGTGAGCGCCACCTTGTGGTCACTGCCCACGTCCGCGGCCTATCGACGATTCGCCGGCACCGACGCTGCGACCGACCCGATGGCCGATGTCGTTGTCGCCGTGGACGACGCGCACGACGGCGCCGACGCGGGGTGCGCGGTGAACCGTTGGCAGCGTGCGCAGATGCGCCGCTGGCGTGACGGGGTCCTCACCGCCAGCCCGCTCTATTGGGGCGCCATGGTCAGTTTCGCGGTGGACGGCGCGCGATAGCGCTCAAATCGACGCCAGCCAGGACGCGTTGACGGCCACCACATCGTCGGGCAGCGAAAGCTCCTCGCGGGCAGCGGGATCGAACGCCACCAGGACGACCAGGCCGGGGCGCAGCATCGACACGTCGGCGTCGCCGTCACAGCGTGCGAGTTTTCCGATGAACGTCTCGCCGGACACGGCCACCACCTCGATGAACACCTGGCGTTCGTCCCCGACGGTGCGCACGGTGCCGACTCCGACGGTGGGCCCCGCCGCGCTCCGCCGCGGGGCGAACAGGCCCCGGAAAACCCCCGCCACCAGCAGGATCAGCTTCTTCATGCCACCAGGCTCTACCGGGCGAACGGCTACCGAACCCAACTTTTCGGCTGCCGATATTTTTGAAAAGCCCCTATCCTGTCGGGATGAGCGCGGATCCGCAGGTAGCGACGGTCGTCGCTGCGGGCCACCCGCGCCGGTCGGTGATCGAGGCCGCGTGGCGGGCGATCGGCCCCGGCGTCGAGGTGCTCAGCAGCGACGACGGCGGTCCCCTGAGCCGGACCGTCAAGCGCATCATCGACCCTCTGGTGCTTCGGCTGCGATCCAACCCCCAGTATTCGGCCCCGGTCGTCACTCCGGAGACCGCGGCGGCGATGCACGAGCTCATCGTCGGCAGCGCGCGCGAACTACGTTCCGCCGCAGCGTGGTTCGACACGCTCAAGCTGGAGCGCCGCAGGCAGCGCATCCGCACCGGCAACGCCCAGGAACTGTACTTCCCGGTTTGCTTCGAGCTCGCGGTGACGAAAGGCGCACCGGAGCCTCAGGATAGCGAGACGGCGGCCGCGGTGCTCAACGACATTCACCAGGGCCGCGACCGCACCGCGATCGAGGTGCTGCACCAATACGTCGCGGGCCCCGACGTGGTGGCCGGGCTGGCCGCTCAGCTCGACCGCAGCTGGCGCGACGTGCGGGCCCCGGAAGCGGCGACGGCCGCCGGCCCGTTCTTCGCCGAGCTGGGCACGGTGCTGGGGCCGGCCAACAGCCACCGCGCCGCGGCGGCCCGGCAGCGGGTCTGGTCGGCCGTCATCGCCGACGCCACACCGTACAACCTGGGGGCCCTGGCCCGGGTCGAGGCGGCCGAGCTGCCGTGGTCGATCGTCGGGCTTGGCTTGAGTTCCGTTCAGCCGCAACGGCAACCACCGATCGCGGGCGGCTCCGACAGCGATCGCCCGCTGGATCGCACGGTGGTGGACCGGGTGCGCGGCACGCTGCGGCGCGCCCTGGATCGCGACGCGCTGCCCGACATTCCGCTGCTGTGCGAGGAGGAGGTCGACCGGGCCGCGGCGCCCTGGGGGCTGTTGTCCGAGGACAAGCAGGCGACCCTGGTGGCCGGCATCGAGATCGCCGTCGAGCTCGCGCCGCTGGACCCGTCGATCTCCAACCGCTACGCGCTGGCGGCCCAGATCCAGGCCCGGCTGCGCAAGGAGGCCTACGTGCTGCACGCCCGGCGCTACCTCGCCGAGGGCGGCCCGATCCATCCGCGCCAACGGCAGGTGGTCGACGACCTCGCGGCGTACGCCCAGCCCTACCTGAGCCGGTTGTGGGCGCGGCTGCACGGACGCGACGTCTGGCAGGAGCCCTGCGACGACGTCGACGAGGTGCGGTCGCTGCTGGAAGGCGTCGCGCGGTCGGTGAGCCTCGACCACCGGCAACGCATCAAGGCGATGCTGGAATTGCAGGTGGCCGGATGAGACTGGTCGCCGATTCCGGACTGTGGAGCACCGGTCCCGCCACCGCGGGTTCGCCGCTGGCCGCCGTGCTGGAGGTCAGCGGCGGCGTGCTGTCGTGGACGATCGACGACCCACCCGACGACGGGTCCGCCCGGATCACTTTCACCGATTTGTCGCGCGCCGACTGGCTTTGGCGTGTCCTGGGCGACGCCGGACACGTCGCGATAACGTCCGCGCTCGAAGACGCGCCCCAGCCCGACGAGCCGCGCGGCATCGAGCTCGCCGGGGTCGACATCGTGCCCGGCTCGGTCGACCCGCTGCGGCGGCTCGCGATCGGGCATTGGCTGCGGCGGTGGTGGCCGGCCAGTCGCGTCGACGGCATCGCCGGCCTCGATCGCGCGCTGCTCGACGTCGAGGTCGCGCTGCTGACCTCCGGGGCGCAGGGTTTCTTCACCGACGACACCCTCGATTCCGATGTGGTCGGGCTGCTGGCACCGCACGCCGCCGCCCTGATCGCGCACCTGCGCGGCGGCGATCCGCGGATACGCGATTTGGTGCGGGCCGGCGCCGGGCTCGCCGAAGAGGTCGGTGTGGACGACGGCTGGGCGGAATTGTATGCGGCGCTGGATGATCCGAGCGTGGAGCTCAGCGCGCCGAGCGGGCACCGCGATGACTATGCGCTGGCCGCCGGCGCGGACGCGGCTCCCCGCGGCGCCGTCCCGATCGCGCGGGGCGTCGCGTCCATCGGCTGGGGCGCGGTTCCGTCCGGCATCTTCGACGCGGGCGAGGACACGGTCGACTGGACCGTCCAGATGGCCGACGCGGCGGTGGTCGCCGTCGTGCGGGCGGCCGTCATCGGGCCCGACCCGGCCACCGGCATCGGGGTGCGACTGCAATCCGGGGACGTCCGCGGCAGCGGCGTCCTGGACGCCCACGGCGGCGCGATCCTCCCGCTGGTCGACGGCGAGCGGCTCCCGGTGACAGAAGCGGCGGCCTGGGACCACGACTGGTCGGTGACGTCGGTGGTCATCGGCGCCCAGCCGGCGGAGGCGCGCGAAACCCGGGAACGGGTTCGCCGGTGGGCCAGGGCGCGGCTGGACCGGCCGCCGCGCGACGCCTTCCTGGCGGAGATCCTGGCCGGCGAATCCGACTACTGACCTTCTCGGCGGCCACGCGACTCCCTATGCTGAGCGAGTGCCAAACAACTATCGCGTCGTTCAGTGGAACACCGGAAACGTCGGCAAGAGCTCGCTGCAGTCGATCGCCGACAACCCCAACCTCGAACTGGTGGGTTGCTACGCCTGGTCACCGGACAAGGTCGGCCGCGACGCCGGTGAACTCGTCGGCATCGCACCGCTGGGCGTCGCCGCCACCAACGACGTCGACGCGCTGCTCGCCCTGAAACCCGACTGCGTCGTCTACAACCCCATGTGGATCAACGTCGACGAGCTGGTCCGCATCCTGTCCGCGGGCGTCAACGTGGTGACGACGGCGTCGTTCATCACCGGGGCGAACCTCGGCGAGGGCCGCGACCGGATCGTCGACGCCTGCCAGAAGGGCGGCTCGACGATGTTCGGCTCCGGGGTCAGCCCGGGCTTCGCCGAGCTGTTGGCCATCGTCTCGGCGATGGTGTGCAACCGGATCGACAAGGTGTCCGTCATCGAGGCGGCCGACACCACGTTCTACGACTCGCCCGACACCGAGAAGCCGGTCGGCTTCGGCCAGCCGATCGACCACCCCGAGCTGGCCGACATGGCCCGCAACGGGACGGCCATCTTCGGCGAGGCCGTGAACCTCGTGGCCGACGCGCTCGGCGTCGAACTCGACGAGGTGCGTTGCGTGTCCGAATTCGCCCAGACCACAGCCGATCTCGAAATGGCATCGTGGACGATCCCGGCGGGATGTGTCGCGGGCGTCTACATCAGCTGGCAGGGCGTCGTTGGCGACAAGACGTTGATCGACCTCAACGTCCGTTGGCGCAAAGGCCAGACGCTCGAGCCCGACTGGAAGATCGACCAGGACGGCTGGGTCATCCAAATCGACGGACAGCCAACGGTGACAACCAAGGTCGGCTTCCTGCCGCCCCCTTACTTCCAGGCCGAGACGATCGCCGACTTCATGGCGCTCGGTCACATCATGACGGCGCTGCCCGCCATCAACGCGATTCCGGCGGTCGTCGCGGCCCCGCCGGGCATCGTCACGTACACGGATCTGCCGCTCACGCTTCCCCGAGGCTTCGCGAAGGTGTAACGGGCGAAAAGTCCACGCGTCATTTGGATTTGATCCGAACTCGCGAAAAGGGCCACATTCGAACGGTCTGCTCGTATAGTCTGCTTCGTTCCGCTGCGGGGGCGGGCGCTGTGAGGTGGGCATAGCGCGCACCTCGCGCAGCTCCTTGCCCTGAAGGGACTGCGGCGATGAACTTTTCGATTTTTCCGCCGGAAATCAATTCCTCGCTCATATTCAGCGGCGCCGGGTCCGGTCCCATGTTGGCCGCGGCGACCGCGTGGGACGGACTGGCCGCCGAGTTGGGGTCGGCGGCCGACTCGTTCTCCTCGGTGACCAACGGCCTGGCGGGCCAGGCCTGGCAGGGTCCAGCGTCGGCAGCGATGGTGGCCGCGGCAACCCCCTACAGCGGATGGTTGAGCACCGCGGCGGCCCAGGCGCAAAACGCCGCCGCGCAGGCCAAGGCGGTGGCAAGCGCATTCGAGTCGGCCGTGGCGTCCACCGTGCATCCGATGCTCGTCGCCGCCAACCGCAATCTCCTCGTGCAGCTGGTTCGCTCAAACCTGTTGGGCTTCAACGCCCCTGCGATCGCGGCCGCCGAAGCCCAATACGAAGAGATGTGGGCCGCCGACGTGGCCGCGATGGTCGGCTATCACGGCGGGGCGTCGGCCGCGGCCGCGCAGTTGGCGTCGCTGCCGCAGCTGCTGCAGAGCCTGCCCGCCGCGGCTTCCCAGGCGGCGACGGTCGCCGTATCCGACAATCCGATGGTCGCTGCCGTCAGGTCGGCGTGCGACGGGTCGGTGTCCAAAGCGCGGACCCTCCGCCTGGCCGCGGCCAGCAAGGTTGACGGTAGTGTCCGCACGATCACGACCACCGTGGGCGCGGACGCGGCCGCCCCCGCCTTCAATCTCGGCATCGGCAACATCGGCAGCAATAACCTGGGCTCCGGCAACACCGGCAACACCAACTTCGGCAACGGCAACATCGGCAACCATAACCTGGGCAACGGCAACAACGGCAGCTTGAACTTCGGCAGCGGGAACGGCGCCGATGGCACAATCGCGTCCAACTTGAACCTGGGCAACGGAAATATCGGCAGCCAAAACCTGGGCAGCGGAAACGTCGGCAACCAAAATCTGGGCTCGGGCAACACCGGGAGTGGAAACTTCGGCTCAGGCAACAACGGCAGCGGTAACTTCGGTAGCGGCAACATCGGCAACCAGAACTACGGCAGCGGAAACGACGGTAACGCCAACTACGGGTTCGGCAACTTCGGCAGCAACAACATCGGCTTCGGCAACTCGGGCCCCGGCGGCGTGGCGGGTAACGGCAACATTGGCGCCGGGAACACCGGGAACAACAACATCGGCTTCGGGCTCACCGGCGACAACGAAATCGGTGTCGGGAACGCCTATTTCAACACGGCAACCAATCAGTTCAACTTCGGCGGCCTGAATTCCGGCAGCGGCAACATTGGCTTGTTCAACTCGGGCACCAACAACGTCGGCTTCTTCAACTCCGGCAACGGAAACTTCGGCATCGGCAATTCGGGCGTCACCGACACCGGCCTCTTCAACTCCGGCAATGTCGACACCGGTCTCGCTAACTCGGGCGGACTGGATATGGGCTTCGGAAATGCGGGACCGAACGCATTGGCGGGCGGCAACCTGGGCTTCTGGAACTCCGGGGTCAACAACATGGGTATGGCAAACTCCGGCAGCTTCAACTTCGGCATGGGGAACTCGGGCCTGGACAACATGGGTATGTTCAACTCCGGCGTGGGCAACACCGGCAACTTCAATGCCGGAACGGACAACACCGGCGACTTCAACGGTGGCGACTTCAACACCGGCTACGAGAACTCGGGGTTGGTCAACACCGGCATGTTCAATTCGGGAACCCTCAACACCGGCGTGGGCAGCGCGGCTGTGCAGTCCGTTGCCAATTCGGGCTTCGGCAACACCGGCACGGACAACTCGGGCTTCTTCAATACCGGCGGCGGGAGCTTGAGCTCGGGCTTCTTCAACACGAATTCGAGCGGCTTCACCACGGGCTTCATGAACACGGGCAGCGGCGACGGCGACGTGGGCTTCTTCAACTCGGGGACCAGCCCCTCGATCGGCATAATGAACTCGGGTGGCGGCTTCGACGTCGGCCTCCTCAATTCGGGTCTGGGCGATTTCAACGTCGGCATCGGGAACTCAGGCGGCGGCGGCTTCAACACCGGCTTGTTCAACACCGGCGCCTTCAGCTCGGGCCTGGCGAACATGGCCACCGCATTCCTGAGCTCGGGCGCCTTCAACGCGGGCATCGGCCAGTCGGGCTTCTTCGGGTTCTAAGGAGTTAACGCCCGCCGGACGCCACCGCCGCCCGACGGCGGTCGGACTTGTACGCCGCGCCGAGCCGCGGCACCTCGAGCGGGCCCTGATGGCGGGCGGCCTCGATGGCGTTGCGCAGCGGACTGGCCAGTCCCGCAAAGGAACCCATGTCGAAGAGCAGCGGCGTCAGCAGCCGGTTGTGCACGAACCCGAAGGCGCTGCCGGATTCGGGGTCGGCCCAGCCGAGGGTTCCACCCAGACCCACGTGGCCGAAGCCCTTCAGCAGGCCAGGCACCGGCGACTCGTGGTAGCCCAGGTGAAATGGCATGGGCACCACCATGTTTGCGTCGGGCCACTTGCGTTGCGGCTGCCCCGCCAGGCCGCGCGCCAACTCCTCGGACAGATATTTCTTGCCGTCGATCCGGCCGTCGTTGGCCAGCGCGGCGTACATCTTGGCCAGGCCGCGGCCGGTCACCACGCCGTTGGCCGCCGGCACCTCGCCGTCCAGGAACTCGGTGTCCCCCTTGATCAGGGAGATGACGCCGGGAAAGTACATCGCCCCCAGCGCGCCGGAGAACGGCAGGCCCGCCAGTTTCGGTGCGATGAAGTTGAACACCGGGGCGCGCAGCCGTCCCTGCGGGATCAGGATCTGGGCCGCCTTCGTCGGCGCCCCTTCAGGCGGGCGGCCGAGGTGCAGGCCGTCGGTGTTGAGCGGGCGCGCGATTTCCTGGCGGATCAGCTCCCGCATGCCCTTGCCCGTCACCGCCCGGGCCAGGCCGGAGAGCAGCCATCCGTAGGTCAGGGCGTGGTACGCCTGGACGCCGCGCAGATGATCGACGGGCGCGGCGGCCAGGCGCTCCTCCATGAGCGCGTGGTCCATCAGCTCGGTCTTGGTGACACCCCGCAGGTGCGACAACCCCGACCGATGCCGCAACACGTCACGGACCGTGATGTCGGCCTTGCCGTTGGCCGCGAATTCGGGCCAGTACTCGGCGACCGGGTCGTCATAGGACAGCAGGCCGCGGTCGGCCAGCCGGTGGATCACGGTCGACGCGACGCCCTTGGTCGCCGAGAACACCATCGCGCCCGTGTCGGCGGTCCAGCGTTCGGTGCCCGCCCGGTCCGACCACCCCGTCCAGACGTCGACGACGGGCACGCCGTCGATGTAGACGGCCAGCGCCCCGCCGCCGAAACGGCGGCCGAAGAACAACCGGGCGAAGATCCCGATGACATTGGCGAAATGGGGGTCGGCGGCGCCGGACACACCGCGCGGCAAGCCGTCGTCGGTCACCAGCAGGGTCGATCCCCTGCGCGATGCCATCACGGCATCAAGCTATCAGCCGGCAAACGCGCCGAACACAGCTCATTCCGGGGGTCGGACGGCCTGGTCGCCGGGCGGTTGGTCGGGGGGTGGGGCGTTCAGCCACTTCCTGAGCCGAAACAGCTGATTGACCACCATGCCGATGCCCAACAACATCAGCACGGCCACGATCGCCACCACCACCGCGGTGCCCACAACGTCCATGATGACAGGCCAGGCGACCTGCGGTTTCAATATCGCCTACCGCTGGGTAGTCACCAGCACATGAGTGGAACAGACAAGGCAAAGAACAAGATCGAGGATCTGGGCGGCCGGGCCAAGGAAGCCATCGGCAAGGCCACCGGAGATCACGACACCAAAAACGAAGGCCGGGCCGATCAGGCGAAGTCCAGCCTGAAGGACGCCGGCGAGAAGGTGAAGGACGCCTTCAAGAAGTAATTGACGATTTGGCCAGCGGGCGCCGGTACCCTCGGCGGCCCGCTGGCCTTTTCTGCTGCGACCGGCCAGCCCGGTTGAGAAACGTTTTTGCTGGCAATCCACGGCGCAATTGGCGTCGAATACCAGGTAAAGGACACCGACAATGCGAAGGTCTGCGAACATGCGCCGATTCACGACATCCATGGGAGTCGCGGCCGCGTCGGCCGCCTTCGCACTGTTGGGCGCTCCCGCGCCCGGCGCGTCCGCCGATCCGTGTCCCGACGTCGAGGTGGTGTTCGCCCGCGGTTCCGGGGAACCGCCCGGCGTCGGCGGCGTCGGCGGGTCATTCGTCGACGCGTTGCGCGGGCAGATCGGCGGCCGGACGCTCGGGGTGTATCCGGTGAATTACCCCGCCAGCACCGATTTTTCGAACAGCGACTTTCCGCTGACCGTCATCGACGGCATCCGTGACGCGGGTTCGCATATCGAGTCGATGGCGGCGAACTGCCCGAAGACCCGCGAGGTCCTCGGCGGCTACTCCCAGGGCGCGGCGGTAGCCGGTTTCGTCACATCGGCGGCCGTACCGCCGGGCGTACCGGCGTCGGCGGTGCCCAAGCCCATGCCGCCGGACGTCGCCAACCATGTCGCCGCCGTCACGCTGTTCGGGACACCGTCGGGTCCGTGGCTGCAAAAGTACGGCGCCCCGGTGATCGCCATCGGCCCCCTCTATCAGCCCAAGACCCTGGAGCTGTGCGCGCCGGGCGACGGGATTTGCGGTGACGGCAACGACGCCTTCGCGCACGTGTCCTATTCGGTGAACGGGATGACGGGCCAAGCGGCCACCTACGCCGCGAGCCACCTGTAGGCCCGTGCAGAATCGCAGCATGCATGTTCTGGTTACGGGCGGCACGGGTTTCGTCGGCGGTTGGACCGCCAAGGCCATCGCGGACGCCGGGCACACCATCCGTTTCCTGGTGCGAAATCCCGACCGACTGAAGACGTCCGTCGCCAAGTTGGGTGTCGACGTGTCGGACTACGCCGTCGGGGACATCACCGATCGCGTCTCGGTGCGGGAAGCGCTGCGCGGGTGCGACGCCGTCGTGCACAGCGCCGCCCTGGTGGCGACCGACCCGCGCCAGACCCAAGAGATGCTGACCACGAACATGCAGGGCGCGCAGAACGTCCTCGGCCAGTCCGTCGAGCTCGGGCTGGACCCGATCGTTCACGTGTCGAGCTTCACGGCGCTGTTTCATCCGGGCCTGGAGACACTCACCGCGGACCTCCCGGTCGTCGGTGGAGCGGACGGGTACGGAACGTCCAAGGCGCAGGTGGAGATCTACGCGCGCGGGCTGCAGGACGCGGGCGCGCCGGTCAACATCACCTATCCCGGGATGGTCCTCGGCCCCCCGGCCGGCGATCAGTTCGGCGAGGCCGGCGAGGGCGTCAAGGCCGCGGTGCAGATGCACGCGATCCCGGGGCGCAGCGCGGCGTGGTTGGTCGTCGACGTCCGCGATCTGGCCGCGCTGCACGCCGCGCTCCTGGAGCCGGGGCGCGGGCCGCGCCGCTACACCGCTGGCGGACATCGGGTTCCGGTGGCCGAGCTCGCGTCCATGCTCGGCCAGATCGCCGGGACTCCCATGGTCGCGGTTCCCATCCCGGACGCCGCGCTGCGAGTGGCCGGGGCGGTCATGGATCGGGCGGGCCGGTTTCTGCCCTTCGAGACACCCTTCACGTCGGCGGGGATGCAGTACTACACGCAGATGCCTGCGTCGGACGACTCGCCCAGCGAGCGAGAACTCGGCATCACCTATCGGGATCCGCGGGACACCGTGGCCGACACGTTCGAGGCCCTGCGTAGTGCCGGCGGCTGACCGCGTCGCTCAACGCGCCGAGACTGTAAATCTGCAGACAAAACGCGAGTAGGGGCCTGCAGAATTACAGGCTCGACGAGACGGGCTCAACTCCGCGCCGGTGTAGGAGGATCGAAGAATGAAGAGCGTCACGTGCACCAACGCCAAGCTCGAAGTCGTCGACCAGCCGACCCCGGTGCCGGGCAAGGGCCAGCTGCTGATCGAGGTGCTGCGGTGCGGCATCTGCGGATCCGACCTGCATGCGCGCCACCACTGCGACGAACTCGCCGACGTGATGGCCGAATCCGGCTATGACGCGTTCATGCGGTCGGACCAGCACGTCGTGTTCGGCCACGAATTCTGTGGCGAGGTCCTCGATTACGGCCCCGGCACCCGCAAGGCCCCGCGGACCGGCACCCGGGTCGTCGCCTTGCCCTTGCTGCGCCGCGGCAAGGAGGTGCACGGGATCGGGCTGTCCACGATGGCGCCGGGCGCCTACGCCGAGCAGCTCCTCGTCGAGCAGTCGCTGACATTGCCCGTCCCCAACGGGCTGGCGCCCGAGGTCGCCGCCCTGACCGAACCCATGGCCGTCGGCTGGCACGCGGTGCGGCGCGGCGAGGTCGGTAAGGGTGACGTCGCGATCGTGATCGGCTGTGGGCCAATCGGTCTCGCGGTGATCTGCATGCTCAAGGCGCACGGCGTGCGCACCGTGATCGCCAGCGACTTCTCGACGGGCCGGCGCGCGCTGGCAACCGCCTGCGGTGCCGACATCGTCGTCGATCCCGCCCAGGACTCGCCCTACGCGACCGACGCGAGCAGCAAGCACCTGCAAGGCATCCTCGAGGCGTTCGACCTGGCGGTCGGCACCATCGAAAAGCTGCAACGGCTGCGGCTGCCCTGGTGGCACTTTTGGCGCGCCGCCGAAGCCGCCGGCGCCGCAACGCCGAAACACCCCATCATCTTCGAATGTGTCGGCGTCCCAGGCATTATCGACGGCATCATCGCGGGCGCCCCGCTGTTCTCGCGCGTCGTGGTGGTCGGCGTCTGCATGGGCTCGGACCACATCCGCCCGGCGATGGCGATCAATAAGGAGACCGACCTTCGGTTCGTGCTCGGCTACACCCCGCTGGAATTTCGCGACACGCTGCACATGCTCGCCGATGGCAAGGTCAACGTCGCCCCGCTGATCACCGGGACGGTCGGGTTGCCCGGGGTCGAGGCCGCGTTCGACGCGCTCGGCGATCCGGAGGCGCACGCGAAGATCCTCATCGACCCCAAGAGCGACGCCGCGAACCCGGTTGGCGCATAACGGTCCCCGGCGGGAGTGATTTCACCAGCAATCACATCTGACCCATGGGCCCCTGGCGGAGCGGCCACCTGTCGTGCCCGCCTCCGAGCGACAAATGCCTTGGGCGCCCGATTGTCGCGCTGAGCCGGGCACATGGTCGACCCCCATCTGAGGGGACTGATGTGACGTGATGTCGTTGCCACCACGGACCGTCTAGGACGCCGGCTCTATCTCCAACCCGACGTGCACCTTGTCGATGCCGCCGCGCACGATCGAGTGCGCGTAGAACCACCAGGCGTGATACCAGTACCGCTTGAGCACGGCGTTGTAGACGCGCCGCGTCTCGGATTTCGGCAGGACGCGGGCAACCCCTTCGACCGCCTCGCCCTTCGGCTTTCCCAACGCCGTGCTGCGCGCGAGCGTCACCCGGGGCGTGTTGCGGATTCGCCTGACCTTCCACGACCCGTCGTCGGTGATGACGAGCAGCTTGCCGCCCTCGGGAACGCCCCAGATCGCGGTCGGCTTGGGCCGGCCGTCCTTGGTGAAGGTGGTCAGGAGCAGGTACTTGGATGCGATGACGTCCTGGAAGCTGGGAGGCACGGCTGAACAATTCCCCTTTACCGCGATTCTTTAACTTCAGGTGTTGCGGCCGCCGTTGACGCCGAGTATCTGGCCGGTGATGTAGCCGGTCTCCTCGGAAACGAAGAACGCGCACGCCGCCGCGATATCCTCGGGCCTGCCCACCCGGCGCACCGGGGTGCGCGCGATGTGGTCCTCGACAGTGCCACCGAGCAGCTGCCGACTCTCGGCGCTGCGCAGCATCGGGGTGTCGACGAACCCCGGCGGCACCGCGTTGACGGTGATCCCGCTCGGGCCGTATTCGAGGGCGAGCGACTTGGTCAGGCCGTTGACCGCGGACTTGGCCGCCACGTAGTGGGCCATGAAGGGCTGGCCGGAATGGGTGCTCGACGAGGAGATGTTGACGATGCGCCCCCAGCCCGCCTCGACCATGTCGGGAAGCACGGCCTGAATGGTGTGGAACACCCCGTTCAGGTTGACGTCGATCACCTTCGACCACGCCTCGAAGGACATGTCCAGGAATTTCTTGAAGCCCTCCACGCCGGCCGCGTTGACCAAGACCAGGATCGGGCCGAGCGCCTCGCGGATGGCCGCGACCGCCGCGTCGACCTGTGCGCGGTCGGTGACGTCGGCGACGTAACCGAACCCGTCGTCGGTGGGCGACAGATCGATGACCGCCACCCGGAACCCGTCGCTGCGCAACCGCTCCGCGACCGCGCGGCCAATCCCGGACGCACCGCCGGTCACCACCGCCGTCTTCACCCGCGCCCACCCGCCTTCCTGAGCGATCGCCCAGCAGCTGGGCTCGACATTGCCTATCACCCTTTCGCGAGGGCGGTCAAGTGGCCCGACGTTCCCCGCGGCGGCCGGTTGATTTTTGGCGATCGCCCAATTTAGGGTCGGTGATGGCCAGGGACTCGACAACTCGGGACATGCTGATCGACGCGACGAGCCGGATCATGGTCGACGAGGGTTACGCCGCGGCCACGTCGCGGCGGGTCGCGGCCGAGGCCGGCGTCAAACCGGCCTTGGTGCACTACTACTTCCCCACGATGGACGAGTTGTACCTCGACGTGTTCCGGCGTGGGGCCGCCGCCTACCTGGAACGGCAGAGCGAAGCGCTGGCCTCGGACCGGCCGCTGCACGCCTTCTGGCAGACGCTCATCGAACCCAAGGACGCGCGGCTGCTGCTCGAGTTCATGGGACTTGCCAACCATCGCAAGGAGATCCGGGCGGAGATCTCCGCCTGGCAGGAGCGGTGGCGCGAGCAGCAGATCACCGCGCTCAACTTCGTCGTCCGCGAACACGGCCTTGACACAAGCGAATTCCCGCCAGCGGGCATCGCGGTCGTCATCGCCGCGATCGGGCGCACCCTGATCCTCGAGCAGACACTCGGCACCAAGGGCGGCCACGACGAGGCCGTCGAGCTGGTGAACCGGTTCCTGGATCGGTTCGAGATGCCGACCCCGAAGAAGCCGCGCGGCTGACCTATGGGAGCACGACCCGCAGGCGCTCCCAGCCGCGCACCGTCGACGTCGACGCCAATTGCGCTGTGTCGTAGTCGATATCCCACTCCGGCCACCGGTTGAGGATCTCGTCCAGCGCCACGCGGCCCTCCAGGCGTGCCAGGTTCGCCCCGAGGCAATAGTGCACGCCCTTGCCGAACGTGATGTGGGAGATGTTGTCGCGACGGATGTTGAACGTGTCGGGATCGGTGTAGCGGCGGTGATCGCGGTTGGCGGCGCCGAACAGCAGCAGCATGGCGCTGCCGGCCGGAACGGTCCGGCCGTAGCACTCGAAATCCTTTGCCATCCAACGCGCGACGTGGGGGCCGGTGGGCTCGAACCGCAGCGTCTCGTCGACGGTTCGGGTGAGCAGCGACCGATCCCGGTAGACCTCCCGGCGCTGGTCGGGGTGCTCGGCCAGCACCTTGGCCAGCCAGCCGATCAGCCTGCCGGTGGTCTCGTTGCCGGCGCCCGCGACCACCTGGGTGTAATGCAGCACCTCCTTGCGGGTCAGCTTGCGGTGCACCCCGTGTTCGTCGTCGAACTCCACGTTGAGCAGGACGGTCATCAGGTCGTCCGACGGGTTCTTGGATCGCCATTCGACGTAGTCCGCGTAGATCCGCCCGTCGGCGATCGAGTCGGCGTCGGCGACCTTCATCGGGGTGCCCGGTTTGGTGCGCAGGTTGGCGTCGTTGGCGTCACGCACCGAAACCTGTTCGGACTCGGGGATTCCCAGGAGCATGCCGATCACCCGCATCGGCATCATGGAGGCGAGCTCGGCGATGATGTCGAATCCCCCGGACCCGACGAGCGGGTCCAGGCACCGCACACAGTACCGCCGGATCTGGTCTTCGAGCTCGGCCATCCGGCGCGGGGTGAACACGCGCGACATCAGGCCGCGCAGCCTGGTGTGTTCGGGCGGATCCTGGAACATCATGACGCCGCCCGGCATGTCGAACTTCGACTGGATCAACTCCAGGATGTCGCTTCTCCTGTTGGAGAAGGTCTCCCAGTTCGCCAGGGCCCGTTCGACGTCGGAATGCCTTGATATCGCCCAGAAGTCGTACCGCTCGTTGTAGTAGAGAGGCGCCTCTTCGCGCAGCCGCGCATAGGTGGGGTACGGGTCCGCGATGATCCCAGTGTCGTAGGGGTCGTAATAGACGTCGGTGTCGTTGGTGACGGTCATCGATGCATCCTTACTTCAGGCAGCTGCCGGCATCCACCGGGAGCGCGACGCCGGTGATGTAACGCGCTTCGTCGGAGGCCAGGAACAGCACGGCGTTGGTGATGTCTTCCGGGGTCACCCACGGGATCGGCAGGTAGTGGAAGCTCTGGCACACCGGCGCGAGATCCTCGGGTCCCGGGTTTTCCAGCTCCGGCCGGAACGCGCGGTAGGTGGCCTCATTCATCAGCAGCGGCGAATTCACGTGCGTCGGGAGCACGGCGTTGACCCTGACCATGTGCTGGCCCAATTCGACTGCGAACGAACGCATCAGCCCGATCACACCATGCTTGGCCGCGACGTAATGACCCATGTGTGAATACGCCTTGTTGCCGGCCACCGACGACGTCAGGACGATGGAGCCGCCGCGGCCGCCGTTGAGAATGTGCGGAACGCCGGCCTTCACCGTCTTCCACACCCCGCTGAGGTTGACGTCGATCATCTCCTGCCACAGCGCCTCGTCGGTCTTGTGCAGCTTTCCCGCCGTCGTGCCGATGCCGGCGTTGGCGACGATGACGTCCAGGCGGCCCAGCTGTTCGACCCCGCCGTCGACGGCGGCCCGCAGCGCGTCGAAATCGCGGACGTCGACCACCTCGGTGACGATGCGGCCGCCGGCGTCCTTCACCAAGCCCGCGGTCTCGTCGAGGTCTTCGGGCGTCGCGCCGTCGGCGGGCGACGCCTCGAACTTGCGGCAGATGTCGACGGCGATGATGTCGGCGCCCTCCCGCGCGAGCCGGACCGCGTGACTGCGGCCCTGTCCGCGCGCGGCGCCGGTGACGAACGCGACCTTGCCCTCCATCCGGCCCATTGCCACCTCGATCCCGATATTTGGGCGATCGCCCAAATTTGGGCGCACGCCATGTCTAGCAGCACCGGAAGGGGATCGTCAAGAGCGCAGGGCGGCGTCGATCAGCGTGGCCGCGGCGGCGCGGGCGTGGACGACGGGCGCGGTGTCGTTCAGCGAGGTGGCCATCGCGGTGGCGCCCTCGAACAGCACGGCCAGCTGCTGGCCGAGCAGGTGGGGATCGGCGGCACCCGCCTGCTGCGCGACGGCGATGAGGCGGCGGGTGAACGCCTGCTTGTGGGCCCGCACGATCTCGTCCGTGCTCGAAAGCGATCCGGCGGATTCCACGGCCGCATTGTGAAAGGGACAGCCTCGCAATACTTCCCGGGGCGACATTTCGAAGATCGCCAGGAGGCGCTCCCGCGGGGACATGGTGGCGTCGTCCAGCCGCCGCTCGTTGGGCGAGCCGCCGCGGGCCTCGTAGCCGCGCAGGTAATTGTCCACGAGGTCGTTCTTGCTGGCGAAGTGCTGATAGAGCGTGCGCTTCGAGACGTTGGCCTCTTGGGCGATGAGTTCGACGCCGGTCGCATGGATCCCATTGCGATAGAAGAGCCGCGCCGCGGCGCGTTCGATGCGCTCGCGGGCCCCGCGCCCGCCCGCCGGGCGCGTCTGGGATGTGGCGTCGTTCACACCAACATAGTACACCGAGCGGTTTACAAGTAGTAATTGCTTCGCTAGGTTAAGCCCGAGTTGGTAAACCGATCAGTTTTCCGAAAGGCCGGCACGTGGAGACTTCAGTGGGCTGGGGCGTGGAGCAGTCGCGTGTGGTCACCTGGCGTGACCCCGTCGCCACGCAGGCGGCGGCCGCGTCGATGTCCGGCCTTTCGTACTGGCAGGCGGTCGCCGACGGGCAGTTGCCGCCCTCACCGATCGCCGAGCTGCTGCGCATGCGGCTCGCGAATGTGCGAAACGGGCGCATCGAGTTCTCCTGCACGCCGGATGCGTCCATGTACAACCCGCTGGGCGTGGTGCACGGCGGTGCCGTGTGCACCCTGTTGGACACCGCGGCCGCCTGCGCGATGCACACCACGCTGCCCGAAGGCGTCGGCTACACGTCGGTCGAAATCAAGGTCAACTACCTCAGGGCGGTCACCGTGGCCAGCGGGACGCTGCGCGCAGTCGGCACCGTGGTCAAAGCGGGGTCGCGGATCGGATTCGCCGAGGCAGAGGTCAGCGACGCGTCGGGAAGGCTGGTGGCGACCGCGACCACCACGCTGTTGGTCTTCGATTTGCCGACTCGCGCAAAGGCTCTCGGCACCAACGGACAACCCGCCACCTGAGGAGGCTCGATGCCGCAACCACCGTCAGAGGCGCGACCGATCCTGGTCGTAGGAGCGACCGGCCGGCACGCCGGCACCGGCTCAACCGTGGTGGACTGCCTGCTGCGCCGCGGCCACACGGTGCGCGCTTTGGTCCGCACGGACGACGACCGAGCGGCCGACCTGCGGCGTCGCGGCGCCACGACCATCGTCGGTGACCTGCACGACCGGGCGTCACTGGTCGGCGCGGTACAAGACGTGGGCGCCGTCTACTTCACCTATCCCGTTGCCGCGGGCGTCATTTCGGCCGCTGCCAATCTTTCCTCGGCTCTGGTCGACGCCGGGTCACCGGCGCACCTGGTGGTGATGTCGATGGTCGTGTCGTCGGTCGACAGCCCCAGCCGACTGGGTCAGGCGCAGGCGGTCGCCGAGGAGCTGTTCGTTTGGGCCGGTCTGAACCCCACGGTGCTGCGGTTCGCCGCCCTGTTTCACGAGAACGTCCTGCTCCTGCACGGGGACACCCTCAGACGGAATGGCCTGATCGCCAACAGCTTCGGTGCGGCCGCGGCGCCGTGGATCAGCGGTGAGGACGCCGCCGAAATCACGGTCGCTCATCTCCTGGCACCGCGACCGTCCGCACCGCAGATCAGTTATCCGCCGCCGGCCGAGGCGATCAGCCACGCGGAGATAGCACGCATCATCGCCGCCGAAACCGGTCGTTCCCTGCGCTATGAGCACATCTCCGCGGCCGAGTGGCGAAGGCAATTGGAGACCGCCGCCGAGTCCGACCCCGCCTCGCCGATCAATGGCGCGATGGCACAACATATTTCAACCCTCGGGGCGGCCGCGTCGCAACGATCCGAGCCTCCCGTCGCGCCCGACCCGCACACCCTGACAACGATGCTTCGTCGTCCGCCCAAGCCCTTCGCCGACTTCGTCCGCCAGAACCTTCCCCGCTTCGCCGCGCCGGCGTAACCGTCCCAACTAACAAGGAGCACATGCCATGTCATCCGTTCTGATCACCGGCGCCAGCCGCGGCATCGGCCGCGCCTTGGCCGTCGAGTTCGCCCGTCGCGGGCATCGCGTCCTGGCCACCGCCCGCGACCCCCGCGCGCTCGCGGACCTCGACGTCAGCGAGCGGTTGGCGCTCGACGTCACCGACGATGCCAGCGTGACGGCGGCGGTGGCGGCCGCCGCGGAGGTCGACATTCTGGTCTCGAACGCCGCCGACATCATCTACGCGTCCGTGGAAGCCACCCCGCTGGCCGAACTGCGGCGACTGCTCAACCTCAACACCCTTGGCGCCATCCGCGTCGCACAGGCGGTCCTGCCACAGATGCGCGCGCGTGGCGACGGGAAGCTGCTGTTCATGTCCAGTGTCGTCGGCCGTGTCGTGCTGCCACCCGGCGCGGCCTATGCGTCGACGAAATGGGCGCTGGAGGCCTTGGTTGAGGCGCTGGCCATCGAGGTCGCACCGTTCGGGGTGCAGGCAGCCCTGCTCGAACCCGGTGCCGTGAGTTCTGGCGCGCTCGACGACGTGACCACCTACACGCTGCCGGACGACCCGTATGCCGCGATCCTGGCCGGCGGCGGCGCGCGCGCCGGCATCATCACACCGGAGCAAGTCGCCGCCGAGGTGGTCGACGCCGCCGAGAAACCGCAGCTACCGCTGCGAATTCCGATCGGGGACGCCGCGCGGGCGCTGTTAGCCGCCCGTCATGATGCGCCGGACGACGTTCCGTTCGTTCCGTCGGACTACTTCGCCTGAGTGGGCCGGACGAGGCGGTCCGCCGTGCCGAATCCGTGAAGATTAATCACACGCGTGTGAAAGGTTCGTTAAGAACGCGGCGGACCCCGCCGCACGCCTGCACCGTGGAAGCATGACGCTGTCCGAGCTGCTTTCGTCGCAGCGGCGTGAGGTGAGACCGCACCTCGACCGCGCGATCTGGCCGCTGAGCAGCTCCGTCGACGAAATGGGTCGGCTGTGCGTCGGCGGCGTGGCCGCCACCGACCTCGCCGCCGAGTTCGGTACCCCCGCCTACGTCGTCGATGAACAGGACTTCCGGGCCCGAATCCGGGGTTATCGCGCGGCGCTACCCGCCGCCGAACTGATCTACGCGGGCAGGGCGCTGCTCAGCGCGGCCGTCGCGGGGTGGGCCGCCGAGGAAGGCGCGGGCGTGGAGGTCTGCTCGGGCGGCGAGCTGGCCACCGCCCTGACCGGGGAGGTGCCGCCGTCGAACATCGTGCTCAACGGCACGGCCAAGAGCGCGGGCGAGCTGGACGACGCCGTCGCCGCCGGGGTTGGGCGAATCGTGATCGACACCCCGAACGAGATCGCCCTGCTGGCCGGGTGGGTGCGCCGTCGTCAACGCGTGCTGCTGCGAGTGATTCCCGACGTCGAAGGCGGCGACCGGACATTCGGCTTCGCCCTGGCGGGCGGGCAGGCCGCTGGCGCGGTCAAGCGGCTCGTGGGCGAGCCGTGGCTGGACCTGGTCGGGCTGCACTGCCAATTGGGGTCGCAGCTCGCCGGCGTCGGGCTGTACGGCGAGGCGATCCGGCAGATGCTGGCCCTAATGGCCGAGGTCCGCGATCGCCATGATGTGGTGCTGACCGAGCTCAGCCTCGGCGGCGGGCACGCGGTCCCCTACCGGAAAGGCGACCCCGAGCTCAACCCGAGGGCATTCGGCACGGTCATCGACGCCGCGCTCCAATCCGCCTGTGCGCAGCACGATTACCCGCGACCGCGGATCGTGATCGGGCCGGGCCGGGCGATTGCGGCACGCGCCGGGATCACGCTGTACCGAGTGGTCGCCGTCAAGCGCCGGCCCGACGGGCACGCCGTCGTCGCGGTGGACGGCGGCATGAGCGACAACCCGCGGATGGCGCCCGCCGGCGCGAAATATACCGTGGCACTGGCCAACCGGCCCGCGTCGACGGCCAGCGCGCCGGTCACGGTGGTCGGCCGGCACTGCGAGGCCGGGGACGAGATCGCCCGCGACGTCAGCCTGCCCGCCGACGTCCACCCCGGTGATCTGCTGGCGGTGGCCTGCACCGGCGCCTACCACTACTCGATGGGATCGAGCTGCAGCATCGTGGGACGCCCACCGCTGGTCGCGGTCGCCGCGGGCGAGGCACGTCAACTGGTCCGCCGCGAAACCATCGCGGACCTGCTCGCCCGGGACCGGGGCTGGTCGGGCCATTCGGGACGGGGCGAATAAGCATGTCCACCATCGCCGTTCGTCACGACACCCGGCGTTGGTCCACAATGACCGCGCGGACGCTATCCCGTGCGGCGTCGGTGCGTATCACGGCGGCGTACGCCGCCGCCCTGGTGACGGTGTCGCTCCTCTTGAGCGCGCTGGGTCCGCACGCCCGCGAGGTCGCGGTGAGTGGCATGAGCACCAACCTGCACAATCTGGCCCACGGCCGGCTGGGCACGCTCGTCGGCAGCGCGTTCGTCGACGACGGCGGCCAGATCTGCGCCTGCCTGCCCGGACTCGTCTGCCTGCTGGCTTTGGGCGAATTAATCTGGCGCAGCAGGGGTTTGATCATCGCGTTCGCGGTCGGTCATATCGGCGCCACGCTGCTGGTGGCCGCCGGTCTGGTCGTCGCGGTCGAGGCGGGCTGGCTGCCCTTCTCCATCGCGCGGGCGAGCGATGTGGGAGTCAGCTACGGCGCGGTTTGCGTCCTCGGCGCGCTGACGGCATCCATTCCCTCGCGCTGGCAGCCGGCGTGGATCGGGTGGTGGCTCGGCATCGCGGTCACGGTGGCGATGGGAGCCGACTTCACCGCCGTCGGACATGTCTTGGCCCTGCTGCTCGGCATCGGTTTGTCCTATCGGCTGCCCTCGGCGGCCGCGTGGACGCCGCCGCGAGTCGTTTTGCTGTGCGGCGGCGTCGCTTTCGGCTACTTCGTGCTGTCAGCATCGTCGGCGGCGGCGACGGTAGCCGGGCTGGCCGCGGCCCTCATCGGTGTACTGGTCGGCCGGGTATCGCGGTCGCAGCCCTCACCCGCCTAGTCCTCGGGATCGTCAGCGCCGCTGCGCGCCAACCGAGGCGGTGTCGCCCTCCAGATCGTCGACAATGGCCTGCTGCGCCTTGGGCGGAAGGGTGTGCAGGATCTCGCGCACGCGGGCGCGGCGACGCTCCACGGCCTTGCGCACCGGCATGCCGGGAGTGGCGGTCACCTGTGGCGGCACGCCCTCGATATCCTCGACACCGCCTGCGTGCTGACCGGCGTCGACCATGGCCTGCTCTTCGGCCATCGTCGCCTCGTCCTTCTCCTCGGACATGCCGATCGGCCCGATGCGCCGGCCGTTGAGGAACTGTCCCACCACCGGCTCGTCGCTGGTCAGCAGCACCTCCCGCGGGCCGAACATCACCAGCTTGTGACGGAACAGCATGCCGATGTTGTCGGGCACGGTGCGCGCGACGTTGATGTTGTGGGTCACGATCAGGATCGTGGCGTCGGTCTGCGCATTGATGTCGATGAGCAGCTGGCACAGGTAGGCCGTGCGCACGGGGTCCAGACCGGAGTCGGGCTCGTCGCACAGGATGATCTCCGGGTCGAGGACCAGCGAGCGGGCCAGTCCGGCGCGCTTTTTCATGCCGCCCGAGATCTCGCCCGGGTACTTCTTCTCGTCGCCTTGCAGACCCACCAGCGCGAGCTTTTCCATGACGATGTCGCGGATCTCGCGTTCGGTCTTGTTGGTGTGCTCGCGCAGCGGGAACGCGGTGTTGTCGTACAGGTTCATCGATCCGAACAGCGCGCCGTCCTGGAACATGACGCCGAACAGCCTGCGGATCTCGTACAACTCCTTGGCCGTGCTCTGCATGATGTCGACACCGTCGACGACGATCGAGCCGCGTTCCGGGCGCAGCAGCCCGATCAGCGACTTCAAGAACACCGACTTGCCGGTGCCCGACGGGCCGATCAGCCCGCTGACCTCGCCCGGTGGGATGTCCATCGTGACGTCTTCCCAGACACGGGCCGAACCGAATGACTTGGTCAATCCCTGAACCGATATTCCGATGCCCATTTGCGACCTCCAGTTGATCGTGCGTTCTGCGGTCGATGGATTTGTTGAAGTCGGAATAACCGTTTGGTTGTGCCGAAAAACTCCTTGAGCTCGAGGATTCGAGCTCAGCCGTGCCGCGAGACGGGAAGCGAGGCGGTGTCGCTGTCGTCGTGGCCGTGACCGTGTCCGTCGGTCGCACCCTCCAGGTCGTCCCGAATGGCCTGTTGCGCCTTGGGCGGCAGCGTGTGCAGCAGCTCGCGCACCCGCGTCCGCCGGCGCTCGACGGCCTTGCGCACTGGCATCCCGGGAGTCGCGACAACCTGTGGCGGCACGCCCTCGATATCCTCGACACCTCCGGCGTGCTGACCGGCGTCGACCATGGCCTGCTCTTCGGCCATCGTCGACTCGTCCTTCTCCTCCGACATCCCGATCGGGCCGATGCGACGCCCGTTGAGGAACTGCCCCACCACCGGCTCGTCGCTGGTCAGCAGCACCTCGCGCGGTCCGAACATCACCAGCCTGCGGCGAAACAGCATGCCGATGTTGTCGGGCACGGTGCGGGCGACGTTGATGTTGTGCGTCACGATCAGGATGGTCGCGTCGGTCTGCGCGTTGATGTCGATGAGCAGCTGGCACAGGTAGGCCGTGCGCACCGGGTCCAGACCGGAGTCCGGCTCGTCGCACAGGATGATCTGGGGGTCGAGCACCAGCGAGCGGGCCAGCCCGGCGCGCTTCTTCATTCCCCCGGAGATCTCGCCGGGCATCTTCTGCTCGTCGCCACCCAGGCCCACCAACTGGAGCTTCTCCATGACGATGTCACGGATCTCGCTCTCCTTCTTCTTGGTGTGCTCGCGCAGCGGAAACGCGGTGTTGTCGTACAGGTTCATGGAGCCGAACAGCGCGCCGTCCTGAAACATGACGCCGAACAGCCTGCGAATGTCGTACAGCTCCTTCGCCGTGCTCTTGATGATGTCCTGGCCGTCGATGACGATCGAGCCGCGCTCCGGTAGCAGCAGCCCGATCAGGGATTTCAAGAACACCGACTTGCCGGTCCCGGACGGCCCGATCAGCCCGCTGACCTCACCCGGCGGGATGTCCATCGTGACGTCTTCCCAGACTCGCGAGGGCCCGAACGACTTCGCCAGCCCCGCGACCGAAATTCCGATGCCCATGTGCGTGCTCCCCACCGATTTGCCGACCACCGCCTTCGATGGCCATTGGAGCGGGATAGCCGTTTAACCGCCGCGCAACCATCCGGTGCCGAGAATTCGCCGGAATGAGGTGGCGATTACGGGCCGGCGAACACAAGGATTTCGCAAGGACTTCCCCGCAGAATCACGTTGTCGGCCATCGCGACCGATCACAGACCACTTCGCCAAAGGCGAAGGGAGCCAACGAAACCGCGACAACGAAGGGAAACAAGAAATGCTCGGTTACCGAGTGCCGAGTCCCGATCAGGCCATGCTGATTTCGGGTGGAAAGCAAAAAACCGAAGGCGCGCAGTTCAAGGTGGTGATCGGTCATGGCGCCTGGGTGATGCCGGGCTTCCGCAAGGTGCGATTTTTGGGTCTCGACCTGCACAAGGTGGAGATAGAGGAGACCTGCCGCAGCACCGAGGGAATCCTGCTCAACCTGAAGGCGGTCGTGGCCTTCAAGGTCCAGGGCGACATTCCCTCCGTCAACGCCGCGGCCCAGCGCTTCCTGGGTGAGCAGCGAAAGGGCGAAATGGAGGACATGACCCGCAACATTTTCGCCGGGCACCTGCGCTCCATCGTCGGGGCCATGAAGGTCGTCGACATCCACCGCAACCGCGACGCCTTGGCCGAGGAGATCCTCAAGCAGTCGCAGTTCGAGATGAGCAAGCTGGGACTCACGGTGGACTCCCTGCAGATCGAGCACTTCGACGACGCCGGCTCCGGCTATCTGGACAACCTCGCCGCGCCGCACCTTGCCGAGGCCGCCAAGGAGGCCGCCATCGCTGCAGCTCGCGCCGATCAGGAATCGGCCCAGGCGCGCCAGGAAGCGGAGCGCAAGAAGAACGACCAGATCCGCGAGACCCAGCTCAAGCAGGCCGCGATCAAAGCCGAGGTGGACAAAGCCAACGCCGAGGCCAACGCGGCCGGCCAGTTGGCCGAGGCCGACGTGGAGCGCCAGGTACTGGAGCGCCGGCAGGCGGTGGCGGACACCAATGCCGCACTGCGTGAGCGCGAGTTGGTTGCGGAGCAGATCAAGCCCGCCGAAGCCCAAGCCCGGCGGGTGCGCATCGAAGCCGACGCGCAAACCAGTGCGGCGGAGGCCGCCGCCAAACGCGCCGGGTTCGAGGCCGAGGCTGCCGCTACCCGCGAGGTGAAGCAGGCCCAGGCCGCCGCGTCCAAGGTCAAACTCGACGCCGAGGCGCAGCGTGATGCGGCCGCGTTCAAGGCCGAGGCCACCCGCGCAGCCGGTGAGGCCAATGCCGCCGCCCGCCGCGCCGAGGGTGAAGCCGAGGCCGCCGCAAAGGAAGCCTACGAACTGGCCGAGGCTGCGGGCGCGCTCAAGAAGGCCGAGGCGCTGGCCGCCAACAACAACGCCCAGATCGAGGCCAAGCGGGTCGAGGTCATGCCGGCCATCGCCCGCGAGTTGGCTCAGGGTCTCGGGCTGCAGAACGCGAACCTGAATATCCTCAACGGTGGTTCGGGGCTGGCGGAAGTGGTTGGCGCCCTTGGCCCGATCTATCAGATGGTCACCGGCATGTTCGCGCCCAAGCCGCACGGCGTCGGGGACAACGACAAGCCGGCCGGCGGGCCTGACGTGTCACAGGCGGTGTTCGACTTCGCCGACGCTGAAAAGGCGGTGAAGAACGACCGGGTGACGAACTAGCGGCCGACGTGACCGCGCGGCCGCCGACGGCGAGGCATGATTGACAGCATGGCATCAGAAAGCAAGACGCTATGCTGTCATCATGCGGACCACGGTGACCCTCGACGACGACACGCTCGTGGTCATCAGACGCCTGATGCGAGAACGCCACATATCGTTCAAGCAGGCGCTCAATGACGCCATCCGGCAGGGTGCGCAACGCCGACCGGCTCCCGCGGTTTTCGAAACCCGAACAGCTGATCTGGGCGTGCCGTCGGTGAACCTGGACCGAGCCCTGCAGATCGCCGGCGAACTCGAGGACGAAGAACTGATTCGGCGCCAGCGCCGCGGCGCATGAGGATCGTCGACGCCAACGTCTTGCTGTACGCCGTCAACACGGCCGCCGACCACCACGAGAGCTCACGCCGATGGCTCGACGGTGCGTTGTCCGGCGGCGACACCGTCGGCCTGGCCTGGGTGCCGCTGCTCGCATTCGTGCGATTGACGACTCGGCATGGGCTTTTCCCTTCGCCCCTGAGCACCGACGCGGCGATGGCTCAAGTACTCGACTGGTGTAACGCACCAGCCTCCGTCGTCGTGATGCCCACTCCGCGCCACGCCGACCTGCTGACCGGGCTGCTTTCGCAGGTCGGGGCGGGTGGAAATCTCGTCAACGACGCCCACCTGGCGGCTTTGGCGATTGAGCACCGTGCACGAATAGTCAGTTACGACAGCGATTTCGGACGATTCGACGGCCTACGGTGGGAAACACCCGACTCATTGTTGAACTGACGGGATGGGCGTAAGCCATCGTCTCCAGCCGATGGGTGTCCCGGCTCGGCTGCACCCGCGTGGGCGCGCCGGCATCTTCGGGTGCCAGCGTGCTCCTGATCATGCTCAGCTGCGTTTTCTTTTCGCCCGACTCCGGCCGTGGTCACGCCATCTCGGCAGCCCAGGCGATGTGCCCTTCGAAGCCAAGCGTTTTCGCCATGTGGCGGTAGCGGTCTCTGAACTCTCGATAGCCAACGTCGTCGCCACGGGCTTTTGCCAGTAACGCGCGCAGCCGCAGCAACGGTAGTTCGTAGACGACTACACCCGGCTCGGTCGGCACTTGCGCGAGCCGTTGGACGGCAGTCTCGGCATCAAGAGTGTCGTTCTGACCGCCACGCGAGAGCAGCGTCTCCACCAAGACGGTCGTTGCGACGCCGCGCCACGCCATGTCGCCCGTGTCGAAGCACTCGTCGACGAGTCGGCGCAACAACGCTATGGCTTCGTCGAGGTCTCCGACGCTGGCTTTGGCCTTCGCCGCTTCGATGTCGATGAACGGGTTCCATGCCCGAACGCCCACGCGCTCGGCGAGTTCTCGCGCCCGCGCCAACATCCGTGTCCCCTCCGCAGCCGCAGACCCCGGGCGGCGGCGCAGAATCCCGCCGCGCAGAACGAGAGCGGCCGCGAGTGTGAAGTCGTCGCCGAACTGCTCGGCCAGCCTTAGTATTTCCTCCGATTCGACGGCCGCTGATTCGTCTGGCAGGAGCCAGCCCTGCGACACAAATGCGACTTGCACGAAGGAAGTGACCTGGGCCCGCGACGTCAGGCCGAACTCGCGCGCCATGGAGACCGCGCGGCGCAGATCGTCTCGCCATCCGTCTGTGCCGAACGCAGCGCGGGCTACACCCCTGGTCAAGGTCGCGATCACCAGCGGCGACCCGATACTGGCGTGTGGGAGCAGTCCTTTGGCCGGGTCGCCGTCGGCTATTTCGATGATTCGCTGGGCGATTCGCAACAATTCGCTCGCATCCCCGACGTAGATGATGAACACGGTCACGGGGGCCATCAGGCGGATCGCGGTTTCGTCGTCGAAGGACTCGGCCTTCGCGACGACCTC
>NZ_JCALCI010000002.1:0-1172913 GCF_059812245.1 Mycobacterium sp. NGS64 | reverse complement strand
GGCCAGATGCCGCCGTCACTTCACACCGAAAGCCCTGAGCGCACAGTCAAAGCGCTGACCGTTTCGGGCGCTTGGCGGCTGTCTACCGCTGCCCGCCTGAGCGCACACCGAGCAGCACGTCCTCCCAGGCGGGGATGACCGGCTTGCCGCGCCGGGTGTGCACCGGCTGTTCGGGCGGGGCGGGCGGCGCCGGCTTCGGCTCTTCTTCGCGTTCGAGTTGGGCAACCCGTGCGAGCGGCCGCAGGGGACGCTCGAAGTTCGGGTCGATGAGCTCGCTGGCCGGGTCGTCGATCGCGGTGACGGTGCCGCCGTGCGCGCCGGGAGTGAAGCAGAAGTGCGCGATGTTGTCGGTGCGGCCGGCCTTCCAGGCGAGCTGCACGGTCCAGCGGCTGTCCTCGTTGCGCCAGGCGTCCCAGCTGAGCCGGTCGGGTTCGAGGCCGCGCGCGACCAGTGCGGTGCTGATGGTCTCCAGCAGGGTCAGCACCGCGGGCCCGTCGGCGAGCATCGGGTGCGCGGCCGTTGCCAGCTCGGCGGCGCGGGCGCGTTCCAGCAACACGGGGTGCGCGAACCTGCGGACGCGCACGATGTCCGAGCCGGACGCGGCGGCCACCTGCTCGACGGACGCGCCGGCGCGGATGCGGGCTTGAATTTCCTTGGGGCTCAGCATGTTTGTGACTTGCATGTCGAGCGCCGGCTGCTCGGGTGGTGGCGACTCGCCGCGCAGGGCGGCGCGGAGTCTGTCGTCGGCCGCCAGCTTGAACCGATCCGCGGGGTCATCACCCTCGCAGATGATGTATTTGCCGTCGTCGTCGAGACCAACCACTTTGAGTACCCGCATGGCTTCTCCTCGCAGGCTCCGTCCCGCTGCGCGACGGACCCGTCAGGTGCGCACTCTAGTGCAGCTAACGCCGGTAACCCGCTCTGACACGCTGGCGGGCTGCAGGCCGATGACCGAGAGGTTAAAGCCGCTCGACCACCCAGTCGACGCAGCGGGTCAGCGCGCTGACGTCCTCGGGGTCGACCGCGGGGAACATCGCGACCCGCAACTGGTTGCGGCCCAGCTTGCGGTAGGGCTCGGTGTCGACGATGCCGTTGGCCCGCAAAGTCTTGGCGACGGCCGCGGCGTCGACGTCGTCGGCGAAGTCGATCGTGCCCACCACCTGAGAGCGCAACGCCGGATCGGTGACGAACGGCGTGGTGTACGGCCGCTCCTGGGCCCAGGAGTACAGCCGCTGCGACGAGTCCGCCGTCCGCTTGACCGCCCAGTCGAGCCCGCCGTTGCCCAGCAGCCAGTCCAGCTGTTCGGCCATCAGCGCAAGGGTGCCGATCGCCGGGGTGTTGTACGTCTGGTTCTTCAGGCTGTTCTCCACCGCGATGGGCAACGACAAGAAGTCGGGAACCCAGCGGCCCGACGCGGCGATCGACTCGACCCGCGCCAGCGCGGCCGGGCTCATGACGGCCAGCCACAGCCCGCCGTCGCTGGCGAAGTTCTTCTGCGGCGAGAAGTAGTAGACGTCCGCCTCGGTGATGTCGACCGGCAGCCCGCCGGCGCCCGAGGTCGCGTCGATGAGGACCAGCGCATCGTCGGCGCCGGCCGGTCGGCGGACCGGCACCGCGACACCGGTCGAGGTCTCGTTGTGCGCCCACCCGATCACATCGACCGACGGGTCGCTCTGAGGTTCGGGGGCGCTGCCGGAGTCCGACTTGATGATGATCGGGTCGCCGACGAACGGGTTCTTGGCGACGCAGGACGCGAACTTCGAGCTGAACTCGCCGAACGACAGGTGCAGCGAGCGCTTGTCGATCAGCCCGAACGCCGCGGCGTCCCAGAACGCCGTCGCGCCGCCGTTGCCCAGGATGACCTCGTAGCCGTCGGGCACCGAGAACAGCTCACTGACGCCCGACCGGACCCGGCCCACCAGATCCTTGACGGGCGCCTGCCGGTGCGACGTGCCGAACAGCGGCGCCGCGGTGGTGGTCAACGCCTTGAGTTGTTCGGGCCGGACCTTCGAGGGACCGGAGCCGAAGCGGCCGTCGCGGGGTTTGATGTCGGAGGGGATCTCGAGCTGGTCAGCCATGCCAGCCAGCCTAGTGAGCGCTCCGAGGGTGGCGACGCCGTGGGCCGAACTAGCCGGCCGAGCCCTTGACGTGTGTGAGCCACGCCACACCGCTGGCGTGACCACCGGTCAGGCCACAGTGCCTCCGACCGCTCTAGAAAAATACCCGGTACCTGCGGTACTGTCTGGACATTGCACGTCCGAATGTAAACCTCGTTGGGGAGGCTTGGAATGGACAGGACGCGAATGGTCCGGCGTTGGCGGCGCAACATGGAGGTCCGCGACGACGCCGAGTACGTGAACATGCTTGCCACACTGTCCGAGGGGTCGGTGCGGCGTAACTTTAACCCGTACACCGACATCGACTGGGACTCACCGGAATTCGCGGTCACCGAAAACGACCCCCGCTGGATCCTGCCGCTGACGGACCCGCTGGGCCGCCATCCCTGGTACCAGGCCCAGTCCGAGGAACGCAAGATCAAGATCGGGATGTGGCGGCAGGCCAACGTCGCCAAGGTGGGCCTGCACTTTGAGTCGATCTTGATCCGCGGGCTGATGAACTACACGTTCTGGGTTCCCAACGGGTCACCGGAATACCGTTATTGCCTGCACGAATCGGTCGAAGAGTGCAACCACACCATGATGTTCCAGGAGATGGTGAACCGCGTCGGCGCCGACGTTCCCGGCATGCCGCGGATGCTCAAGTGGCTCTCGCCGCTGGTTCCGCTGGTCGCCGGCCCGTTGCCGGTGGCGTTCTTCATCGGGGTGCTGGCCGGCGAGGAGCCCATCGACCACACGCAGAAAAACGTTCTGCGCGAAGGCAAGTCGCTGCACCCCATCATGGAGCGAGTGATGGCCATTCACGTGGCCGAGGAGGCCCGGCACATCTCGTTCGCGCACGAGTTCCTGCGCAAGCGGCTGCCGGAGTTGTCTAAGCGGCAGCGCTTCTGGACGGCGTTGTATCTGCCGTTGACGATGCGGGTGTTGTGCCAGGCGATCACGGTGCCGCCCAAGGCGTTCTGGCGGGAGTTCGACATCCCACGCGAGGTCAAGAAGGAACTCTTCTTCCGGTCGCCGGAATCGCGAAAGTGGTTGAGCGACATGTTCGCCGACGTTCGGATGCTCGCCTACGACACCGGTCTGATGGAAACGCGTTCCGCGCGGCTGATGTGGCGGCTCTGCAAGATCAACGGCAAGCCGTCGCGCTACCGCAGCGAGCCGCAGCGCCGGCACCTGGCCGCCGCGCCGGCCGCGTAGCGCCGCCCGGGTTTATCCATGCCGCACGTTATTACCCAGTCGTGCTGCAACGACGGGTCCTGTGTCTTCGCCTGTCCGGTGAACTGCATTCACCCCACACCGGACGAGCCGGGTTTCGCGACGTCGGAGATGCTCTACATCGATCCGGTGGCCTGCGTGGACTGCGGTGCGTGCGTGAGCGCGTGCCCGGTCGGCGCGATCGCGCCGGACACCCGGCTGGAGCCCAAGCAGCTGCCTTTCGTCGAGATCAACGCCTCGTTCTACCCCGAGCGACCCGCCGACGTGAAGCTGCCGCCGACGTCGAAGCTGGCCCCGGTGATCCCGGCCGCCGAGGTGCGCGCGCGCCGTCGGCCGTTGACGGTGGCCATCGTGGGATCCGGGCCGGCGGCGATGTATGCGGCCGACGAACTGCTCACCCAAGACGGGGTGCGGGTCAACGTCTTTGAGAAGCTGCCCACGCCCTACGGGTTGGTGCGCGCCGGGGTGGCGCCCGACCACCAGAACACCAAGAGGGTCACCCGGCTCTTCGACCGCGTATCGCGCCACCGCCACTTCCGGTTCTACCTCAACGTCGAGATCGGCGAGCATCTCAGCCACGCCGAGCTGTTGGCCCACCATCACGCCGTGCTGTACGCGGTGGGCGCGCCGGACGATCGCCGGTTGGACATCGACGGGATGGGCCTGCCGGGCACTGGCACCGCCACCGAGTTCGTCGCGTGGATCAACGGGCATCCCGACTTCACCGATTTGCCGGTCGATCTCGGTCACGAACGCGTGGTGATCATCGGCAACGGCAACGTCGCCCTCGACGTGGCCCGAGTGCTGACGGCGGACCCGGAGGACCTCGCCCGAACCGACATCTCGGACCACGCGCTGGAAGCGCTTCGCCGCTCGGCCGTGCGGGAAGTGGTGATCGCGGCCCGGCGCGGGCCCGCCCATTCGGCGTTCACCCTGCCCGAATTGATCGGGCTGACCGGCACATCCGAGGTCGTGCTCGACGCCGCCGACCACCAGCGCGTGGCGCGCGATCTGGAGATCGTTTCGGATCCGCTAACCCAGAGCAAGCTGGAGATCCTGAGCAAGCTGGGCGACGCTTCGGCACCCTTGTCGCGCAAGCGAATCCGGCTGGCCTATCAGCTCACGCCCGAGCGCGTGCTGGGTGAGCGGCGCGCGACCGGCGTGGAATTCTCCGTCACCGGCACCGACGAGGCGCGCCGGCTCGAGGCCGGACTGGTGCTGACGTCGATCGGCTACCGCGGCAAGGCGATTCGCGACCTTCCGTTCGACGAATCCGCGGCCGTCGTGCCCAACGAGGGTGGTCGCGTCGTCGAACCCGGCTCCGGACTACCGGTGCCCGGCGCATATGTGGCGGGCTGGATCAAGCGTGGGCCGACGGGGTTCATCGGCACCAACAAGTCCTGCTCGATCCAGACCGTCCACGCCTTGGTGGCCGATTTCAACGCCGGCCGGCTCACCGAGCCGGTGGCCAAGCCGGAGGCCCTGGGCCGGCTGGTGCGGGCGCGCCGGCCCGCCGTCGTCGACTCGGCGGGGTGGCGCGCCATCGACGCTGCGGAAATCGAGCGCGGCGGCCGCGACGGCCGGCCACGCAACAAGTTCACCGCCGTCGCCGACATGCTCGCCGCGGCGGCCGCCGCGCAACCGGCGCCGCCGATGCGACGCCGGCTGCTGGCCCGGCTGCGGGACTCTTAGCCCGCCTGCCCGGCCATCGCGGCTGCGATCTCCTCGGGGCTGACCTCGCGCACCGGCTGTCCCAGCGACCAGTGGTGGCCGAACGGGTCGGCGACCACGCCGTAGCGGTCTCCCCAGAACTGGTCGTCCAACGGGGCCACCACGGTGGCGCCCGCGTCCAGCGCCCGCTGGAACTTGGCGTCGACGTCGGTGACCGTCAGGTGAATGGTGACCGGGGTCCCGCCAAGCGACTTGGGCGTCATCGACTTGCCGCCGCAGGTCTCCGGGAAGTCGTCGTTGAGCATCACCGTGAAGCCGTTGATGCGCAGCGCGGCGTGGACGAGCCTGCCGTCGGGACCGGGTACGCGGCCGAGCTCCTCGGCGCCAAAAGCCTTGACGTAAAAGTCGATCGCCGCGGCGGCGTTGTCGACCACGAGGTGCGGGGACAGTGCCGGTTCGATGTTGATCGCCATGGTGGCCTCCTTGTTGTCGGTCTGGATACCAGCCCAGGCGGAGGCTGGCTCACGGTTATTGACTTGGCCCGCGACTCCAACTCATCGCGGCCGGAACCATTCAACCGCCGGGCACCGACAACTAACGGACGCCTGCGTGACGCCAGCGCGAAGATCAGGCAGAGGTGAGAACCCGGTCCCAGCCCTCGACCTCTTCCGGGCTGCGCGGGCCCGGTCCGACATAGATGGCCGACGGGCGCACCAGCTTCCCGAGCCGCTTCTGCTCGAGGATGTGGGCGCACCATCCCGCGGTGCGACCACACGTGAACATCGCCGGCATCATGTTGGCCGGCACCCGGGCGAAGTCCAGGATGACGGCGGCCCAAAACTCGACGTTGGTTTCGATGGCCCGGTCCGGGCGCCGCTCCCGCAGTTCGGCCAGCGCTGCCTGTTCCAACGCGACCGCGACCTCGTGCCGCGGGGCGCCGAGCCGTTCCGCGGCCGCCCGCAGCACCCGCGCCCGCGGGTCCTCGGCGCGGTAAACCCGGTGGCCGAATCCCATCAGTTTGTCGCCGCGGTCCAGGATCGACTTGACCAGGCCGCGGGCGTCGCCGGTGCGCTCGACTTCCTCGATCATCGGCAGCACCCGCGCCGGCGCACCACCGTGCAGGGGGCCGCTCATCGCCCCGATCGCCCCCGACAGCGATGCCGCGACGTCGGCGCCGGTCGAGGCGATCACCCGCGCGGTGAACGTCGACGCGTTCATGCCGTGCTCGGCGGCCGACACCCAGTAGGCGTCGATGGCCTCGACGTGCCGCGGGTCCGGCTCGCCCTGCCATCGGGTCATGAAGCGCGCTGTGACGGTGGGGCATTCGTCGATTACTCGCTGCGGAACGGCCGGCTGATAGATCCCGCGCGCCGACTGTGCGACGTAGGACAGGGCCATCACCGAGGCCCGGGCCAGCTGGTCGCGGGCGGTGGCCTCGTCGGTGTCGAGCAAGGGCTTGTAGCCCCAAATGGGGGCCAGCATCGCCAGGCCCGCCTGCACGTCGACCCGGACGTCGCCGGTGTGGATGGGCAGCGGGAACGGCTCGGCGGGCGGCAGACCGTGGCCGAACTTTCCGTCGACCAGGAGCGCCCAGACGTCGCCGAACGTGACCTGCTGAGTCACCAGGTCTTCGATGTCGACGCCGCGGTAGCGCAGTGCGCCGCCGTCTTTATCCGGTTCGGCAATTTCGGTGGTGAAGGCCACCACGCCTTCCAGGCCGGGGACAAAGTTTTCGGGGACAACAGTCATGGGAGAAATTCTCGCACCCCACCTACGGGCGGACGCTACCGGCCGGTAGCTACCGCCGGTAGCGTGGGCGCAATGGCTGGACCAGCGGAGGAACACCTGCAGAGGATGCGCGTCGAGTACGGGTCGGTCGAGAAGGACGGCAGCCCGGACCTGGATGCGGATTGGTTGGCCGACGGGTGGCTTGCCTTGTTCCGCAAGTGGATTGAGGACGCCGAGCGCGCCGGGGTGGCCGAGCCCAACGCGTTCGTGTTGGCCACCATCGCGGAGGGCCGGCCGGTCAGCCGATCGGTGTTGTGCAAGAGCGCCGACGAGACCGGAATCACTTTTTTCACCAACTACGACTCGGCCAAGGGCGTCGAGCTGGCGGCGACGCCGTACGCGTCGGCCACCTTCCCCTGGTACCTGCTGGGCCGGCAGGTACACATCCGCGGCCCGGTCAGCAGGGTCGACTCGCAGGTCACGCAGGACTACTGGGCCCAGCGGCCGCGCGGCTCACAACTGGGCGCGTGGGCGTCGCACCAGTCGCGGCCGATCGCCTCGCGCGCGGCGCTGCTCGAGCAGCTGAACGAGGTCACCGAGCGCTTCGCCGACTCGGAGCGCGTCCCGGTTCCGCCCAACTGGGGCGGCTACCTCCTGGCGCCCGAGGTGGTCGAGTTCTGGCAGGGCCGAGAAAACCGGGTGCACAACCGGATTCGCGTCGTGGGCGGGCGGGTCGAGCGCCTGCAGCCCTGAACGCTGACGCGCGCTATGAGGCCCGTCACACCCCGAGTTCACCTCGGCTTAACCGCCGGACGGGCGCACGACCAGCGGACTCGACCCCGGGCAGGCGCGCCGCCGCCGCAACGACTACCTTCAGCAGTAAGCACCTAGTCAGGGCAGCCATACCAGCCAGAGCGCAAAGGGGTTCTCGTGGCCGACACCGACGACACCGCAACTCTGAAGTACCCGGGGGGCGAGATCGACCTGGAGGTCGTTCACGCCACCGAAGGAGCTGACGGCATCGCGCTTGGCCCGCTTTTGTCCAAGACCGGTTACACGACGTTCGACAACGGCTTCGTCAACACCGCGTCTTGCAAAAGCTCCATCACCTACATCGACGGCGACGCCGGGATCCTGCGCTACCGCGGCTACCCGATCGAGCAGCTCGCCGAGAAGTCGACGTTCATCGAGGTCAGCTACCTGCTGATCTACGGCGAGCTGCCGAACAAGCAGCAGCTGGACGAGTTCACCAACCGGATCCAGCGGCACACCATGCTGCACGAGGACCTGAAGCGCTTCTTCGACGGCTTCCCGCCCAACGCGCACCCCATGCCGGTGCTGTCGAGCGTGGTGAACGCCCTGAGCTCGTACTACCCCGACGCCCTGGACCCGGTGGACAACGGGCAGGTCGAGCTGTCCACCACCCGCCTATTGGCGAAGCTGCCCACCATCGCCGCGTACGCCTACAAGAAGTCGATCGGGCAACCGTTCCTCTACCCGGACAACTCGCTTTCCCTGGTGGAGAACTTCCTGCGGATGACGTTCGGGTTGCCGGCCGAGCCCTACCACGCCGATCCGGAAATTGTCCGGGCGCTGGACATGCTGTTCATCCTGCACGCCGACCACGAGCAGAACTGCTCGACGTCCACGGTTCGTCTGGTCGGCTCGTCGCGGGCCAACCTGTTCACCTCCATCTCCGGCGGCATCAACGCGCTGTGGGGCCCGCTGCACGGCGGCGCCAACCAGGCGGTGCTCGAGATGCTCGAAGAGATCCGCCAGAGCGACGACGACGTCACTGAATTCGTCCGCAAGGTGAAGAACCGCGAGGCCGGCGTGAAGCTGATGGGCTTCGGCCACCGCGTCTACAAGAACTACGACCCGCGGGCGCGGATCGTCAAGGAACAGGCCGACAAGATCCTGTCCAAGCTCGGCGGCGACGACGACCTGCTCAGCATCGCCAAGGAACTCGAAGAGGCGGCACTCACCGATGACTACTTCGTCGAGCGCAAGCTCTACCCCAACGTCGACTTCTACACCGGCCTGATCTATCGGGCGCTCGGGTTCCCGACCCGCATGTTCACCGTGCTGTTCGCATTGGGCCGGCTGCCCGGCTGGATCGCGCACTGGCGCGAGATGCACGACGAGGGCGACAGCAAGATCGGGCGTCCGCGCCAGATCTACACCGGCTACACCGAGCGCGACTACGCGACCATCAACGACCGCTAGTTCCGGCCACCAGACGCAAAAGCCCCCTTTTCGGCGCGGAAATCAGGGGCTTTTACGTCTGCTCGCGACGGAAGCCAGCACGGCCATCGCGGCGTTGTGGCCGCCGATGCCCGACACCGCCCCGCCGCGGCGGGCGCCCGAGCCGCACAACATGATTCGGTCGTGGGCCGTCGCGACGCCCCATTGCCGCGCGGGGGTGTCCAGCGGGTCGTCGTCGGCGGCGAATGGCCACGACAGCCCGCCGTGAAAGATGTTGCCCGCGGTCATGCCGAGCGTGCGGTGCAGGTCCAGGGTGGTCGTCGTCTCGATGCAGGGCCGTCCGCGCGCGTCGTTCATGAGGACGTCCTGAATCGGTTCGGCCAGAACGGAATTCAGCGACTCCAGCACCGAGTCGGTCAGCCGGTCGCGCAGCGCGCCGGAGTAGCTGCCGTCGAACAGCGAGTGCGGGGTGTGCAGGCCGAAAACCGTCATCGTGTGGGCGCCCGAGTCGCGCAGGGCTTCCGACACAATGCTGGGATCGGTCAGCGAATGGCAATAGGCCTCGCACGGCAGCGGATTCGGGATCTGCCCGCCGGCCGCGTGCTGGTACGCGCCGTCCAGTTGGGTCCACGTCTCGTTGACGTGAAACGTCCCGGCGAACGCCTCCTCGGGTGTGACGGCGGCGTCACGCAACCGTGGTAGCCGCCGCAGCACCATGTTCACCTTGACCTGCGCGCCCTGGGCCGGCGCGGCGGGCCGTTCGCCGAGCAGGCCGGCCAGGATTGTCGGTGTCACGCCGGCCAGAACGAACCTTCCCCGGACCACGTGCTCGTCGTCGGCGCGGCGGTAGCACACCTGGCCGTCCGGGTCGACGCCGAAAACCTCGGCGCCGGTGACTATTTCGGCGCCATGTCCGGTGGCCGCAGCCGCAAGTGCCGTGGTCAGCGCGCCCATCCCGCCGACAGGGACGTCCCAGTCGCCGGTGCCGCCGCCGAGCACGTGGTAGAGGAAGCAGACGTTCTGCCGCAGCGACGGGTCGTCGAGGCGGGCGAAGGTGCCGATGAGTGCGTCGGTCGCGATCACGCCGCGCACCAGGTCGTTGCCGACCGCCTCGGCGATGGCGTGGCCGATCGGCTCGTCGATCATGGCGCGCCACGCGTCCGCCGCGCCGGGATCGCCGGCGTCGGTGACGTGCCGGCGGGCCTGCTCGCGGGTGCACAGCGGCTCGAGCAGCGTCGGCCAGAGCCGCTGGGTGACCAGCCGGCAGCGCCGGTAGAACGCGGCGAATCGGGGCTCGTCCTCGGCGGCGCCAATGGCGGCGAACTGGCCGGGCCGCCCGATCAGCAACCCGGTGCGGCCGCCGGTCGCGGGGTCGGGGGTGTACGACGAGAATTTCCGGCCGGCCAACCGCACACCGACCCCGAGGTCCTCGAGGATGCGGGACGGCAACAGGCTGACCAAATACGAGTACCGGGAGAGCCGAACGTCGACGCCCTCGAAGGCCTGCACGGACACCGCGGCCCCGCCGACCTGCGCCAGCCGTTCCAGCAGCCGCACCCGAAGGCCGGCCTGGGCCAGGTAGCCGGCCGCGACCAACCCATTGTGACCCCCGCCGACGATGACGACGTCGACCTCCGAAGGGGACACGCTCAGCCCAGGTAGTCCTCGACCTCGTCGGGCGGACGTACCTGCGCCTCGCGCGGGTCACCGCCGGTTTCGCGCAGCGCCCGGCGCTGCCGCAGCAGGTCCCAGCACTGGTCGAGTTCGACCTCCAGCCGGCGCAGGCGATCGTGCTCCTCGTCCGTGCTGATCTCACCGTGCTGCAGCTGTGCCCGCAGGGTCTTCTCCTCGGCGACCAGTCCCTGGATGCGTGCCAGGGTCTCGCTGTCGGTCGGTTTGTTGCCGTTGGCCATGGGTCCAGTGTGCCCGACTTGGCAGGCGTTGCCGCGCCGACTCGGTAGGCTGCATATCGCCTGGAAGATGCAAACGTCGGGGGAGCTAACCGAGGGGAGACGCAGAAGTGGGGGTAGGCACGGGTTTGCGGCATCCGGCCGCAAGCACCGACTCGGTGCCGGTGCCGGAGATTCACCGGCCCTCGGCCGGCCTGCCCTGGCTGATCGCGGTGGCGGTAATTCCGTTGCTGATAGCGGCGATCGGCTACGGCGCGTTCGATCAACCGCGGCCTGCCCACCGGGCGGGCGGCCCGATGCCGGGGACGTCGAGCACGTCCGCCGCTCCGAAGTTATCCCTGGCACCCCTGTCGATCACCCGCAACGGCAACGACTTGACGCTCGCCGGCGACTTCCCCGACGACTCCGCCAAGGCGGCCCTGCTGACGGCCGTCAAGGGCTCGCTGCCGGGCGTCAACGTCATCGACCAGATCCACATCAACCCCAACATCGACGCGCTCGATTTCGCAAGGGCCGCACCGATATTCAAAGACAGCGCCTCGATTCCCGATTTCAGCCTCGTGGCCGGCGGGGACACGATCACGCTGGCGGGCACCGCGGCATCGCCAGACCAAAAGAACGCCGTCAGCCAGGACGCCGCGCGCACCTGGTCCACTTTGAAGGTCGTTGACAAGCTTGTGGTCAGCGGGCCGGTTCCGCCGCCGGCGCCGCCCGCCGCGGGACAATGCAACGATCTGCAATCGGCGATCAATGCGGTGACGGGCGGGCCGATCACGTTCGCGAACGACGGGTTCAGCCTCACCCCGGCCGACAACCAGATCCTGATTCAGGTGTCGGGCAGGCTCAAGGCCTGCCCCACCGCGCACGCGACGATCAACGGCTTCAGCGACAACTCCGGCGTCGAGGCGATCAACATCGCATTGAGCAGCCAGCGGGCCCAGCGCGTGGCCGACTTCCTGGTTGCCAACGGCGTCGCGGGCACGGTGCTGATCGTCAAGGGTTTGGGTTCGGTCAATCCCGTCGCCTCCAACGACACGGTCGATGGTCGTGCCAAGAACCGTCGCGTCGAAATCGTTGTGAGCTAAGGAGATCCGGCATGGATTTCGTGATCCAGTGGTTGTGGTACCTGCTCGCATTCGTGGCGGGCTCGGCCGTTGCCCGCGTGATCGCCAACATCTTGAACAAGCGCGTCGTCGTTGAGGAAGTCCCCGCCGTTGCGAACCGGCACGAGGGGGATGACGAGTGATGGACCACGTGCACTGGTGGCTGTTCGCCCTGTCCTTCGTGACGGGGTTGGTGTTGACGCTCGCGCTGCGGGTGCGTCCGGTCAAACGTCAAGTGCCAGTGGGGTCGCCGAATGCCGGCGGGGCTGCCGCGGACGCCGAGCCGGATCGGCCCACGACCGTGATACCCGTCGAGCAAGAGACGATTCCGATTGCCGAGGAGCGGCCGACGACGGTTCGCGCCCAGCTCGATTTGTTGACGCCGAAGCCTCCCACCGCGGAAGAGCTTGCGCCGACGAAGGTTCCGGCCACGGAAGAGCCGCCGACGGCGATGATTCCCGCCGAGCAACCGACCGAGGCGACGGATAATTCGCCCGCCGACGAGCCGCCGACCGCGACTCCGGCCGAACAACCGACCGAGGCGACGGAGAATCCGCCCGCGGACGAGCCGCCGACCACGACTCTGGCCGCGGAAGAATCGCCGAAGGCCGGCCGATCCTTCCGGAGATTCCGGCCGAAGCGGGCGCGGACCGCGGAAGACCCGCCGACGGAAATTCTCCCGATCGATCGCCTGGCCGAGCTCGTGGAGCCTCCCGTCGAGCCGGAGTCCGCGGCGACGGAGATTCCCGCCGATCAAGAGCCGACCGCCATGATCCCGGTCGAGCCGGAGCCCGAGACGACCCGGATTCCCGTCGACCAAGAACCGCCGACGACCATGCTCCCCGTCGAGCCCGAGCCTGAGACCACGGAGATTCCCGTCGCTCCCGAGCCGCCGCCGGCGGAACAGCCACGAAAGGCCGGGTTTTCGTTCCTTCGAAGATTCTTTTCCAAGCCGGAGCCGACCGCCGAAAAGCCGTCGAGGGGCAAGCGACCGGCGGCGAAGAAAGCTCCCCCGAAGAAGGCCCGCCCAGGCGCTAAGGGATCCCCGACGAAGAAGACTCCCGCCGGCAAAAAGCCGCCGCCGCGAAAGGTTCCGCCGGGCAAGAAGCCGCATGGCGCCAAGGCGCGCCCGGCGAAGCCGACGCCGGTCGCCAAGCAGCCGGCGACCAAGTGGACCCCGGTGTTGCCGTACGAGCCCTACGGCCCGGGCTCCGCGCGCGCCACCCCGGATGGCGGCGGCCCGGCGGGATGGCTGGTGAAGGGCCGGTCGGATACCCGGCTCTACTACACCCCCGACGATGCGGCCTACGACCCGACCGTCGCGCAGGTCTGGTTCAAGGACGAGGCGGCCGCCGCGCGGGCCTGTTTCACGCCGTGGTGCAAGAGCTCGAGGAAGTAAACGCCAGGACCTACGTCGGCGCGGGGATGTGCAGCAGCAAGCGCGCCCCACCCAGCGGGCTGTCCTCCAGCGACGCCGTCCCACCGTGCAGGTGCGCCTGCTGGGCCACCAACGCCAGGCCCAGGCCCGACCCCGAATGCGACGCCGTCGACCCGCGCGAGAACCGCTCGAACACCACCTGGCGCTCGGACTCCGGGACCCCGCTGCCGTTGTCGTCGACGGCGATATCCACCCCGGCGCGCGAGCTCACCGCCGACAGCTGGACCCGGGTGGCGCCGCCGTGTTTGACGGCGTTGGCGATCGCGTTGTCGACGGCGAGGCGCAAGCCCGCGGGCAGCCCCACGATGATGCAGGTCGGCGAGGGTGCCAGGGAGACGTCGAGGTCGGGGTAGACCCGCATGGCGTCATGCGCCGCACGGTCGAGCAACTCGGTGATGTCGACCGGCACGTGATCGTCGGACGTCGACAGTTCGCCCTGGGCCAACCGCTCCAGCGCGCTCAGGGTGGCCTCGATGCGCGCCTGAGTGCGGATGACGTCGCTGACCACCTCTTTGCGTTGGTCGTCGGACAGGTCCAGGGTCGAGAGCACCTCGAGGTTGGTGCGCATCGCCGTCAGCGGGGTGCGCAACTCGTGGGAGGACACCGCGGCGAAGTCGCGGGCCGAGGCGAGCGCCTCCTTGGTCCGGTTCTGCTCGTCCCAGATCCGCTGCAGCATGCCTCGCATCGCCTCGGCGATCTCGACGGCCTCGCTGGCGCCGTGCACTTCGACCCGCGGCGCCTCGTCGCCCGCGTCGATCGATCGGGTCTGCTGGGCGAGCTGTTTGAACGGGCGCACCGCGAACGCGGCCAGCAGCCACGCGAAAACCGCGGAAGCGCCGATGGCGAACCCGCAGATCAGCATCACCCGGCGGTGCAGGTTGTTGGTCTCGGCGAGGGTGGCGTCGTAGGTGGCGCCGACGGCGAGCGAACTCGGTCCCGGCCCGGGTATCTCCACCGTCCGGACCCGGTAGCGCACCCCGTTGACGTAGGCGTCGCCGTAGTCGACGTCGAGTTTGGGCAGCGTGACGTCCGAATTCGACTTGACGAGGTTTCCGCGCCGGATCGTCATGATCGCGTCTCGGTCGTTCGGTGAGCGCGGGATTTCGTCGAGACCGCGCGGCAGGAAGGGAATCGCGAAACCGGCGGCCTCGTCGAGGCGGCGGTCCAGCCGTTCCTTGCGGTCGTTGGTGATCCCGACCCAGACGACGGCGCCGACGATCAGCACCGGAATCGCCGCGCCGATGGCCGTCGCGAGCACCACCCGGGTTCGCAGCGAGGGCGTGCGGGCAAAGATGCGGGACAGGAGGTTCATGACTGTGCGATCTGGTTACTGCATGGCTACTGCATTCGCAGCACGAACCCGACTCCGCGGACCGTGTGCAGCAGTCGGGGACCGCCGTTGGCCTCCAGCTTGCGACGCAGATACCCGATGAACACGTCGACGACATTGGTGTCGGCGGCGAAGTCGTAGCCCCACACCAGCTCCAGCAGTTGCGCCCGGGACAGCACCGCGGTCTTGTGCTCGGCCAGGACCGCGAGCAGGTCGAACTCGCGCTTGGTCAGGTCGACGTCGACGCCGTTGACCCGAGCCCGGCGACCGGGGATGTCGACCTCCAGCGGACCGACCGTGATGGTTTCGGAGGAAGAGGTCGCGGTCGAGCCGCGCCGGCGCAGCAGCGCCTTGACCCGCGCGACCAGCTCGGCCAGCACGAACGGCTTGACGAGGTAATCGTCGGCGCCGGCCTCCAGCCCCGCCACCCGGTCGTCGACCGAGCTGCGCGCGGACAGCACGCAGACCGGCACGTCGTTGTCCATTGCCCGCAGCGCCGTGACGACGCTGACGCCGTCCAGCACGGGCATGTTGATGTCGAGGACGATCGCGTCCGGGCGCGTCTCGGTGGCGCTGCGCAACGCCTCGGCGCCGTCGACGGCCGTCGACACCTCGAACCCGGACAAGCGCAGGCCACGTTCCAGCGAGGCGAGTACGTCGGAGTCGTCGTCGACGACCAAGACCCGGGGTGAGGTGGGACCAGTGTCCATGCCGCCCATCTTGCCTGATTGTCCGCGGCGGCGGTGGGAGGCGCGGCTCAGCCGCGAGCACCCGCAATCACCGGCGGCTCAGGCCGCTGAGCTGGACCGCGAGCTGCCGACGCACGGCGGGGACTTGCGCGGCCAGCCGTATCCCCGAGTTGCGGATCGGGCGCAACGGGCGCGGCAGGGTGGACATCCGGGTCAGCCGTCCGGTCAGTGTCAGCACCTGCTCGGCCCATCGCCGCTGGGTGGTGACGTAGGCGTCCAAGGCCGTGTCGGGGCCGCCGCCCAGCACCTCGGTGAGCGCCCCGGCCAGTGCGATGGCGTCGGTGATACCCAGGTTCATGCCCTGGCCCCCAGCGGGGCTGTGCACGTGGGCGGCGTCGCCGGCCAGCAACACGCGGCCGGCCCGGTAGGTGTCGGCAACTCGGTGGTGGATGTGGAACCGCGTCCCCCACAGCAGCTCGGTGACCACCAACTCGCCGGGTCCGAAGGTGCGGGAATCGAGCAGCGCCTGCACGAATTCGACCGACGGCGTCTTCGGTGCGTCCGCGGCCGGCGCGACGATGCGGAAGATGCCGGCGGGCAGCGGCGCCACCACCGTCAGGCCTTCCTTGGCGTAGAACAGGATCACCTCGTCGCGGGGCGCCGGGCCGGCCAGCCGGACGTCGGCCAGCGTGAAGGACTCGGCGAATTCACTTCCGGCGAATCCGATTCCGGCCTGTTCACGCACCGTGCTGTGCATCCCGTCGGCCCCGACGACGTAGCCGGCCCGGATGGTGTCGCCGTCGTCGAAGACGGCGGTGACGCCGTTCGCGTCGGGGGTGAGGCGGCTCAGGGTCTTCGGCCGGATCACCCGGCCGCCCAGTTCGTGCAGCCGCTCCAGCAGCAGGCGTTCGGTGTCGGCCTGGGAGAGCATCAAGCTGTACGGATATTTCGTCGGTAGCGCGCTGAAGTCGACCGGGATCAGGATCCGTCGGCCCGCGCGCATGGTGAATCGCGGCGCGATCAGGCCCGCCTTGACCATCCGCCGGGCCACGTCGAGATCTTCGAGCACCTCGAGCGTGCGGGCGTTCACGACGGCCGCACGGGTGGTGTTCTGGCCCTCGGCCAACGCGTCCACGACGACGGCGCGGACCCCCTTGGCGGTCAGGGAAGCGCCCAATGCCAGGCCGGTCGGTCCGGCGCCTACCACCAGGACGTCGGTGTCGTTCATGGTCGGCTCCTCTCATTTCGTTAGTCAACGCTTGTTGGCATAACTCCATGCTGGCGCGCCGGATGTAGTGTGTCAACACTTGTTGGCCTACAATTGTTGACATGCGGAGATCCTCGGAGCAGACCAAGGCCGCGATCCTGGCGGCCGCCCGCGAGCGCTTCGGCGCGTCCGGTTTTCAGGCGGCCACCATTCGGGCGATCGCCGCGGACGCCGGGGTGGATCCCGCGATGGTGATGCGCTACTACGGCAGCAAGGACAAGCTGTTCGCCGCGGCGGCGGACTTCGACCTCAGGTTCCCGGAGTTCGCGGAAGGCGAGCGCTCGCAGGTCGGGCGGTCGGTGGTCCGTCACTTCCTCGAACGGTGGGAGGGTGACGAGGCGCTGGTCATCCTGCTACGGTCCAGCGCCACCAATGGCGAAGCGGCGCAACGCATGCAGGAGATTTTCGGGACCCAGCTGCAGCCGCTGGTCGCCACCTTGGTGCCGGCCGGGGAATCCGGGGTGCGGGCGGGCCTGATCGCCACCCAGATCTTGGGTATGGCGTTGTGTCGCTTCGTATTACGCCTGCCGCCGGTCGTCGCGATGTCGCGCGACGAGATCGTCGACTGGCTCGGGCCGACGATCCAGCGGTATCTCTCCGAGGCGGCTGGCGGGTAGGCCGATGTTGCGGTAGCGGCGCAGCCGCGCGGACAGCCGCTCGGCGGACGGTATTTCGCGCAGCGTGCATACTTCGGCGGCGATGGCGCGGGACAGCCGTTGGGAAAATTCGGCCGGCTCGTCCGCGGCGTCGGGATGCTCGGGGACGATGGCGTCGACAATTCCGGACTCCAAAAGATCAACTGACCGAATGCCTTGGGCCCCAGCGAGTTCCGGGGCGTGGACGGTGTCACGGTACACGATCGCGCTGGCGCCCTCCGGCGGCAGGGGTGCCAGCCAGCCGTGCAGCGCGGCCAGCACCCGGTCGGCGGGGACCATCGCCAGCGCCGGTCCGCCGCTGCCCTGGCCCAGAAGCACCGACACCGTGGGCGTCTCCAGCGTGACGAGCTCGGCCAGGCACTGGGCGATCTGGCCGGCCAGGCCGCCCTCCTCGGCCTCGGCCGACAACGCCGGTCCGGCCGCGTCGATGAGCAGCACCAGCGGCAGTCGCAGTTCGGCAGCCAGCGCCATGCCGCGCCGGGCCTCGCGCAGCGACGCGGGTCCGACGAGCCCGCCGCTGATTCGCTGCTGGCCCAGCACCACCGCGGGCTGGCCGTTGAAGCGGGCCAGCGCCAGCAGGGTGGTCGCAGCTTCGCCGCGGCCGGTGCCGGACAGCAGCACGCAGTCGGTGGCGCCGTGGCGCAGCAGGTGTCCGACGCCCGGCCGGTCCGGCCGTCGCGAGGCCGCGACGGAGTCCCAGGCGGGCACGTCGGGCGTCGGTTCCGATGGCGCCGCCCCGGGCGGCGCGTCGGGCGGATCGGCGATCACCCGCAGGGCGCGATCCAGCATCGGGCGCAGCTCCTCGAGCGCGACCACGCCGTCGATCACCCCGTGCCGCTGCAGGTTCTCCGCGGTTTGGACGCCGGCCGGGAACGGCTCGCCGTAGAGCAGCTGGTAGACGCGGGGGCCGAGGAAGCCGATCAGGGCGCCGGGCTCGGCGACCGTGATGTGGCCCAGCGAGCCCCAGGAGGCGAACACCCCGCCGGTGGTCGGGTGGCGCAGGTAGACCAGGTAGGGCAGGTGTTCCCGCTTGTGCAGCGTGACGGCCGCGGCGATCTTCACCATTTGCAGGAACGCGACCGTGCCCTCCTGCATGCGGGTGCCGCCGGAGCTCGGGGAGGCCAGCAGCGGCAGCCGCTCGGCGGTGGCGCGTTCCACCGCGGCGGTGATCCGTTCGGCCGCGGCGACGCCGATCGAGCCGCCGAGGAAGTCGAACTCGCACACCACAAGAGCGACGCGGCGCCCGAATATGCGGCCCTCGCCGGTCAGCACCGCCTCGTCCCGGCCGGTGGCGGCGCGGGCGTCGGCGAGCTCGCGCGCATAGGACTCGGACACCGGCACGGCCATCGGATCGCTGTCCCAGCTCACGTAGGAGCCCTCGTCGAGCACGGCATCCCGCAGTTGTTCGGTCGTGATACGAGTCACCAGACGAGGCTATATAGGCTGGGTGAATGATCGGCGTCACCCAGACCGAAGCCGTTATGACCATCGAGCTGCAGCGTCCCGAGCGCCGCAATGCCCTGAATTCCCAGCTCGTCGACGAGTTGCGGGAGTCCATCCAGAAGGCGGGCGACGACGGGTCGACGCGCGTGATCGTGCTGACCGGCCAGGGCACCGTGTTCTGCGCCGGCGCGGACCTGTCCGGCGACGTATTCGCCGCCGACTACCCCGACCGGCTCATCGAGCTGCACAAGGTCATGGACGCGGTTCCCGTACCGGTGATCGGGGCGATCAACGGCCCCGCCATCGGCGCAGGCCTGCAGCTGGCCATGCGATGCGATCTGCGGGTCGCCACACCGGACGCGTTCTTCCAGTTTCCGACCTCGAAATACGGCTTGGCCCTTGACAACTGGAGCATTCGCCGGTTGTCTTCGCTGGTCGGGCACGGACGGGCCCGGGCGATGCTGCTCACCGCGGAGAAGCTCACCGCCGAGGAGGCGCTGCAAACCGGGATGGTCAACCGCATCGGGACGCTGGCCGACGCCCAGGCCTGGGCCGAGGAGGTCGCGGGTCTGGCGCCGCTGGCAATACAGCACGCCAAGCGGGTGCTCAACGACGACGGCGCCTACGAAGAGCAGTGGCCGGAGCACAAGGAGCTCTTCGACAGAGCCTGGGCCAGCCAGGACGTGATCGAGGCGCAGGTCGCGCGGATCGAGAAGCGGCCACCGAAGTTCCAGGGAGCCTGACAGTCATGCCGCGGGGGGCGCTGCGACTGGCCGCCGGCACGGCCTCGCTGGCGGTCGGCAGTTGGTTGGTGCGTGCGCTGCACGGTGCGCCGGCCGCCCTCGGTGCGTCACCCGCCTCCATCCGCGCGGTGGCCGAGGGGTCGCCGCACTATTCCGACGGCGAATTCGTCAACCTCGACCCGGCGTCCATCTACAAGATGGACCGCGAGGAACTGCGCCTCATCGTGTGGGAGTTCCTGGGTAACCGCGGCGGCAGCCGTCCGCGCGCACCGATCCCGCTGGCCGCCCCGGAAATCTTCGACGGGGACGCCGCCCGGCTGGCCGTCAGCTGGTTCGGTCACTCGACGGCGTTGCTGGAGATCGACGGCTACCGCGTGCTGACCGATCCCGTGTGGAGCAATCGATGCTCGCCGTCGGACACCGTCGGACCCCAACGGCTACACCCGCCGCCGGTGCAACTGGAGGGGCTGCCCGCCGTCGACGCCGTGGTGATCAGTCACGACCACTATGACCACCTCGACATCGACACCGTCATGACGCTGGCGCACACGCAGCGGGCCCCGTTCTTCGTGCCGCTCGGGGTCGGCGCCCACCTGCGTGCGTGGGGGATTCCCGAGCACCGCATCATCGAACTCGACTGGCATCAAGGCGCCAAGCTCGACGAGCTCACGGTGATTTGCATGCCGGCGCGGCACTTTTCAGGCCGCTTCTTCGACCGCAACACCACGCTGTGGGCGTCCTGGGCCTTTCTTGGTCCCCGCCACCGCGCGTATTTCGGCGGCGACACGGGCTACACCAAGAGCTTCACGCAGATCGGGGCCGACCACGGCCCGTTCGACCTGACCCTGCTGCCGATCGGCGCCTACAACACCGCGTGGCCGGACATCCACATGAACCCCGAGGAGGCGGTCCGCGCGCACCTCGACGTCACCGACGCGGGCTCGGGCCTGCTCGTGCCCATCCACTGGGGGACCTTCCGGCTGGCCCCCCACCCGTGGGCTGAGCCCGTCGAGCGCTTGCTGGCGGCGGCGGACCCCGCCCGGGTCGAGGTGGCCGTGCCGTTGCCCGGCCAGCGCATCGATCCCGCCGCACCGCGGAGGTTCAACCCGTGGTGGCGACTGTGACCCGCTAGGGCTCGGGTTGGCGGCGCTCGTACACCGTCACGCGATCGTGTTGGCCCCACCATTGCACCGGCTGACGGGATTCGACTTCGGTCCAGTCGGTTTCGAGTATTTGGTGCATGCGATCGTCGCCGGTGGCGCCGCCCTGGCCGTCGCCGACGTAGATGACACGATTTCCCTTGTAGGCCAGCAGGATTCGAGCGCCGACGTCCTGGCCGTGGGGCGGCCACGAGAGGAACAGCGTCCGGTCGGGGTGCAGCGCGGCCGCTTCGGCGCAGTCCTTCGCGACGACTCCGACGTGCAGGACTTCGTCGTGCCAACCGTTGGTGGCCAGATCCGCGCCGGGGTTGAGGTCGTAGCAGATGACGCCGACGCCCATCTGCGCGAGCAGGTAGGCCCAGTAGCCCGTCCCTGCGAGCGGATCGACGAGGCCCCCGTGGGCGTGTTTCGCGACGAACGTCACGGTGTCGGGGTCGGGGATGGTCCAGCAGTATTTCCTGACGAGCAGCTGCCGGTTCGGCGTGCGCGCCATGCTTTCTTCCACGCTTCGGTCCAAGCGGAACTCACCGACCACGGGGTTACCCCGAAAGCTGTCGGCCTCGACGCAATCCCTGACGGCCTCCCAATAGGGATTGTCGATGTCCGAATCGTCCGTGTCGAAGACCTCTCGTGCGCTGTCTTGCAGACAAATGTTGCGCCGCATCGTGTCCGCGGGGGGTCCGGAATGTTAAATCGGATGTCGTTCCGGCGGCCATCGTCGCCAGGCTAAAGTGTGCGGCCATGACGAAACGCGCGGCGGCGGCGGCCGCGTCGCTGGCTTTGCTCGCGTTGACGGGGTGTGGGCCTGCGCGTCCGGTGTCCAGCCCGCCGCCTGCGGTGTCCGGCGCGCCGCCCAACGAGGTGTCGGGCCTGGCGATCCCTGCCGGTCGGATCGACGAGGCCGTGGCGAAGGTCGACGGCCTGGTCGGCGACCTGATGAAGAGCACCGGCATCCCAGGCATGGCCGTCGCCATCATTCATGGCGGTAAGACCATATACGCCAAGGGTTTTGGGGTAAGGGATACCAGCAAGGGCGATGCGCAGGGCAACAAGGTGGACACCGACACGGTCTTCCAATTGGCGTCGGTGTCCAAGTCGGTCGGTGCGACGGTGGTGGCGCACCAGGTCGCCGACAACGCCGTCACCTGGGACACGCCCACGGTGTCCAAGCTGCCGTGGTTCGCGCTGAGCGACCCGTATGTCACCGGCCACGTGACCATCGCCGACCTCTACTCGCACCATTCCGGGCTGCCCGACCACGCCGGTGACAAGCTGGAGGCCCTGGGCTACGACCGCCGGCAGGTGCTCGAGCGGCTGAAGTACCTGCCGCTGGCGCCCTTCCGGAACAGCTACGCCTACACGAACTTCGGGGTGACCGCGGCCGCTGAGGCTGTCGCGGCCGCGGCGGGCAAGCCGTGGGAGGACCTGTCCGCCGACGCGCTGTACCGCCCGCTGGGGATGACGGCGACGAGTTCGCGGTTCGCCGACTTCATCGCCAGGCCCGACCACGCCGTCAACCACGTCAAGGTCGGCGACAAGTGGGAGCCGCGCTTCCAGCGCGATCCGGATCAGCAGTCGCCCGCGGGCGGGGTGAGCTCCTCGGTCAACGACATGGCGCACTGGCTGATCATGTTGCTGGGCAACGGGACCTACCAGGGCCAGCGGATCACCTCGCCGGAAGCCCTGCTGCCCGCCACCACCGCGCAGGTGATCTCGTCTCCCGCGGCGACGCCGAAGGCCCGCTCCGGCTTCTACGGCTACGGATTCAACGTGTCGGTGACCTCATCGGGCCGCACCGAGTACAGCCATTCCGGCGCGTTCTCGTTGGGGGCGGCGACGAATTTCGTGGTGCTGCCATCGGAGGATGTGGGCATCATCGCGCTGACGAACGCGGCGCCCATCGGGGTGCCGGAGACGCTGACCGCCGAGTTCATGGATCTGGTTCAGTACGGCGAGGTTCGGGAAAACTGGGCCGAGCTGTACAAGCAGCTGATCGGCTGGATGAACAACCCGGAAGGATCGCTGGTCGGAAAGCAGCCCCCGCCCAACCCGGCCCCGGCGCGACCGCCGCGCGACTACGCCGGCGTCTATGCCAGCGACTACTGGGGCCCGGCCGTCGTGACCGAGCGCGATGGCGCGCTGCAGCTGTCGCTGGGGCCGAAGAATCGGACGTTCACGTTGACACACTGGGACGGCGACACCTTCACCTTCCCGGTGACGGACGAAAACGCCCCGCCGGGAACGATTTCCAAAGCTACATTTTTTGGTTCGCCGGCAACCACCGTGAACCTGGAGTACTTCGACTCCGACAAGTTGGGGACGTTCACCCGATGATCTCGGGCCTCACCGATGCCGAGGTGGCACAGCGGGTAGCCGAGGGCAAGAGCAACGCCGTCCCCGAACGCGCCACCCGCAGCGTCGCGGCCATCGTTCGGGCGAACGTCTTCACCCGCATCAATGCGATCCTCGGCGTCCTGCTGGTCATCGTGCTGGCGACGGGTTCGGTGATCAACGGGCTGTTCGGCCTGCTCATCATTGCCAACAGCGTCATCGGCATGGTGCAGGAGATCCGGGCCAAACAGACGCTGGACAAGCTCGCCATCGTCGGGCAGGCGAAACCGTTGGTGCGCAGGCAATCCGGTACCACCACGCTGATGCCGGGTGAGGTCGTGCTCGACGACATCATCGAGCTCGGCCCCGGCGACCAGGTCGTCGTCGACGGCGAGGTCGTGGAGGAGGAGAACCTCGAGGTCGACGAATCGCTGCTGACCGGTGAGGCCGACCCGATCACCAAGGCCCCGGGGGACGCGGTGATGTCCGGCAGCTTCGTCGTCACCGGCTTCGGCGCGTACCGCGCCACCAAGGTCGGCCCGGAGGCCTACGCCGCCAAGCTCGCCGAGGAGGCCAGCAAGTTCAGCCTGGTGAAATCCGAACTGCGCAACGGGATCAACCGGATCCTGCAGTTCGTCACCTATTTGCTGGTGCCGGCCGGTCTGCTGACCATCTACACCCAGTTCTTCACCACGCACGCCGGGTGGCGGCCATCGGTGCTGCGGACCGTGGGCGCGCTGGTGCCCATGGTGCCCGAGGGCCTGGTTCTGCTGACGTCGGTCGCGTTCGCGGTTGGGGTCATTCGGCTCGGCCAACGCCAATGCCTGGTGCAGGAACTGCCCGCGATCGAGGGACTGGCGCGCGTCGACGTGGTGTGCGCCGACAAGACCGGCACCCTGACCGAAAGCGGCATGCGGGTTTCCCAGGTCGTGCAGGTCGCGCCGTCCGAACCAGTCGGCGACGCGCTGGCCTCGCTGGCCGCGGCCGACCCGCGCCCCAACGCAAGCATGCGGGCGATCGCCGAAACCTATGACCGGCCCCCGGGGTGGATCCCCACTGCGACAGCGCCTTTCAAATCGGCCACCAAATGGAGTGGGGTGTCCTTCGGCGACCGCGGCGACTGGGTGATCGGCGCGCCCGACGTGCTGCTGGATCCGGCTTCGGAGGCCGCCGAACGGGCAGAGGGCATCGGGGCCCAAGGGCTGCGGGTGCTGCTGTTGGGTCGAGCCGAGATGGCCGTCGACTACCCCGACGCGCCGGGACGGGTCACGCCGGTCGCGCTGGTGGTGCTCGAACAAAGGGTGCGCCCCGACGCCCGCGACACCCTGGAGTACTTCGCGGCCCAGGATGTTTCGGTCAAGGTGATCTCGGGCGACAACGCGGTGTCGGTCGGGGCCGTCGCCGGCAAGCTCGGGCTGCACGGCGACACGATGGATGCGCGTCAACTACCTACGGACCCGGCCGAATTGGCCGACGCGCTGGATAGCTATACCACGTTCGGGCGGGTGCGGCCGGATCAGAAGCGGGCCATCGTGCAGGCGCTGCAATCGCACGGCCACAGCGTGGCGATGACCGGCGACGGCGTCAACGACGTGCTGGCGCTTAAGGACGCCGACATAGGCGTCGCGATGGGCGCCGGCAGCCCGGCGTCGCGGGCGGTCGCGCAGATCGTCTTGCTGGACAACAGGTTTGCCACGTTGCCGTATGTCGTGGGGGAGGGCCGGCGGGTGATCGGCAACATCGAGCGGGTCGCCAACCTGTTCTTGACCAAGACGGTGTACTCGGTGCTGCTGGCACTGTTCGTGGGCATCGAGTGCCTGCTCGCCAAGCCGCTCAAGGCCGACCCGTTGCTGTACCCCTTTCAGCCGATCCACGTCACCATCGCGGCGTGGTTCACCATCGGCATCCCGTCGTTCATCCTGTCGCTGGCACCCAACAACGAACGCGCGTACCCGGGCTTCGTGCGCCGGGTGGTGTCGTCGGCGCTGCCGTCGGGACTTCTCGTCGGCGCGGCGACGTTCGCCTCCTACCTGGTCGCCTACCACGGGCGTCATGCCACGTTCCGCCAGCAGGAGCAGGCGTCGACGGCCGCGCTGATCACGCTGCTGGTGACCGCGCTGTGGGTCCTCGCGGTGGCGGCGCGGCCCTACCAGTGGTGGCGGGTGGCACTGGTCGCGTTCTCCGGCGTGGCGTACGTGGTGATCTTCAGCCTCCCGCTGGCGCAGGAGAAGTTCCTGCTCGACCCGTCGAACGCGGTGGTGACCTCGACCGCGCTCGGCATCGGCGCGCTGGGCGCCGCGGCGATCGAGGCGGCGTGGTGGATCCGGGCCCGGATGTTGGGGGTGCGGCCGCGGCTGTGGCGGGAGCCGGTGACGGCCGCCAAGTAAAATTCCGGGCGAATCCTCGGGGAAGGGGAGCGAGATGGGATTCCTGGACAAGGCGAAGGACCTGTTGGCGCAGAACGCCGACAAGGTCGAGATGGCGATCGACAAGGCCGGCGAATTCGTCGACGACAAGACGCAAGGCAAGTACTCCGACACCATCCACAAGGTGCAGGAAGAGGCGAAGAAGGCCGCCGATTCCGCTGCCACCGGCGACCAGAACTAGAGCACATGGCGAAACTCTCCGGATCGATCGACGTGCCGCTGCCGCCCGAGGTGGCCTGGAAGCACGCCTCCGACCTGTCCCGGTACAAGGAATGGCTGACCATCCACCGGGTGTGGCGCAGCACGCTGCCCGACAACATCGAAAAGGGGACGGTCGTCGAGTCGATCGTCGAGGTCAAGGGCATGTACAACCGGATCAAGTGGACGGTCGTGCGCTACAAGCCGCCGGAAGGCATGACGCTGAACGGCGACGGCGTCGGAGGCGTCAAGGTGAAGCTGATGGCCAAGGTGCGGCCCGCGGACGAGGGCTCCACCGTCGGCTTCGACGTGCACCTCGGCGGTCCCGCGCTGTTCGGACCGATCGGCATGATCGTGGCCGCCGCGCTGCGCAGCGACATCAACCAATCGCTGCGGAACTTCGTCAGGGTGTTCACCGCCGCCGACCCGCACACCAACGGCGACGGCGGCGTCCGCCGGTGACCGCGCGATGAGTTTTCTTCTCGGCGGTAGTCGATAGGTGTGAACCCCGAGCACGGGGCCAAGACACCTCAGGAGGAGATCATCGTGCCCATCCGTGACGGCGCGCCGCTGGGCGCTCCCTGCTGGATCGACCTGACCACGTCGGACCTGGACCGCGCCCAGGACTTCTACGGCACGGTGTTCGGCTGGACGTTCGAGTCCGCCGGACCCGAGTACGGCGGATACGTCAACGCCGCGAAGGACGGCCACCCCGTCGCCGGCCTGATGGCCAACAATCCCGAGTTCGGGTCGCCGGACCAATGGGCCACCTACTTCCACACCGGCGACATCAACGCGACCGTTTCCGCGATAACCGCGGCGGGCGGCACGCTGTGCATGGGACCCCATGAGGTGCCGGCCAAGGGCCACATGGGTGTGGCGACCGACCCGTCGGGGGCCTTCTTCGGGCTGTGGCAACCGCTCGAGCACCGCGGCTTCGAGGTTATCGGGGAGGCCGGCTCCCCCGTGTGGCACCAGCTGACCACGCGCGACTTCCGCGCCGCGCTCGACTTCTACCACGAGGTGTTCGGATGGCGCACTGAGCAGGTATCCGACACGGACGAATTCCGCTACGCCACAGCATCCTTCGACGGTCAGCAATTGCTCGGCGTGATGGACGGCACCAGCTGCCTGCCCGAGGGCGTTCCGTCGAATTGGACCGTTTTCCTCGGCGCCGAGGATGTCGACAAGACGCTGGCGGTGATCACCGACAATGGCGGCGCCGTGGTGCAGGCGGCCGAGGACACCCCGTACGGGCGATTGGCCGCGGCGACCGATCCGACCGGCGTCATCTTCAATCTGTCGTCGCTGCAGAGCTAGCGGGCGTTAATCACACCGGCGCAGCGGCGGGTCGGCTACTCTCCCAACCATGACTCGCCGCCTGCGTCCCGGTTGGCTGGTCGCGCTTTTCGCGTTGCTCATCTCGGCCAGCGCCTGGATGCCGTGGCTGACGACGGCGGCGGGCGGCGGGGGCTGGGCCAACGCCATCGGCGGGACGCACGGCAACTTGATACTGCCGAGGGGCTTCGGCGCGGGGCAGCTCATCGTGTTGCTGTCCTCGACGCTGCTGGTGGCGGGGGCGATGGTGGGCCGAGGCCTGTCGGTGAAGGCCGCTTCGGTTGCGGCGCTGGTCATTTCGTTGCTGATCGTCGGGCTGACGGTGTGGTACTACAAGCTCAACGTCAACCCGCCGGTATCGGCGGAATACGGTCTTTACGTCGGCGCCGTCGCCGCGGCCTTCGCGGTGGCCTGTTCGCTCATGGCGGTGATCACGGCGCTGGCTTCGAGCCGGTGACGTTCAGCCCGACGGGAACTCGTGCGTGCCCGAGGCGGCGCTGCCCTCGGGCTCGTTGACGCCGAACACGAAGGGCGCGAACACGATTTCACGCCCGTCGGGGTCGCGATAGGTGACCGCGCCAGTGGCCTCCCAGTACGGGTGCTGCTGCACGGGCGCCAGGCCTGCAGCCTGAAGCCGCGCGATCGCGGCCTGCTGCGCCTCCCGGTCGGGGAAGTACAGGCACAGCTGCTCGTGGGGGTCGACGGCGACGGGCTCGGCCGACTCGACGATCTCCAGCGTCAGGTTCCAGCTGGGCAGGCCGAAGATCGCGCCGTTGCTGCCGTAGCTGGCCTCGAACGTCTCGTAGAGCGGCAGCCCCACCAGCTCACGGTAAAACCGCACTGTCTCTTCGAAGTTCGACGAGCGCCGGGCGAAGCGGAGGCCGCCGAGCGGCGCCAACTGCGGGGGCCAGTGCGTGTGCCGGCGGCGGGATCCGTGGGACATCGTCACAGCCCCACCGCGCTTGCCGCCGAATCCGCGGTATGCCAGCGCCGCAGCTGATCACCGGGCGCCCACGTCGAATGCGTGCCGCTGGAAATGCGTTCGGGGAGTTGGAGTTTGCACACCGGGCCGTCGCCGATGCGGGCGGCGTCGAAGACCACGCAGTAGGAGGCGTCGGCATTCATGTCGGTGGTCAGTGTCACCAGGTAGCCGTCGTCCTCACCGGTCGAACCGACCCGCGGCGCCATCGCGGTCTCGCTTCCGTAGACACCGTCGCCGAAGGAGATGCCCTCTTGCTCCCCGGTGAGCACGTCGTGTTTGACCAGGCCGTCGAACAGGAACCGGCCCGGTTTGCCGGTGGCGGCGTAGGTGTACCGGTAGGCGCTCGTGGCGTGGTCGGGGTTGATCGTCCCGAACTCGGTGATCGATTCCGACAGCTGCTCTTCGATGACCGCGCCGGTTTTCAGGTTGAAGCGCCACCGGTGCAGCCGGGCCTGCAACCGATCCAGAGCCAGGAACCGAAAGAGCTTCTCCCACTTGGTTCCCCCGGTGTCGAGCGGTTGGGGATCGCCCTCGAAGAAGCCGTCGAGCACGATCTCGTCGCCGTCCTCGTAGGCGTTGACGAAGTGCAGCACGAAGGTCGGGTCCGCCTCGAACCATCGAATGTCGCCCGTCGAGCCCCGGCGGGGGAGCACAGCGAAGCGCGACGGGATGTCCGGGTAGAAGCGCGGCAGGTGCACGTCGTGCTCGAGCAGGCGCGGATCCCAGAACAACGGGAAATCGTTGAGTATCACGTAGTTTTCGGTGAACGCCATGTCGTGCGGGAGGCGCGGTCCCGGCAGCGGGATGTCGACGTAGTGGACCAGTTCGTCGCTCTGGTCGACCACGCCGTAACGCATGTACGGCTCCTGCTTGCTGTAGTTGAAGAACAGCAGTTCGCCGGTCTTGCTGTCGACCTTGGGATGCGCCGACACGCCCCAGTCAGTGGGGAAGCGGCCGTTCCAGGTCTCCTTGCCGATCGTGTTGGCCGAGTACGGGTCGACCCGGTACAGGTCGCCGCACTGATAAAAACTGGTCAGCGCGATTCCCCGGTGCACGATCACGTCGGTGCTCGACGCGTCCTTCATCCGGGTGCGAGCACCCCAGCCGTCCTCCCGCTTGGTCAGTTGCACGGCCTCGGCTAAACCCGGCCACAGCGGCTCGCCGGCCTCGTTCTCCGCGAGGAAGCCGTCCGTGCGAATAAAACGGTTGCGGTAGAAGGCTTTTCCATCCCGGAAGCCGACCACGTGCAGCATGCCGTCGCCGTCGAACGGGTGGTAGGTCTTCAGCGCCGGGTGCAGCGGATTCTCGGTGTTGCGCAGGTAGACGCCGTCCAGGTCGCGCGGAATTTCCCCCTCCACGGCCGTCAGGTCGTCGGCGTCCCACTCCGTCGTCTGCGGCCGCCAGGGGCCGGTCCGGTAGGGGTGGTCGTCGTCTTCGGGCAGGGTGGACAGGTACTTGCCGACGATCTCGACATCCATGGTCATGATCCCTCGGTTGCGCTCACGACGAAGCTGACGGTGGTGGCGGTGCTGCCGCCGAAGTTCAGGGTGCCGAAGGTCTTCGCGTCCTCGACCTGATAGTCGCCGGCCGCGCCGCTGACCTGTCTGGCCGCGTCGAGCAGCATCCGAACGCCGGACGCACCGACGGGGTGGCCGCCGCCGATCAGTCCGCCGCTGGGGTTGATGGGCAGCCGGCCGCCGATCTCGATCTCGCCGTTTTCGATGGCCTTCCAGGATTCGCCCGGTCCGGTGAGCCCAATGTGGTCGATGGCCAGGTACTCGCTGGGCGTGAAGCAGTCGTGCACCTCGAACCCGTCGAGGTCGTCGAGCGTCACGCGGGCCCGGCGCAGGGCGTCGAGGACCGCCGCCCGCACATGGGGAACCACATAAGGGTCGTCTACGGCGCGGTCGAGCTTCTGCCGCAGACCCAGCCCGACGGTGCGGTGTCCCCACCCGTCGATGCGGCCGATCGGGCGTGCGTCCGGGTGGTCGCGCAGGTATGCGTCGTTGACCAAGACCACTCCCGCGCCGCCGTCGGTCATCTGGCTGCAGTCGAACCGGCGCAACCGGCCCTCGGTGATCGGGTTGGTCGCGTCGTCGTCGGGGATCGGGTCGGGCACCGTCCAGCCGCGCGTTTGGGCGTTGGGGTTGCGCCGCGCGTTGGCGAAGTTCAGCTGCGCGATCGCCCGCAGGTACGTGTCGTCCAGGCCGTACCGCCGGTCGTACTCGTCGGCGATCTCGGCGAACATCGACGGCCACAGGTAGCGAGCGCCGGCGCCCTCGTGCCCGGTCCATGCGGCGGCGCCGAGATGCTGGGCCGCGGTGTCACCCGGCACCGTCTTCTCCAGCTCGATGCCCACCACCAGCGCGGTGTGGTAGGCGCCCGACCGCAGATCGGCCATCGCCGACAACGCGGCGACGCTGCCCGACGCGCACGCGGCCTCGTGCCGCGAGGCCGGGGTGTCCCAGAGTTCGTCGCACACCGTGGCCGGCATCGCCCCGAGGTGACCCTGGCCGGCGAACATCTCGCCGAACGCGTTCCCGACGTGCACGACGTTGATATCGGCGGCGTCGACTTTCGCCGCGGTGAGCGTTCCGTCGACGACCTCGGCGGTCAACGAGGCGAAGTCGCGGCCCTCCCTGGTGAGGTTGCGAGCGAAATCGCTTTGGTAGCCGCCCAGTATCCACACGCCCGTCGAGCCGTCCATATGCCGCACGCTACTCCTGGACGGTTCGGCCGAGTGGCCAAAAAGGGACGGCCCCGTCGGCTCTCGGGCTGAACCGACGGGACCTAGACGAACGCGAAGGCCGGCCGACGCATTCGCCTCTTTTGGAACATTGCCGCCCAGCGTGATCGACAAACAAATTGGCTCAACCTGGCAGCCGATAGTCAGAACCGGCGCTGGCCTGGGGCAATTTGGCTTTGCGCTGTTCAGGGCGCTGCGGCGTCTCGCGCGGGCTCGGTCGGCCGCTGCTGGAGGGCTTGGGCGTCGGCGCGGTCGAGGGTCGCCAGGTCGATGCCCTTGGTCTCGCGGGCGGCCAGCGCGGACACGGCGCTCACCGCCGCGGTGGCTGCCAGGTACCAGGAAATGGGCACCGAGGATTTGTAGGTCTCGAGCAGGCGCACGGCGATGATCGGTGCCAGCGAACCGGCGACGATCGAGGTGACCTGGTAGCCGAGCGACACCCCCGAGTAGCGCATCCGGGTCGGGAACATCTCCGCCATGGCCGCCGGCTGGACGGCGTACATGACGCCGTGGAACACCAGACCGATGATGACGGCCGCCAGGATGATCGCGTTGCGGCGGGTGTCCATCATCGGGAAGGCGAAGAATCCCCAGGTGCACGCGCAGACCGCGCCCACGAAATAGATTGGGCGCCTGCCGAATCGGTCGCTGAGGCTTCCGGCCAGCGGGATGACCATGAAGTGCACGGCGTGCGCGATCAGCAGCCACGACAGGATCGCCTTGGTGTTGGTGTGCACGTGGACTTTGAGGTAGGTGATGGTGAAGGTGACGACGAGGTAGTACATGGTGTTCTCACCGAAGCGCAGGCCCATGGCGGTGAAAACGCCGCGCGGGTAACGCCTTAAGACCTCGATAGCGCCCAACTGCCTGGCCTTGGTGCGGTCGACCTCCCGTTGCGCCTCAAGAAAGATGGGCGCGTCGGTCACCTTCGTGCGGATGTAGTAGCCGATCAGCACGACGACCGCGGACAACCAGAACGCGACGCGCCAGCCCCAGCTCAAAAACGCCGCGTCAGACAGCGTCCAGGTGAGACAAAGCAGCACGATGGTGGCCAGCATGTTGCCGCCGGGCACGGCCGCCTGGGGCCAGCTCGCCCAGAAGCCGCGGCTCTCCTTCGGGCTGTGCTCGGCGACGAGCAGGACGGCGCCGCCCCATTCGCCGCCGACGGCGAAGCCCTGGAGGAAGCGCAGCACCACCAACAGGGTGGGCGCCCAATAACCGACCTGGGCGAAGGTCGGCAGGCAGCCCATCAGCACGGTCACGGCGCCCACCAGCAGCAGGCTGAACTGCAGCAGCTTCTTGCGGCCGTACCGATCGCCCAGTTGGCCGAAGACGAGGCCGCCGAGCGGGCGGGCGGCGAAGCCGACGGCGTAGGTCACAAAGGAGGCGAGGATCGCGTCGAGCTCGTTGCCGCCGCGCGGAAAGAACACCTTGCTGAACACCAGCGTGGCCGCGGTCCCGTAGAGGAAGAATTCGTACCATTCGACGACGGTGCCGGCCATCGACGCGGCGACCACGCGGCGAAGAAAGGTCCGGCTCTGGAATGGGTCCTGCTGCAACTGATTAGGGACACTCACCGGATGTCCTCCTAGGTGGACCGCCCGCGAGGGCGCCGACCGCGTGGGCTGGCGGAAGGGAGCGTACCCGGCCCGGGTTACGGATCCCATACGGCGAGCAGACGCAGAATCGCACGCACGCGGCTCGTACAGTGCGATTCTGCGTCTGCTCGGCAGAAAGCGCTGCGCCGGAGAAACCGGTGAGTTGCGACACGGTCACGGATGCATACCTATCCGCTGATCGCTGGTCACATTAGCCCCGTGAATCACTATCGTCACATGAGCCAGCTGCGGACGTCAATTGCGACGGCCCGCTCCCGGGAAAGGTGTGACATTGACGGCGATTCCCCGGATCGTGTCGTTATCGATGGCGTCGGCGACCGCCCTCGGTTTCTTCGTCGTGGTCGGCCCCGCGCCGACGGCGAACGCCACTCCCTGCAGCGCGCCCGAGGCGAACGCCGACCCTCCGGCCGCGCCGCCCCCGATGCCGGCCCCCCAACCCGTCGTCCAACCGCCGACCGGACGTCGGCCGACTCACGCGAACGACCAGGCGCCGTTGCCCAAGCTGGGTCCGCTGATCTCCTCGTTGCTCAAGCCGGGAACGACGGGCGGCCAGCGCTACTCCGCGCCGATACAGCCCCAGGCCGGCGTCGTTCCGCCGCCCGGGCCCAACCCGCCCGCGCCGGGCTTCCCGCAAGTGCCGAACGCGGCCCCGGTCCAGCCGCAGCCGGCCCCACAGCCGGCGGCGCAGCCGGCGCCCCCGCCCCCGGCCAATATCGCGGGGGCACCGACGTCGCTGGTCGACTGGGTGACCGGACCAAACGGCCCGAACAAGACCCTCGAGCGATTTAGCATCTCGGGGACCGACCTCGGGATCATGTGGGACAACGGCGACCCCGTCAACCGCCAGGTGCTCATGGCCTTCGGTGACACGTTCGGCTATTGCAAGGTCCGCGGCCAGCAATGGCGATACAACACGCTGTTCCGCAGTTCGGACCGCGACCTGTCGCACGGAATCCACATCGCCGACGGGGTGCCCAACGATAGGTATTCCGGCTCACCGGTGTGGGCGTCCAATCTTTCCAAGCAGGTCGTCAACACCATCCACAAGGCGCCGCACGAAACCGGCATCATCCCGACCACCGCCATGTCCCTGGGGCGAACCCAGTACATGAGCTACATGTCCATCCGGCAGTGGGGCCGGGACGGGGAATGGCAGACGAACTACTCCGCGATCGCGAGATCCGTTGACAACGGCCAGAACTGGGGGATCTTTCCCAGCAGCATTCGCACCGCCTCGGCGGACGCCATCCCCGGGGTCCCCTTCACGCCGGGCAATGAGAATTTCCAAATGGGCGCGTTCATGAAGGGGAACGACGGTTACATCTACCAGTTCGGCACCCCGTCGGGGCGCGGCGGCGCGGCGTTTTTGTCGCGGGTTCCCCCGAACTATCTGCCCGACCTGAGCAAGTACCAGTACTGGAACGGCGACAACGGCGGACATTGGGTCGCCGCCAATCCCGGGGCGGCGACGCCGCTGTGGCCCGGGCCGGTCGGGGAGATGTCGGCGCAGTACAACAGCTACCTCAAGCAGTACCTGGTGCTCTACACCAACGGTGGTAGTAACGACGTCGTGGCGCGGACCGCGCCGACGCCGACCGGACCGTGGAGCGGGGAGCAACCGCTGGTGTCGTCCTTCCAGATGCCCGGCGGCATCTACGCGCCGATGATCCATCCGTGGTCGTCGGGCCGGGATCTCTACTTCAACCTGTCGCTGTGGTCGGCATACGACGTGATGCTGATGCACACTGTTCTGCCATAGTGGCGATCGCAAGCGCGGCGTAGCCGGGCGTAGCGGGTCGCCACCATGATCAAGGTGGCGATCGCAAGCGCGGCGTAGCCGGGCGTAGCGGGTCGCCACCATGATCAAGCGCACACGCGTTGTCAGCGGTCACCGGGGCTTGCCGCAACGTCGTGACACCCTCAGACTGGTTGATATGCGCGATCGGGAGGCGATCGACCAAGAGCTGAGGCGCATGGCCCTTGGGCGCCAATCGATGGGTGAGCACGGTGGTCGGCCGTCGATCAGAGACATCGACGCGCTGCTCGACGAGCGCCTGGGCCACCCCGTCGAGGTCGTGGAACCCGAGGCGGTTGACGAGGTTCCGGTCCCGGCAGACTCCTCATCGCCGCGCAGCGCACCTCTTGGGCGCAAGCGTCGGCGTCGCCGCTCCCTTCCCCTCGCGGCGTTGCCGCTGTCCCTACTGGCCGTCGCCGCCGCCGCGGTGGCGGTCATGTTCGCGGCGCATAAATCCGACCCGGCGCCGTCGGCCGACCCAGCATCACCGTCGGCCGCCCCGCCCCCGGCGGCCGTCCCGCCGCCGCCGGCCGCTGCACCCAGTCCGGCCGCGCCGGCAGCACACGCCCCCACGCTGGAGATCGTCGACAGGGCGTTCATCGGCGCGCTCAAGCAGGATGGCGTGCCGGTTCCCAGCAACGAGTACGTGACGACCCATGGGCACGCGGTCTGCGAGTTCCTGGCGAACCAGCCAGACTTCGCCGAGGCCGTCCGCGTCCTGCAGCAATCGTCGGTGTGGGATGCGAATCAAAGCGCCAGCGTCGCGGCCGGCGCCGTCGTCGCGTATTGCCCTCAGTACCAGCCGTCCGGCCAGGAGCACCTCCAGACCGGCTTCCAAGATGCCCTCTCCGGACTGCAGGCCATCGAACGTGATCTGCAGGGCATCAATGGCAATTTGCAAGACATCCGGGATGGCCTGCCGCCAATCCCGGGCCAGCAGTAGCGTTCGCTATCACCTGCGCGAAACCACATCCGATGTGTTGCAGCAGTTCATATTTGGCTCGACCAGACTCAGCGCGGCGGTACGCGTCGGGATGCGCCGCCTAGCTTCGTGAAGGGTCTGTCGAGGTCGCCCCGATCGCAGCCGCGCCTTAGTGGGTCGGCGAGGCTGTCTACGGCGCCATCCGCGACGAAATCTCGCGACCGCGTCTCCTGTGGCGACGCGGAAGAACCGCCCTTACGATCCGACGACCGACATCGTCCTAGTCACTCGAGCCGAAAAGGAACCTGTCAGCGATCGCATGCTCGTTGCGAATTGACATCTCTTGCGCGGTGTTGAGCCAAAGCCCGTCAAACCCGGCCGAGTGCATGCCGGCGTGGATAGCGCCGATGTTTCTCAGGTCCTGCGACGGCAGCTCACCCCAGCCGTCGTGGTCCTGCCACCGCTCGAAGACCTGCCATTGCGTCTCGGGCACCGCGCCGGGCGCAAAATGCTCAAGAGAGAACATTTCGAACGTGCACCGATTCGGATCCTCCGCGTCGGGCAGCATGCGGTATCCGAGCAGGCAGGACTTCTCGACCAGGATGACCATGGTAGGAAACACGTGCCAGTCGCCGTTCCCGGCGAAGTACTGCTCCGTCGACATCTGTGGAAAGTCAACGCCTTCGGCGCGTGCGAGTTCCTCGCACATCTGGTGGTACAGAACAAACGGCGGGACGTCGCTGGGTTCCATCGCGGCCAGCTTCTGCGCGGCCCGATAGTCACGTTCGGTGACCAGCGAGCCCACTTCCAGGTATTGGTACTTCATCGAATTGGCGAACACCTCGGGTCGGGCTGCCTGTTCTTGGCGGCCCCTGTCGCGACCGGCATGCTCGGGGCGTTGCGTATAGACGAACCGGGAGTGGTTCTTATAGGTGATGGTTGGGGTGTAGGGGGCGTAGACATACTCCTGCGGCGATGCGGGCTCGGCCGACGGCCGCGGGCCCTCCGCCGATCGCATGGTCTGCGGATGGGTGCCGGGAGTGTGGTAGCCCTCGATGAACGCGTCGATAACGGTCTTGTAGTTCGCCGGCAAGAAGGTGCGCTTGCGCCAGCGGTAGCGCATGTCCTGCAACCGAAACGGCGCCAGCGCGGTCGGCAGCGGGTCAAGCCACTCGAGGAGATCGGGTGGATTCTCCGCCATGCTTACGAACACCCATCCACCCCACACGCCGACAGCGACCGGACGTAAGCCCCACTGCTCGCGTGGGCGGGGAGCGAATTCGTCACGACATGGGACGAAGGACGACCGGCCGTCTAACCCGTAGCGCCATCCGTGAAACTCACAGCGCAAGTCCCTATCGCCCGAGCAGCCGCTGCCCCGAATAACTTTCATCCCGCGGTGGGCGCAGGTGTTGTGGAACGCCTTGACGGTGCCGTCCTTCTGGCGCACGACGGCGATGGACTGCCGGCCGATCGTGTACTCGTAGAAGCAGCCGGCGTCCGGGACTTCTTCTTCGCGACACGCGGGCTGCCAGACCCGGGTGAACAATCGCTCGAGCTCGAGGTTCAAGAATTCCGGGTCGATGTACCGGCTCTTGGGCACGAAAGTCTCGCGGCAGGCGAACTTCTGGGGCACCCGCTCGGTGGCAAGCTCGGTCATTGTCACACTCTTCGTCGGCTCAGCTGGACGGTGGCTTGTCGAAGATGTTGGGATACAGCACCGCTTCCTTGAACGACGTCTCGATCTCGGCGAATGCGGTCGCGATGTCCCACGTCCCAGATGCCGACACGATCTCCCGTTCGACGACGGGATTGGACATCAGGCTGATCCGGCCATTGCCGGCGAAGATGACGCGGCGATTGAGCCATTCGGACTGCTCGCTGGCCAGATATACGACCGGCGGCACACAATTCTTGGGCGACAGGCGAACGTTGGCGTCCGAGTAATCCATGCTGCCGCCGCCCTTGATGCCCTGCGTCATCCGGGTGCCCGCGATCGGCGCGATGGCGTTGCAGCGCACCCCATAGTTGCGCAGCGCGTTGGCGCACGAGAACATCAGGCCGACGATGCCCATCTTGGCCGCGGCATAGTTCGGCTGGCTCGGCGCGCCCTGCAACCCGGACATCGATGTGAAGGTAATCAGCCGGTACTGCCCGCCCCGGTTCTCCCGCCACCAGGCCGCCGCGTGGCGCGTGACGTTGAACGTTCCTTTGAGGTGCACGGACACCACTGCGTCCCAGTCCTGCTCGCTCATCTTGAAGACCATGCCGTCCCGAAGGATCCCCGCGGCGTTCACCACGACGTCCAAGCCGCCGAGCGTCTCGGCGGCGCGGCCGACGAGGTCCGCGCACGCGTTGAAGTCGGTGATGTCGGTGGTATCGGCGAACGCCTTTCCGCCACGGCTCGTTATTGCCGCCGCGACGCTTTCCGCCGGGGTGGAGTCGTGTCCGGTCCCGTCAACGCTGACGCCCGCATCGGACACCAGGACCGTAGCGCCCTCGGCGGCCAGGCCCTCCGCGACCGCGGCGCCGATACCTCTCCCGGCGCCGGTGACCAGCGCGGTACGTCCGTCAAGCACACCCATCGTCACTCAGCTCCCATCCCGTCTGGCTAGCATACAGAACACCCACACAATATTTGTATAGCTGTTTAGTCCAGACTACTCGAACCCCCACTCCGCATAGCGGCGCTCCAACTCGGCCATCGCCTCCCGGCCGCCGCGGGCGCCGCGTTCCTTCATGAAGTTGAACTCGTCCTCGCGCCACATCAGGTTGCTGAACACCGTGTGGCCCATAGGAACCCAATCGCCGAATTGCGCCATACCTACGGCGTGCCAGAACGCGATCAAGGCGTGCTTTCCCACCATCAGGCCGTCGGCCGAGTGGTGAGCGATTGCGCGGGCGTAGCGCAACGCTTCGTCGCGGAGTCGCCCGGCGGGCACCACCGACGCGGCCACCCCCCACTCACGTAGTTCGTTCGCGGTCACCTTGCGGCCGGTGATCATCGCCTCGTAGCCGCGGTTGGGTCCCATCTTGAGCAGCGCGAGCGGCATGGCTGTGGAGAACCCGGCGAACCCGATGCGCGCCTGAGGGCGGGCTAGGTACATGTCGTCGGAGACGAGCAGAATGTCTGCTGCCAGGGCCAGATTCATCCCGGCGCCCAGCGTGGCACCCTGGCAGCCGGCGATCACCGTCTTCGGAAACTCCAGCCAATTGGTCAGGTGCCGGTGCAGGCGTCGGGCGTTGCCCAGGCGCGCGGTCTGCGGCAATCGCTCGCCCTTGCGCAGTCCCGCTTCTTCCACCGGGAGTCGGCGCACGTCGTCGCCGCTACAGAAGTCCTTGCCCTCGGCGAGCAACATGACGACCTTGACTTGGTCGTCGTCTTCGGCGCGGTCTAGTCGCTCCTTGAAGAGTTCATGCATTCCGGGAGACAGGATGGCGTTGCGCCGTTCGGGCCGGTTGATCGTGATCTGCGCGATGTGCGGTTCGACGACCTCATAGCGGATCCAGCCCTCGTCGACCTCGAATTCGCCTTCAGCGGCGGCGTTGGTGCCCATACACCCTCCTTCGCGCAGCGGCGGTACATAAGTACACTAGTCGATCAACTGTCACATCCGGTGATACGGTCAGCGAATGCCAACATTCACGGTCACCAAGCGGCTCGCCGCGCCACCGGACGCGGTGTGGGCCGTTCTCGCCGACTTCGGCAACGTCGACTGGATCCCCGGACCCAGCGATGTCAGGGTCGAGGGCGACGGGCCCGGTATGCGGCGGTTCATCGCCGCGAGCACTGAGAAGCCGGTCATCGAGACCCTCATCTGGATCAAGCCCGACGAACGCGCGCTGTCGTACGAGATCACCAACAATCCGATGCCGGTCAGCCGCTTCGTGGCGGTGAACACCGTGTCCGAGAGCGCGGATGCCCCTGGAGAATCGACCGTCGTCTGGGACATCGACTATGAGCCCATCGGTGACGATGCCGCCGCGCGCGATGCCATGGAGTCTGTCTACGGCCTGATGGCGGGCTGGGTGCAGGATTTCGCCCGAGCGCGAGAATCCACATAGAACACTTAGACAGAAAGTGTCTATTAGTTTAGGATTATTCGAGTGATTGATCCTCTCGATCTGGTACTGATCAGCGTCGACGACCACACCGTGGAACCGCCCGACATGTTCGTCGGCCGGGTGCCCAGCCGCTTCGCCGAGGACGCTCCGCGCATTGTCGAGGACGCCGATGGCGTGTGTTTCTGGGTGTACGACGGCCTGCAGCTGCCGAACATCGGGCTCAACGCGGTTGCGGGCCGGCCCAACGACGAATGGGGATTCGAGCCGTCGCGATTCAGCGACATGCGGGCCGGGTGCTACGACGTCGACGCACGGGTAAACGACATGGACGCCTCCGGTGTGCTTGCCTCCCTGTGCTTTCCGTCGTTCCCCACCATCTCTGGCGCGCTGTTCACCTACCGCGGAGACCGCGACGTGTCCGAGGCGATGGTGCACGCCTACAACGACTGGCACATCGAGGACTGGTGCGGCCGGCATGCAGACCGGTTCATCCCGATGGGGATCCTGCCGTTGTGGGACCCGGCCCTGGCCGCGGCCGAGGTGCGGCGCCTTGCGGGGCGGGGCTGTCGCGCGGTGACGGCTCCGCAGCACATCGGAAGCTACGGGCAGCCACCCTGGCAGGATCCGCACTGGGATCCGCTGTGGGAAGCGATCTGCGAACACAACACGGTGGTGAACATCCACATCGGCACCGGCGGCGGCTTGCCCGTGCCGTCCGACCTGACCACCTACTTGGCCTACAACTCCATGCTGCCGATCGACACCCAGCGCTTCGTGGCCGACCTGTTGTTCTCACCGATCGTGCGGAAATTCCCGTCCATCAAGTTTTCGTTGTCGGAGGGCGGCATCGGGTGGATCCCATTCCTGCTGGAGCGATTCGAGGACATCTACTCGCGCCAGCGAGCCTGGACGGGTGACGACCTGGGTGACGGACTGAGCCCCAGCGACGTGTATCGCCGCAACTTCATGTCGTGCTTCATCCGCGACCGGGTCGGCATCGAGATGCGCGATCGCATCGGGGTGGAGACCATCTGCTGGGAGATGGACTACCCGCATTCGGACAGCAGCTGGCCGGATGCGCCCGAGCAACTCGCCGCCCAGCTGGAGGGCTGCACACCCGACGAGGTCGAGGCCATCACCTGGCGTAATGCCGCCCGCGCCTTCGGCTACACCGGCGTCGAGCGACGCGGCAGGGAAAACTGCACCGTCGCCGCGCTGCGGCGAAGGATCGCCGGCCTCGATCTGTCGGCGCCGAAGGTGGATGCCGGCCGCGCACCGAAAGCTGGCGCCACCGCAATCACCTACGGCGACATGAAGGTACGGATGGCGTCGATCCTTCGCGGTGGGGCGTGACCGAACCGGATTACGGGGTCGTCCTCACCGATGCCGATCGGCACTTCCGCGACGAGGTTCGCGGCTTCCTGGCATCTGCACTAACGGACGACGTCCTTGGCTCCGGGCCCTCCGAGGTCGACCGGTTGCAGCGAATGCGGGTGTGGCAGCGCCGACTTCACGATGCCGGCCTGGCGGCGATCTCCTGGCCCGTGCAGTTCGGCGGTCGGGGCGCCACCCCGGTGCAGCAACTCGTCTTCAACGCCGAGATGGCCGCCGCACACGCCCCCGAGCCCATCAACCGCAGCGCCGTCAATCAGCTCGGTCCCACCATCATTCAGTGGGGTACCGACGACCAACGCCAGCGCTACCTGCCGAAAATCCTTTCCGGCGAGGAAGTGTGGTGTCAGGGCTTCAGCGAACCCGACGCCGGAAGCGATCTCGCCGCCCTGAAGACCAGGGCCGAACTGTGCGGCGACGAGTTGATCATCAACGGCCAGAAAATCTGGACCTCCAAGGCGCAGTACGCCGACTGGATCTACATCCTGGCGCGAACCGATCCGACAGCGGACAAGCACCGCGGGATCAGTTACATCCTTGTGCCACTAACCACGAGCGGGATCGAAGTCCGCCCGATCCGCCAGATCACCGGACAGTCCGAGTTCAACGAGGTGTTCTTCGATTCGGCGCGGGTTCCGCTCGCCAACGTACTCGGGCCACTGCACGGCGGTTGGCAGGTGGCCAAATCCACGCTGGGCTACGAGCGGGTGGGCCAAAGCCGCACCCACCGCATCGAACGACGGCTGGCGATCCTGGCCAGAATGGCGCAGGAACAGGGGGCGTTGCGGCACGAGGGCCGCGGCGACGACAGCTACGTGGCCGATCGGATCGTCAGTTTCGCCGCGCAAGTTGAGGCATTGCGTCAGATTGCGGCACAGGCAACCGCCGCCGGCGTCCGTGGTGTCAGCCCCGGACCCGAAGCGTCGGTGGCCAAGCTCATGACCTCGGAGGTCGACCAGGCGATGGCCGACTTCGGGCTGGACCTCGCCGGACCGGCCGGAACGCTGGAGCGCGGCTCGGTGGGGGCGGCCAAGAACGGCAACGTCGCACAGAGCTACCTGCTCATGCGGGCCGCGACATTCGGCGCGGGCACATCGGAGATCCAGCGCAACGTCATCGCGGAGAAGTTGCTGGGGTTGCCCCGTGACCCCTGACAGCGTGACGTCGTTGAGCGAAATCGCAGCAAGCGCAGAGGAACTCGCCCGGCTGCGCGAAGCGGCCGACGCCATCCTGCGAAAGGCGTGGTCGTCTCAGGCGTTTCGGGCTCTGCTCGACGGCCCTGGGGCGGTGTTCGACCCGAAACTGTGGCAGACCATCACCGAAGCGGGATGGGCGGACGTCTTGGTGAGCGAGACCGGCGGCGGGGGCGGCAGCGGCCTTCGCGAACTCTGCGTTCTGGCCGAAGCGGCCGGCGCCGCATCGGCACCCGTCCCTCTCGCCGTCGCGGCGGCGGCGGAGTGGTGTGAGGACCGCTGCGCCGACGGCGTCAGTCTCTTGCTGCTCGAGCGCGGTGAGCGCACCGAAGAGGGCGTCTCGGGGGTATGGCCGCTCGTGCCGTACGGCGCGGTCGCTACCAGGCTTTTGGTCTGCGCGGGCACGGGCGAGGCCACGGTTCTGGGCGCGGTCGAACCCACCGCGCCGGGCGTGCTCTGCGAACCGGTGACCCCCCTCGACCATAATCCTGCGGCGCGAATCACGTTGCACGAAACACATATTGACGTCATCGAGTCCGGCGAGTGCGCCGGACGTCGCCACCGCGAGGCGGCCTTGCGGAGTCAGGCTGCGCAGGTGGCCGAACTGGTCGGCATCGCGTCAGCCGCCAATGACGCCGCAACGGAGTACGCGAAGCTGCGCGTCGCCTTCGGCCGCCCGATCGGCACCTTCCAGGCGATCAAACACCGCCTGGTCGACCAGCGGTGCGCCATCGAAGTCGGGCGTGCGCTCGTCAATCGGGCCGCCGACGCGTGCCAGCACGAGCATCCCGATGCCGCGGCGCTGGTATCGCTCGCCGCCTTCTGGGGCGTCGACGCCCTACGCGCGGTGCCAGAAGGCGCCAGCCAGGTGTTCGGCGGAATCGCCTACACGTGGGAACACGACGCGCACATCTACCTGCGCCGCGCGGCGAGCGCGGCGGCGACCCTAGGCACCCGCGCCTACCACCGAGACGTTGCCGCGCGGTGGCTCACCGCGCGTTACCCGGCGACCGAGACCCGCGAGAGTGTGCCGTGAACCGAAGGGGTGAAACGCCTTTCCTAACCGGTGTGCGGGTGCTCCAACTTGGCGACGGGATCGCCGGTTCGGCCGCCGCGGCGCTCCTGGCCAGCCTCGGCGCGGAGGCGACGAAGGTTGTTGGTGCCGGCGCGCCTCATCGGGTGGGACCCGTGTTCGGCATCCCAGCCGGGCCGGTCGCGGCCGTTGACCTCACTCTCGATCGCGGCAAGCGGATCGTCCACCCGCCGACGGACCTCTCAGCATTGATCGACGAGCACGACATCGTGATCGTCGATCACGGCCGTGCCGTCACGCCACCGGCCGCCGAGAACGCGGTCGTCGTCACGGTCAGCCCGTTCGGCCTCGACGGGCCGCGGTCGTCGCAGCCCGGCGGCGAGCTCGTCGCCCAAGCGGCCGGCGGCATGCTCGCGACGATCGAAGGTTCCGATGGAGCACCGGTCCCCGCGCCCGGGTACGTGGCGTTGAAGGCGGCTGGAGCCGTCACGGCGCTGGCGGCATTGCACGGCCTCGATCGGCGCAACGACGGCGACAGCCCAGTGCTCGTCGACGTGTCGGTCCAGGAGGCGGTCGCGTTCACCGCGGCGCTCCCGGAATGCGCCCACGTCCTGTACGGGTGCCCCGGAAGAGCCGGCAGCGGGCGCTACCTCGCGCCGTCGGGACTCTTTCCCTGCCGTGACGGCATGGTCCGCATCACCGCCGTCGAGAACCACCAGTGGCGGGGACTGCTCGCGGCGTTGGGCCATCCGGCCTGGGCCACCGGTCTCGACGAACGCCAGGCCCGGATCGACCACGCCGATCTGATCAACCGACACGTAACAGCATGGGCGGCAACGCACGACAAAGAAGCGTGTGCGGCGCTGCTTCAGGCCAACGGCGTGCCATCCACACCGGTGAACGCGGCCGGGGAGATTCTGACGTCGCCGCAGTTTGCCTTCCGCGGCGCGGTGTCCGCAGCACAGCTTGGGGGGGTCGCCCTTTGCCTGCTCCAACCGCCGTGGCTCACCTACGGCGGAAGAGAGGCGGACCACCGCCGTACCGGCCGCCTGAGCGATTTGCGGGTCGCCGAGCTGACCCACGTCCTGGCCGGGCCGATCATCGGGGCGCTCCTCGGTGCCATGGGCGCGCGCGTGTTGCGGCTCGAAGATCCCCAGCGCCTTGACATCTATCGGCGTACGGGCCCCTTTGCCGGCGGCCGCCCAGGGGTCGAGCGCGGCGCGTATTTCTCAGTGGCCAACCATTCCAAACAAAGCCTGCTCATGGACCCGGCCCGCGCGGTGGACGACGTCGCCGCGGCGCTGTCCGACGCCGACGTCCTCATCGAGAACGTCGGCAGCGCGCGACTCTCCAGGCTCAAGGTGGATCCGGCCGACGTGGCAGGCTCGGGGAGGCTCGCGCTGCGGGTCTCCGGCTTCGGCTCGGAAGGCCCCATGGCCGGATATCGGGTATATGCCAACAATGTTCAAGCCTATGGAGGGCTGGCCGGACTGACCGTCGGACCGGATGGAGCACCGGCGCGGCTGGGCACCGTGATCGCCGATCCGCTGTCCTCGGTCGTCGCCGCCGCGGTGGTCGCCGCGTGGGCGGTCGGGCCGGCGCGTGACACCGGCGCCGTCATCGATCTCTCCATGGCCGAGGTCGTGGCGTCGACCGTGGCGGAGTTCGTCGCGGCGGCCTCCGCTCCCGGCAGTACGGTGGGCCCCGACTCCGCGCATCGCGGCGTCCATCGTGCGGCCGATGGCCGCTGGGTCGCCGTTGAGATCGCGGAGCCCGATGAGTGGAGGCGTGCAGCGGAACTGACTGCGGTGTCAAGACATTCGCAGCAACCAACGATGGCCGAGAATCTGGCGGCGCTGATTGCGGCCGCACCCGCCGACGAGGTTTCCGCGCGTCTGGGCGCGTCGGGTCTGCGCGCCGCCGCGGTGCAACGGGCCGAGGACCTGGTTGCCGATCCGCATCTGGTGATTCGCGGATTCTTCCCCGAAATCGCGCACCCGGACCCGGACATCGGTACTGCCCGACTCGTGGGGTTGCCGTGGCGATTCGTCGGTCACGGACCGGTCCCGCTCCTGCCGCCGCCGGCCCTGGGCAGCGCCAACGCGCACCAAGGAGGCATGACCAATGTCCGCTGATCGCCCCGCGACCGTGTGGGCGTCGACCTTCGTACCCGGAAAGTCACCGATCCCCGGGTACGGCCAGGACGGCTACAGCGTCGCCTGGGTCGACACCTCCGACGGGCGGCTGCAAGTGTTGGTATCCGGCCCTCGCCCGGCGCCCGGCACCGTCGGCCGAGTCGTCCAAAAGACGTTGGAGGACAACATCATCGAATTGTTCGAGGCGCAACCGGAATGACAGGGGCACACGTCGCCGGTATCGGCGTCACACCGTTCGGTAAACACGCCGACACCGCGCTCGCGACGCTCGGCTTCGAGGCCGCCGAGGCGGCACTCGCCGACGCGGGCATCGGCTATGACGCTGTGGGCGAGGTATTTACATCTTCCTCGATGGCACCGCCCCAGACCGGCCTCAAGGTGGCACTTCGCCTGGGCCGCACCGGGATTCCGGTGACCGCCATCGAGAGCGCCTCGGCGGGCGGCATGGTCGCCCTGCGGCACGCCGCGTGGGCGGTGGCCTCGGGTCGCTGCGAAACCGCGCTGGCGATCGGCTACGAGAAGACGACGGCGCTGGAACCCGGCGGGGTGGTGCCGGCGGCGGTCGACTTCTGGGACCGGTTTCCGCCGCAGATCCACTACGCGATCGAGGCGAATCGATGGCTGTATGAGGCAGGGTGCGGACCGGAGGTTTTCGGCGCCGTCGCCGCGAAGTCCTACAACCAGGCAAGGTTGAATCCGCTTGCGGCGCGGCGCAACGACGACGAGGTGACGGTCGAGCAGGTGATGGCTGCGCGGATGGTGGCCGAGCCGCTCACCAAGATGATGTGCCACGCGTCGGTCGATGGCGGTGCGGCGATCGTCGTGACCTCCGCGCAGCGCTCCCGGTCCGTGGCGATCAACGCGATCGAGCAGACAAGCTGGCCACAGGACCGCGGGTGGCCGATAGCCGGTCCGTGTGTCGGCCCGCCATCACAGATCACGCTGACCGCTCAGCGCGCGTTCGAGGCGGCGCAGGTGGCGCCGCACGAAGTGGGAGTCGTCTCCCTGCATGACATGTGCGCGAGCGAAGAGATCACCGCGCTTGTCGCTCTCGGGCTCGTCAACGTCCAGGAGGTGGCCGCGCTTGCCCATTCAGGGGGCCTGGGATCCAACGGCAAGCTGCCAACCAACACCGACGGCGGCTGCCTCGCTCGTGGTCACGCGTTCGGCGCGACGGGACTGGCGCAGACAGCGGAGGTCGTCAGTCAACTTCGCGGAGAAGCGGATTCGCGGCAGGTTCCCGATCCCCGGGTCGGACTGGCACAGGCGATGGGCGGCGGCGGCTCATGCGTCGTCGCAGTTTTAGGCCGGTGATTGTCGGCATGGGCGCGGCGCAGGCGCAATGGGTCGGCTATCAATCCCGTAGCGAGGTGGGTCGATGACTGTTCTTGACGATCCCGTCGGGCTTTTTTGCGCCGAGGCGCTGCAGGATCCGTATCCGTTGTATGACCGGATGCGCGCCGAGGCGCCGGTGCATCGCATCGGAAGCTCGGCGTTCTACGCGGTGTGCGGTTGGGATGCCGTGATGGAGGCCGTCGAACGGGTCGACGATTTTTCGTCGAACCTCACCGCGACAATGGTCTATCACGACGACGGGACGGTCACCCCGTTCGAGATGTCTCCGCCCGGCGACTCTGCGCACGCCCTGGCCACCGCGGACGACCCGGTGCACGCCATGCACCGAAAGATCTTGTTACCGCACCTGTCCGCCAAGAGGGTCCGCATCATCGAGGAGTTCGCCGCCCACACCGCCGACCGGTTGTGGGACGAGCATCTGCGCGGCGACCGCATTGAGTGGATGAGCGCGATGGCCAACCGGCTCCCGATGATGGTCGTGGCCAGACTGCTGGGCCTTCCCGACGACGACGTCGACAAGCTCATTCGTCTCGGCTACGCCACCACGACGCTGCTGGACGGGATTGTCACTCAGGCGCAGCTCGACGCGGCCGGAGCCGCTGCGATGGAACTGTCCGGCTATGTCGGGGAACATTTCGAAAAGGCCAGCGTCGAGGCCGAACACGGCCTGATGGCGGACCTGGCCCAACGCTGTGCTGCCGGCGAGTTGGAGCAGCACCCGGCGCTGACGATAATGCTCACTCTATTCAGCGCCGCCGGCGAATCCACTGCATCGCTTTTGGGCAGCGCGGCATGGATTCTCACCGACCGCCCCGAAATCCAACGGCAGATCCGTGAGAATCCCGAACTGCTGGGCGCCTTTATCGAAGAGGTACTGCGCTATGAGGCGCCGTTTCGTGGGCACTACCGCCACGCGCTGCGCGACACCACGCTCGGCGGAGTCGAGGTGCCCGCTAATTCCCATGTGCTACTGATGTGGGGAGCGGCCAATCGCGATCCCGCGCACTTCGACGCGCCAAACGAATTCCGCCTCGAACGGAGCAACGCCAAGGGGCATGTGACCTTCGGTAGGGGAGTCCACTTCTGCCTGGGGGCCGCGCTGGCCCGCCTAGAGGCCAAAATCGTGTTGGGGATGCTGCTCGAGCGCACCGCGTGGATCGAGGCGACCGACGTGGGAGAGTGGTTGCCCAGCATTCTCGTTCGGCGACGGGAGCGTCTGGAGTTGGCCACACGTTAGCGGAGTCAGCCGATGGCGCCGCGGTCCTTGAGCGCGGAGATCCGCTCCCAGTCGCGACCGAGTTCCACGATGAGCGCCACGGTGTGTTCGGCGAACGCATTTGGCCAGTCCAGCAGCATGTGTGGTTGGTGCGGTGGAAGCCGATGAGCAGGTTGCGCGGTGTCAGCGGCCGAGCAACTGCGCCAGGGGTGTCAGCGGCTGCACGCCCCCACCGCGATTGAGAACTGGTTCTAGCAAACGCATTTGCCGCATGATGCGGCGGTGGAACAGCCGAACGAGTTCGGCGTCCATGTTCTCGGGTGCCCGCAACACAAATGCCTCCAAGGCCTCATCGCCCGCACGCCAGTCGGCGCACCGGGAGCCAAGCAGATGCTCAATATCGTCAAGGTTTTCGGATTCGATCGCGGAATCGTGCCGACAGCAATCGGCAACGTAGCGTGCGGTTTGCGCGGTTTGACGCCGGCGAAAGCGCTCAACTTCGGTCTCGGCGGGCAAATCCTCGATGATGGGCGCCAACGCGTCGATAAGGCCGCCGTGCCGGACATCTGCCGGCGGCGGAAGTCGGTAATCGCCGAGGGCGAGGCCCTCGACGGCGGCCATTGCTTCGACGGCGTTGAGCGAGCATTGCTGAAACCACTCCTCATATTGCAGCAAGTCACTCATCGGAAAAGGGTTGTGCAAGACCATCACCAACGAGAGAGGCGTGGTGAGTGAGAACTGCGCGGTGTGGAACTCGACCACCGGCAGGTCCAGTTCTACGCCGGAGACCTCCTCATAGCGCCGAAATGCGCGCTCGAGGTCGCCGAACGGCTCGGAGATGTCGCGCAGGCGCAGTCCTGCGAGGTCATGCGCGGTGTCGCCGAGGTAGGCCAGTTCGACGTCGAGGAGTCCGGTCACGCGCCCATCGGCGAACATGAACTGCCCTGGATCGCCCAGGACGAAGCGAGGGTCGAACCGATGCGCGGGAACGTGGCGGCGGATCCAGCCGATGCCGAATTCGAGAAACGGTTCGGGGCGCTTTTTGGTAGACCGGTACCGCGCGACGGACTCTTCGAAGCTCGACAACGCTTGCTGCTGAGGGTCTTTGGGTAACTTGAGTCCGACGGCGGAGAATTCACCTGGATCCAGCCGATGGATCCGCGCAAGGATTTCCATGTATTCGTCGATGACCGAGTTGCGCTCTGTTGCGCTCGGCGAGGTTGACAGATTGCTGGCGCCGGACAAGCGATCCATCACGATGGCCGGTGGCGCGTCAATCCGACCGTGAATGTGTGGAACTGGGATTCCTTGCTTCTCCAGAGCTTCAAGGACTTCCGCTTCCCGATAGGTGGACATCGAGAACTCCATGCCCACGCGGTCGCCACGCACATACAGCGGCATGACTGTGCCGTCACGTTCGACGTCGGCGAACCAGGCTGGACGCCAACGTGGTTGACGCTCGAAGGCCCGCACGGGCCCGAGGTTACTCTCGAGCCAGCTTCGTACCGCCTCATCGGGTGTCATGTCACCTGGGGCCCTCGTCGGCGAGATGGACCGCGTGACCGCGTCGTTGTCCGCGCGCGGCGCCCGTGACGACCGCTACTTTGCCGGTGACGCGATTCATGTGCTTCCTCCGTTGTTGGCGATTTCGCCGTCAGGCCATGAAGGTCGTCACGCGATAATTCCGCCGTCCTTGAGGACAATGATGTCATCCCAGTCCTTGCCCAGTTCGAGTAACAGCGCTTCGGTATGTTCCGCGAACTCCGGCGACGGCCCGAGCCGCAGCGGAGTCTCGTCGAAGAGCACTGGGCTGGCCACCAATTCGTACGACTCGGTGTCACCATCAACGGATACGATCCCGCCGTTGGCACGCACCTGAGGGTCGGTTGCCACCTCGGCGGTGTTGAGCACCGGCGCCCACTGGCCGTCGAAATCCGCCAGCGCCTTGCGCCAGTGGTCGAGTGGCTCCGCAGCGATGACCTCGCGCAGCACGGCGATGGCTTCACCGGCGTTCTTGGCGAGCAGCTCATGGCTGGCGAACCGATCGTCCGCCGCGAGTTCGGGAACCCCGACCCGCGCACAGAAGTCGGCGAAGTACCGAAAAGCCTGCAGCATGGACAACCCCAGGAACCTGTTGTCGCTGGTGCGGTAGAAGCCGGTGAGCGGGTTGTGCGGTGTCACGTTGGCGCCGGCCGGGTTCGCAACCCACGGCTCGCCGCTGACCAGGGCGGCGTTCACCGCGACGCCCATCGCCCAGACACCCACGCCGAGCAGTGAGATGTCCACCGTGCGCGGTACGCCGGTGCGCTCGCGTTCGAAGAGCGCGGCGGCAATGCCGCCCGCGATCGTCATGCCGCCAATCGAATCGCCGTAGGCCGGACCGGGTTGGGCAACAACGCCATTCAGATCACTGGGGGTGGTGCTGGCGGCCCCGGCGGCACGACTCCAGAACCCGGTCATGTCATAGCCGCCCTTCCGGCCATCATCCCCGAGGGGGCCGTAGGCGCTGCCGCGCGCGTAGATGATGTCGGGGTTGGCCGCACGGAGGTCGTCGACATCGATCTTGAGCTTCGCGCGTGCGTCCGGCAGGAAGTTGGTCAGGAAGACGTCACTGTTCCGGGCGATCTCCATCAACAGCTCATGGCCGTCGGGGGTCGAGATATCCAGCGCGACGGACCGCTTCCCCCGGTTGGCGTGTTCCATCACGGGGTTGCGCGGACCTTCGATGGTGATCTTGCCGAGTTGCCGCAGGCCGCGCTGTGAATCGCCGGTGCGGGGATGCTCGATTTTCACGACGTCGGCGCCCCAGTCGGCCAGGACGGCTCCCGCGGCGGGGACGAACGTCCATTGCGCGACCTCCAGGACGCGCACGCCCGCCATCGGTCCGCCCATCATTAAGCCCCTCAGCGGTAGTCGAGTACGACAGGCAGGTGATCGTGCGTGTGCACCAATGTCGACACGCGGGGCACGCGGTCGCCGACCACGTGAATCCCCTTGGCACGCCGCGCCACTTCCTCCAGGAGCAGACGAGCTTCGCGTCGGGCCAGGGCGGCGCCCATGCAGAAGTGCTCGCCGACCCCGAAGCCGAGGTGATTGGCGGCGTCCTGGCGGTGGATGTCGAACTGTTCGGCGGTCGGGCCCCAGTGCTCTTGGTCGCGGTTCGCGGAGGCGTAGGCGAGCAGCACCCCGTCGCCTTCCTTGATGTCCGAGCCGCGCAGGCGAACGTCGCGCGCCGCCTGCCGGGCCATGCTCATCACCGGCGTCCAGTAACGCAGCACCTCCTCGACCGCGTTGCCGCTGAGGTTCGGGTCGGCGAACATTACTGCGGATTGGTCGGGATGCGCGTCGAGACAGTCCGCGATTCCCGCGATCAGGCTCTGCGTCGTCTCGCTGCCGGCGGCGAGCAAGGTGAGCGCGTAGATCATCACCTGCATCTCGTTGAAGGGTTCTCCGTCCACGGTCACCTCCGTGAGCAGCGTGAGCAGATCGTCCTGCGGACGTTCCTTGCGTTCGGCGACGAGCCCCATCAGGTAGGGTCCGATGTGCTCGAAGATGAACGCGTAGTCCTCATCGCTCGCGGCTCCGCCACCGACGTTCGCGATCGTGGTCGCCCACCCGGCGACCTTGGGCCAGTCCTCCTCGGGCACTCCCAGCAGGTAGGCGAACACATATACGGGGATGGGCTCGGCGACTCGTTGAATCCAGTCGAATTCACCGTCCGGCAGACCGTCGAGCACGTCGTTGACGACCTGGCGGACCCGCGCCTCCATCTTCGCGACCGCGGCCGGTGTGAACCGCACACCAACGGCTTTGCGGTGCACCCGGTGCACCGGCGGATCCATGAACATGATGCCGCGGTTCCCGTACCCCTGGGGTTCGCGGCCCTCCCGGTGCGCGATCAGGTCCATCATGATCCCGATGCGCTCCGACTTGAACTTCTCGGGTCGAGCGGAGATGTTTTTGATGTCGTCATATTTGGTGATCACCCAGAACTTGCCCTCGACGTACCAGTGCACGGGATCGTGTTCGCGCAACTGCGCGAACGTGGCGTTCGGGTCGCCCAGATAGAACGCCGGCTCGTCGAAGCGGGCCGCTGTGATCGTCACCATAAGACTGAACAATAGAACATCGACTGTTAATCTGCGAGTAGCCCTCCGCTCCAGCCGAGGCGCCCGCCCAGGCATTGGCAGAAGAACAAATTCTGTTTTATTGTTGCATAGTGAGCGCCGGCCTATCGCGTCTTCGGGTGTGCGATCTGGGCGGTCAACTGGCCGGCGCCGGGGCGACAAAGATCCTGGCGGCCTTCGGCGCCGAGGTCATTCGAGTCGAGGACCCCGTCACGCGCGGTATGTGGGACGCCCTGCGCGGCGTCGGCCCGTTCGTCGACGAACGTCGGGGCGTGAATCTGGGCGCGGGCTTCAACAACCACAACGTGGGCAAGCTCGGTGTGACCATCAACCTGCGCCTCGAGGCCGGCAAGGAGCTGCTGCGTGAGCTGATCGCCGTCTCCGACATCGTCTGCGAGAATTTTGCGGCCGGCGTGCTGGACAGGATGGGTTTCGGCTACGACGAGCTGCGCCGGGTCAAGCCGGACATCATCTACGTCTCCAACTGCGGCTTCGGACACAGCGGCCCGTACCGCGATTTCAAGACCTGGGGTCCGATCGTTCAGGCGCTGAGTGGGCTGACCTTCACCGCCGGGTTACCCGATCACGAGCCCGCGGGATGGGGCTACTCGTACATGGACCACGTTGCCGCCTACTACATGACGGTCGCGATCCTGGCGGCCCTGCATCAGCGTGAACGCACCGGCGAGGGCCAGCACATCGATTTGGCCACGGTGCCAGCGGGTATCGCGATGCTGCCCACCGAAGTGTTGGACTGGACCGTCAATAAGCGGCCCGAGCGCCGGCCGGGGCTCCCGGACGGTAACCACGCCGACTTCGGTGAGATGGCTCCGCATGGGATCTATCCGTGCCTGGGGGACGACCGGTGGATAGCCATCGCCTGCCGCGACGACCGGGACGTCGCGCTGCTGTCCAAAGTCATCGACGAACCGCGCCTGATCGACGACCGGTTCGCCACCCTGGAGCAGCGGTTGGACGGCGCCGACGCACTCGACGAACTCGTTAGCGCGTGCACCCGGACCCGCGAAGCCTCCACGCTGTCAAGCGAACTCAGCGCGGCCGGGGTTCCGGCGAGCGTCGTCAAATCACCCCGGGAGCGGATCGACGAAGACCCGGACCTCGCCGAGTGGGGACTCTTCCCGACCGTGGCGCACCCCGAAATCGGGACGGTGCGCGTCGAGGGCATTCCGCTGCGCATGTCGGCCTCGCCGTGGAGCATCTCGCGGGCCGCGCCGTGCCTGGGCGAACACAACCGGGACGTGCTGGGCGGGCTGCTCGGGCGCAGCGACCAGGAGTTGGACGACTTGACTAAGCACGGTGTGATCTGAACGCGCTGAGCGGGATCCGCGTCGTCGAGATCAGCGGCCAGTTCACCCCCGTCGGGGGAAGGCTGCTCGCCGAACTCGGCGCGGAGGTCGTCGTCGTCGAACCCCTCGCCGGGTCCTCACATCGGTCGCGGCCGCCGTTCGCGCACAACAACATTGGGCCGGACACCAGCCTGCGCTGGTGGGGCGGCAACGTGGGCAAGCGGTCGGTGACGCTCGATCTCGACACCGCGCAGGGCGTCAGCGCACTGGAGCGCCTGGTCTCCGGCGCCGACATCGTGATCTCCGACGCCGGCCCCGTCGGCGATGCCCGGCATCCGTCCCTGATCTGGGTGGCGGTCACCCCCTTCGGGCTCGACAGCTTGCGGGCCGACCAACCGGTCACCGACCTCACCATGCTCGCCGGCGGCGGTCCGGTCTGGAACTGCGGATACGACGACCACTCCGTGCCGCCGATCCGCGGCGCCGGCGAGCAGTCGGCCAACATCGCCGGCTTGTATTGCGCCATCGGAGCGCTGGTCGCCCTGGCGCACCGCGACCAGACCGGCGAGGGTCAGCTTGTCGACGTCAGCGTCAACGCCGCCTGCAATGTCAGCTCCGAACAGACGACGTACCACTGGCTGGTCAACAACGAGACGTGCGTCCGGCAGACCGGCCGTCACGCGTACTTCACGCCGAGCCAGCCGACCCAGGTTCGATGCGCCGACGGCGCCTACGCCACCACCGGCGTGCTGCCGCGCAAGCCGCCGGAATTCGCGAAGCTGCTGGGTTGGCTTGCGGACCTCGGCCTGACCGACGACCTTCCCGAGGCGGTGTTCTTGGAAATGGCCGCCTCTCGCGACGAGCCGGTCGACATCGCGAAGATCGGTGCCGACGACGAGACCACCGCGATACTGACGGCGGCCCGCGACGCGATCACCTTGATCGCTTCCCGGATGCCGGCCAACGAGTACTTCCTGGAAAGCCAGCGACGCGGATTCCCCGCCGGAGCGGTGCTGTCACCCGACGAGGCCTTCGAGAACGAACACATAGCCGCCCGCGGGTTTCATGTTCCGGTTGACCACCCCGAACTGGGGGAGACCTTCCGCTACCCGGGCACGCCATACCTGTTCGGCGCCAATCCAGCAGTCGGCCGCGCACGGCCTCCCCTGCTCGGGGAACACAACGCGCTGCTCGACGAACTCGCCGACGACACCGCATGAGCTCCGGTGCCCGCCTCACCCATATCGGGCTGTGCGTCAGCGATCTGGAAAGGTCAGTCCAGTTCTATTGCCTGGCATTGGGATTCGACGAATGTGGTCGACTGCGGGTCGACGGTACCGAGACGGCGCGGCTGCTCGGTGTGCCCGGGCTGGTGCTCGACCTCGTCTACCTGCAGCGCGACGGGTTCCGCCTCGAGTTGCTCAGCTACCCGGCGCCCGGGGTTCGGAAGAAGCGCCGGCCCCGCCGGATGAACGCGGTGGGCTTTACGCATCTTTCGTTCCGCGTCGACGACCCGAACGCGTTCGTCGCGGGTATCGAGCGCCTGGGTGGCCAGGCTCGACCGGAGCGGACGGTGACGTTCGAGGGGGGCAATCGGGGACTGATGGCCACCGACCCCGACGGCAACTGGATCGAGTTGATCGAACGCACACCGCCAAGCAACTGAGCAGTTAGTCACTCAACGTCCGATTGTTCATCGCGATGATAGAGTCATGGCTGTGCCAGCGACCAGCGAGTTGATGTATTCGCCGTTCTCCAAGGCGATCTTCGACGATCCCTACCCGGTGTACCGGAGATTGCGCGACGAAGCGCCCGTCTACCGGGATCCCGAAAACCGCTGGTGGGTCCTGTCCAGGTTCGACGACGTGTCGCAGGCACTGCGGGACTGGGAGACGTTCTCGTCCAAGCGCGGTCCGGCGCCGGAGAACCCGGACAACGACGGACGCAAGTACTCAGTGATCTCGATGGACCCGCCCCGTCACGACCGCATTCGCGGCGTCCTCAAGGGTTTCTTCACGCCAAAAGCGGTCGCCGCCATGGAATCTGCCCTGCGGGCGGTGGTCGACACGCACCTGGGCCGGCTGCGACCGGGTACCACCATCGACGCGATGCAGGCCTTCGCGTTCTCGGTGCCCACGGACGTGATCGGTGATCTCCTCGGCGTGCCGCACAGCGACCGTGCGCAGCTGCGCGTCTGGTGGGAGGCCTTCCTCACGCGGGAGGAGGGGCAGGTCGCGATGCCGGCCCAAGCCATCGAGGCCAACCGCCTAATCAGCCAGTACATCGGTGACCTGATCGAACGGCGCCGCACCGACCCGGGTGACGACTTGATCAGCATCGTGCTGCAAGCCACGTTCGACGACCCCGAAGCCGGCAAGCAGCGCGCACTGACCCCGCACGAGGTGCTGATGTTCTGCAATCTCCTGTCGGCGGCCGGCTCGGAAACCACTCAGAAGCTGATCTCCAACGGCCTCGTCGCGCTCGCCGAGCACCCCGACGAGTGGCAGCGCATCGTCAAGGACCGCAAGCTGATTCCGGCGGCGGTGAACGAGGCGCTGCGCTACGACACGCCGAGCCACTGGGTGGCGCGCACCTTGACCCGGCCCATCGAGCGGCACGGCGTCACCATGGACGCCGGCGACTGGGTCCTGCTGCTCCTGGGTAGCGCCAACCGCGACGAACGGCGCTACCACGATCCGGACCGCTTCATCATGGGCCGACCGCGCGGCACCGACGTGTACTTCGGGTGGGGAATCCACATCTGTCTCGGGCAATGGCTGGCGCGCCGGGAGGCCCAGCTGGTGTTCGACTACATCGCCGACAAGTTCCCCGACTACGCCATCGGGGCACGCGAACGGGTGCTCACCGCGACGGTGCGCGGATACACCAGCGTGGAGATGACCCTGCGCTGACCATGGAGATCGCCTTCACCGACGAGCAGCAATTGCTCCGCGACACCGCCGCGCAGCTGGGGGAGAGCGTGGGCGTCACCAGCGCGGACGAGATCCCGACCGGCGAGGCGCTCGCCGCCCAGTGGCGCCGCCTGGTGGATCTCGGTGTGCCAACGCTGCGTTCGCCCCGCCTGTGCGGCCTAGAGGCGAGCGGCGTGGAAACCGTGATCGTCATCGAAGAACTCGCCAGAACCCTCAGCGCCGTTCCGGTGGTGGGCCAGGCGGTGCTGGCCACCGAGCTCCTGGAGGCGGCCGAAGCCGAGAAGGAACTGGAGCTCGTCGCGGAAGGCAGCCTTCGGCTGGCGCCTGTGCTGGGCCCCGACCTGATGGGTTTCGGCTCGGCTCACCGACCGGGGGTGGCATTCGACGCCGCGGGCGCCACCCACGGATTACTGGCCGCCCATACCGACGGACAACGCCGGCTTGTGTGCGCACCGCTGGGCGGCGCCGAGCACCGCGCGCTCGACCTGACGCGTGAATTCCATTGCTTTGCAGCCGATGCGGCCGCGTCGGCGGTGGTGACCGGAGAACCCATCTATGACGAACGGTGGCGGCGGGTCGAGTCGTTAGCTTTGACCGCAGTCGCCGCCGACCTGGTCGGCGTCATGCAGGGTGCCCTCGACGACGCGGTCCGCTACGCGGGCGAGCGGGCTCAATTCGGGGTGAAGATCGGCTCGTTTCAGGCCGTGGGCCACCTGCTCGCGGATGCCCTGGTGCGAGTGGAAGGCGCCCGGAGTTGCCTCTGGCACGCCGCGTGGGCGATCGACCACTTGCCGGCCGACGAGGCGCGCCTTGCGGCGATGACGGCCAAGGCATACGCCTCGGCCGCGGGCCGGGAGGTGGTGGAGACCACGGTTCAGGTCTTCGGTGGCATCGCGATCACCTGGGAGCACGTGTCGCACCTGAGGCTGCGCCGGACCCTGTTGGACCGGCGGTTGTTCGGTGACGAGACGGTGCACTACGAGGCCATCGCCGCGCTGCGGCTGGCCAACCGGGAGCTCGCTTAACGATGGACTTCAACGACAGCGCACCCGAAGCGCGGTTCCGCGCCGAGCTCAGGCAGTGGCTGTCCGACCACGCCCCCGACGCCGCGATCCCCGACGACCCGGCCGCCCGGGCGGATGCGCAAAATGCCTGGCACCAAACGCTTTACGAAGCCGGATACATCGGGTTGTCCTTCCCCGTCGAGTACGGGGGACATGGTAAGGCGCCGGTCTACGAGGCGATCCTCAACGACGAGCTCGGGCGGGCCGGCGCCGCGCCCATCGAGGGCGTTGGTCACCTCAGCAACGCATTGCGGCTGTTCGGGACCGACGAGCAGCGCGACACGCTGTTACCCGGCCTGTTGTCCGGCCGCGTGCGCTGGTGCCAGGGGTTTTCCGAACCCGAGGCGGGATCCGACCTCGCCGGCCTCAAGACGCGGGCCGATTTGGTCGACACCGCCGGGCGTGAAATGTTTCGCGTCAACGGCCGCAAGATCTGGACGAGCTTCGGTGCGGTCGCCGACTGGTGCTTCCTGCTGTGCCGCACAGAGCCTGACGCGCCGAAGCACGCGGGCATCTCCGTGTTGCTGGTGCCGATGTCGACGCCCGGCATCGAGGTGCGCCCCATCGTCAACGCCGCACGCAACCGCGAGTTCACCGAGATCACCTTCGACAACGTGGACGTCCCCGCGAGCAACCTGCTCGGCAAGCGCGGGGATGGCTGGTCCATTGCCAACCAGTTGCTTGCCTACGAGCGCGGTCCCAGCGACATCAACTGGATCGGCCGCCTCAAGACGCAGCTGCGGCGGCTCGAGGAGGACGTGCGCGTCGGCTGGCTCGAAGACTCCCCGTCGGCTCGGGCCCGGCTCGGGCAGGCCTATGTCGAGCTGCGCGCGCTGCAGATCAAGGTCATGAGATCCCTCACGGAGCGCCAAAACGGCAAGCTTCCCGGGCCCGAGGGGTCGGTGGACAAGTTGCTCATGACGCGCGCGGACCAGTTCTTCGCCCACGCCATGATGGACCTGTCTGCCAGTGGCCCGCTGCTCACCGAAGGCCTGGAATGGGACATCTACGTGTGGTCGCGCGCCGCCGGCATCTACGGCGGGACCGCCCAAATCCAGCGCAACATCGTCGCGCAACGGGTGCTGGGATTGCCGCGGGCCTGAGCCCAATCAGCCGTGCCGGTCCGCCGTCAGGTGCTTGTAAGCCTCTTCGAGTCCTTTGAGTCGTCGAATCAGGGTCTCGTCCTTTCCATCCGACGTGGCGAGTTTGGCTTTGACCTCGGCTATTTCGGCGGCGAGGCGTTCGGCCGCCTCACCCTTGGTGAGCAGGTCCTGGTCGGCCCAGTCGTCGTGCGGGATGCGCGACGGTGGCGTTTCGGGTGGTGTCATGGTTCTCCTTGGTGCGGCCTGTTCGTTTGAGCTCCGGCCGCGATCGGCGCTATAGTCAACTAGTCACAATCTGTTCACTTGTACCGTATCGCACGACTTCGAGAGACGATTCCCACAATGCCGCTGCAACCTTCGATGAAGCTCCTGTCCGTCGACGACCACCTGATCGAGCCACCGCAGGTCTGGGCGGACAGGCTCCCGAAGAAATTCCTCGACGACGGTCCCCGCATCGTCGACTTTCCGCGCGAAGGGGCCCCACCGGTGCAGCAGTGGGTGTACGAGGGCAGGGCCTACCCCAACATCGGGCTCAATGCGGTCGCCGGCAAATCGCCGGAGGAGTTCGGCGTCGATCCGATCCGCTACGCCGACATGATTCCCGGGTGCTACGACCCGAAAGCCCGGCTGGCGGACATGGACATCGACGGAGTGCACGCGATGCTGTGCTTTCCGTCCTTCCCGCGCTTCTGTGGCACCGTATTCCTGGAAGGCGAGGACAAGGAACTCGCGCACCTGTCCGTCCAGGCGTGGAACGACTTCTCGCTCGACGAGTGGTGCGCCACCGACCCCGCCCGGTTCATCCCGATGGCGATCACGCCGCTGTGGGACCCGGCCCTGATCGTGGCCGAGATCGAGCGGGTAGCGGCCAAGGGGGCGCGGGCGATCGGGCTGCCGGACAATCCGACCAACCTGAAGCTGCCCAGCTACCACACCGCGTACTGGGAGCCGGTGTGGTCGGCGCTCGAAGAGACCAACCTGACCGCGGTGATGCACTTCGGTAGTGGCGGATTCCCACCCCAGACCGCACCCGAGGCGCCGTTCGCGGTGATGATCACGTTGATGGGTACCACGTCCATGGCCGCGGCGACCGAGCTCATCTTCTCGCCGGTGTTCCACAAGCACCCGAACCTCAAGGTCGCGTTCTCCGAAGGCGGCGTCGGCTGGATGCCGTACCTCGTCGAGCGCGCGGACTACGTCTGGCGCAAGCACAAGTACTACCAGAACATCCATCCCACGGTGGCGCCGTCGGAATTGTTCCGGCGCAACATCTCCGGATGCTTCATCGAGGACGAAGTCGGCATGTCGATGCGCCACCAGATAGGAATCGACAACATCACCTGGGAATGCGACTACCCGCACTCGGACTCGTTCTGGCCCAAGAGCCGTGCGCGCGCCGAGGAGATGCTCGCCGACGTGCCCGACGAGGAGGCCGCCAAGATCGTCGAACTCAACACGCGGCGCTGGTACGCGTTCCCGGAGGACGGCTTCAAGTCCTGCACGGCGGATGCCGGATGGCGCCCCAACGGCGGCAACCCGCCACAGTACGACTACGACGAGGTCATGGCCGACCACGGCGGGATCGGATTGGAGGGCTTCCTGAACAAGATGGAAGAGCAGAAGTCGCACAAGGTTTGATCTGGCTCACGCACCTGCACGTCAATCGACCGGGACGGCGATATCGGTCGGGTTGGCGCGCCCACGAAGCACTTTGGAGTCGACGACCCGCCACCGCCCCGATTCCTGACCGGCCCTGGCCAGTGCCGCGGCCGAGGCCGCGACGCCACCCGACAGCTTGGCGACCTCGGTCAGCCGCGCCGCCTCGTTCACCGGGTCGCCGATCACCGTGTACTCGTAGCGGCCAGGGTGACCGACGTTGCCGGCCACGGCCATGCCGGCCGACACGCCGATGCCGGCCCTGATTGGCGCGCCGGGCGGATTCAGCAGGCTGTTGAGTTCACGCGCGGTCGCCAGCGCGTGCGAGGCGCAGTCGACGTCGTCGACGGGAGCGCCGAAAATCGCCAGTGCGGCGTCCCCTTCGAACTTGTTGACAAGACCCCGGTTTTGTTCGACGACGTTCACCACTGCCGCGAAAAACTCGTTGAGCGTAGCGAGCAACTCGTGGGGCTCCACTGTGATGGCCAGTCGGGTCGAGCCGACCAGATCCACGAACAACACCGCGACGTCGCGGTTGACCCCGTCGAACTCGATCCGGTCACCCGCGCCGGCGAGTTGCTCCGCCCGACGGGCCACCTCACGGCCGACGTGGCGGCCGAACAGGTCGCGGACTCGCTCGCGGTCACGCAACCCGGTCGCCATCGTGTTGAAGCCGGCCTGCAGCAGGCCCAGCTCGGACGCGTCGAAAACGGGCACGGACACATCGAATTCGCCGCGCTGAACCGACTGCATGCCGTCCCTGACCTCGTCGATGGGACCGGCGATGGTTGACGCGTTGAACGCGGCGACCACCAGACCACAGGCCAGGGTGCAACCGCCGAGTACTAGAACAACCAGCGCAAGTCGATGCGCGGAGTACTCGACGAAGAGCGCGCTCGCGGCGACGAGCATGACCATCAGCGTCGGAACCCCCGTTCCGATCATCCAGGCGCTTACCGCGCGCAGCCGAAGGCCTGGCCCTTGAGGCTGTGTCGGTGGGTGGTCGGTGAGCAGCTCGGCCGTTGTTGGTCGTAGCGCGATCTTGCACATCCAATAAGACAGTGCGGTTGTCACGATGGCGCCCAGGATCATCGACACGCCCAGCGTTGCCGCCAGCCATGGTCTGCCGAGATTGATGAGCACGAAAACCGCGCTGGCCGTTGACCACACCGCCCCGTGGAGGACGGCCATTCTCCTGGGTATGGCCAAGACGACGTGCCGCGCGGTACCGTCGCTCGCGCCCGCCGGCAGGCTCATCCACAGGTAGCCGCAGATCACCGCAAAGGGCAGGCTGATAACGCAATAGCAGAGCGCCACAACGACGTTGAGCCTCAGCACATGGTGTTGGGCGAGCGCCGTGCCGGTCGGGAGACCCCACAGTGCCAGCGCGGCGATCACCGCCGCACCGACGAGGGTCGGGATGACCGCACCGGATATGAGCAGTGGTCTTCCGGCGGGAGCAAACGGTGAACGCAGGCGGCGTGGGACCAGCTTCACGGCGACGCCCGGGCAGCGCCTAGGTGTTCCCGCCAGTCCTCCACCATGACCAGTCGCCCCGATGACGCGAGCGTCATGAACAACGTGTCGCCATCGGCGCTCAAGGCGACGTTGGTGGTCATCGGGTCGTCGGCCGGAATAGCGCCCAGCAGTTCGCCGTTGGGCGAGAAGACGGTGACACCCCCCGTCCCGAGGGTCGCGACGAGGATCCGGCCGGCCGCGTCGACGCAGAGCCCGTCGGCCCCTCCGACATTCAGCGGACCGCCGCTGGGCACGGTTGTTAAACCGCGCGCCCGGGACACCACACCGGGCCCGTCCAGTGTGAATTCCCAGACCCGGCGCGTGCGCGTCTCGGCCACGTAAAGCAACGCCCCATCCGGGGACAGCGCAACGCCGTTGGGCATCTCGAGCGGGTAGACGATCTCGCGAAGCCCACCGTCGACGGTGCCGTAGAGCAGTCCCGTCATGCCGCGGTTGCGGTTGCGCACGGCTCCGCCGTCGGTGACATAGAAACCACCATCGCCGTCGATGCAGATGTCGCTCGGCCGCATCAGCGCCAACGTGGTGCCGGAGCGCGTGGCGAATTCGGTGTACAGGGTGCTGACCTGGCCGCCGGATTCGACCAGCTGCAGCGCGGGAACGACGGGGTGGTCGGGCGGGCCGACCGGCCGGAAAAGCGTTGCGCAACCGGCGAAGTCGTACGGCCACGGCCCTTGTCCGAAGGTGGAACCGCCGTTCTGGCAGACCACCAGCCGGCCGTCCGGAAGCCGTGCCACCCCGTTGGGGCCGCCGCCGGTCTCGGCGACCGTTTCGGCGACGCCGTCCGGGCGGACGCGGGTGATCTTGCCGGCCGCCATCTCCGACAACACGACGGAACCGTCGTCCAAGACGACCGGGCTTTCGGGAAACAAAAGTCCATTGGCCAGGCAACGGCCAGCGTTCACGGCTGCTGTTCCCCCTCGCTCCGCGCCGCCGCGTTGGTCTGCCACCACGCCGTGAAGACCGGATCGGTCAGCGGCAGGTCACCGACCCCGGTCTGATTTCGGGGCCAGGAGGCGGCTTCTTGAGTCAGCGGCGACGTTCGGCGGCTCACGCCGTAGAACAGCCGATGCCTTCGGTGCAGGAAAAGCCAACGCCCGCCGTGGCGTTCGTAGCGGTCCTCGTACTTGATGAGCTGTTCGACGAACCCGTCGGTGTGGGTCTGGGCGAAGCACTGGGCCCAGACCTGCCCGTGGGCGCGGTCCTCGGCGTCCAGCTCGATGAGGTGGTTAGCGACGAGGATGACAGCGAACAAGCTGGCGTCGACGCTAGCCGACATCAGCCGGCGCAGCGCCTCTCGACCCTCACCGTGGTCGCCGAAGCGGGCGTGCGGGGCGAACAGTTCGGCCATCGCGTCGACATCCCGCGTTTCGATCGCGGCGGCGTAACGGTAGGGCAGTTGACGAATCTCCTCCTTCGCCAACAGTTCCCGGACTTGCGCGTCATGCATCGGGGCTAGGGCACCGAGGTCGGCGGGCCCAGTATGTAGCGCCCGGATTGCGGATGGTGATACCAGCCGCCGGCCGCCGATGTCCCGCCCTCGACGTGTAGCGTCTGCCCGGTCACGTAGGCGCTCAGGTGGGTGGCGAGAAATAGTGCAGCTCCGGCCATCTCGTCAACGTGTCCGGCGCGACCCATTGGCACCATCAGTTTGGCGTTCTCGGTGCCGTTGGGCGCCATCGTTGCCAGACTTTCGGTGAGCGTGAAGTCGGGCGCCAGCCCGTTGACGCGGATGTTGTGCGGCGCCAGTTCGAGTGCCGCGGTCTTGGTGAAGTTGACCACCCCCGCTTTGGCCGCGGCATAGGCGGCAAACCCGGGCGCGGCCCGTACCGCCTCAATCGTGCTGATGTTGATGACGCTGCCACCCCGCCCCGCCTCCACCAGGGCCCGCGCGATGCGCTGCGTACAGAGCAGAACCTGAGTCAAATTGATCCGGATCAGGGCATCCCAGCCATTGGGAGAGGTGTCGAGCAGTCCGGACCAGAAGACCCCGCCGGCATTGTTGACCAGAATGGACGGCACCCCGAGTTCGTCGACGGTGGTGGCCAGCGCCGCGTCGACCTGTTCGGCTTCGCGTACATCGGTGACGCACGCGAGGCCGCCGACGCGCGCGGCCACCGCCGTGGCACTCCGCGGGTCCTTTTCCCAGATGGCCACCCGCGCGCCGAATTCGGTGAAGGCCGCGGCGATGGCGCTTCCGATCCCCCCGCCCCCGCCCGTGACGACCGCGACCTGGCCGTCGAGCGATGCGGCGTTCCGGTGCAGCGTCATTCGCTTCTCCTCACGCCCATCGGACCGCATCGGGGAGGGGCCTTCACCAGCTCACCGCGAGTGACAGATTAACACTGAGTGTTCTATTATCCAATCAGTGGCGGCTGCCACGGTGGCGCGGAGCGTGCCGCCGAATCGGACGATGGAGGACCAGATGCAGCGTCTGAGCGGCAAGGTCGCCGTGATCACAGGCGCGGCGCGCGGACAGGGCCGCAGTCACGCCATCCACCTCGCCGACGAGGGCGCCGACATCATTGCGCTGGACATCTGTGCCGACATCGACACCAACGGATACCCGCTGGCGACGCGCGCCGACCTGGACGAGACGGTCAACCTGGTCGAAAAGTCGGGCCGGCGCGCGGTGTCCGCGGTCGTCGATGTTCGCGATCGCGCCGCGCTGAAGAAGGCGATCGACGAGGCGGTCGCGGAGTTGGGCGGTCTGCACGTGGTCGTGGCCAACGCCGGCATCTGTCCACTGGGCAACGACGTTCCGTCGCGCGGTTTCACCGACGCGTTCGACGTCGACTTCATCGGCGTCGTCAACGCCGTCCACGTATGCCTGGAGCACCTCCGGGCTGGCGCATCGATAATCGTCACCGGATCCATCGCCGGCCTGGTCGACCAGAAGGATCTGGCCAGCGGCGGTGGCCCGCAAGGTCCGGGCGGCGCCGGCTACGGGCTGGCCAAGAAGATGCTGCGCGAGTATACAAAGGGATTGGCCCTGTCGCTGGCTCCGGAACAGATCCGAATCAACACCGTGCACCCGACGAACGTCAACACCGATATGCTGCACAATCTTCCGATGTACCGGACGTTTCGCCCGGACTTGCCCGACCCGACCCGCGCGGACGCCGAGATCGTCTTTCCGGTGCTGCAGGCGATGCCCGTGCCGTGGATCGAGCCGGAGGACGTCTCCTATCTCGTGGTGTACCTCGCCTCCGACGAATCGCGCTACGTCACTGGACAGCAAATGTTCGTCGACGCGGGTGCGGGTCTCAAACTAGGTCTGTAGCGATCGAGCAACAGCGGCAGTTCAGCGTCCACGAAAGTCCGGGTTGCGTCGCTCGGTGAAGGCCGCCATGCCCTCGGCGACGTCGTCGGTCGCGGCGACCTGCTCCACCAACAGCGCCTCGGTGCGAAACGCGGCATCGCGGTCGACGTCGAACGCCTGATTCAGCATCGCCTTGGCCGCCGCCAGCGCACGGGTGGGCCCATCAGCGAGCCGCTGGGCCCAGGCCGCCGTCTCAGCTTCCAGGTCATCGGCTGCGACGACCTTGTTGACCAAGCCGAGGCGCTCGGCCTCCGCCGCGGACAGCTCCTCGCCGAAGAACAACAGCTGCTTTGCCACGTTGAACGGGACTTTGCGCGCCAGCAGATAGGCGGCACCCCCGTCGGGTGCGAGCCCCCGGCGCGCGAAAAGCTCAATGATCCGGGCAGTTTCAGAGGCCACAACGAGGTCGCAGGCCAGCACCATGCTGGCGCCCACCCCGGCGGCAATGCCGTTGAGCGAGCACAGCACCGGCTTCTCGCAATCGAGCAACGCTGACACCACCGCCTGAGACCCGGTGCGCAAGATGCGGGCGGCGTCGCCCGCAACCCGATCTTTCTTGGGCTGCATTCCCGGGTCCCGGAGATTCGGTCCCGTACAGAAATGCTTGTCACCGTGGCCGGTGAGCACCACCGCCCTGACGCCTGGCTCGTCGGATGCCGACCGCAGATTTTCGATCAGGGCCTGCTGCACCGCTCGCGTCACCGAATTGCCGGCCTCGGGGCGGTCCAAGACCAACCAGAGCACCGCGCCGTCGGTGCGGACGGCAAGGCCGGGGGTCACAGCCGCATCGGCACGCTGGCCGGACCGCGTACGGAATTGGTGTGCACGTAGGTCACCGCGCCTTCGTCGACATCCCAGGTGGGGAAACGCTTCAGCGTCTCTTCGAGGGCAACCCGGGCCTCCAGGCGGGCCAGTGCCGCACCCAGGCAGAAGTGCGAGCCGTGGCCGAAGCTGACGTGGCGAATTCCCGTGCGCTCGACGTCGAGGACGTCGGGGTTCTCGTATTGGCGTTCGTCACGGCCCGCCGAGCCGGTCAGCAGGGCAACGCGCGAGCCCGCCGGGATGAGCGTGCCGTTATAGGTGACGTCGCGTTCCGTGTAGCGGCCCTGCACTGGCGACGGCGCGTCGTAACGCAGCAGTTCCTCGACGGCGTTGCCGATGAGGTCCGGCCGGTCGACCAGCTTGGCCCGCTGGTCGGGGTACTGCGCCAGTGTCAGCGCGGCCCATCCCAGCAGACGCGCAACGGTCTCATTGCCGGCGACGTTGATCATCGCGATGAACATCAACACTTCGCCATCGTCCAGGCGACGGGTCTCGCGGCCCGCCTGGGCCAGGTCGGAAGTCATCAGGTTGCCGACGATGTCGTCGGTCGGCGCGGCCCGCCGTCGCTGAATCTGATCGGCGTAGTAGCCCAGCAGCTTCGCGTTGGCCTGCTGGCCCTCCTCATTCAGCTCGGTCGTGCCCTCGTCGCGGTGTAGCTGGGCATCCGACCACTCGCGCAGGTTGTCGTGGTCTTCCTCAGGGAAACCCAGCAGCGAGCTGATCACCATCACCGGGAGCTTCATCGAGAAGTCGCGCACGTAGTCAAAGCCGTCGGTGCCGACGAAAGCATCGAGGTAGGCGCAGCACAGCGAGCGGACCCGGTCCTCCAGCTGGGCGATCTGGGTGCGAAAGAACGTGCGATTGACCATCTTTCGCAGTGCGGTGTGGTCGGGTGGGTCCATCATGATCATGGCCCGGGGCGACGGCCACGGCTCGTCGGTGATTGCATCCAGGGTGATCCCGTGCGACGACGAGAACGTTTCGGTGTCCAGCGACGCTTCCAACACGTCGGCAAACCGGCTCAACGCATAGAAATCGTACTGGTCGTTGTAGTACGTTGGCGCTTCGTCGCGCAGCCGCTTCCAGACTCCGTACGGATTCTGGTGCAGCGCGCGGTCGAACGGATCCCAACGTAACTCGATCGTCGTCATCGGCACCGTCCTCTCGCCAAAGAACACTAATACATAATCTGTATAGTTGCACCATGCTGACGGCGTGGTGATCGTCTGCCCGGTGTTGAGGAGGACGAACGATGGAAACCCGAAAACTCGAGCACGTGGTCTACGAGAAGGATGGCCCGATCGCTCGGATCATCCTGAACAACCCGGATGCCGCAAACGCTCAGAGCTCGGAAATGGTCCACAGCGTCAACGAGGCGCTGGACGATGCGCAGTACGACTACGACATCAAGGTCGTCATCATCAAGGCCAACGGTAAGGGGTTCTGCTCCGGCCACATCCCGACTGGCGCGTACCCCGAGTTCATGGCCGAACTGCAGGCGTCCGGCAAGGTGTGGCGTTCCGCCGCGCAGTTGTTTCTGTGGCCGGTGCTGAAGCTGTGGGAATTTCCCAAGCCCGTGATCGCTCAGGTGCATGGGTACGCGATCGGCGGGGGCACCACGTGGGCGCTGATCCCCGAGATCACCGTCTGCTCCGAGGACGCGTGGTTTCAGATGCCCCTGGTGCCGGGTTTCGGGCTGCCGGGCGCCGAGACCATGTTCGAGCCGTGGGTCTTCATGAACTACAAGCGGGCTGCCGAGTACCTCTACACCGCTCAGCGGTTGAGCGCGGCCGAAGCGCTCGAGTTCGGTCTCGTGAACCGGGTGGTCCCCGCCGACCAGCTCGAGGCCACCGTCGAGGAACTGGCCGCACAGATCGCCAAGGCGCCCCTGATCACGTTGCAGGCCGTCAAGTCCGGCATCATCCGCGCGTGGGAGACGATGGGCTTTCGGACGCACCAACAGACGACCAACGACCTGCAGGCGATGGTGACCGGCAGCAAAGAGTTCCAGGAGTTCATGGCGGAGCTGATGAAGAAGGGCTCCAAACCCACCGAGCGCATTTAGCCATGCCTTTGAAACCGATCATTCGCTTCGGCGGTGATGAGAGCACCGAGTCACTGCGGGCCTCCGTCCGCGAGTGGCTGGCAGCCAACCTCCCGGACGAATTCCGCCGCACCGCGGCCAATCCCGACTACCTACCGCGCGACGCCCACGAGCGTGCGGTCGCATTCTGCAAGAAGTTGCACGCGCGGGGCTGGTTTGTGCCGCATTGGCCCGCCGAGTACGAGGGCGGCGGACGCGGGATCGTCGAACAGGTGATCATTCGCGAGGAGCTAGCCCATGCGGGCGCCCCGCTGGTGAACACCAACGGGGTCAACATGCTTGCGCCGGTGCTGTTCAAATACGGGACACCCGAACAGAAGGCGGAGCACCTGCCCGCCATTGCGCGTTCGGAACGCATGTGGGCGCAGGGTTATTCGGAGCCGGAGGCCGGCTCGGACCTGGCGTCGCTGCGCATGACGGCCCGGCGAGACGGCGACGACTACGTCTTGGACGGCCAGAAGACCTGGACCAGCAATGGCGTGCTCGCCGACTGGATCTTCGTGCTGGCCCGCACCTCGCCCGTGGCGGACAAGCGTCAGGCCGGCATCTCGTTCTTCCTCGTCGACCTGGAAAGTCACGGGATCACCCGTCGGCCCATCCGGTCCATGACCGGTTACCCGACTTTCGCCGAGGAGTTCTTCGACGGTGTGCGCGTGCCCGCCGCCAATCTTGTCGGGGCCGAGGGCGAGGGGTGGACAGTCGGGAAGGCGCTGCTTGACGCCGAACGGTCGAACATCACCAGGGCGGCCCAGGCGCAGCGCTATCTCGATGAGCTCGTCGACTGGTGCCACGCGCAGAAGGGCTCGGCGCACGACCCCCTGTCCGATCCGGCCAACCGCATCGCGCTGGCCCGCGCCGTCGAACGCGTCGAGGTGGGCCGCGCCCTGTCGTACCGCGTGGCGTACCTGCAGGCGGCCGGGGCGCTTGACCCGACGCTGGCGTCGTTGTCGAAGTTGTACCACTCCGAGCTGACGGCCGAGTTGCGCGGGCTCGGGGCCCAAATCCTGGGCCCGGCAGGCGGACTCATGCCGGATGACCCCGGCGCCGTGCTCGACGGGCACTTTTCGGAAGGCCTCTTGCTGTCCCTGCTTCACACGATCGGCGGCGGCACCAGCGAGATTCAGCGCGACCTGATTTCGACGGTCGGTCTGGGGATGCCGCGCTGATGTCAGGAGTAGGCGGCCCGTCCGTCGGCGGCCGCCGAACGTTGTTGCGCCACGGTCGCCATCGCCAGCTCGAGCGGGTGAAAGACGGCGAGCTGAGCGGCCTCGGCCGAATTGATCAGCCGCTTAGTCATTTCGACCGCCCCGGCGTCGGCTCGGCCGAGCTCATCGGCGATGACGACCGCCCGCGCGATCGCCGAACCCGGCTCCACCACATCGCTGACCAGCCCCAGCCGCTCGGCGTCCCCCGCGGAGAGGCGGATTCCACGCAGCAGCAACGACGCCGCGCGGTGCCGCCCGAGCTGCTGGGTCAGGCGCCACGCCAGCCCGCCGTCGGGGACCACGGCGCGGGCCACGAACGGCGCGGCGAAGTAGGCGTCGGACGCGCACACCACGAGGTCGCACGACAGGGCCAGGCTCCACCCGAGGCCGATGGCCGCGCCCTCGACCGCGGCAAGGGTCGGCACCGGCACCGCTCGAATCTGCTCCATCACCCGTTGAGCGTGTTCGACGCGCCCCGCCGGGCCCAGCGGGCCGCTGCCATGTGCCGGCCCGGTCTTCAAATCGCCACCCGCGCAGAAGAACCCGTCCGCACCCGCCAGTACAACGCCGTGAACGTCATCCGCGACGACGCCGTCAAGCACCTCCGAAAGTTCGGTCCACGACTCGTAGCGCAGGGCGTTGCGCTGTCGCGGCCGGTTGAGCAGCAGGAGGGCTATGCCGTCGCGGTCCTCCCGGCGGATCAACGGATCGTTTGCTGTCACTGGCGGCCGAGGAACTTGTCGATGGCTTCCCGGTGTTCGGGCGTGGTGAAACACTCTGTCTCTGCGGAGATCCCGTATTCGAGGATGCCGGTGATCGCGCGCTGGGCGTGCAGGTTCAACGTCCGCTTCGTGTCCTGCACGGCCCGTGGTGGTAACGCGGCCAGGCGGTGGGCAATCGACAGCCCCTCCTGCTTGATCTCCGCGTGCGGAACGACCCGGTTGGCCAGGCCCAACTCGACGGCCTTGTCGGCCTTGATGCGTTCGCCGAGCATCAGGTACTCCTTGGCCTTCAGCAGGCTCATCAGCAGCGGCCAGAGCACCGACCCGCCATCGCCGGCCACCAGCCCGCTCGCGACATGTGTATCGGCGAAGAACGCCCGGTCGGACATCAGGACGATGTCGCACAAGACCGCGATGCTGCACCCGAAGCCGACCGCGGGCCCGTTGACAGCGGCGACGACGGGCAGCGGAAAGTCGATCATGTCGCGCACGATGCGTCGGGCGTCGCGCATCCCGGCGCGGCGGCTCACCGGGTTGTTGACGTGAGTTTCCAGCCACTCCACCAAATTTCCGCCGGCGGAGAAGTAATCGCCCGTGCCGGTGATCAACACCGCGCGCGCGTCGGGATCTTCGGCCAGGGTCGCCCACAGTCTCGTAAATGCCGTGTGCATCGTGTTGTTGACCGCGTTGGCGTCGTCGGGGTTGTTCAGCGTCACGATCCGGACGGGACCGTCGGCGGCGACGAGGATCTCCTCGCACCCGGTCAGTTCCGACGTGCCCTGCGGTAGCTCGGTCATGGGCAGTCAGCCGTCCACTTGCGGAGCAAGCCACGCCGACCGCCTGGTTTGGACGAACGCGTCTCGATCATGGTTGACCGCCCAATCCGGAGATCGCTTCTGCAGGAACGCCGTAAAGGCCTCGATCTGTTCGGCGGTTCCTATCGACGACCAGTAGCCCGTCACGTCGACGGGCGGCAGCACGCGCGCCATTTCGCGTTTGACGGCCGCGCGCGCGGCTGGGCCCGTCCTCCGGACTCGCTCGAGCAACGCATCGACCTCCGACCGCAGGGCGTCGTGCGCCACGACCTTGCCGACCAGTCCGAGACGCTCGGCCTCTTGCGCGTCGACCCAATCATTGCCGTAGATCAGGTGATTGGCGCGCAGGGTACCCAGCCGCTGCGGCAGGCGGGCGGCGACGAACGCCTCATACACGCCGCGGGTCAGGTCCGGGACCCGGAACCGGGCGCGATCGGAGGCAACAACCAGATCGGCGAACAGGGTCATCACTAACCCGCCACCCATGGCGATGCCGTTGACGGCGCAGACGACGAGTTTGGGTATCTTGCCGAGTGTTTCGAACGGCGTGCCGTCGTAGGACTCGGTGAACGCATCCCACCCGCGATCGGCATTCTGCACGGCGTTCATGTCGCCGCCCGCGCAGAACACGTCGCCCGTCCCGGTGATCACCAGGAAGTTCAGGTCCGGTTCGTCAGCGACGATCATCGCTGCCCGTTTGATCCCGTGGTAGCCGTCTGCGGTGACGGCGTTCCTCTTCTCCGGTCGGTTGATGGTGACGGTCAGGGTGTCGCCGTCGATCCTGCCTTCGAGCTCGGGGGCGCAGAGGTCGATGTCGACGGATTCCGGTAGCGCGCTCACTGTTCCTCGATCACTGCGAGCAGTTCACCGACGTCATAGCTTTCCCCGGCGCTGATCTTCCAGGTGACGATGCCACTGGCGGGCGCCTCGATGTCCATCTCGACCTTGTCGGTGGCGATCTGGTATAGCGGATCCCCTTCGCAGACATGGGCGCCGTCCGCCACGTAGATCTCGGTGACCTCCGCTTCGGTGATCGCGTCGCCCGGTTTCGGCATCCGCACCTCCGTCACACGATCCCCCTGACCGCTTCGATAAGCCGCGCGGCGTCCGGGCGGCAGGCGGCTTCCAGTGTCGCCGCCCGCGGCACCGGTGTGTAGGTGCCGGCCACCCGCTGGATGGGGCTCGCCAGCACGCCGAAAAGCTCCGTCCCGACGGCTGCGGCGATTTCGGCTCCCGGGCCGCAGAATCCGACGGATTCGTGGGCGACGACCAGACGGCGGGTTTTGCGGACTGATTCGAGGATGGTGGCCAGATCCAGCGGCACCAGGGTGCGCAGGTCGACCACCTCCACCGAAACACCCTCGGCTGCAAGCTGTTCAGCGGCGGCCAGGGCGGCATGCACCAGGCTGCCGTAGGTGCAGATCGTGACGTCGGTGCCGGCACGTTTGATGTCGGCCTGGCCGAGCGGGATCAGGTAGTCGGCCGTCGGCACCGGTCCCTTGCCGCCGCCGTAGTACAGCTTCATCGACTCGATGAACAGGCATGGATCCTGTTCTGCCAGGCAGGCATTGAGCAACCCGGCCGCGTCGGCGGCGGTGCTGGGCCACACGACCTTGATGCCCGGTGTGTGCATCGCCCAGGCCTCGAAGGCCTGGGAGTGTTGCGGGCCGGCCGCTGTGCCCACCATGGCGCGGATGACCATCGGGGCGCCCTGCCGGCCACCGGACATGTACCGGATCTTGGCGGCGTGGTTGGCGATCTGGTCCATGGCCACACCGAGAAAGTCCACGAACATCAGCTCCGCAACCGGCCGCAGCCCGCCCAACGCCGCACCCACGGCGGCGCCGACGATCGAGGACTCGGCGATCGGAGTGTCGCGCACCCGGTGGCTGCCGTACTTCGTCGACAACCCGGCGGTGATCTTGAACATGCCGCCCGACGGGTCGGCAATGTCCTCCCCGAGGAGCACGATCGAATCGTCAGCCGCCATCGCGCGGTCCAGCGTGCGGTGAATCGCCTGCACGAGGCCGAGGGTCTCCGTTTCGCCCTGGGGAACCGCGGCGCGCTCCGTCACCGGTGCCGCGATCTCGATGCCGTGCCCGGCGAACACGTCGCGGGTCAGTTCATCGGCATCGGGGGGGTCGGCGTCGCGCGCCGCGGAGAAGGCCGCGTCGATCTCGGCAACTAGTTGCGAATCGATGCGGTCCAGGTCGGCCTCATCGGCCAGGCCCTCGCCGATCAGCCGCCGCCTGTATCGCGCGAAGGGCGGGTCGGCGCGCTTGGCGGCCAGCTCGTCCGGGTCGGCATAGGGCATCTGGTCGCCGAAGTAGTGCCCCTGCAGGCGGTAGGCGACGGCTTCGACGAACGACGGACCGGCGCCCGAGCGAGCCCGCTCGGCCGCCTTGGCCACGGCCTGGTACACCGCGTGCGGGTCCGTGCCGTCGACCGTGATGCCGGGCATCGCGTAGCCCGCGGCCCGGTCGGACAATCGCGCCGTGCGGGTGTAGCCGGCCACCGGCGTGCATTCGGCCCACGCGTTGTTCTGGCAGAAGAACACCACCGGAAGCGCCCACAGCGCCGCCATATTCATGGCCTCGTGGACGTAGCCGATGCTGGTCGCGCCGTCGCCGAAGCTCACCAGCACCACGCGGTCACTGCCCTTGACGGCCTCCGCCAAGGCGATCCCGTTCGCGATCAGCGGGCCCGCGCCGACGATGCCGGTGGTCCACGCGATGCCGTGGTCGGGGTCGTAGATGCCCATGGCGCCGGCCTTGCCCTTCGACAGGCCGGTGCCGCGGCCCAAGATCTCGGCGAAATACCCGGGCAAGTCGATGCCCTTGGCCACCACGTCGCCGAGTCCGCGATAGGTGGTGACCAGTTGGTCGGTGCTTGACAGGGCGAGCGCGGCCCCGGCCGACATCGCCTCCTGGCCGTCCACCGGCCAGTAGCTCATCGCGATTTCCCCGGAGGACAGCCCTTTTCGGACGCGTTGGTCGCTGTGGTGCACCTTGCTCATCAGGCGGTACAACTCGATGGCACGGTCGCTGCTCGGGGCAACGGTTCCCGTGTCTACTTGCGTGGCCATCACCACTCCTTCGCGATGTGCACTCCGCCGACGAGCATACAATACAATATGACGATATTTGTTCAGTCGTCCGATAGCGGCTGGCTTGACGAACGAGGGGAATTGCAATTGCCATGCCTGAGCGACTAGCCCTGCAAACCGGTGACGGTCTGCCCGCCCACGTGCACGGTGCCGCCGACCCACGATTCGCCTGCGCAGTGAAGACCTTCGCCAAGCTTTTTCCCGGCCCGCGGTACGGCGGTGGGGCGCTGTCCGTGTATGTCGACGGGGAACCGGTCGTCGACGTGTGGACCGGCTGGTCCGATCGCGAGGGACGGGTGCGCTGGTCTGCGGACACCGGCGCGATGGTCTTCTCCGCGGGCAAGGGCGTGGCGTCGACGGTGCTGCACCGGCTCGCCGACCGTGGGTTGCTGTCCTACGACGACCCCATCGCGCACTACTGGCGCGAGTTCGGCGCCAACGGTAAGGCCGACATCACCGTGCGTGACATGATGCGTCACAGGACGGGCCTGTCCCGGCTCGGGACAATCACCACGGAGCAGTTGCTCGATCACCGGTTCATGGAAGCGCGGCTGGCCGCGGCGCCGGTTGACCGCCTCGCCGGCCGCGCGGCGTATCACGCGTTCACCTACGGATGGTTGGCATCCGGATTGGCCCGCGCGATCACCGGCAAGGGCATGCGGGAGCTGTTCCGCACGGAGATCGCGGGACCACTGGACACCGACGGCATTCATTTGGGACGGCCGCCGGCCGACGGGCCCACCAAGGCCGCGCAAACGATGTTCCCGCAACGCTTCTCGGGCGGCCCGGTGCTGGGCCGGCTGATCTCGCTGATGGCCGGACTGCCGGTTCCGGGCCCGCTCGGCGCGACCTACGTACCCGGTATCACCTCCCTGGTGCAGGGCGACTTGGCGCTGCTCGACAGCGAGATTCCCGCCGTGAACGCGGTGGTGACCGCGCGGGGGCTGGCCAAGATGTACGGAGCGCTCAGCAACGGTGGAACTATCGACGGGCAGCGGTTCCTCTCAGAGGAATTGGTCGCGTCGCTCACGGGCAGGCGCAGCTTGCGGCCGGACCTCAACGTCTTCTTCCCGATGTCATTTCACCTGGGCTACCACGGATCACCGGTGCCGGGCCTGCTGCGGGGCTTCGGGCATGCCGGTCTGGGCGGCACCATCGGCTGGGCCGACCCGATCAGCAAGAGCTCATTCGGCTTCGTCCACAACCGGCTGCTGACGCCGATGGTCGCCGACCAGCTCCTCTTCGTGCCGCTGCTGATACCGATCCAGCGAGCCGTCACCGCGGCGCACGCCCGCGGATTCGTGACTGTGCCCCGGTTCGGCGCCCCACCTGCCGACGAGGCGCGTCGCGAAAGCGCCGGCCGCTGACCGGACAACGTTGGGCGGTATCGTCTACGGGTCTCTATCCGGCCGGCACGGGAAGCAGATGGATATCTCGCGGGCAGTTCCCCACGCGGAACTCGAAGCGCTGTCTCGCAGGTATGCGGCGGCGGTCGATCGCCGAGATCGCGACGCGCTGCTGGCGGTGTTCGCGCCCGACGCGTCCATGCTCGTCGAAAGGCCCGGGCGCGAAGCGGGAACGCTGTCCGGTCACGACGAGATCCAACGGATAATCGGCATCGTCGCACGCTGGCCGCGCACGGCTCACCTCATCGGCCAGGGCCTGTATGTCGTGGAGGAGAAGTCGGCGATCGGCGAAATCTACTGCACCGCCAATCACTTTCGTGGTGGCGAGCCGGACGGTCACAACCACGTCATGCACATCCGCTACCTGGACAAGTATTCGCTCGACGGTGAGGGGCGGTGGAGGATCGTGCACCGCAGGGTCGTCGTCGATGCGACCGAAGACCGGCGCGCGTCGATCGGCTAGGGCGCGCGGATCGCATCGAGCTGCGCAGCGAGCAGCATCCGGTCGAAATAGCAACGTTCCAGAACCAGATCGGGCCCGCGGAAGCCGAAGAGATTGATGCTCAGCATGTCGATCGGTGTGCCGGGCGCGGTGGTTCGGGTCTCAACGGCAAGCCCGTCCTCCCCGTGGTAGATCGCCTCCGCGGCATATCGCAGCATGGGGAGATCCGCCCACTGTTGCAACAACATTGCGCGGACCGCCTCGTCCCCGTCGAAAACGGTTCCCGTAGGGATGATCTCGTAGCGGGGATGGGTGAAGGTAGCCATCGCCACCTCCAGGTCTCGCGCATTCTCGGCCGCCACGTGTCGTAGCACGAGCTCTTCGCGGGTGCGCCGCAGGGCGCTATCGGGGCTCACTTCGGTTCGAAGACAGCGAGGTTACGGCCGTCCGCGAGCGGCACCCACGCCACGGCGACGCGATCACCGACCGTGGGAGGTGGACCGAACACGTTCGACATCAGGCGAACTCCTTCGTCCAGATCGACCAGGACCACCGAGTAGGGCACTTTGTCGGCGAGGGCGGGGATCGCGGCCCGGTGGTGCACGCTGACCGCGTAGACGACCCCGTGTCCGCTCAGCTTCTCCCACTGAAGCGCCAACCCACCGCAGTGCGGGCACACATAGCGCGGGTACCACACGAGCCGAGTGCAGGATTCGCACCGCTGCATCGTCAATTCGCGCTGGCGGGTTGCATCCCAGAAAGGAGCGGACACCGGACTGGCCGGGGGGACAGGCAGCGGCTCCGTCACAACGTGGCCTCGGTTCCCAGAATCACTGTGGAGGTGGCCGAGAGTACCCCGCCGGTACCATGCGCCACAGCCGTTTTCGCGTGTGGGACCTGACGTTCGCCGCACTCGCCACGCAATTGCCGCGTGGCTTCGACGAGCAGGAAGGCTCCGAACGCCCCGGGGTGGGTGTAGGCGAGGCCGCCGCCCGACGTCTGGCCGGGCAGGGCACCGCCGGGTCCCAATGCGCCGTCCGCGACGAAAGCGCCGCCTTCGCCCTTTCCGCAGAAGCCCAGATCTTCGAGCGCCAGCAACACCGTGATGGTGAACGAGTCGTAGAGCTCGACCACGTCGATGTCGACCGGGGTGAGGCCGGCGGTCCTGAACGCGGCGGGCCCGGAAACCGCCCCGGGCGTGACGGTGAGATCGGGCATCTGGGAGATCATCGCGTGCGAGGCCGCCGACGCCGCACCCAGAACGAAGGCCGGCGGCTTGGCCAGGTCGCGGGCGCGCTCGGCGCTCGTGACCACCAGCGCCGTGGCGCCGTCGGTGACCAGACAGCACTCGAGTTTGTGCAACGGTTCGGCGAGGAAGCCTGAGTCCAGCACGTCCTGCACGCTGATCGCCTCGCGCAGGTGAGCCCGGTCGTTCAGCGCGGCCCACCGCCGGGTGTCGACGGCGATCTGCGCCAGTTGTTCGGCCGTCGTCCCGTACGTCGCCATGTGGCGGTTGGCGGCTAGCGCGTAGGCGCTGATCGGGAGCATCACCCCGAACGGCGTCTCCCATTCGAGTCGCTCGGGGGTGGCGAACACTCCGAGGCCCTTTTCGCCACGCTTGCGCGCGGCGCGCGGGGTCGAGGCGTAGACGATCACCACGGTCTCGGCCTCGCCGGCCGCGATCGCCGCGGCGGCGTGCTCGACGTACAACCCGTAGCTGGCGCCGCCGGTCTGCGTCGCGTCGGTGAAGCGGGGGGCTATGCCCAGGTACTCGGCCAGCTCCACCGAATGCATCAGCGTTCCGCCGGTGCAGGTGCACAGCCCGTCGACGTCGCGCAGCGACAAACCCGCATCGGCCAGGGCGGCGGTGATGACGCGCGCCTCGAGCTCGCGCAGGGGAACGTCGATCACCCCGCTCGCCGAAACCTCGTCGGCCACACCGACAATCGCGGCCACACCTCGGGTCGTCAACTTGCTGTCCCTTCGAAGATTTCGCGTAGCGCGGGTTGACTGACCTTGAGCGATGGCGTTCGGGGCAACTCCTCGACGATGACCAGGCGGGCCGGGACGTAGTACCGGCTCACCCGTTCACGCACGTAGGCGAGCAGGTCCTCCGGCGTGGCGCGCGCGCTGTCGGTCAACTCGACCGCCGCGACCGGCACCTGGCCGAGCCGTTCATCGGGCAGGCCGGTCACGCCGGCATCGCGGACAGCCGGATGGCTCCGGAGCACACCGACGATCTCGGCCGGATTGACCTTGAAACCCCCGCGAATGATGACGTCGTCGATGCGCCCGTCGATGAACACGAAACCGTCGGCGTCGACCCGGCCGAGGTCGGTGGTGCGCACCCAGTCCCCGCCCGTGGTGCGAACCTCGATGCGGCCCTGCTCGCCGGGCGGCACTTCGGTGTCGTCCTCGAGGGACACGACACGGATCTCCCGGCCGCGCTGCGGGCGCCCCACGCTTCCGCGTTTAAGGGTGGCCCACTGCCGGTGCAACTGGAGGTTCCACCCGGCCACGCCGCCGGCGAATTCCGTTGCCCCGTAGGACGGCAGCACCGCGACGCCATAGCGACACTCGAACCTGGTCTGCACGTCGACCTGGAGATGCGCGGTGCCCGAGGTCACCACCTCGACGCTCGAGAAGGCGTCCGGATCCACCCCGGCGTCGAGCACCATCGCCATCGCCGACGGCACCAGGCTCACGGCCTTCGGTCGGTGCCGGAGTAGCAAATCCACGAAGTCGGGAACCCGGAATCGCTCCAGGAGCGCGATCTTTCTTCCCTCGCAAATGTTGAGCAGGGTGCGGAACAGCCCGGACATGTGCACCAGGGGAGAGGAGACGATGGCGACACCCGAACGCAGTCTCAGTTCGGCGTCCTGCCCGGCGCCAACACTGTAATGGGCGCCCGCCGCTGCGACGGTGTGCTCAAAGGAGCTGTAGGACAGCGGTATTCGCTTGGGTGGACCCGTGGTGCCGCTGGTGAGCATCTCGACGGCGATGCCGTCGCGGGACGGTCGGAACGGGCCCGGTCCCGGATGTTCCAGCCCCTCCACAACGGCCACGTCACTCGATACCCGAACGCCCAGCGATCCGGTGGCGGCGTCGACGACTCCGGCGCGCTCCCAGTCAGTCTGCAACGCCACCACCGCGGGCAACCGCAGCCCGCGGATGTCCGCGCAGAGCCCGGCGCTGCCCTGTGACGGGTTGATCGTGACCACGCAACCGCCGGTCAGCAGCACGCCGAGCAGGGCCCCGACCATCGCGGGATGATTGCGCAGCACCAGCCCGACGAGGGATCCCTCCCCCAAACCCGCTCGCCTCAAAGACGCTTGAACGCCCGCGGCGATGTCCGACAAATGCTGCCAATCCACCCACCGGCCCTCGTACTCGATCGCGGGCGCTCGCGGGTCGAGGGCGAGGACCGCGCGGATGCGGTCGGCGAGTTGCTGGCTCAAGCCGCGGCTGCCGCGAGCTCGGTCGCCGCGGGGATCACCTCTTGGGCGAACAACTTCATCGACTCGTATACCTTCGTGCGATCCATGGCGCCGCCGCGCGACATGCGCAAAATGATGTTGCGCCAGCCCATGTCGATGACGGTGCGCATCTTCTCGACGATGCGGTCCGGGTCACCCATGAGCGTGAGGTGCGAATTCAGCACCTGTTCGTAGCTTTGCTTGTCGTGTTTTTCGAACCAGTCCGAGTAGGCCTTGTAGTCGGCCGGTATCTCGCCGCCGCGCTCGAACGGGCTCGAATACTTTCGATGAGTCTGAATGGAGAGCTCGACGCTTTCCCGCGGGTAGCTGCGGGCGAACGCGTCGTCCTGGTGGCAGAAGGCGTTGAGCAGCGCCCACACGTGGCCGGTGGCGGCGTCGAGTCCCTTTTCCGACTGCACCTTCAGATAGATGTCCAGGGCCCCCTGCAGATCGGGGTCGACCTGATAGGGGTTTCCGATGATCGCGCCGAACCCCTTCTCGGCGAGCCATTCGAAGCTCGACGGCGTCTTCATCACGGTGCCCCACACGGGGATCGGCTGCTGCGCCGGCCGCGGATAGATCGTGACGTCCTCGAGATGGAAGTACTTGCCGTGGAAGCTGACGTTCTCTTCGGTCAGGAGGCGGCTGACGATCTCGACGCACTCCTGGTATCGGCCGGTGGCCTCCTCCATCGAGATGCCGAAGCCCTTGAACTCGTGCGCTTGATAGCCGCGCCCGAAGCCGGCATCGAAGCGCCCGCCGGACAGGACGTCGACCAAGGCGATCCGTTCGGCCAACTGAATCGGCTCGTGGAAGGGCGCCACCATGCAGGCTGTACCTATGCGGATGCGGTCGGTCTGCGCGGCGATGGCGGTCGCCACTTGGGGCAGGTCCGGGAGCATGCCGTACGGGGAGAAGTGGTGTTCGGCCAGCCAGATCTCGTCGTAGCCGAGCTCCTCCGCCCAGCGCGCCTCCTCGAGCACGTTGGCCAGCACCTCCCGCTCGCTGAGGTGGTTGGGCTTGTCGCCGAGGATGAACACGCCGAACTTCATGTCGGTCCCTCCCGCTCGCTTCGGAAAAGTAGTTGCACTGACTGCCACAATAATGCACGATTGAACACATATCGTCAATCCGTTTAGTAGGGAGGGCCGTGGCTCTGTTCGACTCCGCGGTCGGAACCGCGTTGCCGCCAAGCACCTTCCGCTGGTGCGAGACCGACGTGATCCTGTACGCCTTGGGGGTGGGCGCCCGCCCGCCGTCCGAGCTGAGGCTGCTCAACGAGGCTTGCGGTCCCGACGTGCTGCCGACGTTCGCCCTGGTGGCCAACTGGTGGGCCGTGAAGGACCTGCGCAGTGTGCTCGACCTGGGGACCTATCCGATCGTGCACTCGGCGCAATCGCTGGAGTTGCGCCGGCCGATCGGGGCCGGCGGGGAAATGTCGGTGCAGGCCGAGGTGTCGGCGGTGTGGGACAAGGGCAAGCACGCGGCCGTCGAGTTGACCAGCCGGGGCGCCGTTCCGGACGGGACCGTGTTCGTCGCCAGGTCCCAGACCATGGTCCTCGGTGCGGGGGGATTCGGCGGCGACCGTGGACCCGCCGCCGAACCGGACCCCGACGGGCCGCCGGACGCCATATTCGATGACGTCGTCCGGCCCGAGCAGGCCGCCCTCTACCGCCTCTCGGGTGACCGCAACCAGCTGCACATCGACCCGGAGGCGGCCCGCAAGTACGGCTTCGACGACGTCTTCCTGCACGGGTTGTGCACGCTCGGGTTCGCCGCGCGGGCGGTGATCGACCGGATCGGTGACGGGGACCCCCGGTCGCTGACATCCTTGGGCTGCCGGTTCTCCAAGCAGGTGAAGCTCGATGCCCCGCTGCGGACGGAGATCTGGCGAACCGAAGGTTCGGTGCGTTTCCGGACGCTGCAGGGTGACGCCGTCGCCCTGAGCTCCGGAACCGCCACGCTGGCAGGTGTGTGAACATGGATCAACGACGAGCCCGCGGATTGCGCAACCGGCAGGCGCTAATTCATGCCGCGATCGAGCTGTTCACCACTCAGGGCTACGAGGGGACCACCGTCGACCAGATCTCGGCGGCGGCCGGGGTCGCGCCGCGCACGTTCTTCCATCACTTCGCCAGCAAGGAAGACATCCTGTTCGACGGCTACGCCGAGCGGCTGCAGGAGGCGATCCGCCGCTTCCGCGCCGCGCGATCGGACTCGTTGTGCGACGCCCTCGCCGAGACGTCGATGGCGGTAGCGCAAGCGATAGTCGATCAGCCCGACATGTTTTTGGTCCGCGCGCGGATGTATCACAGCCTGCCGGCGCTGCGCGCGACGATGCTGCGGATCAACGAGGACTGGATCGATCAGCTCACCGCCGAGGTGGCGCGCTGGCTGGGCAGCGATACCCAACCGGACTTGCGGCCTCGGCTGGCCGCCACGCTGATCAACGCCGCCAACCGCGCAGCGATCGATTCGTGGGTTGCCGCCGGTGGCCGGGGTGAGTTGTCGCAATTGATGGCCGAATCCGTGGAGTTGGTGCGGCCCTCGATCGCCGCGATCGAGCGCACCGTCGCAACGTCCGGACCGGGTCGGGGAGGTGGCAAGCGTGTCGGGTGATTCCCGTCCGCTCGCGGTCGTCACCGGGGGAGCGCGAGGCATCGGTGAATCGATTGTGGCCGCGCTCATGTGCAGCGGGTACCGGGTGGCCGCGATCGATGTGAACGCGAAGGCCATTGCGCGCGCGGCGGATTCGGATGAGGCGAGATCGGGATTGCTCGTCCCGATGAACCTGTCGATTACGGACCGTGGCGTGGTCGAGGACGCGCTGAGCGGGTTGGCCGACCGGTATGGGCCCGTTCGGGCGTTGGTCAACAACGCGGGTATGACGCTGCCCGGCACGTTTCTCGAGCAGACGGACGAGGACTGGGACCGCATCGTCGACGTCAATCTCAAGGGCACCTTCGTCATGGCGCAGGTCGCCGCCCGGCAGATGGTCGCCCACGGCGGCGGGGCCATCGTGAACGTCAGCTCGGTGTCAGCCCACGGGGTGCGCACCGGGCCGCCGGCCTACGCGGCCGCCAAGGCCGGTGTTGAAGGGCTGAGCCGGCTGATGGCCGTTCAGCTCGGTGTCCACGCCATCCGGGTCAACACCGTCGTGGTCGGCACCACCGCGACGCCGTGGCTGTTGTCGCGCAAGACGGAGGACGAGCTGGCGCAGATGCGCCAGACGACAGTGACCGGAAACATCGGTGAGCCGGAGGATGTGGCCGGGGTGGTGGCCTTTCTGTGTTCGCCCGCCGCCAAACACGTCACCGGCCAGCTCATTTCGGTGTCGGGCGGGCAGTGGATGCCATGACGTCGATGCGGAACGACAAGACACATGCTGATGTAGTGTTTACTGCTACGAAACGATGCCAGGGGATGTCGTGGAACTGAAGAGAATCCTGTTCGACGTCAGCGAGCAGGTCGCGACCATCACGATCAATCGACCGGAACGGCTCAACGCCACCGACGACCTGACCCGCACCGAACTCGGCATCGCGTGGGCACGGGTGCGGGAGGACCCGAACATCCGGGTCGCCATCATCACCGGAGCCGGCGACCGCGCATTCTCCGCGGGTCAGGACATCCGGGCAACGGCCGAGGGCGGCATCCGCAACAAGGTTCCTGGTTCGCGGTTGCACCACAACGTGTGGAAGCCGGTCATCTGCGCCCTCAACGGAATGGTCGTCGGCGGCGGCCTGCATCAGGTCGCCGACGCCGACCTCATCATCGCGGCCGAGCACGCGGAGCTGATCGACACGCATCTGGCCGTGGGCAACGTGTTCGCGCTCGAGCCCGCGGTGCTGCTGCGCAGAATGCCGCTGTCGATGGTGATGCAGCTCGGGTTGATGACCAAGCAGGGCCGGATCAGCGCGCAGCGCGGCTACGAGATCGGCCTGATCAACGAGGTCGTGCCCGCGGATCGGCTACAACAGCGGGCGCGCGAAATCGCCTTGGACATAGCGAAGCTCTCGCCGGCGACGGTCCAGGCGTCGATCAAGGCGATGTGGAGCAGCCTCGATGTCGGGCTGCGCGCGGCCAACGACGTCGCGTATCGCTATGTGCTGCAACACCAGCTGACCCATCCCGACTACCGGGAAGGGATGCTCGCATTCGCGGAAAAGCGCGAACCGCGATGGGTCGTGGAATGAGTCGATGAGTTCTGGAATGACACGCAATGGGTGAATCCGCACGAACGTTCAGCTACGACCCGCTGCCGTACGCGCCCGTCGTCCCGTCGATGCTGGCCGACCTGGTCGCCGCGTACGGAGAGAACGACTTCGTCGTCAGCTCGGCCGGCGGGGGCACCATCGAGCGGATCAGCTACGGCCAGGCGGATACTCGGTCTGCCGAGATGGCGCGGCGGCTGCTCCGAGCCGGGATCACCAAAGGCGCTCGGGTTGGAATCCTGGCGCCCAACGGACCCGACTTTGTGATCGCCTTCTTGGCTGCCACCCGAATCGGCGCGGTCGCGGTGCCCATCAACACCTTCTTTCAGCCGCCGGAGTTGAGGTGGCTGCTTCGCGACGCCGACATCCACACCCTGCTATCGGTCGACTCGCTGCTCGGCATGGACATGCTGGCGCGGGTCACCGATGCTGCGGGTGAGTTTCCGGCCCCGGGTGCGCCCCTGAATCTCGAGCGACTACCACAGTTGCGCAACGTTTTTGGGCTCGGCGACACCGAGCGGCCCTGGCCGAGTGTGTGGCCGGAACCGGTGCCCGAAGTGTTTTTGCGAGCGTGCGAATCCACCGTCCGCCCGTCCGACGACCTGGTCGTCATCTACACATCGGGAAGCACTTCGGACCCTAAGGGCGTCATCCACACGCACCGCACCGCGATCACACACTCTCGCTTCGTCGCCACGCAGCACAAGTGGAAACCCGACGACCGGGTGTACATCCCGATGGTGTTCTTCTGGGTCGCCGGGTTGGTCTTCGGCCTGCTCGGACCGATGCAGACCGGCGCCACCATCATCACCGAGCACAAGTTCGACCCCGGCGACGTGCTGCGCCTGCTCGAATCCGAACGGGCCACCTACGCAACGGGATTCCCCCACGTGGGGCGGGCGCTGGCGAATCATCCCGACTACGCGTCCACCGATCTGTCGAGTCTGCGCGCGGGATACCACCAGGTCCTGCTGCCGCCGGAACTGCGCGCGGTCGATCCGTCGCTGCTGGTTACACAACTGGGGATGACCGAAACGTGCAGTTCGCACACCTGGTGGCCACCACACGAACCGGTGCCGGAAAGCAAACGCGGTTCGCTCGGGGTTGCGGCACCCGGCTATCAGCACAAGATCGTCGATGAAACGGGCGTGGAGCTGCCCAACGGGACGGTAGGAGAAATCTGCGTGCGGGGCACGGCCATGATGCGCGGCATGGTCGGACGGCAGCGCAGCGACCTGTTCGACGACGACGGCTGGTATCACACGAAGGACGCCGGATACCTGGACGACGACGGCTTTCTGTTCTTCACCGGACGCACCGACGACATGATCAAGACGTCGGGCGCGAACGTGGCGCCGGTGGAGGTCGAGGCGGTGATCGGCAACGTCGATGGCGTCCGGATCGCCTATGTCGTCGGCGTTCCGGACACGGACAAGGGCGCGCTCGTCTGCGCCGTGGTCGTGCTCAATCAGGGGCGGTGCACACCGCAGGATGAGCTCGCGGCGGCGTGCCGGAAGGAACTGGCCGCGTACAAGGTTCCCAAGCGGTGGGTGATCCTCCCCGACGCCGATCGGCTGCCCTACACCAGCACGAACAAGATCGACAAGCCCCGACTGGTGCAGTTACTGAGGTCGGGGGAGCTGGCATGACCGGGTTGGAGGCGCGGGTCGCCCGACTGGAGGCCATCGAGGAAATTCGTCAGCTGGCGGCGCGTTACGCGGTGGCGTTGGACATGCGCGACTTCGATTCCCTGGCAAATCTTTTCGTTGACGACGTCGGTGTGCCGGGCAAGCGCCGTGGGCGCGACGCGATGCGCCAATGGTACGACGCAGAGGTTCGTCCGACGCTACTGGGCAGCGCGCACGGTGTCCTCGGCCACGTCATCGACGTCCACGACGCCGACACCGCGAGCGGACTTGTCTACTCGCGCAACGACTTGGAAACCGAGACCGCGTGGTTCATCGAGATGCTGGCCTATCTCGACCGCTACGAACGGCGCGCCGGCCGTTGGTATTTCGCGCGTCGCACCCCGCTGTTCTGGTACCGCAGCGACATCACCGACCCGCCGATCGGTCCGCGGAAGGTGCGCTGGCCCGGCGGCCCGAGCCAGGACGGCTCTTTCCACGACGCCTTCCCGTCGTGGGACGCATTCTGGGCCGCCGACCCGGGACGCTTCGACGCGCCGGTCCCCGCCCCCGCCGCCGTCGGTGACTGGCTGCGCAGTTTGCGCCGGGGGGCTGAGGCTCCGCGGGTGAGCCAAACTGGACGCGGAACCGCGGGGCCCTGAATGTCCTCCCAAGCAACGAGTTTCGCATTCACCAACGAGCAGGACGAGCTGCGTCGCGTCGTGCGCTCCTTCCTCGAAAGCAAGGCCGACGAGGCGCAGGTGCGCCGCCACATGGAATCACCGCTGGGGTACGACCCGTTGTTGTGGGCGCAGATGTCCGACGAACTGGCCTTAGTGGGGCTTGCAATTCCCGAGGAATTCGGCGGTCAGGGGTACACCTTCGTCGAACTCGGCATCGTCGCCGAGGAGCTGGGACGGGCGCTTGCTCCCTCCCCGTTCTTCGCGTCGGCGGTGCTGGCGTCCAGCGCGCTGGTTGAGTCGGGCGACCACGAGGCCCAGCGACGATTCCTGCCGGGCATCGCGTCCGGAGCGACGATCGCCAGCCTGGCGGTGACCGAGGAGTCGGGCCGCTGGGAGGCCGGGACGATCCACACGCGGGCGCGAGAGACGGCCCACGCGTGGGTGCTGGACGGGGCGAAAACCTACGTCCTCGACGGTTGTAGCGCCGATGTGCTTTTGGTAGCCGCCCAGAGTGACTCCGGATTGTCGCTGTTCGCCGTCGATCGCTTCGACAACATCGCCCGGCGCGCGCTGTCCACCCTGGACCAGACCCGAAAACAGGCCCGTATCGAATTCACCGCAACGCCGGCGTCGCTCGTCGGTCGTGAAGGCGGCGCCGTGTCGGTGCTGCGGCGGACCCTCGCGCTCGGCTGCGCCGCGCTGGCCGCCGAACAGGTCGGTGGCGCGCAGCGCTGTCTCGAGATGGCCGTCGCGTACGCGAAGGCACGCAGGCAGTTCGGCAGGCCCATCGGCTCATTCCAGGCCATCCGCCACAAGTGCGCCGATGTCTTCTTGGACATCGAATGTGCCCGCGGGGCGGCCTATTACGCGGTGCGGGCCGCGGCCCAACGTGCGGCGGAATTGCCGGCGGTGGCGTCATTGGCCAAGGCGTGCAGTTCCGAGGCGTATGCTCGGGCCGCCGCCGCCAACATCCAGATCCACGGCGGCATCGGATTCACCTGGGAACATCCCGCCCATTTGTACTTCAAGCGTGCTCAATCGTCGGGACACCTGCTCGGCGACGCCTCCTATCACCGGCGACTGCTCGCCGACGAGATCGGGATCTGAGCGGTCAGAAGTCCGTGCCTCCGTCGATGTTGACGGCCGCGCCGGTCATGAACGCCGCCCTGTCGCTGAGCAGGAAGGCGATCAGCTCGCCCGCCTCCTCGGGACGTCCGCCGCGGCCGAGGGCGACGCGCATGTTCCAGTCTGGGTTGCTCGCCAGGTGCGTATAGATCGCGTCCTGAAGCGCCACGCCATATTGCGCTGCCCGCTGGGCGCGGATGAAGTCGTTCACCTCGGTGTCGAACAGCCCAGGGCACACGGTGTTCACCCGGATACCGTCCGGGCCATGCGTTTTGGCGAGAATCTTGGACAACGTCAACACCGCGGCCTTCAGCGCGTTATACGGCGGAATGAGGACCTTCGGCGCCCGAACGGAATACGCGGCCGTCGTCACGATGGTTCCGCCCCCATTGCGTTGTAGGTGCGGGATGACCGCGCGGCAGGAGCGCACGGTCCCCATCAGAATCAATTGGTAGTACCAGTCCCACGACTCGTCGCCGTGTTTGAGGAACGGCCCCTGTTGATTCATCGGTCCGGCGGTGACGGCCAGGCCGCGCAGCGGTCCCAGGCTTGCTACCGCGCGGTCGACGGCACGGTCCACGCCATCACCGGCGGCTGCCGCGTCGACCGCGATGCCGACGGCGCCCACGCCGTAATCTGCGGTCAATCGCTCCGCACGCGCCTGGGCGCGGTCTCCGTCACGAGCCAGCAGCGCCACGTTGGCGCCGTTGGCGGCGAGTTGCTCGGCGGCGGCGAACCCGATGCCGGTAGTCCCGCCAACCAGAACGAAGTTGTGTCCCGCCACACCAAGCTCCACGCGCTGCCCTCGTTTCTGGCGTCACCGCCGACGACAGCCATACTAAACAGAAGTACGCCAAGTGTTGCAATGACCACTTTGGGGCCACCGTCCAGCGGCTTCACGGCCCCCCGACGGAACACAATGCACAAATTTGTCGCGTAGCATAGGGCGGCATGTCGACGAAACCAGCCCCCACCGAACTCGAGTCGGACGGGGAATTCGATCGCCGCGACCAGATCCTTGAGGCGGCGAACGAATGTTTCACCCAACTCGGCATTCAGCGCACCAGCGTCCAGGACGTCGCGCGAAAGGCCAACGTGTCGCGGGGCACGGTGTACCGGTACTTCGAAGACCGTAACGTGCTCATCGACGCCGCCATCGAATTCGGCGCGCAGCGGTTCTATCGCGAGGTCGCCTCGGCGATGGCCAAGAAGAACACGCTGGCGGAGCAGGTCGGCGCGATGGCGGAAACTCACGCCAGGATCCTCCTCGACCATCGGACAAGGAACCGTTTGATGGCCGACGACGCCGAACTGATGCGGCACATGATCTCCGACGGTGACACGGCGGTCCGGCGTACCACGCAATTTCTCGAACCGTATGTGCGGGCCGCGCGCGAGCGTGGCGAGGTGGGCACCGGTGTCGACGTTGCTGCTGCGAGCGAATGGCTGGCCCGAATCATCTGGTCGTTCTCTACCGTCAACGAGGCCCAAACGTTCGACATGTCCAAGCCGGACACTGTCCGGCGCTATGTGGAGGCGTTCGCGATCAATGGGCTCCGCTGACGGACCATGCGGAAGCCGCTCAACTGAACAATAGATGTACTATTGTTCTCCATTGTCGGACGGCTTTGAACGCGTGGATTATCGATCGGTGGTCAGCACATGGGCGAACGGACGTTGGCCGGCAAGCGGGTTGTGGTGATCGGGGCATCGGCCGGGATCGGGCGGGCATTCGCGGTGCGTGCCGGCAAGGAGGGTGCCGACCTGCTCATCGCGGCGCGCCGTCAAGACCGTCTGGACGAGGTTGCCGCGGAAGCCGGGTGCCCCGCCGCCATCAGCGTGGATGTGCGTAACGCTGACGACTGCGTGCGGCTTGCCGATATGGCCCGCCGGACCGTTGGCGAAATCGACCTGCTGTTCATCTCGGTGGGTTACGCGCCGCTGAGAATGTTCGCCGACACCTCCGTCGACGATTGGATGGACGTGATGCGGACGAATGTGGTTGGTGTACATAACGTCGTCCGGTCCTGTCTGCCAGTTCTCGCTCCCGCGGCGATCGTCAGCGCCATGTCCTCCGAGACCGTCGGACAACCACGAGCCGCGCTGGGCGCCTATTCCTCCAGTAAGGCCGCGCTGTCGGAAAGCCTCAATGCTTGGCGCACAGAGCATCCCCGGTTTCGTTACTGCTGTGTCACCGTGGGCGGCACCGTTCCGACCGAGTTCACCGCCGCATTCGACCCCGAACTGCTCGGCACGGTCGTTCAGGATTGGGTCGCGCGCGGCCTCCTGCAGGAGACATTGATGTCGCCGGACGACGTGGCCGACATGCTGGCAGGAACGTTCGCCAGCGCAATGAATTTTCCCACGGTCGGCCTCGAGCAGCTTGTCATTCGTCCACCGTCACCACCCCGTCGTGGGCTGACGGTATGAGGCCGGATGAAAGGGCAGTGATGACAACGCAAGTCGAATCGGCGTGGCCCGATTACCCCGATTACCGCATCGACGCGACGCTTTGCCCATATCGGGGCGAGGTGTGGTTCGGTGACGTGCTCGTCGCCCAGAGCGACCGGTGTCTCGTGGTGACCGAGACCGACCACGAGGACCGCCTGTACTTTCCCGAGTCCGCCGTGCGGTGGCAGCTGTTCCGCCCGTCGGATCACAGCAGCGTGTGCCCGTTCAAGGGTCGGGCCAGTTATTGGAGCCTTAACGGGGCAGGTTCTGGCGTTGAAAACGTGGTGTGGACCTACCGCACGCCGCTGCCAGAGGTCGCGGCGATCGCGGGACACGTCTCGTTCTACGGCGACGCGCTACGTGTAGTCGTCGTCGAAGTCTGGCCGGACGGCTCAGAGGTTGCCGTGAGATTCCCGCTGTGGGGAGACGCCGACGAACTGTCCAGGATTATCGACGTCCAGGAGGTGGCCGATAACCGGTTCATCGGGCCCGCACATGGGCCGACTCATCGCAATGTCGTCGAGGGCGGCCAGCTGCTCGGGGAGGCGATCGTGGCCGCGTCAAAAGCGCTTCCAGGACAGAGAGTCACGTCGGCATCGATGATCTTCGCCAAAGCGGCCTCGTTCGACGCGCCCGTAGACCTGTCAGTCGACGTGCTTCGCCGGGGTAGATCGTTCTCGACGGCCGAAATTCGCATCAGTCAGCGGGGCGTATTGCGCAGCGCAGGTGTGGTGCTTGCAGCCTCCGGAGCGGCCGACGTGATGCGGCACGGCGAGCCGATGCCGGACGTTCCGGGACCCGAGTCGGCGGCGCCGTTTGCGGGCTTCGGTATGACGGGCCGCGAGATTCGGGTCGTGGATGGTGCGTACGATCCGGATCCCGATCGGGTGGGCCCGCCGATCATCAACGCGTGGGTGCGATTCCGCGATGCGCCGCCGACCCCCTACCTGAACGCCGCGTTGCTGGCCCAGTCGACGACGCATTGGACGATCGCCGCGGGCATGTTGCCGCATCCCGGCCTGGGTGAGGCGCGCGCGCATGCCACATTATCGACCGGGATCATGAAGGCCACCATCGCGTTTCACGACGACGTCGACGTCGCGGACTGGCTGCTCTACACCAATCACGCGTTCTGGTCAGGACGCGGGCTCGTGCAGGGCGACGGCCGAGTCTTCAACCAAGATGGACGGCTCGCCGCGTCCTACACCATCCAGGCGATGGTGCGTGAGTTCTCGACGGACCCCGCGGCGATGGGCCGCGACAGCCGGACGGCGATGTAAGGCCGTCCCGTCATTTCAATGCGTCAGCGCAGACCGTTGATGGCGAATTTTTCGACATAGCGGCGGACGGTGGCCGGTTTGCTCATATCAAAGGTCAGACCCTGATTGACGGTCGAGAACGAATAGATGATGCGGGCCAGCCATTCGCTACCGGCCGTCACGTCGACTCCGGCGCCGACCTCGCCGCGTTTCTGGGCATCGCGAACGTAGGGCTCCAGAAACTTCGTGGTGCGCCGGACGGCGGCGTCGCCGTCGGCCACCATATGACGCATCAACTCCGCGTCGTCGGCCATCAGCCGGTTGCGAGTCCGGTGGTCGAGCAGGATCTTCGCGTGCGTCTCGGCCATCGCGCCCAGTTGCTCGGCCAAAGTCGATTTCTTGGCCATCGCCGTGGCGACTTCGCGGTAGAAGCGTTGGGCGCCATGCTCGATCGCGGCCTCGATCAGGACATCGCGGTCGACGAAGTACCGGTAGATGGTGCCCCGGGAGACCTTGGCCATGCGCGCCACGTCCTGCACACTGGTGCGCTGAATGCCCAGCTGCGTGAAGCACTCGTTTGCCGCGTCAAGAATTTGGTCACGGCGGTCAGCCTCGGCGGCGACCTCCGCCTCGCCGGCGACTGGGTCGGTCAACATCACACTCCTATGCGCCCAACGGCAGTGATCCCGGTTATTCATGGTACGCGACGTGCGGCGTTGGGCCCGGGAGCCGGACCGGTCCGCGAGGCCGGCTACACCCCTGCGGATGCGCGTCTTCGTCGCGGCATGAGGGCTCGCGATGGGTGCACTAGGCACCGCCGCGGCGATCTGCAATTATTGGATAATTGAACGTTGGATGTTCCATTGTTACACCGCAGCAAGGAGTGGTCTTGGCTCGTCTGGAGGACAGATACGCGCTGGTTACCGGCGGAGCTCAGGGGTTGGGCGGGGCCATTGCCGAGGAGTTGGCCGGCCTGGGTGCCCACGTCACTATCGTCGATCTGAACGGGGAGAAGGGCCTTGAGCGCGTCGAGCGCATTCGTGACAATTCCGGGCGAGCCTCCTTCATCAGGGCCAATGTGGCCCACCGCGATGCGATTGAAGCCGCCGTGCACGAGGCGGCGGAAACCGGAGGTGGCCGCATCGACGTCTTGGTCAACGCGGCCCAGTTCTTCGCGATGCCGAAGGCGCTCGAACTGGTCACCGATAAGGACTGGGAGCTCTCGGAGGCCACCGGGCCCAAGGCGACCTTCCGGTTCATGCAGATCTGTTTTCCGTTCCTCCGCGAGTCGGGGCGCGCGTCGGTGATCAACTTCGTGTCGGGCTCCGCCCTCGCCGGCATCGCCTACACCGCTCCTTATTCAGCGGCCAAGGGCGCGGTGGCGGCGCTGACCAAGGTCGCCGCCAACGAGTGGGCTCGCCACCGCATCCGAGTGAATGCGGTGTGTCCGTTCGCCCTTACGGAGGCACAGGAAAAGCTGATCGGCACCGAATGGGACAACTACACGCGGACCGCGGCGGCGTCGCCCATGAAGCGCGGCGCCAGCCCCGTGGAGATCGCGCCCGCCGTGGCGTTCTTGGCAGGAGACGATGCGGCTTTCGTGACCGGCACGGTGCTCCACGTCGATGGAGGCATGACCGAGCTGTCAACAGTGGACTATTCGCAATCACCGGGAGTGTTTGGCTAGCAATCAAATTCACCCATAGCGCATGACTCACATGGCAGATTTTCACCGACCGGTTCCGGCGCTGACCGCCCTGAATCGGCCCTTCTGGACCGCTGGTGCCGACGGAGTGCTGCGCATGCAACGCTGCACCAACTGTGGGCGGCTGTGTCACCCGCCCGCGCTGCTGTGCCCTGTCGACCATTCCGCGATCGACTATGTCGACCTCAGCGGTCGCGGATTCGTCGAATCCTGGACGGTGAACCGCCACCAATGGTTCCCGGGTTTGGCGCCGCCCTACCTCATCGCATTCGTCAATCCGGTTGAGGACAGGCGGGCGCGTCTGCTGACCAACCTGGTGAACGTCCATCCCGACGAGATCACCCCGGACATGCGTGTTCGGGTCACATTTGATCGGTGCATGGACGGCGAAGACGAGGTGTTCATTCCCTTGTTCGAGCCGGAGCGCTGATGAGGACTTTGGTGACCGACCGGGCTGTCATCAGCGGCATCGGTCAGTCGGCAATCGGCCGCCGGTTGGGGCGGGACCCGCTGGAGCTCACCGCCGAAGCGTGTCTGGCCGCGGTTGCCGACGCGGGTCTGTCGTTGGCCGACATCGACGGCCTCACAACCTATCCCGGGTCGTCGCAACCCGGCGTCGGGTTCTCCGGGGCGTCGCTTCGCGACATCCACGACGCGTTGGGGATCAAGTCGAACTGGGTCGCCGGGGGAGTGGAATCGCCGGGACAGCTCGGCGCCGTGGTGGACGCGATGCTCGCTGTGGCCAGCGGGCTTGCCAACCATGTCCTGTGCTGGCGCAGCATCTGGGAGGGCACCGCACAGGGTGCCGGCCGGCGCAGGGGCTATGGGTCCGGTGGTGGGCGGCCCGCCGGAATGCTGGGGTGGCAGATGCCGTTTGGCGTGACGGCGGCCAACCTGGCGGCGCTTCAAATCCGCGCGCGGATGCTGCGATACGGTCTGACCCGGGAGCAGCTCGCGTCGATAGCGATCGCGCAGCGAGCGCACGCCGCGCGCAACCCCGCAGCAATCTATCGCGAGCCACTCGACCTGGACGCGTATCTGAGCGCGCGGATGGTTTCCGACCCGCTGTGCATGTTCGACTGTGATATCGCTTGCGACGGGGCCACCGCGTTCGTCGTCTCGCGTCCCGAACACGTCGCCGCGCTGGATCACCCCGGCGTGGCCGTCGAGGCCCTCGACTGTGCTCACCACGACCGGTTCGCCTGGGAAGGAGGCGAAGACATCACCCGCATCAGTTCGCGCTGGTCCACTATCTGGGAGCGCACCGATTTCACGATCGACGATGTGGACGTGGCTTCGTTGTATGACGGGTTCAGTGTCTTCGTGCTTTGCTGGCTGGAGGACTTTGGTTTCTGCGCGGTCGGCGAATCCGGCGCGTGGGTCGCGGACCCGGCGCGGATCTCTCTGGGCGGACAATTGCCCATCAACACCGCGGGAGGACAGCTGTCCGGGGGACGCCTGCACGGCTTCGGGCATCTCCATGAAGCATGTCTGCAGATCCGCGGCGAGGCTGGCGAGCGACAGGTCGACGGCGCGACGCTGGCCGCGGTCGGCGTCGGAGCGGCCAACAGCGGCACCACAGCGATGCTGCTGCGGCGGGCGTGAGAATGCCGTCGTGCACAATGATCATGCGATCCGGAGGAGGATATCCATGGCCGACGATCACGCGCCGATGTTGGGCTTCATCGGACTGGGCAATCTGGGCGCACCGATGGCCAAGCAATTGGTCGACTGGCCGGGCGGGTTGATCGTCTTCGATGTACGGCCCGATGCCGCAACGTCGTTCGCCGACGCCGGAGTGCGGGTCGCCGACATCGTGGATGACGTGGCGGCGGCCGACATCATCAGTGTCATGGTGCTCAACGACGAGCAAGTGCGCGACGTGGTGGCGCGGCTCGCCCCGCGGGCCAAGCGCGGTACCGTCATTGCGATCCACTCGACGATCGACCACCGGACCGCAGTCGAACTGGCTGCGGAACTGGGGCCCAACGGCATTCACGTTATCGATGCCCCGGTCAGCGGTGGCGTGGAAGCGGTGAAGACGGGTGATCTAGCTGTCATGGTGGGTGCCGAGCGCCAGGTCTACGAGCGCGTCAAGCCGGCGTTCAAACAGTGGGCGTCTATGGTGGTTCACGCCGGAGAACCCGGCGCGGGGACCCGGATGAAGCTGGCGCGCAACATGCTAACTTTCACATCTTTTGCGGCTGCCTGCGAAGCAATGAAGCTCGCCGAGTTGGCAGGTCTTGATGTGCAAGCATTCAGCAGGGTCGTGCGCCACACCGATGCACACAGCGGCGGCACCGGAGCGATGATGTTCCGCGACGACATGAGCAAGCCGCTCGCCCCCGACCACTTCCTCTACCAACCCTTCCTGCACACCCGCGAATTGGGAGAGAAGGATCTCAGCCTGGCGCTGGGGCTCGGCGGGGAAGTGGGAGTGGACCTGCCGCTGGCGAGGATCGCTTTGCAAAACCTTGCCGAAGGACTGGGGGTACCCCATGCCACTGCGACCGAATCTGGTTGACAGGCAGCATGGCAGACATCGCTGGAGCACTAACAGACAGTTTCTTCACCATCCACGGCCACTGCCACCATCCGAGCACTGAGCAACATTGCTCATCAGCCTAATTTCCCAACGCGCGCGGCACTTCGCACCACTCGCCATCCAATCAACGCAGTACGGCCACGCTCAACTCCCTCATCTAGGGAGTGTCAAGGATCAACCGAAACCACTGTCACGCACCAGCCGAAACACTGTCACCCATCACCCGGAACTGAAATGTCAAGCATCAACCGAGGTCATAGCCCACATCTGTGCCCCCGGCAGGATTCGAACCTGCGACACCGGCTTTAGGAGAGCCGTGCTCTATCCCCTGAGCTACGAGGGCGGACAGGGTGAGCTTACCGGGGAGGAACTCGGCGGCGCCCTCACCGCAGTTCGGCAATGACCTTCGCGAACGCGTCGAGGTTGTTGTCCTGCACGGTGAAGCAGCTCAGGCCGTACTTCTCGCGAAGGCCGACCAGCGTGTCCGCCATCTCGCGGGGTGAACCGCTGAGCACCGACGGCATCGACAGCAACTGGTCATCGGGCAGGTCTGGTGCGTACTGGCGGGTCATCCTCAAATCGGGCGCGCTCTCACCCTCCCGCGGCATCGCGGTGATCACCATGTTCAGCTCCAGCGTGTCGAATCGCTCACCCGCGGCGTTGCGAACAAACTCGATACGTTCGGCCAGCGGGTCGTCGACGTCGTGCACCCTGGCGCCGGTCAGCCCGATGATGTCGGCGTGCCGCGCGGCCAGCGTCAGCACCCGGTCGCCGTTGCCGGCGATGAGGATCGGCGTCGTCGGGTGATGTTCCTTCAGGTACGTCGTCATGTGTCCCAGGTAGTCGACCCGCGCGCCGGCGCTGGGGTACGGCAGCTCGGCGGCCTCGAATTCCTCGCGGACGTATCCGGTGCCGAGCCCGATCTCCAGACGGCCGTCGCTCAATACGTCGAGGGCCTGCAGGTCCCTGCTGAGCAGGGCCGGCTTGTAGAACGCGGCGTTGAGCACATACATGCTCAGCTTGATCCGGCTCGTCACCATCGCGACCGCGGTTAGCGTCGGCGACGGTGCCGCCGCGCCGAGATGATCTGGCACGCACAAGATGTCGTATCCGAGATCTTCCGCCCGCTTCACCTTGTCGACCAACGCCGAGCGCGACTTGAAGAACCGCATGCTCAACCCGAAGCGAAAATCCTTGACCACCAACAACCTCCGTTCGACGAATGAGAACACTTACCAGGAACGCGCCGCGGCCGCCAGACCCCGCACCAGCTCAGAGGTGACCGGCGACAAGCCGTCGGCGCCCGGCAGCGGGCTGCGCGGGCTAAGGCCCCGCACGCGGACCGACAGTTCCAGCTGGGTCCCGCCGCCGCGAACCCGGTTCACCGGGTTGTTGGGATGCAGTCCCCGCAGTTCCGGTGGGATGTCGTCGATGTCGGTGACGACCTGATAGCCGGTCAGCCGGATGTGCCGCGCCAGGTGGGCCGCCAACACGCGGTTGCGTCCCCCCGCGAGCAGCTGGGTGCCGCGCCCGATTCGGCCGTATCCGTGCAGCGAGACGGCGACATCGACATGATCGAGAAACTCTGCCAGCCTTGGCGATTCGTCCGGGTCGTAGCGGGCTGACGGCAGGTGGTGCGGGTAACGAGCGGGATGACGCACCACGTACACCGAGGCGTCGGCGGCCTCGGCGGCGCGTTCGGCGATGACGTCGGTCATCTCTTCCAGGCCGCCGCCGTGGATGGCGAGGAAACCGAAACGCGCTCGCAGCTGGCTCTCCTCGGTCACGCCTGGCTCGCTCAATAGCGCCGAAAGTGATTGCGGTGCAGGGGTTGTCGCGGCGACGGGGCGGGGCCAGCGAGACGGGTCCCAGCGGTGCAGAAAGTCGATCCATCGTTGCGGTAGTCCGTGCTGCGCGGCGCCGTCGATGATCCTGGGCAGATAGCCCGGCCGCGGCGGGCCCGGGATGACCCGGTGATCGATGTAGACCCAGGCCGGTGATGGCCCGTCGCCGGTGTGCACGGTCAGCCGGTCGCGCCGGTACCGCACCGGCACGCCCTCGGCGCTGTCCAGCGTCGCCAGGTCGTCGTCGGAGACTTGCCACAACACCCCGTGCACCTCGTTGCCGGCAAACGGCTCGACGGTGGCCACGCCGCGCTGGTTGATCAGCCAGTCGTGGTCGGCCAGCACCGCCGGCCGCGGATCCGCGGCGTCGGGGCAGCGCAGCGCCATCTGCCTGACGCACAGATTCGACCCGTATGCGAAATAGGGGTGCCGGCGGGCCGGCATCTAGGCAGTCACCGTCTGGGCGCTGAGAACTTCGACCAAGCTAACTCCCGCGAGCTTCTCCACGGACGACGACGTTCTCATAGTGCCGTACGGGGCTACCCGGGCGCTACGTACCGGTCACCTGAGGATCGGGCCGGCCGGACTCGACGGCGGTGGTGACGGCGGCGGGTTCGGCTTAGGCGGAGGGAGCGGCCGAGGTGGAACCGGCGCCGGCGTCCCGGAAGGCGGAGGCGCCTTCGGTGGCGACGGCGGCGGATACCGCGGCGGCGACGGATGGGTTCCTGAGGGCGGCGGCGGCAGCACGACCGGCGGCGGGAGGATCACCGGCGGCGGCAGCACTACGACGGGCGGCGGCAGTACCACCGGCGGGGGCGGCGCGATCGGCGGGGGCGGCGCGATCGGCGGCGGGGGAGCCACCGGCGGTGGTGCGACCGGCGGCGCGACCACCGGCGGGGCCGGGGCGACCGGCGCCTGAACGGGCGGGGGCGAGAAAACGGGGGCCACCGGGTTCGCGGGCGGCGCCGGCGGGAGCTGGTTGGCGACCGGCGGTGCGGGCGGCTTCATCATCGGCGCGGGCGCGAAGCGACTTAACTCGGTCGGCGTGATGGCCGTTTTGTGGTGGTACAGGAAGCTGTACATCAGCCCCAGCGCGAGGACGAAGGTGCCCGCGAACAGCGCGATCCACGGGATCAACCGGCGCGCCCGGTGCGCTTGCGCGGTTTCGAGGTAGTCCCCGTCGTGCTGGTCCGCGGCGGCGGCCCACGATGCCGCGGTCGGCGCGTAGGCGGCGTCGTCCGACGAGCCGTGGCCGTCTCCGCCGTCGTCCGTGTTCATGTCGCTGTCGGCCGACGTCAGCCGGATCTGTCCCAGCGTTTGATCCCGCAACCAGCCGGGCGCGGGGATGAACACCGGCGCCGCACCGAGCAGCGCGACCGGGTTGACCAGGCGGCGCCGTTCTTCTTCGCAGACGGAGCAGGACTCAATGTGGCGGGTGATGCGTTTGCGCATGAGCACGCTGAAGCGCCCGTCCCAGCCCGCGAGGATGGCGCCCAGCTCGGCGCATTTGTCGGCGGTGTGCTCGGCGCGCCGGGCCACCAGAAGCGCACCCAACGACGATTCGATGGTGGTGCGCAGCCGCGACACCATCTTGTTGGCGGTGCCGGGGCTGACCTCCAACGCATTGGCCAGCTCGGGCCCGTCCAGGCCGTGGCGGTAAGCCAGCTCCAGCACCGCGCGGTCCCGGTCGACGAGCCCGCCGGCGGCCTCGGCGACGAGGGCGGCCAGCTCGTTGCGCGCGGCCAGGGTATCGGGTCCCGCGTCGTGCGACGCGGCCTCGGGCAGCTCGTCGGAGACCTGTTCGCGGCGGCGGTCCCGGATGCAGCGCAGCGCCTCGTTGCGGGCGATGGCGTACAGCCAGGGCCGGAGCCGCTCGGGGTCGCGCAGCTTGGGCAGTTGGGTTGCGGCGGAGCAGAAGACGTCCTGCACGCAGTCGGCCGCTGTGTCGCGATCGCGGACCATGCCGATGCAGAAGTCGTGCAACCGGTCGGCGTAACGGTCGTAGATCATGGCAAAGGCGCGTCGATCACCCGTCGCCGCCGCGCGGGCCAGCTCCCCGTCGCTGACGATGTCAAAGTTGGATAGTGCGGTCGTCACATCGTCTCCCCAGCCGATGAGGCGTCGGAGCGCCTCGTGCGAGAACCGACGCTGCGAATAAGTGTGCGCGCACCGCGGTGAAATAGCACGAGAAATTCCAGCTCCGTGGTGGGCGCGTGACGGGTCAGGATCGATACCAGCCTCGCGAGGGCCCGCGATATCACTTGCACACGCCCTGCACGAGGTGGTGCGGCGGCAGGCACAACACGGGCGGAGGCGGGGGCGGCGGCAGTTTCGGCGGGGCGGGCAGCTTCGGCGGCGCGGGCAGTGGCGGCAGCGAAGGCGGCGGCGGTAGCTGCGGCCGCGGAATCGGCACCCAGACAGGGGGCGCGTTCACTACGACGACCGGGCCTTGGGGCGCGGCGTCGGGCGGGGTGCCCGGGTCGGCCGGCGGCGCGGGGTTGTCGGGCGGGGGCGCGACCACCGCGGCGGGGATCGGGGTCTGAGGCGCCGCTTCGGGCAGGGCGACCGCCGGGGCGGGGGCCGGCCCGTTGTCCGGCGGTGGCACGACGGCGGCGACGGGAGCCGGCGCCGCGGCGGCAGGAGCGGCCGCGGGGACGACGGTCGAGCCCGACGTCACGGCCACGGGCCCCGGTTGGCGCGGGTGGCTCAGCAGGGCGATGCTCAGCGCGACGCCCGCGCCGATCAGGCCGACCACGCCCGCGGTCACCCACAGCTTGTCGATGGGCTTCCGCTTGCCGGCCGGGGCGCTCGCGAACGTGCGACCGTTCGAACGATCGCCGGACTCGTCGGTTGGGTCGCCGAGCGGGCTCGACGCCCAGGCCCAGGCCTCGGTGACGTCGTCGGCGCGTGGCGCGAGGGCGGTTCGATCCATGTCGTTCCAGGTGCTCATGAGGGCTTCCTTCGGTGCGGGTCGCGGCCCGGGTTGGGCCGCCGTCATAGGTAGGAGCACGGACCCGGCGTGAGTCGGACAATTTTTAAGACTTTTTCGGCGCCGCGGCGGGCAGGCTCAGAGTCACCGACGCCGCTTGCCAGGTCTTGGTGAAGTTCTTGCGATTTTCTTGCGATCGGCGTGGCGACGAATTTTCACAAACCACGTGTGAGCAACCGCGCCGCCGCATACGCTCCGACCGGCACTCGGGACGTCACCAACAGGAACATCGGCAAGCAGGAGCTTCGGGCACATGTTGTCCCGGATAACTTTCATCGCGGCGGTCATCGTCGCGGCCGCCGTCGGGTCCGCGTCACCGGCTTACTCGTCACCTGGCGGCAGTTGCTACACCGCCGCTTCCGGGGATTGTGTGCCGTATCCGCATAAGGGCGGCTCGCAACCGCCGAATGCCACTGCCCAGTGTGCCGATGGAAGCTGGTCGTTCAGCGAGCATCCCCACGCGAGTGGAACCTGCCACGGGCATGGCGGCGTACAGCGGTTCTTGTAGAGCTTCGTTTGTCGAGGTCGGCGTTAGTGCGAACAACTGCGAGTGATCTGCACGCCAGCGTCGATCTGAGTCAAACGGAGTTCTTGCTAACCCGCCACCGTCAGATAGATCAACACCACGTTGAGCACGCTGACCATCACCGCGACCGCCCAGCCGATGACCGTCGTGACGGGATGGTTGGTGTCGGTGCCCATCAGGTCGCGGTTGCTGGTGAGCCTGACGAGCGGAAGCACCGCGAACGGGATACCGAAGGACAGCACGACCTGCGATATGACCAGCGCGCGGGTCGGGTCCCAGCCGAGCGCCAGGATCGCGATCGCGGGGCACAGCGTCACCAGCCGGCGCACCAGCATGGGAACGGACAGGTGCAGCAATCCCTGCATGATCATCGCGCCGGCATAGGCACCAACCGACGACGACGCCAGGCCGGACGCGAGCAGTCCGATCGCGAACAGCACCGCGATCGTCGAGCCCAGGGTGTTATGAATCGCGGTGTAGGCGCCGTCGATCGTCGCGCTTTCCTGGTGGCCCTGCAGGTTGATCGCGGCGACGAGCAGCATCGCGGCGTTCACCATGCCGGCAACGGCCATCGCCAACACGACGTCGAAACGAGTGACACGCAGCAGCCAGCGCCGGTCGTGGCCGGGCTCGGGATGCCCGTGCCGGTCCAGCACCAGGCCCGAGTGCAGATACACCGCGTGCGGCATCACGGTGGCGCCGAGGATCGCCGCGGCCAGCAACACGCTTTCGGCGCCGTGGAATCGGGGGAGCAATCCCGACACCACGGCCTCGGGCGGCGGCGTGGCGACGAAGAAACTCGCCGCGAAGCCGATGGCGATGACGAGCAGCAGCCCCGTGATGACGCGCTCGAAGAGGAGCTGGCCGCGGCGGTCCCGGATCGCCAGCAGCAGCATCGAGACCGCCCCGGTGATGACCCCGCCGACCGGCAGCGGGAGGCCGAACAGGATCCGCAGCGCGATCGCCCCGCCGATCACTTCGGCGACATCGGTTGCGACGGCGACGATTTCGGCCTGCGCCCAAAACGTCAGTCGCAGCGGACGGCCCATCCCCTTGCCGATCGCCGCGGGCAGCGACCGTCCGGTCACCACCCCGAGTTTCGCGGACAGGTACTGCACCAGGCCGGCCGTCACGTTGGCGGCGACGATGACCCATAGCAGCAAGTAGCCGTACTGCGAGCCGGCGCTGACGTTGGCCGCCACGTTTCCCGGATCGACGTAGGCGATCGCGGCGACGAACGCTGGGCCGAGCAGATACCAGCTCGTTTTGAGCGAGGCCCCGGTGCTCTGCGCCAACGTATCGATCCTCAGTCCGCTTTATCGAATAAAAAAGTTAGGTTATCCGAACACTGTGGCGGACCCCTAGGGACACCCGCAAACGCCGTGGATTAGGCCGCGCCGATGCTCCCGCCCCCGTCGACCCGGACGATCTGTCCCGTCATGTACCCGGCGTCCTCGTGCAGCAACATGGCGATCACGTGCGCGATCTCGGTCGGCGTGCCGACTCGCCGCATCGGAATGGACGAAAGCAACCGACCTTCGCGGTCCGACCCGACGGGGCTACGTTCGCGGTACATTTCGGTTTCTATCGGCCCCGGTGAGACCGCGTTGACGGTGATACCGGTCGCGGCAAGCTCTCCCGCCCAGATGCGGGTGCACGTTTCGAGCGCGGCCTTCGAGGCGGCGTAGGGCGTCCGTTCGGCGACGCCGAGCGTCGTCAGGCTCGTGACGTTGACGATGCGACCCCACCCCGCGTCGATCATGCCGGGCAAGACCGCCTGCACCACCTGCACCGCGGTGCGCACGTTCATGTCGTAGGTGGTGAAGAGATCGTCGAGGTCGATCGAGCCGATGTGGCCGAACTTGGCGAAGCCGACGTTGTTGACCACCGCGTCGACGACGCCGTCGGCGACGATTGCGTCGAGGGTCTGCGCGGTCGCGGCCCGGTCGGCAAGGTCGACCTCGTGGAACTGCCCGGGGAAGTCGGACGGCGCGCTGCGGGCGAGCCCGATCACCTCGTACCCATTGCCGGCGAGGCGGTCGACGACCGCGCGGCCGATGCCCTTGGACGCCCCGCTCACGAGAACGCGCCGTTTCGTCATGCTTTTCACCTTTCGTGCCACCCCTGAGGACCATTCGGGGCAACGCCGAAAATGCGGCGCTTCATGCCGTGCTTTAGATCACCGCGGGACGTAGAGCCCCCGGCCGGTGATCAGGGGCAGGTCGAGGGTGGTCACGATGCCCGGCGGGGCGGCCACCACCGCGGGAATCGCGTTCACGACCCGCATCGCGGTGGCGACCAGGCCGGCGTGATTGTGATCGCCGAGGCGGCTGCTCAGGCAGATGTCCATCGCGTACGACGGCTCGCCGGTGATCTCGATGCGGTAGGAGCCGCCTTCCTGGGCGGGCTGCGGCCAGTCGGGACGCAGGTCCTCGCGCAACCGCGTGACGTGTTCCAGGACGACGACGGGGTCGCCGTTGACCATTCCGAACACCTCGAACCGCAGCCCGGCGGCCGTGCCCTTCGCAATGTGCCCCGAGGCGATATCGAAGTCCTCGGGCGCGGGCTCGCGGACGTATTCCTCGGCGACGCTGTCGAGCTTGATGCCCAGTCCGGCAGCCAATTGCCGCACCACCGACCCCCACGCCAAGCTCAGCACGCCGGTCTGCAGCAGCATCGGGATCTCGTCGAGGGGCTTGCCGAATCCCATCACGTCGAACATGACGGCCGCGCTGTCGTAGGTGGCGTAGTCGACGATCTCCATGCACCGGATCTGCTGGATGCTCTGGCAGGTGCCGGCCAATGCCAGCGGCAGCAGGTCGTTGGCGAAGCCCGGGTCGATGCCGTTGACGTACAGGCTCGAATTGCCTTCGCGCGCGGCATCTTCCAACGGTGAGATGAGCTCTTCGGGTATCACTTCCCAGGGATACTGGAGAAAGACCGGGCCGCTGCCAACGACGTTGATTCCGGCGGCGAGGACTCGGCGGTAGTCCTCCAAAGCCTCGGGCAGGCGATTGTCGGCCAGGGCGTTGTAGACCGCGCACTGCGGACCGGTGGCGAGTACGGCGTCCAGGTCGGTGGTGGCCAGCACTCCGGTCGAATCCTTAAGTCCGGCAAGCTCCGCCGCATCCTTGCCGGCCTTGGCGTCTGACGACACCCACACCCCGGTGAGTTCGAACTCGGGATTTGTGATCAACGCCTTGAGCGCGTGGACGCCGACGTTGCCGGTGCCCAACTGAACGACGGGTATGGCCATGGCGGGCTCCTTAGCGGTTTACAGGTCGGGGACGGGGATGTCGAGGTTGGGGAAGGTGAGGCCGCCGTCGACCTCCAGTGTCTTACCGGTGAGGAAGCTGCCGGCCGGGGACGCCAAATAGACTGCGGCGGCGGCGATGTCGACGGGATCGCCGAGGCGGCGCATGGGCGTGACCTTCTCCATCGGCGCGCGCAGCTCCTCGTTGGAGGCCACGACGTCCAGCGCCGACGTCAGGATCGATCCGGGGGCGATGGCGTTGACCCGGATGCGCGGGCACAGGTCCAGCGCGGCCAGCCGCGTGTAGTGAGCGAGCGCGCCCTTGGCGGTGCCGTAGGCGGCGAAACCGCGACCGGCCAGCCTGCCCATGGTGGAGGTGATGTTGATGATGCTGCCGCCACCGGAGTGCTCCAGCATCAACGGCACTGCCGCGATGGTCAGCGCGTGCGCGGTGGCGACGTTGAAGGTGAACGCCTCCTTGAGGTCCTTGGTGGAGGTGGTCAGCAGGGTGTTGGGCATGGTCCCGCCGACGTTGTTGACGACGATGTCTAGTTTCCCGAACACCTCGACGGCCTGATCGGCGAGCTCCGCGGTCGACTCCGGATGGGCCAGGTCGGCGGCGACGGCGTGGGCGCGGCGGCCGGTGGCGCGGACCTGTTCGGCGACGGCGTCTAGTTGAGATTGGGTGCGCGACGCGATGAGCACATCGGCGCCTGCCTCGGCGAAAGCCACCGCGATGGCCGCACCGAGGCCGCGGCCGCCACCCGTGATGACGGCGACTTTGTCGTCCAGACGGAACCTGTCAAGGATCATTACGGCCTCTCTATTCGAGTTGTCCGGCGACACGGTAACAAACCTCGCCGACGCAGATCACGGCATTTCTGAAACAGGTTCTAGTTTGTCATACCGGCGTCGCGATGTAACTCCCCGACCGGCCGCAATTGGGCGCCGGGCCGTCGCCCGACGACCGCCGGACAGAATTCTCCGAACGTTAACCTTGTTACTGTTAGCTACTTGGCTGCGACAGATACCTGGTTGCCGGGCCGCAGCCTCAGGCGGCGGCGATGTTTCATCCCTACTGTGAGGAAGAGAATTGAAACTGAACCGATTTGGCGCCGCCGTGAGTGTGCTGGCTAGCGCCGCTTTGGTGTTATCCGGGTGTGGCAGCGAAAACAACAACTCGAGCGGAGCAAGCGGTAGCAGTGCGACGTCGGGCGGATCCGCGGGCAAGGTGAGCTGCGGCGGGAAGAAGACGCTGAAGGCCAGCGGGTCGACGGCCCAGGCCAACGCGATGACGCGCTTCGTCAACGCGTTCGAACAAGCGTGCCCCGGTCAGACGCTGAACTACACCGCCAATGGCTCCGGTGCCGGAATCAGCGAATTCAACGGCAACCAAACCGATTTCGGTGGGTCGGACTCGCCGCTGGCCCAAAACGAGTACGCCGCGGCCCAGCAGCGCTGCGGCTCGCCGGCGTGGAACCTGCCGGTGGTGTTCGGCCCGATCGCGATTACCTACAACGTGAAGGGCGTGACCTCGCTGAACCTCGACGGTCCGACGGCGGCGAAGATCTTCAACGGCGCAATCACGACATGGAACGACCCGGCGGTCCAGGCGCTCAACAACGGAACCGCCCTGCCGGCCGAGCCGATTCACGTGGTGTTCCGCAACGACCAGTCCGGGACCACGGACAACTTCCAGAAGTACCTCGATGCCGCGTCCAACGGCGCGTGGGGCAAGGGCGCCGGAAAGACGTTCAACGGCGGTGTCGGTGAGGGAGCCAAGGGCAACGACGGCACCTCGGCGGCCATCAAGGCCACCGAGGGATCGATCACCTACAACGAATGGTCCTTCGCCAAGGCCCAGAACCTGAACATGGCCAAGATCGTCACCACGCCCGGCAGCGATGCCGTCGCCATCAGCGCCGACTCGGTCGGCAAGACGATCTCCGGCGCCACCGTCAAGGGCGAGGGCAACGACCTGGTGCTCGACACCAACTCGTTCTACAAGCCGACGCAGGCCGGCTCCTACCCGATCGTGCTGGCGACGTACGAGATCGTTTGCTCAAAGTATCCCGATTCACAGGTCGGCACGGCCGTGAAGGCTTTCCTGCAGAGCACTATCGGCGCGGGCCAAAATGGCTTGGCGGACAACGGATACATCCCCATTCCGGACTCGTTCAAGTCGAAACTGTCGACTGCGGTCAACGCAATCGCGTGATTCGGAATGTCATGACGCGCGGAGCAGTGGCCGGTCCGACGACCGGAACTCAGCCTGCGCTGAAGGCGACCGATCCGCACAAGGTGCAGCGGGGCGACCAACTGTTCAAGTTGGTCGCCGCCGCGGCCGGTTCGACGATTGTGATCGCGATTGTGCTGATCGCGATATTCCTGTTGATCCGCGCCGTGCCCTCGCTGCGTGCGAATCATGCGAACTTCTTCACCAGCGCGCAATTCAACACCACCAGCGCAGAACATTTGGCGTTCGGTATCCGCGACTTGTTCATGGTCACGGTGCTGAGCTCGGTGAGCTCACTGGTGGTGGCCGTGCCGGTGGCGGTCGGGATCGCGATATTCCTCACCCAATACGCGCCAAAACGGTTCGCGCGACCGTTCGGTGCGATGGTTGATCTGCTGGCCGCGGTGCCGTCGATCATCTTCGGGTTGTGGGGCATCTTTGTCCTCGCGCCCAAACTCGAGCCGATCGCGGAATTCTTGAACCGCAACCTGGGCTGGTTGTTTTTGTTCAAGCAGGGCAACGTCTCGTTGGCCGGCGGCGGCACCATCTTCACCTCCGCGATCGTGCTGTCGGTGATGATCCTCCCGATCATCACCTCGGTATCGCGGGAGGTGTTCCGGCAGACCCCGCCCATTCAGATGGAGGCGGCGCAGGCGCTGGGTGCCACCAAGTGGGAGGTGGTGCGGATGACCGTGCTGCCGTACGGCCGCAGCGGCGTGATCGCGGCGTCAATGCTCGGGCTGGGCCGCGCGTTGGGGGAAACCGTTGCGGTGCTGATCATCCTGCGGTCGGCCGCCCGCCCGGGCAACTGGTCGCTGTTCGACGGTGGTTACACGTTTGCTTCCAAGATCGCTTCCGCGGCAGCGGAATTCAGCGAACCGCTGCCCACCGGGGCCTACATCGCCGCCGGGTTCGCGCTGTTCGTCCTGACGTTCGTCGTCAACGCGCTTGCGCGCGCGGTGGCGGGTGGGAAGGTCAACGGGTGAGTATCGACGCGCTCGACTTGCCGGTCAAACCGGACGTGTTCAGCCCGCTGAGCCTGCGGCGGCGGGTCACCAACAACGCCGCGACCACATTTTTCGTCGCCTCGTTCATCGTGGCCCTGGTACCCCTGGTCTGGGTGCTGGGAGTCGTGCTCACACGAGGGTGGTATGCCGTCACCCGCTCGGGCTGGTGGACTCATTCGCTGCGCGGCGTGCTGCCCGAGGAGTTCGCCGGCGGCGTGTACCACGCGCTGTACGGAACGCTGGTGCAGGCCGGTGTGGCCGCCGTGTTGTCCGTGCCGCTCGGCATGATGACCGCGGTGTTCCTGGTGGAATACGGGTCCGGCCGGTTGGTCCGGCTCACGACGTTCATGGTCGACGTGCTGGCCGGGGTGCCCTCGATCGTGGCGGCGCTGTTCGTGTTCAGCCTCTGGATCGCCACCCTGGGTTTCCAGCAGAGCGCCTTTGCCGTGTCGTTGGCATTGGTCCTGCTGATGCTGCCGGTGGTGGTGCGGTCCACCGAGGAGATGCTCCGGCTGGTGCCCGACGACCTGCGAGAAGCCAGCTACGCGCTGGGTGTGCCCAAGTGGAAGACCATCGTGCGCATCGTGATCCCGATCGCGATGCCGGGGATTGTCTCGGGCATCTTGTTGTCGGTCGCGCGCGTGATCGGGGAAACCGCGCCGGTGCTGGTGCTGGTCGGCTACAGCCGGTCCATCAACTTCGACATACTCCACGGCAACATGGCCTCGCTGCCGCTGTTGATCTACACCGAACTCACCAACCCCGAACACGCCGGCTTCCTGCGGATCTGGGGTGCGGCGCTGAGCCTGATCATCATCGTCGCGGCGATCAACCTGCTGGCCGCCGCGTTCCGCTTCGTGTCGATGCGGCGGCGCTGACCGCCCCGCGCGGTCAGGACTTTGACGCGGCCTTCTTGGCGGGCGCCTTCTTGGCGGTGGTCTTCTTGGCCGGCGTCTTCTTGGCCGGCGCCTTCTTCGCGGCGGCCTTCTTGGCCGGCGCCTTGCCGTTGCCGGAGCGTGCCTTAACGCTGGCCTCCAGCTTGGCCAGCAGGTCGGAGACGTCCTCGGTCTCGTCCAGTTCCTTGGGCTGCTCCTCGGCGGTAAACGCCTCGCCGCCTTCGAGTTTCGCCTCGATCAGTTCCTGCAGCTGCTCCTGGTAGGTGTCGTGGTAGCGGTCGGGGTTGAAGTCCTCGGCCATCGACTCCACCACCTGCCCGGCCATCTTGAGTTCGGCGGGCTTGATGTCGACCTTCTTGTCCAGCACGGGGAAGTCGGGGTCGCGGATCTCGTCGGGCCACAACAACGTGTGCACCACCATCACGTCGCGCTTGCCGAAGTCCTTGACGCGCAACGCCGCCAGTCTCGTCTTGTTGCGCAGCGTGAAGTGGACGATCGCCATCCGATCGGTCTCGGCGAGCGTTTTGGCGAGCAGCACATATGATTTGGATGACTTCGAATCCGGCTCGAGGAAGTAACTGCGGTCGAACAGCATCGGGTCGACGTCGCTGGCCGGGACGAACTCGAGCACCTCGATCTCGCGGCTGCGTTCCTCGGGCAGGGTGGCGATGTCGTCGTCGGTGATGATCACCGATTGCCCGTCGGGCGATTCGAAGGCCCGGGCGATGTCACGGTATTCGACGACCTCGCCGTCTTTCTCGCAGATGCGTTGGTAGCGGATGCGGCCGTTGTCCTTGGCGTGCACCTGATGGAACTTGATGTCGTGGTCCTCGGTGGCGCTGTAGACCTTGACCGGGACGTTCACCAGTCCGAACGCAATCGAACCCTTCCAGATGGAACGCATGTAAATCAGTATGCCCACACCGCCCCCAGCAAAACAGCGCAGCACGCCCCCACCGCGGACTTTCGGGTACAGCTAATTCCGTGGAGGGGCCCGCAGGCTGTCTCGGTCGGGCAGGTCGGCCCCGGCGCGGCCGACGGTCCACGCCGACGACAGGCACGCCGACTGCAGCGCCGCGGTCAGCGCGTCGAGCCCGATCCGGCCCAGGGCGGCCCGCCGGGCGGCGCCCAACAAACCCATGCCCCAGAGCGCGTCAAGCAGGCCGACCATGAACGCGTCGCCCGCGCCGACGGTGTCCACCACCGCGACCTGCCGGGCGGGCACCTGGACCTCGCCGGCCGGGCAGAATGCCACGGCGCCCCGATCGCCCATCGTCACGACGACGATCGCCGGTCCCGACGCCAGCCACGCTCGGGCCGTCGACTCCGGGTCGCGATCGGGATCGATCCAGGTCAGGTCCTGGTCACTGGCCTTGACGATGTCGCTGCGCTCGACGAAGCGGGCAATGCGGTCGCGGGCGAGATCCCGGTCGGCGATGAGCGACGGGCGCACGTTGGGGTCGAAGCTGACGGTGGCCGACACCCGATAGGTGTCGAGCAGCGCCGCGACCGCCAGGCACCCCGGCTCGCGTACGGCGGCGATCGATCCGGTATGCACCAACAGGGGCGGCGCGACCTCGGGTGTGCCGGAAAGCTGCCATTCCAGGTCGAAGGTGTAGGTCACCGACCCGTCAGCTCCGATCGTGGCGACCGAGGTCGGTGTCCGAGTAGCGGAGGCACTTTCCGGAACAAGTTGTGCGCCTGACGATTTGACGTAATCAACAATGCGCTGGCCGTGCGGGTCGTCGCCGATGTAAGTCAAGAAGTCGACGTCGCGACCAAGCCTCGCCAGTCCGGCGGCGACGTTGAGCGGGCTGCCACCGACATGCTCGTCGCCGTCGATGATGTCGACCAGCGCCTCGCCGATCACCAGCCCGCGGGTCATCGCGCCAACGCCTCGAGTGTCGCCCGAGCCCCCTTGCGGTGCAAAGAATCCAGGGCCCATCGGTACGCCTCGACAAACCGCGGTTGGTGGGCCAGATCGCAGAACAGCGCGGTGACCTCAATGAACCCGGTGGGATTGTGGTGCTGCGACCGGGCGATCGGGACGAGCGAGTCCGCCAGCTGATCCACCACCTCGTACGGCTTGCCCGACTCGTCGACACCCTCGGCGTAGCGAGCCCAACTGGCCACCGCCGCGGCCGCCAGTTGAACCGGCCCGCCGCTGGCCAGGTTGTCGCAGATGACGGGAAACAGCCATTTCGGGATGCGGTCCGACGAATAGGCGCACAGCCGCGCAACGGTGTCGCGGACGGCGGGGTTGGCGAACCGCTCGACCAGCGTGCGGCCGTATGCATGAAGGTCAATGCCCGGCACGGGCGGCAGCGTGGGGATGGCCTCGGTGTCGAAGTAGGAGAGCAGGAATCGGGCGAAGAGCGGATCACTGGCCGCCTCGTGAACGAACTTGAATCCGCTCAGATGGGCGAAGTAGGCCAGGCACTGATGCCCCGCGTTGAGCAGCCGCAACTTCATCAGCTCGTACGGGCGCACATCGTCGACCATCAGCACCCCCGCCCGCTCCAGCGGCGGGCGACCATCGGCAAAGTCGTCTTCGATCACCCAAGCGGTGAACGGCTCGGCCACCACCGGCCACCGGTCGTTGACGCCGAAGTCACGCCGCACTTCCGCGGCCATCTCCAAAGTCGTTGCCGGAGTGATGCGGTCGACCATCGAGCTCGGGAACCGGGCGTGTTCCGCCACCCATTGCGCCAACCCGGGATCTAAGCGTTCGGCACTGGCGAGCACCGTACGCCTGGCTACCTCACCGTTGTTCTCGATGTTGTCGCAGGAGACGATAGTCGGCGCGAGGAGTCCTTGACCGCGCCGCCTGGCGAGCGCCTCGGTGATCAAGGCGAACGCCGGCCCGTCGGGATCGCGGTATCCGCCTTCGGTGATGGTCAGCGAAATGATCCGGGTGGATGCCGCGGCCAGCACCTTCAACGCCGCTTCCGGATCGTCCGGGGCGTACCGGTAGTCGACGATCGAGCCGATCACCTGCGCATCCCGGCTGCCGTCGGGATGATCCAAGATCAGCGTGTACAGCCCGTCCTGACCGTTGAGGACGTCACGCATGGTCCAGTCGGCGGGCATCACCCCTACGCCGCAGATGCCCCAGTCGTATGCCAGGCCCTGCTGGAGCAGCAGGTTGATGTACGCGGCCTGATGCGCCCGATGGAAATGCCCGGCTCCGATATGAGCGATACCGACGGTCACGCTTTCGCGGTCGTAGTTCGGAGCCTCGATCGGCAGCTTGGACAGCGACGCATTATTCAGATCGATCGGGCTAGCCGCCATTGGCCAACTCCTCCCTGGGCCACTGCCCGATCGTTACCGGGCTCGCAACACCTATCGACGGTACGACGACGGCGGGCCGCAGCCCAGCCGCTTCGACCAGTCGGGGACCCGTCTCGGACCAGTTACAGCCCTACGTGCGGGGGGAACCTACGGTCGGCACGGCCGACAACAGCAGGACATCGGCAAGGGCACGCCACGAATCGGTTATCGCGACCGCGCCGGCATCAATCAATTCTGCACGGCGGCAATCCCATTCGTCAGGTGGCACGAACATGAGGTTACCGACGGTGGCGTATCCGGCTGCGACCGCGGAAGTCACGCCGGCCACGGAGTCTTCGATGGCCAGCCCTTGTTCCGCTGCGACGCCGAGTACCTCGCCGCAATGCAGATAAACCGCTGGGTCGGGTTTGCTCGTCGGGACCGGAAGTGAATCCTCCGCGCTGAAGGTCACAGACTCCGGCATCAGCGCGTCGAGGCCGGTGGCGGTGAAGCAGGCACGGAGGCGCTTGGTGGCGCTAGAGCTGACCGCCGCCAGTGCGTAGTGGCTCGCGAGCTCGTTCAACGGTTCCAGCACCTGCGGATCGGATGTCAGGGTGACAGCCAGGTGAGCGGTGACCCGTTCGCGCTCTTCGCGCACCCACCGCTCGAGTTCGTCGGCGGACAACGCGTTGCCGCTCGCCAAATCGCGCGCCGAGGCGACCACCACTTCGGGGCGGCCCTCGGCCAACACCTGATCGAGCGGCACGTCGCACTGCACCGCCAGGTCGAGAGCCATGGCACGAAAGTTTTTCCCGACCGCCCGCTTACGCAATTCGTCACAGCTGAACGGAGCGGTCACCCCGAACCTTGCCAGGAAGCGATTCGTCACCTCGGTCGAGGCTTCGAACGCCGGTCCCTCCGAGCCGAACAGGTTGTCGTCGGCGTCACAGAGCAAGGTGGTGATCGGCGCCGGATCGAATGGGCGCACAAAGGTCAGTCCGCCGTTCATCGCGACACCAACTCCCGCTCGTCGTCGCGCATCGCATCCCGCAGCGTGGCCACCACACCGCGCTCGTCGATGTCCGTAATCATGTCGCTCAGCCGCTCCGCAAAACCCGGAACCGTGCGCAGTTCGGCGAACATCTCATGCCCCAGTAGCGGTTCGGGGTTGTTCCGTGCCATGTTGGCCAACCTGGCCACCGGTATCGCCTGCGAGTCTTCGAGGCGTAACTTGCGCCCCCTGAGGTCGTGGCCGCGCATATAGCGGGCCCATCCGGCAACGGCCAACATCAGCAGGGTGTGCGGCCTACCCCGTGCGATCGCGTCCTGCAGGGAGGGCAGCACAAACGACGCTATCTTGCTCGTTCCCCGTCGAGCCAGCCGCGACAATTGGTCGCTCATTCGGGGGTTGCTGAGGCGATCGAGCACCGTGCCTCGGTACGCGGGCGTGTTCATCCCGGGGACCGCGGGCAACAGTGGCTGAATCTCGTCGCCCAATAGCCTCTCTACATAGTCGAAGATGACGCGGTCCCGCATCGCTTGGTCGGTGCGCTGGTATCCGGCGAGTGTGGCCAAACATGCGAGCGCGATATGGGTTCCGTTGAGCAGACGTGTCTTGATCAGCTTGTGGTCCCGGACGTCGGTCACGAATTCGGCACCCACCAGGTCGAGCGGGGGGCGCCCATTGCTGAAGGAGTCCTCGATCACCCATTGGGAATGGGGTTCGGTCACGACGGGCCATTTGTCGGCGACGCCGAAGGTCTGCTCGACGAACTTGCGCTCGGACTTCGAGGTTTGAGGGGTGATGCGATCGACCATGGTCGAGGGGAACGCGACATGCGTGTCGATCCACCGGGCGAGCCGGGGGTCCTTCAAGGCCGCGAACGATACCAGCGCGGTCCTCGCCGGCTGGGTGTCGGCGGGAATGTTGTCGCAGCAGAGCACGGTGAACGGCGCGACGCCTGCGCGGCGGCGGCGGTCGAGCGCTTCGGCCAGATACCCCCACGCGGTGGCATAGCCGTGCGAGGCGACGAGGTCGGCGCGCACGTCGGGGTGGTCGGCGTCGAATTCGTCGGTGACGGGGTTGAGGAAGTATCCGTTGCAGGTGATCGTCAGGCTGACGATGCGGGTTTCGGGGTCTGCCAGGGCGGCGCCGACCGCTGCGCGCTCGTTCGGTGCGTAATGAAGGGAACCGATCGACCCGACGACACGGGCGGTCTGGCGGTCATGGCCGCGCTGTACCACGGTGTACAGCCCATCCTGGGCCGACAGCAAGTCTTTGACGCCGGGGGAGTGGAGACTGATGCCGGTTACCCCCCAGCGATCCGAAATACCTGAGCGGGCAAGGTCATCGAAGTAGACGGCCTGATGTGCGCGGTGGAAGTTTCCCGCGCCGATGTGAACGACGGCCCGCTGAAGGGCCGACCTGTCGTAGGTGGGCACGTCAATTCGTTGCGAATGCAATTGCAGTGTGGCGTCGCTTAGCGGGACGCCGCCTTTCGGACGGCAGTGGGAGGCGATGGCATCAAACACCGTTTCCACTGTGCCTCGACGCGGTCCCGGGTTTAACCCTTCCGTGGTTGATGTCACAAAAGAAGTTGGCAGCGAAGGCGATAATCGGTGGTCAGAGCAGTTAACAGCGTTGAAACGCGTAGGTTGGCAGCATGGCAGCACGGGTGAAGCTCACCAACGCCGACAAGGTGCTGTACCCGGCCACGGGAACCACCAAAGCCGACGTCTTCGACTACTACACCCGCATCGCCGAGGTGATGCTGCCACACATCGCCGGGCGGGCGGCCACCCGCAAGCGCTGGCCGAACGGCGTCGAGCAGGAGTCGTTCTTCGAAAAGCAGCTGGCGTCCTCGGCGCCCGACTGGCTGCCGCGCGCCAGCGTCACCCACCGATCCGGGACGACGACCTATCCGATCATCGACAGCCCCGACGGGCTGGCCTGGATCGCGCAGCAGGCGGCGCTGGAGGTGCACGTCCCGCAGTGGCGGTTCGTCGCCGAGTGGACCCGCAGCAAGGCCGAAGAGCTCAAGCCCGGCCCTGCAACGCGATTGGTCTTCGACCTGGATCCGGGCGAGGGCGTGACGATGCCGCAACTGTGCGAGGTCGCCCATGCCGTGCGGGACCTGATGACCGACATCGGGCTGACCACATTCCCGCTCACCAGCGGCAGCAAGGGGGTGCACCTCTACGCGCCGCTGGACAACCCGGTGAGCAGCAAGGGCGCCACCGTGTTGGCCAAACGCGTTGCCCAGCAACTGGAAAAGGCAATGCCCAAGCTGGTCACCTCGACCATGACCAAGAGCCTGCGGGCGGGCAAGGTCTTCCTCGACTGGAGCCAGAACAACGGCTCCAAGACCACCATCGCGCCGTACTCCCTGCGCGGGCGCGAACATCCGACCGTCGCGGCACCGCGCACCTGGGAAGAACTCGAAGATCCGTCGGTGGGCCAGCTGCGCTACGACGAGGTGCTCGACCGGGTCGCCCGCGACGGCGATCTGCTGGCGGCGCTCGACGCCGACGCACCGGTCAGCGACCGGCTCAGCAAGTACCGCAGCATGCGGGACGCATCGAAAACCCCCGAGCCGGTCCCGGCGACGAGACCCGTTACCGGCCAGGGCAATTCGTTCGTCATTCAGGAACACCACGCCCGCCGCCTGCACTACGACTTCCGGCTCGAGCGCGACGGCGTGCTGGTGTCGTGGGCGGTGCCGAAGAACCTCCCCGACACCCCGTCGGTCAACCACCTCGCGGTCCACACCGAGGACCACCCCCTCGAATACGGCACGTTCGAGGGAAACATCCCCAAGGGCGAGTACGGCGCCGGCAAGGTGGTCATCTGGGATGCCGGCACGTACGAAGCGGAGAAGTTTCAGGATGACGAGGTCATCGTCAACCTGCGCGGCAACCGAATCTCCGGGCGCTACGCGCTGATTCAAACCAACGGCGACCAATGGCTGGCGCACCGGATGAAGGACCAGAAGGTCTTCGAGTTCGACACGATCACGCCGATGCTCGCCTCGGAGGGTTCGGTGGCCGGCCTCAAGGCCGGGCAGTGGGCATTCGAGGGCAAATGGGACGGCTATCGGCTCCTGGTGGAGGTCGATCACGGCGACTTGCGGATCCGGTCCAGGCGCGGCCGCGAAGTCACCAAGGAATATCCCGAATTGCGTTCGCTGGCAGCCGATCTGTCCGAGCATCACGTGGTGCTGGACGGCGAGGCCGTCATTCTCGACCAGAACGGGGTGCCCAGCTTCCACGCGATGCAGAACCGGGGTCGCGGCGCCCGCGTCGAGTACTGGGCGTTCGACCTGCTCTACCTCGACGGCCGCTCGTTGCTGCGGGCGCGCTACTCCGACCGTCGAAAGCTGCTGGAATTCCTTGCCGCCACAGGAAATCTGACCGTGCCCGACCTGCTGCCCGGTGATGGGGCCCAAGCGCTCGAGCACTCGGTGAAGTACGGCTGGGAGGGCGTGGTCGGGAAGAAACGTGACTCCACCTATCAGCCGGGCCGGCGTTCGGCGTCGTGGATCAAGGACAAGAACTGGAACACCCAGGAAGTCGTCATCGGCGGCTGGAAGGCGGGCGAGGGCGGGCGCACCAGCGGCATCGGCTCGCTACTGATGGGAATTCCGGGCCCGGACGGGCTGCGCTTCGCCGGACGCGTCGGCACCGGCTTCACCGAACGCGACCTGGCGAACCTGAAGAAGACGTTGGCGCCGTTGCAGACCGACCAGTCCCCGTTCCACCCCCCGCTGCCCCGGCAGGACGCGAGGGGGGTGACGTTCGTCGAACCGGTCCTCGTCGGCGAGGTGCGCTACAGCGAATGGACCCCGGACGACCGGTTGCGCCAATCGAGTTGGCGCGGGCTGCGGCCGGACAAGGAACCGAGTGAGGTGGTACGGGAGTGAAGTGGTTGACCTTTCGAGGCAATGACGGTGAACGCGCCGGGGTGCTCTCCGGCGACACCATCCACGCCATGCCGGCGGGCGTGACGCTGCTCGACCTGATCGGCCGCGGCGCCGACGGGCTGCGCCAGGCCGGCGAGGACGCGTTGCGTTCCCCGTCGGCTGTGGCCCGCCTCGACGAGGTGACGTTGCTGGCGCCGATCCCGCGCCCGCCGTCGATCCGGGACTCCCTGTGCTTCTTGGATCACATGCGTAACTGCCAGGCCGCGATGGGCGGCGGCCGGGTGCTGGCCGACACTTGGTACCGCATCCCCGCGTTCTACTTCGCCTGCCCCACAACCGTTTTGGGACCGTACGAGGATGCCCCGACGGCGCCCGGAAGCGCTTGGCAGGACTTCGAATTGGAGATCGCCGCCGTCATCGGCGTCAGCGGCAAGGACCTGACCGTCGAGCAAGCCGAACGCGCCATCATCGGCTACACCATCTTCAACGACTGGTCCGCGCGGGATCTGCAGCAGCAGGAGGGCCAGCTCGCGATCGGGCAGGGCAAGGGCAAGGACAGCGGGGTCACGCTGGGCCCCTACCTGGTGACGCCCGACGAGCTCGAGCCGTACCGGCGAGAAGGCAAGCTCGACCTGCGGGTGACCGCGTTGGTCAACGACGCCGTGATCGGCTCGGGGTCGACGGCGCAGATGGACTGGACCTTCGGCGAGGTCATCTCCTACGTGTCGCGCGGTGTGCCGCTCACGCCCGGCGACGTCATCGGCTCCGGAACCGTGCCCACCTGCACGCTCGTCGAGCACCTCAATCCCGCTGCGCTGGAATCGTTTCCGGGCTGGCTGCACGACGGCGACGTCGTCACCCTGCGGGTCCAGGGGTTGGGGGAGACCCGGCAAACCGTGCGCGCCAGCGGCCCGCCGCACGCGCTGGCCGCTCGGCGCAACCCGGACGCCGCGCCCGCCCCGGCCCGGGTGAACCGGGCCCCGGCGAAGGTGCCCTACACGCGCGGCCTGCACGAGGTCGCCGACCGGGTGTGGGCGTGGACGCTCCCGGACGGCGGCTACGGGTGGAGCAACGCCGGGCTGATCGCCGGCGACGGCGGGTCACTGCTCGTCGACACGCTGTTCGACCTGGCGCTGACCCGCGAAATGCTCGCCGCGATGAGGACGGTCACGTCGTCCGCTCCCATCACCGACGCCCTGATCACCCACTCCAACGGCGACCACACCCACGGCAACCAGCTGCTGGACGCGTCGGTGCGCATCCTCGCCGCGCAGGGCACCGCCGACGAGATCGCGCACGGGATGGCGCCCGAGATGCTGGCCATGGCGCAGACCGCCAACCTCGGCCCGGTCGCGACGCCGTACGTGCGAGACCGCTTCGGGCACTTCGACTTCAGCGGCATCAAGCTGCGCAACGCCGACCAGACGTTCGAGCGCGACCTCACCGTCGAGGTCGGCGGGCGCCGCATCGACCTGCTGAACCTGGGCCCCGCGCACACCGCCGCCGACTCGGTGGTGCACGTGCCCGACGCGGGGGTGCTGTTCGGCGGCGACCTGCTGTTCATCGGCTGCACCCCGATCGTGTGGGCCGGCCCTATCGCCAACTGGATCGCGGCGTGCGACGCGATGATCGCGCTCGACGCCCCGATCGTGGTGCCGGGCCACGGGCCGGTCACCGATCCGGACGGGATCCGCGCGGTCCGTGGCTATCTCGCGCACGTCGCCGATCAAGCCGAGGCCGCTTACCGCAGGGGCCTGTCGTGGTCCGAGGCCGCCGACTCGATCGACCTTGGCGAGTACGCGACCTGGCTGGACGCCGAGCGGGTCGTCGTCAACGTCTATCAGCGCTACCGCGAACTCGACTCGGACACACCACAACTGGAGGTGATGGCCCTGCTGGTGATGCAGGCCGAGTGGCTCGCCAAGCGGACTGGCTAGGCCTTGATCGCCCGCACGAAACTGATGGTGGCGGCCGGGCCGTGCTCGGCGTCCAGCAGTTCCGGCAGCCCCGCCGCGGCGAACAGGTCGGTGAGCGCGAAAGTCGTTGTCGCCCAGCCGTCGGCGCCCAGGTGTGCGGCGACGTCGGCGTGCTTGCCCGGGTAGGTCAGCGCGGCGATGTCCAAGTCGAGCCCGTGCCGGCGCCAGCCCTCGGTGGTGCGCCGCGCCTCCTCCTCCGACTCCCGCGAGCCGTCGTTGAGCGACCCATAGTCCGCGGCGAAGCGGCTGCCCTCGCTGGACAGCGGGGTGATCGCATCCAGCAGCCGAACCTCGGCGTCCGGCGGGAGAAACCCGATGAGCACCCCCTCGGCCAGCCACGCCGTGGGTTGTGCGGGATCGAAGCCGGCCTCCTGCAGCGCCGCCGGCCAATCCTCGCGCAGGTCGATGCCGATGGTGCGCAACTCGGCCGTCGGGGCCGCGCCGATCTCCGACAGCGCCGCGGTCTTGAACGCGATCACCTCGGGCTGATCGATCTCATACACCGTCGTCCCGGCCGGCCACGCAAGCCGATACGAGCGGGCGTCGAGCCCCGACGCCACGATCACCACCTGCCGCAGGCCCGCCTTGCCGGCCGCGGCGAAGTAGTCGTCGTAAAACCGGGCGCGGGCGGCGAACGTGTCGACCATGCGGGGAAATCCGATGCCCTTCTCGAGGTCGTCGGAGTCGAGTTCACCGCTGGCCAACTTCGTGAACACGTCGAGGCCGACGGCGCGGACCAGCGGCTCGGCGTACTCATCGGTGACGACGGGCTGCGAATTCCTGGTGGCGGCCGCGCGCGCCGCGGCGACCATGGTCGCGGTGGCTCCCACGCTGCTGGCCAGGTCCCAGGTGTCGTCTTCGGTTCGTCCCATGCTCTCTCCTTCGATAGGCGGCAAAACCACGGTATGCCGCACCGGTAAACGCCCATGTCGCCTACGGTTCACGTATGCCCGCAGTGGAATTCGAAACTCTCGAGGACAACATCGCCTGCATCACCCTGAACCGGCCGGAGCGCCTGAACGCGATCGACGGGGCGCTGATCGGCGGCGTCGACGCGGCCCTCGACGCGCTCGGCGAGGGTGAGCACCGGGTCGCGATCATCACCGGGGCCGGGCGGGGCTTCTGCGCCGGCGCCGATCTCAGCGGTACCGGCGAGGCCTGGACCAAGTCGAGGCCGACGAGCCCGCCGTTCAAGGTCAACTACGACTCGCAGGTGCGCCTGGCCGAGCTGTTCACCCGGATCTACGAGCTGCCCATCCCGGTGATCGCCGCGGTCAACGGCGTCGCCGTCGGCGGCGGGCTTGCCTTCACGTTGGTCAGCGACATCCGCGTCGCGTCCGAGAACGCCCGGTTCGGATCGGTGTTCATCAAGGCCGGCTTCTCGTCGATGGACATGGGGACCAGCTACCTGCTGCCCAAGATCGTGGGCGCCGGGGTCGCGCGTGAGCTGATGCTGACCGGTCGCATCATCGACGCGGCGGAGGCCTATCGCATCAAGCTGGTGCACGAGGTGGTGGCGCCGGACGGCCTGATGCCCGCCGCGCTCAAGCTGGCCCGATCCATCGCGGAGAACAACGCGTATGGCGTGTGGCAGACCAAGATTGGGCTCAACGCGGCGCTGGACGCGCCGAGTCTGCGCCACGCCATCGAGCTGGAGAACCGCACCCAGATCCTCAGCGGCTTCACCAACAACCCGGCCGAAGCCGCCAGGGCGCACATGGAGAAGCGGGCCCCGAAGTGGGATCCGCTGTGACGGCTAGAGTTTCGCGATGACGTTCTCGGCGAACATCTCCAGGTTGCGGATCTTGTTGTCCAGCGGCTCGGTGTCGGATCCCATGATGTAAGGGATGCGGAAGCCGACGATGACATCCGTGACGCCCTTGTCCTCGAGCCGCTTGATGCCGTCCGCGGTGTAGGCGTCGGCCGAGATGACGTGGATCTCGAACGGGCCGGTCTTGCCCGCTTCCTCGCGATACTGCTTGAGCTTGGCGAGCAGCGCGTCGAGTTCCTCCGGATCGCCGCCGCCATGCATCCACCCGTCCAGGCGTGCCGCACGGCGCAGCGCCGCGTCGGCGTGCCCGCCGATCAGGATCGGGATCGGCTTGGTCGGGGCCGGGGTCATCTTTGTCTTGGGGATGTCGTAGAACTCGCCGTGGAATTCGAAGTACTCGCCGGTGGTGAGGCCCTGAATGATCTCGATGCATTCGTCCATCCGCTTGCCGCGCTTGGCAAATGGAACGCCCAGCAGTTCGTAGTCCTCGGGCCACGGGCTCGTGCCGACCCCGAAACCCACGCGGTTGTCGGTCATCGCCGCCAGTGAACCGATTTGCTTGGCCACCAGCGCGGGAGGCCGGATGGGAAGCTTGAGGACGAAGAAGTTGAACCGCAGCGTCGACGTCACCGCGCCCAACGCCGAAGTCAGCACGAAGGTTTCGATGAACTCCTTGCCGTCCAGGAATTCGCGGTTGCCGTCGGGGGTGTACGGATACTTCGAGTCGGATTCGAAGGGATAGGCGATGCTATCGGCGATCGTCATGGCGTCGTAGCCGGCGGCCTCGGCCGCCTTGGCCAGCGGGATGTAGTAGCGAAAGTCCGTCATCGCCTCTGAGTAGGTGAACCGCACGTCATCCGCCTTCCTGGAGGAACCGTCACACGAGATTAGAACGTGTTCTACTTTCACCCGCGCGCGGGTCCCCGAACAAGGTGCCGTCTGGCTAGAGCTGATTCTCGGGGCCGATCACGGCCCAGACGGTCTTGCCCGACGCCGTCGGGGTGCTGCCCCAGGCGCGTGACAACGCGTCGACGATCGCCAGGCCGGACACGTCGATGCCCTTGTCCGGCGACGGCAGCCGCAGGGCGGGTGTGCTACTGGCGTCGGACACCGCGATGGTCGCCGTCGCGCCGTCGGTCTCGACCCGCATCATCGGCACGCTTCCGGTGTGCTCGAGGACGTTCTCCACGAACACGTTGACGACCACCAACGCGACCGGGATGAGCGTGGACTGCGACCAAGCGGTCAGCCACTCGCGAACCAGCCGGCGCGACTCGCGAAGACTGGTCAGGTTGGCGGGCAGCTCGGCATCGGCGTGGCGCACGATTCGGCTGGTGAGCCGGTCGAGCGCCTTCATCGCGGACTTCTCGGTCGCGTACACCGGCATGAAGCGGGCGACCTCGCTTCGGGTGATTGCCTCGCGGGCGGCGCGGTCCGCGCACACCAGCACGATCGGGACGTCGGGCCGGGTGTGCGCCTGCCAGCGCACGCCGATGAAGCTCGACCAGACCGATTCCTCCGGGACCTGCAGGCGGGAGACGTTGACGAGGACGGCGGACGGCTCGTCCAGTGTCGCCTTCGTGAGGATGTCGCGCAGCGCCGCGGAGCTGCTGCCGTCGAGCACGCCCTCGACCGTGAGCACGACGACCGACTGCTCCATGCGCGTCGCAACGGCCAGCGAGCTCGGTGACTCAGCTACCGCGCTCACCGCAGCCACCCCTTTCCGGTCAGGGCTTTATCCTCGCCGACCGAGCCCCGGCAAGCCGTGTTATCCGGGTGCGCGTGTCTCAATAGCAATTTAGGCCCCCGCGTTCCCACCGTGAAAGACGGCGGATGCGATTTCCTGATCCGGTCCGCTGCCATATCCCCCGCTCCTGGAATTCCCGCCACCCAATTGTTGGAGAACCAGCCCCCTCGGCGGCGAAAACTGCCCATCCGTCGCAGCACGCCCGTGAGATGAAAAGAGACTAACGCGGTTACCCGAACGTCACGATCGGCAAACCTTCGAAATATCGCGCCGCGCCGGTCAGCTCAGTGCGTACGGGGGAGCGCCGACCCCCGCCACCGTGTGCGTGCCCCACGGGGTCCGCTCGATGATGCGGGCCGGCGCGCTGCGCTCGCCGACCGTCAGGGTCGCGGTGCGTGCCTGCTTGAGCGACTCGTCGGGCAGCGCCGAGGAACCGAAGACCGTGCCTTGCCAGTGGTAATGGCCGTCGATCGGATCCAGGTGGCCGGCGAGACGCACGCGCACCGGATGGTCGGATCCGGCGATCGTCAGCGTCGCCGCGCCCTCGTATGTCGCGTCGTTCCCGGCCGCGCCGGACGTCAACTCGAACGCCGACGCCACCGGCTGGGGCTGGGCCGGTCGCACATAGACGCGCTCGTTGAACACCCGCTGGCTGCTGCGGCGCACTTCGATGCGGGTGCTGTCGGTGCGTTCCATCAGCGTGATGCACTCGGCGACATAGCGTGCCTGCGCGCCGGTGTCGGGCCCGGTGACGAAGAAGTAGTTGGGCAAGCCGCGAACGGCGACCCCGAAGTAGGGCTCCATGCCGTCGACCAGCGTGGTGCCCGACGCCGCGTCGAGCGCGGCGAACCCGGTCCCGTAGATGATGGCATCGGCGTCGTGTTCGACCCCGTCGGCGGTTCGGACGCGCGATGCGGTGATGGCGACGACGGGCGATCTCACCAGCGCGGGGCGCGGCGCCGCGTCGGCTGCCGGTCGGATGCGGCGGCGCAGCCAGCGCTTGGCGCGGGCGGCGGGCAGCGGCAGCTCGTCGACGACCCGGCGCGGCGGGTGTGCGAAGACCGTGACCGAGGCGGCCGAAATCATCAGCCGCGGGATGTGGTGACCGGCGGTGGAATCGGCGCCAATGACGGCGACGCGCTTACCGGTCGGGTCGAAGCCCGCCGGCCACTGCGCCGCGTGAAACGACTCGCCCAGGAAGTCGTCGCGTCCGGCGATGTCCGGAAACCACGGGACGGGCCGATGCGCGGCGACGACGACGCGGGCCCGCACGGGTTCGCCACCGGCCGTCGTCAGCAGCCAGGTGTCGGTGGCGTCGTCGAACCCTGACCCGAGCACGTCGCGGTCGAGTGTCGCGACGTCGGTGATGCCGGCCGCCCGCAGGGCCGCCCGTGCGCTGTCTCCCGCCCCAACGACGAGCACCCGATGGCAGCGCACGGGCGACTGGGTCACAGGAATCGGCTGCGCTTCCAGCCGCGGCGCGCGATCGGGCCCAGCAGGCCCACCTCGGTCAGAAACGCCGCCAGCGGTGCGAAGCCGGCAACCTGCATCTCGCGGCGGTGCGGGCTGGTGCGCGCGGTCTTTCGTGCCCGCTTCGCGTCCAGGCCCACCCGCGCGTACGGGATCGGGTTGCTGAACAAGTAGTTGAAGAAGTATCCGCCCAGCCCGTTGATGTTGGCCATGAACAAGCGGTTGAGCCGCGGCATCTCCGCGGCGCGCTTGCGGGCGCCGTCGCGGGCGAACTGAATGTGGCGGGCCTCTTCGGTGACGTGAATTCGCATGAGCCGCTGGATGATTGGCTGCAGCTCAGGATCGTCCATCATCTGCCGTTGCAGCGAGTCGAAGATCTCTTCGCCGATGAGGGCGGCAATCCACAGCATCGAGCCGCGCTGGAACGCCAGCGGCAGCGCGTTGATGATCCAGCGGTGAAACAGGCGCGGCCGCACCGGCTTTGCGCCGATGCGCTCGATGGCCTTGCCGAACATGACCATGTGCCGGGTCTCGTCACCCAGCTCGGTGAGCTTGTAATGCGTCGAGGAGCTGGTGGGGTCCTCGTGCAAGATGGTCCGCAGCAGCGACTGGTTGAGCATGTTCTCGAACCAGATCCCGGCCGAGAGCGTGTTGACCAGTTCCTGGCGGGACAGGTCGATCTGCTGCTCGCGGGTCATCTCGTCCCACATCGGGGTGTTGTACAACGACACCAGCCGCGGCGGCAGGTAGAACTTGTCGGGGTCCAGCGGCGCGTCCCAGTCGATGTCGACCACCGGCTCGTAGGACTTCTTGACCGAGCCCTTCAGCAACCGGTCCGAGAACTCCTCACGACTCGGCCCACCCGGCTTCACCGCTGAGGTCATAGCGCCGCTCCTCCTCATCGCTTCGCTCTGCATCGTCTCGGCGCGAGTCATAGCTGGCGTCCCTTCATTGGGCTTCGACGGTACCCATGGTATCGGGTACCTAGGGTCCCGGCTAGCCCCCCGAGGTCTCGATTCGGCACTCTGATTTAAGCAGTGAGGAGGCTTTTTGGCTCGGCATATTCACGTGATCGGCATCGGCGCCGGCGACCCGGACTACGTGACCGTTCAGGCCATCGAGGCGCTCAACGGCACCGAGGTTTTCTTCGCGATGGACAAGGGGGAGACGAAGAGCGACCTGGTCGCCCTGCGACGCGAGATCTGTGCGCGGTTCATCCGGCAGCCCGGGTATCGCTTCGTCGAGCTGCCCGATCCCAAGCGCTCGACCGAAACCGACTATCGGGACGCGGTCGCGGATTGGCACGCCGCGCGGGCGCGGGTGTGGGCGGACGCCATCTCCGCCGAGCTGGGTCCCGACGGCGTGGGCGCCTTCCTGGCCTGGGGCGACCCGTCGCTGTACGACAGCACGCTGCGCATCCTCGACGCCATCAAGGCCGAAGCCGCCGAGCTCGAGTTCAGTTACGACGTCATCCCGGGCATCACCGCGGTCCAGGCGCTGACGGCTCGGCACCGCATCCCGCTCAACGAAGTCGGCGAGCCGGTTTTGATCACCACCGGCAGGCAGCTGCGCAGGAACGGCTTGGCCGGCTCGGCGGTGGTGATGCTCGACGCCGACTGCTCGTTTCAGACGTGCCCGCCCGACACGAAGATCTGGTGGGGCGCCTACCTCGGCACCGGCGACGAGCTGCTGGTGGCCGGCACCGTCGGCGAGGTCGCGGCGCGCATCGTGGCGCTGCGCGCCGACGCCCGCGCGCGGCACGGCTGGATCATGGACACCTATTTGCTCCGAGCGGCAGACTGAAGGGCGTGCCCGAACTACCCGAAATCGAAGCGCTGGTCGACCATTTGCGCCGCCACGCCGTCGGATCGACCATCGGTCGCGTCGACGTCGTCGCGTTTTCGGTGCTGAAGACCTTCGACCCGCCGATCAGCGTTCTGCACGGTCAATCGGTGACCGGGGCCCAGCGCTGGGGCAAGTACCTGGGCTTGCAGGCCGGGCCGTTGTTCCTGATCGCCCACCTGTCGCGCGCGGGGTGGCTGCGGTGGTCCGACAAGCTGGCCGCGGCCCCGCTGCGTCCCGGCAAGGGCCCGATCGCCATGCGGGTGCACCTGGGCGCGCCCGGCGAGGCGCCCGGCTTCGACCTCACCGAGGCCGGCACGCAGAAGCGGCTGGCGGTGTGGCTTGTCGACGACCCGCAGCTGGTGCCGGGCATCGCCGCCCTCGGCCCCGATGCGCTGGAGCTCGGCCCCGAGGACCTGGCCGGGGTGCTGTCCGGCAACACCGGGCGGATCAAGACAGTCATCACCGACCAGAAGGTGATCGCGGGCATCGGCAACGCCTACAGCGACGAGATCCTGCACGTCGCGAAGATCTCGCCGTTCGCCACCGCGGGCAAGCTGTCCGACGAACAGCTCACCGCCCTGCACGACGCGATGATCTCGGTGCTGACCGACGCGGTGAGCCGCTCCGTCGGCCAGGGCGCCGCCATGCTCAAGGGGGAGAAGCGCTCCGGCCTGCGCGTGCACGCCCGCACCGGCCTGCCGTGCCCGGTGTGCGGGGACACCGTGCGCGAAGTGTCGTTCGCGGACAAGTCTTTTCAGTACTGCCCGACGTGCCAGACCGGCGGCAAGGTGCTCGCCGACCGCCGCTTGTCGCGGCTGCTCAAGTAGCCGCCGGCAACGGTCGATATGCTGCCCGGGTGACTCGTCAGAAGATTCTCATCACCGGCGCCAGTTCCGGCCTGGGCGCCGGGATGGCGCGCTCCTTCGCCGCCAAGGGCCGCGACCTCGGGCTGTGCGCCCGTCGCACCGACCGGCTCGACGAGCTGAAAGCCGAACTGACGCAACAGTATCCAGGAATCAAGATCGCCGTTGCCGCGCTGGACGTCAACGACCACGAGCAGGTGCCGAAGGTGTTCGCCGAAATCAGCGACGAGCTCGGCGGGGTTGACCGCATCGTCGTCAACGCCGGCATCGGCAAGGGCGCGAAGCTGGGCTCGGGCAAGCCGTGGGCGAACAAGGCGACCCTCGAGACCAACCTGGTTGCCGCCCTGGTGCAGATCGAGACCGCGCTGGAGTTGTTCGCCAAAAGCGGGCAGGGCCATCTGGTGCTCATCTCGTCGGTGCTCGGCAACAAGGGGGTGCCGGGCGTCAAAGCCGCTTACGCCGCAAGCAAAGCCGGGATGCGCTCGCTCGGCGAATCGCTGCGCGCTGAATACCGCCGCGGCCCCATCAAGGTTTCGCTGATCGAGCCGGGCTACATCGAGTCGGAGATGACCGCCAAGTCCGCGAGCACAATGTTCATGGTGGACAACGAAACTGGCGTCAAGGCGTTGGTCGACGCGATCGAGCGCGAACCCGGCCGCGCCGTCGTGCCGTGGTGGCCGTGGGCCCCCCTGGTCCAGTTGATGCGGGTGCTGCCGCCCCCGCTGACGAAAGTGTTCGCCTAGAAAACTGCGGCGAGGGCGCGTGTTTGTACGCGACACGCCGGACGACGGCGTGCATTTGCGCGCCCTCGCGGTGGCTTGGCTAGCTCGTGCGTCCGCGCTCGGTGCGGTAGCGGCGGACCAGCGCGTCGGTCGAGCTGTCGGTCTGCGGTGCGGGTGAGGCGTCGCCGGTGATCACCGGAAGCAGCGCCTTGGCCTGCGTCTTGCCCAGCTCCACACCCCACTGGTCGAACGAGTCGATGCCCCAGATCACCCCCTCGGTGAAGACCTGGTGCTCGTAGACCGCGATCAGCTGACCCAGCACCGACGGGGTGAGCCGATCGGCCAAAATCGAAGTGGACGGCCGGTTTCCGGGCATCACCTTGTGCGGCACGACGTCGGCGGGGGTGCCCTCGGCGGCGATCTCCTCGGCGGTCTTGCCGAACGCCAGCACCTGGGTCTGGGCGAAGAAGTTGCTCATCAACAGGTCGTGCATGCTGCCCGTGCCGTCGGCGGTGGCCAGGTCGTCGGTGGGTTGGCTGAAGCCGATGAAATCGGCCGGCACCAGCCGGGTGCCCTGGTGCAGCAACTGGTAGAACGCGTGCTGCCCGTTGGTTCCCGGTTCGCCCCAAAAGATTTCGCCGGTGTCGGTGGTGACCGGCGTGCCGTCGGCGCGGGTCGACTTTCCGTTGGATTCCATGGTCAGCTGTTGCAGGTAAGCCGCGAAGCGGGCCAGGTCGTTCGAATACGGCAGCACCGCGCGCGATTGCGCGCCCATGAAGTTGGAGTACCACAGCCCGATCAGGCCGAGCAGCACCGGCGCGTTCGACTCCAGCGGGGCGGTCTGGAAATGGCGGTCGACGATGTGGAATCCGGACAGGAAATCGGCGAACGCCTCCTTGCCGATGACGGCCATCACCGACAGCCCGATCGCCGAGTCGACCGAATAACGCCCGCCGACCCAGTCCCAGAACCCGAACATGTTGTCGGTGTTGATGCCGAAGTCGTCGACCAGGCGCTTGTTAGTGGAGACCGCCACGAAATGCTTGGACACCGCGGCGTCGCCGAGCGCGTCGGTCAGCCAGCGGCGCGCTGCGGTCGCGTTGGTCAGCGTCTCCAGGGTCGAGAAGGTCTTCGACGCAACGATGAAAAGCGTTGTGGCCGGGTCCAAGTCGGCGAGCTTGGCGACCAGGTCGGCGGGGTCGACGTTGGAGACGAAGCGCGCCGAAATCCCGGCGTCCGCGTAGTGGCGCAGCGCCTGGTAAACCATGGCCGGCCCCAGGTCCGACCCGCCGATCCCGATGTTGACCACGGTGCTGATCTTTTTCCCGGTGGCCCCGGTCCATTCACCGCTGCGTAACCGGTCGGTGAAGTCGCCCATCTTGTCCAGCACGGTGTGCACGTCCTCGACGACGTTCTGGCCGTCGACGATCAGCTCGGCGTCCCGCGGCAGCCGCAGCGCGATGTGCAGCACAGCCCGGTCCTCGGAGGTGTTGATGTGCGCGCCGGCGAACATCTGGTCGCGGCGCTCCTCGAGGTTAGCCGTGCGCGCCAGGTCGACCAGCAGCCCCAGCGTCTCTCGGGTGACCCGGTGTTTGCTGTAGTCGATGTAGAGGTCGCCGACGGTCACGGTGAGCTCGCGGCCGCGATCGGGGTCCTCGTCGAAGAACTGCCGCAGATGGGTCTGGCCGATTTGTTCGTGATGCCTGCGCAGGGCGTCCCACGCCGGGGTGGCGGTGATGTCGGGGATGGTTTGCAGGGAGGTCATGATTTGACCCTAGTGCGGTCCGACGGGGCGGAGCCAGGTGTGACGGGCGGCCTCAGTGCCCGAGCCGGCCCCGGCCCAGCCGCAGCAACAGCATCGCCAGGTCCTTACCGTCGGGACCGAGCTCGCTGTAGCGCTCGATGACCTTCATCTCGCGGCTGTGGACCAGCCGGGTGCCGCCGGAGGCCATCCGCACCTTGCCGATCGCCTGCGAAACTTCGGCCCGCCGCTTCACCGCGGCGAGGATCTCGGCGTCCAGTCGGTCGATCTCCTGGCGCAACGCGTCAATGTCGGTAGCCTCTTGGGACTCGACCATCTCGATGTTCATCTCTGCTAACTCCGCATTCTCTTGATGTGGGGGTTCTGGTCTCATCCGTTATCGGGCCTCACAAAAGAGACGAGCCCCGAATCCGGAAGCGGACCACGGGGCTCTGCGAAAGCAGCTACACCACGGGCACCGCTGGCCGGTACCCGTAGAAAAATCGGCGCTGCATGTTGAGCACCAACCGAGTGTGCCACTAAGGGCCGTAACCACGCAAAAATGCTCCGGCGCCGCGCCGGGCGCCTGGCCAGCGAACTAGTCGGCGGGCGGCGGTAAATTTGGACCGACATGAGTGTGCACGCGACCAGCAATACCGAGGCAACGTCCGCCCCCGAAGCAGAGCAGCTGCTCGACGGGCTCAACCCGCAACAGCGTCAGGCGGTGGTGCACGAGGGTTCGCCCCTGCTGATCGTGGCGGGCGCGGGCTCGGGCAAGACGGCCGTCCTGACCCGGCGCATCGCCTACCTGATCGCGGCGCGGGGCGTCGGCGTCGGCCAGATCCTGGCGATCACCTTCACCAACAAGGCCGCCGCGGAGATGCGCGATCGGGTGGTGCGGTTGGTCGGCCCCCGGGCCCGCGCGATGTGGGTGTCGACGTTCCACTCGACCTGCGTGCGCATCCTGCGCAACCAGGCGTCGCTGATCAAGGGCCTGAACTCCAATTTTTCCATTTACGACGCCGACGACTCGCGGCGCCTGCTGCAGATGATCGGCCGCGACATGGGGCTCGACATCAAGCGCTACTCGCCGCGGCTGCTGGCCAACGCCATCTCCAACCTGAAGAACGAGCTGGTCTATCCGGACGAGGCCGTCGCCAACCTGACCGACGATTCCGACGAGTTGAGCCGGACGGTGGCCTCGGTGTACGGCGAATACCAGCGGCGGCTGCGGGCGGCCAACGCGTTGGACTTCGACGACCTGATCGGGGAGACCGTCGCGGTGCTGCAGACCTTCCCCGAAATCGCGCAGTACTACCGGCGGCGGTTCCGGCACGTGCTGGTCGACGAATACCAGGACACCAACCACGCGCAGTACGTGTTGGTCCGCGAATTGGTCGGCACCGAGACCGTCGACGATGTGCCGCCCGGCGAGCTGTGCGTGGTCGGCGATGCCGACCAGTCGATCTATGCGTTCCGCGGCGCCACCATCCGCAACATCGAGGACTTCGAGCGCGACTACCCGGACGCGAGAACCATTCTGCTGGAACAGAATTACCGCTCCACGCAGAACATTCTGTCGGCCGCCAACTCGGTGATCGCCCGAAACTCCGGGCGCCGCGAGAAGCGGTTGTGGACCGACGCCGGCGCCGGCGAGCTGATCGTCGGTTACGTCGCCGACAACGAGCACGACGAGGCCAGGTTTGTGGCCGAGGAGATCGACGCGCTCGCCGAGCGCGGCGAGATCACCTACAACGACGTGGCGGTGTTCTATCGCACCAACAACTCGTCGCGGTCGCTGGAGGAGGTCTTCATCCGCGCCGGGATCCCGTACAAAGTCGTTGGGGGAGTGCGGTTTTACGAACGCAAGGAGATCCGCGACATCGTCGCCTACCTGCGGGTGCTGGACAACCCCGGCGACGCGGTCAGCATGCGGCGCATCCTCAACACCCCGCGCCGGGGCATCGGGGATCGCGCCGAGGCGTGCGTGACGGTGTACGCCGAGAACACCGGCGCCAGCTTCGCCGACGCGCTGGTGGCCGCGGCCGAGGGCAAAGTGCCGATGCTGAACACCCGCGCGGAGAAGGCGATCGCGGGTTTCGTCGAGCTGCTGGACGACCTGAGGGGCCACCTCGACGACGATCTCGGCGACCTGGTCGAGTTGGTGCTCGAACGCTCCGGATACCGCAACGAGCTGGAGTCCTCCACCGACCCGCAGGAGCTGGCCCGGCTGGATAACCTCAACGAATTGGTCAGCGTCGCACACGAATTCAGCGCCGATTTGGCGAACGCAGCCGCGCTGGACGAGTCGGCGCCCGAGGACGAAGACGTGCCGGACACCGGTGTGCTGGCGGCGTTTCTGGAACGCGTCTCGCTGGTCGCGGACGCCGACGACATCCCGGAGCACGGCGCCGGGGTCGTCACGCTGATGACGCTGCACACGGCGAAGGGGCTGGAGTTCCCGGTGGTGTTCGTCACCGGCTGGGAGGACGGGATGTTCCCCCACATGCGGTCGCTGGACGATCCGACCGAGCTTTCCGAGGAGCGGCGGCTGGCCTACGTCGGCATCACCCGGGCGCGTCAGCGGCTCTATGTGAGCAGGGCCATCGTCCGGTCCTCCTGGGGACAGCCGATGCTCAACCCGGAATCGCGCTTCCTGCGCGAGATTCCGCAGGAGCTGATCGACTGGCGGCGCAGCGCGCCCGCGCCGTCGTTCAGTGCCCCGGTGAGCGGCGCCGGACGGTTCGGCGCGCCGCGGCCGTCGCCGGCCCGCTCGGGCTCAAGCAAACGCCCGCCGCTGGTGCTGCAACCCGGCGATCGGGTGACCCATGACAAGTACGGGCTCGGCCGGGTCGAGGAGGTCTCCGGCGTCGGCGAATCGGCCATGTCACTGATCGATTTCGGCAGCGCGGGGAGGGTGAAGCTGATGCACAACCACGCCCCGGTCAGCAAGCTTTAGGCCTGCAGCCAGCGTTTGGTCTGCGGGTGAAACGCCAGCACCACGCTGGCGACCGGCAGCAGCCACAGCGTGTACACGATCCACGCCACCCGCGCGCCCGCGATGAACACGCCCCCGTAGGTCAGCACCGCGACCACCGCCCCGGCCGCGATGAGGTAGCGCCCCACGGGCCGATGCTGCAGCAACAAGATCACGCCCGACACCGTGGTGATCGCGAACACCAGCGCCAGAAACGCGACCGCGATGCAGAACAGGCGGTCGGTTCGCCACCAGCCGGCGATCAGGTCGGTGGCCACCACGGACGTCGCCCAGCCGCTGACGATGCTAACCGCGGCGGCGGCGACGGCCGTCCGGCCGCTCGGTTCGGGGCCCGGCAGAACCCGGGGCCGGGCGGGAGTCGCCTGGTACGGGGGGATCTGCGTGGTCGGCGACTCCGGCACAACGGGCATCGGCCCGGTCGGTGCCCGGCGAATGATCCGAGTCTGCGATTCCGAGGGGGGTGTCGCGGTCTCGGGTGGCGGGGCAGGCGGGTCGTTCGGCGAAGTCACCTCAGCCAGCGTAATTGCCGACGTTAAGTCCCCGCTTCGCGAGCCACGGGACGGGGTCGATCCGCTCCGTGCCGCCCTGCAGCACCTCGAAGTGCAGGTGGGGCCCGGTGGAATTACCGCGGTTGCCCATGGTGGCGATCTGGTCGCCGGCCATCACACGCTGGCCGACGCTGACCAGCGTCGTGTTGACGTGGCCGTAGAGCGTGACCGTGCCGTCGGCGTGGCGGAGCTTGACCAACGCCCCGTAGCCGGCGGCCGGCCCGGAGTCGATGACGACGCCGTCGGACACCGCATAGATTGGTGTGCCGATCGAGTTGGCCAGGTCGATGCCGGCGTGCAGGACACCCCAGCGGTAGCCGAAGTTCGAGGTGAAGATCCCCTTGGTCGGCATCACATAGAGCGGTTGCTGCAACCGCGCCTCGCGCTGCGCGCGATCGTTAGCGAAGGCCACACCCCGGGCGAATTCCTCGTTGTGCACCGCGGCATTCGCCGCCGGCGCGACCGCGATCACCTGGGCGCCGCGGATGGTGTTCGGCCCCGTCCCGCCGTCGAGCGCCGAGGCGTTGGCCGTCAGCACGGCCTCCGTCTTGGGGGTGTCGGCGTGGCTGGTCGCCGTGTGGGCCGCCGCGGCGGCCGCGCCGGCCGCCATCGCCGAGATCAGCAGGCGGCCCCTGGCCGCGCTGGTCGGCTGCTTGCGGTGCTGCCCGCCGCGCCGGATCACCGGAATGACGTCGGTGATGTCCGAGTGGTTGTGACGACGCTCTTCGATGCCGGGAGCGTCGGGCTGAAACCGCGCCGGGACCGGCACGGCGGCGGGCGCGGCCAGCAACAGCGGGGCCAGGTCGTCGACGTCGTGCAGGTCATCGAGCTCGGGCGCCAGCAGTACCTGAGCCTCGTTGTCGAAGGTCGAGTCGTTGCTGAAGTCCAGGTCTTTCAGATCGCCCGACTCGTCGGCGAATTCGAGGTCGTCGAAGTCGAATCCGTCGAGCGGAAGGATCTCGGTGACTTCGTTTCGGTGGGTCTCCGTCCACCGGCCGCCGGCTGCGCGACCGACCCTCACGACGCCGGTTGACACGGCAGAATGACGGGCTAAACGGTGCTGCGACAAGCTGAATTGTCCTCGTATCGTGACCATAACGTTATCTGGACCCTAGGAAGGTATCCGCTAACCGACGGGCCTTGCAACCTCGGGCTAAGAAGCCAACCGATATTGTGATTCGCATCACTTTGGAGGCGTGCCGGTATGCCGTGAGCTGTGCCACATCGGTGGACGCGACGGTAGCAGGAATTCGGCGGGTGGATACAGTGCCAGCGTGCGAGTTGCCGATTCCGGCGCCGCCGCCAACGTATAGGCCTAGCAGCAAGCCGACCGAAGACAGTGAGGCCATGGACCTTTTCGAGTATCAAGCCAAAGAATTGTTCGCCAAGCACAACGTACCGAGCACGCCCGGGCGAGTGACCGACACCGCCGACGGCGCCCGGGCCATCGCCGAGGAGATCGGTCGCCCGGTGATGGTCAAGGCGCAGGTGAAGATCGGCGGTCGCGGCAAGGCGGGCGGTGTCAAGTACGCCGCCACCGCGGAGGACGCGTACGAACACGCCAAGAACATCCTCGGCCTGGACATCAAGGGCCACGTCGTGAAGAAGCTGCTGGTCGCCGAGGCCAGCGACATCGCCGAGGAGTACTACATTTCCTTCCTGCTCGACCGCGCCAACCGCACCTACCTGGCGATGTGCTCGGTCGAGGGCGGCATGGAGATCGAGGAGGTGGCCGCCACCAAGCCCGACCGGCTGGCCAAGGTGCCGGTGAGCGCCGTCAAGGGTGTCGACGTGGCGACCGCGCGGTCCATCGCCGAGCAGGGCCACCTGCCGGCCGAGGTGCTCGACGCCGCCGCCATCACCATCTCCAAGCTGTGGGAGCTTTTCGTCGCCGAGGACGCGACCCTGGTGGAGGTCAACCCGCTGGTGCGTACGCCGGACGACCGGATTCTGGCGCTGGACGGCAAGGTCACCCTGGACGCTAACGCCGACTTCCGCCACCCCGATCACACCGAGTTCGAGGACCGCGAGGCCACCGACCCGCTGGAGCTCAAGGCCAAGGAACACCACCTCAACTACGTCAAGCTCGACGGTCAGGTCGGCATCATCGGCAATGGCGCGGGCCTGGTGATGTCGACCCTCGACGTCGTCGCGTACGCCGGGGAGAAGCACGGGGGCGTCAAGCCGGCCAACTTCCTCGACATCGGCGGCGGCGCCTCGGCGGAGGTGATGGCCGCCGGGTTGGACGTGGTCCTGGGTGACCAACAGGTCAAGAGCGTGTTCGTCAACGTCTTCGGCGGCATCACGTCGTGCGACGCGGTGGCCACCGGCATCGTCAAGGCCCTGGAGATCCTCGGCGGCGAGGCCAACAAGCCGCTGGTGGTGCGCCTCGACGGCAACAACGTCGACGAGGGCCGTCGCATCCTGACCGAGGCCAACCACCCGCTGGTGACGCTGGTGGCCACGATGGACGAGGCCGCTGACAAGGCCGCCGAGCTGGCGAGCGCCTGAGACCTGAAAGGAAACATGACCCATGTCCATCTTCCTGAACAAAGACAACAAGGTCATCGTCCAGGGCATCACCGGCAGCGAGGCCACCGTGCACACCGCCCGAATGCTCAAGGCGGGCACGCAGATTGTGGGCGGTGTCAACGCGCGCAAGGCGGGCAGCACCGTCACGCACGAGGACAAGGGCGGCCGGATCACCAAGTTGCCGGTGTTCGGCAGCGTCACGGAGGCGATGGAAAAGACCGGCGCGGACGTGTCGATCATCTTTGTGCCGCCGAAATTCGCCAAGGACGCCATCATCGAGGCCATCGACGCCGAGATCCCGCTGCTGGTCGTCATCACCGAGGGAATTCCGGTGCAGGACACGGCATTTGCGTGGGCCTACAACGTGGAGAAGGGCAGCAAGACGCGCATCATCGGGCCGAACTGTCCCGGCATCATCACGCCGGGCGAGGCGTTGGTGGGCATCACCCCGGCCAACATCACCGGTTCGGGTCCCGTCGGGCTGGTGTCCAAGTCCGGCACGCTGACCTATCAAATGATGTACGAGCTGCGCGATTTCGGGTTCTCGACGTCGATCGGCATCGGCGGGGACCCGGTGATCGGCACCACCCACATCGATGCCATCGAGGCTTTCGAAAAGGACCCCGACACCAAGGTCATCGTGATGATCGGTGAGATCGGCGGCGACGCCGAGGAGCGCGCGGCCGACTACATCAAGGCCCACGTCTCCAAGCCGGTCGTCGGCTACGTCGCGGGGTTCACCGCGCCGGAGGGCAAGACGATGGGCCACGCCGGCGCCATCGTGTCCGGCTCGTCGGGCACCGCGGCCGCCAAGAAGGAGGCGCTGGAGGCCGCCGGCGTCAAGGTCGGCAAGACCCCGTCGGAGACGGCCGCGCTGGCCCGGGAGATCCTCAAGAGCCTCTAGAGCTCTTCGGCGAGCAGACGCAGAATCGCACGCCGCCGCGCGGCTTTCTGCGATTCTGCGTCTGCTCGCGCTAGACCGCGGCGGCCAGCTTGCCGGCCAACCGCTCCACGTAGGCGGCGATCTCGTCTTCGGGGCGGTCCGGCAAACCGAACAGCACCTCGGTCACCCCCAGCTCGGCCCAGCGCGCCAGCTTCTCGGGGATCGGCTTGAAGTCCAGCGCGACGATCTGCGGGGCGCCGTCGCGCCCCGCGGCGGCCCAGGTGTCCTGCAGCAGCTTGACCGGCTCGTCGATGTCGAAGTCGCGCGGCGTGGTGATCCAGCCGTCGGCGCTGCGCGCGATCCACTTGAAGTTTTTTTCATTGCCGGCCGCGCCCACCAACACCGGAATGTGCGGCTGCACCGGCTTCGGCCAGGCCCAGCTGGGACCGAACTTGACGAATTCGCCGTCGTACGCGGCCTCTTCTTCCGTCCACAACGCACGCATCGCCTCGATGTACTCGCGCAACATGGTCCGCCGCCGGCCGGCCGGCACGCCATGATCGGCGAGCTCGTCGGTGTTCCACCCGAACCCGACGCCGAGGCTGACGCGGCCCCCCGATAGATGGTCAAGGGTGGCAATGCTTTTCGCCAATGTGATCGGGTCGTGCTCGACGGGCAGTGCGACGGCGGTGGACAGCCGCACCCGCGAGGTGACGGCGCATGCCGCGCCCAGGCTTACCCATGGGTCTAGCGTGCGCATGTAGCGGTCGTCCGGCAGCGACGCGTCGCCAGTCGTGGGATGGGCCGCCTCACGCTTGACCGGGATGTGGGTGTGTTCCGGCACGTAGAAGGTGTGGAAGCCGTTGTCGTCGGCAAGCTTGGCGGCGGCCGCCGGGGAGATGCCACGATCGCTGGTGAAAAGCACGAGCCCGTAATCCATGCACAGGATTAGAACGTGTTCTACCGATGCGGGGCAAGCTAGCGGGGCGCGGCGTCCCGGCGCGGCCGCCCGGACGTGCGCTAGCGTGGGTGATCGATCGCGCCGCTACGCGACATGGGGAAGGTGTTTCGAAGCGGCGTGCCCAGCGGCACCGCGTCGCGCTTGAAGGTGACACCGCCAGACACTTCAAGACCACGGGAAGCAACAGGAGGAGTCATGACCTACTCGCCCGGTAGCCCCGGATATCAACCCCAGCAGCCCGGCGGCTCCTACGCGGGCAGCACACCGTCGTTCGCGAAGACCGACGACGGCGAAAGCAAGCTTCCGCGGATCCTGAACATCGCGGTCGTGGTGCTCGGCATCGCGGTGTATCTGCTGAACTTCGGCCCGACGTTCACCATCGGCGCCGACCTCGGCCCGGGCGGTGGGCGCGCCGGCGATGCCGGCACGGCGGTCATCGTCGCGGTGCTGGCTTCCCTGCTGGCCGCGGTCAGCTTGCTGCCCAAGGCCAAGAGCTACGTGGGAATCGTCGCGGTGATCGCGACGCTGGGTGCGCTGCTGGCCATCACCGAGACCGTCAACACGCCCGCCGGTTTCGCGATCGGCTGGGCGATGTGGCCTCTGGTGGCCTGCAGCATTTTCCAGGCGATCGCCGCCATCGGTGCGTTGCTGCTGGACGCCGGCGTCATCACCGCACCGGCCCCGCGGCCCAAGTACGACCCGTACGCGCAGTATGGCCAGTACGGGCAGTATGGCCAGTACGGGCAGTACGGACAGCAACCGTCCTACTACGGCCAGCAGCACGCGGGACACCAGGAGCCGCCACGGCCGTCCGGGTACGGCGCCCAGTACGGGGGCTATCCGGCCAGCCAGGACGTGACCCAGCAGGCGATCCCCACGTCGACCGGCGGCTTCGGTGCGCAGCCCTCGCCGCAGTCGGGTGCGCAGCCGACCGCGCAGCATCAGCAGGGACCGTCGACGCCACCCACCGGTTTTCCCAGCTTCAGCCCGCCTCCGTCGTCCAACGAGTCGCAGACGGGTTCGGCCCCGGCCGAGCAATCCAGCCACACCGGCGGCCAGGAGCAGCAGTCGCCGTCGTCCGGGCCGGCGGCACCGGCCTAAACGTGCGCTCTCGCGCGTAGTCGGGCACGTGCGCCAAGAGTGACGAGGGTGTCGGAAAGCGCGGACAACCGGGCGGCAGGCGCTCGCCAGGCGCGCGACCTTGTCCGGGTGGCGTTCGCGCCGGCCGTGGTGGCGTTGGGCATCATCGCCGCGGTCACGTTGCTGCAGTTGCTGATCGCCAACAGCGACATGACGGGCGCACCGGGCGCCATCGCCAGCATGTGGCTCGGGGTGCACCAGGTGCCGATCTCGATCGGTGGCCGCGAGCTGGGCGTGCTGCCGCTGCTGCCGGTCCTGTTGATGGTGTGGGGTACCGCGCGCACCAGTGCAAGGGCGACGTCGCCCGCCTCGTCATGGCTGGTCGTCCGGTGGGTGATCGCTTCCGCCCTGGGTGGGCCGCTCCTGATGGCGGCGATCGCGCTGGCGGTCATTCACGACGCGTCGTCGGTGATCACCGAGCTGCAGACGCCCAGCGCCCTGCGCGCATTCGCCAGCGTGCTGGTGGTGCACGCCATCGGCGCCGGGATCGGCGTGTGGTCGCGGGTGGGCCGGCGCGCGCTGGCGGCATCGCCGCTGCCCAACTGGCTCGGTGATTCGCTGCGCGCGGCGGTGGCCGGTGTGCTGGCGTTGCTCGGGCTTTCCGGCCTGGTGACCGCGGGCTCGCTGGTCGTGCACTGGTCGACGATGCAAGAGCTCTATGGGATCACCGATTCCATCTTCGGCGAGTTCAGCCTCACGGTGCTGTCGGTGCTGTACGCACCGAACGTCATCGTCGGCACGTCGGCGGTTGCGGTCGGGTCTTCGGCGCACCTCGGTTTCGCGACGTTTAGTCCGTTCACCGTGTTCGGCGGGGACATGCCCGCGCTGCCGATCCTGGCCGCGGCCCCCACGCCGCCACTGGGTCCGGTCTGGGTCGCGTTGCTCATCGTGGGCGCCTCGTCCGGTGTTGCGGTCGGACAACAATGCGCCCGGCACGCGCTGCCGGTGCTGGCGGCACTGGCCAAGCTGCTGGTCGCGTCGGTCGCCGGCGCGTTGGCGATGTCGTTGTTGGCTTACGCCGGCAGCGGCCGGCTGGGCAACTTCGGTGACGTCGGCGTCGACCAGGGGGGCCTGCTGATCGGCGTGTTCTTCTGGTTCGCGGTGGTGGGCTGGATAACCGTGGTGATGGCCGGCGGCATCCGCCCCATCCGGCTCAGGAGGCCCCGGCGACCGAGAGCCGCGCCGGTCGAGGAGCCGGTGCTGTTCGAGGATCCGGAGGACGAGATCGACGACGAGCCGGCCGGCGAGTCCGTCGAGGGGCCGACGGTCAGCGACGACGACGAGCCGGCCCGCGAGTCGGCCGCCGAGGACGACCAGACGCCCGACTAGCCTGATTGTCGGGCTTCTCCGCGCGCCGTGCCGGCGCGCATCGTCGCCCGACTAGGCTCCCCGTTGTGCCCCAACCGCTTCACGTGCCCCCGAGCGCGCCGGCGCGGGTGGTGGTGCTGGCGTCCGGCACCGGTTCGTTGCTGGGCTCGCTCATCGAAGCCGCCAGGGGTGACTATCCGGCGCGCATAGTCGCGGTCGGCGTGGATCGCGAATGCCGGGCCACGGAGGTCGCGGCGGCGGCGTCGCTGCCGGCGTTCACGGTCCGCCTCGGCGACTACCCCGACCGCACGGCGTGGGACGCGGCCATCACCGAGGCCACGGCCGCGCACTCGCCCGATCTCATCGTCTCCGCGGGGTTTATGAAAATACTTGGGCCGCAATTTCTTTCACGATTCTGCGGCCGAACGCTCAACACCCATCCGGCGCTGCTGCCGGCCTTCGCCGGGGCGCATGCGGTGCCCGACGCGCTGGCTTACGGTGTGAAGGTCACCGGCTGTACGGTGCACCTGGTAGACGCCGGCATGGACACCGGGCCGATATTGGCGCAGGAGCCCGTTCCGGTGCTCGACGGCGACAACGAAGAGACACTGCATGAGCGCATCAAGGTCATCGAGCGGCGACTGTTGGTGGATGTGGTGGCCGCGATCGCAGCCCGCGGCGTGACCTGGACCGGACGAAAGGCGAGCATAGGATGAGCGACGAGTCAAGAAGGGCGATTCGCCGCGCGTTGATCAGCGTGTACGACAAGACGGGGCTGATCGAGCTCGCCGAGGGCCTGAGCGCGGCGGGCGTGGAAATCGTCTCGACCGGTTCCACCGCGAAAACCATTGCGGACAAAGGAATTTCGGTCACGCCGGTGGAGGAGCTGACCGGCTTCCCCGAGGTGCTCGACGGGCGGGTCAAGACGCTGCACCCGCGCGTGCACGCCGGGCTGCTGGCCGACCTGCGCAAGCAGGAGCACGCCGCGGCGCTCGAGGAGCTCGGGATCGCGGCGTTCGAATTGGTCGTCGTCAACCTGTATCCGTTCAGCGAGACGGTCGACTCCGGCGCGGGCATCGACGAATGCGTCGAGCAGATCGACATAGGCGGCCCGTCAATGGTCCGGGCGGCCGCCAAGAACCATCCCAGCGTGGCGGTCGTCGTCGACCCGCTCGGGTATGACGGGGTACTCGCGGCGGTGCGCAACGGCGGATTTACCCTCGCCGAGCGCAAAAGGCTGGCATCGCTGGCGTTTCAGCACACCGCGGACTACGACATCGCCGTGGCCGGCTGGATGGAGTCGACGCTGGCGCCCGAGCATCCGCCCACCGCGTTCCCGCAGTGGCTCGCCGGCAGCTGGCGGCGCACGGCGATGCTGCGCTACGGCGAAAACCCGCACCAGCAGGCGGCGCTCTACAGCGACCCCGGCGCCTGGCCGGGCCTCGCCCAGGCGGAGCAGCTGCACGGAAAAGAGATGTCCTACAACAACTTCACCGACGCCGACGCGGCGTGGCGGGCCGCCTTCGACCACGAAGAGACGTGCGTGGCAATCATCAAGCACGCCAACCCGTGTGGGATCGCGATCTCGTCGGTGTCGGTCGCCGACGCGCACCGCAAGGCCCACGAGTGTGATCCGCTGAGCGCCTTTGGCGGCGTGATCGCGTCCAACACCGAGGTCAGCGTCGAGATGGCGGAATACGTCAGCACCATCTTCACCGAGGTGATCGTGGCGCCGGCCTACGCGCCCGGCGCCGTCGAGGCGTTGACGCGCAAGAAGAACATCCGTGTGCTGGTGGCCTCCGAGCCGCTGGCCGGCGGCACCGAGCTGCGACCGGTCAGCGGGGGACTGCTGGTGCAGCAGCGCGACCAGCTCGACGCGCACGGCGACAACCCGGTCAACTGGACCCTGGCGACCGGGTCACCGGCTGACCCGAACACCTTGACCGACCTGGTGTTTGCGTGGCGCGCCTGCCGCGCGGTCAAGTCGAACGCAATCGTGATCGCCTCCGACGGCGCCACCATCGGCGTCGGCATGGGGCAGGTGAACCGGGTCGACGCGGCCCGGCTGGCCGTCGAACGCGGTGGCGACCGGGTGCGCGGCGCCGTCGCAGCCTCGGACGCGTTCTTCCCGTTCCCCGACGGCCTCGAGACGCTGACCGCCGCGGGGGTGAAGGCGGTGGTGCACCCGGGCGGATCGGTGCGCGACGACGAGGTCACCGCCGCGGCGGCCAACGCCGGCATCACCCTGTACCTCACCGGGGCCCGTCACTTCGCGCACTAGGCCGCTTAGCGCGTGGCCGTAGCGCGTTACGCGTAGCGTGGAGTGGTGCCATCACCGAGCAACATGCCCCGCACGGTCGGCGAACTGCGTGCCGCCGGCCACCGCGAGCGGGGAGTCAAACAGGAAATCCGCGAAAACCTGCTGACCGCGCTTGCCGAGGGCGACGAGGTCTGGCCGGGCATCCTCGGCTTCGACGACACCGTACTGCCCCAGCTGGAGCGCGCGCTGATCGCCGGTCACGACTTCGTGCTGCTGGGCGAACGCGGCCAGGGCAAGACCCGGCTGCTGCGGGCGCTGGTCGGGCTCCTCGACGAGTGGACACCCGTCATCGACGGGGCCGAGCTGGGCGAGCACCCCTACCGGCCGATCACGCCGGAGTCGATCCGGCGGGCCGCGACCCTGGGCGACGACCTGCCGGTGGCGTGGAAGCACCGCAGCGAGCGCTACACCGAGAAGCTGGCGACGCCGGACACCAGCGTCGCCGACCTGGTCGGCGACATCGACCCGATCAAGGTCGCCGAGGGCCGCAGCCTCGGTGACCCGGAGACCATCGCCTACGGGCTGATCCCGCGCGCACACCGCGGCATCGTCGCGGTCAACGAGCTGCCCGACCTGGCCGAGCGCATCCAGGTGTCGATGCTCAACGTCATGGAGGAGCGCGACATCCAGGTCCGCGGCTACACGCTGCGCCTGCCGCTGGACGTCCTGGTGGTCGCCAGCGCCAACCCCGAGGACTACACCAACCGGGGCCGCATCATCACCCCGCTCAAGGACCGGTTCGGCGCCGAGATCCGCACCCACTACCCGCTGGAGCTCGAGGCGGAGATGGGCGTGATCGTCCAGGAGGCGCACCTGTCCGCGCAGGTGCCCGACTATCTGATGCAGGTGATGGCGCGGTTCGCCCGATACCTGCGGGAGTCCAACTCGATCGACCAGCGATCCGGGGTGTCGGCGCGGTTCGCGATCGCGGCGGCCGAGACCGTCGCGGCCGCCGCCCGGCACCGCGGCGCGGTGCTGGGGGAGACCGACCCGGTGGCCCGGGTGGTCGACCTGGGCACGGTCATCGACGTGCTGCGCGGCAAGCTGGAATTCGAGTCCGGCGAGGAGGGCCGCGAACAGGCCGTGTTGGAGCACCTGTTGCGCCGCGCGACCGCCGACACCGCGGCCCGCGTGCTGGGCGGTATCGACGTCGGCGCGTTGGTGGCCGCGGTCGAGGGCGGCTCCGCGGTCACGACGGGTGAGCGGGTATCGGCCAAGGACGTGCTGGCCGCCGTGCCCAACCTGCCCGTCGTGGACAAGATCGCCGCCAAGCTGCACGCCGAATCCGAGGGCGAGCGCGCGGCGGCATTGGAATTGGCGCTCGAGGCGTTGTACCTGGCCAAGCGGATCGACAAGGTCTCCGGGGAGGGCCAAACCGTTTATGGCTAAACCCGTTTCGAGGGGTCACTCCTCGCGATACTCCGCGTACACCGGCGGGCCCGACCCGCTGGCGCCGCCGGTGGATCTGCGCGAGGCGCTCGAACAGATCGGCCAGGATGTGATGGCCGGCACCTCGCCGCGGCGCGCGCTCTCGGAGTTGCTGCGCCGCGGCACCAAGAACATGCCCGGTGCCGATCGGCTGGCCGCCGAGGCGAACAAGCGCCGGCGGGATCTGTTGCGCCGCAACAACTTGGACGGCACTCTGCAGGAGATCAAGAAGCTGCTCGACGAGGCCGTGCTGGCCGAGCGCAAGGAGCTGGCCCGCGCGCTGGACGACGACGCCCGCTTCGGCGAGCTGCAGCTGGACGCGCTCCCGGCGTCGCCCGCCAAGGCCGTCCAGGAGCTTGCCGACTACGACTGGCGCAGCGCCGAGGCCCGCCGAAAGTACGAGCAGATCAAGGATTTGCTCGGCCGCGAGATGCTGGACCAGCGCTTCGCCGGGATGAAGCAGGCCTTGGAGGGCGCCACCGACGAGGATCGCCAGCGCGTCAACGAGATGCTGGACGACCTGAACGAACTGCTGGACAAGCACGCCAAAGGCCAGGACACCCAGCAGGACTTCGAAGACTTCATGGACAAGCACGGCGAGTTCTTCCCGGAGAACCCGCGCAACGTCGACGAGCTGCTGGACTCGCTGGCCAAGCGCGCCGCGGCGGCGCAACGCTTCCGCAACAGCCTGAGCCCCGACCAGCGTGCCGAGCTGGATGCGTTGGCGCAGCAGGCATTTGGTTCACCGGCGTTGATGGAGGCGTTGGGCCGGCTCGACGCCCATCTGCAGGCGGCGCGGCCGGGCGAGGACTGGACCGGCTCCGAGCAGTTCTCCGGCGACAACCCGTTCGGCATGGGCGAAGGGACGCAGGCGATCTCGGACATCGCCGAGCTGGAGCAGCTGGCCGAGCAGCTGTCGCAAAGCTATCCGGGCGCCACCATGGATGACGTCGACCTGGACGCGCTGGCGCGCCAGCTTGGCGACGAGGCGGCCATCGACGCGCGCACACTCGCCGAATTGGAACGCGCCCTGGTCAATCAGGGCTTCCTGGACCGTGGTTCCGACGGCCAGTGGCGGCTCTCCCCGAAGGCGATGCGCCGGCTCGGCGAGACGGCGCTACGCGATGTGGCGCAGCAGCTTTCGGGTCGCCACGGCGAGCGCGACCATCGGCGCGCGGGCGCCGCGGGCGAGTTGACCGGTGCGACGCGGCCCTGGCAATTCGGTGACACCGAGCCGTGGAACATCTCACGAACGCTGACGAACGCGGTGTTGCGGCGGGCGGGAACCGCGCCGGTCGAGGGGGCGGACGGCGCTATCTCGCTGCGGATCACGGTCGACGACGTCGAGGTGTCCGAGACCGAGACCCGCACCCAGGCCGCCGTGGCGCTGTTGGTCGACACGTCGTTTTCGATGGTGATGGAGAATCGCTGGCTGCCGATGAAGCAGACGGCGCTCGCGCTCAATCACCTGGTGTGCACGCGTTTTCGCTCGGATGCCTTGCAGATCATTGCCTTTGGGCGGTACGCCCGGACGGTGACGGCCGCCGAGCTGACCGGCCTGGAGGGTGTCTACGAGCAGGGCACCAACCTGCATCACGCGCTGGCGCTGGCGGGTCGCCACCTGCGCCGGCACCCCAACGCACAGCCCGTCGTGCTGGTGGTGACCGACGGTGAGCCGACCGCTCACCTGGAGGACTTCGACGGCGACGGTTCGGCGGTGTTCTTTGATTACCCGCCGCATCCGCGGACCATCGCCCACACGGTGCGCGGATTCGACGACATGGCACGGCTCGGCGCGCAGGTGACGATCTTCCGGCTGGGCGACGACCCCGGTCTGGCCCGGTTCATCGACCAGGTCGCGCGGCGCGTCGAGGGCCGCGTCGTGGTGCCCGACGTCGACGGCCTGGGGGCCGCCGTGGTGGGCGATTACCTGCGGTCGCGGCGGCGTCGTTAGTTGGCGATAGCCCCTCGAGTGGAATAGAAGCTTCCCCGACCGGGTAGTCGGGCGGAGAGGTGCGGAGAGGTAAGGAGACGCATGAGCAACGTTCCAACGATCGAACTCAACGACGGTGTGCGCATCCCACAGCTGGGCTTCGGCGTGTTCCAGATCAAGCCGGACGAGACGGCAGCGGCGGTCAAGCGCGCCCTCGACATCGGATATCGGCACATCGACACCGCGGAAATGTACGGGAACGAAAGGGAAGTCGGCCAAGGCATCCGCGACGCCGGCTTGGACCGCGCCGACGTTTTCGTCACCAGCAAGCTCAACAACGGCTTCCACAAGCCCGACGATGCGCGCCGTGCATTCGACAAAACGCTGGAGGCCCTGGACTCCGACTACGTGGACCTGTTCCTCATTCACTGGCCGCTGCCCACCCTCTACGGCGGGGACTTCGTCTCCACCTGGAAGGTCCTCGAGGAGTTCGCGAAAGACGGCCGCGCTCGCAGCATCGGCGTCTCGAACTTCCAGGTCGAGCATCTGGAGCGCCTCGCCGCGGAAACCGAAACGGTCCCGTCGGTCAACCAGATTGAGGTTCATCCGTACTTCACCAACGAGCAGGTCCGCGCCTACGGGCGCGACCACGGCATCGTCACCGAGGCGTGGTCTCCGATCGCTCAGGGCAAGGTGCTCGGCGATCCGGTGATCAACCGCATCGCCGACGCGCGCGGCAAGTCGCCGGCGCAGGTGGTGTTGCGCTGGCACGTTCAGCGCGGTGACATCGTCTTTCCGAAATCGGTCACGCCGGAACGGATCAGGGAGAACTTCGAGCTGTTCGACTTCGAACTGGACGGCTCCGACATGGACGCGATCACGGTGTTGGACAAGGGGGAGGCGGGCCGCAGGGGTCCCAATCCCGACGAGTTCGATTACATTCCGGGCTAAAGGCGCTCAGAGTGGTTGGGGCACAACGCGTCTAACGGAGCCGGCGCGCCTTGCGCTTGATGCCCACCCCGCCCCAGAGCGAGAAGCCGTGAATGTTCACCTTGGGCGCGCCGGGCGTGCCCTGGCCCAGCACCGTGTGGTCGAAGCCGCCCATCACGCCGCGGCCGTGGATTTCGACGTTGACTTCGGGCGGCAGCAGGATGTTCTGCGCGCCCATGATCGAGATCGCATGTATGTCGACCTCGGTGGAGGTGAAGTCGGCGTAACGCAGGTCCACCACCCCGGTGCCCCAAAAGGTGAACGTAGTGAGCTTCTTCGGGACGTTCCACCGGCCGCGCCGCTCGAAATTGCTCATCAGGGCGAGCAACAATGTCGACGGCGCCGGGTTGGGCTTGCCACCCCGGCGGGGGCTTAGCATCGTGCCGGGCAGGTCGGCCCTGAGCTCGTCGAGCTCCTCGTACGTTGTCGCCGCGTAGGCCTTCGTCAGTCGGTCTTCGTAGTCCTTCATCTGTAGGCGGCCCTGCTCGGCCGCATAGGCGAGCAACTGCGCGACCTGGATGCGATCCGTGTCGGCCGCGCGTGACGGTACGTCACGCGCGGCCTGCGTCTCGCCGGCATCGCTCTGCGCTGAGTTGCTCATCATCCACGAGCGTACGACGTAGAAGTTTTGCTGCAAGGGGGTTGGCTAAACTGCAACGTTCTTCCCAGGTCGAGCCCCGGTCTGGGTGCCTTTTCCCGCAGGTCGCGCCGGCCCGTTAGACGTTTGCCCAACTGGGCGGGCGCTTCTGCAGGAACGCCAGCATGCCTTCGCGGGCTTCGTCGGAGACGAACAGCCGGGCCGATTCCTCGGTGAGACGGTCGGCGTCGCGGTCGAACCCGTCCAGGACGGCCGCGGTGGTCAGTGCCTTCGACGCGGCGAGGCCCTGCGGCGACCCGCGGCTGACGTCGGCGACGACTTTGGCCACCGCCGCGTCCACGTCTTCGGCCGCGATCGTGACGAGTCCGATCTCGGCGGCCGCGGCCGCATCGAACGTCTCGCCGGTCAGGTAGTAGCGCGCCGCTGCGCGCGCCGACAGCTTCGGCAGCAGCGTCAGCGAAATGATCGCCGGCGCCACGCCGATTCGGGCCTCGGTCAGCGCGAAGGTGCTGCGCGGCCCGGCGATCACAATGTCGCAGGCGCCTACCAACCCGAACCCGCCGGCGCGGACGTGCCCGTCGATCGCGCCGACCACCGGCAGCGGCGACGAGACAATGGCGCGCAGCAGCGCGGTCATTTCACGGGCCCGCGCCGCGGCCATGTCGTATGCCGCGCCCTCGCCGGCCTCACTCAGGTCCGCCCCGGCGCAGAAGGTGCCGCCGGTGTGGCCCAGCACGACCACCCGCACGTGCGGCTCCCTGGCGGCGTCGCGGAGTCCGCGATGCAGTTGATCGACAAGAGCCGTCGACAGCGCGTTGCGGTTATGCGGCGAATTCAGCGTCAGCCGGGCGACATGCCCGTCGACCGAGTATTCGACGACGGCGTCCATCAGTACGACCGGGGCAGGCCCAACGACGTCTGCGCGACGAAGTTCAGCACCATCTCGCGGCTGACCGGGGCGATTCGTCCAAGCCGGGCCGAGGCGAGCATCGCCGCCACCCCGTACTCCTTGGTCAACCCGTTGCCGCCCATCGACTGCACGGCCTGGTCGACCGAGCGGGTGGCCGCCTCGGCCGCGGCGTACTTGGCCATGTTGGCGGCCTCGGCCGCGCCCGCGTCGTCGCCGCTGTCGTAGAGCGTCGCGGCCTTCTGCATCATCAGCTTGGCGAGTTCGACCTCAATGTGGCACTGCGCCAACGGATGTGACAGTCCCTGGTGTGCCCCGATCGGGGTGGACCAGACCTGTCGCGTCTTGACGTAGTCGACGGCTTTGCTCAGCGCGCACCGCGCCATGCCCACCGAGCTGGCAGCACCCATGATCCGCTCGGGGTTCAGGCCGGCGAAAAGCTGTGCGATGGCGGCATCTTGGGCTCCGACGAGCGCATCGCTGGGCAGCCGGACATCGTCCAGGAAGACCTGGAACTGGCGCTCGGGGCTGATCAGCTCCATCTCGATCGGGGTGTAGGTGAAACCCGGTGCGTCGGTCGGCACCACGAACAGCGCCGGGCGCAGCTTGCCGGTCTTCGCCTCCTCCGTGCGGGCCACCACCAGCACCGCCTGCGCCTGGTCGATACCGGAGATGTAAACCTTCTGGCCCTTGAGGATCCAGTCGCCACCGTCGCGCCGGGCGGTCGTGGTTATTTTGTGCGAGTTGGACCCGGCGTCGGGCTCGGTGATCGCGAAGGCCATCGTCAGGGTCCCGTCGGCGATGCCGGGAATCCAGCGCTTTTTCTGCTCCTCGGTGCCGAATTTGCTGATGATGGTGCCGTTGATGGCCGGCGACACCACCATCAGCAGCAGCGCGCTGCCCGCGGCCGCCATCTCCTCCATCACCAGCGACAGCTCGTACATGCCGGCGCCGCCGCCGCCGTATTCCTCGGGCAGGTTCACCCCGAGGAAGCCCAATTTGCCTGCCTCGGACCACAATTCGTTGGTGTGTTCGTGCGCGCGGGCCTTCTCCAGGTAATACTCGGCGCCGTAGTTGGACGCCCACTCAGACACCGCCTTGCGCAGCGCCCGGCGCTCCTCGTTTTCGATGAAGCTGCTGTCGGTCACTGTGAATCTCCTTCTGCTTCGGGCGCTTCCACTCTTGCCAAGACGGCGCCCACTTCGACTTGTTGACCGGTTTCGACGTTGAGCTCGGTGAGCACCCCGTCGGACGGCGCGGTGATGGTGTGTTCCATCTTCATCGCCTCCAGCCAGATCAGCGGCTGGCCGATCGCAACGGTGTCGCCGACGGCGGCGCCGACGCGGATGACATTGCCGGGCATGGGCGCCACCAGGGAACCCTTTTCGACGGTCGAGCCCGGCTCCGGGAAGCGGGGCAGCGCGACCAGGTGAACGGGCCCGCGGGCCGAATCGACGTGGACGTCTTGAAGGTTGGGACCGTAGCGCTGCACCGCGAAGGTGAGTTCCACCCCGTCGGCGGCGAGCACGACCCGATCCGGCGCGGCGGAGATCAGCCCCACGGAAGGATGGTTGGGCAGCGTCAAACCAGTTCTGGTGAAACGGTATTCGACGTGGTGCTCGGTTTCGCCGTCGTCGCGGTAGGCCTTGGCCTGGTAGCCCGAAGCCAGGTTGCGCCAGCCGCTGGGCAGAGATCCGAGGACCCCGGAGGTCTTCGCGGTGGCTCGGTTGTGCGCGGCGTCGGCCAGGGCTGCGGCGACGGCAGAGAGCCGGATCGTGGCGTCGTCGGCCAGCGGTGCGGACAGTTCCGCCAGGCCGTGCGTGTCGAAGAACGCAGTGTCGGTGGCGCCGTCGAGGAACGCCGGATGGCGCAGCACGTTCACCAGCAGTTCGCGGTTGGTGCGCACGCCGTGGAGGCGGGCGCGGGCCAGCGCGTCGGCCAGCACCAGGGCGGCTTGCCGCCGCGTCGGGGCGTAGGAGATGACCTTGGCGAGCATCGGGTCGTAGTGGATCGACACCACCGATCCGTCGACGATCCCGGAGTCCAGCCGGATCCCGGTCCGGTGGCCTAGCGCCCCGAACTCGGCCCGGACCGCCGGCACGTCGATCGCGTGCACCGGCCCGGCCTGCGGCTGCCAGCCGTGCGCGGGGTCCTCGGCATAGAGCCGGGCCTCGATCGAATGCCCCTGGGCCACCGGGGGTTCGGCTGGTAGGCGACCACCGGCGGCGACGTCGAGCTGCAGTTCGACCAGGTCCAGCCCGGTGGTCTCCTCGGTGACCGGGTGCTCGACCTGCAGGCGCGTGTTCATCTCGAGGAAGTAGAACTCGCCGTCGTCGTCGGCGAGGAACTCGACCGTCCCGGCGCCGGTGTAGCCGATGGCGCCGGCGGCCAGCCGGGCCGCGTCGAACAGCTTGGCGCGCATGCCCGGCGTGCGTTCCACCAGGGGTGAGGGCGCCTCCTCGATGATCTTCTGGTGGCGGCGCTGGATCGAGCATTCCCGTTCGCCCACCGCCCACACGGTGCCGTGGATGTCGGCGAGGACCTGGACCTCGACGTGGTGTCCGGTGGGCAGGTAGCGCTCGCAGAACACGGTCGGGTCGCCGAACGCCGACTGGGCCTCGCGCCGCGCCGCCGCGACTTCGCCCGCCAGGGCGGACAATTCGCGCACCACCCGCATGCCGCGACCGCCGCCGCCCGCCGACGCCTTGACCAGCACCGGCAGCTGAGCGTCCGTGACCGTGTCGGGGTCCAGTTCCTCGAGCACCGGAACGCCCGCCGCGGCCATCAGCTTCTTGGACTCGATCTTGGAGCCCATCGCGCGCACCGCATCTACCGGCGGACCCACCCAGGTCAGGCCCGCTCCCTGGACGGCGGCGGCGAATTCAGCGTTCTCCGAGAGGAATCCGTAGCCGGGGTGGACCGCGTCGGCGCCGGCCGCGCGGGCCGCGGCGATGATCGCCTCGGCGTTCAGATAGTCGTTGGTGTTGGGCAGCCGCACCCGGGCGTCGGCCTCGGCGACGTGCGGCGAGGCGGCGTCGGGTTCGGTGTAAACGGCGACGGTGCCCAGGCCCAGCCGACGACAGGTGGCGAACACCCGTCGGGCGATCTCGCCCCGGTTGGCGACCAGCACTCGATTGACCATGGGGCTCACATCCGGAAGACGCCGAAGTTCGACGTCCCCTTGATCGGGCCATTGGCGATGGCGGACAAACACATTCCCAGCACGGTGCGGGTATCGCGGGGGTCGATCACGCCGTCGTCGTAGAGCATGCCGGAGAGCACCAATGGGAGCGACTCGGCCTCGATCTGGCCCTCGACGGCGGCCCGCATCGCGGCGTCGGCCTCCTCGTCGACCTGTTGCCCGCGGGCTTCGGCGGCCGCCCGGGCCACGATCGACAGCACGCCGGCGAGTTGTGCGCCGCCCATCACCGCGGATTTGGCGCTGGGCCAGGCGAACAGGAATCGTGGATCGTAGGCGCGCCCGCACATGCCGTAATGTCCGGCGCCATAGGACGCGCCGATGATCAGCGAGATGTGCGGCACGGTGGAGTTGGACACGGCGTTGATCATCATCGAGCCGTGCTTGATCATCCCGCCCTCTTCGTAGTCCTTGCCGACCATATAGCCGGTGGTGTTGTGCAGGAACAACAATGGCGTGTCCGAGCGGTTCGCCAGCTGGATGAACTGGGTGGCCTTCTGGGACTCCTCGCTGAACAGCACCCCGCGCGCGTTGGCCAAAATTCCGAGCGGGTAGCCGTGCAGCCGGGCCCAGCCGGTCACCAGCGACGACCCGTACATGGGCTTGAACTCGTCGAAATCCGAACCGTCAACGATGCGGGCGATCACCTCACGCGGGTCGAACGGGATGCGCAGGTCGGCGGGCACGATGCCGATCAGTTCCTCGGCGTCGAACAGCGGCTCGGTGATCGGCCCGGGCGCGGGCCCCTGTTTGACCCAGTTCAGCCGCGACACGATGCGCCGCCCGATGCGGATCGCGTCCAGCTCGTCGACGGCGAAGTAGTCCGCCAACCCCGAAGTGCGGGCATGCATTTCGGCGCCGCCGAGCGACTCGTCGTCGGACTCTTCCCCGGTGGCCATCTTGACCAGCGGGGGACCGGCGAGGAACACCTTCGAGCGTTCCCTGATCATCACCACGTGGTCGGACATGCCGGGGATGTAGGCGCCGCCCGCCGTCGAGTTGCCGAAGACCAGCGCGATGGTCGGGATGCCGGCCGCCGAGAGCCGGGTCAGGTCCCGGAACATCTGCCCGCCGGGGATGAAGATCTCCTTCTGGGTTGGCAGGTCGGCCCCGCCGGATTCCACCAGCGAAATCACCGGCAGCCGATTTTGGAAGGCGATCTGGTTGGCGCGCAGGATCTTTCGCAGTGTCCATGGGTTGCTGGTGCCGCCCTTGACGGTCGGGTCGTTGGCGACGATCAGGCATTCCACGCCCGACACCACGCCGATGCCGGTGACGGTGCTGGCGCCGATCTGAAAGGCACTGCCGTACGCGGCCAGCGGGCTGAGCTCCAGGAACGGGGAGTCCGGGTCGACGAGCAGCTCGATGCGTTCCCGTGCGGTGAGCTTGCCGCGGGCGTGGTGACGCTCGACGTACTTCGCGCCCCCGCCCGCAAGGGCCTTGGCGAGCTCGGCGTCGATCTCCTCGAGCCTTTCGGCCGCGGTCGACGCCGCGTCCGTGAAGGCCGTGGAGTGCGGGTCGAGTGTCGAATGGAGGATGGTCACGATTGGAATCCCAGTGTTTTGGCGGCCAGTGCGGTCAGGATCTCGGTGGTTCCGCCGCCGATGCCCAGGATCCGCATGTCCCGGTATTGGCGTTCGACTTCGGATTCGGCCATGTAGCCCATGCCGCCGAACAGCTGCACGGCCTGGTTGGCCACCCATTCACCGGCCTCGACGGCGGTGTTCTTGGCGAAACACACGGACGCGATCAGGTTCGTCTCGCCCGCGAGCTCGCGCTCGACCACATTGCGGGCATACACCCGCGCCACGTCGATGCGGCGGGCCATCTCGGCCAGCGTGTTCTGCACCGACTGCCGCGAGATCAGCGGCCGGCCGAACGTTTCCCGGTCGCGGCACCAGGCCACCGTGATGTCCAGGCACCGCTGCGCGCTCGAATACGCCTGCGCGGCAAGGCCGATCCGCTCGGAGACGAACGCCTGGGCGATCTGGGCGAATCCGCTGTTCGCCGCGCCGATCAGGTTGGCCGCCGGCACCCGCACGTCCGTATACGACAGCTCGGCGGTGTCGGAGGACCGCCAGCCCATCTTGTCCAGCTTGCGGGTCACCTCGAAACCGGGCGTTCCCTTCTCCACCACCAGCAGCGAAACCCCCGCAGCCCCAGGGCCTCCCGTGCGCACCGCGGTCACGACGTAGTCCGCGCGGACCCCGGAGGTGATGTAGGTCTTCGCGCCGTTGACCACGTAGTGGTCGCCGTCTAGGACCGCCGACGTCCGCAGGTGCCCGACGTCCGAACCGCCGCCGGGCTCGGTGATGGCCAGCGAACCGATCTTCTCGCCGGCCAACGTGGGCCGGACAAACTCGTCGATCAGCCGCGCGTCGCCGGAGGCGATCATGTGTGGCACCGCAATGCCGGAGGTGAACAGCGACGCGAAGACGCCGCCGGGGGCGCCGGCCTGGTGCACTTCCTCGCAGATGACCACCGCGTCGGCGCCGTCGCCGCCACCGCCGCCGACCGATTCGGGAAAGCTCGCGCCCAGCAGCCCGGCCGCCCCGGCCCGGCGGTGCAACTCGCGTGGCAGCTCGCCGGTGCGCTCCCACTCGTCCGCGTGGGGCAGAATCTCGCGTTCGGTGAAGGAGCGCACCGTCTTTCGCAGCTGTTCGCGCTCGGGCGTGGTCCAGATACTCATAGGAGGCTCTCCGGGATGTCTAGGTAGCGGCCGCGCAGCCATTCGCCCAGCCCCTTGGCCTGCGGATCGAATCGCGCGTTGTAGGCGACACCCTGGCCCAGGATGCCGTCGATGACGAAGTTCACCGCGCGCAGGTTCGGGAGCACGTGGCGGGTGACGTCGAAGTCGGCAGCCTCGGGCAGCAGCTCCTTGAGCTTCTCGACGGTCAGGGTGTTGGCCAGCCAGCGCCATTGGTCGTCGGTGCGCACCCAGACCCCGACGTTGGCCGACCCGCCCTTGTCGCCGCTGCGGGCCCCCGCGATGCGGCCGAGCGGCGCCCTGCGCACCGGGCCGGCCGGGAACGGCTCGGGCAACGGCGGGGAGTCGGCGGGCGCCAGCTCCAAAGTGTCGGTGGCGCAAGGAATGTCGACGCGGGTCCCGTCGGCGTGCACCGCGATGTGGCCGACCTCCTTGGCGTCGACGTAGCCCGGGGTGAACACGCCGTAGACCTGACCGTCCCCGGGCGGGGCCGTCACGTGGAAGCCGGGGTAACTGGCCAGGGCCAGTTCCACTGCCGCGGAGGAGAACTGGCGTCCCACGTTGGCGGGGTCGGGGTCGCGGACCACGCAGTGCAGCAGGGCGCTGGCGGCCTCCTCGGTGTCGGCGTCGGGTTGGTCGGTGCGCGCCAGCGACCACTGAAGTTCCGCCGGCTTCACCGTCAAAGCGGCCTCGAGCTGCCGGCGCATCAGGTCGGCCTTGGCCTCGATGTCCAGGCCGGTCAGCACGAACGTCATGGCGTTGCGGAACCCGCCGATGCTGTTCAGCGAGACCTTCAGCGTGGGCGGCGGCGGTTCGCCGTGCACGCCGCTGATGCGTACCCGGTCCGGGCCATCCGCGGTCAGTTCGACGGTGTCCATCCGGGCGGTGACGTCGGGGTTGGCGTAGCGAGCGCCGCTGATCTCGTAGAGCAATTGCGCGGTGACGGTGTCGACGCTGACCAGGCCGCCGGTGCCGGGATGCTTGGTGATGACCGAGGAGCCGTCGGCGTGGACCTCGGCGAGCGGGAAGCCGGCGTGGGTCAGGTCCGGGATCTCCGTGAAGAACGAGTAGTTGCCGCCGGTGGCCTGCACGCCGCATTCGATCACGTGGCCCGCGACGACGGCGCCGGCGAGCCGGTCGTAGTCGGTGGGGGCCCAGCCGAAGTGGGCCGCCGCCGCCCCGACGATCACCGAGGCGTCGGTGACCCGGCCGGTGACGACGACGTCGGCGCCGTCGTTCAGGCAGTCCACGATTCCCCACGCGCCGAGGTAGGCGTTGGCGGTCAGCGGCGTGCCCAGGCCCAGCTCCGCCGCGCGGGGCAACAGGTCGTCGCCCTCGACGTGCGCGATGCGGGCCGGGACGCCCAGGCGCTCGGCGAGCGCGCGGATCGCGTCGGCCAGCCCGGCGGGGTTGAGGCCGCCGGCGTTGGCGACGATGCGCACCCCGCGGTCGCGGGCCTCACCGAGGCAGTCCTCGAGCTGCGTCAGGAAGGTCTTGGCGTAGCCGCGCTCCGGGTGCTTCATCCGGTCGCGGCCCAGGATCAGCATGGTCAGTTCGGCCAGGTAGTCGCCGGTGAGGTAGTCGACGTCCCCGCCGGTGAGCATTTCGCGCATGGCCGAAAGCCGGTCGCCGTAGAAGCCCGAACAGTTCGCGATGCGGACAGCGCCGGTGGTGCGGGAAGCGCCAGGAGGAGAGGCCATGCGTGTCCTCCATTCGTGGGCATACCGGTGACCGCGAACCAACCAACCACTCGGTAGGTTAGCGGGTACCCGCGGTGTCGCGTCAAGGACGCCCGGTCGACGGCGGGCGCCGTTTTGGCGACCAGCAGGCCACCGACTATCCTGATAGGCAATCGTCGCACGTTCGGCCCGACGGGCCACGCCCCGCGACATGCCCCATCAAGCCCGAACGAGGAGTTAGGCCCGACCATGGCCACACCCAAGCGCAGGATGTCGCGCGCGAATACCCGAAGCCGGCGCTCGCAGTGGAAGGCCACGAAGACCGAACTCGTCGGCGTGAACGTCGCAGGCCAGAAGCACAAGGTGCCCCGCCGGCTACTCAAGGCGGCCCGGCTCGGCCTCATCGATCTCGACAAGCGCTAATCTCGGCAAATACCCGGCGCGCCTCTCAGCCCGCTCTCAGGCGCTAGGACGAAACTAGTGGCCGTGCGCATACTTGTCGTCGACGATGATCGCGCGGTGCGCGAGTCGCTGCGCAGGTCGCTTTCGTTCAATGGCTATTCGGTAGAGCTCGCCCACGACGGGGTCGAGGCCCTCGACATGATTGCCAGCGACCGGCCCGACGCCCTCGTCCTGGATGTGATGATGCCGCGTCTGGACGGCCTCGAGGTGTGCCGCCAGCTCCGCAGCACCGGAGACGACCTGCCGATCCTGGTGCTCACCGCCCGCGATTCGGTTTCCGAGCGGGTCGCGGGCCTGGACGCCGGCGCCGACGACTACCTGCCGAAGCCGTTCGCGCTGGAAGAGTTGCTGGCCCGCATGCGGGCGCTGCTACGGCGCACCAAGCCCGACGACGCCGCCGATTCGGTGGCCATGACGTTCTCCGACCTGAGCCTGGACCCGGTGACCCGCGAGGTCACCCGCGGGCAACGCTGCATCAGCCTGACCCGTACCGAGTTCGCGTTGCTGGAAATGCTGATCGCCAACCCCCGCCGGGTGCTCACCCGCAGCCGCATCCTCGAGGAGGTCTGGGGATTCGACTTTCCCACCTCCGGCAACGCGCTGGAGGTCTACGTCGGTTACCTGCGCCGCAAAACCGAAGCCGACGGTGAGCCGCGACTGATCCATACTGTCCGAGGGGTGGGATACGTCCTTCGGGAGACGCCACCGTGACGGGCCAGTCCCAACGATGATCCGGCTTCGTCGGCGCCGGCGCGCACCGCTGCGCCCCACCAGCTCGTTGTCGCTGCGGTGGCGGGTGATGCTGCTGGCGATGTCGATGGTCGCGATGGTCGTCGTGCTGATGTCGTTCGCCGTGTACGCCGTGGTCTCGGCCGCGCTCTACAACGACATCGACAACCAACTGCAGAGCCGGGCGCAGCTGCTGATCGCCAGCGGCTCGCTGGCCGCCGACCCGGGCAAGGCTATCGAGGGCACCGCGTACTCGGACGTCAACGCCATGCTGGTGAACCCGGGCCGCTCCATCTACACCGCCAACCAGCCGGGCCAAATCCTGCCCGTCGGAACCGCGGAGAAGGCCGTGATCAACGGCGAGCTATTCATGTCCCGCCGCACCGCCTCGGACCAGCGAATCCTGGCCATCCACCTGCCCAACGGCAGTTCACTGCTGATCTCCAAGAGCCTCAAGCCCACCGAGGCGGTCATGACCAAGCTGCGCTGGGTGCTGCTGATGGTCGGCGGCGTCGGCGTCGCGGTCGCGGCGGTGGCCGGCGGCATGGTCACCCGCGCGGGGCTGCGTCCGGTGGCCCGGCTGACCGAAGCCGCCGAGCGGGTGGCGCGCACCGACGACCTGCGGCCCATCCCGGTGTTCGGCAGCGACGAATTGGCAAGGCTCACAGAGGCTTTCAACTTGATGCTGCGGGCGCTGGCCGAATCGCGGGAGCGGCAGGCGCGGCTGGTCACCGACGCCGGCCACGAATTGCGCACCCCGCTGACCTCGCTGCGCACCAACGTCGAGCTGCTGATGGCCTCGATGGAACCGGGGGCGCCGCGGCTGCCCGAGCAGGAGATGGTCGACCTGCGCGCGGACGTGATCGCGCAGATCGAGGAATTGTCCACGCTGGTGGGCGATTTGGTCGACCTCACTCGCGACGACGCCAGTCAGGTGGTGCACGAGGTCGTCGACATGTCCGAGGTGATCGATCGCAGCCTGGAACGAGTCAGGCGGCGGCGCAACGACATTCGCTTTGACGTCGAGGCGATCGGCTGGCAGGTCTACGGCGACGCCGCCGGGCTCTCTCGCGCGGTGCTGAACCTGATGGACAACGCGGCCAAATGGAGCCCCTCCGGTGGGCGCGTCGGCATCAGGCTGAGGCAACTCGACCCGACGCACGCCGAGCTGGTGGTCTCCGACGAGGGCCCGGGCATCCCGGTGCACGAGCGCCGCTTGGTCTTCGAGCGCTTCTACCGGTCGACGACGGCGCGGGCGATGCCAGGCTCGGGGCTGGGGCTGGCGATCGTCAAAAAGGTGGTGCAGAGCCACGGCGGGTTGCTCCGCATCGAGGACACCGTGCCGGGAGGCCAACCCCCGGGCACATCCATCTATGTGCTGCTTCCCGGCCGCCCGGTGCCGGTTTCGGGATACCCACCGGCCGATGCCGACACTACGGTTCTTGGTGCGGAAGCGAATCTTGGTGCGGAAGCCGAGACAGAACCGGCTGTGCCGGTCGCGAGGAGGGCGGAGAACTCTCGGGATTCGGCGAACGTTATCTCAGTGGACTCTCAGTCCGCGCGGGCAAGGTAGTTCTGCGGCTAGGGTTGGAATCTAGCCACGTCGAGCCGAAGAGCCCGAACGCCGATAACGCCGAGATAGAGGAAGAGCGACGTAGCGACATGACGAATGACCCGAGGTATTCGCCACCGCCGCAGCAGCCGGGATACCGTACGGGGCCTAATCAGCCTCTGCCCCCCGCCTATGCCCAGGGGCAGCAGCCGTACAACCAGCAGTTCGACTGGCGCTATCAGCCGTCCCAACCTGCCCAGCCGTCGCAGCCGACCGCGCAGTACCGCCGGCCCTACGAGCCGTTCACCGGCACCGGGCCGGGCCGGGTTCCCGGCGGCACCGGGCCGGTTCCGCTCACCGGGGGCACCGGACCGGGCCCGATCCCCGGGGGCACCGGGGCGGGGTCCATTCCGCCGGGCACCGGTACCGGGCCGATACACATGCTGCCGCCGATGCCCCCCGGCCCCGCGCCGGTTCCCCAGAAGCGTTCCCGCGCAGGGCTATTGACCGCGGGCGCGCTGGCGATCGCGGTGGTGTCGGCCGGTATCGGGGGTGCCGCGGCCACGGCCGTCGAGCTGAGCACGCACTCCGGGGGCAATAACGGAGGCAGGATATTCGCGGGGGCTCCCAGTGTCCCGGCCGCGAACATGCCGCCGGGGTCCGTCGAACAGGTCGCCGCCAAGGTGGTGCCCAGCGTCGTGATGTTGGAGACCGACATGGGTCGCCAGTCCGAGGAGGGCTCCGGCGTCGTGCTGTCGGCCGACGGGCTGATCCTGACCAACAACCACGTGGTCGCGGCCGCGGTCAAGCCGGGCGGTCCGGGTGGACCGCCGGGTGCGCCGCCGGGCGCTCCGCCACCGAAGACGACCGTGACCTTCTCCGACGGCCGCACCGCGCCGTTCTCGGTGGTCGGTGCCGACCCCACCAGCGACATCGCCGTGATTCGGGTCCAGGGCGTCTCGAACCTCACGCCGATCACGATGGGTTCCTCGTCGGACCTGCGGGTGGGCCAGCCGGTGGTGGCGATCGGGTCACCGCTGGGGCTGTCGGGCACCGTGACCACGGGGATCATCAGCGCGATGAACCGGCCGGTGTCCACGACGGGCGAGTCGGGCAACCAGAACACCGTGCTGGACGCGATTCAGACCGACGCCGCGATCAACCCGGGTAACTCCGGGGGCGCGCTGGTCAACATGCAGGGTCAGTTGGTCGGTGTCAACTCGGCGATCGCCACCCTGGGCGCCGATTCGCCGGACTCCCAGAGTGGGTCGATCGGCCTCGGCTTCGCAATCCCGGTCGACCAGGCCAAGCGCATCGCCGACGAGTTGATCGCGACCGGCAAGGCGACGCACGCGTCGCTGGGTGTGCAAGTGACCAGCGACAAGGGCACCCCGGGGGCCAAGGTCGTCGACGTCATCGCGAACGGCGCGGCCGCGACGGCCGGAGTGCCCAAGGGCGTGGTCGTCACCAAGGTCGACGACCGCCCGATCAACAGCGCCGACGCGTTGGTCGCCGCCGTGCGCTCAAAAGCGCCGGGCGACAAGGTATCGCTGACGTTTCAGGATCCCGGCGGCGGCAGTCGCACCGTGCAGGTCACCCTCGGCAAGGCGGATCAGTAATGAGAGTCGATGAGCCCTCGGCGGCCGGCCTGTCGGAGCTCGGATATACCGTTGCACCCATGGAAGCGGGTGCGGAGTTGGTGGTGGGCCGGGCGCTGGTCGTGGTCGTCGACGATCGCACCGCCCACGGGGACGAGGAGGACCACAGCGGGCCGCTCGTCACCGAGCTGCTGACCGAGGCGGGGTTCGTCGTCGACGGCGTCGTGGCGGTCGCGGCCGACGAGGTCGAGATCCGCAACGCGCTGAACACCGCGGTGATCGGCGGCGTGGACCTGGTGGTCTCCGTCGGCGGGACGGGCGTCACCCCGCGGGATGTCACGCCCGAGGCCACCCGCGAGATCCTCGACCGGGAAATCCTGGGCATCGCCGAGGCCATCCGCGCCTCCGGGCTGTCCGCGGGCATCACCGACGCCGGGTTGTCCCGGGGTCTGGCCGGAGTGTCGGGGAGCACACTTGTGGTCAACCTCGCGGGTTCCCGCTACGCGGTGCGTGACGGGATGGCGACGCTGAATCCGCTCGCCGCCCAGATCATCGGCCAGCTGTCGAGCCTCGAGATCTAGGGTCGGGTCAGCGCGATTCGGCCTCCGCGCGCGGGCCGTATTCGGGCGGCGGTGTCGTGGCCGCTGAGCCCCCGTGCCGACCGGACGACGATTCTCCATTGGTCTGCGCCAGCAGGTCGCGGATCTCGGTGAGCAGGAGGACCTGCGCGTCGTCCGCCTGCTCGACCTCGCCGCGCTTGAGCAGCGTGTTGTAGGGCAGCACGACGAAGAAGTACACGACGGCCGCGATCAGTACGAAGTTGATCGCGGCGGACAGCAGGATGTTCAGGTCGATGGTCTGGCCGCCGCCGATGCCGATCTTGAGGGCGCCGACGTTGGACTGCTGATTGACTCCGACCCGATTGATCAGCGGGGTGATGATGCTTTCGGTGAACTTGGTGACCAATCCAGTGAAGGCAGTACCGATGACGACCGCGACGGCCAGGTCGACGATATTGCCCCGCGAGAGAAACTCCTTGAACCCCTTGAGCATGAGGACGCCCTTTCTGGTCGGGACCGAGTTGGCTATCGGTCACGTGCCCAACAGCGGCCAGATACTCAATGCAGGGTGAGCGTCACCGTCTGCCCCAGCGTCGAGCCTGCCACCGTGTTCGCCACGCGGGCCGGCAGCGCAACCAACATTACGCGGTCGGAGTCGGCGGCCTGGGCCTTCTGCTTGGCCGACACGAGGACGACAACGGCGTCGGTGGCCACCACCCTGGTGGCCGGCGGACCGGCCGCGGGCGGGTCGGTGGCCGGGGCGGCCAACACGTCCACGACGTCGCCGACCCGAACCAGGTCGAGCAGGGCGCCGTCGGCCAGGTGCAGCGGCACGATGCGGGCGCCGGGCCCGGCCGTGACCTCGGCCAACCGGCTGCCGAGCAGCCGGACATCGGTGAGCACCTCACCGCGCCGGGTGGGGCTGGCCAGCGTCGAACCGACGACCGCGGCGAGGTCCGCCTTCGATCCGTCGGGAACCGTTGTGGCCGAGCGCTTTTCGAGCAGGACGTCATCGGTGGTCAATGCGGCGCCCGGAGCCAGGTCGCGCGCCGCCACCACCACCTCGGCGTCATCGCCGCCGGAATTGGACCGCAGCGTCGCGACGCCGGCCAGCACGACGAGCCCGCCGGCGGCCACCCGCCGGGCGAGCAAGGTGCGCGTCCAGTCGGGGCGTAACGACGCCGAGAGGCGCCTGAAAACGTTGGGGTTCAGCGAGGATTCGCCCACGCCGCAACGGTAGGCGTGGCCGAGCGCCGACAGTTCCGGTCGGTGGTGGCGCTGTGGATAACCGGTTAGCTCGAGGCGCCCGCGGTGGCCGGGGCGGCGCTGCTGGACGACTTGTCGCTCGACGTGCTCTTGTCGGACCCGTTCTTCTCGCTCGAGCCCGAACTCGACGCCGCCTCGCCGGAACCGTTGGACGAGCTCGTCGACTTCTTGCGGTCCTCGCGGCTGTCGGTGCGGTAAAACCCGCTGCCCTTGAACACCACGCCGACGGAGTTGAACAACTTGCGCAGCCGGCCCTGGCACTTCTCGCACGTGGTCAGCGCGTCGTCGGTGAAGGCCTGCACGACGTCGAAGCGGTTGTCGCACTCGGTGCACGCGTAGCTGTATGTCGGCACGAAAACCTCCGGATGATTACGGGCTTGAATTAGCACTCTACCGTGTCAAGTGCTAGAACCGCCACGTGATCGCGATCATTCCCGCTCGGGAAGCCCGATCAGGCCCCGCTCCGGTGTCAGCGCGTGGGTCATCGGCACGTCGTGCGGTTCGGCGGGCAGCTCGTCGACGAATTCGGCGTCGCGCACCACCGCGATCAGCCGCGCCTGCGGGTTTCGCAGCCCCAGCGAGCGGTCGTAAAAGCCGCGGCCCCGGCCCAATCGCACGCCGCGACGGTCGACCGCCAGCGCCGGCACGATCACCAGCGCGGCCTCGGCCAGGGCGGGCGCGGGGAGCAGCGGCTCGGGCGGCTCCAGCAGCCCCCACGGCCCGGGGACCAGCGCACCCGGCCGGTATTCACCCCACCGCAGCGGCAACGGTGCCTTGCCGGAGCCGGTGCGCGCGACCGGCAACAGCACCCGCGCCGACCGGCGCAGCAACGCCTCGAGCAGCTCGGTCGACCCCGGCTCGGTGCCCACCGGCACGTACGCGCAGACCGTGGTCCCGCCCTCGACCACCGGCTCCAGGTGATCGCGCAGCGCGCGCGCCTCGGCGGCGCGAACGTCGTCGGCAACGCAACGCCGGGCCGCCAGCAGGCGTTCGCGCAACGCGGCCTTGGTTGCGGTTGGCATGCCCTCAACCATGACAGGCCGGGGTTTCGCGCCGCCAGATCACGGTGGCGTGCCTCATGGGGGTTATGGTTTGAACAATGTCACGCCCGGATGTTCCGATCCCCTTCACGGCGATCGTCCCTGCGGCCGGCCTGGGTACGCGATTTTTGCCTGCGACGAAGACGGTGCCCAAGGAGCTGCTGCCCGTCGTCGACACGCCCGGCATCGAGCTGGTCGCCGAGGAGGCGGCCGCGGCCGGGGCGGAACGGCTGGTGATCATCACCTCCGAGGGCAAGGACGGCGTCGTCGCGCACTTCGTCGAGGACCTGGTGCTGGAGGGGACCCTCGAGGCGCGCGGCAAGAAGGCCATGCTCGACAAGGTGCGCCGGGCGCCGCAGCTGATCAAGGTGGAGTCCGTGGTGCAGGCCGAGCCGCTCGGGCTGGGCCACGCCATCAGCTGCGTGGAGCCCAGGCTGGCGGCGGACGAGGACGCCGTCATGGTGCTGCTGCCCGACGACCTGGTGCTGCCGACCGGCGTCCTGGAGACGATGGCGAAGGTGCGCGCCGACCACGGCGGCACGGTGCTGTGCGCGATCGAGGTGACACCGGAAGAGATCAGCTCCTACGGCGTTTTCGACGTCGAACCCGTTGCGGGCGGCGACAATCCGGACGTGCTGCGGGTCAAGGGCATGGTCGAAAAGCCCAAGGCTTCCGACGCGCCGTCGATGTACGCGGCGGCGGGCCGGTACGTGCTCGACCGCGCCGTCTTCGACGCGCTGCACCGCATCGACCGCGGCGCGGGAAACGAAGTACAGCTCACCGACGCGATCGCGCTGCTGATCAAGGAGGGCCACCCGGTGCATGTCGTCGTGCATCGCGGATCCCGACACGACTTGGGAAATCCCGGCGGCTACCTGAAGGCTGCGGTTGACTTTGCATTGGATCGTGACGACTATGGCCCGGATTTGCGGCGATGGTTGGTGGCGCGGTTAGGCCTGACCGAGCAGTAGCCGGGCGCCATCAAGGTCGCCGCCCGCCAAGGTCAGAGAGGCGCGCTCGTGCGTTCTGTTGAGGAGCAGCAGGCCCGGATAACGGCCGCCGCGGTGGCCCCGCGGCCGATACGGGTCGCCATTGCCGAGGCCCAGGGTTTGATGTGCGCCGAGGAAGTGGTGACCGAGCGGCCCATGCCCGGGTTCGATCAGGCCGCCATCGACGGCTACGCGGTGCGCAGCGTCGACGTGCTGGGGGTCGGTGAGGTGGGCGCCGAAAGCCTCGGCGGGCCCTCGGACGACGAGGACCTGCGCGACGGGCTGGTGTTGCCGGTGATGGGGACGATCGAGGCCGGCTCGCGCACGCCCAGCAGGTTGCAGCCGCGGCAGGCGGTCCGGGTGCAGACCGGGGCCCCGCTGCCCACCCTGGCCGACGCCGTCCTGCCGGTGCGATGGACCGACGGCGGGATGTCGCGGGTGCGGATCCTGCGTGGGGCCCCGTCGGGCGCCTACGTGCGCCGCGCCGGCGACGACGTCCAGCCCGGCGACGTCGCCGTGCGCTCCGGCACCATCGTCGGCGCCGCGCAGGTCGGTCTGCTGGCGGCGGTGGGACGGGAACGGGTGCTCGTGCATCCGCGTCCGCGCCTGTCGGTCATCGCGGTGGGTGGCGAGCTGGTCGACATCTCGCGCACCCCGGGCAACGGGCAGGTCTACGACGTCAACTCCTATGCGCTGGCGGCGGCGGGCCGCGACGCCGGCGCCGAGGTGAACCGCGTCGGCATCGTCAGCAACGACCCGAAAGAGCTGCGCGAGGTCGTCGAAGGCCAGCTCAACCGCTCCGAGGTCGTGGTGATCGCCGGCGCGGTCGGGGGCGCGGCCAACGAGTCGGTGCGGTCGGTGCTGTCCGAGCTCGGCGAGATGGAAGTGGTCCGGGTGGCCATGCACCCGGGCTCCGTGCAGGGTTTCGGGCAGCTGGGCCGCGAGGGTGTTCCGACATTCCTGCTGCCGGCCAACCCCGTCAGCGCGCTGGTGGTCTTCGAAGTGATGGTCCGGCCGCTGATCCGGCTGTCGCTGGGCAAGCGCCAGCCGATGCGCCGCATCGTGCAGGCCCGTGCGCTCTCGCCGATCACGTCGGTCGCCGGGCGCAAGGGGTACCTTCGCGGGCAGTTGATGCGGGACCAGGACAGCGGTGAGTATTTGGTACAGGCACTGGGCGGGGCACCGGGGTCGTCGTCGCACCTGTTGGCCACCCTTGCCGAGGCGAACTGTTTGGTCGTGGTTCCCAGCGGCGCCGAGCAGATCCGCACCGGCGAGATCGTCGACGTCGCGTTCCTGGCCCAGCGCGGCTAGGCGAAGCTACTGCACATGCTCGTGAACCTGTTGCGCGCGAATCCCCGTCATCCGGGTTGGCCCTCGGATGTGGGTCCGCTGCGGGTGCCGGGCGGTGTCGTCCGGTTGCGGGCGGTGCGCATGCGCGACGGCGCGCAGTGGAGCCGGATCCGGTTGGCCGACCGCGCGCATCTGGAGCCGTGGGAGCCCAGCACGGATGGCGACTGGACGATCCGGCACACGGTCGCGGCGTGGCCGGCGTTGTGTTCCGGGCTGCGCGCGGAGGCCCGCAAGGGCCGCATGCTGCCCTACGTGATCGAGCTCGACGGGCGTTTCTGCGGCCAGCTGACCATCGGCAACGTGACCCATGGGGCGTTGCGGTCGGCCTGGATCGGCTACTGGGTGCCCAGGTCGGCCACCGGCGGCGGGGTGGCGACGGCGGCGTTGGCGCTGGGTCTGGATCACTGCTTCGGCCCGGTCATGCTGCACCGCGTCGAGGCGACCGTGCGTCCGGAGAACGCCGCGAGCCGGGCCGTGCTGGCAAAGGTCGGGTTCCGCGAGGAGGGGCTGCTGCGCCGCTACCTCGAGGTGGACCGGGCCTGGCGCGACCACCTGCTGATGGCCATCACGGTCGAAGAGGTGCAGGGTTCGGTCGCGGCGACCCTGGTCCGCTCCGGTCACGCGAGTTGGGCGTGAACTGTGACTATCGCGACACGAGTGACATGTGGTGCTTGTGAGAGGCAAATTACAGGTGTGTAATTGTGCTGGTCACCTCGGCCCAGCCGCATCGGCCACAGACGAGCCTCGCGGGGGTCGGGTCCAGTAAGGAGCAAGTCATCATGCCAAGCATCCCGCAGTCGCTGTTGTGGATCTCGCTCGTGGTGCTCTGGCTGTTCGTCCTTGTTCCGATGCTGATCAGCAAACGCGACGCCGTGCGTCGCACCAGCGACGTCGCGCTGGCCACCCGGGTGCTCAACGGCGCCGGCTCCCGGCTGGTCCGGCGCAGCGGGCCCGCCGCGGGTCATCGCAGCGACCCCGACTGGAAGCCGGAGGAGGACGCCGTCGACGACGAGCTCGCCGAGCCCGAGCACGACGAAGACGACGCCGAAACCGAGGAGGTGGCACGTCCCGTCGTCGTGCGGGCCGCGGCCACCGAAGCGGCCGAGCCCGACTACCTGGACGTCGACGTCATCGAGGATTCCGGGGCGCTGCCGGCGGGGGCCGCGGCGGACGAGGCCGCCGGGGACGTCGAGGATGCCGACGCCGACGAGACCGAGCCCGTCGCCGAGCACTCCGAGACCGACGAGGACCTGGACGACCGGTACGAATACGTCGAGGACTCTTCGGGTTTGGAGCCCGAGGCGGATCGCGAGGAGGACGAGGATCCGCGGGCGTACGTCGCAGCGGGCGCCTCGCGGCGGCGCCGGTTCGACCCCAAAGCCGCAGCAGCGGTCAGCGCACGCAAGTACGCCTTTCGCAAGCGGGTGCTGATGGTGATGGCCCTCGTGCTGACCGGCTCGGCCACGGCCGCGTTCGAGGTGACGCCGACGGCCTGGTGGGTGTGCGGAAGCGCGACCGCGGTGACCCTGCTGTACCTCGCCTACCTGCGTCGGCAGACCCGGATCGAGGAGCGGGTGCGTCGCCGCCGGATGCAGCGGATGGCGCGGGCACGGCTTGGCGTGGAGAACACCTACGACCGCGAATACGACGTGGTGCCCTCGCGGCTGCGGCGGCCCGGCGCGGTGGTGCTCGAGATCGACGACGAGGACCCGATCTTCGAGCACTTGGATTACGCGATGCCGATGCGGACCTTCGGGTGGCCCAGGGACCTGCCGCGCGCGGTCGGCGAGTAGCGCCGGCAGTTCGGCGGTTCGCCGCGCGGCTGGTAGCCTGCTAGCGGTCAGGGGCTATGGCGCAGTTGGTAGCGCGACTCGTTCGCATCGAGTAGGTCAGGGGTTCGAATCCCCTTAGCTCCACCAGGTTTGACCACCGGTTTTGTCATTCAATGGGCGTCACCCGGCGGGTCCGGTCCGCAGCGGGTGCGCAGGGAGGGTTGAAGAGGATGGCTGTTGATCCGGAAAGAATCCGCGAATGGCGCGAAACTGCCCAAAAGTATGCCGACATGACTGTCGCCCTCGCCCAGGCGTTACCCGAGGAACCGACTGAACGCGACTACTCGAGGGTCGCGATGCTCGCGTCGATATCTTCGATGTATTACGCCACGGCGTTAGATGCCGATCACTTCGTTGATTCGCCGACTGACGGTGGAGCAAAAGCTTAGCTCCACCGCATTTGGGCAGCGCAGCGCGATTTCGTGCCGCGCTACACAGCCCTAATTTCCGCTGCGGGCACGCTTTGGCGGGCTGTCCGACTGGAGACGCGGTAGTAGCGTTGTCACCAGCTCGGAAAGGGGGATCGCGATGGATATCGACGCAGATTCCCCGTGCTCGAGACGGGCAGTGCGGTGCAGCTGCGCTACATAAGCGTGCCGGCCCTGATCGCCGAGGCCGGGGGAGATCCGTGGTTGATCAATCAGAGCCTCCAGGTCGGTCGCCCGGCGCAGATCTCCGAGTTGGCTGAGGCGTTTCATGCAGCGGGTCGGTGCACCGCCGAGTCCGACGCTTCGTTCCAGGAAGCGCGCCGCCGCTTCGACGCGGCCTGGAACCACCAGAACGGCGACCACCCGATCAACGACTCCGCCGAGGTGCAGCGGGTGACCACGGCGCTGGGCGCGCAGTCGTTGCAGCTGCCCAAGATCGGCGCCGACTTGGAAAACATCGCGGCCGCGTTGGCCGAGGCGCAGCGAACCGGCGCGGCGCTGATCTCGACGCTGGAGGGGCAGCTGCAGCAGCTCGACAACGAGATCGGCCAGGCGGTGGAGGCGGAGAAAGGCATCCACCTCACCGCGGGTGAGAGAAAGCTCCTGGAGCTGCACATCGCCGACCTTGAAAACGAAGCCATCGCCGACACCAAATCCGCTCTGGCACAGATCGATTCGGTACGCGACGGCTATTCGAACTACCTGCATGCGGCGACGGGAACCCTGCGGGCCGACGGCTACGAGCCCGACGTTCTCCAGGCGGTGGACGCCAAACCCGAGATTCCGCCGCCGGGAACGAGTCCGGAGGACGTGAACAGGTGGTGGACATCGTTGACGCCGGGGGAGCGCCAGCAGCTCATCGCCGAGCACCCGGACCAGGTCGGCAACCTCAACGGTGTCCCGGTGCTCGCGCGCAGCGACGCCAACATCGCGGTGATGACGGCCGATCTCAACCGAATTCGCGACATCGCCGGCCGCTACGGCGTCTCCCCGGACGACGTGCTGCGCGATCCGGCGAAGTACGGCCTGTCGGCCGCCGACGTCACCCGCTACCAGAACGCCGATCAGACCCAGCAGGGGCTCGATCGCGACGCCGACCACGGCCACAACCCGGTGTTCCTATTCGCCTACGACCCAATGGCTTTCGGCGGCAAGGGGCGGGCGGCGATCGCGATCGGCAACCCCGACCTGGCGAAGAACACCGCGGTGATCGTCCCGGGCACCAGCAGCAGCGTGAAGGGCGGCTGGCTGCACGACGGCCACAACGATGCGCTCAACCTGTACGGCCAGGCCAACGCCGCCGACCCGAGAAACCCCACGGCCGTGATCGCGTGGATGGGCTACGACGCCCCCAACGACTTCAAGGACGTCCAGCGGATTTCGACCCCGGCGCTGGCCCGGACCGGCGGTCAGGCCCTCGCGCAAGACGTCAACGGTTTGTGGGCCACGCACCTCGGCGCCGGCCAGCACGTCACCGTGCTGGGCCACTCGTACGGCTCGACCACGGTGGCCGACGCGTTCGTGTCGGGCCACATGCACGCCAGCGACGCGGTGCTCATCGGTTGCCCGGGCACCGACCTCGCGCCCAACGCCGCGAGCTTCCATCTCGACGGCGGGCACGTGTACGTGGGCGACGCGTCGACGGATCCGGTCGGCATGCTCGGAGAGCTAAATGGCTTGAGCCACTACGTGAACCGGGACAACATCGGCGGACAGGTGCTCGGCTTGACCCCCGGCCTGGGCGCCGACCCCGCGGCCGACGGATTCGGATCGGTGCGCTTCCGGGCCGAGGTGCCCGGCTCCGATGGCGTTAACCCGCACGACCATTCGTACTACTACCACCCCGGAAGCGAGGCGCTACACAGCATGGCCGACATCACCTCGGGCCACGGTGACGCGCTGGAATCCGACGGCCTGACGGCCCAACACCGTTACCAGCCGGGCAAGGTCACCATCCCGGGCCTGGGTCCGGTCGGACCGGGCATAGGCGGGCTCGTCATCGACCCGGAGTGGGACCGCGCGCCGGGATCTGTTACCGATGATCATGTCTTCGATGACCAACACCATCACTGAGCGGCAACGCATTTGGCCCCGGCAAGCACGGCTTGCCGCGTTAGTCGTCGTCGTCATGTTGCTAGGAGGGTGTTCACTGGTGTTTCCGAAACCGCATTCCTCGGGCTCTTCCAACCCCTTTGACGATTCCGCCCACCCGCTAACGGACGATCAGACCAAGGCCCAGGTGATCGAGCCGGCCAAGGAGATCGTCGCCGCCGCGGACCTGCAGGGCGTCGACGGCGGGTTCTCGTTCGCCTCCTGCAATGACCAAGGCGATCCGCCCTACCAGGGCAGGGTGACGATCGGGTTCCTGTTGCAGGGCGACCCCGATGCCTACTTCCAGCACATCCGCGCCGCGATGGTCGCGCACGGCTGGAGCGAGGGCGCTCCGCCGGGACAGCACTACCACGGCACCACCCTGAACAAGAACGGTGTGACCGCAAACATGAGCTTGTTGCCCTCGGACCACAGCCGCGGGCAAATCATCCTCTACGGCGAGTGCCGGGACACCACCGACCACCACCACGACCCGGGCGCCGGACTCGATATCACGAGCCAGTTGACCGCCCGCTGAACTCAGCCCCCGGGTTATCGGGCTAGCTGGACTTCTTGCCGCCCTTGCGCCCTGCGGCCTTCTTCTGGGACTGGTTACCACCGCTGCCGCTACCGCTGCTGCGGCTGCTTTGGCTGCTGCCTGAACTCTTGCCGCCCCTGCTGGACGCGCCGGGCGAATTCGATATCGCCGCCGCCCTGGACTTGCTCATTCCCTTCTTGCGCAGACCCTCGTACTGCTTGTCGTTCTTGACGCTCGACCCATGATCTTTCGCCACTTTGGTCTCCTTTGCACCGTGCAGCACGAATACCCACTTTTTCGACCCCGGATCCGTGCGGGGGCTGCGATCAGCCACCGCGTTGCCGACGCGCGATTTGGGTACTGATCCAGGTGTCGACCCAGCAACGAGCGAGAGGACCCGATGGCGCCCCGCGATCCCGATGCGACCGAAGCGCTGCTGAAAGAACTTCTGTGGACCTACGGCCCGTGCGGCCAGGAGGACGAGGTCCGAGCCGTCTGTGCCCGCGAGCTGGAACCCGTCGTCGACGACATGTGGACCGACGACGCCGGCAACCTGGTCGGCTACATCGCCGCGGGAGGCCCCCCCGACGACGCCGCCCACCGGTCGGCCGCAATCGCCGGCCCCAGCACCGCGACGCGCGTCATGGCGCACATGGACGAACTGTCCATGCTGGTCAAGCGGATCGAGCCGGACGGCTCGCTGCACGTGACGCAACTGGGCACCATGTATCCCGGGAACTTCGGACTCGGCCCGGTCGCCGTCCTCGGCGAGCACGAGACGCTCACCGCGGTGCTGACGCTCGGCTCCGAGCACACCACCAAGGAGAGCCCGCGGATCTGGCAGACCAAACCCGATGCGGGTGATCAGGCGCTGGACTGGGAGCACGTCTACGTCTTCACCGGCCGCACCGAAAAGGAGCTTGCCGCCGCGGGCGTGCGGCCCGGGACGCGGGTGTGCGTTGAGCGGAGCAAGCGGACGCTCGTCGAGATCGCGGACTACGTCGGCTGCTACTTTCTCGACGACCGCGCCGCGGTGACCGCCCTGCTGCGCGCGGCGCAATTGCTGCGCGAGCGCGGGCAACGGCCCGCCGACGACGTCTACCTGGTGTTCACGACCAACGAGGAGATCGGCGGGGTGGGCGGCTCCTACGCAAGCGCCTCACTGCCGGGCACGCTCACCCTCGCCCTCGAGGTCGGACCCACCGAGCGGGAGTACGGCACCACCGTCGCCGGCGGTCCGATCATCGGCTACAGCGATGCCCTCTGCGTCTACGACAAGGACGTCGCCGACCGGCTGATGGCCATCGCCTCCGACCGGGGGCTGGAGCCGCAGGCCGCGGTGCTGGGCGCGTTCGAGTCCGACGCCTCCCATGCCAAGGCCAACGGGGTGTCGCCGCGGGCGGCCCTGCTGTGCCTGCCGACGCTGAGCACGCACGGCTACGAGGTCACGTCTCGGGGCGCCATCGACGCCATGGCCGACATCGTCGCCGACTTCGTGCTGCAGCCTGACGGCCACGCCTGACCTCCTGGGCCCTGCCCGAAAGTCAGAGACCAAAAGTTGAGTAAATCTTTTGCGATGTAATCCAATGGTATGTAAACTCGCCAATCAAGTGCATCGCCGGTATACGCCGACGGCCCGCACCAGGGGGTGACGCGCAGCACTTCATTTACAGATTGGCGGCCCGAAGATGACCAGCGTTTCATCATTAGACTCAGTCCAGACTTCCCTCTCTCGACGTCCTCGCTCTCGCCCGAAATCGAGCCCCTCGGCCCCGACGGTCAGCCTGGTCATTCCGGTGCGGAATGAGGCGCGCAACATCGGCTGGGTGCTCGAGCAGCTCGCTGATGAGGCGACCGAGATCATCATCGTCGACGGCGATTCGACCGACGTCACGCTCATCACCGCGCGCCGATCCCGGCCCGACATCCGGGTCGTGCCGCAGCAGGGTCCGGGCAAAGGCAGCGCCTTGCGCACGGGGTTCCTGGCCGCCACCGGTGACATCATCGTGATGATGGACGCGGACGGCAGCATGTCGCCCAGCGAGATCCCGCACTACGTTCATTTCATTGCGAACGGCTACGACTTCGTCAAGGGGTCGCGGTTCATCAGCGGCGGATCGTCGTTGGACATCACGTGGTTCCGCCGGTTCGGCAATTGGTTCTTGCTCTCGGTGTTCAACTCGCTGTACCACGGCAACTTGACCGACCTTTGCTATGGGTTCGTTGCTTTCGACCGTCGCTATCTGGATCACCTCCACCTCTCGGCGACCGGCTTCGAAATCGAGGCCGAGATGACGGTGCGAGCCATGCAGGCGGGGTTGCGAATTGCGGAGGTTCCCAGCGTGGAACTGCCCCGTCGCAGCGGAGCATCGAACCTGCATGCCATCCGCGATGGCATCCGCGTCTTGCGGACCGTGCTGCGCCACCACCGCTCGGGTGTTTCTGGGCACCTGTACCAGGCGGCACGACAGGCTGCAGGGCGACCGGCTGTCGGTATGTCAGCCGAAGTGACGGCGTGACTGGCAATGCCCGCCCGCCCGACCGGCTGATTGACGTCAACGACCTGCCGATCGGTTTCATTGACGTCGCACTGAGCATGCCGCCGGCCGAGCTGGTCGGGGAAACGGTTGTGGTCCTGCTGCGTCCCGAGAAGGGACCCCCGACGGCGGTATTGAAGGTGGCGCGTGGCCAGCTCAGAGCCGCGAAATTGCGCATGCAGCGGCGCGTGCTCGCCGAACTCGCTGTCCACCATGGACTTAACGACGAATGGCGCAAACTGCTACCGCGGATCCTGGCATTCGACGAGCGCGCAAATGCGGCCGTGTCCGTCGAGTCCTATCGCCGTGGCACAGACCTGGCCGAGGTTCTGGCGCGCCGCCCGAACCGTGTCGAGGAGCTGACCGCGGCGGCCCTGAAAGCCATCGCGCCCCTGCACCGCGGAACCGCGACGCCCGCCGTCGTCGACAACTTCTGCTTATTGCGGCGATGGGTCGTCGAACCCCTCGCGACCCTGACGGACGCGTGCCGGCGGCTGGATCCCCGTCGGGTTCCCGACATGAACCGGCTTGGCACCGTGCTGCGGCAAGCCCTTGTCGGCTGGCGCATGCCGGTGAGTTGGACCCACGGCGACTACACGCCCGCCAACGTTCGGGTCGCCGGCATTCGCGGCCCGGTTACCGGCATCGTGGATTGGGGCGGGGCGCGGCCGGGCCAGCCTGCCTTCGTCGACGAGTACCTGATGATCCTGACGGCGAGCTCTCTGGTGGAGCGAACCGATCTGGGCACGGTCGTCGCTGACCGGCTGAGAGCGGGCGGCCTCTCAGTTCGAGAGCGTTCCGCGCTGCGTGCCGCGCACAACGAAGCGGAAGCGGACATCGAGCGCATCGACGAGCGCATTGCCATCGTGCTGACCTGGCTGCGCCATGCTGCTGGCTCGTGGCGCAAGCGTGAAACTCCGCCAGACCACCACACCTGGTGGGCCACCGACGTGGCTCCGGTGCTCGACGCCGTCACCGCGTGGCTCGAATTCGATGTTCCGGACGTGGGTTACCGCGCGAGCGTTGTACCGATGACAAAGCCAACGCACGTCGGGGACGCCCCGCAGGCCCGGAGGAACCGGATCGATGGCTGATCATGCAAAACGGAGAACGAGCGCCTAGAGATCGTGCACCCGCTCGCCGGGGCACCCCGATCATGTTCGACGCTCGGTGTTCAGCTGCCGCTCGGGAGGTCGTGGAGGATGAGCCGAGCGTCGCCGGCCGGCTTGTCTGGCTCGGCGCCCGGCTTACCATCCGGCCGGCTCTGACCGTTGGAAGCCACCTGGCGGCCGCGCCGTGGCCGTGGGGTCTCGTCGATTTCGCCGCCCGGGCCGTGGCACCCGTGCCGGGCAGCGTTCGCCAGACGATTCGGTTGCCGCATTGCACCGCGCGATTGGTCCGCGCTGCCGGCGTGCTGCCTGCCGACGGCAGCCGGCGCGTCGTGTTGTACATGCACGGCGGTGGCTTCTTGACCTGCGGCGCCAACACGCATGACCGGCTCGTCACCGCATTGTCGAAGTACGCCGACGCCCCGGTCCTGGTGATGAACTACCGGATGATGCCCAAGCACTCGATCGGTGAGGCGTTCGATGATTGCGATGACGGGTACCGGTGGCTGCGCACGCGAGGTTACGGGCCCGACCAGATCGTCTTGGCCGGCGACTCCGTTGGCGGCTACCTGTCACTGGCGCTGGCCGAACGGCTGCATGCCGTGGGCGAGGACGTCGCGGCCATCGTCTGCATGTCGCCTTTGCTGCGGATCGCGACGCGTGATGGACCGGTGCACCCCAACGTCAGTCGCGATGCGATGTTCTCCGCCAAAGCGTTTGATGCATTCCGCTACCTGATCGCCAAAGCGGATCAGCGTCGCGTCAGGGACGGGCGCTCCGAGGAGATCTTCGAGCCGCTCGACCACATCGAGGCCGGTCTGCCCCGAACGTTGATTCACGTATCCGGTTGCGAGGTCCTGCTCGACGACGCTCGCGTGGCCGCGCAGCGGCTCGCCGAGGCCGGAGTGCCGGTGAAGCTGCGGGTGTGGCCCGGCCAAATGCATGTCTTCCAGATCGCAGCGCCGATGGTCCCGGAGGCCGATCGTTCATTGCGCCAGATTGGGAACTACATCCGCGAGGCGACCGACACCCGGCGCCCAGAGAGGCCGCGGTCGACAGTGGTGGTCTAGTCGCCGGCGTGCGCCGCGGCGGTCACGGGGACCTCAAATGAGAGCGGTTCCGCGCAAACCTTTCTCACCGCGAGTGCGTGGCGTCGCTCCATGAACTTCTTGAAGTAGTCGATTCGATCGGGATTGGTGAAGCTGGGCAGTGCCAGTATCCACGCCTTCTTGAAGTTATCGAGGTAGTCCTCGGGTTGGTCCGGATTGCTAATTCGGCGGACACCCACCCACAGTGCAATCAACATTTTGGCGATGTCGGCGGGATCCTGCTGGTGGCTGACGTCACCCTCCCTGGCAGCTTTCTCGATGAGGGTGATGACGAAGTCTTTCCTCGATTTCCACAGCGCGCGGGGCTCTGGCGTGGTGTTTTCCAGCGCGTCGAGCAGCCGCATGCCGGCTCGGGAAAGGTCGTACTGGGTGTCCTGAACGGCACGGAGGAAAACGAATTCGATGAGGGTCTCCAGGCCCGACATGTTGCGGTCAAGCAACTCGGCGACGGCCGAACGGGTCAGCTGGGTGAGTTCGTCGATGATCGTCAGCGCCAGGGCCTGCTTCGAGGAGAAGTGAAAATACATCGCCCCCTTGGTCAGCTCGGCCTCCGCGAGGATGTCATCGAGGCTGACGAGGTTGTACGGAAGCTGGGCGAACTGGCGTGCGGCGGCGGCGATGAGGCGATCGCGGGTGTTGTCGGGTCGCCGTTCGCTGTCCTCAGTCATCGCCCCGCCTGTTCTCTTTGCGCCCGCCGCGCAGCGGGGGCACCTTACTCAGCCCGAGAAAATAACACCGCCGCGTCGATGCCTTCGATGATAGGCCCCGCCGACACGCAGTGTCTGCAGGCCCGCCCGGCGTGGTGACCCTCAATTCATCCCGCGGCCGTTCCTGACCTTACACCCTTCGTTTACCGCGGCTTCTCCCGAAGTTACGCCCATTGCGGGCCGCGGATGGTTGCTGGGAGATCCCCGGAGCCCGGACGCCAGAGACGTGCGTCGGCCCCGGTCGACACTCGGAACCCAAGTCGTCGTCCGTTGCCGGAGGCGAACGGCGTCGGGGCGGGGATCGGGCGGGACGGCGTCGAGTGGTCGTGAGAGCGTCTGCGGCAGAGGGGCTTTCACGCAAGCGCTTGGCGGCGTTCGATGAACTTGGTGAAGTAGTCGATTCGATCGGGGTTGGCGAAGCTGGGCAGCGCCAGCGTCCATATTCTTTGCAGGGTGTCGAGGTAGTCCGCGGGTTTGTCGAGATTGCTGGTTCGGCGGATACCCACCCACAGTGCCACCAACATTTTGGCGATGTCTTCGGGATCGTGTTCGGCGATGACGTCGCCCTCGGCGGCCGCCTTTTGGATCAGGCTGGTGACGAACTCGATCCATGACTGCCACACCGTCGGGGGCAGGGAGGTCGGGTTGTCCAGCGTGTCGAGCAGTCGGACGCCGGCGCGCGCCACGTCGTCCTGGGTGTCTTGAGCGGCACGGGCGAAGACGAATTCGATCAGGGTTTCCAGGCCCGACATGTTGCGGTCAAGCAACTCGGCGATCGATGAACGGCTCAGCTCGGTGAGATCGTCGATGATCGTCAGCGCCAGCGCCTGCTTCGAGGGGAAGTGAAAATACATTGCCCCCTTGGTCAGTTCGGCTTCCGCCAGGATGTCGTCGAGGCTCACGACGCTGTACGGGCGGTGGGCGAACTGGCGTGAGGCGGCGGCAATGATGCGCTGACGCGTCACGTCGGCTCGCCGTTCGCCGTCCTCATTCATTGCCCCGCCTTGTCTCGTCGCGGTTGCCGCGCGAAAAACCGTCGCGGCGCGGCCAGGCAGTTCCGCGACCGAGTCAGTCCCTTCGGGGAGGGGGGCGATGGCACGCCGGGTGCGTCCACCCCTCTGGAGCGGCGTTGTGTTCGTCGAATGTCTTCCGTTGGTCTGGCCTGGTCTGATCTGGAGCTGACTTCCTGACTTTAATTGACACTTTACTTCGCGGGAAGACTCAAAGTGTGATAATTTGGCCGCTACCATGCCAAAGAGTATGAAACTTGGCTGGTCAGGTGCATCGGCGGTATCCATACACGATTGCGCCTCAGGCGTCGCGGTGACACGCCCGCCCCAGGTCGGCTTTCTTCCGTTGAGGAGGACATATGTCGGTCGTGACCAGACAACCGGATGTGGCGACGTGCGTGCCATCGAAGTCAAACGCGCCTCCACCCACCGCGGTCTTACCCGACCCACCGCGCGACGGCCCTGGCATGGACGCCAGCGCGGCGGTCGAGCGGCGGCGCACTGGAGGGCCCCAGGATTCGCCGATGGATGTCTTGAGCCGGTTGCCCGCCGTGGTGGTGCTGGAGCGGCTCCCGGTTCCTTCGCTCGCGATGGCGCGGGACGGCATCATCTTGTTCGCCAACAGGGCGTTCGCCGAGATGGTGGGTTACGAGCTGGAAGCGTTGGCGGGCTCGGTGTTTCCCGAGATGTTCCGCACCGTGCCGGCCACCTTGTGCGCGGTTGCGGGCGTCGACGCAGTCGCGAATCTGATCGTCGAGCTTCGGCATTGTGAGGGTTGGACGGTGCGGGCCAGGATGAGCCAGACGGCGATGTTGCGCCAGGCCGACCCGGTCGTGCTGGTGACGTTCGACAATTTGACGGAGCGGCTGTGGATGGACGAGCGATGAGTCGCCGCCCTGCATATGCCCCCCGCGTGCTGATTCGTTCCCAGGCATCTGCGCCGTCGTCGGCAGCGACCTGGGTGTTCTAGACCGGCGCTGCGTTTCCACAAGCGCGGGTGACGCGCTTGGCGCTGCCGTGACCCGGCTTCATGCCGTGACAGCGGCCTCAGCCACGGCTCAGTGAGCAGTCTGTGCGAAGTCTCTTCGCGGCGAGTCCGCGACACGCAAGTACTACAAGTTGACCAATTCCCTTACTAATGCTTCGATTAGTATGTATTCTGCTGAATGAAGTGCATTGCCGGTATCCACGGTCGCACCAGGCCCCGCGTAACGGCGTCCGGCCGATGGCTCGACCTGCTTCCGCTAGGAGGAGCACATGTCGTTTGTGACCACGCTGCCGGCGATGTTGTCGTCCGCAGCCGACGAACTGCAAAACATCGGCGCCGCCGTTACCGCGGGAGACGCGGCCGCGGCTGCCCCGACCACCGGGGTGATTCCCGCAGCGGCCGACGAGGTGTCGGCGCTGACGGCGGCGCACTTCACCGCGCACGGCGTCCTGTACCAGGAGGTCAGCGCCCAGGCCGCCGCGATTCGGGAGCTGTTCGTCAGCACCTTGGCGACCAGCGCCGGTTCTTACGCGGCCACCGAGGCCGCCAACGCGGCCGCGGTCCTCTGAGCTTCGCAGCGGGGTCACCATGGATTACGGGGCGTTACCGCCGGAAATCAATTCCGGGCGGATGTATGCCGGTCCGGGCGCGGGGTCGATGCTGGCCGCCGCAGCCGCCTGGAACGGGTTGGCCGCCGATCTGCGTTCCGGGGCGGCCGGCTACGACGCTGTGATCTCGGCGCTCACCGGTGGACCGTGGCTCGGCCCGTCGGCGATGGCGATGGCGGCCGCGGCCGCACCCTACGTGGCGTGGATGGGCGCGACCGCCGCGGAGGCCGAGCTCGCGGCCACTCAGGCTCAAGCGGCGGCGGCCGCCTATGCGGCGGCCTTCGCGGCGACGGTGCCGCCGCCGGAGATCGTGGCCAACCGCGCACTCCTGATGATGCTGATCGCGACCAACTTTTTCGGTCAGAACACACCGGCGATCGCGGCCACCGAGGCCCAGTACGCGGAAATGTGGGCACAGGACGCCGCGGCGATGTACGGCTATGCCGCGAGTTCGGCCGCGGCCACAGCGCCGGTGACTCCCTTCACCCCGGCGCCGCAGACCACCAACCTGGCCGGGTTGGCCGCGCAGGGGGGCGCGAGCGCCCAGTCGGCCGGCTCGGCGATTGGCGGCGCACAGCAGACGCTGTCCCAATTGACCTCGGCGATCACCGGGGCGCTGAACAGCCTCGCGTCACCCTTGTCCTCCGCGCTGGGCGGAACTTCTTCGTCGGGCGCTGCCGTGGGCCCCTTCGGCAGCCTCTTGTCCGACTCCTCGCTCGGAGGCATCGCCTCCGGCCTGATCACCTCGTACGGCGCGATGCCAGGGTGGATGGGCTTGTCGGTGATGTCGACGATGCTGGGCACCGTTTTCGGTCCCCTCATCGGTGGCCCGATGAACATCGGCTTCGCATCCGCAGCCGCGGCCAACACGGCGGCCGGCGCGGCGGGCGCGGCGGCGGGAGCGCTGGGGCCGATCGGCGCAGGCTTAGGCGGTATCCCGGGCTTGGGCGGCTTCGCGGGCCTGGGTGCGGCGACCTCGGTCGGCGGATTGGCGGTGCCGCAAAGTTGGGGTCTTGCGGCAGCGGGCGCTTCGCCGGGGATGCTCGGGACGCTGCCGATGGCTTCTCCGGCGGCGCTGCCGTTGGCGGGCGACGAAGTTGCCGCCGGACTGGGTTTCCCGGTGCCGCTCGGCGGGGTCGGCGGGCTCGGCCGAGCCGCGGCCGCGGGCGCCGGAGCCGGCGCGGCCATCGCGGCGGCCAAGTACGCGCCGCGCCTCAGATTCGTGTCGCGCCCACCAGCCGCCGGATACTCGGACGACGGGGAAACCCCGGCGGCCCCACCGCCGGCGGCGAAATACCCTGTGCCCGCGTCATTCCCGACGAATGGGCATGCGCCACCCGGGTATCAGGCGGCGGTCATCTACGTGCCGACCAACGGAAACTCGTCGGCCAACGTGTGACAGCAGCACAAATCAATTGACTCGAGGTGTCCTGGCTCGCCGCACAAGCGAACCAGCCACCGACAGAACCCCATCCAACTGAGGTAAGGAGCCAAGATGGCAACACGATTCATGACCGACCCGCACGAAATGCGGGCGATGGCGGGCCGATTCGAGGTCCACGCGCAGACCGTTGAGGACGAGGCCCGCAAGATGTGGGCGTCGTCGCTCAACATCGCCGGTGCCGGCTGGAGTGGCCAGGCCCAGGCGACCTCCTACGACACCATGGGTCAGATGAATCAGGCCTTCCGCAACATCGTCACCATGCTGCACGGTGTGCGCGACGGGCTGATCCGCGACGCGAACAACTACGAGCAGCAAGAGCAGGCTTCCCAGCAGATCCTCGGCAGCTAGCCCGAAGACGTTCTGCCCCAAAACTTTTCAACCAAGGAGACATCAACATGACAATCAATTACCAGTTTGGCGATGTGGACGCTCATGGTGCGACGATTCGCGCCCAGGCCGCGTCGTTGGAGGCCGAGCACCAGGCCATCGTTCGCGATGTGCTGGCTGCTGGTGACTTCTGGGGTGGCGCCGGTTCGGTGGCTTGCCAGGAGTTCATCACCCAGTTGGGTCGTAACTTCCAGGTGATCTACGAGCAGGCCAACGCTCACGGCCAGAAGGTGCAGACGGCGGGCAGCAACATGTCCAGCACGGACAGCGCCGTCGGGTCCAGCTGGGCCTGATACCTAAGCCGGGTTACGCGCGGACGACACGGGACCGTGATCGCCATGAGGCCATACCGCTCCCTCGTCAGCGACAACACCGCGGGGGGCGCACCCGAGATCATCGCGGCCATCGCTGCGGCGGCAGCCGGGCAGGCACCGCCCTATGGCACCGACAGTTGGACGTCCAGCGCCCGGCGCCGCTTCAGCGAGGTCTTCGACTGCGATGTCGATGTGCTCCCCGTTTCCACCGGCTCGGCGGCGAACGCGTTGAGCTTGGCCGCGCTGACCCCACCATGGGGCGGCGTGCTGTGCCACCGCGACAGCCACATCAACAACGACGAGTGCGGCGCTCCGGAATTCTTCACAGGGGGCGCCAAACTCATTGCCCTGGGCGGGGATAACGCCAAGATCGACGCCGACGAGCTGCAGGCCGCGGTGTACCGCAAGGTCGGGGACATGCACAGCGTGCAACCCGCCGTGCTGAGCCTCACCCAGTCAACCGAGACCGGCGCGGTATACACCCCCGCCGAGATCGGACGCCTGGCCTCCATCGCGAAGCGTGCGGGCCTGCGCGTCCATCTGGATGGGGCCCGCCTGGCCAACGCCGTCGCCGCGTTGGGCTGCAGCCCCGCCGAACTGACCTGGCGCGCCGGCGTGGACGTATTGTCCTTCGGCGCCATCAAGAACGGGAGCATCACCGCCGATGCGATCGTCGTGTTCGACCGCTCCCTGACCACCGAGCTGAGTTTCCGGGCCAAGCGCGCCGGACAACTCGCGGCCAAGATGCGCTTCGCCGCAGCCCAACTCGACGCCTACCTGGCCGACGACCTGTGGCTGCGAAATGCCTTGCACGCCAATGCCATGACCGCGCGGCTTTACGAGGGTCTGAATTCCATTGCCGGGGCGGGCGTTTCGGGCACGCCGGAGGCGAACATCCTCTTCTGCCGCCTGCCCCAGCAGGTCATCGACGGGCTGCTCGAGCAGGGCTACGACTTCTACCACGGCCGGTGGGAACCGGGTGTCGTCCGTTTCGTCACCTCCTTCGCCACCCCGACCCACGTGGTCGACGAACTCGTCGACGCGGTCCGCCGACTCACCGCGGCCGCAATCCAGGAAAACCGGCCGAACCGGTCTCGAACGCAGAGATCAGCCAGCGGCCGCCGATCTGAGGTGGCGTGTATGGGAAGTGTCCGATGATCGAGATGGCCATCGTCGGGCTCGGCGCGTGGGGTCTTTGCGTCCTCGAGCGCACGGTGAGCCGGGCCCGGCGGGTAAACACGCCGGTGCGGGTGCACGTGATTGAGCCCGCTCAACTCGGAGGCGGCGTCTACTCCGCCGAGCAGCCCGACTTCCTGGTGCTCAACAACGCCTGCGGCCAGCTCTCCCTCTACGTCGCCCCCGACGGGGACCCGCTGCCCCCCTACGCCGTGGGACTGCATCCGTGGGCCGTGGTCCGCGGCTACCGCTGGATGGGCTACGAATGCCGCATCGGCGCCGGGGGTGAGCCCATCCTGCCCACCGACTATCTGCCCCGGCGGTTGATGGGCGAGTACCTGGTCTGGTTCTACGACACGCTGGTGTCCTACGCCCCGCCCAACCTCGAGATCGTCCGGCACTACGCGGCGGCCGTCGACATCTCGCCGGCCCTCCACGGGCGCGAGGAGGTGCTGCTCGACAACGGCACCACCCTCACCGTCGACCACGTGGTGCTGACGTCGGGGCACACCTGGAACCACGAGCGCGGCGCCGACGGGGGCGTCCGCTACCTGCAGCCCTACCCGATCGAGTGCCTCGATCGCAGCGCTCCGGCGGGATCCTCGGTGGCCGTGGCGGGCATGGGCCTGGTCTGCTTCGATGTCCTGACCGCCCTCACGGTCGGGCGAGGCGGGACCTTCGTGGACCGGTGCGACCGGGGTGACCGCATGCGGTACGTGCCTTCGGGCAGCGAGCCGACCATCACGCTCTACTCGCGCTCGGGTGCGCCGTACTGCGCCAAGTCGGCCACGGGCGTCGACCCCTACGGCCAGTACCAGCCGGTGGTGTGCACCACCGAGGAGTTCACGGCGCTGACCAATCCGGGCGGATCGCCGATGCGGCGCCACGTGGACTTCCGGGCCGAGCTCCTCCCGCTGATCTTCGCCGAGATGCAGGCGCGCTACTACATCCAGGCCGCCTCGCGGGCCGGGGGCGACGTCGAGTCCACCGAGGTCCGCTCCGTCCTTCGGCAAGGCTGGCTCGACGGGCACTACGAAAAGGTCGTCGACGGTCTCGAGCCGCGCTACGGCCGCTTCGATCCGGCCACTCACCTCTTCGCCGGGTCGGACCGCCGCTACACCTCGGCCGGCGACTACCAGAGCCAGGTCTACGACATGATCGAGGACGACCTCACCGAGGCCCTGCTGCCCGGGGGGAGCCCCGTCAAGGCGGCCCAGGAGGTGCTGCGCATCCTCCGCGACAAGCTGCGCTCGGTCATCGAGTTCGGCGGCCTCTCGCTCGACTCCTACGTCGAATTTCAGTCCAACGTCCGGGGCCGCATCAACAGGCTGGAGGCGGGCGTGCCACCCATGCGGTCCCAGCAGTTGCTGGCGCTGCTCGACGCCGGAGTGGTGCGGATCCCGCTCGGGCCCAGCCCGGAGCTGGCCGCGTGCGGCGACGGCGTCCGCCTGAGCTCCACGGCCCTCGACGAGCCGACGACGGTGACGGCCGATGGGGTGGTGCGCGGCTACCTCGACATGCCCTCGCTGGCCCGGTCGGGCTCGCCCCTGCTGAACCGTCTCTACGCCAAGGGCAGGCTGACCCAGCTCACCTACGGCGATACGCCGGTCGGCAGCGTGGCGATCAACGAGGACTTCCACCCCTACGACACGGAGGGCCGGCTCCAGCCCAACCTCTCCTTGCTGGGCGTGCTCACCGAGGGGGTGCGCTACTTCACCCACTACCTGCCCTCACCCCGCAGCCGCCTGCGGGCCGTGTACGACGCGCAGGACTGCGTCGAGGCCGTGATCGGCTGAGCACATGACGGACTCCCCGACCGGACGACCGCGGCCGCTGGTGGCGGTCGGCTACGGGCCGCGCTGCGTCCCCGTGATGCAACTGGCCGAAGCGGCCGCCGGCCTGTGCGACCTGCTGTGGCTGATCGACACGGCAGTGCCGGGGATGGGCGAGATGGTCGATCTCCTCAACCGATTCGGCCCCGTCGTCGACCTGGAGGGCATGAGCGCGGAGCAGGCGGTCAAGATTCTGGGCGACTGGGAGCCCGACGGCATGACCACCTACCTCGACGCCGGCATGGTCGAACTGGCCCATGTGGCCGAGGGGCTCGGCCTCCCCTTCCACAGCCCGGCCACCGCCGCCGCCCTCACCGACAAGGCCCGCCAGCGCCGGGCTCTGGCCGACGCCGGCGTCGAGATCCCCCCGTGCCACCTCATCCGCCCCGACCAGTCCGAGCGCGAGCTGCGGGCCGTCGAGGCCCAGGTGGGGTGGCCCGCCGTCCTCAAACCCCGCTCGGCTCAGGGCAGCCGCTGTACCTTCCTGGCCCGCGACGGCGCCGAACTCGAGAAGCTGCTGAATGCGCTCGGCCCGGGCCGGCGCGACATGGTGCTGGAGGGCTATCTGGCCGACGATCCGGCCCGGGCCGGCGGCCCCTACGCCGGCTACGTCTCGGTCGAGAGCGTGGTGGCCGACGGCGTCGTCAGCCACCTTGCCCTGACCGGCCGCTTCCCGCCGGCCGAGAACTTCCGCGAGACGGGGTTCTTCATCCCCGCCGCGCTCGACGCGGGGAGTCGTTCGGCCGTCCTGGACCTCGCCACCCGCGCCATCGACGCCCTCGGGGTACGCACCGGGTGCCTGCACACCGAGGTCAAGTTCACCCCCGACGGCCCCCGCATCATCGAGGTCAACGGGCGGCTGGGCGGCGGTGTGCCCGAGATGCTGAAGCGCGCCGCCGGCATCAGCCTGCTCGACCTCACCCTGCGGGTGGCCCTGGGCGAGCCGGTCTGGATCGAGGGCCCCGTGGCCACCGACCGCATCGGCTACCGCTTCTTCCTCCAGCCGCCGACCGTCTCGGCCACCGTGACGTCCATCGAGGGCATCAACGACTTCAGCGACCAAGCCGGCGTGGACACGGTGAGCGTCCACCAGCGCCCGGGTGCCTCCCTCGACTGGCGGGACGGCTCCGGCAACCACATCGTCGCGGTGGTCGGCTCGGCCGACGACGAAGAGCAGTTGCAGGCGGCCTACCGGCTCCTCCACCAGGAGGTCACCGTCACCTACACCGATGTCAGGCATTGACGGCGATGGGCGTTCAACTGGCAGGGGACCTCGATCCGACCGACGGGATCGAGGGACCGGCGCGGTGGACGTGCGCCCTGGTCAACAACATGCCGGATGCCGCCTTCGGCGCTACCGAGCGACAATTCGTGGGGCTTCTGGGCGCCGGGTCCGGGTCTGACACGGTCGCCGTCACCCGTCACACCATGGTCGGGGTGCCGCGGGGGGAGCGGATCCGCGCCCGCATCGCCGCCGATTACCGACCCCTCGAGGACATCATTTCGAACCCCCCCGACCTGCTGATCGTGACCGGCTCCAACCCGATCGAGTCCCGCATCGAGGACGAGCCCTACTGGTCCGATCTGCACGGCCTGCTGAAGTGGGGGAGCGAGAATGTGCCCGCCATGGTGCTGTCCTGCCTGTCGGCCCATGCCGCCCTGGCGGTCTTCGACGGCATCGAACGGACCACCCTGCCGGTCAAGTGCACGGGCGTCTTCGCCCAGGAGGCCGACCGGTCCCACCCCCTGGCAGCCGGCTTGGACGGTCCCCTAGTCCTGCCCCATTCGCGGCTCAACGCCGTGCCCGCCGAGACGGTGGCGGCCGCCGGCTACGCGGTGGCATTGCAGTCGGCCGAGGTGGGGTGGAGCGTGGTCACCAAGACGGTGGGGATTTCCCAGGTGGTGCTGTTTCAGGCGCATCCCGAGTACGACCCGTCGAGCCTGGTGCGCGAGTACGGTCGGGACGTGCGGCGCTACGCCGCCCGCGAGCACGACGAATTGCCCTGCCTCCCAAGGGATTGCGTAACCGGCCCGGACTGGGATGGTCTTCGCCGGCTGCACGAGCGGGTGATAGGTGGCGAACGAGACCCGGCCCTGGTGGCTGCTTTCCCCTTCGACGAGATCGGCGCCCGCGCCCCATGGCGGTGGCGGGGTGCGGCCCTGTGTATGTACGCCAACCTGTTGGCGACGATCTGAGAAGAGGAGCGCGGAGAGGATGCACGACGAAACCATCGCAATCCACGGCGGCTATACCCCCGACGGGACGCGGGCCGTAGCCGTCCCCATCTACCAGACGGTGGCCCACGACTTCATCAGCGCCGAGCACGCGGGTGCCGTGCTCGACCTAGAGACGCCGGGCTTCCACTACAACCGGCTCAACAACCCGACACTCGACGTCCTCGAGCAGCGCATCTGCGCCCTGGAAGGGGGGACGGCGGCCCTGGTGGTGGCGTCGGGCATGGCCGCCGTCAGTTACGCCATCCTGACGGTGGCCACTGCCGGCTCGAACATCGTCGTCGCCCCCCAGCTCTACGGGGCCACCTTCACCTACTTCGCCCACGTGCTGCCCACCCTGGGGATCAAGGCCCGCTTCGCCGCCGACGACCGGGCAGAGTCGATCGCCCGCCTCATCGACGACGACACCCGAGCCGTCTTCTGCGAGACCATCGGCAACCCGGCGGGCAACATCGTCGACCTCGAGGCCGTCGCCGCGGTGGCGCACGCGGCGGGCGTGCCGTTCATTGTGGACAACACGGTGGCCACGCCGCTGGTGCTCAAGCCCATCGAGCACGGGGCCGATGTGGTCGTCCACTCGCTGACCAAGTTTGTGGGCGGCCACGGCACCACCCTCGGCGGGGCCATCGTGGACGGCGGCCGGTTCCCGTGGGCCGACCATCCCCACCGCTTCCCCCTGTTCAACCGGCCCGAGCCCGCCTTTCACGGCGTCGTCTTCGCCCGCGACTTCCCCGACCGGCCGTTCGCCGTGCGGGCCCGCTCCATCCAGCTGCGCAACAGCGGCGCCACCCTGTCGCCCTTCAACGCGTTCATGCTGCTGCAGGGCCTCGAGACGATGGCCGTGCGGCTCGAGCGCCACGAAGCCAACGCGCGGGCGGTGGCCGACTACCTGGCCGCCGACGACCGCGTGGCCTGGGTGAGCTTCGCCGGCTTTCCCGACCACCCCTACCACAATCTCGTCGGGCGCTACCTGCACGGGCGCGTGCCGTCCATCGTCACCTTCGGGGCCGAGGGCGGCTACGAGGCGGGACTGGCCTTCTTCGATGCCCTCCAGCTCGTCAAGCGGCTGCTCAATCTGGGCGACGCCAAGACCCTGGCCATCCATCCGGCCTCGACCACCCACCGCCAGCTGTCCGAGGCGGAACTGGTGAAGGCCGGCATCCGGCCGGAGACGATCCGCCTGTCGATCGGGATCGAGCACATCGACGACATCATCGCCGACATCGATCAGGCGCTGGACAAGGCGATGGCCGGCTGATCAGCTGGGGTCGAACTGCCGGCACTTTCCCCTCGACAGCCGCTCGATGAATTCCACCTCGCGCACCCGGACATCCGAGGTCGGCCCGCCGTGCTGGCGGAGCACGTCGACCAGGTCGGTCTGCAGGCGCTGCAGGTCGGAGGAACCGTCCGTCACCACCGACACGTCGAGACCGTGCTGCGCCTTGCCGATTGAGAAGTTGGCGACACCGGGGGTGGCCACGACGGCTTGCTCGACGGCGGCGCGCGGCACCCGAGCACCGCCCTCGTATTCGAAGGCTCCGTTGATCCGGCCGTTGACCGAGAGGATGCGGCGATGGGCGCAACCGCACGGACAGGGTTCGTCGGACATCGTCACGGCGTCGACCATGTCGTAGCGGATCAGCGGTTGGTCCAGGTTGAACAGGTTGGTCAGCAGCATCCGATCCGCGGGTTGCCCGAATGGCACGACGTTGCCGTCGGCATCCGCCGGTTCGAGAATGACCAAATCGTCCGCGACGTGCATGCCCTCTCCGACGCCGCATGGAAAGGCGTAGGTCCCCTCCGAGCAGCCCCAGAACTCCGAGGCCTCGATCCCCCACGCGGCGCGAACCGCCTCTCGCACCGGCGGGGTGCAGAGCTCCCCGGCGACGCTCACCCAGGTCGGTTCGATGGTGAGCCGCCCTTTCATCGCCTCCAGGGCCAGCTCGCGGATGAGGCTCGGCCACCCTTGCAGCGCCTGCACCGCGGGACGGGCGTTGTTGAGGCGGTCGACGATCTTGTCCAGGGGGAGCGTGGCATCGCAGCAGTGCGAGGTGGGTCCGCCGCTCTCAAAGGTGCTGAAGGCGTAGAAGATCCCGGATTCGTGCTTGGGGCTGCAACTGAAGCACTGCGCCAGCACCGCGTCCGGGTCCTCGCCGCGTCGCCCGGTCCAGCGCGAGCCTTGCATTACGAAGGTGACGAACGCGTCCCAGCCGTAGACGTGGAGTGACGGGGCTTGGACATACCCCGAGGTGATGATCGCCCGGTACTGGCCGTCGAGGTAGCCGTCCCCGCTCAACTCGTCGAGGTGCTGTTGGACCCGGGCACGCGTCAATCCGGGGACGGTGACCAGCCGGTCGAACTCCTCCATCATTTCGGCCTTGGTCAGGATCGGCAGGGAGGGGAGGTCGGCCTCGGTGAAATTCGCCAGATCGTGCCCCGCCAGTCGTTCCCGCCAGAACGGCGAATGTTCGGCGGCGTGCACGAGTAGCTCACGAAGCCGCCGTTCGCGCTCTGCGGCGAGCCGCCCGGCGTCCCAGCGCAGCCGGCGGACGCCCTGCAGGTACGTATCTTGCAATTGGGCACGCTGGCGGCGGACCAGCTGTTCGTACGTTTCCCCCGAGGCCGTGCCAGTTGCCCTCGCCTCCACGCGGCGATCGTAGCCCAGGCAGCGGGTCTTAATGCCGTAGTCAGCCCATTTCCATATAAACGAGTTGCTAGGACGGCTCAGCCCCCGGTGTTCGGCGGAGACAGGCCGGCCTCCTTCAGCAGCCGTCGCTCGTCCACCTTGCTGGACGACGTCAGGGGCAGGTCGGCCACCAAGACGAATTGGTCGGGCAGCATCGTTTCCGGGAGCCGTTCGCTGGCGGCCGAGCGGACGGCGACAGGGGTGAGTTCGCCGTCCGGCACCACGAACGCGACGACTCCCAGGTCCCCCTGCAGGTCGAAGGTCGTGCACGCCGCCGATGCCACCCCGTTCAGACCACCGAGCGCCTCGGTCACCTCGACCAGGGACAACCGCACGCCGTGTCGCTTGATGACGCGGTCGGAACGCCCCATATATATGTAGTTGCCCCGGTCGTCGCGGAAGGCGAGGTCACCGGTGCGGTAGACGGTGGCTCCCTCGACGACGTCCGTCCGCAGCGCCGCCGCGCTCAGCAGCGGGTCGTTCAGATACCCGGCCATCAGCTGCAGCCCGCCGATGTACAGCTCGCCGACCGCTCCGGTGCGATCGATCAGGCCGCCGCGCTCGTCAACAAGGTGAAACGAGCTCCCGACGTGCGGATGACCGATCGGTACCGGTCCCGCGTCGAGCAACTCGGGCGTCAGTTCCAGATGCGCGACGGCGATCGTCGTCTCGGTCGGGCCGTACCGGTTCACCACCCGCAGCCCCGGGCTGGCGGCCCATACCGCCCTGATGTCGGCGCTGGACGGCGCCTCGCCGCCCAAGGCGATCACCCTGAGCCCGGTGTCGGCCAACCGGTCCAGCCGGCCGCTGGCCCGGAGCAAGCGGAGGTAGCTGGGGGAGAAGCTGGTCGCCGTGATCCCCTCGTCGGCGACGATCGAAAAGAACCTGCGGGGGAACAGCAGGGCCTCGCGGTCGGGAATGACGAGCGGGACGCCCCGCACGAGCGGGGGAAACATGGCGGAGAACGACCCGTCGAAGTGCACGGGCGAAACGCACAGGCACCGGTCGTCCGCGCTGAGTCCCACGGCGTCGGCGCACGCCTGGACCGCGGTGTAGAAGGCCCCCGGGGGGATCTGGACTCCCTTGGGAGTGCCGGTCGTCCCCGACGTATAGATGATGTAGGAAACGGGGCCGATCACCGGTTCTGGCGCGGGCCCGTCCGCGGCGCTCAACTCCGAAAGGGAGGTCCACGGCGTGCCGGCCGGAAGTCCCCCCGGGGGCGCCGTTTCGTCAGGGCCGACGGTGATCACCTGCGCGGGCCGGCAGTCGCTGACGATCTGCTCGCGGCGGATGTCCGGGTCGGTGACGGCCAGCGGCACAAACGTGACCCCGGCCCACAGGCAGCCCAGCGCCGCCACCACGAAGTCCACCGAGTTACCGATCAACAGTGCGGCCCGATCCCCCGGCTCGACGCCTTTCCGAAGCAAGCCGGCGGCGACCGCCCCGGCCGCGGCGCTCAATTCGCCCCGGGTCAACGCGCGATCCAAGTCCTTGACGGCGGGCACATCCGGGGCCCGTTCGGCGTGGTCCAGCACCGCACCGAGCACGTCGCGTCCTGTCACGCCTTCTCGCGGCTGCTGCACGCTCGCTATTCTCGCTCACCCGCGCAGGTCACGAAGCATGACGCGAAAACTCCTGTCGTCCAGCCGCGCTCGGCTTCCGCGGCCGCGGATTGCCGCAGTATGTCAATATGAACGACGTGAGCGTCCGCACGATCGCTCGTTTCCTCGCCGCCGCGCTTCTGACCACCGGCGCGGTGCAAAACGCCGTGATCGGCATGCCTTCGACCGCCGCCGCGGCGCCATGCCCCGACATCGAGGTGGTGTTTGCTCGCGGCAGCGATGACCCACCAGGGCTCGGCGTGATCGGGCAGACGTTCGTCGATACGCTGCGTCCGCAGCTGGTGGGGAAATCCGTCGCCGTGTACGCGGTCGACTACCCTGCGACCAGCAAGAGCAGCGAATTGGCCAGCTCCGCGTCCGCGGGCGCCAAAGATGCGAGCGCCTACGTCCAGTCCACGGCGGCGAACTGTTCGGACACCAGGATGGTGCTCGGTGGATACTCCCTGGGCGCGGCCGTGATAGACCTCATCACCGCGGCGGGTGCGCCACCCGCGGGCTACGTTCCCGCGCCGATGCCGCCGGACGTGGCCCGCCACGTGGCCGCGGTCGCCGTCTTCGGAAATCCGTGGGACAAATCGCTGCGAGCACCGCTGACCGCGATCAGCCCGCTGTATGGGGCGAAGACCATCGACCTGTGCAACCCCGGAGATCCGATCTGCTCCGACGGCACGGATTCGTCGGCGCACGTCGGCTATGTGCAGTCCGGGATGGTCAATCAGGCGGCGAACTTTGTCGCGGGGCGGATCTAGCCGACCGGCGGGCCTTCAGGCGCGGCCCATCATCCAGCGGGGCCGGGACCACAGCTGCCAGTACTCGACGACCTGGTAGCCAAGCCCCCGGTACAGGCGCTCGCCGGGCGGTGAAGACTGCAGCAGCGAACCCCGGATCCCCGCGTCGAACTGGGACCGCAGCACGGCGGCCAGCAGCCGCCGTCCATAGCCCTTCCCCTGGTCGCGTGGCCGGGTGGCCATCGACCAAACCACCAGCAGCCCGTCCTCGGTGGCCCCGGTGAACATGGACACCATGCGGTCACCCTCAAAAATGCCCCACGCCCCGAGGTCCGGGTCTTGCGCGGCTTGGACGGGGATGGCCACCGCGGTTGCTGCGTCGGACATGCTGTAGGTATCGGCCAGCAAGGCGCGGGCCTCGGGGAGCTCCTCCTCGGTCAGGGCACGCACACCGGCCCCGTCGACGTCTGGCGGGTCGGAACCCTCGAGCAGCATCAGGGGAAGGGCCTCCACCACCGCCCAGCCGGCGTCGATCAGCTTCTGGGCGGTGGCCAGGCCGGGTCCGGCCAGCATGACGATGCCGGGCTTCTTGAGGTCGAGCAGCGGCTGGAGGCAGTGCTCGACCAGCACGTCGTTGTCGGACGACTGGCAACAGGCCACGTTGTAGTCAACGCTGATCTCGCCGCTGAAGGCCGTCCACCATTCTGGTTCCACGGTGTGATGGGCCGGCGCGGACCACAGGCGGGCGGCGGCGCCGAGGTGCCGCCTCAATTCCATCGCAGTCCGCGCCATGGCCGTCGATGCTAACGGGACACGCCATTAATTGCTCGTCGTCCGCGCTCGCTGTACGGCCAGAGCAACGTCTTCGCGCCCGTTCGTGATTAGACCCGAGACCACGCCGTCGATGTCGGCGGCCGATCGATTTTGGCTGAGCTTGAATTTGGCCTCGATCCGGGTGATCGACAATTCCACCCCCACGATGGCGCGCAATTGAGCCTCGATGAACTCTCGCGGCGCGTCGTCGACGGACCATGATTGCGGTCGCCCGGCCTCGTGGCGACCGGTCAGATCACGCACATTTTGTTCGACCCAGGCGGGGTCGTCGTGGACGCTGAGTCGCCCGTAGACGTGCGCGGTGACGTAGTTCCACGTGGGCACCACACGCCCGTGCTCCGCCTTGCTCGCGTACCAGGCCGGGGAGATGTACGCATCGGGTCCCCGCACGATGACCAGGGCCTCGCCGACCACCGGGCGCCGCCACTGGTCGTTGTTGCGCGCGAGATGCCCCCGAAGCGCCCCAGCGCCCCGGTCATACACGAACGGCAGCATGGTGGCGACGACACCCTCCGGTGTTGCGGTGATCAGGTCCGCTGCTCCGTGGTGCGTGAGCAGGTCGTCGACGGCCTGCTCGTCGGCGGCGAAATGGGCCGGGATGTACATGTCGTCAAGTATGTCGGCCGCGCTTGATGGCCACTACCGCCGCTGCGCGGGGCAAAATACCGCAGCGAGGCGACTGACGCATTCACATTCAGTTTTTTTGCGGCCGACTGGATTTCTGATGCGGATGCGGAACTTTCCGGATAACGCGGTCACGTTTGCGGCGGTACAGTACGACACTGGCTAACAGGTTGCATTACGGCAGAAATTGGGAGGGCCAGCGCGATGCAGGACCGAATCCGTGACGTCTTAGCTGCTCATGGTCGGATGGCGGTCGATCCGCGTGAGGTGGACGAGCAGGCCGACCTGTACGAGCTGGGCCTGACGTCGCACGCGTCGGTCAATGTCATGCTCGCGCTCGAGGACGCGTTCGGCGTCGAGTTCCCCGACGAAGTGCTCAAGAAGTCCACCTTCGCCTCCATAAGCAGCATCGAGCGGGTCGTCGACGGCCTGGTCAACTCGTCTTCGTGACGTGCTGAGTGCATGATCAACGTGCCGGGCGAGCTTGACGGGCGCCGCGTGCGCACCGGATGCGACGTCGTGGCCATTGCGGATGTCCGGGACTCGCTGGCGGCGTTCGGGGATCGGTACCTGCACAAGGTTTTTACGGCGAGCGAGATCGACGACTGCCAAGGCCGCGAACGGGTGCCCGGTCTGGCGGCCCGGTTCGCGGCCAAGGAAGCGGTGATCAAGGCGTTCGGGGAACCCGACATGCCCTTTCCGCTGCGCGAGATCGAGGTGACGCATGACGGTCCCCTGCCGCTACTGCGCCTGAGCGGAACGCTCGCCGTGCGGGCGCAACGGCAGGGCTGGCTCAGCTCGTCTTTGTCCCTTTCGCACGCCGATTGCCACGCGATGGCCGTCGTTGTCGTGGTCTGCAGGGCGGCCGAGGCCGGCTAGGAACTTCGGGCATGCGCGGCCCCCTTGGGGGGCAATGCGTTACGGGACCTGCGTGAATTTGACGCTGCTGGTCAACCTGTACCCCAGCGGGCGGCCGCACGCCGTGCTTTTGCCGGTAAGTTGCACCGTGCCCGCTAGGGTGCTCGGATCCCACACGTAGTGGGCGTCTTCGGCCCGGTAAACCGTAATGTCGTTGCGACACAACGCATTATTCGTGGTGTCCAGCGTCCATTGTCCGTTGGCCAACTGGGCCCGCCCCCACGGTTGAACCGAAGCGCAGCCGTCACCGCATGGAGTGAAGTACCAATCGTCGGTGGTGGTTTGGCCGGTGATGGTGTTGGAGACGGTCACGACGTAGTGCCCGTTCATCACCGGAGTGGCCGACGCGGGAGGAGCGGGTCCCAGAGCAATGCCGGCGAACACGGCGGCTGCGGCGAGAACCGGTGCGGTGGCCATGGTTTCGTTCTCCCATTCGAGTTGATCGATCAGCGAGTCGGGCAAGCGGCCTCTACCGGCAACACCGCGCCGCGGATCGCGGTCAAGATCGCCGGGTGATGGGCGACATGATCGCCGGTGGGTGCGGCGATCAGGCGGGTCGGTCGCGACGTCCGGTGTAGCCGCTCGAGGGCTGCCCGACCGCCTTTGGCGGCGAACGCCTCCGCGTCCTCGGGCGAGGCGATCAGCGTCACGTCGGTTCCGCGGCGGGCGAGCGTCGTCAGCACCGGCTCCGGCAGCCACACCAGTCCAATCCAGCTCAAAAACCGCAAGACGTGTCGCGGGAGGTATTGGTGCATAAGGCGTTTCGCCGGTTCCCGGGCCGGGTTGAGCAGCCCTCTGAGGCGCTTTGTCTTGGCTTCGGACGGGCCGGTGGCCGTGTCAACGGCCGCGTTGGCGCGGCGCGCTTTCTCGCGGCCGATCCACTGCATGAACAAGGCGGGGGTGACGCGCCAGTTCCACATCACTAGGTTGACCAGGATCGCCGACTGCGCACCGATGCTGCGGGCGGCATGGGCGGCGTACCACGAGCCGGAGCAGATCCCGACCAGCTTGAGTTCGCCGGCGCCTTGGCGCGCATGCCTGGCCACCGCTATCGAATCGGCGATGTCGGCCTTGGAGTAGATGTCGCGCCAAGGGCCCCGGGTGATGTCGCCCGACAAGCCCTGTCCCGCGGGGTCCCAGCGCACCGCCTGCGCCCCGGTCGCCGCGATGCGACGGGACAGTTCGACCCACTCCCGGGCGGGTCCCACGTGCAAGTCGTGGCCGGTCACGAAGAACAACACGGTGCCTGTCGGCGACGGATCGGGGTGCCGGGGCAGCGTGCGGATGGCGAATAGCCCGTTCGGCTCGATTCGTTCGATGCGCTCGACAACGTCTACCCCATCGGGCCCATCAGCCGGCACCGTCGCCGTTGTCCGGTATCGGGGTGCGGCGCGACGGGTGCGGGTGGGACTGTTCGTGTCGATCCACTCCGTGATCGCATCGACCGCGGTGAAGGGGATCGGCAACATGTAATCCCGCGGGCTCGGCCCGGCGGATTCGCGCAGGCCGACGGTGATGACCGAATCGACTCCCGGCGCCGACGCGAGGGCCGTGATGCGCCGGTCGGTCTCGTCCGGTCGCCCCACCAGAAGCATGCGGTCGACGCCCAGGGCACCGACCGGATCGGCACGGATCTGCAACGCGGCGAATTCCGCGGCGGCGCGGTCGCTCAACCGCCCTCCGACGATCGACACTTCACCGGGCGTGGCAGCGTCCTCGCCGACCGACAGCCGGAACAGCGTCGCGTGTTCCCGGAGGTAGCGCCTGCCCGTTCCGGCGGGATCGAGGTAGACCACGCGGTTGGGCGGGTGCGATTGGCCGGCAAGGTATTCGTCGAGGAGCAGGCACCCGGCACGGATGCCGACAGCCGTCGTCGATTCGGCGCCGATCAGCGCGAGGTAGTCGAGCGCGTGGCCCACGCTGGCCACCCAGTTGGCCACCGCGTCGTCACGGGCCTGCGCGTAGGACGAATTTCCCGAGCCCAGGTAGTCGAAGTGCAGCACAGCGACGCCGCGGTGCGCCAAGCCGTCGCCGAGGATCCGGTGCAGGCGGACGCTGTCCATCCCGTCCTTGCCCAGCGAGCCACAGATCACTACACCGCCGCTGATCTGGTTGTCGGCCGGCAGATGGAGCACGCCGAACAGTGGCGAATCAGCTGGTCCGAAGAAGGTCGGGACTTCGGTCGCCGACGGCGTGTCGCGCCGCCTGGACGCCGGGTTGGTGGTTGCGCGGACGTCGTCGGAAGCGGTTGCTAGCGTTTCGTGGGCGGTCGAACCCGGCATGGCGAAATTATACTGTAGGTTTGTATTTTAGCCAGAAAAACTGTCGTCCGGTCTGGAATCGGGGTGGGCCTGGCCGGCGCGGCGCCGACGTCCGGGCAGGCGGCCGCATCGGCCGTCGCCTAAACTATAAGTCGACTAATTGGTACTATTCTCGTCCAATAGTATGTAAGCTATGGCTTCTGGTGCATCGTTGGTATAACGCGTACCTGGCAGCCAGGCGTCGACGTAGTGACCGGGGATAAGGCAACCGGGGTTGGGGTTGAGGGTTCATGAGTCTGGCTCGTGAGTCATCTGACCCGGCGCATGACTTGCCCGCCCCCGATCTCCGACATGCCCTGCCGTCGCGGGCGTCCGAGTTGAGCCGGCGTCCGGACTTGAGGGCCCGCATTGATTGGGCGCGCGGCTACATCGATCGGGCCCGCAGCGACTCACTGATCAGAAACGGCGTCTTCAGCACCGCGACTCAGGTGGTGAACTCCGCGTTCGGCTACGCCTTCTGGCTCTTGGCGGCGCACCTGTACAGCCCCTCGACCGTTGGACTGACGGCCGCGGCCACATCGGCCACCAGCATCGTGCTCATGTTGTCCTGCCTCGGGGTCGGCGGGATGCTCATCCAGTCGCTTCCTCGGCAGCCGAAGGAAACCGAGTGGTCGGCCACGTTCTGGGCGGGGGTGGCGACGGTGACGCTGTTCGCCGTGGCCCTGTGTGCGGGCAGCGTCGCGGTGCTCCCGCTGATCTCCCCCGAACTGGCGGCGCTGCGCGGCGTGGGTTTCGCGGCCGTGTTCACCGTCGGCACCGTCGCCCTCACGGTGGGCGTCACGCTCGACTGCGTCTTTCTCGCCGAACGCAAAGCCACCTATGCGTTCCGGCGCAACTTCGCCGTCGGCGCCGTCAAGGTGCTGATGCTCGGGCTCGTGGCACTCGTTTTCGCGCCGGACGCGGTGCGCCTGCTCGGGGCCTGGGGAGCCGGAGCCGTCGTGGGCCTCGGTTTCGGTGCGGCGCTGCTCGCCCGTCGTATCGGCGTTGCGCGACCGCCGGAACTTTCGGTCCTGCTGCGGACCGCTCGGGGGTTTCGCTCGCGCGTCACGCTTCACCAACTGATCGGGCTCGGCGCGGGGCTGTTGACGTATCTGCTTCCGGTGATCGTGACGGTGCGACTCTCCGCGCGCGACAACGCCTACTTCTACACGACATGGATGTTGGCGGCGCTCTTCCTCGTCATCGCACCCGCGTTCTCCAATAACCTGTTCGCCGAGGGAATGCACAGGCCCGAGGAGATCGGGGCGCTGGCTCGCTCGGCATTCAAGACCTTGGGCGCCATCATGGTGCCCGGCTTGGTGGCCATCCTCGTTTTGGGTGGGACGTTGTTGTCCGCCTTCGGTCATTCCTATACCGGCCACTCGGTGGGGCTGTTGAGGCTGGTTGTGCTGGCCTCGATCCCGGACGCGGTGGTGCATGTCTACGTCGGTGTTCTGCGCGCCGAGGCGCGACTCGTCGCCGCGGCCGTGCTGTTGGTCGGCATCGGGATTGGCACCGTGGTGATTTCGTGGTTTCTGCTGCCGTCGATCGGCATCAGCGCGGTGGGGTGGGCATTCCTGGCGATGCAGCTGTGCGGATGCGCATACGTCGTGCTGGATTGGCGCAGACAGAGTTCGCGCGCCCGGGTGCACAGCGGCCAGGAGATCCGGTGAGGCCCCGGCTCGAATTCGTTTCGGCCACCGACGGCGACGACGTGGACGAGAGGACGTTGGTCGGAGCCGCGACATGGCGCCAGGCCCAGGGCTTCCTGACGACGCTCAGTGGCGTCGCTGCCGTCCCCCGTCGGTACGGCCTCAGACTGATCCGTTCTGGCGACGCGGCCGACGTCAAATCAATCGGCGACGGCCGGGCGGCGACATCTGGTGCAGCGGAACCACTTCCGATCCGGTTCACCCCGGAGGAGCCGCGGTCCGCTCGATTTTCCTATGGGTGGGTAGCGCTGATCGTTCTCTGCAGCGCGACCGGGCTCGGCGTCCTCTGGGTGGCCGACCAAGCCAATCGAAACGAAAACACTTCCCTCCCAACGTATGTGATGTTCTGGCTCGGCGTGCTGTTGATCTTCGTTCCCGTCGCAATGCGGGCCCTGGCGCGCGACGTCAATCCGCTGGAGCGGCTGACCCTTATCGTCTTCCTCGGACTTGCTCTGTATTTCGTGAAGGTGTTGGGCTCGCCCTACGACTTCACCTTCGTCGACGAGTACGTCCATGTGCGCAATACCCACGCGATCATCAGCAAGGGTCACCTGTTCACGTGGAACCCGCTCCTGGACACGGCCGCTTACTACCCGGGACTGGCCGCGCTCACCGCCGGAGTGGTGGAACTCACCGGGCTGAGCATGTTCGCCGCGGGCCTGCTGATCATGGGCATTGCCCGTGTCCTGGTGTGCGCATTCTTCTACCTCATCTTCGAGAACGTCACGCGTTCGGGTTGCGGCGCGGCGCTCGCCAGCCTGGTCTACATGGCCAACCCCATGTTCTTGTTCTGGTGCTCGACGTTCACCTACGGGAACCTTGCGGTTCCCCTCGCGGCGTTCGTGGTCTGGTGGGTCGGCCGCACACGCAACCGTGGTGGCTTCGCGCCCATGGTCATCGCGGTGGTGGGCATCATCGCGGTGACCGTCACCCACCACGTCGTCGGGTTCGTCCTGGCGGGGCTGCTCGTGGCCTGGTGGCTCGCCGAGCGTGTCGGCTGCCACGCGACGAAAGCGGCGCGACGCCAGGTCGGAATCCTGGCGATGGTGGCCTGCGGCGTGACGTTCACGTGGTTCTTCGTCGTGGCGCGTCCGGCCGCGGCGTACCTGATCACGGGCAATCTCCTTCCGGCCCTGCAGAGTACGGTCAACGTCATCCGCGGGACCACCGCTCCGCGCAAGCTGTACCACATCATCGCCATGGCCCCACCGGCGTGGGAGCCCCTCGCGGGGTATGCGGCCGTTCTGGTGCTGTTGGGGGTCCTGCCCGTCGCCCTCCTGCGCGCGCGATGGTCTTGCCGCCGGGCCCCCGTGGCCGTTGCCACCATGCTGGCGATAGCCTTCCCGCTCAGCCTGGTGCCGCGTTTCGCCCCGAACGGTGTCGCGGTATCGGGTCGGTCCTCGGAGTACGTTTACACGGGCCTGGGCTGTGTTTTCGGCCTGCTGTTCGCCGCGGCGGCAACGAGATGGTACGAGTGGCGGTTGTCCGAGCGCGGCGGGCGCGGCAGCAAGATCCGAACGGGCCGCCTGGCCAATGCAATTGGAAATGCCTGGCGTGACTCGCTGGTCCCGACCGCTATCGCCGCCGCCCTCGTGACCGTAGTGTTCGTCGGCAACGTGACCGTGGGCACCCGGTTCTTCGAACGGCTCCCGGAGGGGTCGAACCCGCACGGCTATGAGAGGTCGTTGCAGCCGGACGTCATCGCCGCTTCGATATGGGCGCTGCAGCACCTGGGGCCGAACAACATGTTCGGCGCCAACGACATGGACTCGTGGGCGCTCGCCACCTACGGAGATCAAGACCTCGCCGACTCGCGCCTGCTCTGGCCCATCTTCTTTTCCGAATCGATCAACAGCGCGATCGTGCAGAACATCAAAGAGTTGCGGCTGCGATACCTGCTGGTCAATTGGCGCATGACGCTGAGCATTCCGAACCTGGCCGATCATTATGTCCACACCCAGGAGCCGGAGGCCGGCCACCAAAGCCACCCGTTCCCGCCGGCAGCTCTCGAGAAGTTTTCAGCCGACCCTTGCATCAAGCTGATCTACGACGCGGGACCCATCCAGATCTATGACGCCTCCCAGATCGAAAGCGGTGCCTGTTCATGAGCCTCGCCTCGCCCCAAGCCTCCCCGACCGGCATGACCGCACGCGCCCGGCGGCTGTGGTTTTACACGTCGTTCGCCGCCGGCTGTGCCGGCATGAACGCGGCAACCGGCTACGCGGGACCCATCCGCGTCCCGCAAGTCATTCAGCTCGTGCTGGGGCTGCTGATGGTGTTCGTGGTCCCCGGTTTGTCTTTCGTGTGCGCCGCGCTGCCCGACTGGCAGTCATGGGTCGAGCGGCTGCTTGCCAGCCTGGGTATCAGCATCGCCGTGGCGACGTGCGCGGTGGTGCTGCTGGCGGCCATGCCAATGGGCTTCTCGCGGCAGCCATTTGGGCAGTTGCTGGGGGGCATCACGGTCGTGCTGTCCCTTGGCGGGCTGTACCGCTTGAAAGCAGGCGCCATAGTCTGGGAGCCCCGCGCCTGGATCAAGAAGGCGCTCTCACTGGCCGAAGAACGCGTCGCCGCCGGGCAGCGTGACGCGCTGAGGTTGAACAACCGCACAACGACCGCGAGGCCGCAGCCGCCTTCGGAGACCGATGGTCGCCAATCCGTGATGGTCCTCAACTTCTCGTTCGACGGAAAGCGCGCGGACCCGCGCGCTTAACCGTCGTCGTCTCGGGCTTCGCGTCGATCATCCTTCGCCGAGCGCGCGCCCCGCGGTCCGGTGTGCGACCACGGTGTAGAGCGGTACCGGCAAGGTCACCCGATGCCGGGTAGACAGCTGCCGGTGATAGGTCAGGGTCGACGATTCGAACCCCAGCACGCCGAGGAACCGCTTGACCAGCTTGGGGCTCAACGTCCACCACGTTTCGTCGGGGCTTCCCGTCTTGGGATTCGGCTTGAAGCGCATGGCCGGGCGCTGGAACATATCCAGCATCTTGAGCGGGAATACGTCTCTGGGAGAAAGCATATCGGTGACAATGACCGTTTCCCGGGTGAGGCGGCACGCGTTCCAGAGCGCTTGGAACGGGTCGCGAAGGTGCAGGAGGATCGAGCCGAAGGTCGCAACATCCACCGCTCCGATCTCCTCGGGAACCGAATAGGCGGACGTGTATACGACTTTGGCTCGGGAGTTGAATGCTCCGTGCGCCAACCACCAGGCGTTGTTGATCTTCCGCATATGCGCTTTGCGGGCCGAGTCATCGTCTGCCGCATCAGATGTGGCGAATGGAACGATGTCCCAGGACTGCTCCTCGGACAGGTCGACCCCGACGACGTCGGCCCCGCGCCGCTCCATCTCGAAGCAGAGGAACCCGTTTGCGGTCCCCATCTCGAGCACTCGCTTGCCCGTCAGGTCGACCCCGCCGAGATAGCGGTCGACCCCTCGTCTCAAATCCCATTCCCCGTCGAACGTGCCGTGACCCGGGATGTCGATGGTGTGGTAGAAAAAGCACGATTCGGGATCCGTGACGGTTCGCGGTGGCGCGTAGATCGACGCCGTCGGTGTGAGTTTGGTTGCAAGGTTGTCGCTGAGGACGTCCACGGTTTACTTCCTTCCTTGGGGGAAACTGCAAATAGGCATTCGTGTCTGCGGAGCGTATTCATTTGTCGGTCACACTCGCGGCCTCCGCTCGTGTGCTGGCATTCGGCGAACCAGGGGTTCGCGTTTCGAGCACGTCGTGGAAAACCTGCTCCCAGGCACCCACGACCACGTCCGAGGAGTACGCGATCGCCCTCTCGCGAGCTGCTGCTCCCAATCGGGCGCGCAAGGGTGCGTCGGCGACGATGCGCTCGAGCGCATTGCGTAACGCCGGGACGTCACCCGGTGGCACGTTAATCCCGTTGACGCCGTCGTGCACCAGATCGGCCAACCCGCCGACCGCCGACGCGACCACCGGCTTCCCGGCGGCCATCGCCTCCGCGGCGACCAGGCCGAAGGGCTCCGGCCACACCGAAGGCACCACGGCCGCAAGGCAATTGGCCCATCCACGCAGGACCTCGTCACGGGGGAGGACGTCGTCGGAGACGATGACGCCGGGCGGGAACGAGGTTGGGGTGTCGTGTCGGCGGATCCCGGCCAGGACCAAGGGCGGCCTGTTTTGCAGGCCCGACCAGGCCTCCAGCAGGATGTCGATGCCCTTGTGTGGTCCGAGCGCGCCGGCGAACATGAGGTAGTCGCCTTCGGGGGGCACGAAGGCCGGACGCGGTGCCCCTGCGGCCTGGAATGCCTCGTCCGGGACGAATGGCGGGATCACGTCTATCCCTTGGCCGCTACCGGCGACCAGCGGCCTCGAGGCGTCGGCAACGAATCGGCTGTTCGCGACGTAGCGATCGACACGCCCGCGCCACGGCTTCATCACCGCCAGTCCGGTGGTGAGTGCGAAACCCTTTGCCGCGCCGTATTGCTCGCGCGAGCACGAAAGGCACTTCGTGTACCCGGGGCCCGTGCAGACGCTGCCGCGATGAACGTAGCCGACCCGGGGGCAGACGAAGCCATAATCGTGCAGCCACACCACCAGTCCGGTTTTCGCCGACGGCAGCAGAGGCAGCAGCGAGTACAACAGCCACGAGTGCACATGGACGATGTCCGGCTGCCGCTCCTCGATGAGCCGGGGAATCGCGCGGACCAGGCCCGGGTCGGGAAGCGTTGGGTGGAAGGGCTTTTCGGGGTCAACGTAGAGAGAATTGAGAAGGCGCCCCCAGCCGGCCATCCGATGTACGAGTACGTCGCCGTCGTGCTCGGTGCGCGGTCCCTTCGCCCCGGCCAGAGTCAACACCTCGACCTCGTGGCCCCGGCGCGCCAGCTCGCGCGAGAGCAGTTGGACCGCGAGATCACGCCCACCCACCAACGGGGGTGGGTAGCAATCGGTTGCCTCGAAGATCCTCACCTCATGTCTCCTGTCGCCGACCTAGGCAAGCGCCGGTCGCAGTGCCTCACCGACCGCACCGGTCAGATACGCCGCATACGACTTGCTGAAGTGGAACCGCTCGTAGTACACGCGGATGTCGGCGATGACGGGTTCGCATCGATTGGCGCACACCCACGGGACGGTCGGGACGTACAGCGCCCCGGCCGCCGATGCGGCGGCTTGCTCGGCTTCGGGACTTCCCGACGGCATGCCCTCCGATCTCGGCACGCTGCACTCTTGAACCGCACTGGCATGGGCCGCCAGGCAGTGCGCGTCGTCCTTCTCCCACGTCGGGATGGCGCCGAGCATGGCGAACCGGGTTTGAGGTTGCGCCAGTTCGCGGAAGGTCGAGGCCCAGCCCTCCTGCCACTGCGCGGCGGTCGGCTGGCTGCCATCCGCGAGCAGCTGCGTGCCGGCACCTGTCGCGATCACGAGATCCGGATGCAGTTTCCGGATCGCGGCTACCGCACTCCGATGGAATTGATAGCACTCGTCATTCGGCGCCTGGGTCTGATACGACATGAAATGGAGGTTCAGAGCCGGGCAGCTGTTCATGTAGAACGTGCGCAACTTATAGCCGTTCGCCGCGGCCACACCCTCGAGCGCCGCCCCCCACATCCAGGCGCGGGAATCTCCGAAGGTAACCATGAGCTTGGTGCCGTGCTCGGCGCCGGCCGCACATTGACCGAACTCGTGCCCCAACTCCGACTTGGAGAAGTCGACGAAATCGGGAGGAAGCGCGATCTGGTAGCAGTCGAAGCGTCCCGTGGCCTTGGCCAGGTCCAGTTTGGTCAGCGAATCCGCCACAGACTTCGGCAGGACGTTGAGGCTCTGGGCGGCCTGGACGGCTTCGAACACCTGCGCCTGCCCCACGGATGACGGCTGGGGTTTGCGCGTGTTCCAGGTTCGCTCGTGCGAAGCGATCTGATGCTGTGCGACCGCGACCGTCAACAAGGTCAGGGCCACACCGATCGCGAGAGTCAATTGCGTCCGGGACCTCAAGAAGGCGGACTGGCGCACGGGATTCTCGATCACTCGAAAGGTGATCGTCGAAGCCGCGACCGCAACCAATAGCAAACCGGAGTTTTGCCACGCGCTGAGCTGGTGCCCGGCATATCGGGCGGCGATCACGAGAATCGGCCAGTGCCACAAGTAAAGCGAATAGGACCGCGCACCTAACCACTGCATCGGGCGAACCGAGAGGACGCGGCCGACCACCGTCTGCGGGTTGCCGCATCCGGCCGCAATCAGCATCGCGCTCCCGACCACGGGGATGGCCACCGCCCAGCCGGGATAGGGCATCGATGACGTCAGAATCAGTGCGCTGGCTGCGATCCCGGCCAAACCCAACAGAGCGCTCACCTGGTGCACCGATTGAGGCGCTCGTGAAATCGCGGGTCCGAGCACTGCGATCAAGGCTCCCAGAGCGAGTTCCCAGGCGCGGGTCAGCGGAGAGAAATATGCCCAAGTCGCGTTCGACGACGTCTGAACAACCGACCACGCAAGCGAAGCGCCGATGACCACCAGCAGCGAAGTGGTGAGCACGGCGACCACGTTGCGGCGCTTCGACAGGCGAACGACGATGGCTACCAACAGAAAGAGGGTCGGCCAGGCTAGGTAGAACTGCTCCTCGACGCCGAGCGACCACATGTGCTGAAGAGGTGACGGCGGCAGTCGCGACCCGAGGTAGTCGGTCCCTTGCTCGGCGAAGTGGATGTTCGCCGCGAACACGGCCGTCCATTTCGCATCGTTGGCGACTTCGTTGCCGGAGATGAAGCCCAGCAGCTGATAGGCCGCGAAGATCGTGGCGAGCACCGTGAGGGTTGCCGCCGGAAGGATGCGCCGCACTCGCCTGGCGTAGAAGCGCCACAGGGAAATCCGGCCATCGTTGATCTGCTCGTGCAGGAGCAGGCCGGTGATCAGAAATCCGGAGATGACGAAAAAGACGTCCACACCGACGAACCCGCCGGTGAAGGGCTTCCCGTAGCCGTGAAACAAGAGCACGAGTCCGACCGCGATGGCGCGCATGCCCTCGATGTCTGGGCGAAATCGATCGCCTCGCCTGCCCGCCGGCGAAGGAACGGCATCGCGACGGGCGACGGCGGCATCCAGCGATGCGACCGTCGTGTCGCGGTGTGCCGTCGCCCGATGCGTCATCGCGCTCGCGGACGGGACTTCGCGCGGGAGGGGCTTGCCGCCCCATCCTCTAGCCGCGTGATCACGAACGGCATCTGCTCCTCCCAGCGTAAGCAGGGGACCAAAGCGGTCCGTTGGTCACCGCGGCCCGTGAGCCCGACCGGTCGAGCGTATACCGAAGATGCGCTTATACGGGCACAGTACATCCATTTTGTCTCAAATATGGCCGATTCGCAAACCTATAGTTTCTTCGGGACCGGAGCGGGTACTGCGCCCCCCGCGACCGCGGCGACCGGCGAAGCGATAAGCCGGCACCCGACGACTCATCGCCAACGCCTCACGGCAGTTTGGCCGCCCCCGTCACCGCGGGGGGCCGGCTTCGATGCCGTCGGGCGCGCACTCGTCCGCCGGCATCAGGGCGCGCGCCGGCCACAGGGACCACAGCGTCAGGTATGCCAGCCCGAACAGGGCCCCGACCGCCAGCGCCAAACCGGTCGGCTGGACGTAGGCAAGCGGCGAACGCACCCAGTCGAAGGTCGTCGCCGCCACCGCGCCCGGCTGGGTGAGCAAATCCCAAGAATTCCACCGCTGAAACCGCCCGATCACCACGCCGATCGCGCACAAGCCGACCGACACGATTACCGCGATCCACCCGATCACCGGGCCGAACTCGCGCTCGATCCGCCGACACACCAGATGCACCGAGACCACGCCGAGTATGACGCCGGTCCACGCGGCGACCCCGTATTGCATGACGTGCCGCCACAATTCGACATCGTGACGTAGGTGCACGAGGTCGGTCATCAGGTACGGGGCATTGGGCAGGAACGCCAGCCACAGCAGCCCGATTGGCACCAACCAGATCCGGCGGCGCACCACGCCGAAACCGGCCGCACAGAACACCGGAATCCACGCCAACGCCAGGTTCCACACGAAAAAGCGGGTCGGATAGCTCGCGGGGGGGAACGGGTCGGTGACACCCAGGACGAGTGTCAGCCCGGTGGTTGCCACCAGCGACACCACCAGGACCACCCGGCGCGCAGACGTCATGAATGCAGTTTGCCAGCCACGAGCAAGCGGTTCGATAATTGCGCGCCCGCCGCGGGCGTCTCGGTCAGTCCCTCCGCGTGGGGTGACTCCTCAGGGTGGCAGCACCACCGATGAGAACGCTTGGGGCACCGCCGCTTTCGCGATCAAATGGTCGGGCGCAGCGGTGGCCAACCGGAAATCACCACCGTATCGGGAACGTGGAGAACGGTCGGGCGATATCCGGACGCAGCCGCCGCTGTTGGTCGAACAGGCCCGTCTGCATGTCTTTCGTCGTGCCGAAGTCGTAGGCGGACCAGGCCAGGGCGCCCATACAGCGGGGATCGTTGTCGATCATCGCGCGGACCGCGCTGTAGTAGGCGGCGCGCTCCTCGGGTGACGAGGTGTTGGTGATGCCGAATTCGCCGATGATCAGCCTCTTGTTGGCATTGGCCGGGTGACCGTACGCCTGGAGGGAGTCCGTGGCGTTTGGCAGGTAATAGACGTGGAAATCGAGAAAATCGCCCAAGTGGTCGGTGTAGTAGTCCTGTGCCCATCCGCTGCGCGTCGTGACGCTTCGGGAATAGGTGATCGGCAGTCCCGCGGACCGAACGATGCCGCCCAACTCGATCAGCATTTCGGCGACCGGTTCTGGCTGGTTATATGTCCAGCCCACCGGCGCCAGTGGCTGGGACGCCTCATTGACGATGTCGACACCGATGACGTTGGGGTAGCTCTTCAGCAGTTGCGCGAGCTGGCGATAGGTCTCGGTGGATTGCGCCCAGGTGTATCTGCCCCAATGCCCCAGGTCACCGCCGCAGGCGTAAACGAAGAGGCCAAGAGCCTGGGCGTGGTCGAGGAATTGTTGCCACCGGGCCAGGTACTGCGTGAGTGTGATGCTTTCCAACGCCATGACCAGCGTATTGCCGAAGATGCGGACCGCATTCGCGATCGTCGCGATGTCCTCCAATTGCGGCGCGATAAGGCCGTGCCAATCCCAGACACCCCACAGCGACGCCCAGATGTCGTTGCCGTCGGCGGCGGTCGTCTGAGTGAAACTGTTGACGAGGTTGACCCCACGAAACTTGGCGCCCGGCGGGATGCCGGGATCGCTCAGGCTCTGGGCGTTGAGGATGGCCGCGGCCCCAACGGATCCCGACAGCGCACCGACGGCCGCGAAGCCACTCGCCCCGTGCAGAAATGCCCTGCGCGAAACCTTGCGCGTCATCGACGGGTCGCTAGCAGCCGACGGCCGGTCATCGGTCGTCGCCTAGGTGAGTGCCGGTTGGAGTGCCTCGCCGAGCGCGCCGGTGAGGTAGACCGTATAGCTGTTGGTGAAGTGGAACCGGTCTTGGTAGACGCGGGTGTCGGCGATGACGGGTTCGCATCGGTCGGCGCATACCCAGGGCAGGGTGGGGATGTAGAGCGCTTGGGCGGTGGTGGCGGCGGCTTGCTCGGCGCCGAGGTTTCCGGATGGGATTCCCTCGGCGACGGGGACGCTGCATTTTTGGACTGCCATGACGTGGCCGGCCAGGCAGTGGGCGTCGTCTGTTTCCCAGTCGGGGATGTCGCCGAGCATCACCAGCCGGGTTCCGGGTTGGGTCAGCTGCTTCAGGGTGGTCTCCCAGCCTTTTTGCCATTGGGCGGGGGTTGGCTGGCTGTGGTCGGCGAGCATATGGGTGCTGAAGCTGGTCACCAGCACGAGGTCTGGATGCAGGTTTCGGATCGCGGCGATCGCGGCCGGACGGAATTGGTCGCAATCGACGTCCGGCGTGCCTTTCTCGTACGAAAAATAGTGGAGATCGGGAGGCGAACAGGCGGCCATCAGGAAGGTTCGCAGCTGGTAGCCGTTCTTCGCGGCGATGCCTTCGAGCGCCGCGCCCCACATCCGGGCGCGGGAATCTCCGAATATCACCATGCGTTTGGTGCCGTGCTCGTCGCCGGCCGCGCACTCTCCGAACTCTGTCCTCTTCGGGTCGACGACGTTGGCGGGAACATCGACGACCTGGTGGCAGTCGAAGTGCCCTTTGGTCATCGGCCAGTCCTCGTTGGTCAGGAAACCCACCGATTTGGGCAGGGCGTCGGTGGTTTGGGCCGCGTGGACGGCTTCCAGCACCTGCGCGCTGGTGGCGGCCGTCCGGGCCGGGTTCGTCGAGGCGCCCTGTGGGCCCGCCGGCGCGTTCGAGGTCGAGCACGCACTCACCACGACGGCGGCGGCCGCGACCAACCGTGCGGCTCGGTGTCCGTGCCGCTGTTGAATCCCGAAAGTTGTCATAGGTTGCGACCCAGTTCGTAGCTCCGCGGCTGACCGCCCGCTTGTCTCCATGAAGCATGATACTTGAAGTTGGGCGTAGCGCTTCGCATCATATGAAAAGTATGTATGATCCCTGTTTATGTGTATGGCCGGTACGGACCTCCGGACGCCTCGACTAGCGCAGCCGCCGGGGACGCCGTGCCGTTTCGCGACTCTGCACTCTGCTCTCGCCGCCGGCAACAATTAGCCAAGGGACAAAACATGCCCGCACACACTGTGACGGCCAACTATTGGTTACAGGCGAACACGGGTCTCCGCGAGCGCGACAGGCGGCGGCCGGCCCACCGGGTCCGTTCCCGTGCGCCCTTGCGGATCGGTCTTGCCGGAGGCGGAACAGACGTGTCGCCGTATTGCGACACCTATGGCGGCATCGTCCTGAATGCCACCATCGACCGATACTGCTACGCCACCCTGGAAGAGACCACGGACGGCGCCATCGAGTTCCGCGCACCCGATATCGAGGTGAACGACCCCGTCGCCGACGGGCCGAAGCCGGCTGGGTCGGGACCGCTGACCCTTCACCAAACCATCTATGAACGCCTGACCCGCGATTTCGATCTGGGTCGGCCGGGCGTTCGTCTGACTACGGTGTCGGACGCACCTCCCGGGTCCGGCTTGGGCTCTTCGTCAGCCCTGGTCGTCTCGGTGGTGGAGGCGTTTCGCGAATTCTTCGCCTTGCCGCTCGGTGAGTACGACGTGGCACGGCTCGCATTCGAGATCGAGCGCAACGACTACGGCCAGGCCGGGGGAAGTCAGGACCAATACGCAGCGACGTTTGGTGGCTTCAACGTGATGGAGTTCGGGCCCGGCGGACGGGTCATCGTGAATCCCTTGCGAATCAAGGAGGCAACGCTGCGCGAGCTCGAGGCATCGATCGTGCTGTTCCACACCGGGGTTTCGCGCAAGTCCGCCGAAATCATCGAGCGTCAGACCACCTACATTTCAGCTGGCTCCGCGTCGCAACTCGCAGCTACCCATGAGCTCAAGGAAGAGGCGATCGCGATGAAGGAGGCCTTGCTGAAGGGGGATCTGGTCCAGCTCGCCGGAGTCCTCGAGCGGGGATGGCGAATGAAAAAGAAACTGGCCGAGGGCATTTCGACTCCCCGCATCGAACACTGCTTCGATGTCGCGCTTGCGGCCGGGGCCCTAGCGGGAAAGGTGTCAGGGGCAGGGGGCGGGGGATACGTCCTGTTCCTCACGGACCCGGTCCGGCGGCCGGCGGTCATGCGGGCTCTGGGCGACTTGCACTTCGGCGCGGTACAGCCGGCACATTTCGTATCGGAAGGAGCGGTAGCGTGGGCGCTGCGATGAACACCGAGATGCTTGCATTCATCGATGGAGAGATGGCGAAAACCCGTGCCAGCCTCGACGCCTTGCAAGATCTGCGATACGCAACAATTTTGGCGGATATCTCGTGCGCGATCATCGAGTCATTGCGATCGGGCGGAAAGATAATGTTCTGCGGTAATGGCGGATCGGCCGCAGATTCGCAGCATCTGGCCGCAGAGTTGGTCGGCCGCCAGAACTACGATCGGGCTCCTGCTGCCGGGATCGCCTTGACCGTTGACACTTCGGCCCTCACCGCGATCGGTAACGACTACGGATACGAATTCGTTTTCGCCCGGCAGGTCGAAGCGCTCGGGCGCGCCGGGGACGTTCTCATCGGGATCTCGACCTCGGGTCGCTCGGTGAATGTCGTCAGGGCGCTCGAGGCCGCGAAGGCGATGGGTGTCGTCACCGTGGCTTTCACCGGCAACCAGCCCCGAGACATGGGCATCGCCGAGTATCAATTGAATGTGCCTGCCAGTGAAACGGCCAAGATACAAGAGCTGCACATCATGTGTGGCCACATGATTTTCGCACTGGTGGAGCGGGAGCTCTTCCCGATCGAGCGAAGTGCAGACGCGTTTCTCTTCGACACCACGGGCGTGTGAGCGTGGTCGAGATTTCTCCTGCAAAGCCCATGCGCGTTGAGGCGACTCCAGCCGGCCAAACGAGCGGGATGCGGCCATCGGATATCGATGGTGGACCCGACGACGTCATGCTCGTCGGCCCGGGCGCTCGTTTCCTCTCGGCCGTCGGATACCACAACGCCGCGATAGCCAATGCCTTTGCGCGTCGCGGCGATTCCGTGAGCGCCCTACTGATCAGGGAGTTGTGCCCGCGTCGCTTCTACCCCGGACGCGACAGGGTCGGAACGTATGGCCCCGAGGCCCTGCACCTCGAAGGCATTCCGACATGTGAGGGCCTCGATTGGTATTGGGGCGCCTCAATTTTTCGTTCGATCCGGTTCCTGCTACGGCGGCGACCGAAGGTGGTCTTGCTCCAGTGGTGGGCGGCGCTGACCGCGCACAGCTACCTGGTGGTTGCGTTGGTCGCCCGGCTGATCGGCGCGCCGGTCGTGTTGGAGATGCATGAAACAACGGACGTCGGTGAGGCGGCGGTTCCCTTCGTCACCTCATACGCCCGGGTGCTGATGCGCCTTTTGGCGCGGTTGGTCTCCGGGGTGGTTGTTCATTCCAAGTCCGACATCGATGTGATGCAGCAGTTTTATCCCTGCCTGCGGCGACTGCCCTTTTCGGTGGTATTTCCCGGACCGCTGGAGGACGTGGGCGATGGTGAATCCGCCGCCAAGAAGAGGGTGCGCGGCGAGGGAGATCCGGTGCGGTTTCTCTTCTTTGGGGTCATCCGCCCGTACAAGGGCATCGATGAACTCGCCGAGGCCTTTTCCATGCTGATGCGCGACGGGGTGCGTGCCCATCTGACGGTGGCCGGCGAGCCATGGGGCGGCACGGAGGAGGCCTTGCAAACTATTCGAGACACGGGCGCGGAGAATCACGAGATTATCCTGGGATTTCTTCCGGAAGACCACGTCAGAGACTTGTTCGAAACAACAGACGTCATAGTCGTCCCGTATCGCCGTGCCTCGGCCTCCGGACCAGTTAACTTGGCGATGGAAGCGGGCCTGCCCCTGGTCACCACGAAGGTGACCGCGCTTCAAGAGGCCTGTGAAAATTACGGCGGAGTTTTTTTCGCCGACGTGGGAGATCCGGTCGGGCTGCGCGACGCCATGCTGCAATCCATGACGAAAGTCGGTAGGCGCTTTGATAATCCGCACAGCTGGGACGCCAACGCTGATTGCTACGCCGATTTCTTTCGCGAACTTGCCGAGCGGTGACGTGCGATCGAAGGCCCTCACAGCGACCCCGATTCATGCTGCGCTACCTGCGAACTGAAGCCGCGACGGCACCTCGGCCCGCGCTGTTCCTGGACCGCGACGGGGTCCTGAACCGGCATATCGTCGACGGGTACGTCATCGAGCCGAGCGACTTCGAGCCGATAGACCTCGCGCTCGAGGCGGCGGCCGCCGCCCAATCGGCCGGAGCCGCACTGGTCGTCGTCACCAACCAGGGAAGCATCGGCACCCGTAAGGCAACCGAGTCGCACGTCATGGTCATCCACGCCCTGCTTGTCGCCGCGCTCGCCGCGCACGGGATCGCCCTCGACGCGATCTACACGTGCCCCCACCATCCGCGGTCCGCCGACCCGGCGCAGAGATACTGCGAGTGTCGAAAACCGAAGCCCGGCTTGATCCTTGCCGCAGCGCGTGACCTCAACCTGGACCTGGCCCGGTCAATGCTGATCGGCGATCAGCCCACCGATATTGCCGCCGCCCACGCCGCCGGGATCGCACCGGATCGAGCGCTGCTTGTCGGGCCAACCGCCGGAACGGAATTGGCCGGCTATGTCCGCGAAATGCTTGGACGGCACGAGAACTATGCGGACCGGCGCAGGCGCATGAGGCGCGTGGCGAACGTTCGCTGATCAAACGCTGTCCACCGCGAAACTGCCAGGACGACCGGCAAGTCCGTGTCTTGCGAGGTGCCGTCGCGACGGCAACGCGTGGCGTCCCTTCGCCCTGACGAAGACTTCCATGTCAGTCCGGGCCAACGCGCACAGCATGCCGACGGCAGCGACCGGACGCGTCCCGGTCCCGCCGGATCGAAATGCCGTCGAGAATGCGTCGACGGCCGCTGCCCAGTTTCCGGAGATCAATTCGACACGTCCCCGAGCGATTTCGGCCTCCTGGTTCTGCCGGGACCCGTCCAGGCGCACCGCCTCTTCCAGGTCAGTGGCGACGCCCGGTGGAAGGCGGTCGCGGACGTCCGACAGGAACGTCTCGAGAAAGCGAGTTCTGTCGTTGGTGGTGTTGAACCAGCTGCGGGTCGTTACCTGCGTCGAGTGCCGGCGCCAATTGCCGAGCAGCCTTGGTGAGGGGGCGAATTTACCGGTCATTGCGAGCCGGAGCCAGGTGGGAAGATCAACGTAATTCGTGTTCTCCGGTTGCCAAAACCCCCCGACCTCGTCGAGGGCCGTCCGTCGAATCATCACCGTCGACGCGTTGATGAAGTTGAGTCGCACCAGGGCGGGCAGGATCGAGCCAACCGGTTCGTTGCGGGCGACGGCGCCGCGCGGCTTGTGCCAGTATTTCGCGTAGGTCACCCCGTTCTCGTCCATGAGACCCGCTGTCCCGTAGCTGAGTACGACGCCAGGATCGGCGAACAGCGGCAGCTGGTGCTCGATCTTTTGATCGGGCCACGTGTCGTCACCGTCCAAGATCGCGACAATCGGGCTTTTCGCGCTGGCGAGTGCCAACCCATACCCACGCGCCAGTCCACCGATTCCTTCATGGGGCCTGCGGATAACGATAATTCGCGGATCTTTGAAGGACTCGGCGATCTCGACAGTGCCGTCCTGCGAACCGTCGTCGACGACGATCATCTCCCAGTCAGGATTTGTCTGCCGGAGAACACTTTCGATGCAGGCCCCGATGAACGCGCTGTGTTGATACGTCGCCGTGAGAATGCTGACGGATGGCATTGACGCCGCCTAGGTGAGTGCCGGTTGGAGTGCCTCGCCGAGCGCGCCGGTGAGGTAGACGGTATAGGTGTTGGTGAAGTGGAACCGGTCTTGGTAGACGCGGGTGTCGGCGATGACGGGTTCGCATCGCTCCGCGCATACCCAGTTCAGGGTGGGAATGTAGAGCGCTTGGGCGATGGCGGCGGCGGCCTGCTCGGCCTCGAGGTTTCCCGACGGCATGCCCTCGGCGCGAGGCACACTGCATTTCTGGACTGCCATAACGTGGCCGGCCAGGCAGTGGGCGTCGTCGTTTTCCCAGTCGGGGATATCGCCGAGCATCACCAGCCGGGTACCCGGCTGGGCGAGTTCCTTTAGCGTTGTCTCCCAGCCTTTTTGCCATTGAGCGGGGGTCGGCTGGCTGCCGTCGGCGAGCATATGGGTGCTGAAGCTGGTCACCAGCACCACGTCTGGATGCAGATTTCGGATCGCGGCGATGGCGCTGCGCCGAAATTGGGCGCAGTCCCCGTCCGGCACGTGTTTCTCATAGGAAAAGAAGGGCAGATCGAGAGGCGCGCAGTCGCCCATGTGGAAGGTCCGCAGCTGGTAGCCGCCCTTCGCGGCGATGCTTTCGAGCGCCGCTCCCCACATCCCGGCGCGCGAGTCCCCGAACGTCACCATGCGCTTGGTGCCGTGCTCGGCGCCGGCTGCACACTGCCCGAACTCGGATACGGAGGGGTCGAGGACATTTGCGGGCAGGCCGACCTCGTGAGGGTCGACCTGGTGGCAGTCGAAGTGCCCGGTGGCCATCGGCCAGTCGGCTTTGGTCAGAAAGTAGCCCACCGCATCGGGTAGGGCGTTGATGGTTTGGGCCGCTTGGACGGCCTGAAGCACCTGAGCCGTCGTGGCGAAGACCCGGGCCGGGTCCGGCGGGGCGCCCTGCGGCACAGCCGGCGCCTTCGACGTCGAGCAGCCACTCAGAACGACGGCGGCGACCGCGATCGTCGCGACGGATCTCTTCAACCCGGGCCTGAGAATCTTTGTGGAGAATGCCCTTGCCGCACAAAAGTTTTGGGTCATCGCCGGGCCTGGTGCTGCTGCGTGGATCTTCAGGAAAGAGCCAGCGGTTGGCGGCTGAGGAGAACGTCGGCGGCATGCGCCCGAGCTTCGCGCCACCCGCGGTGGGAGAAGTCGCGGTAGGCCGCCTCGGTAATCGCCGGCACCTTGTCCTCGTACACCCACCGATAATCGTTGTGCATGTCGTAGACGTGGAACCCCTGCTCTTGGAACGGCCTCAACGTGGCCTCGATTTCGGTCCTCACCTCGAGTGCCACCACCAGGTTGGGATGGGTGAAATCAGCGGCGATTTGGGGCGCGATGGCCGTTTCCGCGCCCTCGACGTCGACCTTGATGAACGAGACCCGCGGAGCGTCGGCACCCACGAGGGACGCGAGCGTGTCTGCGGCCACGGCCGTGGGAATCCAGGTGCTTCCCGTGAAGCGGCGGTCAAAATCGCCCTTGGCCGGTGGGCTGAGCCGGGAGAAGGCATCAACGCTGGGATGCAGGTAGAAGGTGAGCTCGCCTTTCTCCGGGGCGCACGCCGCCTCGACGACGTGGACGATGCTGCCCGCCCCATTGAGCTCGACGTTGGTGCGCAGCCGCCGCGCGGTGTCGGGCGCGGCCTCGATCGCGATGACCTTCCCGGACGGGCCGACGCGCTTGGCGAACAAAAGGGTGAAGTAGCCGATGTTGGCGCCCGCGTCGACGCAGATGTCGCCTTCCTGGACGTGCCGCAGAATGAATTCGGACAGCACCGGTTCGTAGGTGCCGCGGAAGCGGAGGCAGGACGTGATGGCCGAGCTGTCCAGGCCGGCGATGAACTTGGTCCCGTAAATGGATTCCACCGGCGTTTCGTCCGGCTCGCTGCCGAGCGCCGTGAGCAGCTGGCTGCATCGGTTCACGAAGACTTTCTTGGCGAGCATCGGCAGGTGGTCGTTCGCGACGCATGCGCGCATGTACCCGACTAGGGCATGGCTCGCGCGTCGCTTGGTCGGGCTGAGAGCGGGCATTATGTGCTTCCCAAGGGTCTCGTTGCGGTTCAACGTGGCGGGGGATAGGTGATGACTGGCAGTCGGTGATTTGGGCTTAAACCATCTTTTTAGTCAGCGTATCACGTGACAGCAAGACTGTAAGAGGCTTAATATGCGTCAAAAGATACGATAGACCCGCTAATGGGCACGGCGCGGACCCTTCCCGACCGCGCTACACCGGATCGCCTGCGGGTCCAGGAGGTCCGATGGAAATTGTGATCGTGGGATCTGGTCCGTCGGCTGCCGCGGCCGCCCTGGCGCTTGAAGGTGTTCGCGAGGCGACGGTCACCGTCTTGGATCTGGGCACTCAGCTCGAGGACGGGCGACAGGCCGCCCGGGCGGCCATGGCAAGCACGTCGCCAGACCGCTGGAGTGCGGACGACTTGGACCTGGTCTCCGCGCTTCCGAAGGCCACGGTTGCGGGCCAGCTTCCGGTCAAGCAGATATACGGGTCGAACTTCGTGTTCGCGAACGCGGGCCAACTCGACGACATCGACGCGGACGGTGAAGCCAACCCTCTGGTGGTGTCGGGGGCCTACGGCGGGTTCTCGAACACGTGGGGGGCACAGGTGATGCCCTATTCGACGGGGACGTTCAAAACGTGGCCGATCTCGCGCCTCGACCTGGAACCGCACTACCGCGAAATCCTCAGCCAGATCCCGTATTCGGGCGAGGCCGACGACCTCGAGGAGACCTTTCCGCTGATGGGTGCTCCCGAGCATTTGCCCGCGGTCACCGATCGCACGTCGTCGGTGCTGCGGCGCTACGAACGGAATCGGATCGCCGTCCGGCGGCACGGGGTGACGGTTGGTCATGCGCGTTTGGCGCTGAAGGGATCGGCATGTCGTCGGGTCGGCCTGTGCATGACCGGCTGCCCGTACCAGCTCATCTATTCCGCGTCGCAGACTTTCGATCGGCTCCGGGCACAGCGCCGGGTGGATTACCGGTCCGGCGTGCGGGTGGACCGCATCGAGGAGGACGCGGCGGGTCGGGTGTCGGTTCACGCCACGGAAGTCGACACGGGGCGGCGGCGGGTTTTCGGTGCGGATCGCGTCTTGGTCGGGGCGGGAGCGATCGGCACGACGAGGATCGTCGCGGGCTCCCTCGGGCTCACGGATCGCTCCATCAGATTGGCGGAATCCGTTCAGTTCATGACGCCGTTCCTGTCGATGCGGCCGGTCGCCGAGCTGACACAGGACGGCCAGTTCACGCTCAACCAGTTCAATATCTTCGTCACCTTCGACAGCGACGGCAAAGAAGCCGCACTGGTGCATTGCTACCCGTACAACGACATCATGTTGGGGGCGCTCCCGGGCGTCTTGACCTCTGGCTCGCTCAGCTCGCTCGCCCGAACGGGCCTGCGGCGCCTGACCGTCGGCCTCGGCTACCTGCCCTCGTGGGCCTCGCCTCCCGTCGAACTTCGCATCGGCCGGGCCGAGGCCGACGGTTCGCTACCGCCGATCCGGGTGACGTCGGGCCACAATGAGGCGACGCAGCCGATGCTCGAGCGGGTGCTCCGACAACTCCGCCGTTGCGGTCGAGCGCTCGACCTGCACCCGATACCGGGCCAAACGAAGCTCTCCGGACCGGCGAAGAGTTACCACTACGGGGGATCGTTTCCCATGCAGGCGAAGCCTTTCGGCCAGTTCGCCAGCGACTCCCTCGGTAGGGTAAAGCCTTGGCGCAACGTCCATCTCGTGGATGCCTCGGTGTTTCCGACGGTTGCGGCGACCACGTTCACGTTGACGATTATGGCGAATGCGCACCGAATCGCCACCGAAGCCCTAGGGGGATCGCGATGACTTCAGACCGGGTGGCGATCACGGGTGCGACCGGTTACCTCGGATCGGTTCTGTCGGATCATTTCTCCAGTCGCGGCGACGAGGTGGTCGCGTTGACGCGTCGGAGACCCGAACTCCAAGTCAGCGAGTGGCGCCACTTCGAACTCGGTCGACCCCTGGACGGGGCAATTTTCCAAGACGTGAACACGCTCGTCCACGCTGCTTGGGTACTGAGCGGGAAAGATACGAGCCAACTTTGGCGCGAGAATGTGATCGGTTCGCGCCGGCTGATCGAAGCCGCTGTGACCGCCGGCGTCCGCAAAGTCGTGTTCGTCTCGTCGATGTCCGCCTATTTCGGGACACGACAGACCTACGGCTTGATGAAGCTGGCGGTAGAACGCACTGCCCTCGACACGGGTTGCGTCGTCGTCCGTCCCGGTCTGGTCTACGGAGAATCGCCCGGGGGCATGGCGGGCACGCTCCGGAAGATTTCTGGTCTGCCGCTTTGGCCGCGTTTCAAATCGGCCAAGCTCTTCCTGGCACACGAGGACGATGTGGCGCACGCGATCGCCACGGTGATCGAACACTTCGACGAGCTGTCCGGCGAGGTCATCGGGCTGGCGAATCCGCAGCCGGTCGACCTGCCTTCGATATTCGCGGGCCTTTCGGCCGAACATCAACGCCGGCCCAGCTTGCCCGTGCCCGCCGGCCCCGTGATGGCCGTTTTGCGGCTGCTCGAGCTCGCCGGCGTCCCGTTCCCATTTCGTTCCGACTCGCTGCTCGGGCTGATCGAGGCCGCCGACGTATTGCCCGGCCAGGAGTGTCTCGTGCGGCACGGCGCGAAGTTTCGAAGTGTCGGATCCGCCCGCCAGCCGCAGCAAGCCTGGCCGCCCGGTCGCGACAAGCCGGCCGTCGAACTCCCGGTCTGACTGCAGCGATACTCAGACCGCTGCGGCCTCGCTCATCGGGAGTTCCGACGCGGCATCCAGCTCCGTTGCGCCCAAACCTATTTCGAGTTGTTCGTCGTCGCGCAGCGGGCGCCCCGGCACCACCAGCGGCGGGCGCTTCGCCGGGGCCGGCAGGCTCGCATGCACCGCGGCCAGCTGGCGGGCGATGAGCCGATTCAACCCGACGCAGACATCGTTGCCCAGGCGTTCCGCGCTGTGGTAGCGGACCCAAGCCGATGCGTGGACCCGGCCGGCTGCGGCGCTCAGCCGAATCGTCAGCACGGTGACATCGGTGTCGTCCAGCCACAACCGGTCCAGCGTCTCCGACGTGATGTCCTGTGGTGACACCCAGAAGCTGGTCGCGTACCCGTCGAAACACTTGAGGTGGCGCAAACCCGACCGAGTCGAAGCCGGTTGCAGTCCCGCCGCCACGGCGGCGTCCACCTCGGCGAACTCGTCGGCGGTCAAAGGCCGGGCCGCGCAGCGCCGACCGTTCAGCTCGTCGACGAGCCGCTCGACGACCGCCGCCAAAGTCGAGGCCAGCGAATCGCGGGCCGCGACCGCGCCGACGTTGCGCTGAGGATCCATCCGCAACACCAGCCACGTACGGTGCTCGAAACTCGTTGGGCGACCGTCGGCGGCCTCGACGGCGTGCCGCCTTCGTACCGAGACGATGTCGATGGCGTCCAGGCGTACATCGAAGTGGTGAAGTCCCGTTGCCACCGCCAGCACCGGCAAGGTCGCCGACGAGGCCGTCTGGTCATGGGGCGGCGCGTCCGCCGGCCCGTCGAGGGCCACCACGGCGACCAGCTGGCCCCGGTATCCGCGCACTCCGACCACCCGGCGGCCGAAGCGGCGCCGATGATCAATCGCCGCGGTGCAGCCGGGATTCAGTGCCTCGCCCCGGGTCGGGGAGGACTCCGGCGCGCCGACTGCCGCCGCCGGCTCGGGGGACGAGTCCCAGATGTCGGGGGCCGACCAGTCCCACAGCCACCTGGCCAGGGCCGAGATGACCGTGATCCCGCGGTAGGTGAGCAGCAGGGACGCCGTCGCCACCACGGCGACCGCGACGCCGCACCACCACATGGCGGATTGCGGGCCGCCGGCGAGCTTTCTGACCACGACGAGCACCGCGACGTCGATCAGGAACGCCGACGTGGTCTTCGGCCACGACAGCGCCAGCCCGAGGCGGGGCTGTGCCTTCATCGGCGCCGCGGAGGCCGCCGCATCGCCGAGAGACTTAAGGTCTGTTTTCACCTATCTGATGATACAGAAAGTATTGTAATATGGTCTATTACCAAATAGTCCGTTTGTAGCTGGTCTTCCTAGCTGAGGAGCGGCGTATGTCGTTCTCGTCAACACCCTCGGTGCGAGTCGCGATCGCGGCGGGCTGCGTCCTGGTCAGTGCCACGGCGGGTTGTTCGCGCTCGCCGGCGAGCACACCGGCCGCACCGGCAACCCCGTCCGCCGTCGCGTTGGTGCCGGCAGCGTCAGCCGTCCAAGGCGAGTCGATTCCCGGTATTGGAGCTACCCGGGCCGCTTGGGACGACTCGCACACGCCAAACGCAGCGGCCCCCGACGCCTACGGTCGAGATCCCAGCTTGCCGGAGTACCTCGCGCATGGCGGCGCCGTCTACAGCGACGTATCCGACCAGGGCACCGACCGAATCCACGGCTACTCCCTGAATATGCATACGGTCGACCGGTTCGAGGTGTTACGGCGGGTGTGGCAGGAGTTGCCTTCCGACGCGACGGTCGCCTGGGATCTGATGCGCGACCATTGTTATCGGGTGGCGTTCAACAGCCCGACCCTTAGGGCCGTCGGAGATTTCATGGCAAGCGTTCAGCTTCAGTACATTCAGGCCGACGGGAAGAAGGCGACGAGTTCGGACCGCTTCAACCAAGCGGTGTTCCGGCTTGACCGTGCCGGCTCCCCACCCGATGGTGCGGAAGGCTGCGGCAAGTAAGGCGTGACCGTCCCGGCGCGGGAGCGCGCCGACCCGGAGCGTGTCCCGGCAACCCGTAGGATTGTCGTGGTGGCCGAACTGACCGGCGCGCGAGCCGAAGAGCTCGCAACAATGGACATCTTCGAGGGCTGCACTACCGAGGACCTAGTGCCGCTGGCGGCCCGCCTCCAGCCGCTGCGCGCAGCAGCCGGCCAGGTGCTGATGCAGCAGGGCGAGCAGGCCGTTTCGTTCCTGCTCATCTCGTCGGGCACCGCCGAGATCAAGCGTGTCGACAGCGACGGCACGGTCAACGCCGGGCACGTGACGCCCGGCACCATCGTCGGGGAGATCGCCCTGTTGCGGAATATCCCGCGCATCGCGACGGTCACCACGGCCGAACCGCTGACCGGCTGGATCGGGGACAACGACGCCTTCACCTGGATGGTGCACCTGCCGGGGGTCATGCCGCGGTTGCTGCGCACGGTGCGCCAGCGTCTGGCCGCATTCATCACCCCGATCCCCATCGAGGTCCGCGACGGCACCCGCCTGATGCTGCGCCCCGTCCTGCCCGGCGACGACGAGCGCACCGTGCACGGCCACATCCAGTTCTCCAGCGAGACCCTGTATCGGCGGTTCATGACGGCCCGCATGCCGACCCCGGCGCTGCTGCACTACCTGTCCGAGGTCGACTACGTCGACCACTTCGTGTGGGTGGTGACCGACGGGGACAACCCGGTGGCCGACGCCCGCTTCGTCCGCGACGAGAGCGATCCGACAACCGCCGAGATCGCCTTCACCGTGGCCGACGCCTACCAGGGCCGGGGGATCGGGAGCTTCCTGATCAGCGCGCTGTCCATCGCCGCCAGGGTCGACGGCGTCGAAAGATTCTCCGCGCGAATGCTTTCCGACAACGGGCCGATGCGAGCGATCATGGACCACTACGGCGCGGTCTGGGAGCGCGAGGACGTCGGCGTCATCACCACCGTCATCGACGTGCCCCACCGGCTAGCCTTCGGCCGCCACATGGCCGAACAGATCAAGCGCGTCGCCCGTCAGGTGATCGAAGCGGTCGGCTGAACGGGCATGCGGCCGTTGTGGATTGGGATTCCGGTTGTCCTGATGACGGCGTGTGCGCACACCCACGCGCCCGCGCCGTCGGCCGCGCCGACCAAATCGGCCACCGCCCCCAACGCAGCCGTCAACCCCGCCAACATCAAGCGGGTGGTCGGCGAGCTGCCTCCCCACTACGAGGTGACCACCGGCATCCCGAGCGGGGCGTCGCCGAGGGTGATCTGGAGCCTCGAGGCCGACGCGAGGGCCAAGCCGCCGCCGTGCGCGACGCTCGCCGACCCGGGCAACGGACGTGACCAGTCCGCGCAGGGCTTCTCCGGGTCGGGGACCGGCGGCATCGTCGACGCGGTGGTGGTGGCTTTGCCAGGGCCGGTGGACCTCGACCAGGGCGTCGTCGCGGCGTGCGGGCGGTGGACCATGAGCGACGGCCACACCACGGCCAGCGTTCACGTCATCGACGCCCCCCGCATCGACGGCGCCGCAACGCTCGGCATGGTGGCCGACACCAAGTCGTCCGTCGAATCGGGCACCGAAATCGATTCGCGCGCGTACACTTTCACCGCCTACCTGGGCCATTACTACGCGTTCACCACGCTGACCACGGACCCCGGTTCGTCGCTGCCCGCGCTGCCGCCGCAATTCGCCGCCGATCTGCTCGTCAAAACGGTGTCCACATTGCGCGGCTGAGCGTCCCCGTTGGGTAGATTGGCCACGATGTTGAAGGTGTTGCTCGCGACCGCCTCCGTGTGCGTGCTCGCCGGATGCTCGTCGGGCAACGATCCCACCCCCGTCAAGGCCGACATCGGGAAGGTCGTCGACGTCAAGTCGAGCTTCGGGCCCGACTACAAGGTCACCGACATCCCCGTCCGGGGCGTCGACCCCAAGCTGCTCTCGGCCCGGAAACTGCCCGACGGCCTGACTTTCGACCCGGCGAACTGCGCGAAAGTGGCGGTCGGCCCGGACATGCCACCCGACTTGCAGGGCAACATGGCCGCCGTCTCCGCCGAGGGCAACGGCAACCGGTTCGTCGTCATCGCCTTGGAGACGTCAAAAGCCCTGCCGTTCAACGACCCCGGGAAGGACTGTGCCAAGGTCGCATTCGCCGGGACCGGGGTACGGGGCGGCATCGAGGCGATCGACGCGCCACACATCGACGGTGCCCGCACCGCCGGCGTGCACCGCGTCCTGCAGGCCGTGGTCGGCGGGGGAGCGCGCACCGGCGAGCTGTACGACTACTCGGCCCAGTTCGGTGATTACCAGGTAATCGTCATCGCCAACCCGCTGGTCATTCCGGACCAGCCGGTGGCCAAGATCGACACCCAACGCGCGCGTGACCTCCTCGTCAAGGCGGTTGCCGCGGTCCGTTCGTAGGCCGCTAGCGCACGTCGCGGGGACGGAACTGGATGCTGACCCGCGGGCCGATCGGCGCCGAGGTCTTGGGCACCGCGTGCTCCCAGGTGCGCTGGCACGATCCGCCCATCACCAGCAGATCGCCGTGGGCCTGCGGCAGTCGCAGCGACGGGCCGCCGCCGCGCCGCCGCATCGCGAACGTGCGCGTCGCTCCCAGGCTGACGATCGCCACCATGGTGTCCTGCGAGCTGCTGCGCCCGATGGTGTCGCCGTGCCAGGCCACGCTGTCCGAGCCGTCGCGATAACAGCACAATCCGACGGTGGTGAAGGGCTCGCCGAGCTCGCCCGCGTAGATGTCGTTGAGCCGCCGCCGCAGCTTGCCCAGCAGCGGGTGTGGGGGATCCTCGACGGTCAGGTCGTGAAAGCTGACCAACCGCGGCACGTCGACCACCCGGTCGTACATGTGGCGGCGCTCGGCCCGCCATGGAACGGTCGATAGGAGGTCGGCGAACAGGTCATCGGCCTCGGCCAGCCAGCCGGCGCGGATCTCGATGAAGGCGCCGTCACCGAGCTGTCTGCGCTCGGTGTGCTCGAACAGCGAGCCCTGTACCGCGATGCTCACGGCGCCCATTTTATCGCACATCCGTTCGATGAGGAGGGGACCGGCCTTGCGACCGGCTACCGTTTTCAGGATGGGTGTTGTTGAGCTGGGCACCAATTCCGAGGTAGGCGTGCTTCGGGTCGCCATCCTGCACCGCCCCGGCGCGGAGCTGCGCCGGCTCAATCCGCGCAACAACGACCAGCTGCTCTTCGACGGGCTGCCCTGGGTCGCGCGGGCGCAGGAGGAGCACGACGAGTTCGCCGGGCTGCTGCGTTCCCGCGGCGTCGAGGTGCTGCTGCTGTCGGATCTGCTGACCGAGGCGCTCAACCACAGCGGGGCCGCCCGGATGCAGGGTGTCGCCGCCGCGGTGGACGCCCGCCGGCTCGGAACGCCACTGGCGCAAGAGCTTTCGGCCCACCTGCGCGGGCTCGACCCGGTGACGCTGGCCAACGTGCTGATGGGCGGCATGACGTTCAACGAGCTGCCGCCGGACACCCGCACCGAGGTCTCCCTGGTGCTTCGCATGCACCACGGGGCGGATTTCGTGATCGATCCACTGCCGAACCTGGTGTTCACCCGTGACTCGTCGATCTGGATCGGGCCGCGGGTGGTGATCCCGACCCTGGCGCTGCGCGCGCGGGTTCGCGAGGCGTCGTTGACCGATCTGATCTATGCCCACCACCCGCGGTTCACCGGGGTGCGGCGCGCCTACGAGTCCCGCACCGCCCCGGTCGAGGGCGGTGACGTGCTGCTGCTCGCCCCCGGCGTGATCGCGGTGGGAGTTGGCGAACGGACCACCCCCGCCGGTGCGGAAGCGTTGGCGCGCAGCCTTTTCGACGACGATCTCGCCGATACCGTGCTCGCGGTGCCGATCGCCCAGCGGCGCGCGCAGATGCACCTGGACACGGTGTGCACGATGGTCGACACCGACACCGTGGTGATGTACGCGAACATCGTCGACACGCTGTCGGCGTACACGATCCAGCGCACCCCCGACGGCGTCACCATCGGCGACGAGACGCCGTTCCTGGAGGCAGCCGCCAAGGCGATGGGGATCGACAAGCTGCGGGTGATCGACACCGGGCTGGACCCCCTCGTCGCCGAGCGGGAGCAGTGGGACGACGGCAACAACACCTTGGCGCTGGCGCCCGGCGTCGTCGTCGCGTACGAGCGCAACGCGCAGACCAACGCCCGCCTGCAGGACGCGGGCATCGAGGTGCTCACCATCGCCGGGTCCGAATTGAGCACCGGCCGCGGCGGCCCCCGGTGCATGTCGTGCCCCGCCGCGCGCGATCCGGTGTAGGCCTTCTGCGCCGAGTCTGCGCTCAGCGCGTCGGATCGGCCATTTGCGCGCGCTGGACGCAGTCTCGATGCGAGAACTAGCGCCAGCTGGGCAGCCAGATCTCCATGTTCCAGGTCTGCTGGGAAATCGGCAGGCCGGTGAGCACGGGGAACAGCCACGCGAAGTTGGTCACCACCAAGGCCACGTAGCAGGAGACCGCGATCAGTCCGAGCGTGCGCCGTTCGGAGTTCTGGTTGCGGGCGTAGAGGATGTCGCCGCAGATCAGCGCGATGCCCATGGCCAGGAACGGCGCCATCGTCGCGGCGTAGAAGAAGTACATCTGCCGGTCGATGTCGGCGAACCACGGCAGCCACCCCGCGCAGTAGCCAGTCAAAACGGCCGCATAGCGCCAGTCGCGGCGGACCAGCATTCGCCAACAGGCATAGAGCAACACCGGCACCGCCAGCCACCACATCGCCGGGGTGCCCACCAACATCTCGGCCTTGACGCACGACTGCGCGCCGCAGCCGGGGACGTTCTGCTGGTCGATGGCGTAGAGGACCGGCCGCAACGACATCGGCCAGCTCCACGGTTTGGATTCCCATGGGTGGTAGTTGCCGGCGGAGTTGGTCAGGCCCGCGTGGAACTGAAACGCCTTGGCGGTGTAGTGCCACAGCGAGCGAACGGCGTCGGGCAGGGGGACGACGGAGTGCGGGCCGATCGACTGGCCGACCTCGTGGCGGTCGATCGCGGTCTCGGACGCGAACCAGGGCGCGTAGCTGGCGAGGTAGACCGCGAACGGGATGAGCGCCAGCGCGTACCCGGTGGGAATCAGGTCGCGCCGCAAGACCCCGAGCCACGGCCGGGTCACCTGGTATTGGCGCCGGGCCGCGACGTCGAACGCCAACGACAGCGCACCGAAGAACAGCACGAAGTAGAGCCCGGACCACTTTGTGCCGCAAGCCAATCCGAGCATCACCCCGGCAAGGAAGCGCCACCAGCGCACGCCAAGCCTTGGGCCCCATAGGGTTTGGGCGCTGCGGCCCTCCATGAGCGCGACGTGCAGTCGCCAGCGCACCTGATCGCGGTCGACGATCAGCGCGCCGAACGCGGCGACCACGAAGAACGTCAGCAGGCCGTCGAGCAGGGCGGTCCGCGCGGTGACGAAGCTGACGCCGTCGCAGATCACCAGCACCCCGGCGATCGCGCCGACCAGCGTCGAGCGGCTGATCCGCCGGACGGTCCGCATCACCAGCACCGCCATCACGACGCCGAGCAGGGCGCCGGTGAACCGCCAGCCCACCCCGTTGTAGCCGAAGACCGCCTCGCCGAGGGCGATCAACTGCTTGCCGACCGGCGGGTGCACGACCAGGCCGAACCCGGGGTTGTCCTCCACCCCGTGGTTGTGCAGCACCTGCCAGGCCTGGGGCGCGTAATGCTTCTCGTCGAACACGGGCGTGCCGGCATCGGTCGGCGAGCCCAGGTTGAGGAACCGGGTCACCGTCGCCAGCACCGTGATCACCCCGGTCGCGACCCAGCCGCGAATGGTGTCGGTCGGCCCGAAGTCCGCCACCGGGGCCAGGGGGCCCGGGCTGTCGACGGGTACGACACGCTCGCGCTCGGCGACGGCGCTTTCGCGGGGCGGGGCGGTCATCACGTCGATCGTAGGCTGTCCGTCATGACCTCCGGTCGCCTATTGCTGGGCGCGACGCCCCTGGGCCAGCCGTCGGATGCCTCGCCGCGCCTCATCGACGCGCTGGCCCACGCCGACGTGGTGGCCGCCGAGGACACCCGCCGGGTGCGGATCCTGGCCAAGGCGCTGGAAACCGAGATCAAGGGTCGGGTGGTCAGCCTGTACGACCGGGTCGAGGCCGCGCGGGTGCCCGCCCTCGTCGACGCGATGACGGCGGGCGCGACGGTGTTGGTGGTCAGCGACGCCGGCATGCCGTTGATCAGCGACCCCGGCTACCGGCTGGTGGCCGCGTGCGTGGATGCGGGCCTGCCGGTCCAGTGCCTCCCCGGGCCATCGGCGGTGACGACCGCGCTGGCGGTGTCCGGGCTGCCGTCGGAGCGGTTCTGCTTCGAGGGGTTCGCCCCCCGCAAGAAGTCGGCCCGCCGAACCTGGTTGGCCTCGCTGGCCGACGAGCGGCGCACCTGCGTGTTCTTCGAATCGCCGCGGCGGCTGGCGGCCTGCCTGCGCGACGCCGCGGACGAACTCGGCGGCGCCCGCCGCGCGGTGGTCTGCCGGGAGCTGACGAAGGTGCACGAAGAAGTCGTGCGCGGCTCGCTCGAGGAGCTGGCCACCTGGGCGAACGACGGGGTGCTCGGCGAGATCACCGTGGTGCTCGCCGGCGCGACGCCGCGTGCCGACCTGCCGTCGCTGGTGGCCGAGGTGGAAGAGCTGGTCGCCGGCGGTGTGCGCGTCAAGGATGCGTGCAGCGAGGTGGCCGCGGCGCATCCGGACGTGCGGACGCGTCAGCTCTACGACGCGGTCCTGCAGTTACGCGGCGACTAGCTCTCTTAAGGCGTGCAGGCCTTGAGGGGACCGATCCCCGGCGTGCAGAGCTGGGGGTGCGGCGGCAGCGCCGGCGGGCCGGGCAGCGGCGGCAGCGGGGGCGGCCCCGCCGGCAGCGGGGGTAACGCCGGCAGCGGGGGCAGGGGCGGCGGTCCCGCGGGGAGCGGGGGCAGGGGCGGCGGGCCCGCGGGAAGCGGGGGCAGCGCCGGCGGGCCCGCGGGAAGCGGGGGCAGGGCCGGCGGCCCGGCGGGGAGCGGGGGCAGCGGCGGGGCGGCGGGAAGAGCCGGCAACGCCGCGGGAACCGCGGGCAGCGCCGGGAGGGCCCCCGGCGAGGCCGCCAACACCGCCGGGATGGCCGCCGCCGCGCCCGGGACGGCCGCCGCGGCGGCGGGAAGGGGAAGAACCGGCAGGCTCGGGACGCCCAGGGTGAAGTTGGCCGGGAGCAGGCCGGCGTTCTTGAGGTAGACGAGCGCGATGGCGGCGGTGGAGAGCGTGCCCACGACGCCGGTTCCGACGCCGACCACGGTGGTTCCCACGCCCACGACGCCCTGGACGATCGACAAGGCGGTTGCGGCCCCGGCGGGTGCGGCCTGGATCGCGGCCGCGCCTTCTAAGGCGCCGGGAAGTTGCGGCAGGACCCCAGCCGCGGCGTCGGGCAAACCCGAGTCGAACCCGCCCGGGAACGACGCGGCCGGTGCGCCGCCTCCCGATCCGCCACCCCCGGGCACCGCGCGAACCGCGGACCCGCCGGGCGTGGCGGGTCCACCGGGCACCGACGGATTGGTCGCCTCCGCGACCGGCTTGGGGGCGTCTCCGCCGGTATTCGCCGCGGGAGCGGCCTGCGTGCCGGGCGCCGACGGCGGTGTCTCGGGCATCAGGACCGACGCCACCTTCTGGCAGGGGGCCCCGCCGTTGCCGCAGGGTCCCGCGGCCGGCAGCGGCGTGCTGACCGAGGTCAGGGGCGTGACCGCCAGCGTCCCGCCCATCAGGGCGGACGCGACGGCGCCCAGGACAGCGATTCTCATGACGGCCCCCTCCGGCAGTCGACTCGCGATCGGCGCGGGTCAGTCCCTGAAGCTTAAGCAAAAGCGGCACGTGGCGTGGGGTGTTAGCCGAAATTCACGGCCGCGGCTCCGATGCTTCACCGGCCGGCCCCCTAGCCGGCCTGGGCCGGTGTCGCGACCAACGGCAGCCCGACGATCGGGGCCGCCTTGTGCAGGCATTCCTCCCATTCGGCGTCGGGATCGGAGTCGGCGGTGATCCCGCCACCAACGCCCAGCACCGCGCCGCCGCCCGCGTCGAACTCGACGGTGCGAATCGCGACATTCAGCTCGCATCCGGCGATCGGGGAAGCCAGGCCGATTGTTCCGCAGTAGATGCCGCGGCGGCTGTGCTCCCATTGCGAAATTAGTTGCCGCGCACGGTGTTTGGGGGTACCGGTCACCGATGCCGGCGGGAAGGCGGCGTCCAGCAGGGCCGACGTCGGTAGCTCGAGGGGGACGCGCGCCGACACCGTGGACACCAGGTGCCATACGCCCGGCGCGCGCCGCACCACCAACAGCTCGGGCACGGTGACCGTGCCGACGGTCGCCACCCGGCCCAGGTCGTTGCGGACCAGGTCCACGATCATGATGTTTTCCGCGACGTCCTTGGCCGACGCCCGCAGCGCCGACGGCCAGGCATCGAGCGGCAGCGTGCCCTTGATGGGGCTGGACGTCACGGTCGCACCGCGTCGGCGCAGGAAAAGCTCCGGGGACAGCGACGCCACCGCGCCCCACGGCCCCGCGACGTAGGCCGCCCGGGCCGGTGAGGTGCGCGCCACGCCGTCGACGAAGAAGTCCAGCGGAGCCCCGCTGACCGACCCGGTGAATTGCGTGCATACGCAGGCCTGATAGACCTCGCCGGCGCGGATTGCCTCCAGGCAGGCGAGTACCCCGCCGTGGTGCGCGGCCCGGTCGGGCCCGCCCCAGTCGATGCGGCAATCGCGCGGCGATGCCGGCCCGGCCGCCAACGCGGCGCCCAGCCACCCCGGCATCGGTGCGCCGGACAGGCTTTCGTACCACCAGGCCCCGTCGCGGTCGCGGCGCAGGACACAGTCGGTCCAGCCGCCGGCGGCCTCGGGGATCCGGTTGGCCCGGCCGTCGGCGGCGGGATCGGGATAGGACAGGTAGCCGACCCAGCCGCCCCCGACCGCTTCCGAGGCGGGCGCGGGCGTGCCCAGCCGGACCGCGAAGGCGTCGTCGACGGCAACCGGCCGCGCCGCGAGGCTCGGCGCGATCACCGCCAGCGAACCGAACCACTCGCCGGTCAGCGCGGCGGGCGGCGGCAACCCCAGGCGGCCGGCGGCGTCACCGACGGCGCGCAGCACCCGGGGCGCGGCGCCGAGGTCGCCAAGCCGGTCGGTTCGCACCGCCCTAGTCTGCCGCCTAGCCGCGGCTGATGTCGCGAGCGGTGGCCATGGCCGCCAGCTTCTCCGGGTTGCGCATCACGTAGAAGTTGGTGATCTTGTCGCCGGCGATCTCCAGCGTGATCACCCCTTCGAGCTGTTCGCCGAGGTAGAGCAGCACGGCCGGGGCGCTGTTGCACGTCACCATGTCCACGCGCGCCCCGGCAAAGCCGGCGGCCTTGCGCATCAGCCCCACGATCGCCCGGGCCACCCGCTCGGCGCCGACCACGGGCCGGCGGGCGGCGCTGACGATGCCGCCGCTGTCCGCCGTCCAGGTGGCGTCCGGGGCCAGCATCGACATCAGCGCCTCCACGTCGCCGCTGGCCGCGGTGGCAAGGAATTGAGCGGTGATTTCCGAGTTGCGCTCCGCATCCGTTGCGTCGAAGCGCTTCCGCCGCGCCCGCACGTGTTCGCGTGCGCGATGGGCGACCTGACGCACCGTCGGCGCCGGCTTGCCGACCGCCTCGGCGATCTCGCCGTAGTCGAAGCCGAACACCTCGCGCAGCACGAACACCGCCCGTTCGTCGGGGCTCAGCGTCTCCAGCAAGACCAGCATCGCCATCGAAACCGATTCCGCCAGAACGACATCGGCCGAGGGGTCCTGGTCGTCGAGGAGCAGCGGCTCGGGCAGCCACGGCCCCACGTACTCCTCGCGGCGGCGCGCGTCGGCCCGCAGCGCGTTGAGCGCCTGCCGGGTGACCAGCTGGGCCAGATACGACTTGGTGTCGCGCACGGCCGACAGGTCGACGTCGGCCCACCGCAGGTAGCTGTCCTGCAGCACGTCGTCGGCCTCGGTCGCCGAGCCGAGGATCTCGTAGGCGATCGTGAACAGCAACGGCCGCAGCACCGTGAATCGTTCGGCGTGCTCGGTCGAACGGGTCACGGCAGTGCGACCTGTTCGTCGGCCGGGGACTGCGCGACCCGCCTGCCGCCCTTGAGCCAGAAGTACGAGCCGGGCTTGGCGGCCTCGCGGCGAATGAACCACAGCGTGCCCTTGCACACGGTCTCCTTCACCGACGCCGCGAACCGACCCCCGACGTACAACTCAACCGGGGTGTCGTCCTTGCGGGCGAGCTGGATGGTGCCGTGCGAGCGGCCGAGGCTGATGCACTGGCCAGTGAAGGCCTGGTTCAGCAGCGCCGGGGCTTCTCCCGCGATGCGGCTGAGCACCGTGTTGGCGGCCTGGACCCCGAGCGGGCCGGCGGCTTGGCAGCTCATCCGCAGTGGCTGCCCGGACGGCGCGGCCGCGTCACCCGCGGCGACGATGTGCTGGTCGTCGATGCTGGTCAGCGTCTCGTCGGTGAGCAGCCGGCCCCGCGAGTCGGTGCTCAGCCCGCTGCGCGCGGCCAGGTCCGGCACGGCGAAGCCTGCCGTCCACACCGTCGCCGCGCTGGGCAGCACGGCGCCGTCGGTGAGCACTACCGCGTCCCAGCGCACCTCGCGCGCGGCAGCGGACTCGAGCACGTTGACGCCCAGGTGGCGCAGCTGCTTGGCCACGGACCGCCGGCCCTTCTCGCTCAGCGAGGGGCCGAGGATGCCGCCGCACACCAGGGTCACGGGGCGCCCCAGCTCGGCCAGTTCTGACGCGGTTTCGATGCCGGTCAGCCCGCCGCCCACGACGGTGACGGGCGAAGCCAGCGGCAGGTCGGCGAGGGCGTAGCGCAGCCGTTGCGCGCTTTCCAGGTCGGCGACCGAGTGCGCGTACTCGGCGGCGCCCGGCACGGTCAGCGGCATCGCGCCGGTGCTGCCGACGGCGTAGATCAGGTAGTCGTAGTCCAGCTCGGCGCCGGAGGCCAGCACCAGGCGGCGGTCGGCGGCCTCGATGCGCTCGACGGCGTCGATCACCAGCCCGATGCCCTCGCCCAGCAGCGTGTCGTAGTCGGCGATCGCCGCGCTGGTGTCGGCGACCAGCTGGTGCAGGCGGATCCGCTCCACGAACACCGGACGCGGGTTGACCAGGGTGATGTCGACGTCGGGGCGCTGGCGCAGGTGATTGGCGGCCAGGGTTCCGGCGTATCCGCCGCCGACGACGACGACGTGGGTTCTTGGGGCGGCCGGCTGGGTCATTTCTGTCTCCTACTCTCACGGAACTCGTGCCCTTGAGACACCGCGGGCCGGCCGACCGTGACAGTCCGGGCAGAGCTGTGAGCCGTTTCACACGCCCTTGGGGACGAAGACGAAGTTGTTGACGTAGACGCCGTGGGCCGCCCAGCCGTCCTCCCGCCCGCCGATGTTGGCCGGGTCCTGGTGCCGGGCCGCGTCGAACTCCTCGATCGGCCGCCGGCCGTCGCCGGTGTCGAAGTGGCCCTCGTACCCGAGTCCCGTCAGCAGCTCGGTGATCGCGGCAACGGCGCCGCGGTGATGGCGTTCCTCGGCCTCCACCAGGACCGCGGGCCGGTTGCGCGCGAGCGTCTGGGTGGCGCCGCGCAGCACGGCAAGTTCGTGGCCCTCGACGTCGATCTTGACCAGGCCGACGTCGCCGAGGCTCAGGTCGTCGAGCCGCTTGACCGGCACCTCGATGCTCTGCACCGCGTCACCGCCGGCGTCGCCCAGGGCGTTGTCGGCATCGATCGTGCTGCGGCCCGGGTCGGATTCCACCACCCGCATCGTGGTGACGCCGGGCGTGTCGGAGAGTGCGACGGCTTCCACCCGGACCGGCGCGCCGACCGCGTCGAACATCGACGCCAACTCGCGCGCCTGGGCGGGTCGGGGTTCGAACGCGATCACCGAGCGCGACGACGCGAGCATCGCGATCGTGAACTCGCCGACATCGGCCCCGATGTCCAGCGAGACGCGGTTGGGATCGCACAGAGACGCGACCAGCCGCACGTCCGGGCGCGCCTCGCCGAGGCGTTGCAGGATGCCGTACTTGCGGCGCCAGAACAGCCGCGGCGCCAACGTCTTTGCCGCCGGCGCGAGCCAACGTTTGGCCGTGCGTCCGACGGGCATCTGCGGTGGTCTCCCATCCTTTTTGGGGGCTTTGGGGAGCCGGTCTCAAGCGGGCCCCGCGCCGGGTCGGAAATGATACGCTTCGCATCTATTCGTGACCTGCCCCGGGCCGAATGCAGCCACCGCGAAAGTATGGGGCTCCCCAATGCGCATCGGCGTGCATCGGGTGAGTGCAAACTGGAAGACGAACATCCCCTGATTGGGCCCCCGAACGGGCCAGGCCCAGCTGGGACACGCCCATCGGAGGAGTCCTTGCCGCGAAGCCTGGATCTCGTCGTCACCTCCGTGGCCACCCAGCTGATGGAGGCGACGGGATCCACCGCGACCCAGGTCAGCGAGAAGGTGCTCGCGCAGCTCGTCGAGCAGTTCGATCTCGACGCCTGCTTCCTGCGCCACCACGACCACGACATCCGCGCCTCGGTGCTGGTGGCGGAGTGGCCGCCGCGCACCGACGTTCCGGACCCGGATCCGCTGGCCGTCGTCCACTTCACCAGCGCCGACCCGGTGCTGGCCCAGTGCGAGCACGGCCGCAAGCCGGTGGTGATCCGGCCGGAGCAGAACAACCGCGGGTTCGGCTGGCGGCTGGGCGGGTCCAAGCAGCCCACGTCGCCCTCGGTGGCCGCTGCGCCCCTGGTCTCGGGCGAGGCCACCACCGGCGTGCTCGGCTTCGTCAAGAACGGCTCCCGCAAGTGGAAGCAAGAAGAGATCAACACGCTCGAGGCCATTGCCGCGCTGTTCGCGCAGCTGCAGGCGCGAATCGCCGCCGAAGAGAAGCTTCGCTACCTGGCCGAGCACGACGACCTGACCGGCCTGTACAACCGGCGGGCGCTGGTCGCGCACCTGTCCGAACGGCTCGCGCCGGGAAGCCCCGGGCCGGTCGCCGTCTTGTACCTCGACCTGGACCGGCTCAAGCCGATCAACGACTACCTGGGCCACACCGCGGGCGACTGGTTCATCCGGGTGTTCGCCCAACGGATCCGGGTGTGCGCGGGCAACCAGAGCATGATCGCCCGGCTCGGCGGCGACGAGTTCGTCGTGATCCCGGACCAGCCGATGTCGACGGGAACGGCGGAGTCGTTCGCCCGCCGGCTGGGGGCGATGCTGCGCGAGCGGCTGGCCATCGGCGGACACATGATCACCCGCACCGTCAGCATCGGGCTCGCGGTGGGCATGCCGGGTCGCGACAACAGCACCGACCTGCTGCGCCGGGCCGACGAGGCGGTGCTGACCGCCAAGCGCGCCGGCGGCAACCAGGTGGCGCTGTCCACCGACGACATGTCGCTGAAGAGCGCCTTCCGCAACGACATCGAGCTGCACCTGCAGGGCGACATCGACAGCGAGGCGCTGCTGCTGCACTACCTGCCCGAGGTCGACCTGTGGACCGGCGCCATCGTGGCGGCGGAGGCACTGGTCCGGTGGCGGCACCCGATCTGGGGCCTGCTGCTGCCGGACTCGTTCATCGGGGTGGCCGAATCGACCAACCTGGCCGGTGAACTCGGCCGGTGGGTGATGCGAAGCGCCTGCGCCGAATTCAGCCGGTGGCGCGCCAACGGTGTGGGGCAGAGCGCGAGCCTGCGCATCAACGTATCGCCCGTCCAACTGATCACCCGCGGCTTCGTGCGCAGCGTCGCCGACACCATCGACGAGTTCGGCATCGACGGCGGATCGGTCTGCCTGGAGATCACCGAGCGGGCCGTCGTGCACGACATCGAAACCACCCGCAAGACCCTGCACGAGCTCAAGGAGGTCGGGGTCCAGATCGCCATCGACGACTTCGGCACCGGCTATGCGGTCCTGTCGCACCTGAAGTCCCTCCCGGTCGACATGCTCAAGATCGACACCGGGTTCGTCCGCGACCTGGGCACCAACGCCGGCGATCTGGCCATCGTCCGGGCGATCATCGGCCTGGCCGAGGCGTTCGGCCTGCAACTGGTCGCCGAGGGAGTCGAAACCCCCGCTGCCGCACTGACTTTGATGCAACACGGGTGCCACCGGGCGCAGGGCTTCCTGCTGTCCCGGCCGGTGCCGGGCAACGCGATGGAAGCGTTGCTGTCCGCGCGCTGGATGCCGATGCCGTTCCTCGCCGACCGCGAGGCGCTGTCGTTAGGCGCGATCTAACCCCGGTGACGATGCTCCGTTCATTCAAAAAGAGCGCTGCCGCCGTTATCGCGTGCACGGCGCTGCTGCTGAACGGCTGCGGCGGTCACCCCAACCCGGGGCCGCTGTCGGCGATGGTCTTCCCGGCCATCCCGCCGACGGTTCAGGAGATCGCAAACCCGTTGCGCGGTCAGTACGAGGATTTGCTGGTTCCGCTTTTCCCGCAAGGCAATCCGGCCCAGCAGCGATACCCGGCGTGGCCCGCGTCCTACGACGCCAGCCTGCGCGTCTCGTGGCGGCAGCTGCAGCCCGTCGACCCGCACACCCTGCCGCCCGACGCCCCCGACGATCGCCGGTTCGACTTCAGTGTCATCGACGACGCGCTGACGAAGCTGGCCAACCGCAACATGCGGATGACGCTTCGCGTGTACGCCTACAACTCCTGTTGCAACGACTCGTATCCCGACAACACCAACCTCGCGATTCCCGACTGGATGCGGTCGTCGTCCACCAGCTATCCGGCCCCGCCGAACAGCCCCACCCCCGGGGTGACGCAGGTGGTGCCGAGCTGGAACGACCCGGCCTACCTGGGCGCGTTCGGGCAGCTGCTGGCCGCGCTGGGCCGCCGCTACGACGGCGACGAGCGGCTCAGCGTTTTCGAGTTCTCCGGCTACGGCGATTTCAGCGAGAACCACATCGCGTACCTGCGTGACGTGTTGGGCGCCCCCGGCCCCGGGCCCGACGAAAGCGTCGGAATGCTGGGCTATTACAGCCAGTTCCGGGATCAAAGCATCACTAAGGCATCGATTCAGCAGCTGGTGGCGGCGAACGTCGACGCCTTCCCCCACACGCAATTGGTGGTCACCCCGCAGAATCCCGAGATCGTGCGCGAGCTGCTGGCCGACGACGTCACCAAAAAGCTGTCGGCGCCGGTCGGCATCCGCTCGGATTGCCTCGGCGTCCAGGCGCCGTTGCCGGCCTGGGCCGAATCGAACGACTCGCAATACGTGCGGTCAAACGACGCCGTCGTCAACGCGATCAAGCAGCGGCTGGCCTCGGCGCCGGTGATCACCGAGTGGTGCCAGTTGCCGAACGGGACCGATCCGCGGTCCTACTACGAGAAGGCCCTGCACGACGTGGTCAGGTACCACGTGTCGATGACGTCGAGCGCCAACTTCGCGGACCGCGACTCCCGGTCGGCGATGGACCCCAGCCTGTTTTTGCTGTGGGCCCAGGCGAATATCTCTGCGGGCTACCGGTATTCGGTCGAGGCGCGGCCGGGGTCGCAGTCAATTCAGGGCAAGACGGCGAGCATATCCGTCGCCTGGACCAACTACGGCTCGGCCGCGGCCACCGAGCAGTGGACGCCGGGCTACAAGCTGGTGGATTTCACGGGGGCGGTGGTCAAGAGCCTGCCGGCGACGGTCAACCTCAAGACGCTGGTCAGCGACGACACCAGCTCCTCACGCGAGGAGGCGGTCCCGACGACGACGACGGAGTCGGTGCGCGTCGACCTGGCGGGCCTGGCGCCGGGCCACTACACGCTGCGCGCCTCGGTGGACTGGCAGCAGCACAAGCCGGGCGCCTCGCACGTGGTGAACTACGCGCCGATGTCGTTGGCGCGCGACGGGCGCGACGGCGCGGGATTGTATCCGATTGCGACGCTGGACATTCCGCGCGACTCGACCACCTCAGCCAACGGGCAGTGACCTATTGCCCGTGCGCGGGAGGGCGGCGGCCAGTCCCAGCCACAGCCGGGCCAGCGACTCGTGCCAGCGCGGCAGGCCGAAGTCGACGGCGCGGGCGCGGGCGGCGGCGCCCAGCCGCGCGCGCAGGCCGTCGTCGGTGACGAGCGCGCCGAGCGCGTCGGCGATCTCGGCGGGCGAACCCGGCTGCACCACGATGCCGGTGACCCCGTCGCTCACCGCCTCGCCGATGCTGCCGACGGTGGTGGTCACCGGCGCCAGGCCGTGCGCCATGGCCTCCAGCAGCGCCATCGGCAGGCCCTCGTCGCGGCTGGGCAGCAGGAAAATGTTTGCGGCGCAGAGCAGTTCGTCGCGGGCCGCGGGTTCCAGCCAGGCGGCCACGCGAACCGTATCGCCCACCCCCGCCGCCGCGACCGCGGCGCGGACCCCGTCGACGTCGCCGTCGCCGGCCAGCGTGACCCGAAGCCGCTCGCGGACCGGCCCGTCGAGCGCGGCCACGGCCGAGACGATGTCGTAGCTGCCCTTGCGCGTCCCCATCCGGCCCAGCGCCACGGCGTGTACCCGGCCAACGCCCGTTTGGGCCACGGGTGTCTCCGGGATGCGAACGGCATTGTGCAGCACGCTGATTCGATCGCCGGACAGCCCTAACCGGTGCGAGTACTCGTCGACGTGGCGCCGCCCCAGCACCACCCAGTGGTCGGCGACGAGGGCGCGGCGCACCGCCGCACGGGCCGGTGCCGGCAGCCGGTCGAACCAGCCGCCGAAGTCGTAGCTGTGACCGTGTACCACCGCCGGCACGCCCGCCAGCCGCGCCGCCCACAACGGCACCGCCTTGCGGACGACGCTGCCGCCGTGGGCCATGTTCACGTGCAGCACGTCGGCGCGGCGGCGCATGAGCAACCAACTGGCCCAGAGCATTCCGCGTACGCCCACCAGCAGTCGCACCCATCGCGACCGGTCCACGTAGGTGGGCACGGCGCTGACGCGGATCCGCTCGTCGGGATGCGCGGCCATCAGGGCGGCGACCGTCGCCATGCCGCCGCGGCTACTCGCGTCCGCGGGCGCCGGCCCCACCACCAGCACCCGCACCGGCCCGCTCACCGCGTCGCCCCGGCCGGAATCAGGGGCTCGGTGGCGGGCTCGATAGTGGTGTCGACGTCCTCGCCGGACACGCGGGACCGCTGCCACAGGCGGGCGAACGCCAGGGCCGCGCCCAGCGCCATGCCCAGCGTCATGGCGTTGGCCGGGTCCTCGGGCAGCGGGTCGACGACGCTCATCACCAGCAGGCCGGCGCTGACGGCGGCGCTGGCCTTCGCGGGCGCGGATGCGCTGCGCAGCGCCCGGATCAGCGGCGTCAGCGCGAACACCGCGAAGGCGGCCATGCCCACCGCGCCGGATTTCGCCAGCCACCACAGGTAGAAGTTGTGCGAATAGGTGGTGCCCAACGTGTTGGTGAATTCGTCCGGGTCGTTGCCGAACGGCTCCTGATAGGCGTAGCCGAGGCCGTGGCCGAACACCGGCGCCTTGGCGATGGCCCGGTTGAGGTTGGCGTCTTCGGCCAGCCTGGCCAGCGTCGAGGAGTCGACCGCCAGCGCATTGCTCGACACCCCGCCCAACACCCGGTGGCTGAACCCGGTGATCTGATCGCCCAGCCAATCCCCGGCCGTCGAGTGCTGCAGCAGGAACAGCGCGCCGGGCACCGCAACGGCCAGGATCCCCGCGCCGGCGATGGCCAGCCTGGCCGCCCGGCGCAGTGACGACCAGCCCAGGGTGGCGAAGAATGCCACCACCGCCGCCACCCCGAGGGCGATCAGCGTGTTGCGGGAGAAGGCCAGCACCGAGATGATCAGCGCCGGCAGGCCCAGCGCGAGATACCAGACGGGCTTGAGGCGGCCGACGATCTGGGCGGCCACCAGCGCGGCCAGCACGGCGATCGCCGGTGTCAGGGTGGCGGTGATGACGCGGTTGGCCGTGTCGCCGGTGTCGGTTTGCAGGCTCTCCAACCGCCCCGCCAGCCGCAGCCCGCCCGAGGAGCTGGCGACGGCCATGCCGGCGGAAAACCAGAGGGTGAGGACCATCGCGTGGACCGACAGCTTGACGTAGTCGCCGTACACGATCACCAGCGCCAGGACGAAACCGCCGACCACCTCGAGCAGGAAAGTGGCCTCCCGCACCACGATTGGGGCGGGGTGGCCCATCGCGAATCCGACCGCGGCGAAGTAGGCCACCGTCAGCACGAACATCCCGGGCAGCAGGTATTCGGAGAAGCGCAGCCGCACGGCCGGCAGCACGAAGCAGATGGCCAGCACCAGCGCCACGTGATAGGCGTTGATCGACACGGGCCCTATCACTTTGGCGACATGCAGGCCCTGGGGCAGCGCCGCGAACGCCAGGAACAGGGCGACGCCGATCATCGTCGCGGGTCTCGTCCAGTAGATCACCAGGCAGAACGACAGGCCGATCAGCATCACGCCCTGGGTGGTGTTGCGCACGGACAGCACGCCAAACACGAAGCACCCCAGCGCGAATGCCGTCAGCACGGCCCCGGACATCGCCAACCGGTGCCGATTGCGCAGATACAGGATCACCCCGGGCGGCCCACCTTGGTCCGGTAAGTCCGGGCCGCGGCCCGGGCGTGCCGGGGTATCCGCGCGTCGGTCAGCACGGTGCCGACGACGTCGGCGCCGGCGGCGCGCAACGCGGTCAGCGCGTCGGTGAGCTCGTCCTCGGTGGTGCGCCCCGCTCGGACGACCAAAACCGTGGCCTGCGCGGCGCCGGCCAGCAGGCCGGAGTCGGCCGTCGCCAGCACCGGTGGGCCGTCGATCACCGTTCGGTCGAAGGTGGCCGACACGTCGGCCAGCACCTTGTCGAGCACCTCCGGCAGGTACGCGCTGCTGGGCAGCGTGTCCCGGCGGACGGCCCGCGCCGCCAGGATGAAAAGCCGCGGAATCGACGTCGGCTTAACGGCTTCGGCCGCGATGTCGGGGTCGGACAGCGCGTTGCCCAGCCCCTCCCCGGAGTCGACCTTTAGCAGGCCGGCGATCACCGGTCGGCGGGTGTCGCCCTCGACGAGCAGCGCCTCTTCGCCGGATTCGGCGAATGCCCGGGCCAGGTTCACCGCCGTCGTCGTGGTTCCCTCCCCGCCGAACGGCGCCGTCAGCAGCACCCGGCGCGCTCCCGGTTCGAGCGCGCGCAGCAGGCGCGCCCGCAGGCCGCGGACCGCGTCGTCGAAAGAGATGTCGGTTCCGAACCGCGGTGCGCTGCCGCGCTTTCCGGGTAGTTCGGCCAGGGTAGGCAAGTTGGAGAGGCGTTCCAGTTTGGCTCGGTCACGCACCGAGCGGTCGGCCGCCTCGCGGGTCAACGCCGCCCCGGTGCCCAGCAGCAAGCCGGCGGCAAGGCCCATGGCCATGTTGCGCACCGGCACCGGCTTGATGGGGCTGTCCGGCACGCCGGGCTGCTCGACGATGGTGGCCCGGGCGATCGGCATGTTCGGGGCAAGGGGCTGGGGCGGCGTCGCCGCGGGCTGCGCCGGCTGCGGCACGACCGAGGGTTCGGCCGACGGGGTGGCCTCGGCGCCGGCTTGCGTCGCCGGCTGGCCGTCGGTGTCCTGCGCGGCGGGCGGCGGTGGCGGGGGCGTCTGCGCCGGCGGCGCCTGCGGCGGTGAGCTGTTCACCAGCGCCACCGGGTCCTTCGGGTTCACACCGAGGGTGCCGACGAGCCCGGTGAACGTGTCCGCCATCGCCTTCGCCAGTGTCGCAGCACGATTCGGGTCGGTGTCGGTGACCGAGATGGTGAACAGAGTCGACTTCGGCGTGTACTCCACGTGGGTCGCGCTCGCCAGGGCGTCCGCGCCGATGGGCAGGTGAAACTGCTTGACCGCGCGCTCCGCGACCGCGTGGCCGCCGGCGATCGCGGCGTACGACGACAGCCGCTCCTGCGCGGCCTGCGTGCCCTGATACACCTGGGCCAGGTCGGTCTCGCCCGAGAACGAGATGAGGACGGTGGCCGACGACTGATAACTCTTCGTCTGGAACGCGGTGACGGCCGCGGCCCCGGCGAGGCAGGCCAGCAGCGCCCCGACGAACAGCTTCCAGTGGGCCGCCAACGTTCGGACAAACGTGCGAAAATCCATCGGCTAAAACCTTTCCCGGCGCCTGCCGGCGCTCTCGAGCTCACGCGCGCTGTGCGGCGGGTGCGTGACCAAGACCTCTGTGAGGATATCCAGCATGCGGTCGGCGACCCGGTCGACGCTGAAGCGCTCCGCGTAGTGGTGCGCCGCCTCGGCACCGAGGCGCGCGGCGGTGGCCGGGTCCGCCAGCCTGTCGAACGCTGCGGCCAGCCCCGCGACGTCGTCGACATCGACCGTCGGGCCGCCCGGCGGCTGGTATTCCGGCAGCCCGCCGATGGTGGAGACGATCGGCATCACGCCCAGCTGCATCGACAGCACCTGCACCCCGCTCTGCGAGGCGCGCCGGTAGTGGGCGACCGAACCCTTTGCGGCCGAGAGCGTTTCGACGACATCGGCGTAGCGGTACGGGCCGGAGCGCCACCGCGCGTGTTGCGGCAGCCGGGCGCTTCGCAGGGCGATCGGTCCGTCGCCGATCAGCACCAGCTCGTCGCCGCGCCAGCCGTCGCCGGTCACGTGCCGTTGCCAGGCCCGCAGCACCACGTCGATGTTCTTGTACGGGTTGAGCCGGCCCACCATCACGAAATCGCGGCGCCCCTCGGCGTGGACCGGCGCCGGCACGAGGTCGACGTCGAGGTCGCTGGTAAGCGGCAACGTGTGCACGGGCGTCCGGGCGACGTCTCGTCGGGTGCTGATGGCTTCCGCGACGTAGTCGCTGTAGGTGACCGTGGCCGCCGAGCGGGCGCCCCAGCGGTCGAACACCGCACGCTCGTAAGCCGGTCGCGCTTCGCCGGCGTCGTGGGGGCTGTCGTCGTGGACCAGCTGCACCCGGGGCACACCGCCGGCCAATGCCATCCAGCGTGGATCGCGGACCAGCTCGGTGATCACCACCTGCGGCCGGTAGTCGCGGATGCGCCGCCAGGCGGCGAGACTCGACGGCCAGGTTCCGGCCGCGCGGAACCGCGGGTCGAGCACCAGCTCGTAGTCGCGGGCGCCGTCCGACTCGGGGTGCTGGTCGGACGTCACCAGCAACACGTCGGCTCCGCGCCGCCGCAGCGCCTCGACCTGGACGCGCGCGAGGGGCCGCATCCACGGCGAAAGCCAAAGCACCCGAATGGGATTCATGTCAACGCCCGGTCCTTGACCGCGCCGGGGTCGATCGACCAGCGCCCCTCCAGTTGCGGGTAGGCCCGCCGCACCTCGTCGTACAGATCCGGCAATGTCAGCATGACGCGATCGGGGTCGGCCGCGATGAGCTGTTCGGGCGAGATGATGCCGACGTCGGTCCCGGGAATCCGGCGCCCCTGCTTGGCCGGTGACGCGTCGGCGACGGCCCGCAACAGTTGCCGGTCGACGCCGGCGATGTTGAACAACGCGGTGACGCGCGACCCGGCGCCGTACCCGTACACCGTGCGCCGGTCGCCCGCCTGCTCCCGCAGCCAGTCGCGCAACTGGGTGGCGTGACGCTCGGCGTCGCGCTGCAGACCGCCGACGACCGCCGCGTCGGTGATGCCGGCGCTTTGCTCGCGGCGCAGGATTTCCCCGGTGCGTTCGTCGGGGTCGACCTGGCCGTGCACGGCGGCAACCAGCACGGTGCCGCCGTAGAGATCGAACTCCCACGCCGAGGCCACGCTCATGCCGACCGCGGCGAGCAGACCGGTCAATGCCGTCAGCGAATAGTAGGCGTAATGGCTGTGGCGCAACGCATCCCATTGCCCCTGGGTCACGATCGTCAACAGCGAGTGGAATTGCAGCAGCAGCACGCCGTCGGGCGAGGTGGCCTCCGCGCGGAGTCGGAAGGCCTGCCGTTGGTCGGGTTCGTGCATGATGCCGAACGAGTCGAGCACGACGTCGCCCCGTTCCGCCTCGGCGAAACCGCGCTCCGCCAGCAGCGGCAACCAGGTTCCGCCGTGCGGGCTGCCGAATTCTCGTGCGGTGGCGCCGCGCAGCCAGCCCGCGTCCGCGACGCGCCGGACGGCCTCGGCCGCCTGGTCGCGCAAGGCCTGCGGCTCGATGCCGCGCGGCTCGGCGGCGGCGGTGTCGTCGTCGGCGAGCTGGGCCAGGCCGCAGCGGCCGCAGAGTTCCATCGCGAGCGGATGCGACGATTCCTCGGGGCGCACGGGTTCGGCGACCGGCGGGAAGTCGTCGCCGGCCGGCACGGTCCCCAGGTCGAGGACCCGTCGAAGATCGGTGCCGCCGCACCCCCGGCAGGTGCTCATCGGCGCACGCTACCAATTTCCGCGGCGTGCAGGGTCGGAAGCGGAAAGACGAGCCGGCCGCCCCACCCGGCGACGTACTGAAGCTGCTCGGTCAGCTCCGCCTCGAGGTTCCACGGCAACACCAGCACCACATCCGGGCGGTCTTCGGCGATGCGCTCGGGTTCGTAGATCGGGATCCGGGTCCCCGGGGTGAAGCGCCCGTGCTTGTACGGGTTGCGGTCGACGGTGTATTCGAGGAGGTCGGTTCGGATCCCGCAATAGTTGAGCAGGGTGTTGCCCTTGCCCGGCGCGCCGTAGCCGACGACGCGCTTGCCGTCGGCACGGCAATCCAGCAGGAACCGCAGCAGCTCGTGCCGGATCGCCTCCGCCCGGGGACGCAGTTGCAGGTAGCCGTCGGCACGGTGCAGACCCGCGGCTTCTTCGGCGCGCATCACCCTCTCCACCCGTTCGGTCGGCCGCGAGGCGATATCCGCCGAGCGGGCCCAGATGCGCATCGACCCGCCGTGGGTGGGCAGCAGCTCGACGTCGACCACGGCGAGCCCGGAGGTGGCCAGCGCGCAGATCGCCGAGAACAGGCTGTAGTACTGGAAGTGCTCGTGGTAAATCGTGTCAAACTGCCCGAGCCGCACCAGGTTCAGCGCGTGGTGTACCTCGATGCTCAGCCAGCCGTCGTCGTCCATCAGCCTGCGCAGCGAGCGGGTGAAGCCGCGCAGATCGGGGATGTGCGCGTAGACGTTGTTGGCGACGACGAGGTCGGCGGGCCCGTGTTCCTCGCGAACCTGGGTCGCCGTGTTCTCGTCCAGAAACGCTGTCAGCGTGGGGATGTTGCGCGCGCGGGCGGCGGCGCCGACGTTCTCGGACGGCTCGATTCCCAGGCATGGCACGCCCGCCGCGACGACGTGCTGCAGCAGGTAGCCGTCATTGCTGGCGACCTCGACCACCCGCGAATCCGGGCCAAGGCCGAGCCGCTGGACGGCTTCGTCGACGAAGCGCTTGGCGTGCTGCACCCAACTGTCCGAATACGAAGCGAAGTAGGCGTATTCGGTGAAGGTGTCTTCGGGCGTGATCAGCGCCGGTATCTGCAGCAGCAGGCAGTCCTCGCACAACCGCAGATGTAGCGGGTAGGTCTGCTCCGCAAGGTCGAGTTCCTCGACGGTGAGGAATTTCTCGCACGGCGGAGTGGCGCCCAGGTCCACGACGCTGAGCAGGCGCTCCGAGTCACACAACCGGCAAAGCATATGGCTCCCAATTCTCTGTGCGGCTGGATATTTGGGCGGGTTCGATGTTCAAGGCGAGCCGTTGGGCCCGCCGTCGGGTGCTGTCGTGAATGAGCTTGCCCAGGCCGTTCTGGTAGAGCCAGAGGCTGTTCTGCTGGCCGGAGAAGGACTCCTCGCCGGCCATCGCGCCCCAGGGCAAAAACCCGCTACCCAGCCCGACCCCGAAGACCCCCGCGATCGGCGTGCCGTACCGGTCCAACAGCCGCGCGTGCGTGTCGACCGCCGGGCCGTTGTGCGCCAACGGGACTCGCGTCCCGCGCGCGTTGTAAATGGGTGGTGCCGCAAGGCGGTAGCCCAGGGCCGGAATGATCAGATCGCAGTCGGCCAGCAGGCCGAGCAGACCCGCGCGGGACAGGCCGCCGATCGGCATGGCCACCGCGCGGTCGTCGGGCTCCGCCCCAGGCTTGCGATGCATGCGCCGCCACACTTCGCGGCCGTCGCCCTGCAACCCGCCCAGCCGATGCACGCGCCCGGTGGCCGCGCACACGTCGGATTCGGAGAACTCGTAGAAGTCGACGTGGGCCGCGGCACGCGACGCATAAGTGGGCCGCGGTTCGCTGCGATGCAGGATTTGGACGCCGCGGGGACCGGAGCTCAGCCCCGGAATCTGTTCCAGCAGCGTCCATGCCGCCGAAAATGCGCTGTGCGCCCCGCCCAGGATGACCACCCGCGGGCTGCCGTGCACGCGGGCCAGCCGTCTCGCCACCTCCTGCGCGCCGCCTCGGCTGAGGAGCCGGTGGCTGGACACGATCTTCTCGCGCCAGTCCCCGAGGTGGACGCCGGGCGTGACCTCGATCTCGGACCAGGACGCGTTCGGCCGCCCGCCGATCGCGACGACCGCGCTGGCGGCCCGGACCAGCGTGCGCCGCCCGTCGGCGTTGGTGGTGAACACCGCGACCGAGCCGTCGTCCTGCAGCCGGATCGCCTCGGCGCGTGTGCCGGTGAAGGCGCGGCTGTTCAGATGCCGGTCGAACTCGGCCAGAATGGCGGCACCGAGGCGTCGCTCGAAGCGATCGACGAGCTCCAGCGTGGGATGCGTGTCCCGGAAGCGTTCCAGTTCTTGCGCAACGGGATCGGCCCCGACGTCGGCGAGCAACGGGGCGCGATCCGGTCCGTCCAGGCACTCCAGGAAGGAGGTGCCGCGCGAGTCGGCGTTAAGGGCGTATCGGCCGAGCGTCCCGCCCAGCTCGTCGGCCTGCTCCACCAACGCGACGCCGCCGTCCAGCCACGCGCCCAGCCGACCGTGACGTGCCGCCCAGACCAGCGCTCCAGTCCCGGCCGGCCCACCGCCCAGGATCGCCGTTTCGTACCACGGAGTCGGTTCGATGACGGCCGCCCGTTCGCGACGCTTGGTGCGGCGGGCCGATTTCCAGTTCAGCCTCAACGCGCTCACAGCACGGCCTCGATGGCTTCGAGGTACTCGTCGGCCATCGCCTCCACCGTGTAATGCAGGCGCATGCGCTCGTGGCCGCGCCGTCCCACCGATGGCAGCGCGGCGGGGTCGGCCAAGATCTGGGCGAGGCATTCACGCCACGCCGCCACCGTGACGGGCTCGACGACGAAACCGGCCTTGCCGAAGTCCAGCATCTCCGGAACGGCACAAATCGCCGACGCGGCAACGGGTACCGCCCGCGCCATCGCCTCCAGGATGGCCAGCGGGAACGCCTCGGAGCGACTGGGCACGCACAACAGGTCGGCGTCGGCCAGCGCGGGACCCGGCCCGGCCGACCAGCCGCGCCAGTGCACCCGGTCGCGCAGCGCCGCGGGGGTGCGGGCCTGCAGCCGATCCCGGTCGGGTCCGTCGCCGAATATCGAGAGCTCCCAAGGCATGTCGGTCAGGCCACCGAGCGCATCGATCAGCAGGTGCGGGTTCTTGTGCTCGACGATGCGCGAGAGCATCACCAACTGCACCGGATCACCGGCGCCCCGAACGCGGGGCTGCGGCTCACCCGTCACCGCCACGCCGTTGGGCGCGACGAATCGGCGCCCGCCGAGTCGGTGCTGCGCAGTCAGCATGTCCCAATGGCGTTGGGCGAGGACGACGAAGCCGTCGCAGCGGCGCATGGCCGCCGCCAGTGGCCGCGAGTAGATGGGGCGGTCCGGTTCCGGGGGTACGTGCGGCGCGACCAGCCAGCGCCGGTCGCCGCCGCGCGCGCGCCACAGCGTGGCGAACCCGGTCTCGGTGTTGGTGTCACCGCTGACCAGCACCGCCGGGCCGGGCGGAACGTCGACGGCCGGTGCCCACCAGGGTTGGCGCACCACCCGCACGCTGTGCGGGACCTCCTTGATCAGCGGGCCGAACCGCTGCATGCAGACGATGGTGACCGGGTAGCCGCGCCGATCCAATTCCGCGGCCAACAGGGCCTTTTGGCGCTCGGCGCCGCCGTAGACCAGGCGGTTGGTGGTGATCACGATCGCCGGCTTGCCGCTGCGCCGGGTTGCCGTGTGGCTCATGGCGCGCCGCCGCGCCTCGCGCTTGGAGCGCTGCAGCCGCTCCAACAGGGTGGTGCCGGCCAGGTAGAGGTCAGCGTGATGTACGCCGTCCTGGTGTTCGAGCAACAGTGCGATGTTGGCGCGCAACAGGTCGCGATTGCGGCGGCGTTCCGGCGTCGAGACCTCCGCGCCGTGCGCGGCATCGGGCTCCTCCAACCGGCCGGCGGTCGCCGGATTACCGTGGTCGACGTCGATTTCGTCGGCCAGCAGGATGCGCCAGCCCGCCGCGCTGGCGCGGGCCTGCCAATCGGTCTCTTCTCCGTAGAGGAAGAACTCCTCGTCGAAGCCGCCGATTTCGTTCCAAGCCGCACGGTTGATGGCCAGGCAGGCACCGCCCACATAGCCGTCAATGCTTTCCGACTCGCCGGGCTGGCGGGCATACAGGTGCGAAATCGGCGTGCCGCGCAGCAGATCCGAATAGCCGGCGGCCGCGACCAGCGCCCGGCTCAGGGTCCGGCGCCGCGTCGCGATGTCCCACCGTTCCGGGCCGGGGGCGCCGTCGTCGTGCACCATGGGCGCCACGGCGGCGACCTTCTCCTGGCGAAGCAGCTCCCGGGTCCGCGCGAGCGGCCCCTGCAAGCGGGCGTCGGCGTTCAGCAGCAGCAGGTCGGCGTCCGGAGGCGTGTGCTCGACCAAGGCGTTAAACGCCGCGGCGAAGCCGAGATTGACCGGACCCAACACCCAGTGCACCTCCGGGTGTCGGGCCGCCAGCTCCTCGCGACCGGGGTAGGTGTCGCCGCTGTTCTCGTAGACGTACACCGGCAGCCCGGGCAGGTGTTCGGCGACGCCGGCCAGACACTGCTCCACCAGGTCGTGGCTCTTGTAGGTCACGATCATGACCACCATCGGCCGGCCGGACCTGGTGAGTGTGCCGACCGGCGGCTTGAGGTACGCGCGTTCCAGTTCGCGGTTCATGCGACCACCGACCTGTGGCGCAGCGCGGCCAGTGACGACCAGCCGAACGGCCCGACCGCCGCGCTGGTGGCCAGGTACGCGGCGGCCGCGGCGGCCACGGTCAGCGCGACGTGGTGGCCCGAAAGCAGCAGTGCCACCGCAACACTGGCCGCCGTGGGGACCAGCAGCCGGAGCAGGAACGCCACCGGCGTGCGGTAGTTGCACTCGCGGCGCAGCCACCAGGTGGCTAGCACCATGCCGAACAGCTCGGTGCCCACCAACGCCAGGCCGGCGCCCACCGCGCCGAACGGCGCGTCCAGGACCAGGTTCAGCACGACGTTGAATGCCAGCGTCGCGATCGACAACCGGAACAGGAACTTCTGCTGGTGGCAGGCGAACAGCCCCTGGCCCAGGGTGCCGGTGACGAAACGGAAAGCCACCGCGACGAATAGCGTCGCCAGGGTCGGCGCGCCTCGCTCGACGAACTCGCGGTCGCCGAGCAATTCGATCAGGGGCCGGGCCAGCAACGTGCCGATGACGGCGACCGGGACCCCCACGAAGTACATCAGCTCGACGCAGCGGCGCAGGAACTTGGCGAACGCGGCGACGTCGCGGGAAAACAGTTCGGTGGCCGTCGACAGCGTCGCCTTGAGGAAGAACATCGAGACGACCAGCGTGTTGAACGCCACGGTGTAGGCCAACCCGTAGACACCGACCTCCGAATGCGTGCTCACCTTCGACAGGATGACGCCGTCGGTGCGCCAGTACAGGACGCCGACGACGGCGACACCGATCGGGAATGCGCTCTCCCGCAACAGGTCCGCGACCTCCCGCGGCGCGAAGATCGGGCGCAACGAGATGTGCCGGGCCGCCGCGGTGCCCTGGATCAGCAGCTGCAGCGCCGGCGGTATCAGCTGCGCGACCGCGAACCAGACGACGTCGGCCCGTACGGCCACCAGGTAGCTGACCATCGCCAGCGTGCCCACCCGGCCCAGCAGGTCGGACATCGCCACGGCCGAGAAACGGACGGTGGACAGGAACACCGGCTCGAACCGCGTCGTCATCGTCAGCATCAGCAGCTGGCCCGACAACACCACGAGCATCATCCGCACGTCGGCGTCACGGTAGAGCAGCAGACCCGAACCCGCCGCCAGTGCCGCGAGCGGCAGGCAGTACATCAGGGACAGTCCGCTGTTGATGCGGACGAGCCGCTCCAGGTCGCCCGTCCCGGCGGTCACCCGGCGCACGATGACGGTGCCGATGCCGAGATCGGCCAGGCTGGCCCACATTCCGACGAAGGCGACCGCGATGGTGAGCTGGCCGTAGCGCCCGGGCCCGAGGTAGTGGGCCGTCATCGCGACCGAGACGACAGAGGCCAGCATCCCCAGCGCCCGGCAGACGAGCTGGACGGAGAACGCGTGCGCGATCCGCGACCGCGGCACCGACGCGCCCGCCGGCGCCACCGGGGCCGGCTCGATCGTGGTGTCGTGCGCCATCAGTACGCCCCGTCGCTACTCAGCACGGCCTTGAGCGTTCGGGCGATGATCAGCAGGTCGCCCGTCATCGACCAGTTGTCGACATACGACAGGTCGAGCCGCACCGAGTCCTCCCACGAGAGGTCCGACCTGCCGCTGACTTGCCACAGCCCGGTCACGCCCGGCTTCACCAGCAGGCGGCGTTTGACCTCGCCGTCGTAGTTCTCGACCTCGCGCCGCAGCGGCGGGCGCGGTCCCACGACGCTCATGTCCTGCTTGAGCACGTTGATGAACTGTGGCAACTCGTCGATGCTAAACCGGCGCAGTACCTTTCCGATGGGTGTCACCCGCGGGTCCTGGCGAATCTTGAAGAGCATGCCGCCGGCGCCCTCGTTGAGCGGCATCAGCCGCTCGACCTGGGTGTCGGCGCCATCCACCATGGTGCGGAACTTGAACATCGTGAAGGGCTTGCCGTCCAGGCCGATGCGCTCCGCGCGGTAGAAGACCGGCCCCCTGCTCGTCGCCTTGATGCCGACGGCGGCGGCGACGAGCAGCGGCGAGGTCGCGACGAGCGCGGCCAGGGCGAAGCAGAAATCGAAGGCGCGCTTCTGAAACCGTTGAGTCCCTTCGTATTGCGGCTTGTCGACATGCAGCAGCGGGAATCCCGCGATGGGCTTGAGGGTCAGCCGCGCCCCGGCGACGTCCACCACCCCGGGCGCCACCACCAGGTCGACGTCCATCGTCTCCAATCGCCACATCAGGTCCCGGATCCCGTGCACGCCGAAGTGCTCGGTGCGCGTCACCGCCACCGTGTCGGCGCCGCAGCCGGCGATCGCGGACACCGCGGTGGTTTCGTCGCCGAGGATCGCGATCTTGCGACCCTGGACCGTCAGCATCTCGCCGCGCGGCGGGCCGTAGCCCGCAATGCAGACGCCGACCACCAGATAGCCGTCGTTCGGATTGCGGATCAGCTCGTGGGCGAGGTGTGAAACTCCCGGGCGGTCCCCGATCGCCAATACCAGCGACTGGTATTGCCCTTGCGCCCGTTTGCGCCAGACGTGCTTGCGCCACAGGTTGCGGCTCGCCAGCAACCCGACGGTGCCCACGGGAAGCGCGACCGCCAGATAGCCGCGGGCCAGTTCGATCTTGGCCAGCAGCGTGACGATGGCGATGAACCCGAACGTCCAGAACGAGGCGCCGGCGATGCGCCGGTATTCGTCGATCCCTGCGCCGATGATCCGGGTGGACCGGGTTTGGAACATCGACATCGACGAAAGCCAGAGCGCGGCAAAGAGAACCGAGAACAGCGTCATGACGGGACCGGGGTACCCGGACGTGTTCGGCGAGTCCCCGAACCGGACAAACTGGGCGAGCGCGACCGCGGCGCAGACGATCATCGAGTCGGTGACGCGCAGGCGAGCCGAGTACCGCTGCTGCCAACGGGCAACGGCCTTGGCGCCGGCCCGCGGCGCGGGCAGCACCGCAAGCCGGGCCGGGCCGGTGTCGGCTCGAAGCGTGGTCGTCATGATGGCCGTTCTCTCGGTTACGCCGTCGCCGATTGCGCTGCGGCGAGGAGGGTTTCGGTGGTTTCGGTGGTTCCGATGGTTTCGGTGTTTTCGAAGGCCGGCATCCCGGCGTAGTACACGCCGGGATAACAGATCAGCTGGGCGCGCGATGCGCGCAGCAAGGCCAGCGGCCCCTGCAGCAGATACCGGCGGGCCAGGCGCTGGGGCTCGCGGGTTAACCGGTAGAACCATTCCAGGCCGGCTCGCTGCATCCAGTTCGGGGCGCGGCTGGTCATGCCGGCCAGGAAGTCGATGGCACCCCCGCACGGTAGGAAAACCTTTGCGCCCGTGGCCAATCCGTGCCGGTCCACCCACTGCTCCTGGCGTGGCTTGCCGAGGCTGACCACCAGGACGTCGGTGCCCGCCGCGCGGATATCGGCGGCCAGGGCGTCGGAGCCCGATTCGATGTCGGCCGGGTCGGGCGCCCACATGCCCGAGACCACCAGCGCGGGATAGCGCGCCGGCAGCCGCTGCGCCAACAGCCGATGGGTCTGGGCGCTGCCGCCGAAGAAGCCGACCCGCTGACCCGCCGACTCGGCCAAGGCCAACACGGCGGGCAGCAAGTCCGCGCCGGTCACGCGCGGCCACGGCTTTGCGGTCAGCAGTTGCCCCCGCCACGCGATGGGCATGCCGTCGGCCAGCAACAGCCATTCCAGCCGGCTCGTGGGCGTCGCGCCAAGCGGGCGGAAGTGGTGGAGGTGATCCAGGTTCACCGAGCCCACCGCCAGCCCGCCCGCCCGCGAGCGCAGGCGAGCCGAGATGATGGACAGCACCTGGTCGGTGTCGCAGCGTTCTACGACGCTCCCGCTGACGACCATGCGCACCGGGGCAGCTGAGGATTCGTGGCCCATGGCAAACCTATCCCAGGCGCTCTCGGACCGGGCGGTACGAGGTCATGACGCCTCGCTCTCGGCCGCCGCCGTCTCATCCATAAAGGGCCAGCTGGCGTCCTTCTCCGACATGACGGTCACCGGCAGCGGCCATTTGATGGCGAATTCCGTTTCGTCCCAGCGGAATCCCTCTTCGCTATCGGGCACGTAGGGTCCGCTGATCTGGTACATGACCTCGGTGTCGTCGGTCAGCGTCTGGAAGCCGTGCAGGACGTAGGGCGGCAGGAACAGCGCGCGGCGGTTCTCCGCCGTCAACTCGACCATCACGTGCTTGCCGTAGGTCTGCGATTCGGGCCGGATGTCCACGGCGACGTCGGCGATCGCGCCGCGCACGCAACGCACCAGTTTCGCCTCGGCGTGCGGCGGCGCCTGCCGGTGCAGGCCGCGCACCGTCCCCCGGGTGTAGTTGAAGCACAGGCTTGTTTGTGCCACTTCGGAAATGAGCCCGTAGGTCTGGAATTCGTCGGCGCAGAAGGATCGAGAGAAGAAGCCGCGATGGTCGCGATTGGGTTCGATGTCGATGATCGTCACCCCGGCGACACTCGTGGGGGTGTACTTCACTGCGTCTCCTTCCAGAACAGTCGCTGGTCGACCTGCCCGGTCTTGAGCAGGTATTCGATCTGCTTCAGGCGGGTGTGCCCGCGGCCGTGGAATGTCTCGGGATCCATTTCGATGGTTTGGAAGACGCGATGCAGTTGTGCCGCCCCGGCCGCGACGTCCCACTCGGCGCGGAAGTCGGGGAAGACCTCGCCGATCTTGCCGAACGCCACCCGGTAGCTGCGGTTGTCCGCGTTGGGCGGGCCGAAAGTGAGTTCGCAGCCGGGGAACTCGGCGCTGACGGTCTCCGCGATTTCGCGCACCGTGCGGTTGTTTTCGTCGCTGCCGACGTTGACCACGAGTTTGTGCACGGTCTGCCGGTCGGCGCGCAGCGCGCACCGGATGGCCTGAGCGATGTCGAGGGCGTGCACCAGCGGCCGCCACGGGGTGCCGTCGCTGGTCATCGCGATGCGATGTTCGGTCCAGGCGTAACCCGCCAGGTTGTTCAGCACGATGTCGAAGCGCATGCGGGGGGAGGCGCCGAATGCCGTTGCGTTGCGCAGGAACGCCGGCGAGAAGTCGTCGTCGGCCATCGCGGTGAGGTCCCGCTCGACCAGGGCCTTGCACTTGGCGTACGGGGTCAGCGGGTTGATGGGGCTGGTCTCGTCGACCGTCCCGTCGGCGATCCCGTACACACTGCACGACGACATGTAGACGAATCGGGCGACGCCGGCGCGCTTGGCGCACTCTGCCAAATGCACACTGCCGCGGTGGTTTACCTCGTACGTGACGTCGCCGATCAGGTCGCCGATCGGATCGTTGCTCAGCTCCGCCATGTGCACGATCGCGTCGAACCCGCGCAGGTCCGCGACGGTCACGTCGCGAATGTCCTTGATGAGGGTCAGCGGCGCCGCCGGGTGGGCGCTGCCGGCGAGCGGGCCCGGGCACAGCCAACCGGCGCGGTAGTAGCCGGTGTCCAAACCGACGACGTCGTGCCCGTCCTCGAGGAGCAGCGGCGCCAGGAGGCAACCGAGATAGCCCTCCGTGCCGGTGATCAGCACTCGCATGGCGTCATCCCTCCCGTCGAAAGATCAGTTGTCGAAAGGGCGTCGAAGGGAGTGATGACCGCCTTCTCGCCCACAAAGGCTTCGGCGTAGCGCGCCCGGCACTGGACGCCCCGGACGCGCATCAGGCCGAGGAACGCCTCGTCGTCGAACCAGTCGCGGCCCGATTGCGATGGGTACGACTGCGCGAGCAGCTGCGCCTTCTGGTGGGCGATCTCCGCCGGGATGCCCACGTAGAGAGTGGGATTCGGCAAGTCGGACTCCCATTTGAGAATCTCGTACCCCAGCACCAGCTGCGCACGGAACTCGGTCGGGATGAGCTCGGCGACCAAGCGATGGTCCTGGTGGTAGTCGTGGCGGTGCGGACCGATCACCAGATCGGGCTGGCATTCGCGGCGGAACTGGGCAAGCTGGCGCTTCACCGCTCCCCAGTGGCCCGGCAGCTGACCGTCGGGCAGGTCGGCCACCGTCAACCGGACCTCCGAGCGCGGGAACAGCGCCGCGAAGGCGTTCTTTTCCTCTATCTCGCGTTCGGTGCCGGCGCCGGTGAGCACCAGGGCGTGCACGACGACACCCGGGTTGTGGCGGGCGATCTGCAACAGCGTCGCGCCCGCACCGATGACGATGTCGTCACAGTGCGCGCCGATGACGGCAATCGAGTCGATTGCGCCCGTGTTCAGCTGGATCATGCCGAACGTCTCGCAGGGGCCTGCTCCCACACCATCCAGGGGCGGTTTCCGGTGTTGTAGTCGGCGTCGAGTTCCGCGCGTTCCTTGAAAGTGTCGGCCGGTTTCCAGAAGCCGTCATGCTGGTAGCCGAGGAGCCGGCCGGTTCCGGCGAGCGCCATGCAGGCATCGCCGACGAGGTCGCCGTTCTCCGGAATGAGGTCGAAGACCTCCTGGGTCAATACGAAGTAGCCCCCGTTGACCCAGATCGGGAACTTGGCGATCGGAGCGATCTCCTTGATGTCACCGCCGGTGGTGACGTCGACGCAGTGGAAGGACGACTGGGGCGGCACGATCAACATGGAGGCGGCCGCGCCGCTCGTCTTGAGCCGGTCGATCATGGTGTCGAGCGGCGCGTCGGTCAGCACGTCGGCGTAGTTGGCCAGGAAGTATTCGTCGTTCCCGAGGTACTTGCGCACCCGCCGCAGCCGCTCGCCGATCGGCGATTCCAGCCCGGTGTCGACGAAGGTGATGCTCCAGTCGGACATGTCGGAATCGAGCAGCTCGATCTGACCGGCGCGCATGACGAAGTCGTTGGACTCCATCTCGCGGTAGTTGAGGAAGAAGTCCTTGACCGCGGCCTGTCCGTAGCCGAGGCAGAGGATGAACTCCTTGTGCCCGAAGTGGGCGTAGTAGCGCATCACATGCCACAGCAGCGGTCGAGGCCCGACCATCTGCAGCGGCTTGGGAACCTGGTCGCCCTCGGCGGTCCGCATCCGCATGCCGTAACCGCCACAGAAGAGCACGACTTTCATGACAACCATCCCTTCGAGGAATCGAGACCTAGTTCCCGCTCAATAGCCGAAAACGATACTTTTGGTATTTCGTGGTTTGGGCCGGTCATACGATCGCCGCCCCATAGCCGCCCGACGGCGGCTGTGCCATGACCGTCGGTATCTGCCCGTATCGCGGACCGGGCGCCTGGCGCCCCGCGGCGCCGCCCGGCAGGCCGCCCAGCATGCTCGGCGGCACGGTGCCGATGCCGCCCGGAACGCCGGCGTTGGGCAATATCGCGCCCGCGCTGGTCAGCTGCGCGGTCGGGATGACGCTGGTCCAGCTGGCGGGCACCGAGAGCGGGCCGAGCGAGGCGGCCTGGCCCAGGCCGCCCACCACGCCCGCACCTGCGGCTTCCGCCGCGCCCGCGGCCTCGGCCGCCGCCTGCCCGGCGACGTCGGCCGCGCTCGCGGCCGCCGTCGACGCGGTGGCCGCCATCCCCTGCAGGGTCTGGGCCATGCCCAGCACGCTGGACAGGCCGTACAGCGGTGTCGCGGCCACCATCAGGTAGCCCGGCAGCAGGGCCGGCAGGTTGCTTTCGAGGTTGCTCATGAAGCTCGACATCGACAGGCCGCCGGTCCCGGCGGTGAGCCCGCCCACCAGCGTCCCCCAGGGCGTTTCCGCGCCAGCGCTCGCCGCGGCGGGTGTCGCCAGGGTCTGCAACATCGAGGACACCGTGGACATCAGGCCGGCCAGTGAGACCTGCTGGGTGCCCGCCCCGGCGGCGGCCTGGGAGACCGCGGTGGCCTGGCCCGCCGCGGCGGCGGGGTCGGCGACCTCCGGCGCAGGCGTGAACGTTGTGAGCTCCGCGGCCAGCGCCGAATTAGCCGCGTATTCGTACATCGCCACCGCGTCTTGAGCCCACATCTCGGCGTATTGGGCTTCGTTGGCCGCGATCGCCGGCAAGTTCTGACCGAAGAAGTTGGTGGCGATCAACGACGCGAGTTGGACCCGGTTGGCGATGACCGCCTGCGGCGGCACGGTCGCGGCCCAGGCCGCGTCATATATTTCCGCTGCAAGCCTGGCCTGACCGGCGGCCTCCGCTGACCGTGCGGCAGCCCCGGCCGTCCACGCGACGTACGGTCCGAACGCAGATGCCATGCTCAGCGACGCGGGGCCCAGCCACCGCCCGACCGTCAAGCCCGAGATGATCGACCGATACGCGGCCGCGGCGGAATGCAGTTCGGTGGCCAGGTTGTCCCAGGCCACCGCGGCCGCCGTCAGCGACCCCGCGCCGGGGCCGGCGTACATCCTCGCGGAGTTGATCTCCGGCGGAAGAGCGCCAAAGTCGATCATTTCGAATGATCCCTGTCCGTCGACGCGCCGCCGGCCGCGTTGGCGCCGGCAGCGACGGACGCCCCTGACGTGACGAACGACACACGTCGTCCGAGGTCGGCGCGGGTCGCCCGGCGCAGTGGTCGGCGCGGCGATCGAACAGCACCGCACGCCCGCGGTCCGCAAAAGGGGCGCTGATCAGGCGAAGAAACTGAAGGCCACATAGAAAGCGATTATACATACTTTTGGTTCGGCATACACCATGTTGTCTTACCAACAGTATTTGTGAGTTTGTTAACGCGACCCGCTGCGTTGAATGCCGTGGAACGACCCCTGACTGCTAACCTCAAAGACGGCCCATATGCCGCCCGAGGCACACCGCCGAGTGCTGGCCCTGAGAACGAGGTGTGTGCCCTGCTCGAGGAAGGCATCGAGAACGTGGAAGCGATCGATTCGGGCCATGGCACCGGCCCCGGAATGATCACCCGCCTTGCTTATGCACCGGCGTGGTCGGCCCGAACCGGACAGTTGAGTTCTCGGTTCCGATGACCGCCCATTCGACCGACGGACGCGCGGACGCGACGCGGCGACAGATTTTGCGGGCCGCTTCGCATCAGTTCGCTCGCCGGGCCTATCACGACGTCGGCCTGGACGACATCCTCGCGGAAGCGGAGCTGACCAAGGGGGCGATGTATTTCCACTTCCGTTCCAAGCACGCGCTGGCCGTGGCGATCATCGAGAAGCAGACGGCCGCCGGTGCCGTCGCGGTGGAGGAGCTCCTCACTCGTGGGCTTTCCGGCCTGGAGACCCTGATCGACTTTTCGTATCTGATCGCTTCCGGCGACATCCGAACCGACGGGGTCAGGGCGGGGCTGAACTTGCTCGAGTCGGTCGGGCGGTCGGAAGGGCTGCAGAAGAAGCTGTTGGAGGAATGGGCCAAGGCGCTCGCGGGGGTCGTCGAGCAGGCCATCGCGGAGGGCGACGTCGGCCAGCATTGTGACCCGCAAGACGTGGGACGCCTGGTGGTGTCCCTGCATATGGGGCTGCGCCAAACCAGCAACCTGGAGGAACCGGAGCGGTTCTTGCACGACCTGGAGAAGTGCTGGCTCCTGATGTTGACCGGAATCCTGCAACCGGAGCGCATCGACTACTTCCGCCAATTCCTCAGGCGCCGCGCGGCACTGGCGATCAACTCCACCTCGGCGGGCACGGATTCCGGATAACGCCATGGGCAGGTCGCGCGATCGGGCCCGTGCGTGGGCGGCTGTTACGCTTACCGCTCCGGCCGGAAGGTTGGTGAAGTTGTCGAGATCCGCGTCTGGGGACATCGACGGAACTCCGGAGGTGTAGACGCGATGGCGCGCCAGGTTCGATCGGAAGCCACTCGGCGGAAGATCCTCGACGCCGCGATAGACGTTTTCGGCGAGGTCGGGTACGCGGCGGCCGGCTGGAACACGATCATCGAGCGGACCGGCATGACCAAGGGTGCCCTCTACCACCACTTCGACTCGAAGGAATCGCTGGCTTCCGCGATCATCGAAGAAGGCTCCGAGACCATACTCGTCGCGTTCCGCAACGTGTGCGGGTCGTCGTCGCCCGCGCTCGAGAATATGATCCACGGCACCTTCACCATCGCCAACGTGCTCAGCTCCGACAAGACCGCCCGCGCCGCCGAGCAATTGACGGCAGCTCTGACCGGATTCAACGAAGCCGCCATGCGGTTCTGCGCCAACATGGTCGAGCTGATGGCGGCCCAGGCCCAGCGGGCGGCCGCCGAAGGCGACGTCCGAGAGGATCTCGACCCGGTGGTGATAAGCGAGTCGATCGTCGGCGCCATGTTCGGAACGCGTTTGCTGTACAACGCGATTGCGGCCAAGGGCGTGGCGGGGCGCGATGCGGGTCCGGCGGTCGACGCGGGTCTGGCTCCCCACACGAATCAATTCTGGGGACTGATGCTCGCGGGCATCGTCACCGAGGCGTCGCTACCTTACTTCCGCGAATTCCTTTCCAGGGAGGCGCTGCGCCACGGACCGCCGGCCGGACCGGCACAGGGCCAGGGTGTCGCGGTCCCCGGCGCCGGCTAGGCGATTACGACCGCCCGTCCAGCGCGCATGTTTCGTACTGCGGGTATCTCATTGCGCCGTGCGGATTCCCAAAGGTTTAAAGATCGGCGCCTAGCGTTCCTCGACCCACAATTGCTCGGTGAGGTCCTGGAACGCCGCGAGCGCGAACTGGTCGTCCGCGCGCAGGAGCGCCGACTTGCTCATCAAAGCCCGAACCACGGAGCCGTCCTTGTGGGCCAATTCGACGACCATGTTCGCGAGTGCGTGCACGACCGAAAGCAGGGAGTCCGACTCCGGAGCCTCGTGGAAGATCTCGTGAAACCGCAGGGAGAGAACCTCTTCGGGATCGAAGCCCACCATCTCCGCGAAGGCGGTGTTGGTGAACAAGATGCTGCCGTCGTTCCCGATGGCGAGCACCGGAATCGGAATTCTTTCCAGGACGACCAACGCGGGCAACTCCTTCAAGGTAGTCATCGGCGATTGGTTTTGTTGCCGGCTTCGTCGTCGCTCCACACGCCGATTATGGCCTATCGCACGACGCAGTTCCGACGCTTTTCCCCATGGCGCGCAAGATTCCTGCGAATGGGTTTGTACTGCCCCGAAAAACGAAACTTTCCCGGGGTGTGTCGCGCCGACTCAACCGCGCCGGGAGCCGCGCCGTTTGCGTCGCTGGAGGCTGCGTACCGTTGGTCTGCTTCGGCTCACTCCGCCTGATAACGCGGGAACACACCCGCCGGCGGCGGCAGGGCGGTGCCGGGGGCCAGCCGCGCGCCGACCGCGTCAAAAGCCCGCCGGTCCGCGCCTTGGCCGAGCAGGTCCAGCAGCTTGCCGGCCGACTCGGGCATGACGGGCTGGACGAGCAGCGCCGCGATGCGGACGGCCTCGCACGTGACATAGAGGACGGTGCGGAACCTGGCCTGATCCGCCTCGGACTCGCTCTTGCGCAGGACCCACGGCTCCTGGGCCGAAAAGTATTTGTTGGCCTCCCCGAGCATCAGCCAGATCGCCTCGAGGGCCAAGTGCATCGCCTGACCGTCGAAATTGGCCCGCACGCGCTCCAGCAGGCCGTCGGCCGTCGACAGCAGCTCGGTGTCCGCCACGGTGAACTGGCCCGGCTCGGGCACCACCCCGTCCAGGTTCTTGGCCACCATCGACAGCGAGCGTTGGGCGAGGTTGCCGAGCTCGTTGGCCAGGTCGGCGTTGATCCTGGTGATGATGGCCTCTTCGCTGAAGCTGCCGTCCTGGCCGAACGGCACCTCCCGCAGCAGGAAGTAGCGCACCTGATCGAGGCCGAAGGTGTCGACCAGCGAAACCGGGTCGACGATGTTGCCCACGGACTTGCTCATCTTCTCTCCGCGGTTGAGCAGAAATCCGTGCGCGAAAACCCTGCGGGGCAATTCGATTCCGGCCGACATCAAGAACGCCGGCCAGTAGACGGTGTGGAACCTGATGATGTCCTTGCCGATCATGTGCAAATCGGCGGGCCAATAGTGCCGGAACAACTCCGAGCCGGTGTCGGGGAAGCCGACGCCGGTCAGGTAGTTGGTCAGGGCGTCGACCCAGACGTACATGACGTGGTCGGGGTGGTCGGGGACCTTCACCCCCCAGTCGAACGACGTCCGCGAGATGGACAGGTCGCGCAGGCCACCGGAGACGAAGCTGACCACCTCGTTGCGCCGTACCTCGGGCGCGATGAAGTCGGGGTTCGCCTCGTAGTGCGCCAACAGTTTGTCGGCATACGCCGACAGCCGGAAGAAGTAGGTGCGCTCCTCGGTCCAGGTCACCGGGGTGCCGGTCTCGACCGCGATCCTGGTCCCGTCCACGACTTCGGTCTCCGACTCGACGAAGAATCGCTCGTCGCGCACCGAATACCAGCCCGAGTAGGTGTCCAGGTAGATGTCGCCCGCCGCGGCCATCCGCCGCCAGATCTCCTTCGACGCCTCGTGGTGGTCGGCGTCGGTGGTGCGGATGAACCTGTCGAAGGAGATGTTCAGCCGCTCCTGCAGGCGCTGGAAGACATCCGAGTTGCGCCGGGCCAGCTCGGCCGTGGGCAGGCCCTCGGCCGCGGCGGCCTGGGCGACCTTGAGCCCGTGCTCGTCGGTTCCGGTCAGGAAGCGCACGTCGTAACCGTCCAGCCGCTTGAAGCGCGCGATGGCGTCGGTGGCGATGTACTCGTACGCGTGCCCCAGGTGCGGCGCGGCGTTGGGGTACGTGATCGCGGTGGTGATGTAGTAGGGCCTCATCGAGACTCACCCTATTGTGTGGCGGTGAGTTCCAACCGCTCTGGTGAACGACAAGCGCCGCCCGCACCCGAGCCGCTGGCGCCCCTGATCGACGCGCACACCCACCTCGACGCGTGCGGCGCCGGGCCGGATATGGGAGCCGAGGAGGTGCGGGCCATCGTCGACCGCGCCGCGGCGGTCGGTGTGCAAGCGGTGGTCACCGTCGCCGACGATCTCGATTCGGCGCGCTGGGTGACGCGCGCCGCCGACTGGGATCCGCGCGTCTACGCCGCCGTGGCGCTGCACCCGACCCGCGCGAACGCCCTGGACGACGCGGCTCGCGCCGAGATCGAGCGGCTTGCCGCCCACCCCCGGGTGGTGGCGGTCGGGGAGACCGGGATGGACATGTATTGGCCGGGCCGGCTGGAGGGCTGCGCGGAGCCGTCCGCGCAGCGGGAGGCCTTCGCCTGGCATATCGACCTGGCCAAGCGCGTCGGGAAACCGCTGATGATCCACAACCGGGAGGCGGACGCCGAGGTGCTCGACGTGCTGGCCGCCGAGGGCGCTCCCGACGCGGTGATCTTTCACTGCTTCTCGTCGGACAGTGCGATGGCCCGCCGCTGCGTGGATAGTGGGTGGTTGCTGAGCCTGTCCGGGACGGTCAGTTTCCGCAATGCGCGCGCCCTGCGGGAGGCCGTCGCGCTGATCCCACCGGAGCAGCTATTGGTGGAAACCGATGCGCCTTTTTTGACCCCGCACCCCTATCGGGGCGCAGCGAATGAGCCCTATTGCCTTCCTTATACTGTGCGGGCGATCGCTGAACTGCTGGATCGCCGCCCCGAAGACTTGGCGCAGGTCACGAGCAGCAATGCCCGCCGGGTCTACGGGCTGGCCGCCGGGTAGCCGCGCGGGCCGGTGATTTTCCCAACAGTGACGCGTCGGAGTTGCTGAACATTGGCCGGTTCGTTACCGTCTTGTGATCGAACGGACGGGCCTCGCGGCCCTTCGTCGTTTTAGTGATTTTCCTGCTGAGTGGTTCGTAACTGGTTGCTGAGGTCGGGGTAACGCGCGTTGACTGTATTGACAAAACTTCATCACAATTCATCACCAATGTTGCGGCTCATTGTCGCGGGCCTGCTGCTGGTACTGGGCTTCGCCGGTGGCCTCGCGGTTTCCGCGTCCAAGACGGTGACGCTGACGGTTGACGGAATCGCGATGCGGGTGTCGACGATGAAGTCGCGGGTGATCGACATCGTCCAGGAGAACGGCTTCAGGGTCGACGAGCGCGACGACCTCTACCCGGCCGCCGACGTGGAAGTGCGCGACGCCGCCAACATCGTGTTGCGGCGCAGCCGGCCGCTGCAGATCTCGTTGGACGGCCACGACTCCAAGCAGGTGTGGACGACCGCGTCGACCGTGGACGAGGCGCTGGCCCAACTCGCGATGACCGACACCGCCCCGGCGGCCGCCTCCCGCGGGAGTCGCGTTCCGCTGGCCGGGATGGCGCTGCCGGTCGTGAGCGCCAAGACCGTCCAGATCAACGACGGCGGTGCCGTGCGCACTGTCCACCTCGCCGCGGCCAACGTCGCCGGGCTGTTGAACGCCGCCGGCGCGCCGCTGCTGGAAAGCGATCAGGTGGCGCCCGGGGCGGCGGCCCCGATCGTGGACGGGATGCAGATCGAGGTCACGCGCAACCGGATCCAGCGGGTCACCGAGCGGGTCCCGCTGCAGCCGCCCGCGCGCCGGATCGAGGACCCGGAGATGAACGTCAGCCGCCAGGTCGTCGAGGATGCGGGCAGCCCGGGCACGCAGGACGTGACGTTCGCGGTGGCCACGGTCAACGGCGTCGAGACCGGCAGGCTGCCCATCGCCAACACCGTGATCACCCCGGCCCGTGAGGCCGTGGTGCGCGTGGGCACCAAGCCCGGCACCGACGTGCCGCCGGTGAGCAACGGGTCGATCTGGGACGCCATCGCCGGCTGCGAGGCCGGCGGCAACTGGGCGATCAACACCGGAAACGGGTATTACGGCGGTGTGCAGTTCGACCAAGGGACCTGGGAGCGCAACGGCGGGTTGCGCTTCGCGCCCCGCGCCGACCTCGCCACCCGCGAGGAGCAGATCGCCATCGCCGAGGTGACCCGGCAGCGCCAGGGCTGGGGCGCCTGGCCCGTGTGCAGCGGAAGAGCTGGTGCAAGCTGACCATCCGGCTACTCGGGCGCACCGAGATCAGGCGGCTGGCCAAAGAGCTGGATTTTCGGCCACGAAAGGCTTTGGGGCAGAACTTCGTCCACGATGCCAACACCGTGCGACGGGTGGTCGCAACGTCCGGCGTCGGCCGGTCCGACCACGTCCTGGAGGTCGGTCCCGGGCTCGGCTCACTCACCCTGGCGCTGCTTGACCGGGGCGCCACCGTCACCGCCGTCGAGATCGACCCGGCGCTGGCCGGCCGGCTGCCCCAGACCGTCGCCGAACACTCGCACAGCGAGATACACCGGCTGTCGGTGCTGAACCGCGACGTGCTGACGCTGCGCCGGGACGAGGTGCCGGGCGGCCCGGACGAACCCACCGCCGTCGTCGCCAACCTGCCCTACAACGTCGCGGTCCCGGCGCTGTTGCACCTGCTCGCCGAATTCCCGTCCATTCGGGTCGTGACGGTGATGGTGCAGGCCGAGGTCGCCGAGCGGCTGGCCGCCGAGCCGGGCGGCAAGGACTACGGCGTGCCCAGTGTGAAGGTCCGCTTCTTCGGGCGGGTGCGCCGCTGCGGCATGGTGTCGCCGACCGTCTTCTGGCCGATCCCGCGGGTCTATTCGGGGCTGGTTCGCATCGACCGGTACGAGACTTCGCCGTGGCCGACCGACGACGCCTTCCGGCGGCGGGTGTTCGAACTCGTCGACATCGCTTTCGCCCAGCGGCGCAAGACATCCCGCAATGCGTTCGCCGAGTGGGCCGGCTCGGGCAACGAGTCGGCGAATCGGCTGCTGGCCGCCAGCATCGATCCGGCCCGCCGCGGCGAGACGCTGTCCATCGATGACTTCGTGCGGCTCTTGCGCCGCTCCGGCGATCCGGACGACACGCTGCCGAGCGTTTCGGGGCACGCCTCGGCGAGCTGACCGGAGCGCCGCGGCGTGTGGTTCGCCCGGCGCGGCGTTAGTCTGCTGCGGTGGTCGACAATGTCTGACGGAAACCCCGATGTCTGACGGCAACACCGCCGCGCAGTGGGTGCCCACCGGGTCGGTCACCGTGCGGGCGCCCGGAAAAGTCAACCTGTACCTGGCGGTGGGGGACCGCCGCAAGGACGGTTATCACGAGCTGACGACGGTGTTTCAGGCCGTCTCGCTGCTGGACGAGGTGACGGTCCGCAACGCCGACGTGCTGTCGCTCGAGCTCATCGGCGAGGGCGCCGACAAGCTGCCCACCGACGAGCGCAACCTGGCCTGGCAGGCGGCCGAGCTGATGGCCGAACACGTCGGCCGGGCGCCCGACGTCTCGATCATGATCGACAAATCCATTCCGGTGGCGGGCGGCATGGCGGGCGGCAGCGCCGACGCGGCGGCGGTGCTGGTCGCGATCAACTCGCTGTGGGAACTCAACGTGCCGCGCCGCGACCTGCGCATCCTCGCCGCGAAGCTCGGCAGCGACGTGCCGTTCGCGCTGCACGGCGGCACGGCGCTGGGAACCGGCCGCGGCGAGGAGCTGGCCACCGTGCTGTCCCGCAACAGCTTCCACTGGGTGCTGGCGTTCGCCGAGGGCGAGCTGCTCACCCCGGCGGTGTTCAAGGAGCTGGACCGGCTCAGGAAGGCCGGAAAACCGCCGCGGCTCGCCGAACCCGGGCCGGTGCTGGCGGCCCTGGCCGCGGGCGACCCGGAGCAACTGGCGCCGCTGCTCGGCAACGAGATGCAAGCGGCCGCCGTGAGCATGAACCCCGCCCTGCGAAAGGCGCTGCGCGCCGGCGTCGAGGCCGGCGCGCTGGCCGGCATCGTGTCCGGCTCCGGCCCGACGTGTGCCTTCCTGTGCACGTCGGCGGCGTCGGCGGTGGACGTCGGGACCCAGCTGTCCGGGGCGGGCGTGTGTCGCACCGTTCGGGTCGCCACCGGCCCGGTGCCCGGCGCCCGCGTGGTGCCCGCCCCCACTGAAGTGTGAATTCGCCCTCAAGACGCGTCACGGTTTGGCAGTTACTTAAGAGGAGTTTAAGATAACTGGCGGTGACGAGCAGCGGTAAGCAAGACCACTCGATTCCTTCGCCCACCGGAATCACCGGTGGGCTCGTTGGCTCATCACATGTCCGAGACCTAACCGCTGCGCAATCGTGCTCGCGTGGCTGCTACAAACTGGCACCCAGCAGGCGGAACATGAGATTCCGGGCCTTGGGGCAACTGCCGGAACCGAGGAGGTTTTTGTGAGCAGGTTTACCGACAAGATGTTCCGCAATGCCCGCACCGCGACGACGGGCATGGTCACCGGTGAACCCCACGAACCCGTCCGGCACACCTGGGGCGAGGTCCACGAGCGCGCCCGTCGCATCGCGGGCGGCCTGGCCGCCGCGGGCATCGGCCTCGGCGACGCCGTCGGCGTCCTCGCCGGCTTCCCGGTGGAGATCGCGCCCACGGCGCAGGGCCTGTGGATGCGCGGCGCCAGCCTGACCATGCTGCACCAGCCGACACCGCGCACCGACCTGGTCGTGTGGGCCGAGGACACCATGACCGTCATCGGCATGATCGAGGCCAAGGCCGTCATCGTGTCCGAGCCCTTCCTGGTGGCCATCCCCGTGCTGGAGGAGAAGGGCGTCAAGGTCCTCACCGTCGCCGACCTGCTCGCCTCGGAGCCGATCGACCCCGTCGAGGTGGGCGAGGACGACCTGGCGCTCATGCAGCTGACGTCCGGGTCCACCGGTTCCCCGAAGGCCGTCCAGATCACCCACCGCAACATCTACTCGAACGCCGAGGCCATGTTCATCGGCGCCCAGTACGACGTCGAGAAGGACGTCATGGTCAGCTGGCTGCCCTGCTTCCACGACATGGGCATGGTCGGCTTCCTGACCATCCCGATGTACTTCGGCGCGGAGCTGGTCAAGGTCACGCCGATGGACTTCCTGCGCGACACGCTGCTGTGGGCCAAGCTCATCGACAAGTACAAGGGCACGATGACCGCGGCGCCCAACTTCGCCTACGCGCTGCTGGCCAAGCGGCTGCGCCGCAACGCCAAGCCCGGTGACTTCGACCTGTCGACCCTGCGCTTCGCGTTGTCCGGCGCCGAGCCGGTCGAGCCCGCCGACGTCGAGGACCTGCTCGACGCGGGCAAGCCCTTCGGGTTGCGGCCCTCGGCGATCCTGCCGGCCTACGGCATGGCCGAGACGACGCTGGCGGTGTCGTTCTCCGAGTGCAACGCCGGGCTCGTCGTCGACGAGGTCGACGCCGACCTGCTGGCCGCGCTGCGCCGCGCCGTCCCGGCCACCAAGGGCAACACCCGCAGGCTGGCCACGCTGGGCCCCCTGCTGAAGGACCTCGAGGCCCGCATCATCGACGAGAGCGGCAACGTGATGCCCGCGCGCGGTGTGGGGGTCATCGAGCTGCGCGGCGAGTCGCTGACGCCCGGCTACCTCACAATGGGCGGCTTCATCCCCGCGCAGGACGAGCACGGCTGGTACGACACGGGCGACCTCGGTTACCTGACCGAGGAGGGCCACGTCGTGGTGTGCGGCCGCGTCAAGGACGTCATCATCATGGCGGGCCGCAACATCTACCCGACCGACATCGAGCGGGCCGCCTGCCGCGTCGAGGGGGTCCGGCCCGGCTGCGCCGTCGCGGTGCGCCTCGACGCCGGCCACTCCCGCGAGACGTTCGCCGTCGCGGTCGAGTCCAACGCCTGGCAGGACCCGGCCGAGGTGCGCCGCATCGAGCACCAGGTAGCCCACGAAGTCGTGGCCGAGGTCGACGTGCGTCCGCGCAACGTCGTGGTGCTGGGCCCCGGCACCATCCCGAAGACGCCGTCGGGCAAGCTGCGCCGGTCCAATTCGGTCACGCTGGTCAGCTAGGTTTCGTCGGCCGCCGCTCGCCTTCCACCGCGAGCGCGCGCAAATTGCCACCGTTTGCGGCGTGTCGTCGTACAGACACGGTCACTCGCCGTCGGCAACGGTCACGCCAGCGGGGAAAGCCCCGACCTGACCAGGTCCAGGCAGGTGGCGGAGATGGCCGCCAAGTCGTCGACGCAACCGTTGCGCCCCCATGCCTCCACCCCGATCACCATGGCCGCGGCCAGCGTGGCGCCCGCGACGTTGGCGACCAACTCGATGTTCTCCACGTCCGGATAGCGCTGCTTGACGAACTCGGTGATGACCGCGGCGAACGACGACTGCACCACCCGCAGGTGGCCGGCGATCTGCTCCCCGGTGATCAGTTCGGCGCGGGCGAGCGCCGCCTGCCGAACCAGCTCTATGTCGTGCGGGTAGCTCGCCATGCTGGCCAGCACGGCGTCGAACACCGACTCGGATTGCGGGCGTTGCTTAAGCGCCTCGGCCAGCCATTCCACGTGCGTGTCGTAGTCCTGGAACAGCACGGCTTCCTTGGTCGGGAAGTGCCGGAAGAACGTGCGCTCGGTCACGCCGGCCTCCTGAGCCAGCTGCTGCACCGTCACGTTGCCGAAGCCCTCGCTCGCGAACCTCTTCAACGCCACCTGCCGCAGCGCCTCATGGGTCCTGCTGCGGCGCAGCTTGTGCAGGTTGGTCGGCTCGCCCATACCTCGCATCCCATCACATCCCGATCCTGGTCGGTGTCGACGTCTTCCAATTGAGTCAGTACTGACATATATTAGGTCCGCCTGCGGCGGATGCCTCGCCAGGTCGCCTCGAGGACCATTCGGAGAAGGAGCATCAGCGATGACGGAATATGACGCGATCGTGGTTGGCGCCGGCCATAACGGGCTGACCGCGGCGGCGGTCCTGCAGCGCGCCGGCCTGCGCACCCTGTGCCTGGAGGCCAACACCTACAGCGGCGGAATGGCGGCCACGGTCGAGTTGATCGATGGATTCCGTTACGAGATAGCGGGTTCGGTGCAGTTTCCCACCGCCCCCGCAATCACCAAGGAGCTCGGTCTGGACACGCTGCCCACCGTCGATGCCGAAGTCCAGTCGGTCAACCTCGGCGACAACGGCGAAGAACCCATGATCTTCTACCGCGATCCGATGCAGCTGATGACCCACCTCGCCGAAAAGCTCGGGACCGAGGCCGTCACGGGGATGGCCGAGATGATCGGCTGGAGCCAGGGCCCGGCGAAAGCGCTCGGCCGCTTCGAGGTGTGCACGCCGCCCAAGACGATCGACGAGATGTACGCCTGCGCCGCAAACGAATCCGAGCGCAGGGCCATCCACGAAGTGCTGTTCGGGTCGGCGATGGATCCCATCGACCGCTTCCTGCCCGACAGGGACAAACACGCGGTGTTGCGCGGAATGCTCGCCTTCCTCGCCATCAACTCCACCTACCGCGGGCCCTACACCCCGGGCAGCGCAACATGTTTGGCGTTCGCGCTCGCCGTTCCGAACGAGGGTGCGGCGATGATGACCAAGCTCGAGGGCGGGATCGGCTCGCTCGGCCAGCACCTGCACGATCTGTTCGTCTCGCACGGGGGCGAGATCAGGTACCGCGCCAAGGTGGAAAAGATTCTCGTCGAGAACTTTTCCGTGACCGGGGTGCGCTTGAAGGACGGTTCCGAGATCAGCGCGCCGATCGTCGTGTCCAACCTGTCGCCCGATCTGACCCTGATCGACATGGTCGGGGCGGAACACCTGCCGGCCGACCTCGTCGCCCGGCTCAGCGGTCGCGACCACCGGGCGCCGTTCGTCCAGATCCACTTCGCGCTCGACGGCCTGCCGGAATTCGCTCCGCCGTACGACTTCCTCAACGAACCTGGCATGCAGTCGTCCATCGGCATCTTCGGCTCGCCCGAAGAACAACAACGCCAGTGGGAGGAGTGCAAGCGGGGCATCATTCCTGACAATCCATCGATGGGCATGCAGATACCGTCGGTGCACGACCCCAGCATGGCGCCACCGGGGAAGCATGCGGCGAGCGCGTTCGCCTATGCGTTCCCCGTCGAAACGCCCCGCGAAATGCACGGCCACCTCAAGAACGTGATGGCGGAGAAGGTCATCGACAAGATCACCCGCTTCGCACCCAACTTCCGCGACATCCAGATCCGGCATATCACGTTCGCCCCGTACCACATGCAGACGATGTTCGCGGCTCCCGCCGGCGACTTCTGCCACGGCATGTTGCATCCGGACCTGATGGGGCCCAACCGGCCCGGGCCGAAGGGCTTCATCGACATGCCGATTCCAATCGAGGGGCTGTACCTGGGCGGCGCGGGATGCCATGGGGGCCCGGGCATTACGTTCACCCCCGGCTACAACGCCGCGCACCAGGCGCTCGAGGACATCTCGCGATGACCTACGTGATCGCCGAGCCCTGCGTCGACCTCAAGGACAAGGCCTGCATCGAGGAATGCCCCGTCGACTGCATCTACGAAGGCACCCGGATGCTCTACATCCAGCCCGACGAATGCGTCGACTGCGGTGCCTGCGAGCCGGTCTGCCCGGTCGAGGCCATCTACTACGAGGACGACCTGCCCGACCAGTGGAGCGGCTACACGCAGATCAACGCCGACTTCTTCGAGCGGCTGGGCTCGCCGGGCGGCGCGGCCAAAGTCGGTGTCTGCGAACATGATCCGCCGGCGATCAAGGGGCTCGAACCGGCTGGAGGGCAGTGCCAGTGACACGAACCCTCGACGGCGCGGTGGCCCTCGTCACCGGCGCGAGCCAGGGAATCGGCCAGGGCATCGCGATCGAGCTCGGCAACCAGGGCGCCACCGTCTGGCTCACCGCCCGCAACGGCGCCGGCCTTCAGCAGACCGCCGATCAGATCCGGGCGCTCGGCGGCGCCGCGGTGGCCCGGCCCTGCGATCACGCCGACGATGCCGCGGTAGAGGCCGTGTTCGACGAATTGCGGCGCGGGCCGGGCCGGCTGGACATGGTGGTCAACGTCGCGTCGCCGGACTTCACATCGATGGTGGCCCAGCCGTTTTGGACGCTCCCCTTCCAGGCGATCACCGATAGCCTGGTCGTCGGGCCGCGCGCGAACTTCGTGACCTCGGCGCTCGCCGCGCCGATGATGATCGAGCAGGGCGGCGGGCTGATCGTCAACATCTCCTCCCACGGCTGCCAGGACTACCTCCTTTCCACGCCCTACGGGGCGGCGAAGGCAGCCATCGAGAAGATCACCCACGACACCGCGCTCGAACTGCGCGAGCACAATGTCGCCGTGATCGGTCTGTGGCCGGGTCTGGTGCTCACCGAACGCATCCTCGCCTTCGCGACCGAGGGCCCGTCGGGTTCGCGCCAGTTGTTCGGGCTCGACCTCGACATCTGCGAGTCCCCGCGGTTTCCGGGGCGCGCGGTCGTCGCGCTGTTCACCGATCCCGACCGGATGGCCCGCACCGGCCGATCGTTCTTCGCGTCCCGCCTCGCCCGCGAGTACGGCTTCACCGACGTCGACGGACATCTGCCGCCCGAGGTGCGGTTGCTGGTCGACTACCTGGGCGACGGCAACGTGCCGGAGTACTGGCAGATCGTGGAGCGGTTCGGCCGCGGCTTCGCCGAACCTTCACCGGCAGAACCGGTCTGACCACAAGGGCCACCTACCAGGCGTGGACGCGGTTCTGCGCGGGCTCGAGCCCGAGTTCGATGAGCGCCTCGGTGGCGTCGGCGGCCTGCTCGCAAATGGTGGGCACCTCGGCGCGCTCGGCCGCGGTGAAGTTCTCCAGCACGAACGCCGCCGGATCCTTGCGTCCGGGCGGACGCCCGATCCCGATGCGCACCCGCTGAAAGTCCTTGGTGCCCAGCGCCGCAACGACCGAGCGCAGCCCGTTGTGACCGCCTTCGCCGCCGCCGATCTTGAGCCGGATGCGACCGAACTCCAGGTCGAGGTCGTCGTGGATGACGATCATGTCGGCCGGGGCCACCGAGTAGAACTTCGCCAGCGGCCCGACCTGGCGGCCCGACTCGTTCATGAAACAGCGCGGCTTGGCCACCAACACCGAGTGCCCGGCCAACCGGCCGCTGACAACCTCGGCGCCGGAACGCTTGTGCGCCTTGAACTTCGAACCCAGCCGCGCGGCGAGCAGGTCGGCGACCATGAACCCGAGGTTGTGCCGGGTGCGCGCGTAGTTGTCTCCGGGGTTGCCCAGGCCGACCACCAATAGCGGTTCGGCCACGTCGGAGGCCGCCTACTCGGACTCGTCCGCGGAGGCCTCGGCCTCGCCGCCCTCTTCGGCCTCGGGAGCCGCTGCCTCGCCCTCGGCCGCCTCGCCGGCGCCCTCTTCCGCGAGGTCGGCGGCCGTCGGGGCGTTCACCACGTTGACCACCAGCATGTCCGGGTCGGACACCAGGCTGACGCCGGTGGGCAGCGCGATCTGCCCAGCGGTGAACTGGGTGCCCGGAGGTGCGTCCTCGACCGACACGGTCAACTGCTCGGGAATCGACATGGCCTCGGCCTCGATCTCGATCGTGTTGGTCTCCTGGGTGACCAGGGTGTCGGGGCCGGCCTCGCCCTCGACGACGACGTTGACCTCCACGTGGACCTTCTCACCGCGGCGCACGACCACCAGGTCGGCATGCTGAATGGTGCGGCGGATCGGGTGGATGTCGAGGGCCTTGGTCAGCGCCAGCTGCTCCTTGCCTGCGATGTCGAGGGTCAGCACCGCGTTGGTGCCGGAATGCCGCAGCACCGCCGCGTAGTCGTGCCCGGGGAGTTCCAGGTGCTGGGGCTCGGCGCCGTGACCGTAGAGGACGGCGGGAATCCTGCCCTCGCGGCGGGCCCGGCGGGACGCGCCCTTGCCGGTCTCGGCTCGCACCGCCACCTTGAGTTGGTTGACTGCGGACTTGGCCATCGTGTCGCTCCTTTGTGCTCAATACCTGGGTCGGGAGCACGGCAAAGGTCGCGACATTGAAGTCGGTCTCCGTCGATAACGGTGCTGGCTTGCCAGCCACCCTCGCCGTGACGCCCGGCCAGGTTAGCGCATCTGCGCCTGGGAGCGGAAATTGTGCGGAAATTGTGCGGGTGTGCACGCAGGGCTTTGCGTGGTGCGCCAGGGTTGAAAATCGTCGGAAATCGCGCCCTCAGCACACGCTGAAAGCCGTCAGTTCACACTCAATGCGCCCGCCGCTCATTCGGCAGGTCGCTTGTTCCGGCGCGGCCGTTGACTGTGCATTGACGGCTTTGCGTGGTGCGCCAGGGTTGAAAATCGTCGGGAATCCCGCCCTCAGGACACACTGAATGCCCTCAGTTCACACTCAATGCCCTACAGCGGGAATTTGGTGCCGGTGAGCTGCTCGGACAGCTCCCACAGCCGGGCGGCGGCGGTCGCGTCCTGCGCGCGCCGGCTGCGGGCGACCGGCTGCGTTCGGCCGATCCAGCCGAATCGCGGGCCGATGAACGTGTCGCCCGGCAGGTCCTCCGACCGCCGCGTACAGGGTTTGCCGGGCGCCGAAATCGGCGTCGGTGGCCACCACCCGAGTGGCGGCCGACATCAGCGCGTCGCCCACCTTGCGGCCGGACGCGCCCTGCAGGTTGGTGTGCGAGTAGCCGGGATGGACCGCCAGCGCGCGCAGCGGCGAACCGGCCGACTTGAGGCGTCGCTGCAGCTCGCTGGTGAACAGCAGGTTGGCGAGCTTCGATTGGCTGTAGGCCAGCCAGGGCGAGTAGCGGCGGTTCTTCCAGTTCAGGTCGTCGAAGTCGATGCGCCCCGGCCAGTGCGCCATCGACGACACCGTGACGACGCGGTCGGTCAGCTTGGGCAGCAGCAGGTTGGTCAGCGCGAAGTGGCCGAGGTGGTTGGTGCCGATCTGGCTCTCGAACCCGTCGGCGGTCAGTGCGTAGGGGGCGGCCATGATGCCGGCGTTGTTGATCAGCACGTCGGCCCCGTCCACCCCGTCGGCGAAGCGGCGCACCGACGAGAGGTCCTGCAGGTCGAGGGGGCGCACCTCGACCTGGCCGGTTTGGGAGCCAGTGATCTGCTTCGCGGCGGCCTCGCCCTTGCCCGTGTTGCGCACGGCCATGACGATCTTGGCGCCCTTGCCGGCCAGCTCGCGGGCCGTCACCGCGCCCAGCCCGCTATTGGCGCCGGTGATGATCACGGTGCGCCCGGCGAACGACGGCAGGTCTGCGGCGGTCCAGTTCGTCATGGCTGATGAGCTTAGTGAAAGGCCGCCGCCGATTACTTGGCGGCGACGACGAACCCGTGGATGATCGCCTCGATGTCGGTCGCCTCGGCGGCCGCCTGGTTGGCCAGGGTGGTGATGGTCAACTGGACCAGGTATCGCTGGTTCGCGGGCGGCGACCCGGTGGCGATGACGATCCGGTTCCAGCTGTGCAGCCGCTGGCCGTCGACGTCGTAGCTGCCCTGGATCATCGACGAGGGAAAGCCGTTGTAGTTGTCGGTGGAGGCGTCCAGCTGCTTGAAGTTCTCGAACAGCTGGGCGTCGTCGTTGCCGTGCTTGACGACCTGCGCCGGGTCGAAGTCCCCGTGCAGTTTGAAGACCACCAGCCGCGCGGTCGGATACTTGCCGCCGTGCGAGATCATCAGGGTCTCCTTGGCGATGTTCGGGTTGTTCGCCTGCGACCAGCCCGTCGGCGTCGGTATCGAAACGTTCAGATCGGGCAACGATCCCGGCGCCACCTGTTGGCCGCTGACGCCGATGTTCTGCAGGTACTGCGACAGCGGAACGGGCTTCTCCGTCGTCGCGGGGGCGGCGCTGGTCGTCGAACTCCGGGTCAGGATCGACTGGTAGTCAGGGGCTTTCGGTGGCGAACATGCCGCCACGGGCATGCTCAGCGCGACCGCCACGACACCGGCGGTGATCGCCGCAGGCCTAATTGCCCGCCTCCTTCTCACGCCGTTCCGGCGCGCATCGTCGCCGGGCAGCCTCACAGAATCTCGCGCACGGCGTCGATCGGCCGCGCCAGCCGGGTGCCCTTCGGCGTGACCACGAACGGCCGTTCGATCAGGATCGGGTGTTCGGCCATGGCGTCGAGCAACTCGTCGTCGGACGCGTCGGCGAGACCGAGTTCGGCATAGAGCGGTTCGCGCTTGCGCACCGCGGTGCGCACGTCGATGCCGGCATCGCGGATCATGCGCGCCAGCTCGGCGCGTGACGGCGGGGTTTTCAGATACTGGACGATCGTGGGGTCAATCCCGTTGTCGCGCAACAGATCCAGCGTCTTGCGGGAGGTGCTGCACTTCGGGTTGTGGTAGATGACGGTGTCGGTCATCTAGGCGTCACCGTCGAAAAGGCCTGTGACGGAGCCGTTTTCGAAGACGGCGCGGATGGTGCTGGCCAACAGCGGCGCGATGGACAAGACCGTGAGCTGCGGGAAACGCTTCTCCTCGCCGATCGGCAGCGTGTTGGTGACGATGACCTCCCGCGCGCCGCACGCCGCCAGCCGCTCGGCGGCCGGGTCGGAGAGCACGCCATGGGTCGCCGCGATCACCACGTCGCTGGCGCCGTCTTCGCGCAACAGGTTCACCGCGCCGGCGATGGTGCCGCCGGTGTCGATCATGTCGTCGATCAGGACGCAGGTGCGGCCTTCGACTTCACCGACGACGCGGTTGGAGACCACCTGGTTGGGCACCCGCGGGTCGCGGGTCTTGTGGATGAAGGCCAGCGGAACCCCGCCCAGCGCGTCGGCCCATTTCTCGGCGATGCGGACCCGGCCGGAGTCGGGGGAGACCACGACCATGTTGCCGTCCGGGTAGTTGTCCTTGATGTAACCGGTCAGCAGGTTCTGTGCGCGCATGTGGTCGACGGGCCCGTCGAAGAAACCCTGGATCTGATCGGTGTGTAAATCGACGGTCACGATCCGGTCGGCGCCGGCGGTCTTGAGCAGGTCGGCGACCAGCCGCGCGGAGATGGGTTCGCGCCCGCGGTGCTTCTTGTCTTGCCGCGCGTACGGGTAGAAAGGCATGACCGCGGTGATCCGCTTGGCGCTGCCGCGCTTGAGCGCATCGATCATGATCAGCTGTTCCATCAGCCAGTTGTTGACCGGCGCGGGGTTGGATTGCAGGACGAAGGCGTCGCAGCCGCGCACCGACTCGTGGAACCGAACGAAGATCTCGCCGTTGGCGAATTCCCGCGCCGTCTGGGCGGTGACGTGGACGTCGAGTTCCTTGGCGACCTGTTCCGCCAGCTCGGGATGCGCGCGGCCCGAGAAAAGCATCAAATTTTTGCGATTATCGGTCCAGTCGTGGCTCAACGCACTGCCCTGCCTCGGGATCGAAATGGAAGCCCCATCGTACGTAGCGAATCGTACGGAAATGTGGCCGGGTTGCCAGGGACCAAACTCACGGTGTCTATTCGGGCCCTGAATTCTCGGGATTTTCTTCGGCGGACTTCGCGGCCGCCTTGTCCGCCGCCTCGGCCGCCGCGCTGCCCGGCCGCTTGCGCTGCACCCAGCCCTCGATGTTGCGTTGTGGTCCCGCGGACACCGCCAGCGCCCCCGGCGGGACGTCGTCGCGCACCACCGTCCCGGCACCGGTGTAGGCCCCGTCGCCGACGGTCACCGGGGCCACGAACATGGTGTCCGACCCGGTGCGCACGTGCGATCCGATGGTGGTGCGCCGCTTGGTTTCGCCGTCGTAGTTGACGAACACGCTGGACGCGCCGATGTTGCTGTGCTCGCCGATGTCGGCGTCGCCGACGTAGGTCAGGTGCGGGACCTTGGTGCCCGTGCCGATGACGGAGTTCTTGGCCTCGACGAACGCGCCGAGCTTGCCGTCGGCCCCCAACACGGTCCCCGGTCGCAGGTAGGTGAACGGGCCGACGGTGGCGCCGTCCCCGATCGACGAGGACGAGCCGTGGGTGCGCACCACCGACGCGCCGTCGCCGACGCTGACGTCGGTCAGGGTGGTGTCGGGTCCGACGACGCAGTGGCCGCCCACCCGGGTGCGGCCCAGCAGCTGGGTGCCGGGGTGGATGACGGTGTCGCGCCCGATCGTCACGTCGACGTCGATCCAGGTGGTGCCCGGATCGACGACGGTCACGCCGGACATCTGGTGGGCGGCGACGATCCGGCGGTTCAGCTCGGCGCCGAGCTCGGCCAGCTGGACGCGGTTGTTGACTCCGACCACCAGCGCGCTGTCGGCGACGTGCTGGGCGCGCACGGCCCGGCCGTCGCCACGCAGGATCGCGACGGCGTCGGTCAGATACAGCTCCCGTTGGGCGTTGTTCGAGCTCAGCCGGCTCAGCGCCGACCGCAGCGCCGCGACGTCGAAGGCGTAGACGCCGGCGTTGACCTCGCGGATCTGGCGCTGCGAGGGCGTCGCGTCGGTGTGCTCGACGATCGCCATCACCTCGTTGTCCTGGGTGCGCAGGATGCGGCCGTAGCCGACCGGATCGTCGAGTGTCGTGGTGAGCACCGTGACCGCGGCCGACTCGGCGGTGTGGGCGGCGATCAGGCCGGCCACGGTGTCGGAGTCGAGCAGCGGGGTGTCCCCCGAGGTGACGACGACGATGCCGGCGTAGTCGTCGGGCAGGGCGGACAGCCCGCACAGGACGGCGTGCCCGGTGCCGAGCGGCCGTTCCTGTAATGCCACGTCGATCGAGCGGCCCAGCGTCTCGGCAAGCTCGCCGACCAGCGGCGCGACGCGCTCGTGGTCGTGGCCCAGGACCACGACCAGGTGCTGGGGCGCGACCTTGGCGATCGCGTGCAGGGAATGCGACAGCATGCTGCGGCCGGCGATCGTGTGCAGCACCTTCGGGGTGTCGGACCGCATCCGGGTGCCCGGTCCGGCCGCGAGGACCAGGACGGCGGTGTCACCACGAAACGACATGAATTCTCCTATTGGACCCTTCGCGCGGGCGTGCGTGTTGGTACGCCGACACGCCGTCAAGCGTGGCATTTCCCGCACGCTCGCCGCAAAGAGCCACGCTGCTCCGTCGCCAGGACTCGAACCTGAACTCTCAGAACCAAAATCTGATGTGCTGCCGATTACACCACGACGGACTGCAAGCCCCATAGGCCCGCGCCACCAAGAGACTTTAGACGGTGCGCGGGGCCGCGGTGCGGTTGTGCCGACCCGATACGCTGATTGACGTGGCCGTTCTCGATAAAGAGCCGGACAAGGAAGCGCGGCCGGCACGCGCCAGGATGACGGGCAGCGATCGCCGTCAGCAGCTCATCGGCATCGCCCGCTCGCTGTTCGCCGAGCGCGGTTACGAGGGCACCTCGATCGAGGAGATCGCGCTGCGGGCCAATGTGTCCAAGCCCGTCGTCTACGAGCACTTCGGCGGCAAGGAGGGGCTGTACGCCGTCGTCGTCGACCGCGAGATGTCGGCGCTGCTGGACATGATCACCTCGTCGCTGACCAACAACCGGTCCCGGGTGCGGGTGGAGCGGGTCGCCCTGGCGTTGCTCACCTACGTCGAGGAGCGCACCGACGGCTTCCGGATCATGATCCGCGACTCGCCGGCCGCGATCAGCTCGGGCACCTACTCCAGCCTGCTCAACGACGCGGTCAGCCAGGTCAGCTCGATCCTGGCCGGCGACTTCGCCCGCCGGGGGTTGGACGCGGACCTGGCGCCGCTGTACGCCCAGGCGCTGGTGGGCTCGGTGTCGATGACGGCGCAGTGGTGGCTCGACACCCGCGAGCCCAAAAAGGAAGTGGTCGCCGCGCACCTGGTCAACCTGATGTGGAACGGCCTGACTCACCTGGAAGCGGACCCCAAGCTGCAGGACGAGTAACGCCTCCTAGGGCCGCACCCCGTCGAGGAAGTTGTTCAAGGCGTGTTTGCCGATTTCGCGGATGCCCAGGGGGCGCGGAAGCAGGCGGGTGACGACGAACATCATGCGCCGGTTCGGCGCCCCCACCTGCATGCTGGGCCGCTTGCCGAGATACAGCACCGCCTCCTCGACGTTCTCTTCGGGAGTGTTGATGAGGCTGCCCCTGGCCCGCGCGACCTCGAGCGCCTCAGCGGCCCCTGGCGAACTGGTGAGTCCGGCCATGCAGGCCAGCACGTGCACGTTGTCGGGTTTCAGTTCGTACCAGAGCCCTTCGGCGAGAATGATGTTGTACGCCCTCGTCGCGCCGTAGTGCGTGTAGTACGGACTGCCGATCAGCCCCGTGCCGCTACTCATCAGCACGATGCCGCCGCGACGGCGCGCCTTCATCAGCGCGCCGTAGTGATAGGTCAGCCCAAAGGGGCTGCAGCAGTTGACGTTTATCCGGCGCCGCTCGAATTCGAGGTCGTCGGCCCAGAATCCGCCCACGGTGGCCAGGGCGGCGTTGGACACCAGCAGCCCGATTTCGCGGTCACCGACGGCCGCGACGATGTTCTCCACGGCATCGGTCGCCCCCAGGTCCTGGGAGACGACCAGCACCTCGACACCGAACCTGGACACCAGTTCCTGGCGCTTCTTCTCGAGCTTGTCGGGGTCGCGCGCGACGATCGCGACCGACAAGCCCTGGGAGGCAGCGTAATCCGCCCAGGCGCCGCCGATGCCCTCGCTGGCGCCGGACACGAGTGCCCAAGGTCCGTACTGGCCCGCAAAGTCCTTCGGTGGGCGCCGGGCCAGTGGACTGTGCGATCGCCATTGCTGGGCCACAACGGATTTCAGCGCCAGAGCCGATTGTGTCGCGTTCATCGCTACCTTCCCGGTGTCGGTTCGCTCAGGGTGGGGATGGCCTTGAGGCGATCGATCAGCATCGCAAGGACGTCGTCAGACACGTCGGCGACCGGCAGGCTCAGGCCGCTGCACACGCCGGTGTACCAGCGCTCGAGCACGTCGGGGATTTCGTCGTAGGTGCCTTGCGGCACAACCCGATCCATCACCTCATCGGTCAGGTGCTTGGGCAGGTCGGTCCATTCGTTCCGGCGCGCCATGCCGCTGAGCGCCTCGCCGATGTCCTCGAAGCCGAATTGTTCGAGCTGTCGCCGGTAGGCGGGGGTGCTGTAGAGAAAGGCCAGCTCCGATCGGCGGTGTTCTCGCAAACTGGCCAGCTCGTCGTTGGTGGCCGCCATCAGCGGTTGCGGGTTGGCCACCACCGCGAGCGGCGTCCGGGTGCGCCGGCCCTGGCCGGCGCCTTCGGCGAGGTACGGCAGCGTCTGTGTCGCGAGGATCGATGGATGCGAGTTGGTGGGATGACACACGAAGCCGTCGGACATTTCACCGGCCAGCAGGCACATCTTCTTGTTGACCCCACCGGTCCAGATCTGCGGGGCCGGGCAGCCGATCGGGCCGGGGTTGAAATACGGCTGGAGGCGGTCGAATCGGTAGAACCGCCCGCTGTAGTCGAGGGGCTCGCCGGTCTGGAAGGAGTGGAATATCGCGAGCACGGACTCGATGTACTCCCGCATCCGCAGCGACGGCTGCGACCACGGGACCGAGAACCGTCCGACGATGTTTCCGCGCACCTGGGAGGCCAGGCCGAGTTGGAAGCGGCCGTCGGAGTACCGGGCCAGATCCCAGGCCGCATAGGCGGTGATCATCGGACTGCGCGGCAACGCGAGGGCCATGCTGGTCCGCACGGTCAGTCGCGTCGTGTGGGCCAATGCCATTGCCGCGACGGTGAATACGTCGTGGATGGTCTCGGACACGTGGACGACCTCGAAGCCGATGCGCTCCATGCGCGCTGCCCACGGCCCGATCTCGGCCAGGCCCAGCTGGGCCGGCGCGGAGGCGACGACCTCCATCGGCGGACCGGTCATCGGCTCAGCCCCCGGACAATCAGCGTGGTGTTGTGCTCGAGCCAGGCATCGTCCAGGGTGCGTTCGGTGGCCATCGACATCATGACCGTGCCGCCGATCATGTCCATCAGCAGGCGCGCGTCGATGCCGTCGGCCGCCGCCCCCTTGGCGGCGGCGTGGTCGAGGTAGCGCTGCAGGCGTTCGTAGGTGCCGCCCTGCAGCCGGTCCAGCAACCGCGCCGACAATCCCGGTTCGGAGGGCAGTTCGGCCGTCAGGCCCGACACCGCGCTGTGCACGGCCGGCCGGCTGAACAGGTGGATCGATCCTTCGAGCAGGCTGCGCACGACGGTCCGCAGATCACCCGTCAGCGGCAACTCCGCGCGTGGCGTCGGGGGAAACACCGCGGCGAAGACGAGCTCGATCTTGGTCGGGAAACGCCGGTATACGGCGGGCGGCGTGGCGCCGGCGCGCGCCGCCACCAACGGAATGCTCAGCCGCGCATAGCCGATCTCTTCGAGCAGCTCGTTGGTGGCCTGCAGCACGGCATCGTCGATGCGCGCGTCGCGCGGCCGCCCCTGCGACTTGGGCTCGCGACCATTGCGCTCGAAAGGTGTTGATTTCATTACGTTCAGATCGTAATGTTTTGCAGGATCGCGCACAACGGTCCACGGAAGGCCGCCAAGACATTTCAGCTGCGCGCTCAACGGTGAGGAACGCCGCCATGGCCATCGAGACGCCCCCCAGGCCGCTGCCGTTTCGCATCCTCAACGGCGCCTATCGCGCCGCCCGCCGCGTCGGCGCCCATCCCGTGCCGCTGCGCAAGTACGCGCTCATGGACCGGGCCAGCCGACGCGCGGGCGGCCTGACCGACTTCGGTGATCCCCGCTTCGAAGCGGGACTGGACCGGCTCATCGACTCGATCAATTCCGAAGACAAGCTCAACGGCTTCGGCCGGATCCTGGCCGCGACGCACATCACCAACCTGCTGCGCCAGCGCTTGCTGGTCGTGGAGCACATCCGCCGGAATCCGTCGATCCGCGACGAGGTCATCGCCAAACCGGTCTTCCTCGTCGGCGCACCCCGCACCGGCACCACGATCACCCATCACCTGCTCAGTCAGGACGACCGGTTCCGCTTCCCGCTCACCTGGGAATGCGACGAGCTGCACCCGCCGCTGGATCCGGCCACCATGCGCGCCGACCCGCGAATCGCGCGCAGCGAGAAGCAGATCCGGCGAACCCTGTCGCTGGCTCCCGATCTCGACGCCGCGCACCCGCTCGGCGCGTGGGAGGCCCAGGAATGCGCGCTGCTGCACGCCTACGCCTTTCACAGCGAGACGTTCCTCGTCATGTTCAACTGCCAGGGCTACGACCGGTGGTTGGCCGATCAGGACCGCACCTGGGTCTACCAGGAGGAGAAGCTGCTCCTGCAGTACATGCAAAGCGGGGGACTGCGCCCGCGGGAGAGCTGGCTGCTGAAGACCCCACCGCACATGGCCAACATCGACAAGATCCTCGACGTGTTTCCCGACGCGCGCTTCGTCACCACCTACCGCGAGCCCACCGAGGTCATCGCCTCCAGCTGCAAGCTGTCCGGCACCGTCTTCGCGATGGTGCAGGACGGGGTCGACTGGCACGATCACGGCCGCTACATGCGCTGGCGCACCGGGGGGATGCTCGCCCGCAACATCGAATTGCGGCGTCAATTCGCCGACCGCTCAGAGCAATTCATCGACTTTCCGATGGAGCGCATGGTTCGCGACCCGATGGCCTGCGTCAAGGCGATCTACGACCACTTCGGCATCGAGCTGACCCCCGAGGTGCACCGCAAGATGAGCCGGTTCATGGACAAGCGGGGCGCGTCCACCCGCAAGCCCAACATCTACCGCGCCGAGGATTACGGGCTCGACATCGCGGCGCTCTGGCCGGAACTGCAGTACTACCGCGACTTCTACGGAATCGAGGACAAGCGATGACCGATCAGTCAAGTGATGCGCTGCGGGCGGCGTGGCGACGGTTCGGCGAGCTGCACGACGAGCTGCTCGGCGTCGCGCTGGCGCAGGGCGACCTCGACGAAGCTTCTGCCAGTACACTTCTCGGGCGTTTGATCGGCCATATTCAGTACATGGGCCTGCAATTGCGCAGCGACCCGGCCCGCCCCGCGCTGATCAACGCCCAGTACGCGCCGTGGAACTGGGGCCACTCCAACCCCGACACCCTGTACCTGTCGGCGCGCATCGACGACGCGCACGACTACCGCGTTTACGGAACGCTGGGCTCCGTCGCACAGACCACCTTCGGCGTCTACGCCGGCAAGGACGACCAAGCCCAAGCGGTCAAGACCCAGTCCGAAGACCTGGACATCGCGGCGGACGGCTCCTTCGAGGTCTACTTCACCCGGCAAAAAATGGGCGATGCCAACTGGTTTCAGCTTCCCCCGGGGGCCGAGTCGTTCTGCTGCTACCAGACCTACGGCGACTGGCAGCATCAATCCAAGGGCACCATCCGCATCGAATGCCTCAATCCGGACGGACCGGCGGGGCCCGCGTCGGTGGCGCGGGCCGTCGCCGCGTTCGACGAGCACCTCGCGGCGTCGCGGGACCTGTTCACCATGTGGGTCAAGGACATTCCCGCGCGGGTCTTCGGGGCCCTGCCGAAGAATTTCGCCATCCCGCCGATGCAGCCGCCGTCGGCGATGGCCGGCGCGTGGTTCGTCCCCATCTCGTGGGAACTCGCCGAGGGCCAGGCCTTGGTGATCGACTACCAAATCCCTAGCGGCAGCCCGTATGTCGGCATCTGCCTGACCAATCGGTGGAGCGAGATGATCGACATCGCGACGCGTCAAACGAGTCTGAACCTCGGCCAGTCGCACGCCGACGGCGACCGGGTGCGGGTGTTGCTGTCCACCGAGGACGTCGGCGTGGACAACTGGCTCGACGCGCGCGGGTATCGAAGCGGGGTGGTCACCTGGCGCGCCACCGCGGCCGAGCAGCCCGCCGCGCCCACCGCCACGGTGATCGACGTCGAGCGCGTCGACGACTACTTCGACCCGTCGCGGCGCGTCACCGCCGAGCAGCGGGCGGCGGCGCTGTTGGCGCGGCAACGCCACTTCGCCGAGCGGGACACGCCGTGACTACAGCTAGCCCGCGGCGATCGCAAGCGCGGCGTAGCCGGGCGCGGCGGGTCGCCGCTTAGCCACAATCGCGAGCCAGCAGATCGGCGACCGTCTCGCGGCGGACCAGGGCGCGGGCCCGGCCCTCGTTGACCGCCACCAGCGGCGGGCGGCCGACCAGGTTGTAGTTCGACGCCATGCTGTGGTGGTAAGCGCCGGTGCAGGCCACCGCCAACAGGTCGCCGGCGTGCAGGTCGGCCGGCAGCTCGATGTCCCGGGCGATCTCGTCGCCCGCCTCGCAGTGCCGCCCGGCGACCGTGACGCGCAGCCTGGCGCCCAGCGGGTGCCGGTTCGCCAGCGTGACGGTGTACTGCGCGCCGTACAGCGACACCCGCGGGTTGTCGCTCATCCCGCCGTCCACGGCGACGAAGGTGCGCCCGCCCGGTTGCGTCTTCACCGAGCACACCCGGTACAGCGTCACACCGGCCCGACCGCTGATGGCGCGACCGGGCTCCACCACGATCCTCGGCCGCGGGAAGTGCTCGGCCGCGCAGGCCTCGTCCAGCGCATCCTCGATGACCCGGGAAAGCTCGTCGAGGTCGAGCTCCCGGTCGCCCGGGATGTAGGGGATCGCGTGGCCGCCGCCGATGTTCAGCTCGGTGAGCACGACCCCGTGCTGCGCGCGGATGTCGGCCATGGCCGCGATCATCCGGCGAATCGCCTCGCCGTAGAGGGCGGGGTCGGTGACCTGCGATCCGATGTGGCAGTGCAGGCCGACCAGGTCGAGGATGGGATGCGCCAGCACCCGCTTCGCGGCGTCCGAGGCGTGGTCGCCGGCGAGGGTGAAGCCGAACTTCTGGTCGCTGATGCCGGTGGTGACGGCGCGGTGTCCGTGGATGTCGATGTCAGGGGTCACCCGGATGAGCACCGGCTGGCGCCGCCGCGCCAGGCCGGCGAGGTAGGCGATCTCGATGCACGAATCGACCACGATGCGCCCGACGCCGACGCGCACCGCCTCGCGCAATTCGGCCGGCGATTTCGCATTGCCGTGCATGACGATCCGTGCCGGATCCACGCCGCCGGCCAGGGCGGTGGCCAGCTCGCCGGCCGAGCAGACGTCGACACCGAGGCCCTCCTCGCGCGCCCACCGCGCCACCGCGGTGGTCAGCAGCGATTTCCCCGCGTACACCACCCGGATGTCGCGCAGCGCCTTGCGGTAACGGCGGGCGCGCAGGCGGAAGTCGGCCTCGTCGATCACATAGGTCGGGGTGCCGAACTCGTCGGCGATGTCGGCCAGGGGTACGCCGCCGACGCACAGCCGGCCCTCCTCGTCGGCGTGCGTCGTGACGGGCCAGATCGCAGAATCGAACCGCCGGGGGGCCGCCTTTCCAAGGGACGGCAGGATATCGAGCAATGTCATGACTTCAACGTGCGCCCGGCCGGTGGCCGGTGCCGCTGTTCTTACGATCCCTTGACGCCGTCGGGGCCAATATTGACGTCTTTAGGCGCCCCTAGAATGGATTCATCATGACCGGACCGGGGCCTGCTCGCCCAGAAACCCCGATCGCGGGGCTCGTGGACCTGGCGCTGACGGCGCCGACCTTCCAGCAGTTGATCGACAGCGCGGCCGCCCGCCCGGCCGAGTTGAGCCTGGTCGGACCCGCCAGCGCCCGCCTGTTAGTCGCCACCGCGCTGGCGCGGCTGGGGCCGCTGCTCGTCGTCACCGCGACCGGGCGCGAGGCCGACGACCTGACCGCCGAACTGCGCGGCGTCCTCGGCGACGCGGTGGCGGTCTTCCCGTCGTGGGAAACGCTGCCGCACGAACGGCTCTCGCCCGGCGTCGACACCGTCGGCGCCCGGATGATGGTGCTGCGCCGGCTGTCCCACCCCGACGACCCGCGGCTGGGGCCGCCTCTCCAGGTGGTGGTGACGGCGGTGCGCTCGGTGCTGCAGCCGATGACGCCGCGGCTCGGCGCGGTGGAGCCGGTCACCTTGAGCGTCGGCCAGGAGATGGCGTTCGAGGACGTCATCGCCCGGCTGGTCGAGCTGGCCTACACCCGGGTGGACATGGTCGGGCGGCGCGGCGAGTTCGCCGTGCGCGGCGGAATCCTCGACGTCTTCCCGCCGACCGCCGAACACCCGGTGCGTGTCGAGTTCTGGGGCGACGAGGTCAGCGAGATGCGGATGTTCGCCGTCGCCGACCAGCGCTCCATCCCCGAGATCGAGGTCGACACCGTCATCGCGGTGGCCTGTCGCGAGCTGCTGCTCACCGACGGCGTGCGGGAGCGGGCCGCCGCGCTCGCCGCCCGCCACTCCGGCGCCGAGCCCGCCATCACCGGCAGCGTCACCGACATGCTGGCCAAGCTGGGCGAGGGCATCACGGTCGACGGGATGGAGGCGCTGCTGCCGGTGCTGCGTCCCGGCGAACACGTGCTGCTGACCGACCAGCTGGCCGAGGGCACGCCGGTGCTGGTGTGCGACCCGGAGAAGGTGCGCACCCGGGCGGCCGACCTGATCAAGACGGGCAGCGAATTCCTCGAGGCGTCCTGGTCGGTGGCGGCGTTGGGCACCGACGCGCCCGTCGACCTGGAGCAGTTCGGCGGGTCGGGGTTCGCCGAACTGGACGACGTGCGCGCCGCGGCGGCCCGGTCGGGTCATTCCTGGTGGACGCTGAGCCAGCTCTCCGACGAGTCCGCCGTGGAACTGGACGTCCGGACCGCGCCGTCGGCCCGCGGCCACCAACACGACATCGACGGCATCTTCGCCATGCTGCGCGCCCACGTCAGCACCGGCGGACACGCCGCCGTCGTCGCGCCCGGCACCGGGACCGCCCACCGGGTGGTGGAGCGGCTTGCCGAGTCGGACACCCCGGCCGCCATGCTGGAGCCGGGCGCCGCCCCCAAAGCCGGCGTGGTCGGCGTCCTGAAGGGTCCGCTGCACGACGGTGTCGTGATTCCGGGCGCCAATCTGGTCGTCATCACCGAGACGGACCTGACCGGCAACCGGGCCACGGCCGCCGAGGGCAAGCGGCTGGCGGCCAAGCGGCGCAACACCGTCGACCCGCTCGCGCTGACGGCGGGGGACCTGGTGGTGCACGACCAGCACGGCATCGGGCGGTTCGTGGAGATGGTCGAGCGCACGGTCGGCGGCGCGCGACGCGAATACCTGGTGCTCGAATACGCATCGAGCAAGCGGGGCGGTGGTTCCGACAAGCTGTACGTCCCGATGGACTCGCTGGACCAGCTGTCGCGCTACGTCGGGGGGCAGGCGCCGGCGCTGAGCAGGCTCGGCGGCAGCGACTGGGCGAACACCAAGACTAAGGCGCGCCGCGCGGTACGCGAGATCGCCGGCGAGCTGGTGGCGCTCTACGCCAAACGGCAGGCCAGCGCCGGACACGCGTTCGGGCCGGACACCCCCTGGCAGGCCGAGATGGAGGACGCGTTCGGGTTCACCGAGACCGTCGACCAGCTCACCGCGATCACCGAGGTCAAGGCCGACATGGAGAAGCCGATCCCGATGGACCGGGTGATCTGCGGCGACGTCGGCTACGGCAAGACCGAGATCGCGGTGCGGGCGGCGTTCAAGGCGGTTCAGGACGGCAAGCAGGTCGCCGTGCTGGTCCCCACCACGCTGCTCGCCGACCAGCACCTGCAGACGTTCACCGACCGGATGGCCGACTTCCCGGTGACCGTCAAGGGGCTGTCCCGGTTCACCGACGCCGCCGAGTCCCGCGCCGTGATCGAGGGCCTGGCCGACGGGACGGTCGACATCGTGATCGGCACGCATCGGCTGCTGCAGACCGGGGTGCGCTGGAAGGACCTGGGCCTGGTCGTCGTCGACGAGGAGCAGCGGTTCGGCGTCGAGCACAAGGAGCACATCAAGTCGTTGCGTACCCACGTCGACGTGCTGACCATGAGTGCCACCCCGATCCCGCGCACGCTGGAGATGAGCCTGGCCGGGATCCGCGAGATGTCGACGATCCTGACCCCGCCCGAGGAGCGCTACCCGGTGCTGACCTACGTCGGCCCGCAGGACGACAAGCAGGTCGCGGCGGCCCTGCGGCGCGAGCTGCTGCGCGACGGCCAGGCGTTCTACGTGCACAACCGGGTGAGCTCCATCGACCGAGCCGCGGCTCGGGTGCGTGAGCTGGTGCCCGAGGCGCGCGTCGTCGTAGCGCATGGGCAGATGCCCGAGGAGCGGCTGGAACGCACCGTGCAGGGCTTCTGGAACCGCGAATACGACATCCTGGTGTGCACCACGATCGTGGAGACCGGGCTGGACATCTCCAACGCCAACACGCTGATCGTCGAGCGCGCCGACACCTTCGGGCTGTCCCAGCTGCACCAGCTGCGCGGCCGGGTCGGGCGCAGTCGCGAGCGCGGTTACGCCTACTTCCTCTATCCACCGCACGCGCCGCTGACCGAGACGGCCTACGACCGGTTGGCGACCATCGCGCAGAACAACGAGCTCGGTGCCGGCATGGCGGTCGCGCTGAAGGACCTCGAAATCCGCGGTGCCGGCAACGTCCTGGGTGTCGAGCAGTCCGGGCATGTCGCCGGGGTGGGGTTCGACCTGTACGTGCGGCTCGTCGGCGAGGCGGTGGAGGCGTATCGGGCCGCCGCCGACGGCGACACGGTCACCACACCCGAGGAGCCCAAGGACGTCCGGATCGACCTGCCGGTGGACGCGCACCTGCCGCCGGACTACATCGCCAGCGACCGGCTGCGCCTCGAGGGCTACCGGCGGCTCGCCGCCGCTGCTGACGACGCCGCCGTCAGCGCCGTCGTCGAGGAGCTCATCGACCGCTACGGCGCGCTGCCCGAGCCCGCCGAGCGGCTGGTGGCCGTCGCGCGGTTGCGGCTGCTGTGCCGCGCCGCCGGCATCACCGAGGTGTCGGCCCCGTCGGCGTCGACCGTGCGGCTGTCGCCGGTGACGCTGCTGGATTCGGCGCAGGTGCGGCTCAAGCGGATGTATCCGGCGGCGCACTACCGCGCCACGACGTCCACCGTCCAGGTGCCCATTCCGCGGGCCGGCGGTGTCGGCGCGCCCCGCCTCCGCGACGTCGAGTTGCTGCAGATGGTGGCCAACCTCGTGACGGCGCTGCAGGGAAAGCCACAGGTGGAGCTTGGTATAACGGGGTCACAGCCAGCACCGGTGTCCGGGGAGGAGCGGCAGGCGAGATGATCCGCGCCGCCGACGATGCAGAGCGAAGCGATGAGGAGGAGGGGCGCACTTGATCGTCGTCTTGTTCGACCCGCGCCGCCCGTCGCTGGTGCCGGTCGAGGCCATCGAGCACCTCGCCGGCGAGGTGCAGTACACCGAGGAGATGCCGGTCGCGGTGCCGTGGTCGCTGCCGGCCGCGCGGCCCGTCCACTCCGGGGACGACGCGCCGGTGCTGCTGTCATCCGATCCCGATCACCCCGCCGTCGTTGCCCGGTTGGCCGCCGGGGCCCGCCTGATCTCGGCGCCGGACACGCCGCGCGGCGAGCGACTGGTCGACGCCGTCGCGATGATGGACAAGCTGCGCACCGCGGGGCCCTGGGAGAGTGAGCAAACTCACGACTCGCTGCGCAGGTTCCTGCTCGAGGAGACCTACGAGCTGCTCGACGCGGTAGGCAGCGGCAACGCCGACCTGCTGCGCGAGGAACTCGGCGATGTGTTGCTGCAGGTGCTCTTTCACGCCCGCATCGCCGAGGACGCGCCGCAGCTGCCGTTCACCATCGATGACGTCGCCGTCACTCTGATGCGCAAGCTCGGCAATCGGGTGCCGGGAGTGCTTGCGGGACAGTCGATTTCGCTGGAAGAGCAGTTGGCGCAGTGGGAGGAGCGCAAGGCCGCCGAGAAGTCGCGGAATTCGGTGATGGACGACGTTCACACCGGTCAACCGGCATTGGCGTTGGCGCAGAAGGTGATTCAACGCGCTGAGAAGGCGGGGCTGCCCGCCGACCTGATCCCGGTCGAGATTACGTCGGTCTCCGTGTCGGCCGATGTCGACGCGGAAAGCGCGCTTCGCACGGCCGTTTTGGAGTTCGTCGACACCGTCCGCGGTGTGGAGAGGTCGATCGTCGCCAGCCGTCGCGGCGACAGCGTGCCGGTCGAGCTGGATGTGGCGCCGCTGGGCGAAGTGACCGAGGAGGAGTGGCGTGCGCACTGGCCGTCCGCTTCGCTGGCCGTCGACGGCGAGCCGTTGGGCGAGGGGGTCGCCGAGCCGGAGGTGGACGACGGTGCCCGGCCGAAGGCGTCGGAGGGTGGCTCCAAGAAGCGTCGGGGCCGGAAGTAGGTCGGTCTCGTGTGTCGCCGTCACCCGGCCGTAGTTGCTGGTAGCAAACGCCAAATTGGCTGACGATCGACGCCGCATCGGGGGGCGCGGGGCCCTAATCGACGGGGTACGGCCGAATCGCGTGGGACGATGGTCGTGGTCGAGTTTGTGTAAGGAAAGTCCAGGGGAGTTTCAGAGGGGCATGGTGTCGCCGAGGCGTTGGTTGCGGGCGGTCGCCGTGATCGGTGCGACCGCCATGATCCTCGCCTCCAGCTGCACCTGGCAGTTGAGCTTGTTCATCCCGGAAGGGGTGCCGCCCCCGGCGGGGGATCCGGTGCCGCCGGTGGACACTCACCTGAGCGGGCGGCCCGCGGATCAGTTGCGCCAGTGGGCCGAGCAACGGTCGGCGGCGTTGGAGATTCCCGTCGTCGCGCTGGAGGCCTACGCGTACGCGGCGCGCGTCGCCGAGGTGGAGAACCCCAAGTGCCACATCGCGTGGACCACGCTGGCCGGCATCGGGCAGGTCGAGAGCCACCACGGCACCTACCGGGGCGCGACGCTGTCGCCGAATGGTGACGTGAGCCCGCCCATCCGGGGCGTTCGCCTGGACGGCACCGGGGGCACGCTGCGCATCGTCGACAGCGAGGACGGCGCGGAGGGCGAGGCCGGTGTGGTGCGCGCCATGGGGCCGATGCAGTTCATCCCGGAGACGTGGCGGCTGTACGGGGTGGACGCGCACAACGACGGCGTCGTCAGCCCCGACAACATCGACGACGCGGCGCTCGCGGCGGCGGGTTACCTGTGTTGGCGTGGAAAAGATCTCGCCACGCCGCGGGGGTGGATCACCGCGCTGCGGGCCTACAACAACTCCGGCGTCTATGCGCGGGCGGTGCGGGACTGGGCGACCGCTTATGCGGCGCATCACCCGCTGTAGCAGGATGTATCGCTGACGGCGCCAGCGACGACAAGGAGAACCCAGTGCCGATTATCGAGCAGGTCGGGGCCCGCGAGATCCTCGATTCCCGCGGCAACCCGACGGTCGAGGTCGAGATAGCTCTGATGGACGGGACGTTCGCCCGCGCGGCGGTGCCGTCCGGCGCGTCGACCGGCGAACACGAGGCCGTCGAGTTGCGTGACGGCGGTGAGCGTTACGGCGGCAAGGGCGTGCAAAAGGCCGTGCAAGCCGTGCTTGACGAGATCGGTCCCGCCGTGATCGGCCTGGCCGCCGACGACCAGCGGCTGGTCGACCAGGCTCTGGTGGACCTCGACGGCACCCCGGACAAGTCGCGGCTGGGCGGCAACGCGATCCTGGGCGTCTCGCTGGCGGTCGCCAAGGCGGCCGCCGATTCCGCCGAGTTGCCGCTGTTCCGCTACATCGGCGGCCCCAACGCGCACATTTTGCCCGTGCCGATGATGAACATCCTCAACGGCGGCGCCCACGCCGACACCGGCGTCGACATCCAGGAGTTCATGGTCGCGCCGCTGGGTGCGCCCAGCTTCGCGGAGGCGCTGCGGTGGGGCGCCGAGGTCTACCACTCGCTCAAGTCGGTGTTGAAGAAGGAAGGGCTGTCCACCGGGCTCGGCGACGAGGGCGGGTTCGCCCCCGACGTCGCGGGCACCACCGCGGCGCTGGACCTGATCGGCCGCGCCATCGAGTCGGCGGGTTTCAAACTCGGGACGGACGTGGCGCTGGCCCTCGACGCGGCGGCCACCGAGTTCTACGCCGACGGCACCGGCTACACCTTCGAGGGCAGCGCGCGCACCGCCGAACAGATGGCCGAGTTCTATGCCGGCCTGCTCGGCTCCTATCCGCTGGTGTCCATCGAAGACCCGCTGTCCGAAGACGATTGGGACGGTTGGGCGGCGCTGACCGCGTTGATCGGGGACCGGGTGCAGATCGTCGGCGACGACATCTTCGTCACCAACCCCGAGCGCCTCGAAGAGGGCATCGAGAAGGGCGTGGCAAACGCGTTGCTGGTCAAGGTGAATCAGATCGGCACGCTCACCGAGACGCTCGACGCCGTCGCGCTGGCCCACCACAGCGGCTACCGCACGATGATGAGCCACCGCAGCGGCGAAACCGAGGACACCACCATCGCCGACCTGGCGGTGGCCGTCGGCAGCGGCCAGATCAAGACCGGCGCGCCCGCCCGCAGCGAGCGCGTGGCCAAATACAATCAACTGTTACGGATCGAAGAAGCCCTCGGTGACGCGGCACGCTACGCCGGTGATCTGGCCTTCCCACGGTTCGCCCTGGAGCAGAAGTAGGTTGAAATAGCTTGACGCCCAAGCCCGATCCGAAACGTCGCTCCCCGGCATCGCGCCCGGGGAAGGCCGGTGATTCGGTTCGGCGCCGTCGAGCCGCGAAGCCCTCCGCGCCGCCGCAGAGGACGGTGCAGGAGCGTGTCGTCGAGCCCATCAAGCGCCAGGTCGCCGAGTCCGTCGAACAGCGCTCCGAGCAGCGGCTCGGGTTCACCGCTCGACGGGCGGCGGTGCTGGCCGCGGTGATCTGCGTGCTGACACTGACCATCGCCGGCCCGGTGCGCACCTACTTCGCGCAGCGCACCGAGATGAATCAGCTGGCCGCGAGCGAAGCCGCGCTGCGCCGCCAGATCGCCGACCTCGAGCAGAAGAAGGTCAAGCTCGGCGACCCGGCATACATTGCGGCGCAGGCGCGCGAGCGCCTCGGTTTCGTGATGCCCGGCGACATTCCGTTCCAGGTTCAGCTTCCGCCTACGGCGGCGGCGTCCCCGCAGCCCGGCGCCGACGCGGCGAAACCGGCGAACAACAACCCGTGGTACACCTCGCTGTGGCACACCATCGCCGACGCGCCCCACCTGCCGCCGGCCGCCCCACCGCCACCGCAGGCCCCGCCGAACCCCATGGCTCCCGGTGGTTGATCGTGGCGATCTGGAAGCGGTGGCGCGCCAGCTCGGCCGCGAGCCGCGCGGGGTGCTCGAGATCGCCTACCGTTGCCCCAACGGCGAACCCGGCGTGGTGAAGACCGCACCGAAACTGCCTGACGGCACGCCTTTTCCGACGCTGTACTACCTGACCCACCCGGTGCTGACCGCGGCGGCGAGCCGACTCGAGACGACGGGATTGATGCGCGAGATGACCGAGCGGTTGCGGACGGATGCTGAGCTGGCGGCCGCGTATCGGCGGGCCCACGAATCGTATCTGGCCGAACGTGACGCGATCGAACCGCTGGGCACGACGTTCTCCGGCGGCGGGATGCCGGATCGGGTCAAGTGCCTGCACGTGCTGATCGCGCACTCGCTGGCCAAGGGCCCCGGCGTGAATCCCCTTGGGGACGAGGCCTTGTCGGTGCTGGCCGACGACCCGGCAATGGCGGGCGTCTTGGTGGCGGGGCAGTGGTGAGCCGGCTCGCCGCGATCGACTGCGGGACCAACTCGATCCGGTTGCTGATCGCCGACGCGGACGGCGGCCGGCTGCGCGACGTGCACCGCGAGACGCGGATCGTGCGGCTGGGGCAGGGCGTCGACGCGACGGGCGAGTTCGCCCCCGACGCGATCGCGCGAACCCGCGCCGCCCTGACCGACTACGCGTCGCTACTGAAGGCGCACGGCGTCGAGCGGGTGCGGATGGTGGCGACGTCGGCGGCGCGCGATGTCGCCAATCGCGATGTGTTCTTTGCGATGACGGCCGAGGTGCTGGGTGCGGTGTTGCCCGGCGCGGTGGCCGAGGTGATCAGCGGCGCGGAGGAGGCGTCGCTTTCCTTCCACGGCGCGGTCGGCGAATTGGACAGCGCTGCCGCGCCTTTCGTCGTCGTCGACCTGGGCGGCGGCTCCACCGAGATCGTGCTCGGCAGCGAGCGGGTGGCGGCCGCCTACTCGGCCGACATCGGCTGTGTCCGGCTGACCGAGCGCTGCCTGCACTCCGACCCGCCCACGCCCGACGAGGTGGCGGCCGCCCGAGCGGTGGTGCGCGAGCGCCTGGACGTCGCGCTGGGCGTGGTGGACGTCGAAGGGGCGCGGACCTGGGTCGGGCTGGCCGGCACGATGACGACGCTGTCCGCATTGGCGCACAACATGACGGCGTATGACTCTGCGGCCATTCATCTTTCGCGCGTGCCGGGCGCTGACCTGCTGGCGGTGTGCGAGCGGCTGATCGGGATGACGCGATCCCAGCGCGCCGCGCTGCCGCCGATGCACGAGGGCCGGGCCGACGTGATCGGCGGCGGCGCGATCGTGGTGGAGGAATTGGCGCGCGAGCTGCGCGCCCGCGCCGGCATCGACGAGTTGATCGTGAGCGAATACGACATCCTGGACGGCATCGTGCTGTCGATCGCCGGGTGAGTCACATCCGCCCCATTGGTCCCCGCGCGGAGGCGGCACCCTTTGTGCCCGCCTCGCAGCGACAAATGCCGCCATCGCGGTCGATCGCCGGCTGAGTCACATCCGCCCCATTGGTCCCCGCGCGGAGGCGGCACCGTTTGTGCCCGCCTCATAGCGACTGAGCCGTTGTCGTACCGGTATGCGACCCTGCGGCGATGAACCTTCGAGGAATCGAACTGCGCTACGTGCTCGCGATGCATCTCGCTCATAATGGGCGGGCGACCGTCGCGGAAATGCTCCATGCGCTTGAAGCGCAAGGCTTTTGCGTCCCCGGCCGGGCATCGAAAGTCATTTCGGATGCCTTGCGTTGGGAGACGGGTCGGGACAGGGTGCGCCGGCTTCGGCGCGGGCTGTACGGGCCGGGTTATATCCCGCGCTCCACCGAACACCGAATACATCAACGGGTGCTCGCGTTGCGGGCGGCGGCCAAGTGTCGCTCTGAGGCGGGCACAAAGGGTGCCGCTTCCGGCCAGATGCCAGTGTGGCCTATGTGACTTAGCCAGGAATCATTGTGACTTAAGGGCTTTCGGTGTGAGGTCCTGGCGACAATTTCGCCAAATCTCCGCCATCAATACACACGCGACGCCGCCGACACACACTCACGCCTCGAAGCGGTAGCCCATCCCCGATTCGGTCAGCAGATGCTTGGGATGCGACGGGTCGTCCTCGAGTTTGCGCCGCAGCTGCGCCAGATACACACGCAGGTAATGAGTCTCGGTGGCATAGGCCGGGCCCCATACCTCCTTCAGCAATTCCTCACGGCCCACCAGCTTGCCGCGATTGCGCACCAGCACTTCGAGCATGCCCCATTCGGTCGGCGTGAGGTGCACCTCGGCGCCGTCCTTGGTGACCTTCTTGGCGGCCAGATCGACCGTGAACGCGTCGGTTTCGACGACGGGCTCGTCCGTCTCCGACGCCGCCGCGTTGCGGCGGACCGCCGCGCGGAGCCGCGCTAGGAACTCGTCCATCCCAAAGGGTTTCGTTACGTAGTCGTCGGCGCCGGCGTCGAGGGCCTCGACCTTGTCCGACGAATCGGTGCGCGCCGACAACACGATCACCGGCGCCGACAGCCATCCCCGCAGGCCCCCGAGCACCTCGATGCCGGAGATGTCGGGCAGGCCGAGGTCCAGGATCACGACATCGGGTTTGTGCTCGGCGGCGGCGCGCAGCGCACCGGCGCCGGTCGACGCGGTGATGACCTCGTAACCCCGCACGGACAGGTTGATGCGCAGCGCGCGCAGGATCTGCGGCTCGTCGTCGATCACCAACACCCGGGTCATCGGCGCCGCTCCTCCTCATCGCTTCGCTCTGCATCGTCGCCGGCGCGGGTCATAGCGCACCAAACTCCCGCGGCGCAGCCAGATCCACCACGACGGTGAGCCCCCCGCCCGGGGTATCACCGGCTGAGATCGTGCCGCCCATCGCCTCCACGAAGCCACGGGCCACCGACATCCCGAGCCCCACGCCCGTGGTGTTGTCGTGATCGCCCAGCCGCTGGAAGGCCTCGAAGATCTGGTCCTCGGTGCCCTTCGGGATTCCGGGGCCTTCGTCGATGACGTTGATCAGGACGCGATCACCGACCCGGCCCGCGTTGACCCGAACCATGCAGTTGGGTGCGTAGCGCAGCGCGTTGTCGATCAGGTTCGCGAGCACGCGTTCCAGCAGCCCGGCGTCGGCCATCACTACGGCGTCGCCCACGTCGACCTTGACGCGATCGATCGCCGATCGGTAAAACCCGGTGGCGCCCTTGCCGATACTGACCAGCGCGCGTTGCACCGTCTCCTCCAGATACACCCAGCGCAGGTCCGGGCGGATCACCCCGGCGGCCAGACGCGAGGAATCGAGCAGGTTTCCGACCAACGCGGTCAGCTGGTCGATGGACTCCTCGATGGTGGCCAGCAATTCCGCCGTGTCTTCGGGGGAGAAGGCGACGTCCTCGGCGCGCAGGCTGGACACGGCAACCTTGGCCGCCGCCAGCGGCGTGCGGAGGTCGTGGCTCACCGCCGACAGCAGCGACCGCCGCAACTCGTCGGCCCGCACGATCGCCTCGGTCCGGCTGGCCTCTTCCGCCAGCTCGCGCTGCTTGATCAAACCGGCGGCCTGCTTGGCCACGGCGCTGAGCACCCGGCGGTCGCGGGTGGACAGCTTCCTGCCGGCCATCAGCATCCAGAACTCGTCGTCGCCGACCTCGATCGCGGTGTCGGCGGAATCGACACTCACGCAAGGATCTTTGCCCACGCACGCGACGATGTAGCTCTTCCTTCCCGCGGCGCGCTCTTCCTCGCTGGGCTCGCGCAGCATGCTGACGGCCTGCTGTGAATAGGTCTCTCGCACGCGTTCCAGCAGCGTCTCGAGATCCGCGCCGCGCAGTACCGACCCGGCGAAAAGCGTCAGTAGCTCGGCCTCTTGGGAGGCGCGCCGGGCCTCGCGGGTGCGTTTTGTGGCACCGTCGACGAGGACGGCGACGGCGACCGCGATCAGCAACAACACCAATTCCGTGATGGCGCTGTTGGGTTCGGCGATGGTGAAGCTGTGCCGTGGCGGGATCAGGTAGTAGTTCAGCAACAACCCGGACAGCACGGCCGAAAGCGCCGCCGGGGCAACGCCTCCCAACAGTCCCACCAGCAGCACCCCGACGAAGAACAGCGCGCTCTCGCCGGCGTTGTTCAGGTACGGGTCCAGCAGACTCACCGAGACCGCACAGACGGCCGACGGCACGATGACGGCCGCCAGCCACGATGCGACGCGTCGCTCGCGGGGCACGAGCGACCCGACGTGAAGGCCGCGCGTGGATTCCTCGTGCGTGACCATGTGCACGTCGATCTTCCCGGACCGCTCGACGATCGTCGGGCCGATGCCCTCCTCGAAGATGCGCGCCCACCGGGGCCGCCGCGACGTGCCGATGACCAGCTGGGTGGCGTTGTTCTCGCGCGCGAAATCGAGTAGTGCCGTGGGCACGTCGTCGCCGACCACGGTGTGCAGCGACGCGTCCAGGCTGTTCGCCAGCTCGCGGATCTTGCCCATCCTGCGCTCCGACGCGCCGGCCAGCCCGTCACCGCGGATGACATGCACCACCATCAGCTCGGCGCTGGACTTCGATGCGATCCGCGATGCGCGGCGCACCAACGTCTCCGATTCCGGGCCGCCGGTGACTGCCACCACGACCCGCTCGCGCGCCTCCCACATGTCGGTGATCTTGTTCTCCGCCCGGTACTTGGCCAGCGCGGTGTCGACCTGGTCGGCCAGCCACAGCAACGCCAATTCCCGCAGCGCGGTCAGATTTCCGGCGCGGAAGTAATTCGACAGTGCCGCGTCGATGCGGGCCGGAGCGTAGACGTTGCCGTGGGATAGCCTGCGGCGCAACGCCTCCGGGGTGATATCGATTAGTTCGACCTGCGAAGCCTGGCGCACGATCGAATCGGGGATGGTTTCCTGCTGCTCGATGCCGGTGATCTGGGCGACGACGTCGTTGAGGCTCTCCAGGTGCTGGATGTTGACCGTGGAGATCACCGTGATCCCGGCGTCCAGCAGTTCTTCGACGTCCTGCCAACGCTTTTCGTTTTTGCTGCCGGGTGTGTTGGTGTGGGCGAGCTCGTCGACCAGGACCACCTGAGGGCGGCGCGCCAGCACAGCCGGCACGTCGAGCTCGGGGAACCTGCCGCCGCGATAGTCGACATAGTGCGGCGGGATGATCTCGATACCGTCAAGCAGCTCGGCGGTTTTCGCCCGCCCGTGGGTCTCGACGACCGCGGCCACCAGGTCGGTGCCGCGTTCCAGGCGCCGGTGTGCCTCACCGAGCATCGCGTACGTCTTGCCGACACCCGGTGCGGCACCGAGGTAGATGCGTAGCTCCCCGCGCTTAGGGGGATGGTGGTCGGCAACACTCACGTCAACCATCATCCCCCTCCGCGCTAGCTTTTGACCGGGTACCGACGATCGAGATCCAGGTTGAGTTCAACGACGTTCACCGTGGGCTCACCCAAGAATCCGAGATCGCGCCCGCTTTGGTACTCCGCCAGGACGACACGGATCTGATCCGGGCTGACGTGCCGAGCCTTGGCCACCCGGGCGACCTGGATGTCGGCGTAGGCCGGGGAGATGTTCGGGTCGAGGCCGCTGCCGCTGGCGGTGACCGCGTCGGCGGGCACGGCCGGGCTGGCGGAGGCGGCCCCGCGGACGGGCACGATCTGGCCGATCGTGTAGTCCTCGCCGTATTTTGCGCACTCGACTCGCACGCCCTCATACATCGTCAGGAACGGGGCCGAGGTCGACTGGCACGGCTCGTTGACGCTCACCACGCGGGTCGGGTGGATGACGTTGCCGCGCGCGTCGCGGGGCCCGATCACCGACAGCACCGCGCCCACACCGCCGCCCGTGCAGAACGGGCGGGACCCGTCCACTCCCTCCAGCTGACCAACGGCGCTGCTGCGCGTGCACACCTGCGTTAGCAAGCTCGGCTTGAATCCCGCATCCGACGCAGACTTGCCGGCGGTCAGCAGCGAGGGATCCGCGGGTGTGTCGACGATGCTCTCCGGACCCAGGTTGCTCGCGCTCGTAGACAGCGGGTCGTAGCCGTTTCCGGCGGCCGAGGGGCGGCTCTGGAAGTACTGCGGCAGCGGGTTGCCGTCCTTGTCGGTGAACAGCTGACCGATCAACCGGCTGCCTACCGGCTTGCCGTTCGCCGTCAGAATCGACCCTTCGGCCTTGTCGTGCAGGCCGGGAAGCTGGGCGACGAGCCAGATGAACAGCGGGTAGGCCAGACCGGTGATCACGGTCATCACCAGCAGCGCGCGGAACGCCGCCCAGTGCATGCGGACGAAACTGGAGAACTTCATGTCAGGACATCCCCGGGACGAATTGGACGATGAGGTCGATGGCCTTGATGCCGATGAACGGGGCGACGATGCCGCCCAGGCCATAGATATAGAGGTTGCGGCTCAACAGCTTTGACGCGCTGCTCGGCGTATAGCGCACGCCGCGCAGCGACAACGGGATCAACGCCACGATGATGATCGCGTTGAAGATCACCGCCGACAGGATCGCCGACTGCGGGCTGTGCAGCCGCATGATGTTGATCATGTCCAACCCGGGGAACAGCGCCACGAACATGGCCGGGATGATCGCGAAGTACTTCGCGATGTCGTTGGCGATCGAGAAGGTGGTCAGCGCCCCGCGGGTGATCAGCAGCTGCTTGCCGATCTCGACGATTTCGATGAGCTTGGTGGGATCGGAGTCGAGATCGACCATGTTGCCGGCCTCTTTGGCCGCCGACGTGCCGGTGTTCATCGCCACGCCCACGTCGGCCTGCGCCAGCGCCGGCGCGTCGTTGGTGCCGTCGCCGGTCATCGCGACCAGCTTGCCGCCCTCCTGCTCGCGCTTGATCAGCGCCAGCTTGTCCTCGGGTGTGGCCTCGGCGAGGAAGTCGTCGACCCCGGCCTCGTCCGCGATCGCCTTGGCGGTCAACGGGTTATCGCCGGTGATCATCACCGTGCGGATGCCCATCTTGCGCATCTCGTCGAAGCGCTCGCGCATGCCCTGCTTGACGACGTCCTTGAGGTGAATGACGCCCAGCACCGAAGACTCGCCATCCAGGCACTCCCCAACGACCAGGGGGGTGCCGCCACCCGCGGAGATGCCGTCGACGATCTCGCCGAGTTGCGTGGGCACCTTACCGCCTTGCGCGCGTACCCATTCCGCGACCGAGCTGGCCGCGCCCTTGCGCAGTTGGTGCCCGTCCAGGTCGACACCCGACATCCGGGTGGCGGCGGAAAACTCCACCCAGTGGGCGTGCGTCAGTTCGCCCGGCGTGCGCGCGCGCAGCCCGAAGTGTTGCTTGGCGAACACGACGATCGAGCGCCCCTCGGGCGTTTCGTCGGCGAGGCTGGACAATTGGGCGGCGTCGGCGAGCTGCTCGTGGGTGACGCCGTCGAGGGGGATGAAGGCGCCGGCCTGACGGTTGCCCAGCGTGATGGTGCCCGTCTTGTCGAGGAGCAGCGTGTTGACGTCACCGGCGGCTTCCACCGCTCTCCCGGACATGGCGAGCACGTTGCGTTGCACCAGCCGATCCATGCCGGCGATGCCGATGGCCGACAACAGCGCGCCGATCGTGGTGGGGATCAGGCACACCAGCAGCGAGACCATGACGATACCGGTGACGCCACTTGCGTTGAGCGCCTGGCTGTCCGGGACGCCCGGGTTGTTCGCCTTGGAGTAGATCGCGAGCGGCTGCAGTGTCGCGACCGCGAAGATGAAGATGATCGTCAACGCTGCGAGCAGGATGTTCAACGCGATCTCGTTGGGGGTCTTCTGCCGGTTGGCGCCCTCGACGAGCGCGATCATCCGGTCGATGAAGCTCTCCCCGGGCTTCTGGGTGATCTTGACGACGATGCGGTCGCTGAGCACGGTGGTGCCCCCGGTGACCGCCGAGCGGTCGCCGCCGGACTCGCGGATCACCGGGGCCGACTCGCCGGTGATCGCCGATTCGTCCACCGAGGCAATGCCTTCCACCACGTCACCGTCGCCCGGTATCACCTGGCCGGCCTCGACCACGACAATGTCGCCCTGTTGCAGCAGCGGCGCCGCCACCTCTTCCTCGACACCGGGGACTCCGGGTGCCCAGTTCTTGAGGCGCCGCGCCAAGGTCTGAGTTTTGGCGCGCCGCAGCGTTTCCGCCTGGGCCTTGCCGCGGCCCTCGGCCACCGACTCGGCGAGGTTCGCGAAAAGCACGGTCAGCCATAGCCAGACCACGCTCAGCCACGCGAACCATGTTTCGTCGGCGATCGCCAGCACGGTGCACCACGCGGCGCCGATTTCGACAATGAACATCACCGGGTTGCGCCACAGGGTGCGCGGGTCGAGCTTGCGCAGCGCATCGGGCGTCGATTTCCACAGCATCTTGGGGTCGAGCAGGCCGCCCTGAACCCGTTTCCTCGTCGTGGAGGCCGCGGGCTGCGTCTGCGTACCCGGATCGATTGTGGTCGCGGTCATCAGTGGATTCCTTCAGCGAGAGGTCCGAGCGCCAACATGGGCAGGAAAGTGAGGGCTACGACGATGAGCGTGACGCCGGCCACCATGCCCACAAACTGTGGCCGGTGGGTGGGCAGGGTGCCCGCCGATTCCGGCGTCGCGCCCTGCTTGGCCAGCGAACCGGCCAGCGCCAGCACAAGCACCAGCGGCAGGAATCTACCGAATAGCATGGCCAGCCCCAGCGCGGTGTTGTACCAGTCGGTGTTCACGCTGATTCCCGCGAACGCGGACCCGTTGTTGTTGCCCGCGGAGGTGAACGCGTACAACACCTCCGAGAGGCCGTGCGGGCCGGTGTTCAGCATTCCGGCGCGCTCGCCCGGCAGGGCCATCGCGACCGCGGTGCCGGTCAGCACGATCAGTGGCGTCACCAGGAAATAGCTTGCGGCGAGCTTGATTTCGCGCGGGTTGATCTTCTTGCCGAGGTATTCCGGGGTGCGCCCGACCATCAGCCCGGCGATGAAGACGGTGATCACCGCGAGGATCAGGATGCCGTACAGGCCCGACCCGGTGCCGCCGGGCGCGACCTCGCCGAGCTGCATGTTGAACATCGCAATCATCCCGCCGAGGCTGGTGTAGGAGTCGTGGAACGAGTCGACGGCACCCGTGGAGGTGAGCGTCGTCGAGTCGGCGAACACCGCGGAGTCGGCGATGCCGAACCGCTGCTCGACTCCCTCCATCGCCGCGCCGACCGACGTCGGCACGGTGCCGTGGTGCTGCAGCTGGAACCACATCATCAACGACACGCTGATCGCGTACAGCGAGGCCATCACGGAGGCGATCGCGTAGCCCTGCTTGGTGCTGCCCACCATGCGCCCGAACGTGCGCGGCAGGGAGAAGCCGATGACGAGCAGCAGGAATATTTCGAGCCAGTTGGTCCACGCCGTCGGGTTCTCAAACGGGTGCGCGGAGTTCGCGTTGTAGAAGCCGCCGCCGTTGGTGCCGAGCTCCTTGATGACCTCCTGGCTGGCCACGGGGCCGCCGGTGATCGTCTGCTGGGCCCCGCCCAGGGTGGTGACGACCTGGTCGTGCAGGTGGAAGTTCTGGATCACCCCGCCCGCGACGAGCACGATCGCGGCCACGATGGATATGGGCAGCATGATGCGCAGCACCGTGCGGACCAGGTCGACCCAGAAGTTTCCCAGCTCGCCGGTGCGCCTGCGGGCAAAGCCGCGCACCAGCGCGATCGCCACGGCCATGCCGACCGCGGCGGAGACGAAGTTCTGCACCGCCAGCCCGGCCATCTGCACCAGGTGTCCCTGTGTCGACTCGCCGGAGTAGGCCTGCCAGTTGGTGTTGGTGACGAAGCTGACCGCGGTGTTCCACGCCAGCGATGGGGTCATTTTGGTGGCCGGGTCGTGCAGGTGCAGTGGCAGCTTGTCCTGTACGAGCTGGAAGACGAAGAGGAACAGGATGCTGATCGACGAGAACGCCAAGACGCTTCGGGCGTAGGCGCCCCACGTCTGCTCGGCTCGCGAGTCGACACCGATCAGCCGGTAGATCAGCCGCTCGACGTAAGAGTCCTTTTCCGACGTGTAGACGCGATACATGTAGTCGCCGAACGGCACATGCACCACCACGAGTGCCACGACGAGGAAGGCGAGAAATATCAATCCCGCGGTTGTTGCGCTCACTAGAACCTCTCCGGGAACAGCAGGGCGCCCGCCAGGTACAGCGCAAGCACAATGGAAAGCACCAAGCCAACGACGTTTTCGTAGTTCACAGCCGCTCGACCAGCTTCTGCGTCAGGCCGAGGAGGGCAAACGCCGCAATCGTCACTAAGACGTAGACCAACACGCCCATTTTGTCTCCGTTCCGCGCTTGAAACCTCATCGAGCCAGCCACAGCGCCGGCCTCGGAGGCAAACTCAGCTTGAAACTAGACCGGGCGTGCGCGGTAGGGCCGTTGGTTGACACTTTCCTAACGGCGCCGTAGTGCACCTTTACGGTTCTTTTACGCCCCGATCCCGCTGTGGCGGTGGGCAGCGGCACCCACCCCGCATGACTGGCGTGGTGATTACGCTACTTCGTCACCGAGCTGTCGCAGGAAGTCGTCGACGGCCTTGTTGAATAGTTCGGGGCTCTCTCGCGCCGAGAGGTGGCCGGTGTGCGGGAGTTCGACGAAGGTGCTGCCGGGGATGGTTTCTGCGAGGTCTCGGACTGCCTTGACGGTGAATTGGCGGTCTTCGTCGCCGGCGATGACCAGTACGGGGACGCCGGCGATGGTTCGCAGAGTGCGATGTGTGTCGGGCCGCCTCAGTAAAAGGCTCTTCATTTGCAAGGCAACCGATTTCGGATCTTCCGCCAGAACGGATTGGAAGGAATCGAGGAACTCGGGTTTGGTTCGCTTTGCGGTCTTACCTGCCAAACCGGATCGCGCGAACCGCACCAGCCAGTTGGGGGCCGCGTTATGAAGCCGCAGCAGCGCGACGACAGGGCCCAACATCATCTTGTCGAATATCGTTGCGCCGGAGGCGGTCCCGTTTGCGGCAACCGCGGCTATCAGCCGTTCCGGGTGCCATGCCGCGAAGACGGTGGCCACTATCGCGCCCCAGCTGTTGCCGACGAGGATGCATTTCTCGATGCTCAGGGCGTCGAGGACTGCGAGCAGGCAGTCGGAGCATTGTTCCAGGGTGATGGTGGAGTTCAGCGGGGCAGAAGCTCCGCTGCCGGGTGCGTCGATGAGGACGATCCGGTGCGTTGGAGCGTAGTGCTCGTACTGGTGGCGCCACATCGATCCGGTGGTGAGCAGGCTGTGCCAGAACACCATCGGCGTCCCGTCCGCGCGCCCGCCAGCGCTGACGTGCACGGCCGCGAGGGCGGTCGGAATTGTTTCGTGCACGCTGTTGCGGGCCCAGTCATCGGTGTCGGCTGCCACGGCGGACCTTTCGTGGGTGGTTTTCGAAGCGTCGGTGGTGGGGGCATCACGATCAGGCGGGAATTCGGTGCCGAACATTGGCAGTCCGCTCTTGGATTCGGCGCGGGTGACTTCCTCTTGAAGGACTTCCCAGTGTTCGGCGAACATGTCGTCCTCGATCCGGATGATGTTGGCGGAGATGATCGCCTTGGGCAGCCCCGGACCGGCGAAACGGCCGTGGGCGATGACGAAGTCGCCGCTGGCGGCGATGACGTGGTGTTCGTATTTCACGGTCATTGGTAATGCTTCGACGTGAGCGAACAGGCCGTCGCGGCCGGGTGGCAGCGCGGGACTGTGCTGGATGTAGTCCGGCGACCAAAACGATTCGGCGGCGGCGAAATCGTGACGATTGAACAGGATGTCGAAGGCTTCCAGAACCCGGCGTGCGTTGCGCTCCTGCTTGTCACCGTTCATGGGTCTCCTTTGCTGATAGCGCGCCGGCGCGGCCCGGGCCGCGCTGCAGCGCTGGGGTTGTCGGGCGACGCTGAAGGGGGATCAGATGCGGCGGGATCCCGCGACCGACCACACCTCGACGATCTGGTCGTCGAGACAGTGGACGATGTCGATGCCGCTGATGTCGCCGTCGACCCCGCGGGCGCTCCAGCGCATGGCGAAGCGGTCGGTGTCGGCGACGACTGGCATGTCCATGTCGAAAGTCGTTCCGGGGCGCCGCGTGTGGACGTTGCGGACGTAGTCGACCATTTCGGCGGGGTTTCGAACTGCGTCACCGGCGGCGCCCGCGACGTTGTCGCCGAAGTGGATGCGAAATTCCGGGGCCAACAACGTCTCCGCGATGTCGAAGTCGCCGTTCCACAGCGCCGTCCAGCGCTGCGCCATCTCTACGGCATCCATGTGATCCTCACTCAGGTCGTCGATCAATGGTCGACCTGAGCATCTAGCGGCGAAGCGACACCGTAGTGTCGGAGTTTCCCACCGGGTCAATCACATCTAGCGGGTAGCCGCGCGCGAACTCGCTCAGATCGACCTGACGCGGACGCACCGACTCCGGCAAGACTTCGGTGGCGCAGATACGGTCCATCCGAAACGTCCGCATCTGCTGGCGGTGCCGACACCACGCCACGAGATACCAGCTGTGCCCACCGAGCAGTCCGACCGGCTCGACGTCGCGGACCGACGGGTTGCCGGCGGCGTCGATGTACTGCAGGCGGACGACACGGTGGTGACGCAGCGACCATTGCACGTCGCGGGGGATGGAACGGACCTCGTGATAGCTGCAGTCCAGAAGACCGACCATGGGCGAGGATTGTGCGACGTCGCGGCGACGGGCTTCGTCGAGGGAACCGGCGATTTTGCTCATCGCCGACCGTCCGGCCTCGGCGAACGGTGTATCGGCGAGCCGCGCGACGGCGACGGCCAGCGCGGTAACCTCGGCAGCGTCCAACGCCGGTGCGGCGAACGTTGCGGCTTTATCCAGCACCCACCCTCCGGTGCGGCCTGCGTGGGTGTACAGCGGGACACCAGCCTGTAGTAGTCCGTCGAGGTCGCGCTCGATAGTTCGCGTGCTGACCTCAAACCTGTCCGCCAACCAACGCGCACTTCGAGGCCGCGGGGACACCGCCCGTAGCTCCTCGACAATCGCGTACCAGCGCTCGGTCTTCGTCATCAACCGACCTCCGCATTACCCTCGATCAGCACCCACGCTCTGCCCTATCCGCATCCCAGCGGTTGGCATCGACGCTAGTACGGGAGTCGGACATTCGGCCTTCTGCGAGTACGCGGCACTGCATGTAACGACGCTTCGGACCAAGCAAATCCGGATCAATATCGCGCAAATGTCGGCGCCGATCGCGTATTAATGCCGTTTAGATCCGTGTTCTCGGCGCCGGCGCGGCGTAGACCGGAATCATGCGATTGACACGGCACCCCGATGCGGCCAGGTATGCCTGACGCGCTGCTGGTTGCGGATGCGTTGAAGGCCGTCGCCGCAGCCTCGATCTTGCTGACCGTCTACTACCTGGGGCGGCGGGGACGCGGCGCTTCCGAATTCAGGCGCCGTCCAGCGCCGGATCATCGATCATTGGCAGCCGGACCCGGAAAACCGTTCGGCCATTGGCGGATTCGGCGGTAACCGACCCCTGGTGGGCCTTGACGATCGAACTCACGATGGCCAGGCCCAGCCCGATGCCCGACCCGTTGGACCGGGCCGTATCGGCGCGCGCGAACCGCTCGAACAACCGGGGGAGGAGATCCGCGTCGATGCCGGGGCCGTCGTCCGCGACGGTCAACTCGACGTAGGGCGACTCCGTGCCGCGCCGCCGGCAGGTGATCCCGGTCGTCACGGTGACGCCCGGCGGCGTATGTACCCGGGCGTTGCTGAGCAGGTTGCTGACGAGTTGGTGGAGCCGGGCGTGATCGCCGCGCACCCAAACCGGCTCGTCGGGAAGGTCTTTGACCCAATAGTGTGTCGGCGCCGCGACCGCCGCGTCGTTCACGGCGTTGACGACGAGGTCCGCCAGGTCGACGTCTTGGGTCTGCAGGTCTTGGCCCTCGCCCAGGCGCGAGAGCAACAGCAGCTCGTCGACGAGCACCGCCATGCGCCGCGCTTCCGCCTCGATACGGGCCAGCGCGTACTCGGTGGTCGGCGGCAGCGCCGAACTGTCCTGGCGGGTCAGCTCCGCATATCCCTGGATCGCCGCCAGCGGGGTGCGCAACTCGTGGCTGGCGTCGGTGATGAATTGCCGCATCCGCAAATCGGAGTCGGCCCGATGCGCCAACGCGCTGTCGACGTTGTCGAGCAACCGATTCAGCGTGTGCCCGACGATTCCGACCTCGTTGTCGGGGTCCGTGTCGTTTGGCTGCACCCGAACGCTGATTCGGTGGTCGTCGGTCAGCGGCATGGCGGCGACCTCGGCGGCGGTGGCGGCGAGCCGGCGCAGCGGGCGAAGGGTGATCCCGACCACCCAGATGGTCAGCGCCGCGGTGATCGCGAGGGCGGCCGCAACAAGCGCCGAGGTGGTGATGTTCTTGCGGGCGATGATCTGGTTGGCCCGCGCCTGCGATACCCCGACGACCAACAGGTCGGATCCATAGGCGCGGCTGTCGACCCGGTAAGAGCCCAGGCTGCCCAGCTTCTCGGTGCGCGGCGGGGCGTCGTCGGGCCACGGCTGGGACTCGATGGCGTGCACCACGTCGGCCGGCGCGGGCCGCGCCTCGGCTTCGGAAAAGACGGCCGAGCCGATCACCACGCCGTCGTGCAGCACGGCGATGACGTTCCCGGGCGTTTGATCGGTGAACTCCAGCATCGCCTGCGCGATCGGTTCGTTGCCGCGGCGGGTCGGACCGTGCTCGCCGTTTCGGTATCTGGTGTACGAATTGCTCAGCGCATCAAGGGATTGGGCGACGTCGGCGTCGCTCATCGCCGTCACGTAACCGCGCAGGCTCAGCACCGAGACCACGCCGACCGTCACGAGCACCACGCTGACGACGGCCAACACGCCCAATAGCAACTGGCGGCGCAACGAATGGGGCAGCCACCGCGGCAGGTCCCTGGATCCGGTCTCCGGCTCGGGGGTCATTCGGGTGGTCGCAGCATGTACCCAACGCCGCGGACGGTGTGGATCATGGGCTCCCTGCCGGAGTCGATCTTCTTCCGCAGGTACGAGATGTACAGATCGACAATGCTGGTACGGCCGGCGAAGTCGTAATTCCAGACGCGGTCGAGGATTTCGGTGCGAGTCAGTGCCCGGCGGGGATTGCGCATGAGGAACCGGAGCAGTTCGAACTCGGTCGACGAAAGCGATATCTGGGCGCCGCCGCGGGTAACCTCCCGGCTGGCGGTGTCGACGTGCAAATCGCCGATCTTCAGGGTTTCCGCCGCTGGCGGGGTCAGCTGGGTGGAGCGGCGCAACAGCCCACGCAGCCGCGCGACCAGCTCCTCGAGGCTGAACGGCTTCGTCATGTAGTCGTCGGCGCCCGCGGTGAGGCCGGTGACCCGGTCCATGACCGAATCGCGCGCGGTGAGGAACAGCGTGGGTGTGTAGGCGTCGGATTCGCGGATGCGCTGCAAGATCCGCAGGCCGTCTACGTCCGGGAGCATGATGTCCAGCACCAGCACGTCGGGATTGACGGTCTCGAACTTCGCGATGGCTTCCCGGCCGTTGTGGGCGATGTCGACGACCCAGCCTTCGTAATGCAGCGCCATCTTCACCAAGTTGGTCAGCGCGGGCTCGTCGTCCACCAGCAAAACCCGGATCGGGGAACCATCGGCACGGTAGATGCGGGGCAACTGCCCCAGAATGGCCTGGCGTGGCCGCTGGCCGCTTGCGTTTCCGGACATCACCGTCATGTTCCTACATTCTCCCAAGCGCACATGTGGTTGTCACGGACTTCATAGAAACCTCAAATAAAGCGCTGCCGCGCGGCCCGCCCGGACGCCGCTCAACGATTTGTGCGGTGGGTTTCGCTGCGGCGAAGTTGTGCAGAATTGGATTGCCAAAGATACTGGTATGCATGGTTCTTGGTCCCTATAGGCCCGGACACCCCGCCCGTCTGATACCTAAATAGACTCTCTGCGAATGGATTCCACTGATCAGAAGATGCCGGACCCTAATGCACTCCACCGCCGTTCGGCAGGTACGGACGACGGCACGAGCCGCCTGCGCGCCAACTCTCGTTACCATCAAGTTACGCGGTGTTACGAATGATGGTAGGGCTGAATGCTTTTCATAATGCCGACGGACAGCGGCCCATCTGGAACGGCCTTGGCGATGGTTGATGACGCCCGGGATGTCGCTTCTGCGCGGCCGGTGGCGGCCGCCGGAGGCCTGACCGATCCGGCTTCTTCCGAAGCATCGCCACCGAGGGGCGGCCAGGCGTCCGTCCGTGCGATCGTCGGTGGTGCCGGCCCTAGTCGTCGACGGCGGCCGCGGGGCCGTCGCGCGGGCCATCCGGCCCCCGGCCCGTCGTCGACCACCACCAGGTTCCGCGGCGGCGAGGCCGACGACACCGCTCGCACGCAATCGACGCAGCAAACTCGAACGAGAGATAGGGATAGGGATGGACTTTGGCGCGCTGCCACCGGAAATCAACTCCGGTCGGATGTATTTGGGGCCGGGCCCCGGCACTCTGTTGGCGGCCTCCGCAGGGTGGGAGTCGCTGGCCGCCGAGCTGACCGACGCCGCGAGCGGCTACCAGGCGGTGATCGCGGGCCTGACCGACGAGTCGTGGCTGGGGCCGACGTCGCAGTCGATGGCCGCCGCGGTCACGCCCTACGTCACGTGGGTGACCGCCACCGCCGGGCAATGCGAGCAGGCGGCCACGCAGGCCACGGCCGCTGCGGCCGCCTTCGAAACGGCGTATGCGATGACGGTGCCGCCGCCGCTGATTGTGGCCAACCGCGCTCAGCTCATGGCGTTGATCGCGACCAACATCTTCGGGCAGAACACGCCCGCGATCATGGCCACCGAGGGCGAGTACAGCGAGATGTGGGCCCAGGACGCGACGGCGATGTACCACTACGCCGCCAATTCGGCTTCGGCGTCGGCGTTTTCGACGTTCTCGCCGCCGCCCCCAACGACTAACCCCAGCGGCCTTGCCAGCCAGGCCGGCGCGGTCGCGCAGGCGGCCGGCGCCCAGGCCGCAGGCCATGCCCAGACGGTGACGGAGCAGTTGATTTCCTCGGTGCCTCAGGCCCTGCAAACGCTCGCGACTCCGGGCGCGGCGTCCAGCACGGCATTGTCACCGGCGGCCGCGGGCACCGCTGCTTCGGTGGGATCCTCGGGGCTTTCCGCGCCGCTCAGCGCGCTGACGAGCCTGACCGGGGCGTCGGGCAAGACCGCCGCCAAGAGCGCGAGCACCAGTGCGGGCGTCCTTTCCGGCTTGACCTCGAGCCTGACTTCCGTCTTCGGGGGCGCGAACGGTGGCCTCGGGCTTGACGTGATCGGCCTGGGTTCCGATCTCGCGGGGCTTGGCGGCGATGGTGCCGGAGTGGGCGCCGACGGCGCGGGGCTTGGTTTCGACGGGTACGGCCTGAGCCTGGATTTCGCAGGCTTGGGTTCGCTCGAAGGAGTCGACGGGGGAGCGATGAGTGGCCTGGGAGGCGTTGGACCCGTTGCGGGTCTGGGCGCGGGCACCTCGGCGAGCGTTGGTCAAGCGGCCTCGCTCGGCACGTTGGCCGTGCCACCGAGTTGGGCCGACGCGGTGTCGTCGGTCACGCCGCTGCCCGTTCTCGACGCCAACGCGATGCCCGGCGGGTGGGGGGCTGCGTCGTCGCCGACGGCAACCGCGGGCGTTTCCAAGCTGCCGCTGGGCGGCATGGTCGGCCGCGAGTCCGAGGGCGCGGTTCAGCGGATTGGGTTCCGCGCCTCGCTGATTCCGCGTTCTCCGGTCGCCGGCTAGCCCGGCGGACAAAGAACGGGGCCGCACACCGGTCGGTGTGCGGCCCCGCTTTGAAGCGGCGAATCAGGCCCAGCTGGACCCGACGGCGCTGTCCGTGCTGGACATGTTGCTGCCCGCCGTCTGCACCTTCTGGCCGTGAGCGTTGGCCTGCTCGTAGATCACCTGGAAGTTACGACCCAACTGGGTGATGAACTCCTGGCAAGCCACCGAACCGGCGCCACCCCAGAAGTCACCAGCAGCCAGCACATCGCGAACGATGGCCTGGTGCTCGGCCTCCAACGACGCAGCCTGGGCGCGAATCGTCGCACCATGGGCATCCACATCGCCAAACTGGTAATTGATGGTCATGTTTTCCTCCTGAAATAAAAGTGTGGGGGCTAGCTGCCGAGGATCTGCTGAGAGGCCTGCTCTTGCTGCTCGTAGTTGTTCGCGTCGCGGATCAGCCCGTCACGCACACCGTGCAGCATGTTCACGATGTTGCGGAACGCCTGATTCATCTGACCCATGGTGTCGTAGGACGTCGCCTGCGCCTGGCCACTCCAGCCGGCACCCGCGATGTTCATCGACGACGCCCACATCTTGCGAGCCTCGTCCTCAACGGTCTGCGCGTGGACCTCAAAGCGGCCCGCCATCGCCCGCATCTCATGCGGGTCAGTCATAAAGCGTGTTGCCATGTTGCCTTTTCTCCTTCTGGATGAATTTCTTGCCTTGTGATACTGGTCGGCCGTCGTAACTGGCTGTTACGCGCCATTGAAGCCGGTAGCGGGATACTCCCTGTATTCCGTTGCTATTTCCCGCGTCAGACGACAACCTGCTTGGGCATGACGATCGGCTTGAAGCCGTACCGCGGGCCACTGCCGTAGGCGCCGGCCTTGGCGGCGCCGGCCATTCCGGGCATGCCGGGCATCGCCGTGACGGGCTCGGCCTCCGCGGCGGCGGTCCAGCCCGAACCTTCGAGTGGAGCGGTCGAAGAGGCCAACGTCGCCGGGGCGGCAGAGGACCAGCTCGCCGGCACCGACAGGCCGCCGACGGTGGAGGCCTCGGCCATGCCCGCCGACATTCCGCCTCCCACGCTGTTCACCAGGGTCCCTTCGCCGATCGCCGCACCACCGGCCAGCGGCACGACGTCGCTCGCCGTCGCTGCCGGGGCCGCGGCGGCAAGGGTGTGGCCCAGCGACACCGCGGTCGGGATGGCGTTCATCACGAACCACGCCGACGTGTTGACGGCGCCGTTGAAGGCGTTGAACAGCGCCGGGGTTCCAGCCAGGCCGTCAAGGCTGGTCTCCAAAGGCGTCAAGCCGAGCGCATCGATGATGGCTTGAACCCCTTGGCCGATGTACCCGCCGTTCAACAACGACTGGAAGTTGGAGATGATCCCGCCCAGGCCTGACGCTGCAGGCGAGGCCGCCGCGTTCGCGAAAGCCGCCGAAACCGCGCTGCCTTGGATGCCCGCCGCGGCAGGGCTGGCGGTCGCGGCCGCCGGCGTCAACGGCTGCAGGACCCCGCTCGCCGCCGACGCGGCCGAGTAGGTGTACATCGCGATCGCGTCCTGGACCCACATCTCGGCGTACAGCGCCTCGGTGGCCATGATCGCGGGCGTGTTGATGCCCAGGAAGTTCGTCGCGACGAGCGCCGCCAGCTGCGCCCTGTTCGCCGCGATCACCGGCGGGGGCACCGTCGCGGTGAAGGCCGCCTCGTAGGCGGCCGCAGAAGCGGAAGCCTGGGCGCCCGCCTGCTCGGCCGCCGCGGCGGTGGTGGTCAACCAACTCACGTAGGGCTGGGCGGCGGCCGCCGCCGCGGCAGACCCCGCGCCCGTCCACTGCTCGCCGGTCAGGGTGCCGATGATCGACTCCCAGGAGGTCGCCGTGGTGCTCAGTTCGGCGGCCAGGTTGCTCCAGGCCGCCGAAGCCGCCATGAGCGGACCCGAGCCCGCACCGGTGTACATCAGTCCGGAGTTGATCTCCGGGGGGAGTGCTGCAAAATCTAGGACCATTTTCGTATCCGTTCCTTTAAGAATTTCCGCTGTTTTGGACTATTGCGACCGGTGGCTGCTTAGACGGCCTTGATCTTCGGCATGACGATCGGCTTGACGCCGTAGCGCGGCGCACCGAAGCCGGCGCTGTTGCGCGCGGCCGCGCCCAGCCCGGGCATGCCCGGCACGATCGTTCCGGTGCCGGCCTGCGGCGCGGCGGCCGTCCAGCCCACGGTCTGCACCGCGGTCGCGGGAGAGGTGGCCGACACGAAACTGCCGGCCCAGCTCGGCGGCGTCGACAACTTGCCCACCATGGTCGCGCTGCCCATGCCCGCGACCGGCATCGCGCCCACTGCGCCCACGCCCCCGGCGGGGGCCGTCGCACTGGCAGTGGCGGCGTCCGCGGCGCCGGCCGCCGCGGCGGCGTCACCGGTGTCGCTGGCGGCCGCCGGTAGCAGACCGCCGCCGGCCATGCCGAGCAGGTCGGAGGCGGCGGAGGCGTAGTTGCCAAAACCGATGTTGCCCATGTTGGCAAGGTTGCTGGACAGGCTCGTCGGCAGGCCGTTGGTGCTTCCGAGCGGGCCGCCGAACAGCGTGGCGAGCTGGTTGACTAGGTCGGTGGGGGTCGCAGCGGCCACGTTGGCGGCCTCGGTCGAGGTGTAGGTGCCGGAGCTCAGCCCGAGGGTGCTCACGAACTGCTGCTGCATCGCCTGAGCCTCGGCGGCGATCTGCTGGTAGATGGTGCCGTAGCTCGAGAAGAGCGCCGACTGCAGGGCCGACACCTGGTCGGCGGCCGCCGGAGCGATGGCCGTCGTCGGTGCCGCAGCACCCGCATTCTGCGCCGTCAGCGAATTGCCTATTCCTTCCAGCTGCGCTGCCGCGGCTAGCAACTCTTCAGGGATTGCTGTCAGAAATGACATCTGGTGCTCCTCGTGTTCGGGAAAATGCCGATCTCCCTGGAAGGGGGATCGACCTGTGCGTGGGCGTAACGGCTCCTGTGCGTCGGCGTAAGGTTAACCAGGCACGACTCCACAGTCCCGACGGAAAAGGCTAGGGTGACTGCCGTTTACGGCTTTTTAACGCCGACGCGAGCAGTTTTAACAAGGTCCTGCCGGGGGACATAGCGCTGTCATCTGAGATCCCCACGCGACGCCCCGAATGGCGCGCGGCGCGCGCATCCTAGGCCAACGGCGGCCGGCCCGCACCCTTGCATTTTTGTCGGATTTTGGGCGGATCCGACGCCCCCAAGCGGCGCTTGGCGCGCTAGATTCGCCGCCGGGCCCCCATAGCCCAAACGGCAGAGGCAGCGGACTTAAAATCCGCCCAGTGTCGGTTCGAGTCCGACTGGGGGCACCGAAGTTGGCGTACCTTGCGAGCCCGCGCAACCTCCAATTTGGCGCTCCGATCATTGCGCCCTGATTCGATGAATGCTTATATAGAAGAATGTCGAAACAGTCCGCTCCGGAATGTTGCCCGGCGCTGAGCGTGGCCGCCCTGGGCGAGTCGCAGGCGGCGGAGTTGGCCGCGATGTTCAAGGCGCTGGGCGACCCGGTGCGCCTGCGCCTGCTGAGCCTGATCGCCAGCCACCCCGGCGGGGAGGCGTGCGTGTGTGAGATCTCGGCGACCTTCGACGTCTCTCAGCCGACGATTTCTCATCACCTCAAGCTGCTGCGCTCGGCCGGGCTGTTGGACTGCGAGCGGCGGGGCACCTGGGTGTACTACTGGGTGATCCCCGCGGCGCTGCGGCAGCTTTCGTCGGCCCTGCATGTTGAAGACCAAGCCCTGATGGCCAAGCCGGGCTGTGGGCCGTGACCGCAACCCCGGCGCCGGTGTCCGCCCCGGAGGCGGTAGCGACCCGGCTTTCGACGCTCGATAGGTTCCTTCCGCTGTGGATCGGCGTTGCGATGGCCGCGGGTCTGCTGCTGGGGCGCCTTATTCCCGGCCTCGGGTCGGTGCTGGGTGCCGTTGAGGTCCAAGGCATTTCGCTGCCGATCGCGGTGGGTCTGCTGGTCATGATGTATCCGGTGCTGGCCAAAGTCCGCTACGACCGGCTCGACGAGGTCACCACGGACCGCAAGCTGATGGTGTCCTCACTCGTGCTCAACTGGCTGATCGGTCCGGCGGTGATGTTCACGTTGGCGTGGCTGTTGCTCGCGGATCTGCCCGCCTACCGCACGGGGTTGATCATCGTCGGGTTGGCTCGCTGCATCGCCATGGTCATCATCTGGAACGACCTGGCGTGCGGGGACCGCGAGGCCGCCGCGGTGCTGGTGGCCTTGAACTCGTTGTTCCAGGTGGTCATGTTCGCCGCGCTGGGCTGGTTCTATCTGTCGGTGCTGCCGGGCTGGCTGGGCCTGGCGCAAACCGGGATCGCCGTGTCCCCGTGGCAGATCGCGAAATCCGTGCTCATCTTCCTCGGTATCCCGTTGCTGGCCGGATACCTGTCGCGCCGGCTGGGTGAACGGGCCAAGGGCCGCCACTGGTACGAGACGACGTTCCTGCCCCGCATCGGTCCATGGGCTTTGTACGGCTTGCTGTTCACCATCGTCATCCTGTTCGCCCTGCAGGGCCACCAAATCGCTTCCCGCCCATGGGATGTCGCCCGCATCGCTGTGCCGTTGTTGGCCTATTTCGCAATCATGTGGGCCGGCGGGTACGCCCTCGGCTTCCTGCTGCGGTTGGGCTACCCGCGCACCGCCACCCTGGCGTTCACCGCCGCCGGTAACAATTTCGAACTGGCCATCGCCGTGGCGATCGCGACCTACGGCGCGACATCGGGGCAAGCGCTGGCCGGGGTGGTCGGACCGCTGATCGAAGTGCCCGTGCTGGTCGGGCTCGTCTACGTTTCCCTGGCGATGCGCTCCCGGTTGTTCCGGTCGGAGCCGGACCGAGGGGCCCGGGCCGATGCCCGATAGGCCCAGCGTGTTGTTCGTCTGCGTCCATAACGCCGGACGCTCGCAGATGGCCGCGGCGCTGCTCGACCGCATGGCCGGTGAGGCCATCGAAATTCGCTCCGCCGGAACCGAACCCGCCGATCGGATCAACCCCGTCGTCGTCGCGGCGATGGCCGAACTCGGCGTCGACATCACCGCCGCCACCCCCAAAGTCCTGACCGCCCACTCGGTGCAGACCAGTGACATCGTCATCACCATGGGCTGCGGCGACGCCTGCCCCTACTTTCCCGGGGTGTCCTACTGCGACTGGAAGCTTCCCGACCCCGCCGGCCAGCCTCTGGCCGCCGTCCGGGCGATCCGCGATGACATCGCCGAGCGCGTCGCGTCACTGGTCGCCGAACTCCTGCCTAACGCCACGACTACCTAATTCGCACCGAAGGAAGGAACCCTCATGTCTCGCGTGCAGCTCGCCCTCAATGTCGACGACCTCGACGAGGCCATCATGTTCTACTCCAAGCTGTTCAACAACGAACCGGCCAAGGTCAAACCCGGCTACGCCAACTTCGCGATCGCCGAACCGCCGCTGAAACTGGTGTTGCTCGAAAACCCCGGCCACGGCGGCACTCTCAACCACCTCGGCGTCGAAGTGGAAACGGCCGAGAAAGTGCACGACGAAATCGGCCGACTCGCGAGCAGCGGGATGCTCCCGGAAGAGCAGATCGGCACCACGTGTTGCTACGCCACGCAGGACAAGGCGTGGGTCACCGGGCCAGCCGGGGAGAGGTGGGAGGTCTACACCGTCCTGTCTGACTCGGAAACCTTCGGCACCACCGGGGTTGCCACGACGGGCACGGCCGGGTGCTGAGCCGACGCCGGATCAAATCCCGGTGCACAGGGTAGGGGCGTCGCACACATTTCCCGGGCAATACGTCGAGTGCGCCGCGTTGACCATCGTCCCTACGTCCAACAACGTGACGCCCCTAGCGTTCAAGTGGGCGTGGACGTCGTCGGCGATCTGTTGAGGCGTCCAACCCCAGGTGAGGTCGTAGCAGATCAGATGCGCCTCCCCGATGAGCGCCTCTTCTGTCTGCGGCGGCCAGTGGAGGCCAACGGCGCTCAGCTGGGCGAGGTACGCGTCGTCCTGGGGGGTGGTGGCGCTCGCGGTCGCGGCGCTACCAAGCAGGGCGGCGCTGGCCGTCATGGGGATGGCCAATCCGGCCAGCCAGCGGGGTGAGGGCATTCGATTGCCTTTCTTTCTGGGGCCCAAGCAGCACAAAGCCGAAGAGAACAATAGCGAAATGCGCAGTAAGTTGGTCGGGTTCGTTAAACGTCACCGCACCGGGAAGGAGGCAGTGCCGAAGTGCCCGAGGATCCGCGCGTCGACGATGTCTCCCGCCAATACGATCGGTGGGAGTATCCGCCGCCCGTAACCGATCTGGAGGCCTGGACCAAGAACCACTGGGATTGGTTCGATCCCTTCTGGGCCCATCGCGTCTTGTGGCCGAATCGGGAGTACAAGCCGGACGCCGACATTCTGATTGCGGGTTGCGGCACCTACCAGGCGGCGGTCTTTGCTTTCATGAACCGCTCCGCGAAAGTGGTGGCGATCGATGTCAGCCGGTCCGCACTCGATCACGAGCGGTATCTGAAAGACAAGCACGACTTGCAGAACTTGGAGCTACACCTGCTTCCGATCGAAGAGGTGGCAGCGCTGAACAGCGATTTCGATCTCATCGTCTCCAGCGGCGTCCTGCACCACATGGCCGATCCCCTGGCCGGCCTGACGGCGCTGGGCGAATGTCTGCGAAGAGACGGCGCCCTGGGCGTCATGCTCTACGCGAAATACGGTCGGGTCGGAGTCGAGATATTGGAATCCCTATTCCGCGACCTCGGGCTGTCGCAGGACGAAGCGTCGGTGCAACTGGTCAAAGACGCGATTGCGCTGCTACCTGGGGACCACCCCGTCCGCAGCTATCTGAACGGGGCGCACGATTTGCGTTCCGACGGCGCCCTGGTCGACACGTTCCTGCACAGTCGCCAACGGAGCTACACCGTCGCGGAGTGTCTTGACCTGGTCAGCTCGGCCGGGCTTGTGTTTCAGGGATGGTTTCACAAAATGCCGTACTACCCGCATGACTTGCTCATGCCCTCCAACGCTTTCACCAACGTGCTGAACCAATTGCCCGACACCGCACTGTGGTCCGCGATGGAACGCCTGCAAACGGCCAATGCCACCCATTTCTTCATCGCCTGCCGCCCCGATCGCCCGAAGGAGGACTACACCATCGACTTCTCGGCGCCGGCGTCGCTCGATTACGTTCCGCTGGCGCGGACGGCCTGCCTGCTCTCGGACGACGAGATCTACCTGCCCGGCGCCAAGCTGAAGCTCGAGCCGGCTCTGTTGGCCTTCCTGCGCCACGTCGACGGGCGCCGCTCGATCCGTGACATCGTCGAGTGTGTGGCACAAAGCCCCGGCGTTGGCGGGGAAAGCCGGGCCGAGCTCGAGGAATTCGGGCGCAAACTGTTCCAGTCGCTGTGGCGTTTCGACTTCCTTGCGATGGCGCTGGACACGCCTTCGACCGCTTAGCCTTGCCGCCGACCGCGCCCGAAACGTCCACTCATAAACTGACCCCTCGTGGGAATGCTTTTTGGTTTTGCGCCGTGGATCGTCTACTGGGTGCTGGTCGGTAACGTCCCGTTCGCCGTCGCGGCTCTGGTCGCGCTGGCGATCGCGGTTGCCGCGTTGGTGGTGGGCGCCCCCGTCGGCGAACCCTTCCAAATCGGCACTGTCGCAACGTTGTTGGTGCTCGCAATCCTGACCTTCGCGCTCGGTGGCTCGCTTGACCAGCGGTGGATACTGCCGCTGAGCTATGCCGGGCTCCTTGCGGTCGCGCTCGTCGGCGCGCTGGCCGGCCGTCCGTTCATGCGGGAGTTCGCCGCCGCCGGACAGCCCGACGACGTCGTCAAGACGGAGCTGTTCACCCGGCTGGTCCGGGTGCTGACCTGGGTCTGGATCGCCGTGTTCGCCGGCATGACGGTGTCGTCGGTGATCCCGCCGATCGTCGACCGCAACGCGACGATCCTCGACACGAAAACCGCGTTGTCCTACCTGGCCTACTGGGTCATCCCGTTCTCGCTGCTGGGCCTGGCGGCGCTGGCGTCGTGGGCCCTGCCCGACCGGATGCTGGCGGGCATCGACGACGTCGCCCGGGAGACGTCGTTCGTGGCCTACGACGAAGCCACCATCGACGAGCTGTACTACCTGGCCCAGGAACACGCCAACCGCGAGGTCGGCCCCGGCAAGGAGGCCTACAACGTCAAGGTCGGGGGGATGGGGACCCCACTGACCGGCGACGAGTCGAGAAAGTCGTGGCCCTCTACCTACAAAGTGCGCGATAAGCGGCGCTAGACGCGCAAAAATCGGCTCCATGGCATCCACTGGCGTGACGACCTCGCGTGCGTGGCTGGCCGCGGGGACGGTGTTACTCACGGTGGCGGCCTGCGCATCGGATCCCCCGCCGCCGCTGTCGGTGCCGCCGCTCAAGGAGCTGACCACCCGCGCCGGCGCGGTCCTGACCATTTCCCCGGGACAGCTGTTGACCGCCACCAACGGCCTCACGCCGGTGGCGTTCGGCAAGCCCGCGCACGGCACCATCGCCTACGGCGCATACGGGGCGATGATCTACACCCCGGACGCCGGCTTCACCGGCACCGATCAGCTTCCGGTCACCGTCAGCCAGGCCGTCCGACTCTATGCCGAGGACGAGACGCCGTTGCTCATCGTCGGCGAGGTCGCCGTGCAGGCCAATGCGCACGGGTCGGCGATCGCCGCGGTGCCGGGCAGCGCCGACGAGATCTACGGCCTGTCCGACCGTGGCCCGAACGTTGACGGGCGCACCGCCGGCGAAAAGGTGCTTCCCATACCGACTTTCCATCCTCAGATCGCCAAGCTCAAACTCCGCGACGGCGTGGCGTCGCTGGAGCAGATCATCACGCTGACCGGAAAGGACGGCGCGCCGCTGGTGGGGCTCATCGACCCGCGGGCATCCACCGGCGAGTCGCTCGTCGACCTCAACGGCAACGAGCTGCCGCGCTCGGATCACGGCCTGGACACCGAGGGCTTGGTCGCCATGCCCGACGGCACGTTCTGGGTCTCCGACGAGTACGGCCCGTTCGTCGTCCATTTTGACGCGAACGGCAAAGAGCTGGAACGCTTTTCGCCGTACGATGGCAGCCTGCCGGAGGAGCTGTCGCTGCGCGGCCCGAATCAGGGGATGGAGGGGCTGACCATCACCCCCGACGGCGGCACGCTGGTCGGCATCATGCAGTCGGCCCTGGTCACGCCCGGTTTGGCCGGCTCGTCCAGATCCGTTCCGATTACCCGCATCGTGACCATCAACCTCGCCAACCGCGGCGATGTGCACGAATACCTTTACCCGCTGGCCGATCCGCAGCATACGAAGGTCGCGGTGTCGGAAATCGCCGCTGTCAGCGCGACCACGTTCCTGATCGACGAACGTGACGACCGGCCGCAGCCCAACGGCAACAAGAAGATCTACGCGGCGGACATCGCCGGGGCCACCGATGTCGGACCCCGCTCGGGCGTGCCGGGAGCGACCTATCGTGCCGGCGGTGGCGGCCTGCTGATCGGCGGGGCTCCGATCGAGACCTTCGTCGGCGTCGGCACCGACGCGGCGGCCATCGACAAACTCAAGACCGCCGGAATCGCGGTCGCCACGAAGACGCTCAAGCTCGACCTGTCCGGCCTGCTGCGTACGCTGTCCCCGGACGGTGATTTCTTCGGCCACGACCATGTCGAAGGACTCATCGGCCGCGACAACGGCAACACGCTGATCATCGCCAACGACAGCGACTTTGGGATAGACGGGCTGGCCGGCGGGTCGGCCGCCACCCCGCCGTTTCAACTCAAACCCAAGATGCTGCCCAATGGCACGCAGGACAGCGGCGAGATCCTGGTGGTCGACACCGCCCGGCTGCCCGCCGCAACGGAGTCCGTCACGGTGCCCATCAAGGTCGGCTGAGCGCCACGCCTATGGTCGCGTGCCTGGCCCCATCATGCCGCCTGGTCCCATCATTCCGCCGGGCCCCATCATTCCCCCGGGACCGCCCATCATGCCCTGCATCATTGCCGGCATTCCGTCGCGCACGAACCCCGTCACTTCGCGGGCGTGCGCACGGATGGCTTCGGTCAGGGCAGGATCGTCCGATGTTTCCTCAGCGACGACGCCCGTTGGCGTGAAGGTCAATTGGCGTCGGTATCCGCCGGCGTTCCGGAATAGCGTTGGCAGGCTTTGGCTCATGCACATCACTTCGGAGCCGCCGTCAAGGTGGGAGTACATGCTCGAAACGTGCGCGTGCAGTTGGGCGGCGAGATCAGCCGCGTTCGACTGCGTGGTGGTGCGCACGCCGCCGGGAATCTCCTCGACCGTGCGGGTGATCTCCGTGTGTCGGTTGAACATGTCCATGTAGAGGCTCATGTCCGCCGGACTGGCACCCATCATGCCGCCATCGGTCAGCCGGATGCGCAGGACCGGTAAGCCGAGGGTTCCGCAAAGCGCGTACCCGATACCCATGACAGCGCCCGCGCCGAGCGCGGCGAGCGCTGCGCGCCGAGTGTATTTAGCCATGTGATGACCTCCTGGTCAGCGCGATAGTGTCTCTGACTGAATCAGGTTGGCGCCCAAGGCCTCCTGCGCAGTTACATCAACCGGCGGTAATAGTCGTCATCGAATCCGCTTCGAGTGCTGGGAGCGACCGTCACGCCTTCAGGCCAAGCGGCGACGGCGCCCGTTCGGGCCGCCGGATCACTAGGCCGGGTGAAGGCGGTGCGCAACGCAAGGACTAAGACGGTGATCAGGGCGCCCCATGCCAGCACCATGGCCGGAGCATCGACCATCACGTTGCACCAGCCCCAGCCGTGTCCGCTGAACCACGTCGTCATCGCTTTTCCTCCTAAAATCCAGCAGCAATTGCGTTGTTATCTTCTGCCGCAACCAGATCCGTGGCCCGTCTGAGCGGTCGCGTGTTGCGCCCGAAGCGGCGTAACCGTAGCGAGTTGGTTACCACGCTGACCGAGGAGAATCCCATCGCGGCGCCGGCGATCACGGGGTTGAGCAAGCCGAGCGCGGCAAGGGGGATCGCGGCGGTGTTGTATCCGAAGGCCCAGCCGAGGTTCTGATAGATCGTGCGCAGGGTCTGCCTGGACAGCTCGATCGCCTGCACGACCCCGTCGAGCCGGCCCGACATCAGCGTGATGTCGGAGGCCTCGATGGCCACGTCGGTACCGGTGCCGATCGCGATTCCCAAATCGGCCTGCACCAGCGCCGGCGCGTCGTTGACGCCATCGCCGACCATCGCGACCACCCGGCCCTCGTCCTGAAGTGCCCGAATCGCGGTGACCTTGTCTTCGGGCAAGACCTCGGCGAGCACTCGGTCGATGCCGACCTGGTGGGCGATCGCCGCAGCCGTGCGGGCGTTGTCGCCGGTGATCATGGCGACCTGCAGCCCCATCGCGTGCAGCGCCGCGACGACATCGGCCGCGTCGTCCTTGACCGTGTCGGCGACCGCGAGCACACCGACCACCTGGCTGTCGCGGCCGACGAAAACCGCGGTGCGACCTTGCTCTTCGAGCTCGGTGGCCGCGTCTGCAAGGTGGTCGGGCAATTCCAGACCCTCCTCGTCGATAAGCTTGCGCCGCCCGACGAGTACCGGGTGGCCCTCGATTTCGGCCCGCACCCCGTGGCCGGCCAGGTTGGCGAACGCGGTCGCGGCCGGTATCTGCAATTCCCGTTCGCGGGCACCGGCGACAATGGCGGCGCCGATGGGATGTTCGGAGCCTGACTCGACCGCGGCGGCGATCCGCAGGACGTGATCGGGCTGTCGGCGCTTGCCGGGAACCACGTCGGTGAGCTGCATTTGGGCGCGGGTGAGGGTGCCGGTCTTGTCGAACACCACGGTGTCGATCTTCTTGGAGGTTTCCAGCACTTCACCGCCCTTGACCAGGATCCCCACGTCGGCACCCCGGCCGGTGCCGACCGTGATCGCGGTGGGGGTGGCCAGGCCCAGCGCACACGGGCACGCGATGATCAGCACCGCCACCGCTGCGGTCATGCCGGCGACCGGGTTGGCAGCGAGCAGCGTCCACCCGGCGAACGTCGCAACCGCAACCCCGAGGACGGCCGGGACGAACACCGCCGAGACCCGGTCGGCCAAGCGCTGCACGGGAGCCTTGCCGCCCTGGGCTTGCTCGACCAGGCGAACGATCTGGGCCAGCGCGGTGTCGGCGCCAACCGCGGTGGCGCGCACGGTCAGCACGCCATCGACGTTGACCGTTGCCCCGGCGACTTGGTCGCCCAGGGTCTTCTCGACGGGGACCGACTCGCCGGTCAGCATCGACTCATCCACGGCGGCGCGTCCGTCGACCACCTGACCGTCAACCGGGATTTTCTCTCCCGGCCTCACCCGCACCAGGTCTCCGACTTGCACCCGATCGACAGGGACGAGGAGTTCCTGGCCGTCCACGAGCAGGCAGGCTTCCTTGGCGCCCATCTCCAACAGCCTGCTGATTGCCTCAGATGCCTTGCCCGTGGCCCTGGCCTCGAAATAGCGGCCCAGCACGACGAAGGCGATGATCAACGCCGCGGTGTCGAAAAACAGTGGCCCGCTGGCGATTAGCTCATAGGCGGAGTAAAAGAACGCGGTCAGAGTGCCTAGCGTGATCAGCGTGTCCATGTTGGCAGTCAATGCCCGAGCATGCTGGACGGCCCCCTTGAGGAACGGCCATCCCGCGACGAACTGCACCGGTAGCGTCGCGGCGAAGGCCAACCACCCCGCCCAGGGGTGAGCGCCGAAAAACATCGAAACGCCTGACGCCAGTAGCCCCAGCGGCATGGCCAGCCACAGCCGCCGCAGCCACGTGCGCCGCTGACGTTGGTTGTCCTCGCGCGGCGACAGCTGACCGCAGCTGGACTGACCTGATGAACAGCCGCCACCGGTCATGGTCGGCTTATCACCATCCGGTGAGCGGCCGAACATGCGACGAATGCCGTCGGTGATCTTTCGCATCACGTCGGTGTTGCCGACATCGGCCGAGTGGGGGGCACGTGCGGGTACTGATTCCGCGGGAATGTGCTGCGCGTCGGCGATTGCCGTCAAAACTGCAGCGGTGTCGCAGCTTTCGGGCGAATACGAGATCACCACCGACGCCGTCCGCGGATAGGCATACACTGCGCGCACGCCGGTCACCTTCGCGACCGTGTCCTCGATCGCGACGGCCCGAACCTCGTCGAAGTGAAACCCTCTGGCACGCACGCGCATTCGCCCGGAAGCGGCGGAGACAATTCTGAGCGCGACGTCGCCGTCAGTTACGGTTTCAGTGGTCATGGGTGTTTCCTCAGCTCGTCCCCGCCGCTGGGGCCTCGTCACCGACGCGTTCTTTGGCCTCGGCGATCAGGTCGGCGGCCGTTAACCGCGCCCGCTCGGCGCTTTCGCCGGCCTTGCGCTCGGCCTCGCGGGCTACGCGCATGCCCCAGGCGGTGAGGCTGACGGTCGCGGCGCGCAACGGAACTTTGGCCACCCCCTTGCGCACTGCCTCGTAGGCCGCGACACCCACCGCTCCGGACACCACGGTGGGCACCGCCTTGGCCATAAATCCATGCAACGCAACCATCTTCAACGCTTCCTTTCATTTCGTCGCCGCGCCGTGCGGCGGCGTGCATTAGCCAATCGCGCCCTAAGAAAAACCGGCGGCCGTTACCCCCGGCGGCCTGCCGCGGCCGGTTCTTTGTCGGCAGGTTCGCCCACCGCCGCACCGCCCAGCACGGCCTGCGGGCCGGTCAATGCCGGAGTGAACTTGACGGCATCGATCAATTCCTCGATGGCCGCTTGGCCACGCCCATCGAGCACCGCCGACGAAAAACACGTCTCCAAGTGGTTGTGCAACATCACTCGGTTCGCCCGCTCCAACGAGGACTGCACGGCCGAGATCTGCTTCATCACGTCCACGCAATACGCGTCGGACTCCAGCATCCGAATTATGCCGTCGAGGTGGCCCCGAACCGTCTTGAGTCGGTTGAGCGCCGCGTGCTTTTTGGCCGTCAAATCTTCGCCCATATCTGCCCCAGAACTCCTGTCAACGCCGGACCCGACCCATCGTACCCCACCCCACCCGGGGTGGGGTAACTTGGGCGGCAATCGCATAGTTGGGATCAATCGAAGGGAGCGGCTTAAGTGGACAACAGCCAGGGACGCAGGCGGTCGCGGACTGAAGTCTGGTTGCCGGCATTGCTGCTGGTTTTGGCCGGTCTGGGCTGGTGGTGGTCGATGGTCAGTGGGGCGGGCATGCGCGGCGACCCAATGCCGGTGGACACCGAATCCACGATGCCGTTGGCCGCATTCCTCGTGGCGTGGGTGGCGATGATGGCGGCGATGATGCTTCCCGCGGTACTGCCCGTTGTCGGTCGCTACGTTCGCGCCGCCGCCGGCAACGTCGTTGCAGCAGTCCTCTTCGTCGCGGGCTACCTGGCCGTGTGGAGCGTGGTGGGCGTGCCGGCGTTCGTGGTATCGAACCGCCTGAACCCGGTGGTGCACAGCTGCCCGTGGGCGGGTCGGGTCGCAGGCACGGTCGCGGTGCTCGCCGGTCTGCATCAGCTCACGCGGTTCAAGTCAATATGCCTGCACCACTGCCGTCGCCCCATATTCGTGCCCGGCGCGCCGGGCGAACATGCCCACCGCCGCTCGGGGGCGATGCTTGCCGGAGGGCGCTACGGCATCTACTGTCTCGGTTCCTGTTGGATGCTGATGCTGCTGCTGATCACCTTTGGCACAATGCAATTGGGATGGATGCTGGCGCTGTCGGTGGTCATCTGGCTGGAAAAGATCGCCCCGTTCGGCGATCAGCTACGCCGTCTTACGGCGGCGACGCTGGTCGTCCTCGGTATCGCGTTACTGGTGCACCCCATGTTCGTCGCCCAGCTCATCTCATGAGGCAGCTCGAAGGCTCGCTCGATACGCGATCGGCGCCGCCGCAAAACCATCGCCGACCTGCGTCCGCTCCGTCCGTCGGGCGCGGTTCCGCCCGCCCGTTCCTGGGCGAGTGTCAGAGTTAGCCCCCAAACCCGTTCGGTGCATGCCGGCATGAACCTCATCTCGCCTCGGGCGAATTGATTTGCAGCATTGCCGTTGCGACGACGGTCAGGGTCCCGTCACGCGAGTCTGTCACATACAGGAACTCGCCATCTGCGCTGAGGTGCACCGCTGCCGGGTGGGCGCAGACCTCGAGGGTGGCGAGGACGGCGTTGTTCGAGGTGTCGACACACCATAGCGTCCCGTGCGCGAAATCGGTTGCATACAAACGTCGCCCGTCGTTGCTGATCGCGAGGCGCCGCGGTAGCTCACCGAGCATGATGCTGGTGGTTGCTGAGGTCGTCGTATCGATCGAGGTCACGGAGTGCGAGTTGGCCGTGTAGATGAATTCGGTTTGTGGGCGGGCCGCTACTTCCATCGGGGCGTCGTTCAGTTCTATCGCTATGCCGCAATGGGTGCCGGGATCGACCACGGTGACGGTGTTGGTGTGGAAGTGGGTGACGTAGAGCAGGCCTTCGGCGTCTATCGAGACTGCGTCCGGGGCCGCGCCAACCGCGATCGAGTCAACGGATTTGAAACTGGCCGTGTCGATGACGGTGATGCTGCCAGCCTCGCCTTGGGGGTTAAGGCCGGCGGACGCGACATACAGGCGACGCCCGTTCGGGCTGATGGCCATCCCAGTGCTGAACCCGTCGACGGCGGCGAAAGCTGCGGCGGACCCGTCCGCGCGGACGGCCGACACCCAGGCGCTGCCACCGTCACCGTGGGCTAGGTAAATGTGATTGCCGTCCGGGCTGACCGCGGCCGCCGTGGTGCGCTGCTTGGCAACGCTTTTCGCGGTCATGCGGGCGGTATCGATGATCGACAGCGCGGCGTCGTATCCGGTGACGTAAATGCGGCTGCCGTCCGAGCTCATCATCATCTGCTTCGGTTCCTCCGCTGGGATCGGAACCGACGCGACGACTTGGTGCCGATCATTGATGGCCTTGACCGCATCGGTGGTCAGCACGTAGACCAGCTCGCCGCTCGGGCTTGTCACGATGTCGCGCGCGCCGTTGCCGAGCGCCACCGTGGCGATGACGGCGCCGTCGCACTCGCGGTCGCTCGTGGCCGTGGGTTCCGGGGCGGCGCCACGGCCAGTCTTCCCGAGTATCATCGTGGCCGCCCGCCGGGCCCGCTCCGATGTGTCGACCGTCCACACGCAGTGGCATGTCGGGCATTGCAAAAAGACCCGCGTCGCAGTGCTTTTCAGCAGATATTGCCAGTGCGTATCGCAGTTCCGTCGATTGTGGCATTCGGCGCAGCCGGCGCCGTGGTCACAATTCGGGCATGCCAACCACGCACGCCTGCTGGGGTCGGCGTTGGGGTCGATGTGCGAGTTGCTCAACGGTCCTCCCAGTGGGGGTCGATGGATAAGGTGATGGTCAAGAGGCGTTCTGCAACACGGCCGGCTCGGCGTCGGTCGCCGAAGGTTCCGCGCACAATGCGGCCGTGATGTATCGAATTACGTGGGGGCTCAGGAGCATCCCGAGATGCCCCACGCCGCTGATCGTGACGGTCTCCGCCTGCGGGTGGGGAGGCACCGACCGCAGGCCCGGTACGACGATGTCTAGCGCGGCCGTCACCGACAGCCAGCGCACCCCCTCGGGTAACGGTGTGGACGCCAGGCGGCTCAACAGCGGTGAGCCCGCCCGCAGCGCCCGGACCATGTCGACAACCGGCAGTGCGTCCGCCCACGGCGACCCACCGAACGGGGAGCCCAGCGTAATCACGGTATCGACTCGTCCGCGCAAGCGCGGGTCCGAAATCGCCTGCGCGATGATGACGCCGCCCAGGCTGTGCCCGACCAGATGCACCTTGGCCGCGCCGGTGGAGAACAGCATCGTTTGCACGTGGTCGACGAGCCGGGCCGCGAGCTGCTCCACCGAGTTTCCGGCCGGTGCGTATGCCATCGCGTCCACGCTCAGGCCCCGTGCGCGCAGCGCCTGCGCCACCGACGACCAGCTTGACTTGCCACCGCCGAAGCCGTGCACGAGCAGCACTGGGGGCTGCGCCGCAACGCGCGATGGCGGCTGCGACTTCACGGCGTTCGCGGTTTCGTAGTCGCGGATGAGGCGCACTGGCGCCGTCGCGGGCACCGACAGCATCAGCGCAACCTCGCGCGCCTGGACCTTCGCGACGCTTACCGCCGTCTGAAGTGCCGTACGAGCCCCCCCGAGCCCCCGTGTCAGTTGCCGCACTGTCGGCTGCGCCTGCACCATGTTCCACCGCCTTCGGGTAACGCGTATCACGTCGACAATGGCGGTCCTAGGCGTCGCTGGTCTTCATTGCCAGCCGCAGTCTGATGGTCGGGTTCGCAGGGCGGCGCACTACTGGTTAGCGGGAAGGCACACCCGATCGGGTTGTGTCGCAGCTGATTTGGCTGGTCTTGGGATCATCGGCCCCAGCCAGCATGAATCACGATCCGGCCGCTAGCGGCAATGCGGGTCTGCCAGTGTTTCGTCAGACTCGCCAACGACGGACCCAGCACGCAGTTAAGGGGTACACGAACGTGCCGATCATCGCCTGGAAGGCGGCTTCCATTCCGGCCACCGAAGCGGCCGACGCAGTCAAGCCCGCGATCCTGCCGGCGGCGGTATTCATCGTCGTCCAAACCTTGCTGGCCGCCGAGGCCATTTCGGTCATCCTCTTCGAGGACGTGGATGCCCGTAACGCCGGTGCCGGCCTCATCGCTGTTCTGCTGAGCGTGGCCCTCCTCGCCAACCTGGGCCTCGTCTGCGGCCTGGTCGCGGCTCATGCCGCCGGTGCCATCCGGCGTTGGAATCACGTCCGGGCGCGCGCCCTCATTTATGCCTTCCCGGACGTCAGCGTGCCCGCTGAGGAACCGGCCCGCACCCCGCGTACCCGCTAGCCGGTAGGCGAAGATCCCGACTGGTGGGACCCCCGGATGGGTGCCAGCCACGGCGACATCAGCGCCCCGCAGGGCAAGGCTTAACACATCAACAACGCGTTGAGGCCCTGGTACTTCAGGAGGTGACGTCATGACAGCGATGTATGGCGTACTGGCCGCAATACCGATGATGTGGGGTTACGCCGGCTACGTGATGGTGTCTCATCCCGGCACGGCGGAGACCGATGCGCCCAGCGGGCTGCGGAACTTGATGTCGCGGGTCGGGAAGTGATTCCTGGGCGCACCAGCGCCCGGTGCAAAGCTAGAGCTTCTTGAGGCCGCGGAGAATCTTGGCGAATGGCCCCATCGCGGCCAACCCGCCGCGGACGCTGCGTTGCAGCGCACTGACGTCGGCCACCACGATGTAACCCGCCCCCCTATCCCGCCACTGGGCGGCCTGGTCGATCACTTCGTCGGGTGTGCCGGTCAAGAAAACCTCCCGCATGACGGGCGTCGGCACCTGGCGCGCGTGGGACAGCGCCGTCTGCTCGTCGAAGGCGTGCGGCACCAGATCCTGAGAACCCGAAAAACCCTGTCCCAGTGGATGTGTGGCGCCGTGGCGGACGAAGACCTCGTCGGAGGCCGTCAGCGACAACGACTTCAACACCGGGGAGGCCAGCGCGTCGTCGACGGCGGCGCGGCTGGGACCGGTGACGACCAAGAACTCCACCGCGGGGAGGATGGCCATCGGGTCCCGTCCGGCGTCGGAGGCCGCGGCCCGCACGATCTCGAGGCGCTGCCCGTAGTCCTGCGGGCGGTGCGGGAACGCGGGGAACCAGGCGTCGCCGTATCGCCCGGTGGCCCGCAGCATCCGCGGACCGTGAGCGGCGATCCAGATCTCCGGCCATTTCCCGCGATACGGCGGGAGGTCGAAGACCGCGTCGCGCAACGGAAAGAACGGCGAATCCCGCTTCACCAGTTCACCATTCGAATTCCACAACGCTCGGATGGTGGCCAGTGCCTCCTCGAAGCGTGCGACGGGCTTCGACCAATCCACCCCGTACGGCTCGTTGCCTTCCCGCTCGCCGGTGCCGATGCCCAGAATCGCACGCCCGCGGGTGAGCAGGTGCAGCGTCGCGGCGGCCTGGGCGGTGACCGCGGGATTGCGGCGCCCGGTGTCGGTCACGCTGACCCCAAGGCGCAGGCGGCCCAGCCGGTTTCGCGCGGCCAGGTGCCCGAGCATGGTCCACGGCTCCATCGACGCGTCCGCCCGCGGGATGATCCGCGCCGCACCGCAGTACTTCGGCGCCCAGATCGATCGCGGGAACAACGCGTTCAGGTGGTCGGGCACCCAGAAGGAGTCGACCCTGTTGGCGACCGCGGCCAGGTAGTTGGCGCGGGTAAGCGAATCCGGCGCCGGTCGCGACACGAGGGCTGTGTCCATCACTCCGACACGCATTTTGGACATTTGCACTTGGACCTTCCTTGGGGGCCGGCCGATCAGTAGGCGCGCGGTAGTTTCAGCGCCTGCGCAGAGACGTAGTTGAGCACCATCTCCTGAGAGAAGGGCGCGTTGCGCAGCAGCCGCGCCTCCCGCCACAGCCGCTCCACGTGGTATTCCTTCGCGTACGCGTAGCCGCCGAGGGTGGACATCGCGCGGTCGCAGGCGTCGAAGCCGGCCTCGGCGCCCAGATACTTGGCCGCGGCGGCCTCGACTCCGCAGTCTCGGTGGTCGTCGTAAAGCGTCGCCGCGTGCATCGCCGTCAATCGCGCGGCCTCCAGCCGGATCCAGGAATCCGCCAGGGGGTGCGCCACCGCTTGGTTCTGCCCGATGGGCCGGTCGAAGACCACCCGCTCTTTGGCGTACTTCGTGGCAAGCTCCAGCGCCGCCTGACCGACGCCCACGCCCTCCAGCCCCACGACGATCCGCTCGGAGTTGAGCCCGTCGACCAGATACCGAAAGCCGCGGCCCACCTCGCCGACCACCTCGTCGTCGCGGACCTCGAGGTTCTCGATGAAGAGCTCGTTGGAGTCGATCGCCGAGCGGCCCAGCTTCTCGATCTCGCGGACGGTGATCCGCTCGCGGTCGAGATCGGTGAAGAACAGCGTCATCCCGTCCAGCGGCTTCTCGTCGTTGCGGGGGGCGGTCCGGGCCAGCAGGAGGATCTTGTCGGCGTTCTGCGCGTTGCTGATCCACACCTTCTGGCCGTTGACGATCCATCCGCGGTGGATCTTTTGCGCGCGGGTGCGGATGCGCGAGGTGTCGACGCCGGCGGTGGGCTCGGTGACGCCGAAGGCCATCAGGAGTTCTCCGCGGGCGAGCTTCGGCAGAAATGCCCGCTTCATCTCTTCCGAGCCGTGCCGGATGATGGGCGCCGGCGGGAAAAGGTAGAAGTGCACCGCGGAGGCACCGCTGGCCCCGGCGCCCGACGCCGCGATCTCCTGCATCATCACGCCCGACTCCGCGATCCCGAGGCCCAGACCGCCGTACTCCTCGGGGATGAGGGCGCCCAGCCAGCCGCCCTCGGCGAAAGCCCTGACGAACTCCCACGGGTATTCGCCCAGCCGGTCTTTGCGGCGCCAGTAGTCGTAGTCGAAGGACCGGGCCACCGCCCTGGTGGCCTTGCGGACGACGTCGATCGTGCTTTCGTCGGACCAGCTCACGAACGCTCCTGACCAATAAGGGATTTCGGCACTTTGGCGGTGCGCGCTCTCAGCCACTCGCCGAGGGCCTTGGCCTGCGCGTCGAGCCGCAGGGTGGACGTGGCGCCGGTGCCCAGTAATCCCTGGACGAGGAAGTTGACGGCGCCGAGTTTGGGTAATTCGTAACGTGAGATCGCCAACCCCTGCGTCTCGGGAAGGAGGCGTCGCAGCTCGTCCACGGTGAGGGACGACTCCAGCCACTCCCACGCGCGTGGGTCGCGCACCCACACACCAAGATTGGCGTCCCCGCCCTTGTCGCCGGAGCGGGCGTGCACGATCTCGCCGAGCGAGGCGACGACGAGTTCGTCACCGGACGGCGATTCCGCGGATCGCGCCGGCGCGGGCTGCGGCGCCCGCGGCGGCGCGCCATGCGGGTTGCCCGGCGCGATTACCTCGGTTGTTCCGTCGAAGTGATGGACCAGGTGGTTCAGCGCCGCCTGGTCGAGCAGCGCGGGCCAGTAGACGCCGAACGCGGATCCGGGTTGCGGCGGACCAAGGGAGTACAGCCCGGGGTAGCTGGACAGGGCCAGTTCCACCATCCAGGACGAGAAGCCGCGCCCCGCGGCCTCTTTGGTGCCCTGGACGGCGACCCGCAGCAGCTCGGTCCCGGCGTTCTGGCGCTCGGGGTCCGGCGCGGCCTGCCCGATGCGGTCGACGGCCACCGCGTCGAGCCCGTCGACGGCCTGGGCGTAGTCGCGCGCGGAGCGTTCGACGAGATCGGCTTTCGCGTCGAGGTCGGTGCCCGTCAGCGCGAAGACGACGCTGTTCTGCCAGCGGCCGATTCCGGTGATGGCGACCTTGGTCGTCGCCGGCGGCGCCGAGCCCCGCACGCCGGCGATTCGCACCCGGTCATCGCCGAGGCCGGTCAGTTCGGCGGTGTCCAGGTGCGCGACCACGTCGGGGTTGAGGTAGGCGGGATCGCCGATCTCATAGAGCAACTGGGCGGTGACGGTGTCTTTCGTGACGGCGCCGCCGGTGCCCGGGTCCTTGGTGATGACCGACGAGCCGTCGGCGTCGACCTCGGCAATCGGGAATCCCGGCTGCCGCAGGTCGGCGATCAAACGGAAGCCCGAGAAGTTGCCGCCGGTCGCCTGCGCGCCGCACTCGATGACGTGCCCCGCGGCGACCGCGCCGGCCAGCGCGTCGTAGTCGTCCTGGCCCCAGCCCCACCACCAGGCGGCGGCGCCCACGACCAGTGACGCGTCGGCGACCCGGCCGGTGATGACGATGTGCGCTCCGTGCTCCAGCGCCCGCGCGATGCCGAACGCGCCCAGATAGGCGTTGGCCGTCAGCGGCTCATGCGGCCACGACGACAGCGGGGCGCCGCTCGTCAGGTGTTGCAGCGCATGGCCGTCGGCGAGCAGCGTGTCGAGACGGGCGGAGACGTCGTCGCCCCCGATGTGGGAGACACACAGGTCGTATCCGCGGCGGGCGATCAGGTCGCGGGTGGCCGCGACCAGCCCGCCGGGGTTGAGCCCGCCCGCGTTGACGACCAGCCGGATGTCGTTGGCGACGAGGTGCTCGAGCGCCGCGTCCAGTTGTGTCAGGAAGGTGCTGGCATAGCCCTTTGTGCTGTCCTTGGCGCGTGCCTTGCCGAGGATCAGCATGGTGACCTCGGCCAGGTAGTCGCCGGTGATGACGTCGACGCCGCCGGCCCGGGCCATGTCGGCCATCGCCGAGGCTCGGTCGCCGTAGAACCCGGAGCAGTTGCCGATCCGGACCGGGTACTGCCCTTGCGCCGCGCTCATTTCTTCCCTCCTGCAACGGATCTGGTTACCCGCACCGTCCCTTCGAAGCCCGCCGTCCCGGACGGGTGCTGCTCGGTGACCTCGAGGGTCATCGCGTCCCCTTCCGTTGCGGTCACCCGCGCGGTGTAGGCCAGGTCGGCCGGCGCGTACACCGGCTTGCGCAGGCGGTAGGTGAACTTCGCGACCCGCCAGTCGGGGCCGAGGCCTTCGGTGACACACCGCAGGGCCAGCGCCGCCCGCAGGTGGGAGTGCAAGGCGATGCCTTGGTGGCCCTCCTCGCGGGCGTACGGCTCGTCGAAGTGGATGCGATGTGGGTTCCACGTCACCGCGCTGTAGCGGAACAACTGCAGCGGGGTGGCGGTGTGCTTGAGCGGTTCGAGCACGTCCGCGACTTCGTAGGCGACCGACATCATGACTCCAAGGGGTTGCGCAGCGCCACCGTCCGACGGTTGCGGTTGAGCACCGTGCCGTCGGCGGCGCTGAAGGTGTTCAATGTGGTGACGAAAATGCATGGGCCCGAACGGGTTTGCTTCGGAGTGACCGATTCGAGTGTCGTCTCGAGCACCAGCTCCGTGCCGGCGGTGGCGGGGTTGACCAACTCCATCTCCTCGCCGGCGCCCATCACCCGGAGCCCGAGCTCGGCCTCCCCGAGGGGCATGTCGCCGTCCTGCGGCGTCCCGTCCGGCAACAGCCGGGCCTCGGGGGTGCCGATGCCCCACTCCACGATCGCGGCGAGCATGTTGGGCGGCGCGACGACGTCGGGGTAGCCGGCCGACCGGGCGGCCTCGGCGTCGTAGTGGCTCGGATCCGCCGCCCCGATCGTCATCGCGTAGCGCCCGATCGTCACCGCGTCGAGCGTGCCGATGGCGCGCCGGGACAGGGTTTCTCCCACTCGTGGCGCCGTCTGGGCGTAGTACGTCGCCAACGGGGTGCCTGACTCAAGCGGAGCGGACACGGCTGGTCTCCTCTGCCAGTTCGGCGACGACGTCCTCGGTCGACTCGCCCAGTAGCGGTGCGGCGCGCAACTCTCCGACCGGTGAATCGCTCAGCCGCAGAGGGCATCCCGGGACCGGCACGCGGCCCCGGTTCGGGTGGTCGACGTAGGTGATCATGCCGCGTTCGATCAGGTGCTCGTCGGTGTCGACCTCGCGGACCGACTTGACCGGCGCGCAGGGCACCCCGGCGGCCTGTAGGTCGCGGACGAGCTCGGCGCGCGTCCGCGTCTTGGTGACCGAAGACACCTCGTCGTCGACCGCGTCGATGTTGGTGACCCGGTCCTTCTCGGTGCGGAACCGCGCGTCGTCGACCAGCTCTGGGCGACCCAGTGCCGTTGCCACGCCGTGCCAGTGCCGCTCGGAGATGCAGATGATCGCCAGCCATCCGTCGCTCGCGGGATAGATGTTGTACGGCGCGACGGCCATTCCCGAGTGGCGGTTGCCGGTGCGCTCGGGCAGCCGGCGCTCGGGATCGTTGTGCAGGCCGCCGAGGCTGGACGCCAGCATCGGGTAGATGGTGTCGTGCATCGAGACCTCGACGATCTGCCCGCGTCCGGTCCGCTCGCGCTGGAACAGCGCCGCCGCGACGGCGCCGAACAAATGGGCGCCACCGGAGAAGTCCACGAACGCCGCGCCCGCCTTGGTCGGTGGCCCGTCGGGGTCACCGGTGGCGGACGCGCTGCCGGACATCGCCTGGACGGTGATGTCCATGGCGGACATGTGCGCGTACGGACCGGTGGACCCATAACCCTTGCCCGAGGCGACGATCAGCCGGGGGTTGTGGCGCATTAGTAACTCCGGGGCCAGGTCGAGCCGCTCCATGGTGCCCGGCGCGTAGTTCTCGATCAGCACATCGGCGGTCTCCGCCAGATCGAGCAGCGCCTGGCGGCCCGCCGGGGACTTCAGGTCCAGGACCACGCTGCGCTTGTTCGAGTTGAGCATCACGAACTCGTGTGACTCGGCGCGCTGGTGGGAACGGAAGCGCAGTGCCTCACCGCCGGGCGGCTCGATCTTGATGACCTCGGCACCCAGTTGGGCGAGGAGGAGCCCGCAATACGGGCCGTTGTAGACGTGGCCGAGTTCGAGGACCCGGACGCCGTCAAACGCCGGTGACATGAGCGAATTGCCTTTCTTCTGATCAGGACCCGACGACGCCGGCCTCGCCGCCGTGGATGTAGCCGACCGGTCCGACACCCTGCGCCTCCGCAACGGTTTCCGTCACATGCTGGATCGACGTCGCGTCGTTGATGTGCGCCAACGTGCCGTCGTCGTTGAAGCCGATCTGCGCGCCCTCCATCCACAGCAGGACGACCGTGTCCTCGGTGTTGTCCTCGGGGCAGTAGAAGGTGTGCACCGAGCCACCCGGCTCGTACAGGTAGGAGCCGGCGACCTGCGGCTGGTCCGGGTACTCGGCGTACTCCCAGCGGCCCGAGAACGTGTACACCTCGGCCGTGCCGGTGTGGTAGTGCACGGGCAGCTTGCAGCCTGGCGCCATGACTGCCATCAGGACCACCTGGCCCTTCTCCGGGTCGAGGCGCAGGGGCTGGATGTGGATGCCGGGGCCCATGGCGTCCTTGAGCAGGGGGATCTGGTCGACGTTGACGGTGAGGAGCTCGTTCTGGGGCATGGCGACGAGGGGAAGGGGGACGCCGTTGGCGGTCCGGATCATTCCGGGACGGGTCGGTGCGGTCATCGGGGGGCCTTTCTCAATGGGTACGTATTTACGTACTATAAACCGGATATGCGTATAAAGTACGGTGACTACCGTCGCAATGCAAGTCCCCGGGGAAAGGTTTTTTGGGCGATCTGCGAGCGGGTGCAGTCTGGGAGCCAGACATCCGTGCACACGGGCAGGGAGACGATGTCCTGATCTCGATTCGCGGCACGGGCTTGCTACCGTCAGCCGCATGCCTGCCCGCCCGCATCGCACGGTCGACCGCGTGGTCCAGATCCTCGAGGCCGTCTCCCTGAGCCCGCGCGGCTTGACGCTGGCTGAGCTGGCGACCGCCCTCGAGGCCGCGAAGAGCTCCGTGCAAGAGCTGACGAACGGGCTGCTCGCGTGCGGTTACCTCGTCGAGCGGGAACGCCGGTTCCACCTCGGGCCGGGGCCGTTCATTCTCGCCGCTCGCGCGAACAAGCTGGCCGCGCTCGCGCTCGACCATCAATTCGTCGCCGAGCTGGGCGAAACGCTTGGGTGCACGGTCCTCGTCGGGGTACGGGTCGGAGACGCCATCATCTTCACCGACCTGGTGGGGGAGGAATCACCGAGTCTGAGGTTCGTCGCACGCATCCACGCCCGCCGTCCGCTGTACACCAGCGCCGCCGGAAAGACGCTGCTCGCCAACGTCTCTGACGATGAGATGTACCGGCTGCTCGACCTCGCCGCTCCGGAACAGGCGGGTGAAGTCCAGCAATTTCTCGCCGAACTCCCCGACATCCGCGCTCGCCGCCTGGCCTTCAACCGCGGAGGTACCCTCGCGGACGCCTACGCGGTGGCCACGCCGCTGCTCGCCCCGGACGGCAGTCTGATCGCGGCGGTCAGCGCGGCCGTCGACGCCTCACAAGCGGACCGCCTCGACGAACTCGGCGAACAGCTCAAAAATGCCGTCACCACGCTCGGCCCGAAGTACGGCCTCAAAGCTTCCTGAAAGCGCGCCGGTCGCCTGTCTTCCAGTTGGCCGGAATCCGTTCAGTCACACTGCCGGTAATCAGGGATTGGTGGTGGCACGCTTGCCACACGCGACCTAGCACGTTGCACCACAACTTCTTTGGCCCCGCGACGGCTAACTTGAGGATTGGTGCTAACCAGAAAAGACGAGTCGTGTTGGCGGGGACGCTTTTTGAGGTCGCTCCGACAAGACTTCTGGGCATGACCATCTCAGCACAAGATTCCGAAATTCTCGAGATCATCACGCAGGAGATCATCGACTTCGTCAAGAAGGAAGCCGATGAAGCCGCTCCGACGGCGGAGTCGAACCTCGCCGACATCGGCCTCGATTCCCTCAAGTTCATGTCGATCGTCTTCAAGATCGAGGCGCACTACGACATCGAATTGCAAGAGGAAGACGCCGACGATCTCAGCACAGTCGGCGACTTGGCCAACTTGGTCGTCGGTCGCATGGGAGAGCTGCCGTGAAAGGGGCGCCGGCGATCCGTCCCAAGCACGCCTCGCTGATCGAAATGCTCGATGGGGCCGCGCAATCGGAGCTCGGACTGGTTTTCGTGGACAAGAAGGAGCAAGACCACGACGTGCCTTTCGCCCGGATCCGCGAGGAGGCGCTGGCGGTGGCGGGTGACCTGATCCGCCGCGGAATTCGCAAGGGCGACCGCGTCGCGCTGGTGCTGCCGACCTCGCCGGAATTCGTGCAATGCTTCTTCGGCGTGCTGTGCGCCGGCGCGATCCCCGTCCCGCTCTATCCACCGCTGCGGTTGGGCAAGCTCGACGAGTACCACCGTAGGACGACTGCCATGCTCAGCGCGGTGGACGCCGCCATGGTCGTGACCGACGAGCGCATCCGGCGCTTCCTTGGGGTGTCGGTCGCCAACGCGGCCCCGCCGCTGGGATGCGTCACGGCGTCCAGCCTGACCGGCCCGGCAGCGGAGGCCGTCGAAGTCCGTTCCGACGACATCGCGGTCATCCAGTTCTCGTCGGGCACCACCAACGACCCCAAACCGGTGGCGCTAACCCACGCGAACCTGCTGTCCAACCTGGCGAGCCTCGGGCAGTACATCACCACGGACGGCGCCCCGTATCCGGTTGGCGTCACCTGGCTGCCCCTCTATCACGACATGGGCCTCATCGGAAACCTGCTGAGCGCGTTCTACGTTCCGGGGAAGCTGGTCCTGTTGCCACCCGAGCTGTTCGTCGCGGTACCCGGGGCCTGGCTGCGAGCCGTGTCGCGGCACCGGGGCACCATCACCGCGGCGCCGAGTTTCGCTTTCGGGCTGTGCCTCAAGCGCATCCGCGATGACGAGCTCGACGGCGTGGACCTGTCCTCGTGGAACATCTGCCTCAACGGCGCCGAGGCGGTCAGCGCCGAAGCGCAGCGGCGGTTCAGCGAGCGCTTCGGGCGCTGGGGATTCCGGGCGTCCTCGTTCACGCCGTGCTACGGCATGGCGGAGGCATCCCTGGCCGTCACCTTCAAGCCGGCGGATACCTCCTTCAAGGCCCTCGGCGTGGATGGTGACAGGCTGGCGGCCGAAGGCGTCGTCGAACCGGGCGGCAAAGAGATTGTCAGCGTGGGGCGTCCGCTGGCCGGCATGGCGGTCGAGATCCGCGACGACCACGGGAAGGCGCTGCCGCCGGGCCGGGCCGGGCACATCTTCGTCGCGGGCCCCAGCATCATGGCCGGCTACTTCGGTCGCCCCGACCTCACCGACCAGGCTCTGCACGACGGCTGGCTGCACACGGGCGACCGAGGCTTCGTCCACGAGGGCGAGCTCTACGTGTGCGGACGCCAAAAGGACATCGTCATCGTGCGCGGCGCCAATCACGCCCCCGAGGAGTTCGAGGCCGCGTTGGACGGGCTGCCGGGCGTGCGCACCGGATGCGCGGTCGCGGTGGGATTCGTGCCGCCGGGCGAGGAAGACGAGGCGCTCGCGCTGCTCGTCGAGACGGCTCCCGACGCCGGGCCCGGCCTGGCCCACGACGTCGCGGTGCGCGTGCAGCAACACACGGGCATCCTGCCGGCGCACGTGGAGCTACTCGAGCCCGGCACGTTGCCGCGCACGAGCAGCGGCAAGCTTCGCCGACGCGAGGCGCTCACGCAATGGCAGACGGGTCGGTTGTCCGCACCCAGAAAGGTCACCGCGGCACGGTTGTTGGTGCAGGCGGCCAATGGGGAAGTCCTCCACGCTCGTGCAGCGCTGGCACGACGCAAGAAGAACCGATTCGTCGGGTAGAGCGAGTAAGGAAGTCAGCCAATGTATCTTGCAGATCCCTTCGACGTGCTGGCGCCGTCGCACGTGACGAACGGCGCCGTGCGCCAACGTCCCACCCTGCTGGGCATCGCATCGGCCCACCCGCCGTTCGAGGTGACTCGGGAAGAGACCACACAGTTCTTCGAGCGGGTGTCCTCGGTGCGTTTCGTGAAGCGAATCGTCGAATCGACCAAGGTCCAGAAGCGCCACATCATGTGGCACCCCGACAATCTCGTGGAGGCCGCCGGCCTGCTCACGGGCGACCGGATGGCGGCCCACAGCCAGGCCGTCATCGATGTCGCCGGCCGTTCCCTCAAGGAAGCCATCGGCGACTTCGACACGCAGCGAATCGGCAGTTTCGTGATGGCCTGCTCGACCGGGTACGTCAACCCCGGACCCGACCTCATGCTCGCGAAAGAGCTTGGTTTGCGGTCGGATCTGCGTCGCACCTTCATCGGTCACATGGGTTGCTACGCGGCGCTCAACGTCATCAAGGTCGCGATGGACAGCGTCGCCGCCCGGCCCGGCGAACTGGTGATCTGCAACAACACCGAATTGAGCTCGGCGCACATCCGGGAAAGTTTGATGCCCGGGGAGGACCCGGTGGAAGCGCTCATCACGCAGGCGCTGTTCGGTGATGCCAGCGTGTCGATGCTGATGGGCTCGGCCCCCGACGGCGCGGGGGTGCAGTTCCTGCGCACCCACACCGAGCAGTTATACGACCAGCACACCATGATGAGCCTGAACATCGGCAACCGGTCGTTCTGGATGACCCTGGCCGCCGGCGTGCCGGCGGTCCTCGAGGAGAACATCGAGGGCTTCCTCGCCAAACTGCTGACGCCGCTTGGCCTTTCGAAGGACGACGTCACCCATTGGGGTATTCACCCGGGTGGCCCGAAGATCGTCCGCAAGCTGGGTAAGCAACTCGGCTTGCAGCCGGAGCAGCTGCGCGCCAGCTGGGATGTCCTGGCCAACGCCGGCAACTGTGCCTCGGCCACCGTGCTGCTCGTGCTGGAGAACATCCTGCGCGTCGACAAGCCTCGCCGCGGCGAGCACGGAGTGCTCCTGGCGTTCGGCCCCGGCCTGACCATTGAAGGTGCGGTGCTTCGATTTTGAACGCCTTGGAGCGGCTCGCCCGACTGGCAATCCGCGCGCCGCGGCGGATCATTGCGCTGTCGCTGTTCGCCATGGTGGCGACGGCGGTGGTCGGCTTACCGGTGATTCACAGCCTGTCCGCCGGAGGCTTTCGGGATCCGAGCGCGGAATCGTCCCGGGCGACGGACATGTTGGCCAACCGATTCCACCGGGGTGACACCGAGCTGTTGATCACCGTCTCCTCGGACGACGGCATTCAGAGCGGCGCCGCCGAGCGGGTCGGCACGGACATCGTGCGCCAGCTGCACGATTCGCCATACGTGGCGCGGGTGGCCTCGCCCTGGGCGGCGCCGCCGGCGGCGTCGACCGGACTGGTCAGCAAAGACGGCAAGGTCGGTCTGATCGTCGCCAGCATCACCGGCGGGACCAACGCGGCCGGACAGCACGCCGAGACGCTTAGCGACCAGGTCGTGCGCAGCCGCGACGGCGTGACGGTGCGCGCCGGCGGGCAGGCCATGGTCGATGCGCAGATCACCAGCCAGACCCGGGACGACCTAAAAGTCATGGAAACCATCGCGGTTCCGGTGAGCTTCCTGGTGTTGGTCTGGGTGTTCGGCGGATTCCTGGCGGCAGCGATTCCTTTGGCCGTCGGCGGTATTGCGATCTTCGGGTCGATGGCCGTGCTGCGCGCGCTCACTTGCGTCACCGATGTCTCGATCTTCGCGCTCAACCTGCTGCTCGCGATGGGCCTGGCGTTGGCGATCGACTACACATTGCTGCTCCTGAGCCGATTCCGGGACGAGATCGCCAGCGGCACAGAGCGGAACGCGGCAATCGTTCGCACGATGACCAGCGCCGGCCGCAGCGTGCTCTTCTCCGCGATGACCGTGTCGTTGTCCATGTCGGCCCTGATGTTCTTCCCGATGCCGTTCCTGAAGTCGTTCGCCTACGCCGCGATCGCGGTGGTGGCTCTGGCGGTCGGCGCGGCGATCATCGTGACACCCGCCGCTATTGTGGTGCTGGGAAAGCGAGTGGATTCGCGCGCGGGCGCCGCCCGCCCCGTCGAGCAGACGTTCTTCTACCGGCTGGCCCACTTCGTGATGCGCCGGGCGGTTCCAATCGGGCTCGGCCTCACCGTCGTGCTGGTCGCGCTGGGGATGCCGTTGTTCGGGATGAAGGTTGGCATTCCGGACGATCGTGTGCTACCGACCTCTAGCACGGCGCGCCAGGTTGGCGACCAGCTGCGCACACAGTTCAGCGCCGACGTGGCGTCGAGCCTGACCGTGGTGGTTCCCGATGCCCGCGGGCTGACCCCGAATGCGTTGGCGGACTACGCCTCTCAGCTGTCGATGGTGCCCGACGTGCCGTCGGTTTCGGCACCGGATGGGACGTTCGTCGCCGGGACCCGCGTCGGACCCCCCGTCGCCGAAGCGGGGGTCGCCGACGGCAGCGCGTTCCTCACCGTGGCCAGCAGCGCCCCGCTTTTCTCGGATGCTTCCAACACCCAGCTGGACCGGCTGCACGCGGTCGCGGGTCCCGGCGGCGCGCAGGTGCTGATCACCGGGACCGCCCAAGTCAACCGCGACACCGCCAACGCGATCACCTCGCGGCTCTCGCTCGTCCTCGCGGCCATCGCGCTGATCACGTTGGTGGTGATGTTCCGGCTCACCGGCAGTGTGGTGTTGCCCCTGAAGACATTGCTGCTCAGCGGCCTGTCGTTGACCGCCTCCTTCGGGGCGCTCGTCTGGATCTTCCAGGACGGCCACCTCGGCGGGCTAGGCACCACCGCTACCGGCACGCTCGTGCTCACCATGCCGGTCGTGTTGTTCTGCATCGCTTTCGGCCTGTCGATGGACTACGAGGTCTTCCTGGTGTCGAGGATCTACGAGTACTGGCTGGCATCGGACCGGACTGCCGCCGGCAACGACCACAGCGTGGCGCTCGGCCTGGCCAGAACCGGGCGTGTGATCACCGCCGCCGCGTTGATCATGTCGATCTCGTTCGCCGCGCTGATCGCAGCGCAGGTGTCGTTCATGCGGATGTTCGGTGTCGGGCTGACGCTGGCGGTGCTGTCCGACGCGACCCTGGTCCGCATGTTGCTCGTCCCGGCGTTCATGCGCGTGATGGGGCGGGCCAACTGGTGGGCGCCACAATGGGTTACGCGGTTGCGCCATCGGCACAAGACCGGCGTTGCCGTCTCGCATCCCGAGCGTCCAGCGGTGGGCAGTCAACCGGCGTACGCATTGGAAGCCCAGTAAGGGGCTGTTCGCGTCGAGCCTGAAGCGGCATCGATTCTGAGCGCAGATCCGCCTGTCGGCGCGAACACACGTGCTGTGTTCAGGCTCGACGCACGAAAGCGGCGCAACCCCACGCATACAGGTGAGCGGCAGACTATTGCAGCTGGCGAGTATGCGGCACTGGGGTTGCCCGACAGTCATTGATAGGCGCCAGCGCCGATGACTTTCCGGGGAGTGACATCCACCCTTGAGGGTGTGGGTAGTGAAGCGCATAAGGCGAAGTGGTGGGAAATGCTCGACCTGACAGGGCAATTCGACCGGCAAAGCACGTCGGCCGAGATCCGTTGTGACCGTCATTCGCATGCCCGAGAGGATTCGACGACAGGCTCTGACCGGTGCGCCGCCCACCATGCGACCGCCGCCCGGCACGAGGCGGCGCGATGAGAACCGGCCGCCAGAATGGCCCCGAGGCAGCGATTCTCGACCAGTTGCGGTTCGACCTTCCGTGCGACCTGTTCGCCGCGCTGAAGCTGACCCGACCGATCATGCTGTGGCGCTGCAAGAGACCCGCCCGCTGGGCCACCCGGAACGACTGCTGCGGCGCCGTCATGCTCTCGTGCCGCAAGCATCGCGACGCAGTCGGGAAGTGCGAGCGCTGCAAACTTGCTGTCTCGGTGCTGCGCTGGTCGCGAATCTGACCGCGCCGCTTACCGATCGGGTCGCCGCGGCGCATCGAGTCCGCTAGAGCCGGCCCATGCCGGAAGCCAACAGTGAGAGACCCAAGACGGCGACGACCACGGCGGGGATGGCAGGACGACGCGCGCTCATCCAGCCGTTCAGCCGCTGCACGACGGTAAGCGTCTGCGTCGGCGCGGTGAGATAGGTGACGAGCGGAACCTCGACGACCGCAAACGCCACCACGGTGAAGAACACCGCCGCGCCCAGCTGCCCAGCCGCCGCCGGCTCGGACGCCAGGATGGCCAGGATCGCCGCCATGTACTCAACCGGCGGGGTTGCCAGGGCAACCCCCGCGACGAACGCCACCAACGACGATCCGGATTCCAGCCGGCCCCGAATCGACAGCCGAGAGGCGGGCGGTGGTGCGTCCGGTTCCAACAGCAGCACCGAGGACTCGCCAGCGGTCGCCGGCACCGGTAGGCGCCGTTGTGCTCCCGAACGCGCCAGGCGCAGGGCGGCGAAAGATACTGCGAAAAAGCCGATTCCGACCTGGACGTAGGCCGCCATGGGGGAATTCGTGGCCGAAATCACCGTTTGCATGGCGGAGACCGTTATGCCGCGCAGCAAGAGCACCACGGCGAGCGCCGCGCCGATGCCCATCACCATGCCTCCGAGCCAGAAGACGAAGAGATTCAGCATTGGCTTCGGTCGGGAGATCAACAGCGCCGTGATGCCGATCCGCACCGGGTCGATAGCCGCGACGAGCGACAAGAGAATGACCGCGCTAGACATCGGCGCCTACGCCAGGTCGAAGCGAGCCGTGCGAAACGGGCAACACACCGCAACGAAGCATCAGTAGGGTTGCTGCCCACATGGCTACAGTCTCGCTGACGAAGCGATCGCCGTCGGTACAGCTGGCCGCCATTTGCGCTTCCTGTCAGCACTATTCAGCAAAGCCGGAGACCACATCAGCGAATAGCTGTTGGCACCCAACGCATATGGTGGCCTGCCGTACTGACACGCGGCGTTTGGTCGGAAACAATTTGAGACACCCGATATTCATCACGCGGCCAGAAGATGGGAAAACACAAATGGCAAGAATCTTGGCCTACACGTCGCCGGCGCTCGGCCATCTGTTCCCGTTCAGCGCGCTGCTGCTAGAACTTTCGGCCCGCGGCCACGAGGTGCACCTGCGCACCCTGTCCACCGGAGTGGAGATGGCGCGGGAGCTGGGTTTCATCACCGACATAATCGATCCCCGGATCGAGGCGACGGTCAACGACGACTGGAAGGCGTCCAGCCCGCGAGGTGCCCTCAAGCGGGCCGTCGACGTGTTCTGCCGCCGGGCCGCTTACGAAGTCGCCGACTTCGCTGACGCGGTGGCCCGCACGCGTCCCGACGCCCTGATCGTCGACGTCAACTGCTGGGGCGCCCTGTCGGTCGCCGACGCGGGCGACACCCCGTGGGCATGCTTCTCGCCGTACACGCCGCCGCTGCAGTCGCGCGGGGTCCCGCCCTTCGGGTTGGGCCTGGCTCCGTTGGCCGGCCCGCTGGGCCGGGCCCGCGACGCCGCACTGCGGCCGATCGTGATGGGCATGATGGAGCGGGCGGTTCTGCCGGCGGGGAACAAGATTCGCGCGAGCGCCGGCGCATCGCCGGTCACGTCGGCCGACGGTTTCTTCCGGCGGGCTCCACTGATGCTGGTGGCCAGCGGCAAGCCGTTCGAGTACCCGCAAACCGAGTGGGGCGACGCCGTGCAGATGATCGGCCCGTGCATGTTCGAACCGGCCATGCACGAGGTGCCCGAGTGGCTCGAGGCGATCGACCGGCCGATCGTCCTGGTGACAACCTCGTCACAACAACAGGCCGACGAGAGACTCGTCAGGACCGCGATCACCGCCCTGGCCGACTTGCCGGTGCACGTGGTGGCGACGCTGCCCGCCGGCCTGCCTGCCGACATTCCCCCCACCCGCAACGCGACGGTGGTTCAGTTCGTGCCGCACGGCCCGGTGCTGGACCGCGCGGTGTGCGCGATCACGCATGGCGGCATGGGGGGCACCCAGAAGGCCCTTGCTCGCGGCGTCCCGGTGTGTGTGGTGCCGTTCGGACGCGACCAGTTCGAGGTCGCACGGCGGGTCGAGGTGGCGCGGTGCGGTACCCGCCTGCCGGCGAAAAAGCTCACTGCGAAACGGCTTTCGGCCAAGGTGCAGCAGGCGATGACCATGACAGCCGGCGCGCGGCTTGTCGCGGGCGGTTTCCGGGCAACCGGCGGGGTGGCCCGCGGTGCCGACCTGATCGAGCAGCGGGTGCTCAGCGGCGCGGTGAGCATCAACTCCTAAGCAGTGCGAACACCACGCGACGTCAACCTGGGCGTCGCCGGAGCAGCATGTAGCACATTAGGTGCTACACTGTCTCGATGGAAGTAATCGGGATTCGTGAACTACGCCAGAATGCCAGTGTGTGGGTAGCGAAGGCGAAGGCTGGCGTGATTATCCAAATCACCGAACGCGGCCGGCCTGTGGCCCGCTTGGTGCCGCTCACTCCCGGGGAGCAAGTGCGCGAGAAGCTGATCGCCGAAGGGCAGTTGATCCCCGCGACAGCGCCACGCCTTCCGCTCAGCATGGCCGACCTCGTCGAAGGCCGTTCACTCAGTTCGATACTGGAGCACCAGCGCGCCGACCGATGATCTACCTTGATACGTCGGCCACCGTGAAACTTATTGCCGCTGAGGAGGAGTCAGCAGCATTGGTCGAATGGCTCAATGCCCGTCTGGAAGATGACCTGGCGACGAGCGCTATCGGTCACATCGAACTTATTCGCGCGGTCGCGCGGATCGGGCCCGATGCTATGGCCAGGGCGCGAAATGTCGCCGCCTCGATTGACACCCTCGTGTTGACGGACGCGATCGCGGCCGCCGCGGCAACCATCCAGCCCGCCGAGCTGCGCACTCTCGATGCGATACACCTGGCTACCGCGCACGCCCACCGACGCGGTCTGACAGCGTTCTGCGCCTACGATCGGAGGCTTCTCGATGCGGCAGAATCGCAAGGGTTGCCGACCGTCTCGCCGGGCGGCTGAGGGAATCAGCTCTCGCGCAGAATGGTTCGAGCGCCAGTCCGTCGCAATGGAGAGCCGGCCAGTCGTGCGCCTGAGCAACCTCGCACGACCGGCCGGCTCTATCGGAGGGAACCTCAGAACCGCGGGTCCGGGCGGGAATTGACGCGGGCCACCTTCGATCCCCAGGAGATCAACTCGGGGCTGGCGTCGTCATTCGGTATCTCACACTCGATCAGGACCGGACCACCCGTGTGGGCGCGGGCCTTCTCGATCGCCTCGGTCAATTCCGTTGCGGTGGTTGCCTTCAGCCCCAGCCCGCCGCCGTCCTCGGCGTTGAACGCGTCGACCAGCCCGGCGTAGTCCCAGTTCTTGTAGTAGTTGTAGGGACCGTCGTGGATCGCCGACTCGATCACGTAGCCGCGGTTGTTGACCAGGAAGATCAGGATCTCCTGGCGGTGGCGGATCATGTTCGAGACCTCCTGGGCCGTGAGCTGAAACGACCCGTCGCCGATCACCGAGACCAGCCGGCGGCCCTCTTCCAGCCCCATCGCGTACCCGAAGCTGGCGGGCACGGACCAGCCGATCGAGCCCCACTGCATCTCGATCTCGAACCGGGCACCACCGGGCAGCCGCGTGTACATGCCGTTGAGCCAGGAGTCACCGGTCTCCACCAGCAGGGTGGTGTCGGAGTCGAGTTCCTCCTCGATCTGCCGCCACATCTCGACCCGGCTCAGCGGCGCCGACGGGTCCTCGGCAGCCGGCCGCGGCGCCACCGACGCCGTCCCCCGCAGCCGCTTGTACTGCGTCAGGGTGGCGTCGTTGGCCTGCACCTTCTTCGCCAGGTCAGACAGGAAGTCGGCCAGCGACACGCCGGTGAACTCGGAGTCGGGGAACCGCACCACCCTGGGCTCGGCGTTGATCATCCGCTTGCGCGGCGGCAACGCGCTGTAGCCGACCGTGGTGTAGTCGTTGAACACCGGACCGGCCGCCACGATCAGGTCGGCCCAGTCCACGATGGCCTGACACTGCGGGCTGCTCACCTCGCCCCAGTAGATCCCGGCGTATTGCGGGTGGTCTTCGGGGAAGAAGCCCTTGGCGTTCGGCATCACCGCCACCGCGCAGCCCAGCGCCTCGGCCAGTTCGCGGAAGGCGTCGATCGCGCCGTAGGCGCGCAGATGCACGCCGGCTAACAGGATCGGCTTCTTCGCCTGGGCGATGAGGTCGGTGGCCCGCGCGACGGCGTCGGCCAGCGTCCGCGCGTTGCTCGGCTGCCAGGCCGGCAACTCCGAGAACGGCGCGGGTGCCGCACACGGCGCGGCCGAGAGGTTGCACGGGATCTCGATGTAGGCGGGCTTGCGCTCGCGCAGCGCGGTGCTGATCGCGTGATCGATCATGGCCGGCGCATTGTCGGGGTGCTGGATGCGCACCGCCGCGCAAGTCACCTGCCGGAACACCTCGTATTGCGCGGTGAAATCGTGCGTGCCCACCGTGTGGTGCAAAATGTGGTTCTCACCCGCATCGTTGGTGTTGGGGCTCGAGGACACCATGATCACCGTCAGGCGTTCGGCGTGGGCGCCGGCCACCCCGTTCAGCGCCGAGTACGCCCCGACGTTGAACGTGGTGAGCACGGCGCCGACGCCGTTCACCCGGGCGTAGCCCTCGGCCGCATAGGCGGCGTTCAGCTCGTTGCAGCAGCCGATCTGCTCGAGGTTCTCGTTCTCCAGCAGCTCGTCGAGCAGGACGAGGTTGTAGTCCCCGGGGACCATGAAGTAGTGCTTCAGCCCGATCTGCTCGAACCGCTTCGCGAGGTACTTCCCCACGGTGAAGTCAGCCATGATTGCCTTCCTTTTACGTTGAGCCACTGGGGAATTGGATTACTCGGGCGCGTCGATCGGCACGACGTTGATCAGCTTCTTGTTGACGAACTCTGCAATGCCGATACCGGAGAGTTCGTGCCCGTAGCCCGACAGCTTGACCCCGCCGAAGGGCAGGTCCGGCTTGGTCCAGGTGGGGTGGTTGACGAACACCATGCCGGTCTCGATCCGCTTGGCCACCTCGACCCCGCGCTCGGGGTCCTGGGTGAACACCGAACCGCCGAGCCCAAAGTGCGAGTCGTTGGCCAGCCGGACGGCGTCGTCCTCGCTCGTGGCGCGGAAGAAGAGTGCCACCGGCCCGAAGAACTCCTGGTAGTACGCGGGGTTGTCCGGGGTCAGGTCGGTCAGGATCGTCGGCTGCACGAACGCACCCGTCGTGGGCACCGGCGCACCGAGCGGGATGGCCGTCGCGCCGGCCTCGACCGCGGCCTTGATCTTGTCGTTCAGCTCGTCGGCCGCACCCTGGCTCGACATCGGCGGCAGGGTCGTCGTCTCGTCGAACGGGTCGCCGGCCTTGAGCTCGGCCAGTGCGGCGGAGAACCTCTCCAAGAACTCGTCGGCGATCTCCTCGGCGACGATGATCCGCTTGGACGCCACGCAGCACTGCCCGCCGTTGTTCATCCGGCCCCACACCGCCCACGGGACGGTCTTGTCGAGGTCTGCGTCGTCCAGCACGATCAGCGCGTCCGAGCCGCCCAGCTCCATGGTGGACTTCTTCAGGTTCTTGCCGGCCCGGGCCGCGACGACGCTGCCGGCGCCCTCACTTCCGGTCAGCGACACACCGCGCACCCGCGGGTCGTCGATCAGCAGGTTGATCTGGTCCTTGGTCGCGAACAGGTTGGTGTAGGCGCCCTCGGGGAAGCCCGCCTCGAGCAGCAACCGCTCGAAGGCCGCCGCGGCCTGCGGGACGTTGGAGGCGTGCTTGACCATGACGACGTTGCCCGCCATCAGGTTCGGAGCCGCCACGCGCGCCAGCTGGTAGAACGGGAAGTTCCACGGCTGCACGCCCAGGATCACCCCGAGCGGTTGGCTGACGAGCATCGCGTTGTCGTTGACGCTGAGCGTGTCGATGCGCTCGGGCGCCAGGAACTTCTCGGCGTTGTCCGCGTAGTACGAGAAGATGTGGGCGCTCAGCGCGACCTCGCCCAGGCTTTCGTTGTACAGCTTGCCCATTTCGAGGGTGAGCAGGCGGGCGAACTCGTCGGGCCGTTCGGTGAGGATGGCCGCCGCGCGCCTGCACAGCGCGGCGCGCTCGGCGTAGGAGGTCTGGCTCCAGGTCTCAAAGGTCTTCTGCGCCTGGTCGAGAAGGTTCATCGCCTCCGCGTCGGTCAGGTCGTCGAAAGTCGCCACGACCTCGTTGTTGTACGGGTTGACGGTCCGGTATGCCATGGTTTCCTCCATTGTTTCGCGCCGGCCTGTAGCCGGCGTCTTTGCATGTTGTGCCTGGTTCGGTGAAACAGCGCTTGCCGCAAGCGCTTTACGCGCAGTCCCTTGCGTGCGCGGCGTTGTTATCAGGATGCTGGCCGGGGCCCATGCGTGTCGTTACGGCCACCGTCAAATGGCGATACCTGCCAGCTGGTATTCCGGCCGGATCAAACGACGTCTGACGGTTCGTCAGGATTGTGATGACTGACAACGAGATCGCGCCGAGGAGACCTCGGCGGCGAATTGGTGCTAGCCGGGGGGTCGGTCTGCGGCTGGCATGCAGCTATGCGCCACCGAGGATCGCGACACTGGTTGCAGGCATGTCAACGTGAAAGGAAACGCCGACATGAAGAACCTGAAAGTCGCCGTGGCCGCCTCGATGGCCGTGGCAGGAATTGGGTTGGCGTCGCTGGTGGCGCCGGCCAGCTCGAACAATTTGGCCGACTGCCCGAGTGGTTGGTACTGGGATAGCGACCGGCAGAACTGCCTGCCGCCCGGCCTGCCCAAGGATCCGCCGAACGGATGCCTTACCGGTGACGGCACGCATTTGCGGGGCACGATCTGCGTCAATTGACCTGAATGCCCTGCGGCTCAACGCATCTCCGCTCAGCTGCGGTCGACCCCCGGGGCCAGGCGGGCTATCCCCCGCAAGATCCACGGTGTCCGCCTGGCTATGAGTTCGACGGCGCGATCCGACCGGCGCATCGCGGTGCCCGGGCCGGGCGTAGGCATTGACGCCAGCGCGGCCTCGGCCGTTCCCGCCCGCGCACCGCGCCGGTCGACCGCCAGCAGTTGCCAGGTGCCGGGCACTCCGCGCAAATCGACGCTGCCACGGTCGTCAAAGCCCGTGCCCGAGCCGATGACGAGGTCACGTACGGTGCGGGAGACGAGGATTTCGCCCGCGCCGGCCTGCTCGAGCATCCGCGCGGCGACGGCTACGGCGATTCCGCCGAGGTCCCCGTCGAGCAATTCACACTCGCCCGTATGGATGGCGGAACGGACCCGGATGCCCAATGGCTCGGCGTCACCGTGCAACGCCTCGGCGCAGCGGATGGCCTGAGTCGGGCCGTCGAAGGTGACGAGGCGACAAGCACCGGTGCTCCTGACCACCGTGCCGTCGAACCGCTGCGTAAGCTCGCTCACCGTTTCATCGAAGCGGTCCAGTACCGCAGGCCACCGGTCCTCGCGCCCCGCCGCGGGGTACCGCGTCGATTCCGCCGCGTCGGTGAACAACACGGTGCGCAGTGCGCGACGCGACCGTGGCGGCGCTGCGTGGCCGCCGGTGAGGAACTCCTCGATCGCCGTCGTTGTCCGTTCGGACTCGGTGAACCAGGGCGCATGGTCCACGCCCTCGACCTCGAGAAGCTGCGCCCCGGAGATGTGGTCGGCGAGGTAACGGCCATCCTGTACGGGCACCCCGGGGTCCCCGCGGGCGTGGATGACGAGTGTGGGGACGCTCAGAGTAGACAGGATCGGCCGCACATCGATGCCGAACGACGCCTCGACGGTCGCCCTCGCCATTCCGGGGCTCGCGCACATTCGTTCCATCATCCCGAGCTGGCGGATCGACCGGACCGACGGCACCAGACACTTGACCGCCCTGCCGTCGCCCCAATCCGAGCGCGCAGCGTCGCCGAAGTCCTGCCAGCGTTCGAGTTGTTGCGTCGACGGCGTGTACTTCTCACCCATTTCTCGGAGCATGCGCGCCCGGACCTCGGCCGGGCTGCGATCCAAGTCGTCCCACCCGATACCGCCCAGATACGCGTACGTGCCGTGCAGGATCAACGCCCGGGTTCGCTCGGGTCGACGTGCCGCCCAGACGATGGCGGCCGGACCGCCCTCGCTCAACGCAAGGAGGGCGGCCTTTTCGAAGCCGACGGCATCCATGACGGCCCCGATTTCGGCCGCTCGATCGTCCACCGAGCGAACCTTCGGGACGGGGTCGGACAGCCCGACCCCGGCCTTGTCGAAAATAGCCACGCGGCAGAAGGTACCGAGACGCTCGAAGAACGCCTTGTATTCGGGCAGCGTCCAGAAGAGCTCGACGTGGCTGACGAACGGCGGGATGAAGACGAGCTCGATGGGCCCGTCTCCGAACACTTGATACGCAAGGCTCAAATCGCCGCAGGGCGCGTACGACGTTTCCGCCACCGGATGAGCGTACTGCCGCGGGCGGTGGCGGTCACCAGTGCAAAAAGGCGAGGTTGGGGCTTTGCTGAATGCCGGAACGATACATACTGAACAAATGTCGCCCAGACGTCGGCGGCCTGGCCGCATGTCAACGGTTGCGCGCCTTACCGCGTTGGTTAGGCCCCGGGCGCCCTTGGCGCCCTGGTTTGCGCTTGCCGTCGCGGCCGGGTTCATGACGGTCGAGGCCGTGCTGGTCGTCCTCCTCAAGCAAGTGGAACCGGACGACCCGGTCGGCATCGTCTACGCGGTCCTGATGGGCGTGGCCCTGCTGGGCAATTTTGTGGCCGGCGTCGCGGCCGCCGCCGTGGCCGCCGCCGAGCGTCACCGCGCGGCCGAACTGTCGTCCGAGCTGGCTCACATCGTGTTGCGGGCAGGGGATCTGCAGTCGGCCGCGAACGATGCGAGCCGGCGCCTTGCTGCCACTTTCGGCTTGCGGTTCGCGTCCGTGGCGTTATCAAAGACGGTTGCCGATGACCGGCCCGGGTCTCTCCCATTGCACGAGGACGGCGTGGTGTTCGCCGTACTCGAAGTGCCCGACGATCTGCGTCGCACGACGCGTGAACGCCTGTGCCGGGTGGTGCCCACCCTGGAAGCCTTGCTGGCCGCCGCCCGCGACCGCGACAAACTCAACATCGGATTAATCGAGAGCCGTCACAGGCTGGAACAATTTTTCAACCTGACGTCGGACCTCATGGTCATTTCCGATCAAGGCAATCTGCTCGAGGTCAATCCGGCCTTCGAAAAGGCACTGGGGTACACGGTGGACGAATTGGCGGCCGCTCCATTCGAATTGGTGCCGCCGGAAGACATGGAACGGCTCCGCGAGCCGATAGGAGATCTCACCGCGGGCCGGGGGCCGGTTCGTTTCGAGAATCGGGCCACCAGCCGCGACGGTTCTACGCGATGGATCGAATGGAGCGTCGCGCCGCATCAGGGGTTGTTCTATGCAGTCGGCCGCGACGTCACCGGGCAACGCGAGGAAGAAGAGCAACTCCGCGAAACCCGGACCATGCTCGAGGCCAGCCAGGAGAGACTGCGCTCCAGCCGCGATCGCCTCCGCCAGCTCGCCCGCCATCAGACGGCGTTGCGCCGGGTGGCAGAACTGGTCGCCCGCGAGGCGGAGCCCGCCGAGGTGTTCAAGGCGGTAGCAGAGGAAATGGCCGACATTCTGGACGTATACAACGCGACGGTGAGTCGCTACGACGGCGACGACATCGTCATCGCAGCGCTGGGGCGTCCGGACGTCGACCTGCCGAATCCGCCGGTCGTGGGCGAGCGGTTTCCACTGGATGGCGACCACGTCGCTGCGATTGTTCGGCGCACCGGACGTCCCGCTCGAATGGACAGCCACGAGCATGCGGCGGGCGCTTCGGCCGCGCGCCTGCGCGAAATGGGCATCGAATGCATGGTCGGCGTCCCGATCATGGTCGGGGAGCAGCTCTGGGGCGTGGCCGCGGTGGGCTCTCGGGGGGACCCCCTGCCGGCCGACATCGAGGTGGGCATCGCCGACTTCGCCGATCTCGTGGCGACCGCGATCGCCAATGCGGCGGCGCGTGAACAGCTGAATTCCAGCCGCGACGGTTTGCGCGAGCTGGCTCGACGCCAATCGGCGCTGCGCCGGGTGGCGGAACTGGTCGCACGCGAGGCGCAGCCGGCCGAAGTGTTCCACGCGGTCGCGGAGGAGATGGCCAGCATCCTCGACGTCCACAACGCGACCGTGGTCCGCTACGAAGCCGATGCGACCATCGTGGAGGCCGTCGCGCGCGCCGATCCCGAAATGCCGAACCTCCCCGAGGTGGGGGAGCGGTTCGTGATGGAAGGGGACAACATTGCGGCGATGGTCCGGCAGGAGGGTCGGCCGGCGCGAATCGATGGCTACGAGAACGCTTCCGGCGCATGGGCCGAACGCATCCGCGAAGGCGGACTGGACTCCGTCGTCGGGGTCCCCATCGTCGTCGGCTCTCATCTATGGGGCGTGCTTGCGGTTGCGTCTCGGACAAGGAGTCTGCCGCCCGAGACCGAAGTGCGCATGGCCGATTTCGCTGACCTGGTTGCCACCTCGATCGCCAACGCCGCCACCCGCGCCGCACTGCAGACCAGCCGCGACAGCTTGCGTGACCTCGTCCGGCACCAGACAGCGCTGCGGCGGGTCGCCGAACTTGTCGCGCGCGAGGCCGAGCCACGCGAGGTGTTCCGGGCGGTCGCCGATGAGCTGGAGGGTTGTCTCGACGCACACAACGCAACGGTCGGTCGGTTCGACGGCGATGCCATCGTCATCGAAGCCCTCGGGAGCACCGCGCTTGAAGTGCCGAACCGGCCCGGAATCGGTGAACGCTTTCCCTTGGACGGCGACCACATCGCCCCGATCATCCTGCGCACTGGCCGGCCCGCTCGCATGGACACCCACGAGCATGCGGCCGGCGCGTCGGCCGCACGCATCCGTGCGATGGCCGTGCAATGCATGGTCGGGGTGCCCATCGTCATCGGCGCGCAGCCGTGGGGCGTGCTGGCCGTGGCTTCACGGACCGGGCCCATGCCCCCCGACACCGAGGCACGCATGGCGGATTTCGCCGACCTGGTGGGGACATCGATCGCCAACGCCGCGACCAGGTTTGAGCTGCAGGCCAGCCGCGACACCTTGCGCGATCTCGCCCGCCAGCAGACGGCGTTGCGTCGAGTGGCGGAACTGGTGGCCCGCGAGGCCGAGCCTCGGCAGGTGTTCGCAGCAGTGGCCGAGGAAATGGCGGATTGTCTCGACGTCTACAACGCGAATGTCGGCCGGTTCGATGGCGACGACGTCGTGATCGAGGCTGTTGGACGCCCACAGGCTGAGGTGGCAAGAGTGGAGGCGGTCGGCCAGCGGTTTTCCCTCGACGGCGACCATATAGCCCCGATCGTCCGACGCACCGGCCGGCCCGCTCGAATGGACACTCACGAGCAGGCGTCGGGTGATACGGCCGCACTCATCCGTGCGCTTGGCGTGAACTGCATGGTGGGCGTGCCCATCGTGGTGGGGACAGAGGTGTGGGGCCTGGTTGCCGTCGCGGACGACAAGGCACTGCCGCCCGACACCGAGGCGCGCATGGCCGATTTCGCCGACCTCGTGGGCACCGCGATCGCCAACGCCGCCACCCGCGCCGAACTGCAGGACAGCCGAGACCATTTGCGTGAACTTGCCGACAACCTCAGCGTGCTGGCGCGCCAACAAGCCGCGCTGCGGCGGGTCGCCACGTTGGTCGCCCGCGGGGTTAGCCAGTCGGAGGTCTTCTCCGCGGTTGCTGAGGAGATGGCCGGTTGCCTCGATGCCGGTAGCGCGGAGGTGCTTCGGTTCGAGGACGACGGCGCGGCAATCGTCGTCGTCGCGTGCTACGCGGCAGCCGGGGTGCCGCACCTGCAGCTCGGTGAACGCCTTACCACCGAGGGCGACAACGTGTCGGCCAAGGTCTTGCGCACACGAACCGCGGCGCGGATCGACGACTGGACGGGCGCCGAAGGCTCCATCGCGGAGCGCGTTCGCGAGCTCGGCATGCGCTCGCGGATCGGGGCGCCCATCGTGGTCGACGAGCGGGTCTGGGGCATCGCCGTCGTCGCCGCCAGCCAATCCGACCCGCTGCCGCCCGACACCGAGAGTCGGATAGCCGAATTCGCCGAGTTGGTGGCGACGGCGATCGCTGCCGCGACCACCCGCGAGGAGCTGATCGCCTCGCGCGCAAGGATTGTCGCCGCCGCCGATCACGCCCGGCGCCGCCTGGAACGGGACATTCACGACGGAGCCCAGCAACGGTTGGTCTCGCTCGGGCTCAAGCTCCGACTCGCCGAGGACCTGGTTCCACCCGACTGCGCCGAACTGAAAGACGAACTGGCGCAGTCCGTTTCGGGATTGACCGACGTGTTCCAGGAGTTGCAGGAGATTTCCCGCGGCATTCACCCGGCGATCCTGTCGACGGGAGGGTTGGCCGCGGGGCTTCGAACGCTGGCCCGGCGGTCGGTCGTACCTGTCAGGCTGGACGTCGACATCAAGCACCCGTTGTCCGACTCCGTCGAGGTCGCCGCCTACTACGTAGTCGCCGAGTCGCTCACCAACGCGGCCAAGCACGCTCAGGCCTCCGAGGTGACGGTGCGGACGCACACCACAGACCAGCACCTGTTGCTGTTCATCTCGGACGACGGGATCGGCGGGGCCGACTCGGGCAAGGGGTCCGGACTCGTCGGCCTCAAGGACCGTATCGAGGTGCTCGGGGGCCTCATGCTGGTCGCCAGCCCCCCGGGGGCCGGGACCTCGTTCGACATCACCATCCCGCGCGAGCCCGGCGGCCAATCCGTATAGAGCGCTGGGCATTTCACGGTTCGAGCCGGCGGCCGGGTAAGGCGTGAAGGCCCGCGTTGGCCTCAGGACGCGGCGGCGATCTCCGCAAGCTGTTCGCCACTGATGCTGGCGGTGGCCTGTTGCTCCGTGATGGTGAGCTGGCCGCGGTGCGTGCTCATGAAGGTGACCATCCATGAGACCAGCGTGGTGACTTTGCTTTTGAAACCCACCAGGTACACCAGGTGCAGGAGCAGCCAGGCCAGCCAGGCGATGAACCCGGCGAACTCGATCGAGCCGATCTTGACAACGGCCGAGAACCGCGACACCGTGGCCATCGATCCCTTATCGAAGTATTTGAACGGCTCGCGTTCGGCGGGATCGCCTCCCTTGAGTTCTGTCTTGATCACCTTCGCGGCGTGCCTGGCGCCCTGGATCGCGCCTTGGGCCATGCCGGGCACACCTTCCACACACGCCATGTCGCCGACCACGAACACATTCGGATAGCCCGGAACCGACATATCCGGCGAGACCTTGACGCGACCGGCGCGGTCGACCTCAGCCGCCGCCTGGTCGGCGATGACCTTGCCCAACGGGCTGGCCGACACGCCCGCCGACCACACCTTGCACTGCGATTCGATGCGGCGGATGGCTCCGTCAGAGTCCTTGACCGTCAGGCCATTTGCGTCGACATCCGTGACCATGGTGCCCAGCTGGATCTCCACGCCCATCTTCTCCAGCCGGTCCCGGACCTTGCTGCCGAGGCTGGGGCCCATCGGGGCCAGCACCGCGGGCCCGGCGTCGAGCAGGATCACCCGCGCCGTGGCGGAGTCGATGTTGCGGAACGACCCCTTCAGGGTGTCGTTGGCCAATTCGGCGATCTGACCGGCCATCTCCACACCCGTCGGACCCGCCCCCACGACCGTGAAAGTCAACAGCTTCCGTTGGTGCGCCGGGTCGCTGGAGAGCTCCGCCCGCTCGAACGCCCCCAGGATGCGGCCACGCAACTCGAGCGCATCGTCGATGGTCTTCATGCCGGGCGCGAACTCGGCGAAATGGTCGTTGCCGAAGTAAGATTGGCCCGCCCCCGCCGCAACGATCAACGTGTCGTACTCGATGGTGTAGCGCCGGCCGAGCATCTCGGAAATTACCAGGCGCGCTTCGAGGTCGATGTCCACGACGTCGCCCAGCAACACCTTGGCGTTCTTCTGCTTGCGCAGGATCACCCGGGTCGCCGGGGCGATTTCGCCCTCGGAGATGATGCCGGTCGCGAGTTGGTACAGCAGCGGCTGGAACAGGTGGTGCTGGGTGCGGGCGATCATCGTCACGTCGACAGGTGCGTGCTTCAACGCCTTGACAGCGGTCAGCCCGCCGAACCCGGAACCGATCACCACAACGCGATGCCGTTGTTCCACTGCCACTTCGCCTCCTTTTGTTGCCATCTCGCGTGCCGGTGCAGTCACTGCTAGAGCTTTGCCGTTCGTGCTCCAAAATGCCTCGCCGCTGGCATCCATACCGGCCTGCGAGAAACCGCAGGCAGTGTTACCGGCTAGCAGGAATGCCACGGTCGGGATGTCCGTGCCGCGAAAGGACGCCGCCTCGGCGATTAACTCGAGCGCCTGGGGGTATCCGCGGCGGCATGACCGTGCGTCAAGGCACTACGGCGGGCGCTTCCGGCGTGACACCGTCTTTCGAAGCGGTGGTGTCCTCGTGGGACGAGCCGGTGCGGTGTCAAAGCTCGTATGGCTGTCCGCGTCCGGCGAGCTGGCTCGCAATACGTCACTCGCCCTGCGGTGGTCACCGTTCGGTGTGCTCGGTTCATTACCGCAAATGGGTGCGCACGGCGGCCCGCAGGCTCGCCCGATCCGGCCGCATGCGGTGCATTCACTGTGGGCAGACGTTCCGGTCGATCCAGGAATGTATGTGTTTTCGGCCCCTTTGAGGCGTCAATCGGGCGGCCGCCTCAGAGCGGCGGAACGGCCGGAGTTTTCGCTGCGGAAACGCCCCTCGGCCGGGCCGACACCCGTTGCGGCCACCAGAACCACGGGCCGAGCACGCGGGCGAGCGGCATCACCAGGCACAGCCGCATGATGAACATGTCGAAGACCAGTCCGATCGCGATCGTCGACCCGGCCTGCCCGATGTTCTTCACGTCGCTGGAAAGCAGCGCCAGCATCGTGCCGGCGAGGACCAGGGCCGCCGTCACCGCGACGCTCAGGGAACCGGCGATCGCGCGGATCATGCCGGTCGCGATGCCCGCGTCGAGCTCCTCCCGGTACCGGGACAGCAGCAGCAGGTTGTAGTCGCAACCCACCCCCACCAGCACGATGAACGCGATTGGGACGTTAAGCCAATGCAGTTGTGTGCCAAGGAGTGTCTCCCAGATCAATGAGGCCAATCCCAGCGAACCGGCGAACGACAGCACGACGATGACGAGCACCAGGATGGATCCGACCAGTGCCCTGGTGATGACCAACACGATGACGAACACCAGCCCGAACGTCGCGAGCATCATGAGGATGAGGTCGTTGTGGGAGAAGTCCTCCACGTCGCGGTAGGTCGGTGAGGCGCCGGCCATGTCCAATTTCGCGTTCGAGAGCGCCGTTTGCTTGATGGCTTCGTGGGCGGCGGTCGTGGCATTCCGCGTCTGCTGGATGCCCGCCGGGCTCATCGCCTCGCCCTCATGGAAAATCGAGAAGCGCGCGCCTTTTCCGTCGGGGGTCATGAAAAATTCGAGACCGACCTTGAAATTCTCGGTTTCGAGCGACTCCGGCGGCAGGAAGAAGAAGTCGTCGTTCTTCGCGTTGTCGAATGCCTGCGCCATGTCGATCATCGGGTGAATCATGACTTCCATCTGGGGAATCATGGCGTGCAGCGTGCTTTGCGTCGCCATTGTCAGCGACTGCATCGCCCGCATCTCCTTGGCCATCGTTCCCATGTGTTCGACCATGGCGTGCATCTGGGGGACCATCTGCGGGGTGACCGTGTCGATGATCGCGAGTCCCTTCACCAGGTTGCCGAGCTGTTCGCTCACCTGGTCGACGTTGTCGACCGTCTCGTTCAGCGACCGGATGGCCCAGCAGATCGGGATGTCGTAGCAATGCCTCTCCCAATAGAGGTAGCTGCGCAGTGGCCGGAAGAAGTCGTCGACGTTCGCGAGGTTGTCTCGGACCTCGTCGGTGATGGCGCGCATCCGTTCGGTGGCTTCAAAGGAAAGGTGGGTGCCCCCGGTCAACTGGCTGGTGAGCTCCTCGAGCCGGCCGGTGAGCTGTTCCAACTGGGTGGTTTCCTCGATGAGCCTGCCCATGTGGTCTGCCGTCGTGTCGATGTCGGCGACCCGATCCTTGAAGAACGCGAGGTTCTCACCGATCTTCGTTCCCATCGACCCCAGGGAGTAGGGAAGCGACGCGTGTTCCAGGGGCCGGCCGTTCGGCCGGGTGATGCCCTGCACCATGGAGATGCCGGGAACACGCAGGATCGTCTTGGCGATCCGGTCCAGGGTTATCAAATCGGTCGTGTTGCGCATGTCGTGATCCGCGCTCACGTAGAGGCTGTCAGCGGACAGCTCACTCGAGGGGAAGTGCCGGTCGGCGGCCGCATAACCTTTGACGGACTCGACCGTGTCGGGCGCGAAATCGCGGTCGTTGTAGCTCACCTTGTAGGTGGCGAGATTCATGACGCAGAACGGGACGACGAGCAGGGCGACGAAGATGAACGCGGCCGGCCACCGGGTGATCGCGGTCCCCAGGCGGCGCCACATCGGGCTTGCCGGGCTGATCTGCTGCAACCATTTGATGCGGCCGCCGAGCGTGAGCATCGCGGGCCCGAGGGTGAGGGCGGCGACCACCGCGACGACCATCCCCACGAAGCAGGGCGGCCCCAGGGTGCGGAAGTAGTTCAGTTTCGTCAGGCTCAGGCACAGCGTCGACCCGGAGATCGCCATGCCCGACCCGAGGATGACGTGCGACGTGTTCGCCACCGATTCGTAGTAGGCGGATTCCTTGTCGTGTCCCGCCCGACGCGCTTCGTTGTATCGGCCGATGAAAAAGATGCCGTAGTCGGTGGCGACGCCCAGGACCAGGGCTACCAGCATGTTCATCGCGAACGACGAGATGCCCAGGACGTGCAGGCCGACGAGGAACGAGACGACGCCGCGCGCCGTCGCCAAAATGAGGAGCACGCCCACCAGCGGGATGAGGGCTCGGGCGACCGAGCGGTAGGCGAGCAGCAGCATGATGATGATGACGATCACCGAGACGATCGTGAGCGTGAACATGCTGGCATCGGCCGCGTCGAGCGTGTCGGTGTTGAGCGCGGCCGGTCCGGTGACATAGGACCTGAGGCCGTGCGGTTTGGGCACCTTCGCCACGATGTCCCTGATGGCGTCGATCGAGCGGCTCGACGTGGCGTCACCGGTGTCCCCGGTCGGGCGGACGGTCAGCGTGGCGGCCTCGGCGTCCGCGCTTTGCTGCCCTGACTTCGTCACCGGCTTGCCCCAGAGGTCCAGCAGTGACTGCACGTGTTGCTTGTCGTCGCGCAGTCGGCGGACCAGTTCGTCGTAGTACTTGTGATCCTGGTCGTCGAGCTTGCGGCCGTCGGTCTCGAGAAGGACGACGACGGCGCTCGTGTAGTCGGACTCGCGGAACGCGTGCCCCTGGACCAGTGCGGCCTGCGACGACGGGGAATCCCGGGGGACGAGCGCCTTGGCGTTGGCCTTGGTGTTCTCCTCGATGGAGGGCACGAACACGTTCACCACGATCCCCAGCAGCACCCAGAACAGGACGATCGGCACCGCGAACTGGCGACACAGTCTCGCGAGAAGGGGTCGCTTGACCGGTTCGCCGGCCGCGGCCGGTTCCTCGTCCGGTTCCTCGGTCCTGATGGGCCCGGTGGGCGTCTCCTCGCTCATGCCGCGGTCACCGTGCACGCGACGGCGGCGCTCTGGTGGGAGACCTCATGCTCGTCGCGTACCTTTCCGTCGACGAGGATGCGGCACCCCGCCGAGTCCCCGTCGACTTGCATCACGAGACTCAGCGTCGCCGACGGGGACATCGTCGTCTGCGAGACCGACCACGGCAGCGCGGCCAGCCTGACTTCGACCGGCTTGCTGTCCAGGTCGGCGTACACCAGCTTCCCGCCACCGCCGAGGGTGCCGTACGCCTCGTAGGTGACGTTCTTGGGATTGATCTGCACGACCGTGGCGGGGATGCTGCTCGCCGTGGCCGGATGGCTGATGGCTTCGCTGTTGTTCCGGACGGTGTTGACGCCGTAAGCGACGACCGCGAGCACGGCGATGATGACGAGCGGCCGCCAAAGATTCCCGAGGACGCGCATGTTGTCTCGCCGTTTGGGTCTGGCGCTCATGTCGATCCTCCTCCTCCTCGGGAACCGTCTACACCGGCGCGTCAATGGAGGCAAGCGTCCAAGGCGGGTCTCTCGACCTTTCCCGGACCTTGAGATTCGATTGTGTGTGCATAGTAAACCGCCAAAAGTAGTGAGCGCTATCTGATTTAGTTGCGCAATCTAACGGCGTTTCTCCGAGGACCTTCCGAGTTTGTCTGCCGTCCAATTCAACACTGACGATTCGTCGGAAGCGCGGATACCGGCTAGCAGGGTATGACGATTGCCGTCAGCCACAACGACAGGCCTCCGCGGCGGCGCCATGCTTGGTGGGAGTGTGGTGCGCGGAGGTGCGCCCACCGAAAGCCTTGGCTTTGAGGACTTTTCGAACACTTCTGTTTAGGAGCAAGCAATGACTGACCAACTCATCGGCGCCCACAACGGGCTGCACAGCGAGGAGGGCGCGCGACGCGGCGAGCACCCGGGGCGCTCGGCCAACCCGGTGATCAAGGTCCACGACGTCGTCTGGCTGGAGTTCGAAAAGCCGGACCTCAAGAAGGCCGAGGAATTCGCGGCGGCGTTCGGGTTCAGCGTCGCGCTGCGCACCGACGACGAGCTGCACCTGCGCGGCAGCGACGCCGGCGCGCCCTGCGTGCTGATCCGGCGTGCACACCGCTCACGCTTCGTCGGCCCGGCCTTCGTCGCCGCCGAGCAGTCGGACCTGCTGCGGTTGGCCGACGCGACCGGCACCACCGTGCGTGCGCTGCCCGAAAGCCTGGGTGGGGTCACGGTCGACCTGGTCGACCCCAGCGGCATCCCGCTGCGGGTGGTGTACGGCGTTCACGAGCGGCCCGAGCTGCCCTCGCAGAAGCCCCACGTGTTCAACTTCGGGGCCAGCCACGACACCGTCCGGGCGAACGTCACCCAGCGGCCACCGCGGGTGCCCGCCCGGGTGCAGCGCCTCGGACACATCGTGCTGCAGACCCCGAAGTACATCGAGGCGCTGAATTGGTACCTGGACCACCTGGGGCTCATCGTCAGCGACTTCTGCTACTACCCGGGCCAGCGTGAGCGCGGACCCGTCATGAGCTTCATCCGCTGCGACCGCGGCTCCACCCCGGCCGACCACCACACCCTGGCCATGGCGCTGGGCCCGACCCACCGCTACGTGCACTCGGCCTACCAGGTGGCAGACCTGGACGCGTTGGCCGCCGGCGGCGAATTCCTGCGCGAGCAAGGCTATTTCCGCTCGTGGGGGATCGGCCGGCACATCCAGGGCAGCCAGTTGTTCGACTACTGGCGCGACCCGGAGGGCGACTTCCTGGTCGAGCACTACGCCGACGGCGACATGTTCGACAACACGCTGGAGCCGGGCTGGGCGCCGCTGACCGCCTCCGGCCTGTACCAGTGGGGTCCGCCGCCGAGCAAGGACTTCCTCGGCGTAGGCACCCCGAAAGAGACCGCGCGCGAGGTCGCCCTCATGGTCGACGCGCTGCGCCACGACAACGAGTTCGACCTGTCCGCGCTGCGCGGGCTGTTCGCCGTAGGCAATTCCTAATAACCACAACCCATTCCGAGAAGAGTAAGGACCTTGCAATGACCGTCTCGATACTGCGCACCGCCGAGGCATGGTGGGTGCAGACGCCCAACGGCGCCGCCCGCATCCGCACTCACGCGACCACCACTGCCGGGGTGCTTGCCGACCGCGTCGCGATTGAGGCTGCTCAGCACTCGGCCGACACCGTGCCGACGGCGAATCTGGAGCTGGTCTCGCCCGTCACGACCCCGTGCCGCCTGGTGGCTCAGGCCACCAACTACGCCTCGCACGTGCGTGACGTCGGGCGCGACCCGGCCAAGACGCCACTGACGTTCTTCCGCAAGGCTTCTGGCTCCGTCACCGGCCCGTTCGGTGACATCGTCAAGCCCGCTCACGTGCAGCTGCTGGACTACGAGTTGGAGATCGGCCTCCTGATCGGCCGCGAGGTTCCCGTGGGCACCGAGGTGACCGAGGACAACCTGGCCGACTTCGTGCACGGGCTCGTCGTGACGAACGACGTGTCGGCACGCGACGTGCAGCTGACCAAAGCCCAGTTCTTCGAGTCGAAGTCATATCCGACGTTCACCCCGGTGGGGCCGGCCGTGGTGCTGGTCGATGCCGACGAACTCAAGCGCTTCGGCGACCTGCGGCTGCAGCTGCGGGTCAACGGCGAGTTGCGCCAGAACATGGTGGTGGAGGGCGACATGCTCTTCTCACCGGTGCAGGCGCTGCAGGCGCTGGCGAAGTTCCAAAAGCTCGACGCCGGCGACCTGGTACTCACCGGCACGCCGGTCGGGACCGCGCTCACCGCGCGCGGGGTCGAGAACCCACACCAGATGGACCTGATGACATTCCTTGCCGGACAGGCGAAGAACCCCAACTACCTGCACCACGGTGACGTCGTGGAGGCCACGGTGGCCACTGACGACGGCGTAATCGACCTGGGCACGCAACGCAACAAGGTGGTCTACGCATGAACGTACGCATCAATGCAAATTCGAATCCGGGCTCACTGCCGGACTACGTGCCGGTGATCATCGTCGGCGCCGGCCCCACCGGCATCACCGCGGCCACGCTGTTTGGCCAGTACGGGATTCCGACGCTGGTGCTCGACCGGCACGAGACCGTCTACCCGCTGCCGCGGGCGGTGCACGCCGACGACGAGATCTACCGGATCCTGGCCAGGCTGGGCATCGGCGATGAGTTCGCCGCCCACCGGCGGGCGGCCGAGGGTCTTCGGTTGCTGGACAAGGACTTCCGGGTGCTGGCGGAGCTCAAGCGCAGCACCCAGCCCAGCGCCAACGGCTACCCGCAGATGAACATGTTCGACCAGCCCGAGTTGGAAGGGATGATGCGCACCAACCTCAAGCGGTACCCGCACGTGACGTTGCGGGGCGATGTCGAGGTCACCAGCGTCACCCAGAACAAACACGGCAAGGTGCGGGTGAGTTTCCTCGACCGGGTGCGCGGCGGCCAGCAGTCCGTGGAGGCTAGCTACTTGCTGGGCTGTGACGGCGCCAACAGCATCGTCCGGGCGTCGATCGGCTCGCACATGTACGGGTTGCCGTTCCAGCAGGAGTGGATCGTCATCGACGTCGACACCGATGCCGAGCTCAACCAATGGGAGGGTTGCCACCAGCTGTGCAGCCTCGAGCGTGCCGGTACCTACATGCGGGTCGGACAGACCCGCTACCGCTGGGAATTCCGGCTTCTCGACGGGGAGAGCGCCGCCGACTACCAGACCATCGAGCACATCGAGCCGTTGATCAAGCCGTGGCTGGGCGACGTGCCGGCGGACCAACTCAAGCTGGTGCGCGTCACCGCCTACACCTTCCGTGCGCAGGTGGCCAGCAGCTGGCGGGATCGCAACGTGTTCGTGCTCGGCGACGCCGCCCACCTCACGCCGCCGTTCGTCGGCCAGGGCATGGCGGCTGGTCTGCGTGACGCACTGAACCTGACCTGGAAAATCGCTGGCGTGCTGGGCGATTCGCTCCCGGAGAGCGTGCTGGACACCTACGAGCAGGAGCGCAAGGCCCATGCGGCCGCCATGATCATGATGGCCGTGTCGGTCGGGGCGGCGATGACCGGGGGCGGCACGGCCGGCGACCTTGTCCGCAAGGTGGTGTTCCCGCGGCTGCAGAACTTCCGGCTGCCGGGAACTCGCACCAGCGCCGCCGATGGCGTCGCGCCCGGGCTGCACCGATCGGAGTTGGTGGTCAAGTCCCGCGTGCCGGGACAGCTGGCCGGAACGCTGTGCCCTAACCCGGTGCTGCGTGATGGACTGCGCCTCGACCAGATCATTGGCAACCGCTTCGCGCTGATCACGTCGGCGTGGGTGAGCCCGACGCAACACAAGGAGCTCGACAGCCGAGGGGCCGTCCTGGTTTCCGTCCCGCGCGACAGCCAACTCGGCAAGTGGCTTCGGGCGGGCCGGGCGTCCGCCGCGATCGTCCGACCGGACGGCGCGGTCATGCAGGCCGGCAAGGACATTCGGGCGATCGTTGAGGCCGTGCCGTCGTTCTCCGTCGGCCAGGCCGCGGAAGCCGAAAGCGAGCTCCGATGACCGAGCTGCTGGTGCTCAACGACGGCAAGCAGGAGATGCAGGCCGTGTCCCTTGACGGCACCCGCGTGCGGACCCTGATAACCGGGCTCGACGAGCGGGCCGACGGCATCGTTGTCGACCAGTCGCGCGGCCACGTGTACTGGACGAACATGGGCGCTCCCGACCCCGGGAGCGGCCCACGTTCGGAAGCTGCGTACGCCCGTAACGGCTCAGTGGAGCGCGCCGATCTCGACGGCACCAACCGCGTCACGATCGTGCCCCGCGGGGCGTTCGCGACCGGCAAGCAGCTCGCCGCCGATTTCGAGGCAGGGGTGCTGTACTGGTGCGACCGCGAGGGCATGCAAGTGTTGACCTGCAACCTCGACGGCAGCGACCTGCGCCCGCTGGTGGTGCCGGCGGTGGGCGACGAGGCCGCACGCACGATCGCCAACCACTGCGTCGGCATCGCCGTCGACCTGGGTCGCCGGCTGCTGTATTGGACGCAGAAGGGTGCGCCAAAGGCGGGCGAGGGCAGGATCTTTCGGGCACCGCTCGACCTGCCGGACGGCGCCGACCCGCAGCACCGCGACGACGTCGAGCTGCTGTTCAAGGACCTGCCGGAACCGATCGACCTGCACCTGTTCGGTGACGCGACGCTGGTTTGGACGGATCGGGGCGCCGAGCCCGACGGCAACACGCTCAACCGGGCAGTGGTGCAGCCGGGCGTCGGTACACCGGAGATCCTCTCCCGCGGATACCACGAGGCGATCGGCGTCGCGGCAATCTCCGAAACAGAGTTCTTCGTCGGCGACCTCGGGGGCGGCATCCGCTACGTCAACCTCGACACCGGAGTCGACACGGAGCTGGTGCACCTGGGCTTCGGCCTGACGGGTCTTGCCTTGGCGGAGATCTAGGCCCGCGAGCAGACGCGGAATCGCACCGGGCCACCCCCGGGGATGCGATTCCGCGTCTGCTCGCCGTCATGAGAGGTAATGGGATTGAGCGCGTGGATTGACTTGTGGCACAACATAACACCGGGACAGGGCACACTGCTGGGCGGCGCCTTCGTCGTGCTGGCCGGTATCATTGCCTTCGGCACCGGTTCGCTCGACCGAAGGTCGCAGCACAAGCGCTTCCACTACGAGGAGATGAAGAAGCTGTACAGCGAGGCCTTGAGGATTGGCAGGGACCTGGAGATCCTCAAGGCGTTGCCGCCCGACGTCCGACGGGAAGCGCTCGCTGACAAGGCCGAGGCGATCGACTGGGTCATCAGCGAGCTTGCTCTGACCGGCAACTTCAAGACCGCCGACCTCGCCATCGCCTACGCGTATCAGCAGTCTGTCCAACTGGCGGAATGGGTGCGGCAGGTCGAAACCGACGAGGGTTTGACCGGGCGACTCGACTTGTGGCTGGAAAGCATGCCCGAGGGGCAGCGCGAGGCGCTCAAGGTTTACGAAAACGACAAGGTCAAGCGCCAAGACGTGGTGCAGGCCGCGCGCAGGGAGCTCGGCCTCTACGTACCGGTGTGGTCGCGTTACCGTCGTGTGCTACGCGAGAAACTCAACAGCGATCAGTTCCCCCTGAACTGACGCGGCCGCAGGGTCTTTCACGCCCTGACGGTGGTGACAGGCACGCGTGTGTGCGCCGGTTTCCGATTGTGTTTGAGCGCCCGGTCGAGTGCAGCTAGCCGGAACCCGGCACGGCCGTCAGCAGGGACGACAGCTCGAGGCTCGCGCGCGATGCTGGAAGTGTGAAGGCCGCGGGCGGCACGAAAGCGTCTGCGGCGCAAGGATGCCGGGCGGTTGCGGCCGACCGGACGTGACACCGACGAGAAAGGCGGGATCGGCCAATGCTGATCATAACCGTGCTGCTGGCGCTGCTCCTGCTGAACACCGTCGCGTGGGCCCTGCATGACAGCCGGACCGTCGTCGAGCGCCACCAGGAGGTGCCTTGGCGATGACCGCAACACCCAGCCCGCTGGTGGCCCGCTTCATCCGTCGCTACGGCTACTTATCCGGCACCGGTCGGCCCGCGGCGCCCGAAAGCGCCTGCGTTACCAGCCCTAGCGGGCGAGCACAGCCGCCGAAGTAAAACGGTTACTCAGGGGACGGGATTCCCCGCCATTATCCGATGTAGCTTCGACGCGGAAGCATGTTGGGCCGCATCAACGATCGCAGGGTCGTGCCGTCGGCGGCCGCCGCCCGGCCGCGCGACGCCGCGCCCGCCGCCAGGGTCGCGGGCGCGCCTGCCAGGCTCACCGGGGGGGCCAGATCCCCGAGATCGGTTTCGCTGACCAGGTTGACCGGCAAGGCTTTTGAAACGCCGGATGTCGCGGAGGTGAGGGTGCCCCAACTCGGCGGCACCGATAGCGTGCCAAGGGCGGGCGCCCGTCCCATCTGGGCGGCTACCGATCCGCCGAGCTGGGCGGGGCCCAATGCCGGTCCCATCGAGCCGAGAGTGCTTGCCACCTGGGTCAGTCCGGCGCTCACGTCGGTCAGTGCGGCGGCGGTCGAGTCGGCCGCGGTCGAGCCCGAGTTGAACAGCGAGGCCGCCGCCAAGATGATGGAGGGGATCGTCGCGAACGCGCTGATGCCGGAGTTGATGTGGTCGGGCGCTAGCGCATCGTTAATGTCGGCGAGGATTTGCTGGACGATCGTGTCGATCGACGGCCCGCTCGAACTGGCTATGGATTTGGAGACGGCGGCGCTCTGCGCGCTCAAGCCGGCGGGGTTGGTGTTCTGCGGTGGTTCGGTGAACGGGGTGAGCGTCGCCGCGGCGGCCGACGATCCGGCGTACCCGTACATGGCGGCCGCGTCCTGTGCCCACATCTCGGCATATTGCGCCTCGGTCGCCATGATGGCCGCGGTGTTGATCCCCAGGAAGTTGGTCGCAACCAGCGCCGCCAGCTGGGCGCGGTTCGCCGCGATCAGCGGCGGTGGCACCGTGGCCGCGAACGCCGACTCGAAGGCCGACGCGGCGGCCTGAGCCTGGGTGGCCGCCTGCTCGGCTTGTGTGGCCGCACCGCCCAGCCATGCCGCGTACGCCCCGGCGGCCGCGGCCATCGATGCCGAAGTCGGACCGCGCCACCCGTCGGCGGTCAGCCTCGATATCACCGCGGTGTAGGAGGCAGCCGTCGAGTAGAGATCTGCGGCCAGCTTTTGCCAGGCGGCCGCGGCGTCCAGCATCGGCCCCGAACCCGGACCCGAATAGATTCGGCCACTGTTGATTTCCGGGGGCAGGGCTCCGAAGTCCATGGCGCGTCCCGATCAGCCTGCGGCGGCCGCGTTGGCGGCGTCAGTGGCGGCGTAGGAACCGGCGGAGGCCTGCAACGTAGAAACAAAAAGCTGGTGTATGGCGTCCGCCTGCGCGCCGACCTCCTGGTACAGCACCCCGTGCGCGGTGAACGCGGCCGCCGTGAGCGCCGACACCTCGTCGGCGGCGGCTGGGACCACGCCCGTAGTGGGCTCCGCCGCAGTCGAATTCGAGGCGATCAACGCCGAACCGAGCGCCGCCAGGTGCCCCGCCGCGGCGTTCAGCGCTTCGGGCTGCGCGATGACGAACGACATGTTTCCTTCTCCCCGTGCCGGTTTGGTGATGTTTCCAGCAAGCTCAACGCATAGCATTGCGGAGGCGGTGCGCGGATGTCGTCGGCGCTAGCATCCGACCTGACTTCCTGCTAGCCGTAATAGCATTCGCCGACTGGTCGATCATGCTGACCGAGCTACGTTGCGATGGCCGGTGATTCGGTTCACAACGCCGACGCGCTACCGGCTGCCCGGGGGTCCGGATTCCCGTTGCCCGTAACGACACGGCGGGTGCCGGCGCGGCATGCTGAGGACAAGACGTGGGCGATTGCGCACCGCAACGGTGCGCCGGGCAGCGGCGAAAGGCGAAGAGAATCATGTCCTTTGACGGCGGCGGCCTGGGCGGACGCCTTCCCCTCTACGAGGCGGAGGCGCTCGATCCAGAGCAGCGGAAGCTCTACGATTGGCTGATGGGCGTCGCGGTCCCGTGGGCGAACGCCGCCAAGTTCCGGGCCGGCACCGAGGATGGCCGGCTGATCGGTCCGTTCAACCCGGCCCTGCTCACCCCGGCCATCTCCTCGGCCTTTCTCGGCCTGTCGGTCGCCGAGCAGAAGAACACCTCGCTGAGCAAGCGCAGCAGGGAGGTCATCATCTTGACGGTCGGGGCCGTCTGGCGGGCTCCCTACGAGCTGTACGCGCATTGCGCCGTTGCCCGCCAGGTCGGCCTGCCCGACGATGCCGTGCGGACGCTGGCCGACGGCTCGCTGCCGGCGACCCTCACCGCGGACGAGGCGGTAGTCCATCGCGTCGCCCGCGCGCTGTCGACCGAGCATCGGCTCGACGAGGCGCTCTACCGCGAGGCCGAGGCATTGCTCGGTGCCGCTGGGGTGCTGGAGGTGGCGGTGCTGACCGGCATCTACCACACGGTCTGCGCGATCCTCAACGTCTTCGAGATACCCACGCCGCGCCCGTTGAGCAGTTAATACACGGGAGACATCCGGCGCAGAAGGGTGTTAGGTGAGAAGCGGGTACGGCCTGTGTGAGGTAGTCGATGGCTGATGGCGTGGACACGCTGGTTGGCGAGAAAGTCAACGAAAGCCCGCGAGCACGGGTGGAGCGGCTTTTCGTGGCGGACGGCACCGTCATCCGCAAACAGCCGTTGGGGCCGGACGCGCAGCGCCGACTGGAACACGAGGTCGCTGTTCTGGAGCGACTGCGCGGGGTGACCGGTGTGGCGCAGCTGCTGGACGCGCCGCGATATCCCGCGTCGATCACCCTTGCCGACGCCGGGCGGGCAAGCCTTGCGGAGGCGGTAAAGCCGGTCGGGGCGGACGACCTGATCGACCTTGCGGCGGCATTGGCCGGGGCGGTTGCCGGTATGCATCGCCGCGGCGTGATCCATCGTGACATCTGCCCCGCCAACATCGTGACGTCGCCCGACAGCGGGCCCTGCCTGGTCGGGTTCGGGTTGGCGATGTCTCTCGGTGAGATTCGGCCGGAATTCACCCACCACAGCCAGATCGTCGGCTCGCTCGAGTACGTGGCGCCCGAGCAAACAGGACGAACAGGTCGTCCCGTCGATCAGCGAGCCGATTTGTATGCGCTGGGCGCGACCTTGTATGAGTTGAGCACCGGTGGACCGCCTTTCGGTTCGGGAGATCCGTTGCGGCTCACGCACGACCACTTGGCACGGGTGCCCCTGCCGCCCAACAAGGTCAATCCGGCGCTGCCCGCGGTGTTGTCGGCGATCATCATGCATCTGCTGGAAAAGGAGCCCGACGAGCGCTATCAGTCGGCCGAGGGCGTGCTTCACGACTTACGGCAAGCGCGCGTCCCCGGTGCGTCGAGCGCGGCTGCGCCCCGGGTCGGCGCGCGGGATTTTCCCCTGCGATTGCTGCCACCGTCGCGACTGGTCGGTCGCGATGACGAGGAGGCGGCGCTGCGTGCGGCGTTCGATGAGGCGTCGGCTGGGCGTTGTCGGGCGGTATTAGTCGGTGGGGCACCGGGGGTGGGCAAGACGGCGTTGATCGATCAACTGCGGCCGGTGGTCACCGCCGGAGATGGCTGGTTCGCGGCCGGCAAGTTCGACCCCTATCGCCGCGACCTGGAGTTCGACGCCCTCTATCAGGCCTCGTGCGCGCTGGGCCGGCTGCTGTTGGCCGAGCCCGACGATGAGCTGGCCGCGGTGCGCGCGCGGATCTTGGACGCGGTCGGCACGAACGCTGGTCTGGCGACCGCGACATCGCCGGAGTTCGCGGCGCTCCTGGGTGTGCCGCCGGACGCGGGCGATCCGCTGACCGCGGAAGTGCGATCACAGCGCGCGGGCGTGGACATGTTGCGCGCGGTCGCCTCGCCGACGCGGCCTTTGGTGCTATTCGCCGACGACCTGCAGTGGGCAGGGCCGACACCGCTGGGCTTCATCGACCTGCTGCTCAGCGAGGAGCCCATAGCGGGGCTGTTGCTGGTCGCCGCGTATCGCGACAACGAGGTGGACGCCACCCATCCACTGGCCGCGCCCGTGGCCCGCTGGTGTGATCGACCCGACGTAGTACACCTGCGACTGGACAACCTGTCTGTGCCCAGTTCGGTCACCATGGTCGCCGAGATACTGCACGTGGACCCGGCCGCGGCCGGCAGGCTGGTGGACATGATCCAGCCGCGCACTGGCGGAAACCCTTATGAGACAGTCGAATTCATCAACGCGCTGCGCCGCCGGGAGGTGTTGACGGCGACCGCGACCGGATGGTGCTGGGACGACGCGTCGGTGCGCGCCCACTTGGGTCACTCCGGAGTCGCCGAGCTCTTGGGGGCGCGCGTCGACGCGATGGCGCCCGCGACTCGACAGGTGCTCGAGGCGATGGCGTGTGTAGGCGGCCGAGTCGGACTGCGCGTGTTGGCAGCCGCGACCGGCGAGCCCCCACAGCTGGTGGACCAGCAGCTGATACCCGCGCTCGACGAGGGACTGCTGGTTATCGAGGCCGGCGCGCGTCAGGCCGTGCGGTTCCGGCACGACCGCATCCGCGAGGTGATCCTGGACCGGCTCGACCCGGACCACCGACGCGGGCTGCAGCTTGCCATGGCCCGACGACTCGCCGACGTGCCGGGGTTCTTCGCCGTCGCCGCCGAGCAGTACCTGCCGGTGATCGACGCCGTCCGGGATCCCGCGGAACGCCCTGCGGTGGTGACGTTGTTACGGCGCGCCGCCGAACAGGCGTCGCTCGTCGGGAACCACTGGCTGGTCAACACCCTGCTCTCTGCCGCGCTGCGACTCATCGCTCCGGCCGAGCGCGCCACGCTCATCGAGGTGCACACCGGGCGCCACGCCGCTCTGTACAGCATCGGGCGCCTCGATGCCGCCGACGAGGAGTACCGCACCATCGAGCAACTGTCGAAAACGGCACTCGACCGCGCCGAGGCGATGGTGGTGCAGGTGCGCAGCCTCACCCACCGGAACCGATTCACGGACGCAATCGAGCTCGGCGTGGACGCGCTGCGCCAATTCGGCGTCTCGGTGCCGGCTGCCGACGCGCTACCCGCCGAACTCGTCGACCACTTCGGCCACCTTTACAAGTGGCTGGAGCATGCCGAATCCAGCGATGGGATGGCCCGGCCCGCGATCAGCGACCCCACGGTGCTCGCCGCCACCAGTCTGATCAACGCGATCCTGCCGACGGCTTACTTCGAGGGGAACCTGGCCTTGCACGGGTGGCTGTGCATGGAGGCGCTGCGCATCTGGCGCGAGCACGGGCCCGCACGGACCTTGCTCGGCCCGGCCAGCACCGCCGCCTTCGCTGCCATAGCGCTCGGTGACTACGCCGCCGCATATCGGGCTTTGCAGCGGATTCTCGCCCTTGGCGAGGCCCGCGGCTACGAGCCCGACACCTCGCAAGCACGCTTGATGTTCTCGGTGCTGGCCTGCTGGTTCGAGCCGCTCGAGAACAGCCTTCGCGCGGCCCGGCGCGCGCGCGAGGGGCTGACTGCGGGGGGCGACCTGGCCAACGCGGGCTACAGCTACCACCACGCCGTGGCGGGACTCATGGATTGCGCGCCGGCGCTGGAAAGCGTTGTCGCGGAGCTCGATGCGGGGCTCGCCTTCGTGCGCCGGACCGGCAGCGAACAAAGCGGCGAATCGCTTGACATCTACCGCTGGTTGGCGGGCGCACTGCGCGGGGAAGGCTCGGCCACAGCCGGTGAGTTGGACCTCATCCAACGGCACGCCGACAATGCGGTGGCGCAACTCTTCTCGCGCATCGCATGCGCCATCGTCGCCGCCATCTTCGGCGATTTCGTCAGCCTTGCTCGTCACACCGAACAGGTGATGCCACTGCTGCCCGCCGCCCCGGGCATCTACCTGACCGCGATAGCGAGGCTGCTGCGCGGTCTCGCCGTGGCCGAACAGGCCCGGACCGCAAAGGGTCTCGACCGCGACGAAGCCCTGTCGGAACTGGACGAGGTGACCCGGTGGTTGGCCGAACGCGCCGCAGACGCGCCCGTCAACTTCCTGCACCTGGTCCGGCTGTTGGATGCCGAAAGAGCCTGGGCCGCAGGCGATTTCCGCGCCGCGGTCCTCGCTTTCGACGCCGCCCGCCGCGAGGCCCGCCAGCGCCAACGGCCCTGGCATAGGGCCCTGATCATCGAACGCGCCGCCTTGTTCTTTCTTGCCCACGGCGTCGAACAAGCCGGGTACGAACTGCTTGCCCAGGCCCGCCAGGACCACCTCGCCTGGGGTTCCACCGCCAAAGTCAAGCAGTTGGATTGGGCTTACCCGACCCTGCGACCGGGCACCGAAACGGCCGGCGATCAGACGCTCGACGCGGGCGCGCGCCACGCGGCGGTGAGCAGCGGAACCATTGACCTCCTCGGCATTTTGTCGGTGTCGCAGGCGCTGAGTTCGCAGACCAGCATCGAGCCCCTGCACGCCCGGGTGGTCCAGGTACTGAGGGCGATGACGGGCGCAAACGTCGTTCAGCTGGTGCTGTGGAACGACGAGCGGCAAGCCTGGCTGCTGCCCGCGCCGGAGGGCGGCAAGGCGCCTCTTGAGACACTCGAACGCCAACAGAAGGTCCCGCTATCGGTGCTCCGCTACCTGCAGCGGCTGCGTGAACCGCTGGTCGTCGACGACGCGATGCGAGATGACCGATTCGCCCGCGACCCGTACTTCACCGATGTCGATTGTTGTTCGCTGCTGGCCCTCCCGGTCGTCAACCGCGGCACGCTGCAGGCGGTGCTGCTGCTTGAGAATCGCCTCATCCGCGGTGCCTTCACGACCGAGCGTCTTGACGCCGTCAAACTCATCGCCGGCCAACTGGCCGTCTCCCTCGACAACGCGCAGCTCTATGACCAGCTCAGCGCCTCACGCGCGCGGATCGTCGCCGCTGCCGACCAGGCCCGCCGTCGCATCGAACGTGACCTGCACGACGGTGCGCAACAGCAGCTCGTTTCCCTCGCGATGTATCTGCGCATGATGCGCGAAGAGGTGGCGCCCGACGGTGAGCTGGCGAAGCAACTCGACCGTGCGGCAGGGCAAGCCACCGATGCACTCGATGCCCTGCGCGAGCTGTCCCGCGGCATCCATCCTGCCGTCCTCACCAGGGGCGGGCTCAAACCCGCCTTGCACGCGCTGATCCGACGCTCGCCCGTCCCCGCTCAGCTCCAGCTGGACGTGACGGGGCGGCTGCCCGATCAGGTCGAGGTCAGCGCCTACTACATCATCGCCGAGGCATTGACCAACGCGGTCAAGCATTCACGCGCTGACACCATCACGGTGACCGTGGCTTTGGACCTCCCCGCCGGCCGCCTACGCATCGAGGTCTCTGACGACGGTGTTGGCGGCGCGGACTTCACCGGAGGCACGGGGCTGGTCGGCCTCAAGGACCGCGCCGAGGCGCTGGGCGGGCAGATCGATCTGCGAAGCCCGATCGGGGCGGGCACCACGATACGCGTCGATTTCCCGGTGCCAAGCCCCGATGCGGGCGCGCAGGCGTGACCAACCCGCTTGACCGAAGCGGCGATCGCGCGCCTACCTGCTGGCCGGTATCGGGCCCTTGCAGCCAGCTTCGATGTGCGGCGCTGCGCCCGAGCCCAGACTGGAGCACGGCGCCCCACTACCCGACGCACAGCATCCCGCGCCGCCAGTGCCGACGTCGCCGGGATGGAGTTTCGCTATGAGATGGCGCCAGGTTCGTCACGCAGGCGGGCACCGGCGCATCCGTGCGGCACTGCGGAAGCCCGATGCCGGTGACTGACCTCAAGCCTCCTCGGCTCGTTCACGGATCCGATCTCGCCGCCGACGAGTCGACCATCCGATCCCCCGGCCGGGCCCAGCCGCCAGGCCGACGCTGGCCGCGGACGTGGATGGTCGTCGGCGCGCCGCTCTGGGCCGGCGTTGCTGTGGCCGCGGCGTTGATCGTCGCCGAGACAATTGTGGTGCGGCTGCTTGCCTCGGTGGCGCCCCACGAGACCCTCGGGGCGGTGTATCTCTTCGGCGTTCTTGTTGCTTCGTGGGGCTGGGACACCCGGCTCGCGGTGCTGACCACCCTGGTGAGCGCCGTGGTGTACCTCGAGGTCCACCTCGGCGCGGACGGCAGGTGGCTGCCGGCCAGCCCCGCGGGTCTCCTGCCGCTTGCGGTGTTTTTGCCCATCGCGCTGCTTGCGAACGCGCTCGCCGGCCTGGCCCGGTGCCGCGCCTTGGAAACCCGGCGCGCGGCAGATCAGGTCAGCGAGCTGGCTCGGCGCCAGGCCGCTCTGCGCAGGGTGGCGACGCTGGTCGCCCGGGGCGTGGCACCCGCCGAGGTATTCACCGCGGTCGCAGACGAAGTGGCCAACGTGTTCGCGGCGGACAACTGCATTCTGGTGCGCTATTCGGGCGACGACTCGTGCGAAGTGGTCGCGGCGTACGACCGAGTTCGGCTTGAGAAGATCCCGGTCGGTGAGGTGTTCTCCCTCGAAGGCGACAACGTCGGCACGATGATTTTCCGCACCGGGACGACGGCTCGGATGGACAGCCACGACGGCGCGGCCGGTCCGATTGCCGCCGCGGTGCGCGCTGTGGGCCTCCGGTCGGCGGTGGGCGCGCCCATCGAGGTCGACGGGAGATTGTGGGGAGCGGCGATCATCGCCACTTCCGGCCCGGAACCGCTGGCACCCGAAACGGAAGCGCGCCTCGCGGATTTCGCCGAGTTGGTGGCCACGGCGATCGCGAACGCGCAAGCGCGCGACGAGCTCATGGCTTCCCGAGCGCGCATCGTCACCGCCGCCGACGAGGCGAGGCGTCGTATCGAACGCAATCTGCACGACGGTGCGCAGCAACGACTCGTCACATTGAGGATGCGCATTCAGGCGGTGCAGGAGTCGCTGCCTGCCGACAGCGCCTTGCGGTGCGACATCGCCGTCTTGGGGCAAGATCTCGCGTCGGCCAGTGAGGAGTTGCGCCAGTTGTCTCGCGGCATCCATCCGGCCGTGCTGTCCAATGCCGGCCTCGGTCCGGCGCTGCGTGCGTTGTGCCGGGGCGGCCCCATGCCCGTTGAGCTGGTACTTGACGGCGAGCGTCGGTTGCCCGAGTCCCTTGAGGTGGCTGTCTATTACGTTGTGGCGGAATCGTTGACCAACGCCGCCAAGCATGCCTGCGCCTCACGGGTCGACGTCACCGTCGACATCGAGGACGCGTTGGTGCGCCTCTCGATCGTCGATGACGGGATCGGCGGCGCGGATGCCAGCGGATCTGGGCTCATCGGCTTGAAGGACCGGGTGGAGGCGCTGGGCGGCCGCCTGGACATCACCAGCCCCAAGGGTGAGGGCACCGCGCTGAGGGCCGAGATCCCTTGCGCATGAACGTCAATGGGCCGGGGCGGTCCGCGTCGAGTCTGCGCTCAGCACGCGCACGCACGGGCTAGCGCTGACCATTCCGGTCGGTGCCGAGGGTGGCCTGCGCGGTCATGGGAATGCCCACGCTGTCGGCGAAAGCGAGCGTCACCGAGGCGCCGGGTTCCTTGGATTGAACCGCGGCGATCAGGGTGTCACCGCTGTCGATGGTTTGGCCGTCGACTTTGGTAATCAGCGCGCCCTCCGGCAGCCCGGCCGCCGCGGCCGGGCCACCGGCCAGCACCCGGGTGACCCGGGCGCCGTGGCCGCCGGCGTCGCCGGCCGCCTCTACCCCCAGCCAGCCATGCGACGCCTGACCGGTGGCGACCAGTTCGGCCGCGATGCGGCTGGCGTGATCGACGGGAATCGCGTAATTGAGTCCGATCGATCCGTGCGCCGCAATGCCCGCGTCCTCAGCGCCGGGCACCACCCCCTCGGCCGCGTTTATTCCGACCAGTGCGCCGTCCATGTCGACGAGCGCGCCGCCCGAATTGCCCGGGTTGATCGCGGCGTCGGTCTGGATCGCGTAGAAAGCGCTCATCGGAAGGTTGGGGTCGGTTGCGGGCCGGATCAGGCGGTTCAGCGCGCTGACGATGCCGGCAGTGACAGTGCCGCGCAAACCGAGCGGAGATCCGACGGCCACCACCGCTTGACCGACGCGCAGGCTGGCCGACGAGCCGATCGAGATCGCGGTCAGCCCCGAAACGTCCCGCGCCCGCCCGATCGCAATATCGCTCTTGGGGTCGGTGGCGATCACGTCGAACGGCGCGCTGCGGCCGTCATACAGGGTCACGACCGCGTTCGTCGGGGGGTGCCCCGCACCGCTCATCGCAGCGACGACGTGGTTGTTGGTCAGGATCAGCCCGTCCGCGGAGAGAATCACCCCTGAACCCAGCCGAGACTCGTTGCCGTTGTGAAGTTGCAGGGTCACCACGCTCGGCAACACCTTTGCGGCGACCTGCTCGATCGAGGAGGGCCCGGAATACGGCACCGTCAGCGCGGGACCGGATTCCTGCGAGGGGCTGCCGACGGCGAGGGGATGCGCAAGCAGGGCAATGGCGGTGACGACCGTCGCCAGGAAGACGGCGACCTCGAGAACCCGGGCGACCAGCGAGGCGCCGCGGGCCAGCGCCCGCCTGCCCGTTGGCGCCGCAGTCGCCCGTTGCGACGGGCAGCTCGGGTACGTCGGTGACACGCATCGGCAGCCGTAGTCAACTGACATGCGTGCGTCCCCACTTCCTGTTCACCTGCGCGCGAATCGCTTTCGCGTTCCAGCATGGCGGGGATAACCGCGCGTGTCGTTACCGGCAACGCCAATCGGTATACGGCGCTAGCGGGTATTCAGCCGGCATGCCCGACGGCTTTGCGGATGGCGGCACCCGACAGGGCGGACTTGGGAATGAAGGCCAAAGCCGGGCTGGCCGCGACCAACTCAGAGAAATCCTCTTCGGCGTGCGTGGAGATCAGGATGGTCGGCACCTCGAAGCCAAACCCGTTGCTGTGCAGCATCTCGACGACCTCGAAGCCGCTCTCCTCGCCCAGATCGATATCGACGAGTGTCACGTCGGGCCGCAGGTCCTCGACACATTTGAGCCCTTCCGCGGAGGAGTTTGCCACGGCGACCACGTCGATGCCCTGACGCTCGAGCAACCGCGTCGCGGCATCGAGGAAGTCGCGATTGTCATCGACAATCACGCAACGCGTTCGCGCACCAGCAGTCACCAGTTCAGTGTGGGGTACGCGCGACCCGATCGCATGGAGGCTAGCAGGAAATCTATGGCGGTTCGGGAAGGTTTCGCCGGGACGGCGTCGTGAGTCGGCCGGTTGCTACCGGCTACCGGTAATGCCTGGACTGCGGCTGACGGCAACGCCCTACGGTTGCCAGCGGTGCAGACGCGGGTCGGCGCAGCGGCAATCGTAAGGCTTTGACCCGATACGCGCCGATAAGGCGCCGTTCAGCCCGCGACACGAAAGGCGCACCATGACCCTGCCAGCGGAATTGACTGCCCATGCGGAGCCCGGGGCCGGGTTCGAAAGCCAAGTCACGCCCCTGCTCGGCGACCTGCACCGGCATGCGCTGCGGATGACCCGGCACCACGCCGACGCGGAGGATCTCGTCCAGGACACGATGGCGAAGGCCTTCGCGGCCTTTGACTCCTTCCGGCCGGAGAGCAACATCTCGGCCTGGCTGTATCGCATCCTGGCCAACACCCACATCAGCAACTGCCGCAAGGCGCAACGCCGGCCGGTACAGCATCCGCCTGAGGGAATCACGGATATCCACTACCTGACGAGCGCCGCACACTCGGGCACGGGTCTGCCCTCGGCGGAAGATCAGGCCCTCAAGCGCTTCGGCGATCAGGACGTCATCGCCGCGATGCGTGCCCTTCCCGAGCAGTTCCGCGCCACGGTGTACTACGCGGATGTACAGGGCATGCCATGCAAGGAGATCGCCGCGATGATGAACGCACCGGTCGGCACCGTTGTGTCCCGGCTGCATCGGGGACGGCGGCGGCTGCGCGGGATGCTCGGTCAGTCGCACCACGGCCAAGCCCGCGGCGCGTCAAGGGAACTGGTGCAAACGGCGTAACGTCAGCGTGAGTCGAGAAATGTGATGACCGCGCGGACGCGACGGTGGTCGTCGTCGGTTTCCGGCAGCCCGAGTTTGGTGAGGATGCTGCGGACGTGCTTTTCCACCGTCCCCTCCGTCACCCAGAGCCGTCGTGCGATGCCGGCGTTGGAGCGGCCCTCGGCCATCAGCTCCAGCACCTCCAACTCGCGCGGGGACAACGCCGACAGCGGATCGTCTCGGCGCCGCCCGGACACCAGCTCCTGCACCACCGCGGGGTCGACCACCGAAGCTCCTTTGGCGATCCGCTGCAAGGTGTCGACAAAGTCGGCGACATCGGTGACGCGGCTCTTGAGCAGATAGCCGATGCCGCGACCGCTGGCGAGCAACTCCATCGCGTGCTCCACATCCACATGCGCCGACAGCACCAGAATCCCGGTGTCGGGAAGTTCCTCGCGGATCACCCGTGCGGCCTCGAGACCTTCCGTCGTGTGCGTGGGCGGCATCCGGATGTCCACCACCACCACGTCAGGAGTGGTGTTGCGCACCAGCGCCAGCAGCTCGACCGCGTTGCCCACCTGACCGACGACACTGAATCCGGAGCGGTCCAGCAGGCTGGCCAGTCCCTCCCGCAGCAGGGTTTCGTCGTCGGCCACCACCGCGCGCAGCGGGGCCGGCTCGCTGCCCGCCTCGGCGGCGCTTGTTTCCGTTGTCAATGCCGTGTCCTTCCGCATCGCCGCTGAGGAACCATCTTGCCTCTTGCTTTGTCCGTTTTCCAGCAATTACGCGGGCCTTGGAGTCGGGTGGCGACGCCTGACATTCCGCGTCGTCAGGACGGGTCGGCCCTGCCATGGCGCGACTCGGCTACGTTGGGTTCCGTCGGAGCCAGCCCCTCGAGGAGTTGCGATGAACGCACCCAGCCCGGACGCGATCCGTGCGGAAACCATCACCATCACCGGCCACGGCGGCGACGAGATCGAGGCCTACCGTGCGTCGCCACTGGCCGAAGGGTCGCGCGGCGGCATCGTGTGGATCCACCACATGCCCGGCTACGACCGGGAAACCAAGGAGTTCGTGCGGCGGCTCGCGGTCAGCGGCTATCACGCCGTCGCCCCCAACCTGTATTCGCGCGAGGCGCCGGGCGCCGCGCCCGACGACGCCGCCGCGACGGTGCGGGCCGCCGGCGGGGTGCCCGACGAGCGTCTGGTCGGCGACGTCGCCGGCGCGGTCGAGCACCTGCGATCCTTGCCGGGCGCCAACGGGAAGTTCGGCGTCATCGGGCACTGCTCGGGCGGGCGGCACGCGTACCTGGCGGCGTGCTCGCTGCCGTTCGACGCCGCGGTGGACTGCTACGGCGCGTTCATCGTGGAGGACCTACCGGAGGGCATGCCCAAGGCCATGCAGCCGATTCTGCACCTGGCGCCGAAGCTGAGCTGCCCGCTCCTTGGGCTGTTCGGGGCCGACGACCGGTTCCCGGCGCCGCCCGCCGTGGCCACCCTGGACGCCGAGCTGACCAAGTTCGACAAGCCGCACGAGTTCCACTCCTACGAGGGTGCGGGCCATTCGTTCTTCTCCGTCGACCGGCCGGCGTACCGGCCGGAGGCGGCCGTCGACGGCTGGCGGCGCATCGACGAATTCTTCGCCACCCACCTGAAAGGCTAGGCGTCCCAGCCCATGTGCACATACCTCACCGAACACGTGCGGATCGACGGCAGCGGCAAGGGAAAGAGCGGCTGGTTCGGCGCCAGCCGCGCCACGGTGTACGTCGACCATCCCGTCCACGCGCCCTACGGCCACACGGTCAACATCGACGTGATCAACCCGGAGCTGGGCCCCGCGGCGCGCGTCGCGCTCGAACTCACCGAGGAGAGCGCCCTCGCGCTGGCCGACGCCATCCACAAAGCGATCGCGAATGCGCCGGCCGGGCTGGCCTCGAAGGACCAGCCGTGAGCCCCGAGCGGGGCTACCCGCAGATGGCCGCCACCCGCGGGCGCATCGAGCCCGCGCCGCGCCGGGTCCGCGGTTATCTCGGCCACGACCTGGTCTTCGACACCACCGCGGCCCGCTATGTGTGGGAATTGCCTTATTACCCAGCGTATTACGTGCCGCTGGTGGATGTCCGTACGGAGTTCCTGCGCGACGAGGACCACCCGCAGAAGGTGCAACTCGGTCCGTCTCGGCTGTACTCGCTGGTCGGCAAGGACCAGACCCATCCGTCGGCGGCGCGGGTGTTCGACGACGGCGACGGCCCGGTGGCGGGCACCGTGCGATTCGAATGGGATCCGTTGCGGTGGTTCGAGGAAGACGAACCGATCTACGGCCACCCGCGCAACCCTTATTCGCGGGTCGACGCGCTGCGCTCGCACCGCCATGTCCGCGTCGAGCTGGACGGAATCACCCTCGCCGACACCGGATCCCCGGTGCTGCTGTTCGAAACCGGCCTGCCCACAAGGTATTACATCGACCCGACCGACGTCGCGTTCGAGCACCTTGAACCCAGCCCGACCCAGACGCTCTGCCCGTACAAGGGCGTGACGTCCGGCTATTGGTCGGTGCGGGTGGGCGATACCGCGCATCCGGATCTGGCGTGGACGTATCACTACCCGCTGCCGGCGGTCTACCAAATCGCCGGGCTGGTGGCCTTCTACAACGAGAAGATCGACATCACCGTCGACGGCGTCGCGTTGCCCCGGCCGCAGACGCAGTTCGGCTGACCAGGAGCTTCACGTCGCGCCGCGGGACGACGGCGATGCCGCGCGGCACCGAGCGGGGCGGGCGCCTGCGGCGCTCTCGCCGCGGCATGCTCAGCTCCGCCGAGCGCATGATGGTGCCCACCGCGACGGCCATCTCGTAGTTCGCGAAGGCCGCCCCCAGGCAGCGCCGGTGCCCGCCGCCGAAGGGCAGGTACTCGAGCGGTGTCGGTTTGTCGACGAGAAACCGATCGGGATCGAACCGGTAGGGGTCGTCCCACAGTTCGGCGCTGAAATGTATGGCGGGCAACGCGATCCCGACGATGTCGCCAGCGCGATACCGCACCGATCCGATGGATTGCGGTTCGATGAGCTTGCGCAACACGATCGGCACCGCGGGGTGCATCCGCAGCGTCTCGTTGAGGATCGCGGACAGATAGGGCAGTTTTGGCATGTCGTGCGGCGCGGGACCGGCGGCGAGCTCGTCGACGAGTCGCGCGCGGATGCCGGTGTCGCGGTGAATGTGGTACAGCGCCCACGCCAGCGCCGCGGCCGTGGTGTCGTGGCCGGCGATCACCATGGTCCGCAGCTGCTGGTGGAGGTCGTCGTCGTCGAGACCCGATCGCGCGTGGTCGTTTTCGCGCAACAGGTCGCCCAGCACCGCATCGTCACCGGGACAGCTGCGGCCACGCTCCATCTGGCCGGCCAGCATGCTCTGGAATTCGGTGCGCAGGCGCACCAGCCGGGCCCACGGGCCAAGTCCGGCGAAGTTTCTGCGCAGGGCTGGCAGCAACAGCAGCGACGCGGTGTTCGCGTTCATCAGCGCGGACACCACGCCGGCGTACTCTTCGGTGCGCTCCTGGTCCACCCCCAGCACCGTCTCGATGATGATGCGCAGCGTGATCGCCTGGGTGGTGCGATGCAGCGCCACCCGGTCACCGGGGCGCCACGACTCCACCTCGGCGAGCACCGCTTGGGCGATCGCGTCCGAACGCCGGCGCATCTGGGCGCCGTGAAACGCCGGCGACAGCAGGCGGCGCTGCCTGCGATGGTGCTCGCCGGAGGTCAAGATCACCGAATCCGGCCCCACGATCGGCTCGATCGGGTTGGGCGTCGGCGCGCACAGGCCCTCGCGCGGCGTCGTCAAAAGTTGGCGAGCGTCGTGCGCAGTCGTGACGAAGTGCACGGGGCCGAGACCCGGGAACATCACCACAAACGGGTCGCGACGGTCGGCGCAGTGACGAAAGTAGGACTCGGGATCGAGTCCGACGCGCAGCGACCGCGTCCAGTCGCGCAAGAGACGTACGCGCGCCTCCCGCAAATCCGTCCGCGTGGGCGGCCTCGCCGCTGTCTGTAATTGCGTCATACCTACTTGACACGAGCCACCCCATTGATTAGTTCAACAAATCATTTTGCTCACGTGTTGAATAGTGCTGGAAACAGCCATAATACGAATATTATATGTTAGCCATAGTCATCGTGGATGACGCGACGGCGCGGCGGTTTCGAGTTCCGCGGCGATGCGTCGGGCGATGCCTCTGGACTGCTTGGCAACGTAGCCGAGCAGCCCCGGGCGAGATTGGAAACCGATGAACCGCAGGCCTGCCGCGGCCGGCATTTCGCCGGTGGCCAAGGGCAGGCCGCGCTCGTCGAGCACCCCGAGGTGACCTACGACGGGTTCCAGCCCGCGCCGGTAGCCGGTCGCGCAGATGACCGTGTCCGGTTCCAGGCGGCGCCCGTCGACCAACCGGACACCGCGGCCGTCGAATCGCTCGATGGTGGGGACCACCTCGAACGAACCGTCGCGGATCGCGTCGATCACGTCCCTGTCGACGATCGCGGGTGCGCGGCCCAGCCTGATCCCGCGGGCGAACACGCCCTCGGTGGGTGTCGGCAGTCCGTAAGCGGCGAGGTCTGGAATGCTCAACCGGCGTCCCAGCGCAGCCAACGCATCGGCGAGCCGAACGGGCGCGCGGAAAAGCGGCGTCGCGATCAGGTCCGAGGGCAGCCCGCCCGGCAACGAGCGCAGCATGATGTTCGGTGCCGTACGCACGGCCAGCCACGCCTCCCGCGCCCCACCGGTGGCCACGTCATGAACGATCTCCAGCGCCGATGAACCCGCCCCGACCACCAGAACGCGCTCGTCGCGGTAGGGAGCGGGGTTGCGGTATGCCGACGAATGCAGCACGCGGCCCTCGAAGCCGTCGAGGCCGGGCCAGGTAGGCGTCAGTGGCGTGTGCTCGTATCCGGTCGCCATGACCACCTGGCGGCAGGCGATGTCGCCCGATGTGCTCCGCAACAACCAGCCGTCACCGTCGCGGTCGATCCGGCAGACCTCCGTGCCCAGCCGCAACTCGATCCCGTCGTCGCGGGCGTGCCTTTCGAGGTGATCGACGACCTGATCGCGGGTCGGAAAGACCGGCGTGCCCTTCGGATATGGCCGGCCGGGCAGATGCGAAAACTGCTTGCAGGTATTGAGTTTCAGCCTGTCGTAGCGCCCCCGCCAGGACGAGGCTACCGCATCGGCGCGGTCGATCAGCAGTGGACGCACGCCACGGTCGCGCAGGCTGAGCGCCATCGAGACCCCCGCGGCGCCTGCGCCGACGACGGCGACGCCGTGCTCCAATGTTTCGGTCCTGACGAGCTTTAGCGCGCCCGCCGCACCGCTGCGCCGCGAATCCCGTTGCATAGCTATCCTGTCCACCGACGTCCAGCATGCGGCCCTTGATGGGCCTGAACGAACTGGCCTATATAACTCCGACGATGTTGCGGCACAATTGGTTCAGCAGGGCGTCACTCGACGGCCTATTGCACTCATGTGAAATTGCTTGGCGCTCAAGGGGATTCCCGCGCGCGACACTTGCCCCGCCATGCCGGTCGTAGTGCAATGGCCAGCTAACATCCCGCGCGGCCGATGGCGCAAGGGGCCGCGATGGCAAGGGCACTTGAAATCAGGATTTAAACAATTGAACACACGCCCGAAACATTCCGGGCAAAGGCTTCACCCGTCTACGGCGTCACTTCGCACCGCAGCTGCTTTATAGCCCGCTGGCTCGAATTGAGGTGTGTCTGAACCATGTTGCCTTATCCTGACTGGCTGAATCCCGGAGACAACGCCTGGCAATTGGTGGCCGCGACTCTGGTCGGCCTGATGAGCATCCCAGGCATCGCCGTGCTCTACGGCGGCATCGTGCAGAAGAAGTGGGCCGTCAACACCATGCTGATGGCCTTCACCGGATTCTCGCTGGTGCTGGTCGTGTGGGTGCTCTGGGGCTTCAAGATGGGGTTCGGTGAGCCGCTCAAGCTCGGCCCCGGCATCCTGAGGGCCGCGGTCGGGATTCCGCACACCATCCTGGGCACCGACAACCAGGGACAGGCCGTCATCCCGCTGTTGGACGGCACCATGCCGAAGTTCCGCTTCTCGGAGACCACGCTGGCGTACTTCCAGTTCGTGTTCGCCGCCATCACTCCGCTGCTGTTCCTCGGCAGCGTGGTCGGCCGGATGAACTTCAAGGTGTGGCTGATCTTCGTGCCGCTGTGGTCGACGTTCGCCTACTCGGTCAACGCGTTCCTGGTGTGGGGTGGCGGCTGGTGGGGACAGGCCGGCGCGTTGGACTTCAGCGGTGGGTACGTGATCCACCTGGCCGCCGGAACCAGCGGATTCGTCGCCGCAGCCGTGATCGGACCCCGGCTCGCGCGCGACCGGGAACGCGCGGTGCCCAACAACCTTCCGATGGCCGCGGTCGGCGCCGGCATCCTGTGGCTGGGTTGGAACGGGTTCAACGGCGGTGACCCGTATTTCGCCGGTGCCGACGCCTCCCTGGCGGTGATCAACACCAACCTCACCACTGCCGTCGCGCTGCTCACCTGGGTGATCTGGGACATCTTCGCCAGCAAGGCGCGCAAGCCTACCTTCCTGGGTGCGGTCAACGGCATGATCACCGGGCTGGTCGCCATCACCCCGGCGGCCGGCTACGTCAACAGCTTCGGCGCGATGATCATCGGCGTAGTTGCCTCTTCCCTGGTCTGGATGTCGTGGAACTGGCTCGGTCGGACCAGGCCGTTCAAGAAGGTCGACGACGCCCTCGGTGTGGTTCACACCCACGGCATGGCGGGCTTGGCGGGCGGGCTGCTCGTCGGGGTCCTCGCCGACCCGAAGGTCGTTGTGTACCTGGGCGGCAGCACCGGGACCGACGTGACCTTCGCCGGTTGGCTGTACGGCCACCATCCCAAACAGATCCTGATCCAGTTGGGCGCCGCGGCCACGATCATCGTCTGGGACGCGCTCGTCACGTTCGTCATCCTGCGGGTCCTTGGCCTCTTCATGAAGCTGCGCATGCCCGACGAGGTCCTGGAAACCGGCGACGTCGGCGTGCACGACGAGGAGGCCTACCCCGACGAGGGGCTCGTGACGGGCCGGCGGGTCGAGCCGGTGGCGGCAACGCGGGCCCAGTCGGCGCCAGCCGAAACCGCCGACGAATGAGGTGGTGATAACGCCATGAAGCTGGTCACCGCGATCGTCAAACCGTTCACGCTCGATGACGTCAGGCACGCCGTTGAGGCCGTCGGGATTTTGGGTCTGACCGTCACCGAGGTCCAGGGGTACGGCAGGCAGCGGGGGCACACGGAGGTGTACCGCGGGGCCGAGTACGCGGTCGAGTTCGTGCCCAAGGTCCGCGTCGAGGTACTCGTCGACGAGGCGTTCGCCGACCGCGTCGTCGACGCGATCATCGGCGCCGCGCGCACCGGCAAGATCGGTGACGGCAAGGTGTGGGTTTCACCGGTGGAGAAGGTGATCCGCATCCGGACCGGCGAGCGCGACCACGACGCGCTCTGAGCGGTGCGTCAGGCAGCCTCCGGCAACCGGCCCGGCTTGTAGCCGAACACCGCCGAGGTCGGACCCACCAGGTGTCGCACCTTGATCCGGGTGAAGCCGCCCGCGCGAAGCATTTCCGCACAGGCGGCGGTGGAGGCTTCGTAGCCCTCGCGCGACTCCATCATGATGTTGAGGCTGGACAGCAGGCTCAGGTAATTGTTGCCGCGGTTCTTGCGCCGCCCGGACTGAATCATCGCGTCGTACACGATGATTGCGCCGCCGGGGGGAGTGGCCGCGTAGGCCTTCGCCACCAGTTGCTGACGGATCTCGTGGTTTCGCCCGTGGAACACGTGACCGAACGAAATCACGTCGGCGCGAGGCAGCGGATTTTCGAGGAAGTCGCCTTCGGCGAAGCCCAATCGGCGGTCCAGGCCGAACGACTGGACATATTCTTCGAATATCGGTCGCACGGCGGGAAAGTCGAAACCCGTGCCGCGCAGGTGACGGTGGGTCAGCGCGACCCGCACCGGAAAAGCGCCTTGGGCGCAACCGATGTCACAGAACGTGCGAAAGCGCTGCCATGGAAACCGAGCGGCCAGCAGCGTCGCCTCCCCGGTCGAGATGCCCGTCATCCCGGCCAGAAAGCCCTTGAGTGCCAACGGATCACGATAAAGCATGGAGAAGAACTCGTTATCGCCGCGTTCCTCCTCGGCGCCGGGGCGGCCGGTGCGCAGGAGATCGTCCAGGCTCGACCAAAGGCCGTAGAGACGCTTGCTCGACAACTCCATCAGCCCACCGACATAGCTCGGCTTGGTCCGGTCGAGGAACATCGCGCTGCGAATCGTGTTGGCGTACCGGCCCGCTCGATCGCGTCGCAGCAATCCGGCGGCGACCAGGGCGTCCAGCGCCGTAACTGCGGCGCGCGGGTGCCAGCCGAGGGCGTCGGCCAGTTCCTGCTCGGAGGCCGGCCCGTTGGCTAACTCGGTGAAAACGCCCGATTCGACCGCCGAAAGGATCAGTCGTGAGGACCAGAAGGACATGCCCATCCGAACGATGTCCTCCGGGCCGCCGAAGCGGCGCAACAGGGGGCCGAGGATCGGGTTCTGGAAGACGCGCATCAACCGGCGTTCGCGGCGGATGTCCTGCGGGCGGTTGCGTACTGACGGCGTGGAACCTATGTCGAGCGTCATCGTGGCAAGCCCTTCCGGTTGATTCCGGGTCTTTGCGGTAGACGTTGCCGGCGGCTCGGTGGTTCAGTCGGCGCAGCGCAGACCACCGCGGACCACCGCGGCAACGCCGGAAGGGCCGGGTTCCATTGGGGAACGCAAGGGCGTCGTGGATGAATTACTTTGGGCCAGTGACGCGCTCAAGCGAGAAAAGTGTGACATTTACCTCCTTGATTCATCGATTTTAAGAATTCCCTTATTTATGGACGGCTGTCCACTCGGGTCTACGGTTAACTACCCGGCCGAAAGGGCCTGTGTATCAAGGAGGGTTCGCTTCGCCGTCGGATTTTCCACGCTTAATTGTTTGGGCTCGGGCCGCGGCGCAATCCTGTTATTGAAGTGACGCGGATCACAGCCCTCGCGGAGAAATATTTTTGCGTCTGAATTCGTCAGTAAAATTTGTTAGAAGCAATCATCTCTGGGTGCTGTAACGCGGCGTATCCAGGGCCGCAGGCGTACACGGCGAGGCTTGATAGCTGTGGATGTCCGCGGACGTACGACGAGCGAAGGCGGTGCCAGCATGCGCGGCGTTAACCACCGGAGGCACAACGGCGAGGTCCAGTCCATCGAATTGGCCACGGCACCGGGATTTCCGATTGTCACGCGGATCGCCCTCGACCAGGGTCCGATCAGCGGGATCGTCGCCAGCCCGGAGGGCGGCCGACTGATGGTGGCCAACTACGGCTACGACAGCGTCTCGGTCATCGACGCCCACGCCTGCCGCGTCGTGCAGACCGTTGCCGGCCTGCCCGAGCCCTTCGCGCTCGCCGTCGGCCGCCGCGACACCAACCGCGCCTACGTCAGCAGCGCGACACCGGCCTATGACTCGATCGCGGTCATCGATCTGCAGTCCGGCACGGTCATCTCGACCCATCCGCTGGCGTTCAGCGTCAGCGACCTGACGGCCAGCGCGGATGGCGACTACGTCTACGCCAGCCGCAACGGCGCCGCCGGTCCCGACGTCGTGGTCCTGGATACCCGGACCGGCGACGCTGAGGAGATCGTCCTGCCGGGCCGCCCCGGGACCACCACGGAATGCGTGCGGTCCAGCGCGGACGGGAGCCGCGTCTACGTGGCGACGAACGGCCCCGGCGGGGGACAGCTCGTCGTCGTCGACGCGCACGCGCCGGCCCCCTCCCGCGTGCTGAACACCGTCGAGATCGGCCTGCCCATCCGCGACCTCGCCCTCAGCCCCGACGGTGCGACCGCCTACGTGGCCAGTTGCGCCCCTGAATTGGGGGCGGTGATCGACTCCGTCGACACCCGCACCGCCAAGATCATCGGCACCAGCAAGATCAGCGAGATCTCCGGCATCCTCACCCGCCTGACGCTCAGCCGCGACGGCGATCGCGCCTACCTGGTCAGCGAGGACGGCGTCACCGTGCTCTCCATCCACACGCACGACGTCGTCGGCACCATCCGGGTGGCCACCGAGCCGTCGTGCGTGGTCGAAAGCGCCGACGCAAGGTTCCTCTACATCGCCGACTACTCCGGCACGGTCACCGTGGTCGGGACCGCGGCAGGCTCCGGGTCCGACAGCGAAACGGCGGCCGAGTGGGCAGTCGAGCTGCTGCCGGCCGAACCGGCCCTCGCGTAGTAGCGCCTGGCAAACGGGCCGGCAAACAGGCCCGCAAACGAGCGTTGTCAGGGGAACCCGTTTTCTCCTAGCGGTGTGCGGCGATAGCATTCGCCCGACCGCACACGAGGCGGTGCCGCGTCGAGGGTAAGGCGGTACAGCGATGGACAGCACGATGCAGGACTATCCGCTGACGATCGCCGCGATCATGCGGCACGGCTGCGGTATCCACGGGCAACGCACGGTCACCACCGCAACGGGGGACGGCTACCGGCGAACCACCTACCGCGAGCTGGGCCACCAGGCCGGCCGCCTGGCGAACGCGCTGCGCCGCCTCGGCGTGACCGGGGACCAGCGCGTGGCGACGTTCATGTGGAACAACGCCGAGCACCTGGCGACCTACCTCGCGGTGCCGTCGATGGGCGCCGTCCTGCACACCCTCAACATCCGCCTGTTTCCCGAGCAGATCGCCTTCGTGGCGAACGAGGCCGAGGACCACGTCGTGCTGGTCGACGCGTCACTGGTCAAGCTGTTCGCGCCGGTTCTCCCCGAACTCAAGACCGTGCAGGCGGTGATCGTGGTCGGCGACGGTGACACGGCCGCGCTGGAGGCATCCGGCAAGACCGTGCTGTCCTACGCGGAAGTGATCGGCGCGGAATCCCCCGACTTCGACTGGCCCGAGATCGACGAGCGGTCCGCGGCCGCCATGTGCTACACCAGCGGCACCACCGGCAACCCGAAAGGCGTTGTCTACAGCCATCGTTCGAGCTTCCTGCACGCGATGGGCGGGTGTACCACCAACGGCATCGGCGTCGGGGCGGTCGACAGCGTGCTGCCGATCGTGCCGATGTTTCACGCGAACGCCTGGGGGCTGCCCTACTCGGCGCTGATGGCGGGCGCCGACCTGGTGCTGCCCGATTGCCACCTCGACGCCCGCTCGCTGATAGGCATGGTGGAAACCCAGCGGCCCACCGTCGCCGGCGCCGTGCCGACCATCTGGAACGACGTCCTGCACCGGCTGGAGGACGAACCCGAACACGACATGTCTTCGCTGCGCCTGGTGGTCTGCGGCGGCTCGGCCGTTCCGGTGTCGCTGATGCGCACGTTCGAGGAGAAGCACGGCGTTCAGATCCGCCAGCTGTGGGGCATGACCGAAACGTCCCCGATGGCCACCATGGCCTGGCCGCCGCCGGGGACCCCCGAGGACCAGCACTGGGCGTTCCGCGCGACGCAGGGCCAACCGGTGTGCGGGGTGGAGATGCGCATCGTCGACGACGACGGCGCGGTGCTGCCCAACGACGGCACCGCCGTCGGCGAGGTGGAGGTCCGCGGCCCGTGGATCACCGGTTCCTATTACCTGGGCCACGACGACTCCAAGTTCGACTCCGGCTGGTTGCGCACCGGCGACGTGGGCCGCATCGACGAGCGGGGCTTCGTCACGCTGACCGACCGGGCCAAAGACGTCATCAAGTCCGGCGGCGAATGGATCTCGTCGGTCGAGCTGGAGAACTGCCTGATTGCGCACCCGCAGGTGCTCGAGGCCGCGGTCGTCGGGGTCCCCGACGAACGATGGCAGGAACGGCCGATGGCGGTCGTGGTGGCCAAGCACTCGTCGGTGAGCGCCGAGGAGCTGCGAAAGTTCCTCGCGGACAAGGTCGCCCGGTGGTGGCTGCCCGAGCGGTGGACGTTCGTCGAGGACATTCCCCGCACCAGCGTCGGCAAGTACGACAAGAAGGCCATCCGGGCGCGATACGCCGAGCATGGCTACTGGGTGGTCGAGTCGCGCGACTGAGGCTCGAGTAGTTGCGCGAGCAGACGCAAAGTCGCATCTTTCGGCGCGAAATTACGCGATTTTGCGTCTGCTCGCGAGGAAGGTGAGGTGTCTTGATGAGCCTGCGGGTCATTCAGTGGGCGACCGGGTCGGTCGGAACGGCGGCGATAAAGGGCGTGCTGGAACATCCTGACCTCGAACTCGTTGGCTGCTGGGTACATTCGCAGTCCAAGGCCGGCAGGGACGTCGGGGGCATCATCGGCACCTCGCCGTTGGGCGTGACGGCGACCAACAGCGTCGACGAGGTGCTCGCGCAGCCCGCCGACGCGGTCATCTACGCGCCGCTGCTGCCCAGTGTCGAGGAAGTCGCCGCCCTGCTGCGCTCCGGCAAGAACGTGGTCACGCCGCTGGGATGGTTCTACCCGACCGAAAAGGAAGGCGCCCCACTGGAAGTCGCGGCCCAGGCCGGCAACGCGACGCTGCACGGCGCCGGCATCGGGCCCGGTGCGGCCACCGAGCTGTTCCCGCTGCTGCTCTCGGCGATGTCCACGGGCGTGACCTTCGTTCGCGCCGAGGAGTTTTCCGACCTTCGCACCTACGGCGCGCCGGACGTGCTGCGCCACGTGATGGGCTTCGGCGGGACGCCGGACAGCGCGTTGACCGGGCCCATGCAAAAGCTGCTCGACGGCGGCTTTTTCCAGTCGGTCCGGCTGTGTGTCGACCAATTGGGCTTCGCCGCCGATCCGCAGATCCGGTCGTCGCAGGAGGTGGCCGTGGCGACCGCGCCGATCGACTCGCCGATCGGGCCGATCGAACCCGGCCAGGTCGCCGGACGCCGCTTCCACTGGGAGGCGCTGGTGGGTGACACCGTGGTGGTGCGGATCACCGTGAACTGGCTGATAGGATCGGAAAACCTCGACCCGCCTTGGTCTTTCGGGACCGGCGGGGAACGCTACGAGATCGAGGTGCGGGGCAACCCGGACACCTTCGTGACGGTCAAGGGCTGGCAGCCCGAAAGCGTGCAGGAGGGGTTGGCGAGCAATCCGGGGATCGTCGCGACGGCCGCGCACTGCGTCAATGCGGTCCCCGCCACCTGTGCTGCCCCGGCGGGGATACAAAGCTTTTTCGACCTGCCCCTGATCACCGGCCGGGCCGCGCCAGGGTTGGCGCGCTGAAGGAAAGGCCTTATGCCAGTGCCACAATCACTCGTCGTCGGCGAATCCCTCATCGTTCCCGTCCCTGCCGAGGAGGCCTTCCAGCGCACGCTGCCCGCACCGCTTCCCGAGCTTTTCAAGCGCCGGCACGGCCCGATTCCGCCCGTCCGGGAGGTGCGCGAGCAGACCGGCGCATGGGACGCCGCGGGCCAGACCCGCGTCGTGCACCTGGCCGGCGGCGCCAGCATGCGCGAGGAGCTGACCAGCGTGGACGCGCCCCGGTCGTTCGGGTACCGGTTGACCAAGATCCGGGGTCCCATGGCGCTGCTGGTCGATCATGTTGTGGGCGAATGGATCTTCGTCCCGGCGGCGGGCGGGACGGTGATCACCTGGCGCTGGGACATCTACGCCAGGTCGCCGCTGACATCCTGGGGCTTGCCGCTGTTCGGCCGCAGCTGGAAGGGCTACGCGCGACAGGCGCTGCGGGACCTCTCGGCGATGCTGACGGGCTGACCCCGCCGGGCCGTTGCGGGCCTTTCGGTACGGTCGACACCATGTGCCGACTTTTTGGCTTGCACGCCGGGACGGACGTTTGCACCGCGACCTTCTGGTTGCTGAACGCTCCGGACAGCCTGTCCGCGCAGAGCCGCAAGAACCCGGACGGCACCGGCGTCGGTGTATTTGACGCGCACGGTCGGGCGCAGCTGCACAAGGAGCCGATCGCGGCCTGGCAGGACAGCGAATTCGCCACCGAAGCGCACGAATTGACCGGCACCACCTTCGTCGCCCACGTCCGCTACGCGACGACGGGTTCGCTCGACGTCCGCAACACCCACCCATTCCTGCAGGACGGCCGGATCTTCGCGCACAACGGCGTGGTCGAGGGGCTGGACGGCATCGACGAACGGCTGCGCGAGCTCGGCACCGACGGCCTGGTGCTGGGCGAGACCGATTCCGAGCGGGTGTTCGCCTTGATCACCGGCTCGATCCGCGCCCACGGCGGGGACGAGACGGCGGGCCTCGTCGACGCCGTGCGGTGGCTCGCGGCGAATGCGCCGATCTACGCGGTCAACCTCCTGCTGAGCACGGCCACCGACATGTGGGCGCTGCGCTACCCCGATGCGCACGAGCTTTATCTCTTGGACCGGCGACTGGATGGTGCGCCCAATTTCGACATGCACACCAACCGAATTCGTGCATGGTCCGAGCCGCTGTGCAACCAGTCCTCGGTGGTGTTCGCCACCGAGCGGATGGACGAGGACCCACGCTGGAGCCTGATCGCACCTGGCGAGCTCGTCCACGTCGACGCCGGGTTGCGCGTCACCACAGAGTTGGTGCTGCCCGACCCGCCGAGCCGTCAGCTCCGTCGCGAGGATCTCAGCGAGTCAGTTCGGCGCGCGCAGCACACCGGTATATCCGCGTGACAACCAGACGCGCGCTCGTGCTGGCCGGCGGCGGGATAGCCGGAATCGCTTGGGAGACAGGGGTTCTGCGCGGCATTGCCGACGAGTCCCCGGCGGCCGCCCGGCTCCTGCTGGATTCGGAGGTGCTGGTGGGGACCTCGGCGGGTTCCGCGGTCGCCGCCCAAATCGGCAGCGGCTGCCCGATCGAGGCGCTGTTCGACCGGCAGGTCGCCGAGTCGTCGGCCGAGATCGATTCCGGCGTCGACATCGACGACATCACCGAGGTCTTTTTGACAGCCTTGGGCCAGCCCTACGACAACGCGCTGGACAGGACCCAACAGCAGATGCGGCGGATCGGGGCCGTGGCGTTGGCCACCCAGACCGTCCCGGAACCCGTCCGGCGCCAGGTAATCGCCCAGCGCCTGCCGTCACACGACTGGCCGGACCGCGCGTTGCGGATCACCGCAATCGACACCGCCACCGGCGAATTGGTGGTCTTCGACCGCGACTCCGGCGTCGGGCTGGTGGACGCGGTGGCGGCCAGTTGCGCGGTGCCGGGGGCCTGGCCGCCGGTGACGATCGGCGACCGGCGCTACATGGACGGCGGCGTCGGCAGCTCGGTCAACCTCGGCGTGGCCGGCGATTGCGACGCGGCCGTGGTGCTGGTGCCCTCGGGGCCCGACGCGCCGGCGCCGTTCGGCGCCGGGCCCGCCGCCGAGATCGCCGCGTTCGCCGGCGCAACCCACGCGGTGTTCGCCGACGACGACTCGCTGGCCGCGTTCGGGCCCAACCCCCTGGACCCGCGCTGCCGCATCGACTCCGCGGTGGCCGGGCGCGAACAAGGCCGCCGCGAGGCTCGGGCCGTGGCGCGGTTCCTGGGCGCCTGATCAACCCTCGAGCGCGGGCGGGCTCGACTGTTCCGGATCGGTTTCGAAGGCGTCCAGGGCCCGATCGGCCTCGGCGCGTCCCGCCGCGATCACCTCCACCGCACGGTGAAAATCCAGGCTGCGGCAGGTCGAACGCGGCACCTCGATCAGCAGGTCGGGCGGATAGGCCGACAGCGTATGGCGTGTCAGCGCCGACTGCGCGATATCGAACGCGCGGTACACCACCTCAAAGCTGCCGAGTTTCGGAACGACGCTCGTCTCGTCGAGTTCGCCCGCGCCCGACGGCGATTCCTCGTCCCATTCATCCGTCCAGGTGTCCGCGCCGAATCGGCTCAACACGGCGCGCGCGGTCGGCCGGTCGAGCAGTGACCTAACGGCCGTCGTGTCGAGCAGCGCGGACGTGCTGCGCACCATGCGGTTCAACCATTCCGCGGTGGCGCCCGGCTCCGGCTCTCGTTTCGCGATCACCTCGCTGCCGCTGACGCCCACAGCGATCGTCAGGTCGGCGTTGACCGCGGCCAACGGGGCCATCGGCAGCGGGTCCAGGATGCCGCCGTCGGCGAGCAGGCGTCCGCCCACTTCGTGCGGGGCGATCACGCCCGGAATCGCGATGGACGCCCGGATCGCCTCGTCGAGCGGGCCGCGCTGAAACCACACCGACTTGCCGGCCAGCAGGTCCGTAGCCACCGCTGTGTAGGGAATCGGCAGTTGCTCGATGGCGACCGGGCCGAGGATGTCGCGCACCGCGTCCAGAATCTTCTCGGCCCGCAACACCCCCGCCGCGCTGATGGACGGGTCCAGCAGCCGCAGGATGGTGCGCTGCGTCAACGACTTCGCCCACTCGGCGAACTCGTCGAGGCGTCCCGCCGCCTGCAGACCGCCGATGATGGCACCCATCGACGACCCGGTGATGCCGACGATGTCGTAACCACGCGCTGACAGCGACTCGATCACCCCGATGTGGGCGTAACCGCGGGCCCCGCCGCTGCCCAGCGCCAGCGCCACCCGGGTCGGCGAAGATCGACGCGCCACCGTTCCGCCACGTCCGCCGGGCATGCGTTCATTTTGCTCGGCCGAAGCCCCCTTCGGCGGCGGGGGAGGCAGTTTTTGTACCCATGATCACAATTGGCGCGGGGCGCGGAACGCTACCCGCATTCGTCGTTGGCGGCCGCGCGGGCGGCGGTGATCACGGCCGCCTGCCGGGCCGGTGTCAGGTCTGCCCACCGGGCGTTCCAGGTGCCGGGCGTGCCCGATTGCGACGCCTGGACCATCCGCAAATAGGGCTCGAACAGCGACCCATCCGTCTTAGGCTGGGCCTCCATCCAGACCTTCGCGGCGTGGCAGGCCTGGAAATACTCCTCCTCGGTCGAATCCGCGGGCACATCCACCCTGGTCGTCACCCCGCCCGGCGAGAGGCCGACCGCGCCGGGCGGCGGCGACGCGGGGCCGCCCGGGATGCCCGACGGCCGTGCCGACGGGACGGCGACCCCGCCGTTGGGTGCGCCCTGCGAGCAGCCCGTGACCGCCACCAACAATGCCGCGACGAGCACCGCGCCCCGTTGCCCTGCGGAACGACCGCACCAACGCATCGTCCCAATCTATGCAACACTGGCTGCCGTGATGGAGCGCTTCGGATTTTGCGAGTGTTGTCGGCCCTGACCCGCCGCCGCTTGCCCGATCCGTTCACCCTGGAGCTCCCCAATGTCTGTTCCCGTTGCGACGCGTGCTGTCGCCTCCGGTGCGCTTCGCCCCCTGACCGTCTCGTCGCCGTCCTCGGGACCCACCCGGCTGCGGGTGCCCGACCTGCTGCATGCCACCGACCAAGCCGCCGACCAGGTCCTCAGCGGGCGCTGCGACCACCTGCTGCCCAAGGGCGGGATACCGGAGTCCAAGCGCTGGTTCACCCGCATCCACGGCGACGACGAGCTGGACGTCTGGCTGATCAGCTGGGTCCCCGGTCATCCCACCGAGCTGCACGACCACGGCGGGTCGCTGGGCGCGCTGACCGTGGTGTCCGGATCGCTCAACGAATTCCGTTGGGACGGGAGGGGTTTGCGCCGACGCCGGCTCGACGCGGGTGATCAGGCCGGCTTCCCGCTGGGCTGGGTGCACGACGTGGTGTGGGCGCCCAGGCCAGTCCCGGAGCCGGTGGCCACGTTCAAGGTGCAGCCGACGCTGAGTGTGCACGCCTACTCGCCGCCGCTGACGGCGATGTCGTATTACGAAGTCTCCGAGCGCAACCGGCTGCGCCGCCAGCGCACCGAACTGACCGATCAACCGGAGGGATCCTGATGAGCCGCATCGACGTCGTCCTGAGATCGGCCCGGCGCCGGTTTCGCCGCCTTCGCGCCGTCGAGGTGCCCGAGGCGCTGCGGCGCGGGGCCGTGCTGGTCGACATCCGGCCGCAGGCCCAGCGATTCCGCGAGGGCGAGATACCGGGCGCGCTGGTGGTCGAGCGCAACGTCCTGGAGTGGCGCTGCGACCCGACCAGCGACGCCCGGCTGCCGGAGGCCGTCGACGACGACGTCGAGTGGGTGATCGTGTGCTCCGAGGGCTACACGTCCAGCCTGGCGGCGGCCGCGCTGCTGGACATCGGCCTGCTCCGGGCCACCGACGTCATCGGCGGCTACCACGCGCTGGCCGGTTCCGGGGTGCTGGACCAGCTGCTCGGTAATTCGGGCCCCGACACGCTGGCGAACGCTGGCAGAACCCTTCGACGCTGGCTTTAGCCGATGGCGGCGACCCGCCGCGCCCGGCTACGCCGCGCTTGCGATCGCCGCTAGCCGATGGCGGCGACCCGCCGCGCCCGGTCCCCCGCAAGCGGGAGGTGCCCCCAACGCGTGCTTGCGATCGCCGCTAGCCGTTGGAGTGCAGCAGCGGCCGGAGTTTGTCGGTCTTCTCCGGCGTCCAGCCGGGCGGCGACAGCACCGCGTCCCAACCGTTGGCCACGTCGGCGACGTAGTGGTGCCCGTGCCCGTCCGGCACGTCGACCGCGACCGCCATGTCCGCCGAGACTTGCAGGAACGTGACGACCGGGATCCAGTAGGTCTCGGGCAGCACGTCGTAGCCGCGTTTCTCGCGCAGCCAGTCGGGCTTGGCGAACAGAAGATCGGGGGTCCACCAGGCGATCGGATCGGAGGCGTGCTGCAGATAGACCACCCGCGGGTGGTCCCACGCGGCGTCCGGACGCCCGAGATCGCTTGCGCGAGCGACGAATCGGACATTCTTGCCGTCGTTGTAGATCGGCAGCCACTGCGGGGAGCCGGCGTCGCGCGTCGAGGTCAGGTCCGTCCAGATGGTGTTGTTGAACGTCGGCCCGCTGAACAGCGCGCCATCGGTGCGAGCCAGCACGTTGTTGAGGCTCATGAACGGCGCCTCGCCCCCGAACGATCCCAGGCTTTCGCCGAACACGACGAGCTTGGGCCGCTGCCCTTCCGGCATCTGGCGGATCAGCCGGTCGACGGCCTCGAACAGCGCCTGGCCGGCGTGTCGGGCGTTTTCCTTGTCCACCAGGAACGAAAGCCAACTCGGCAGGAACGAGTACTGCATGCTGACGATCGCGGTGTTGCCGTTGTACATGTACTCCAGCGTCGAGGCCTCCGCCTCGTTGATCCAGCCGGTGCCGGTGGTCGTCGCGACCGCGACGACGGCGCGCTGCAGCCCGCCGGTGCGCTGCAGCTCGCGCGCCGCGAGTTCGGCGGTCGCGGTGATGCCGTCCGCGGAGTTCAGCCCGGCGTAGGCGCGAATCGGCTGCATGGCCGGGGATCCGTTGAACGTGGTCAGCTCGTCGACCCGCGGGCCGCCCTCGATGAAGACGCGACCCTCGCGGCCGAGCGACTCCCACGACACCAGCGACTGCGGGCCACCGGACCGCAGCGGCGTTTTGGGTGGCGCCGTGTCGGGGCTCTCCTCGTTGTTGGCCGCCGCGAAGGTGTTGTTCATGGCCCGCATGGCGAACTTCAGCACGACGCCGTTCATCAGGGTGATGCTCAGCACCACCAGCGCGACCACGACGATGGTCACCGAGAGGCGAAAGGGTGCAATCCGGTCCAGCAGCCCGACCAGGAAACTGATCAGCCACCGGATGAACTGGCCGATCTCGACGAGCGTGAACAGCACCACGATCGACAGCACCGCGGCGATGGGGTAGTCGTACCACTTCAGGTGCGCGACGCCCATCAGGTCGCGCACGCGGTCCTGCCAGACGTGGAAGCGGATGGCCATCACGACCATGCCGACCAGCCCGACCGGGATCAGCACCTTCCACGCCCAGCGCGGCGGCGGCGGGCTGTAGTTCCGGGTGCGCATGTAACGGACCAGCCAGACGGCGAAGACCCCCAGCCCGTAGCCGATGGCTCCGGAGAACCCGCTCACGAGGCCCTGAAACACCGCGCCGCGGGGCAGCAGCGACGGCGTCATCGAGAACCAGATGAAAACCAGGCCGACCGCGGTGCCCATGAAGGTGTAGTGGCGCACCCACCACGGCTTTTCATGCGGATGCGCCTCGTGCTTGTGGGGTGCCTCAGCGGCTTCCGGCGCGGCTTCGCGCACCGCTTCGTCGTCGGGAGCGGTCGTCGCGGGACCCGGATCGCTCATCGAAGCGTCCTATCGGTGGGTGAAGTTGGGGGGTCGCTTCTCGATGAATGCCGCCATCCCCTCCGACTGATCCTCGGTCGCGAACGTCGAATGAAACAGCCTGCGCTCGTAGAGAAGTCCCTCGGACAGCGTGGATTCGAAGGCGCGGTTGACGGCTTCCTTGGCCATTCGCGCCGCCGAGCGCGACATCTGCGAAATGGTGGTCGCGACGGCCTTGGCCTCGGTCAGCAGGTCGTCGGCCGGCACCACCCGCGAAACCAGGCCGCTCCGTTCGGCTTCGGCGGCATCGATGGTGCGCCCGGTCAGGATGAGGTCCATGGCCTTGGCCTTGCCGATGGCACGGGTCAGCCGCTGCGAACCGCCCATGCCCGGCAGCACACCGAGTTTGATCTCCGGCTGGCCGAACTTCGCCGTGTCGGCCGCGATCAGCAGGTCGCACATCATCGCGAGCTCGCAGCCACCGCCCAGTGCGTGTCCGGCGACCGCGGCGATGGTGGGGGTGCGGACCGCGGCGAGTTTGCCCCAGCCGGCAAAGAAGTCGGCGCCGAACGCGTCGGCGAAGGTCAAGGCGGACATTTCCTTGATGTCGGCGCCGGCCGCGAACGCCTTGGCCGAACCGGTGATGATGATCGCACCGATTCCGGGATCTTCGTCCAATTCGGTTGCCGCGCTGGTGACTTCGGCCATTACCTGGCTGTTGAGGGCGTTCAGCGCCTGCGGCCGGTTCAGTGTGATGATCCCGACGCGCGCATCGCGCTCGACGAGGATGGTCTCGTAGTTCTCTGTCACGCCAACCGCCTTTCTAGAATTTCAAGTCGTCGTCGACCGGCGCGAAATACGCCTCCACGTCGGCCGCGGTGATCTCGGCCAGCGTCGCCGGGGACCATTTGGGATTGCGATCCTTGTCGATGATCTGCGCACGGATGCCCTCCACCAGGTCGTGGGAGCGGGCCGCGGCGCTCGACACTCGATAGTCCTGGACCAGAACCTCTTCCAGGGTTTGCATTTTGGCGGCGCGACGCACCGCCTGCAGCGCCACGGACACGGCGATGGGGGAGCGGGTGGCGATCAGGTCTGCGGCATCGTTCGCCGGGCCGCCATGGCTGCGCAGGGCCGCAAGGATTTCTTCCACCGTGTCGCCCGCGAAACACGGGTCGATCCAATCGCGTTGGGCGACAAGCTTGCTCGGTGGTGGTTCGACGGCATGCGCGGCCAGCGCGCCCTCGATGCCGTCCTCGACGATCGCCTTGGCGAACGCGTCCAGTTCGTCGTGCGGGACGTAGTGGTCGGCGAATCCCATGGCGACGGCGTCGGCCCCGGAGAACGGCGCCCCGGTCAGCGCGGCGTGCAGCCCCAGCGCACCCGGCGCCCGGGACAACAGAAACGCCCCGCCGACGTCGGGAACGAACCCGATGCCCACCTCCGGCATTGCCACCTTTGAGGTTTCGGTTACCACGCGGATGCTGCCGTGCGCGCTGACCCCCACGCCGCCGCCCATCACGATGCCGTCCATCAACGACACGTACGGCTTGGCGAAGCGCCCGATCTGACCGTCGAGCAGATACTCGTCGCGCCAGAACTTCCGGACCTCGACGCCATCCTTGCGCGCGCTTTCGTAGACGGCCACGACGTCGCCGCCGGCGCACAATCCGCGTTCGCCCGCCCCGGACAGCACGACTGCCCGCACCGCGTCGTCGCTTTCCCAACGGGTGAGCACCGCCCTCAACGCGTCCACCATCGTCTGATTCAGCGAGTTGATCGCCTTGGGCCGGTTGAGCGTGATCAACCCGACGCCGCCTTCGACCCGGGTCAGGACCTCATCGGATTCGACAGCTGCCACGGTCAACGCCCTCGTCCTCCCAATCGCCGCCCGGTCTCGACCAGCAATCTAGATCGTCACGACCGCAGCGATCCCCGCGGGTAAGGTTTATGTTTGACCGGACGACAACAGCAGAGCCCGTTAAATAGCCTCAAAACACCGAGAAAACAGCAGGTCCGTTGGGAACTAGGGCGACCCGCTGGTCGTTGAGCAGGTGTTCGCACAGCTCGAACCCATAGCCATTAGAGAGGATCCGACGGTGCGGGAGACAAGTAACCCGGTATTTCGTTCGCTGCCCAGGCAGAGCGGGGGATACGCGCAATTCGGCACTGGCGCGGCCCAGGGCTATTACCAGGCCGACCCCTACGTGGCTCCCTACCAGGACACCAGGGCGTCCCGGCCGCTGACCATCGACGACGTCGTCACCAAGACCGGCATCACGCTGGCCGTGCTGATCGGCGCCGCGATCGTGTCCTACTTCATGGTGGCCACGAACCTAGCCTTGGCGATGCCGCTGACCCTGATCGGAGCGCTGGGTGGCCTCGGGCTGGTGCTGATCGCCACCTTCGGGCGCAAGCAGGACAGCCCGGCGATCGTGCTCAGCTACGCGGTTCTCGAGGGGCTTTTCCTCGGCGCCGTCTCGTTCGTCTTCGCCAACTTCCAGGTCTCCAACGCCAATGCCGGCGCGCTGATCGGGGAGGCCGTTCTGGGGACTGTCGGTGTGTTCTTCGGGATGCTCGTCGTCTACAAGACGGGCGCCATCCGGGTCACGCCCAAGTTCACCCGGATGGTCGTCGCCGCGCTGTTCGGAGCGCTGTTCCTGATGCTCGGCAACTTCATCCTGGCGATGTTCCACGTCGGCGGCGGCACAGGCCTCGGCCTGCGCAGCGGCGGACCGATCGCCATCATCTTCTCGCTGGTGATGATCGGCATCGCGGCCTTCAGCTTCCTGATCGACTTCGACGCGGCCGACCAGATGATCCGCGCGGGCGCGCCGGAGAAGGCGGCGTGGGGCATCGCGCTGGGCCTGACCGTGACCCTGGTCTGGCTTTACCTCGAGATCCTGCGCCTGCTCAGTTACCTGCAAAACGACTAGCCCCGGCTCTGACGAGGAAAACCGGCACGCCCGCAGGCGTGCCGGTTTTTTTGTGCGCCCCGCGCGATGTCACATCCACGACCGCTGGATGCGTCTGCTGGTTGTCAGCACACATTCGCTCGCGAAAGGCAGCATCATGAAGCACATCGTGATCATCGGCGCCGGCTACGCCGGCATGGCGGCCACCACCCGCTTGGCGCGCCGGGTCAAGGGCCGCGACGACGTGCGCGTCACCCTGGTCAATCCGCAGGCTCGGTTCACCGAGCGGCTGCGCCTGCACCAGGCGGCTTCGGGCCAGCGGCTGGCCGACCTTGAGATCCCGGACATGCTCGCCGGCACCGACGTCAAGTTCGTCCAGGGATGGGTCACCGGCCTCGACGCCGACGCGCGGACCGTCCGTCTCGACGACGAACGCACGATCGGCTACGACACCCTGGTGTACGCGCTCGGCGCCGTCGCCGACACCGAGGTCGTGCCCGGCGTCGATGAATTCGCCTACACGCTCAACAGCGCCCACGACGCCGGGTTGCTGGCCCAGCAGCTGGATCGGCTCGGCGCCGGGACGGTCGTGGTCGCCGGCGGCGGCCTGACCGGTATCGAATCGGCGGCCGAGATCGCCGAGCGGCACCCCGAGCTCGACGTCGTACTGCTGAGCCGGCAGACACCCGGATCGGCGATGGGCCCCAAGGCGCGTGCCCGCCTGCATGCCGGGTTGGACCGGTTGGGCGTGCGCGTGCGTTCCGGCGTCGACATCGTCAAGGTGATGCCCGACGGGGTCGCCCTGGCCGACGGCGAGGTCGTCGCGGCGCGCGCGGTGCTGTGGGCCACGGGCGTGCGGGTGTCGCCGCTGGCGGCCGCCGCGGGCCTGCTCGTCGACGACCGCGGCCGAATCGTCACCGATGCGGCGCTGCGCTCGGTGTCGCACCCGGACGTGTACGTCGTCGGCGACGCCGCGGCGGTCCGGCAAGGCTATGGCCTCGTGCACGGCACCTGCCAGAGCGGCATCCCCACCGGTGTGCACGCCGCGGCCAACATCGTGCGGGAGCTGAAGGGCAAGCAGACCAAGCGATTCCGCTTCGGCTACATCCACCAGCCGGTGAGCCTGGGCCGGCACGACGCCGTCATCCAGTTCACCCATCCCGACGACAGCCCGTCGCGTTTCTATCTGGCCGGTCGGTGGGCCGTCGCCTACAAGGAAACGGTGAGCGCCAGCCCGTGGACGACCTACCGATTGCTCAAGTTGCTGCCCGCGCTGGGGGCCGTGACATGGCGGCGCGGCGGGGGCTTCACCCGATGAGCACCGACGAGCACGTGTTCGTCGAACACCGGAAACTGTTGTTCGCCATCGCCTATCGGATCCTGGGCTCGGCGGCCGACGCCGAAGACGTGGTCCAGGATGCGTGGCTGAAGTGGTCGGCGGCCGATCGGGGTCAGGTCGCCGACCCCAAGGCGTACCTATCGCGCATTGTGTCGAATCTGTCGATGGAACGACTGCGCTCGACGCGGCGCCAGCGCGAGACCTACGTGGGGCCGTGGCTGCCCGAGCCGATTCTCACGAGCGAAGACACGGCCGAGGATGTCGCGGCCGCCGAATCGGTGTCGATGGCGATGCTGGTCGTGCTCGAGACGCTGAGCCCGTTGGAGCGCGCGGTCTTCGTCCTCAAGGAGGTGTTCGACTTCAGCTACGCCGAAATCGCTTCGGCCGTCGAGCGTTCCGAGGCCGCGGTGCGCCAGGCGGGCCACCGCGCCCGCAACCACGTGCAGGCGCGCCGGCCCCGGTTCGAGGCCGACCGCGGCAAGAAGCGCGCGGTCACCGAACGCTTCTTTTCCGCGGCGACCGGCGGGGACATCAACGACCTCATGCAACTGCTCGCCCCCGACGTCACGCTGTGGACAGACGGCGGCGGAAAGGTGCGCCAGGCGCTGCGCCCGGTCGAGGGCATGGCCAAGGTCGCCGCCTGGCTCGCCGGTGTTACCAAGCGCCCGTACGAAGGCGTCGAAATCGCCGATATGACAGCCGAAGTCGTAGACATCAACGGCGGGCCGGGCATCGTCTTCTCGGCCTCAGGCCGCGTGATCGCCACGCTCACAGTTGAACTCGACGCGGACGGACGCATCGTCACCATCCACAACGTGGCCAACCCGGACAAGTTGCGCGCCGTCGCCGACGGGGTTCGGCGCGGCTAACGCTTTTGGTTGTGCAGCCACGGTTTTGGGTGTGCACTGACGGCACAGCCGCTCGGCGCGTCGCCGCCCACGACTCACACGCAACGCCCAAGATTCACGCAGTCGCGTGGCGCGGCTAGCTGAGCCGCTCGATCACCATCGCCATGCCCTGGCCGCCGCCGACACACATGGTTTCCAGGCCCAGCGTCTTGTCGTGCGTCTGCAGGTTGTTGAGCAGCGTGGTGGCGATGCGCGCGCCGGTCATGCCGAACGGGTGGCCCAGGGCGATCGCCCCACCGGACACGTTCAGCTTGTCCTCGTCCATGCCCAGCTCGCGCGCCGAACCCAGCACCTGCACCGCGAAGGCCTCGTTGATCTCGTACAGGTCGATGTCGCCGATCGACATGCCCGCCCTGGCCAACGCCTTCTTGGACGCCTCGATCGGGCCCAGGCCCATGATCTCCGGCGACAGGCCGCTGACCCCGGTGGACACGATGCGGGCCAGCGGCGTCAGACCCAGTTCCTTGGCCTTCGTGTCGCTGGTGATCACCAGCGCGGCCGCGCCGTCGTTCAGCGGACACGCGTTGCCGGCGGTCACCGTGCCGTTGGGCCGGAACACCGGCTTGAGCTCGCTGACCTTCTCGTAGGTGGTACCCGCGCGGGGGCCGTCGTCGGTGGTGACGGTGGTGCCGTCGGGCAGGGTCACCGGGGTGATCTCGCGCTCGAAGAACCCGCTCTTGATCGCCTCCTCGGCGCGGTTCTGGCTGCGCACCCCCCAGCGGTCCTGCTCCTCGCGGCTGATGCCGGTCATGATCGCGACGTTTTCGGCGGTCTGACCCATCGCGATGTAGACGTCCGGCAGGTTGCCGTCGGCTCGGGGGTCGTGCCACTCGTCGGCGCCCTGAGCCGCGGCGGCCGAACGCTCCTGGGCCTCGTCGAACAGCGGGTTCTTGGTGTCGGGCCATGAGTCGGAGTTGCCCTTGCCGAATCGGGACACGGTCTCCACGCCCGCGGAGATGAACGCGTCGCCCTCGCCCGCCTTGATCGCGTGGAACGCCATCCGGGTGGTCTGCAGCGACGACGAGCAGTACCGGTTCACCGTGGTGCCCGGCAGGAAGTCGTAGCCCAGCTCGACGGCGACGACGCGCGCCATGTTGAAGCCGGATTCGCCGCCCGGCAGGCCGCAGCCCAGGATGAGGTCGTCGATCTGGTGCGGGTTGAGCGCGGGCACCTTGTCCAGCGCGGCGCGCACCATCTGGGCGGCCAGGTCGTCGGGCCGCATGGACACCAGCGATCCCTTCATGGCGCGCCCGATCGGCGAGCGGACGGCTGAGACGATGACGGCTTCAGGCATGGTTTGTTCCCTTCCAGCGGACGCGGGCGCGCTTCCCAAGCGGGTGTTTTCATCACCCCGACGGGCTAGAACAAATCTAGTCGGTGCCGACCGGCTGGGAATCAGACGGGGCGGGGGACGCGGCGGCCGGGCGCCGCCACAGCCGCGTCACGAGGGTCAACCGCGCCGGAGAATCGTCGAGCCTCGGTGCGGGAGCGGGGACCGAAACCTCCGGCGTCGGGCTTTCGACCTTGATGCCCAGCGCGTCGCACACCGCCTCCAGCAGCGCCTCTGCGGCCAGCGCGTACGCGGTCGGCGAGGGGTGGAAGCCGTCGGCGGAGAACATCTGCTCGGGCGCGGTCCGGAATTGGGGTGCCAACAGCTGCGCCATCGGGACCGGCACGCCGCCCGCCCCCCGGACCGCGGCGGTCTGGGCGCGGGCGAGCTGCGACGTCCGGGCGTGCGCCAGCGAGCGAAGCGGCTGCGGGATCGCGCTGATGACACCGAGATCGGGGCAGGTGCCGACGATCACCACCGCACCGCGGGAGCGCAGCTTGCGCACGGTCAGGGCCAGCCGTTGCGCCGACTGGCTGATGCCGTTGAGGGCCGTGACGTCGTTGGCCCCCAGCATCATCACCGCCACGTCCGGCGGCGGGCCGGCCACGAACATCGCGTCGACCTGACCGGCGACACCCTTCGACGTGGCGCCGACGATGGCCTTGGTGCTCAGCCGGACGACCTTGCCCGCGCGCTCGGCCAGCCCGCGGGCGATCAGCACGCCGGGCACTTCCTCGGCGCTCATGCAGCCGTATCCGGTGGCCGTCGAGTCGCCGAAGATCATCAGGTGCAGGTCGGCGGTCATGCCGCGCTGCCACCGCTGCACCGGCCCGCCGCCGGCGGTGTACACGCCGTCGGCACGCGGCGGGATGTCCCAGGCCTTCGGAATGACGGTGCGCGTGTGCGCCGCCTGGCCAACCAGCAGGTTGCGTGCGCCGAGATAGGCAGTCCCCGTCGAGGCGAGCGCGCCGGCTGTGGCCAGGGCGATCGTCGAACGACGCGGCACCCGGATGGTCACAGGGCCAGTTTAGTTCGGCTCAAGGGTTTGCGCGGGCGGCTTATGAACAATGTGGTCACGTTGTGAATCAAATGTGGTATCGAATCAGATTCTTCAAACGTTCTACTCAGCAAAGGCTGTCAAGCTAAGTTTCAAGGGTTGGCTGAACGCCCTGGAGAGTGGGCTGAACCGGACGCTTGGCTGCCTCGTCACATGCTGTATCGGACTACAAGGGCGTAGGAAGTGTTGAGCATGACCGCACCTAGCAAGGTATCCGGTTCCCCCCGGAATACCGTTCGGCCACATGAGGTTCTCAAGCGACGTAGAGTTGAGGCTCGCAGATTTGCCATCAGCGACGGGGCACCGGTCGAGGTACTCGAGTCCGGTCCCAGCGTTGCTGCGCGGGTAGCTAACCTCGCCTCCCGACTCACCATCCGGCCGGTTTTGTCCGTCGGCAGCCACGTTCCCAACCTGCCGTGGCCGTGGGGTCTCATCGACGTCGCGGCCCGGGTCCTGCTCCCGGTCTCCGCCACCGTCCGCGAGACGGTGAACTTGCCCAATGCTTCCGCGCAGCTGGTGCGGGCCCCCGGAGTGCTGCCTGCGGACGGCACCCGCCGGGTGATCGTCTACCTGCACGGCGGCGCGTTTTTGACCTGTGGAGCAAACTCGCACGGCCGGCTGGTCGAGACGCTGTCGAAGTTTGCTGACTCGCCGGTGCTGGTCGTCAACTACCGGCTGTTGCCCAAGCACTCGATCGGCATGGCCCTCAATGACTGCCACGACGCGTACCAATGGTTGCGCGAGCGTGGCTACGAGCCGGACCAGATCGTGCTTGCCGGCGACTCGGCGGGCGGGTACCTGGCGCTGGCCCTGGCGCAACGCCTGCAGGAGGAGGGGCACGGCGAGTCCGAGATGCCCGCGGCGCTCGTGGCGATCTCGCCACTGCTGCAGCTAGCAAAGGAATGCAAGCAGGCGCACCCCAACATCAAGAGCGACGCGATGTTCTCCGCGAACGCGTTTGACGCGCTCGTCGCATTGGTTGCTAGCGCCGCCGAAAAGAACATCGTCGACGGCAAACCCGAAGAAATCTACGAGCCTCTGGAGCACATCAAGCCCGGCCTGCCGCGGACGCTCATCCACGTTTCCGGATCCGAGGTGTTGCTGCACGACGCGCAGCTGGCGGCGTCGCGGTTGGCGGCGGTCGGGGTGCCGGCCGAGGTGCGGGTCTGGCCCGGCCAGGTCCACGACTTCCAGCTGGCCGCGCCGCTGGTTCCGGAGGCGATCCGTTCGCTGCGCCAGATAGGCGACTACATCCGCGAGGCCACCGGCTAGCGCGACGACGGCGAGCGCCGGCACGGCGCGAGTAAGGAGTCGCGCAATCGGACCTAGCGCGACGACGGCGAGCGCCGGCACGGCGCGAGTAAGGAGTCGCGCAATCGGACCTAGCGCGACGACGGCGAGCGCCGGCACGGCGCGAGTAAGGAGTCGCGCAATCGGACCTAGCGAGTGTGCGCCGCGCGAAAGCGCCTGAGACGATGAACGCATGCGGATCGCGCAGCACATCAGTGACCTCATCGGGGGAACGCCGCTGGTTCGGCTGAACTCCGTCATCCCCGACGGCGCCGGCACCGTGGCGGCCAAGGTCGAATACCTCAACCCCGGCGGCAGCTCGAAGGACCGGATCGCGGTGAAGATGATCGACGCCGCCGAGGCCAGCGGCCAGCTCAAGCCCGGGGGCACCATCGTCGAACCCACGTCGGGCAACACCGGCGTCGGCCTGGCTTTGGTGGCCCAGCGGCGCGGGTACAAGTGTGTGTTCGTCTGCCCCGACAAGGTCGGCGAGGACAAGCGCAACGTGCTGCTGGCCTACGGCGCCGAGGTGGTCGTGTGCCCGACGGCGGTGCCGCCCGAGCACCCGGACAGCTACTACAGCGTCTCGGACAGGCTGACCCGGGAAATCGAGGGGGCCTGGAAGCCCGACCAGTACGCCAACCCGGAGGGGCCGGCCAGCCACTACGCCACCACCGGCCCGGAGATCTGGGCCGACACCGACGGCAAGATCACCCATTTCGTCGCCGGCATCGGCACCGGCGGGACGATCACCGGCGCCGGGCGCTACCTCAAGGAGGTGTCCGGCGGCCGGGTCAAAATCATCGGAGCCGATCCGGAAGGCTCGGTGTACTCGGGTGGCAGCGGTCGGCCCTACCTGGTCGAGGGCGTCGGCGAGGACTTCTGGCCGGACGCCTACGACCGCACCGTTCCCGACCAGATCATCGCGGTGTCGGACTCCGACTCGTTCAACATGACGCGGCGGCTGGCCCGCGAGGAGGCGATGCTGGTCGGCGGGTCGTGCGGGATGGCGGTGGTCGCCGCGCTCAAGGTGGCCGAGGAGGCCGGACCCGACGCGCTGGTCGTCGTCCTATTGCCGGACGGCGGGCGAGGCTACATGGCGAAGATCTTCAACGACGCGTGGATGTCGTCGTACGGGTTCTTGCGCGCGCGCCTCGACGGTTCGACCGAGGAGTTCAGCGTCGGCGACGTGCTGCGCCGCAAGTCCGGTGAGCTGCCCGACCTGGTGCACACCCATCCGTCCGAGACGGTGCGCGACGCCATCGGCATCCTGCGCGAGTACGGGGTGTCGCAGATGCCGGTGGTCGGCGCCGAGCCGCCGGTGATGGCCGGCGAGGTCGCGGGCAGCGTTTCCGAGCGCGAGCTGCTGTCCGCCGTCTTCGAGGGCCGGGCCAAGCTGGCCGACGCGGTCGGGCAGCACATGAGCCCGCCGCTGCCGATGATCGGCGCCGGTGAGCTGGTCAGTGCGGCGGGCAAGGCACTGCGCGACTGGGACGCGCTGATGGTGGTGGAGAAGGGCAAACCGGTCGGGGTGATCACCCGGTACGACCTGTTGGGATTCCTGTCGGAGGGGCCCCGCGGATCCACGGGCCGGCGTTAGCGCCGCTTAAACCGCTTAGCCAGGCCGGCCCGCGGTACTGTAATTCGGCCTGGTTCAGCTAACGCAGTGGAGGGTTGCCCATGTCCGATCAACCGTCGCCCGGCGAGTCCTACCCGCCGCCCCCTGGGGCCGGTGGCCAACACGCCTCTCCGCCCCCTCCGCCGCCCCCGGCCGGCGGTTCCTACCCGCCGCCACCCCCGTCGTCGGGCGGATACGCCCCGCCCCCGCCCGGACCGGCGATCCGCGCCCTGCCGACGGAGTCCTACACGCCGTGGGTCACCCGGGTGCTGGCGTATCTCATCGACAACATCCCGGCCGGCATCCTGGTCGGCATCGGCGCGCTCATTCAGGCCCTCACGACGCAACAGTCGTGTGTCAGCGACATCACCCAGTACAGCGTCAACCAGTACTGCGTCAACCAGCCCAGTGGCATCGGCACGATGGCGTTCTGGTTGACGTGGCTGGCCGCGGTGGGATACCTGGTCTGGGACTACGGCTACCGCCAGGGCGTGACCGGCTCGAGCATCGGCAAGTCGGTGATGAAGTTCAAGGTGGTCAGCGAGGTCACCGGCCAGCCCATCGGTTTCGGGATGTCGGTGGTGCGCCAGATCGCGCACTTCGTTGACTCGCTCATCTGTGGCCTCGGCTACCTGTTCCCGCTGTGGGACGCCAAGCGGCAGACGCTGGCGGACAAGATCATGACGACCGTGTGCCTGCCGATCGAAGAGGGCTGAGCGGCTCGAGGTCAGACCGGGAGCCCATCCATATTTCCGAACCGACCGCGTCGCCCAACGCGGCGCGGTGCCGCTGAAGGCGTGGCGGCTGCGCGTCCAGTTCACCCGTCAGATATCGCAGCGCGTCGCCGATCGCGTTGAGCTTGTGCTGCATCGCGCGATTGCTGCGCGACTGGGTGTTCTGCAGCAGCGCGACGAGCAGGAACGTGATGATGTTGGTGACGGTGTTGATGACCAGTTGCCAGGTATCGACCGTGGGCAGCGCCCAGATGGTGGGTATCCACGCGACCACCACCAGCACGCAGATCGCGAAAAACGAAGGCCTGGAAACCCATTCGCCCGTATAGGTCGCGCAGCGATCGAAAAGGGACAGTTCGGTCCGGGTGGCGCTGTCGTCGGGCATGGTGGTTCTCCCTGGCTGGTCATCGCATGGGGACGACGACGAGTACCCCCGCCACCGATTTTCATGCCCGATCGGGGCTGTCACTAGGCTGAGCGTCGATGAGCGAGGACCGTAGCGCAGACCACAAGTTCAAGGGATTGGCCACCAAGGCCATCCACGCCGGGTACCGGCCGGATCCGGCGACCGGGGCGGTGAACGCCCCGATCTACGCCAGCAGCACGTTCGCCCAGGACGGCGTCGGTGGCCTGCGCGGCGGATTCGACTACGCGCGCACCGGCAACCCGACCCGGGATGCGCTGGAGGCCGCGCTGGCGGCCGTCGAGGAGGGCGCCTTCGCGCGCGCGTTCGGGTCCGGGATGGCGGCCGGCGACTGCGCCCTGCGGGCGATGTTGCGGCCCGGCGACCACCTCGTCATCCCCAACGACGCCTACGGCGGCACCTTCCGGTTGATCGACAAGGTGTTCACCAAGTGGGACGTCTCGTACACGCCGGTGGCGCTGTCCGACCTGGACGCCGTCGCGGGCGCGATCACCCCGCACACCCGGCTGATCTGGGTGGAAACACCGACCAACCCGTTGCTGACCATCGCCGACATCGCCGCGATCGCGGAGCTGGGCAAACAAAACTCCGCGAAGCTGTTGGTGGACAACACTTTTGCTTCGCCGGCGCTGCAGCAGCCGCTGGCGCTGGGCGCCGACGTGGTGCTGCACTCGACCACCAAATACATCGGCGGCCACTCTGACGTCGTGGGCGGCGCACTGATCACCAACGACCAGGAGTTGGACGACGCGTTCGCCTTCCTGCAGAACGGGGCGGGCGCGGTGCCGGGCCCGTTCGACGCCTACCTGACTATGCGCGGCCTGAAGACCCTGGCGCTGCGGATGCAGCGGCACAGCGAAAACGCTTGCGCGGTGGCCGAATTCCTCGCCGGGCATCCCTCGGTGAGCGCGGTGCTGTATCCGGGTCTGCCCGGGCATCCCGGCCACGAAGTAGCCGCGCGCCAGATGCGCGACTTTGGCGGCATGGTGTCGGTGCGCATGCGCGGGGGCCGGCAGGCCGCCGAGCAGCTGTGCGCCCGAACCGAGGTGTTCATCCTGGCCGAGTCGCTGGGCGGCGTCGAGTCGCTGATCGAGCTGCCCAGCGCCATGACGCACGCGTCGACGGCCGGCTCGCAACTCGAAGTGCCCGACGACCTGGTGCGGCTTTCGGTCGGCATCGAGGACGAGGCCGACCTGTTGGCCGACCTCGAACAGGCCCTGGCCTAGTACGGCGACCAGACGCAAAAGGCCCCCGACACGCCGCTTGTGAGGGGCTTTGCGTCTGCTCGCGCGAAACGCTAGGAGTGGTACGGCTCCGCGCTGACCAGCGTGACCTCGACGGTGTTGCCGTTGGGCACCTGGTAGCTGCGGGTCTCGCCGACCTTGGCGTCGATCAGGGCGCCGCCCAGCGGTGAGTTGGGCGAGTACACCTCGAGCTTGCCGTCGTTGACGCCCTCCTGGCGGGTGGCGATCAGGAACGTCTCGCTGTCGGACTTGTCGCCGTTGTAGTAGACCTTGACCACCGAGCCGGGCAGCGCGACGCCGGACTGCTTGGGCGCTTCGCCGACCTTGGCGTTGTTGAGCAGGTCCTGCAGTTGGCGGATGCGGGCCTCCTGCTGGCCCTGCTCTTCGCGGGCGGCGTGGTAGCCGCCGTTCTCGCGCAGGTCGCCCTCTTCGCGGCGGTCGTTGATTTCCGCGGCGATGATCGGACGATTCGCGATCAACTGGTCGAGCTCGGCCTTGAGTCGGTCATGTGACTCCTGGGTCAGCCAGGTCACCTGAGTATCCGTCATCTCGTCGTCCTCGTATTTCTTTCTCGTTTCGCGTATTCGCGCAAGCTTTTGCACCCCGCTGCCGGGGGTATTCGGGTCCCCGCCCCGGCTACCGCCGCTCCGTCCTTCCGACGGCCTTTAATGCAGCAATACACGGTCCCTAGGGGAACCGTGCATTCATCCATGCTACCACCGCGCAAACAGATGATGACTCAATATTCGCTGTTCGTCTTATCGTGCGGTCAGGCCGGACGCAGGTAGCCGGGCACATCGGTGCCGCAACCGTAGATGTCGGCCATCACCGGGGGTCGGACGGATTTCACCGTCGTCGTCACCTGCACGGTGGCCTGGTCGGACGGGCCCACCAGCACTTCGCGCCTGCCGGTCTCGCCGCCGTCCTTGGCCCGGACCCGCACGATGCAGTCAACCGGGCGCGACGGGTCGGATCGCGTCACGCTGATCGTTACCGATGCCGTCTCGTTGTCGATCAACTGGTAGCCGGCCAGCGAGCCGGTGACGTCACTGGTCCCGAGCCGCTGGTAGCCGATGATGGCGACGACGACGCCGGCGGCCACGACCAGCACTGCCAACCCGATGGCCACCCGGCGCCGGGAAACGCGCGACAGTCGCGATCGCCCGTAGCGGGCCTCGGGGCGCGGAGGGGAAGTTTCGGTCATGCCTGGGTATGCCTGCAGTGGTGGTTGCCGGCCGCCGGCCGACGGGATGCAACGATCGGAACTGGAATTATAAGGTCGCGTCTAGCACTTCTAGCCCTTCGGGGGCGACCGGCGAACCGACTCGGACAAGGGGGCACGTGAGCGAACTGCGGTTGATGGCGGTGCATGCCCACCCCGACGACGAGTCGAGCAAGGGCGCGGCCACCCTGGCCCGCTACGCCGACGAGGGTCACCGGGTTTTGGTGGTGACGCTGACCGGCGGCGAGCGCGGCGAGATTCTCAACCCGGCGATGGACCTGCCCGATGTGCTAGAACACATGGCCGAAATCCGCCGCGACGAGATGGCGAAGGCGGCGGAGATCCTCGGTGTGGAGCACAAGTGGCTCGGCTTCGTCGACTCCGGCCTGCCCCAGGGCGATCCGCCGCCGCCGCTGCCCGAGGGCTGCTTCGCGCTGGTGCCGCTGGAGGAATCCGTCGGGGCGCTGGTGCGCGTGATCCGCGAGTTCCGGCCGCACGTGATGACCACCTATGACGAGAACGGCGGCTACCCCCACCCCGACCACATCCGCTGCCACCAGGTGTCCGTCGGTGCCTTCGAGGCCGCCGGCGACTACGCCCGCTTCCCGGACGCGGGCGAGCCGTGGACGGTGTCCAAGCTGTACTACAACCACGGCTTCCTGCGGGCGCGGATGCAGCTGCTGCACGACGAGTTCGTCAAGCGCGGCCAGGAGGGGCCATTCCAAAAGTGGCTCAAGCACTGGGATCCCGAGCATGACCCGTTCGAGTCCCGGGTGACGACGCGGGTCGAGTGCTCGGCGTATTTCAGCCAGCGCGACGACGCCCTGCGGGCGCACGCCACCCAGATCGACCCGAACGCCGAATTCTTCGCCGCACCGATCGAGTGGCAGCAGCGGCTCTGGCCGACCGAGGAATTCGAGCTGGCCCGCTCCCGCGTCCCGGTCAAGCTGCCCGAGGACGACCTGTTCGCCGGGATCGAGGACGACGGGTGACGCACCATCTCCTCCGGGTCATTGCCGACGCTCCGCACAACCACGGGCCCGACTTCGGCAAGGCGAGCCCGGTCGGGCTGCTCGTCGTCGTGCTGCTGCTGATCGCGACCCTGTTCCTGTTGCGGTCGATGAACCGGCAGCTGAAAAAGGTCCCCAAGACGTTCGATCCGGAGCATCCCGAGCCCGATCAGGCCGCCGACGAGGGCACCGACACGGTTGGCGAGAACCCCGACCAACCGAGACACCGCGATGAGCCCGGCTGAATCCGGCGCAACGAACACCCTCGGCCTGGCCACCAGCCCGTATCTGCGCCAGCACGCCGATAACCCGGTGCATTGGCAGCAGTGGACGCCGCAAGCGCTGGCGGACGCGGCGGCGCGCGACGTGCCGATCCTGCTGTCCATTGGCTACGCCGCGTGCCACTGGTGTCACGTCATGGCCCACGAATCGTTCGAAGACGACGAAGTGGCCGCGGCGATGAACGCGGGGTTCGTCTGCATCAAGGTCGACCGCGAGGAGCGGCCCGACATCGACGCGGTGTACATGAACGCGACCGTCGCGCTCACCGGGCATGGCGGATGGCCGATGACGTGCTTCCTGACACCCGACGGCCGACCGTTCTTCTGCGGCACGTACTACCCGAAAGATGCTTTCCTGCAGCTTCTTTCGGCCGTGTCCGCGACCTGGCGGGACCGCCGCGGCGAGGTCGAGGAGGCCTCCGACCACATCGCGGGTGAGTTGCGCAAAATGGCGGGTGGATTGGCCGCCGGCGGGCCGGACGCGGCGCCGCAGCTGTGTGACCACGCCGTCGCCTCCGTGCTCGGCGACCAGGACACCGTGCACGGCGGGTTCGCCGGCGCCCCCAAATTCCCGCCGTCGGCGATTCTGGAGGCGTTGCTGCGCAACCACGAGCGCACCGGGTCGCCGGCGGCGCTGGAGGCGGTCACCCGCACGGCCAACGCGATGGCCCGCGGCGGTATCTACGACCAACTCGCCGGCGGCTTCGCCCGCTACAGCGTCGACAACGCTTGGGTGGTACCGCATTTCGAGAAGATGCTGTACGACAACGCGTTGCTGCTGCGCGCCTACGCCCATTGGGCGCGGCGCACCGCGGACCCGTTGGCCCGCCGGGTCGCCAGCCAGACGGCGAGGTTCCTGCTCGACGAGCTGGCCGACGGCGACATGTTCACTTCGTCGCTGGACGCCGACGCCGACGGCCGCGAGGGCTCGACCTACGTCTGGACACCGGAGCAGCTGACCGAGGTGCTCGGCGCCGACGAAGGCCGTTGGGCCGCAGAGCTTTTCGCGGTCACCCCGTCCGGCACCTTCGAACACGGCAGCTCGGTGCTGCAGTTGCCCGCCGACCCCGACGACCCGCAACGGGCCGAACGGGTCCGCGCCGCGCTGCTGGCCGCACGGCTCACCCGCGCGCAGCCCGGGCGTGACGACAAGGTCGTCACGTCGTGGAACGGCCTGGCCATCACCGCGCTGGCGGAGGCCAGCGTGGCGTTGGAGCAACCCGAGTTGGCCGCTGCGGCAAGGCGTTGCGCCCTTTCGCTGCTGGGGCTGCACATCGTCGACGGACGGTTGCGTCGCGCCAGCCTGGGCGGGACGGTCGGGGACAGTCCGGGCATCCTCGAGGACTACGCGATGCTGGCCACCGGCCTGCTCGCGGTGTACCAGCTGACCGCCGAGGCGTCGTGGCTGACGACGGCGACCGACTTGCTGGACACGGCGCTGCGCCACTTCGCCGACCCGGAGCGGCCCGGCCGCTGGTTCGACACCGCCGACGACGCCGAGCAATTGGTGCTGCGGCCCGCCGACCCGCTGGACGGTGCCACGCCGTCGGGCGCGTCGTCGATCACCGAAGCGTTGCTCTCCGCGGCGCACCTCGTCGACGGGGAACGCGCGGAGCGGTACCTGCGGGCGGCGGGCGAGGCCCTGGCGGCGCACTCGCTGCTGCTGGAGCGCGCGCCGCGGTCGGCCGGGCATTGGCTGGCCGTCGCCGAAGCCGCGGTGCGCGGGCCGCTGCAGATCGCGGTCGCCTGCGACCCGTCACGGTCGGCGCTGCTCGCCGAAGCGCGCCGGCTGGCGCCCGGCGGGGCGATCGTCGTGGGCGGCGCGCCGGATTCGTCGGCGCTGCTGGCGGGGCGGGACCGGGTCGGTGGCGCCGACGCCGCCTACGTGTGCCGCGGCCGGCTCTGCGACCTGCCGGTGACCCGGGCGGCCGAACTGGCCGCGGCCCTGGATGTTTCGGGAGGGTAGCCGGGAGGCTACCCTGCGTCCCATGCCGAACGCCCCGGACCGGGTCCACGCGATCACCGACACCGTCCACCGCTACATCGAGCTGGTTGCCAAGGGCAGCGCCGACGAGCTGGTGGACCTCTACGCCGACGACGCGACGGTTGAGGACCCGGTCGGCGGCGAGGTGCACATCGGTCGCCAGGCGATCCACGGCTTCTACTCCGCGGTCAACGACGTGCAGCGCGACTGCGAGCTGGTGTCACTGCGGGTGGCCGGCAACGAGGCGGCGTTCCAGTTCCGCCTGACCGTCACCGCGGGGGAGCACCGGATGGTGATCGAGCCGATCGACGTGATGGCCTTCGACGACCGCGGCAAGGTCACCACGATGAAGGCCTACTGGTCGGCGGCGGACGTCACGCGGGTCTAGCGGGACCGTCAGGCCGGGTTGCCGACGTAAAAGACCGCGAACCACATCGCGATGTAGTGCAGGATCGCCGCGATCGCGGTGAAGGCGTGGAAGAACTCGTGATAGCCGAACGTCTTTGGCCACGGGTCCGGCCAGCGCAGCCCGTAGAGCAGGCCCCCGATGCTGTAGAACGCGCCGCCGACCGCGAGCAGCACCATCGCGGCGACCCCGGCGACGTGGATGATGGTCGGCGCGTACCAGACCGCCACCCAACCCAGCAGCAGGTACAGCGGGACGCCCACCCAGCGCGGCGCCGTCGGCCAGCACACCTTCAGCACGACTCCGGCCAGCGCGCCGCCCCACACGATCCACAACACGGTTCGCCCGTCCTCGGGCGGCATCGCCAGCATCGCGAACGGCGTGTAGCTGCCGGCGATGAACAGGAAGATCATCGAATGGTCGAGCCGCTTCATCAGGTTGCGGCTCTTGTCGGATTTCCAGTTGACGCGGTGGTAGGTGGCGCTGACCGCGAACATCGCCACGGTGGCCAGGGCGTAGGCGAACGTCGTCAGCCCGGCTCGGGTGGAAGCCACCGCCCACGACACCGAGACCAGACACGCGCCGCAGACGATCGCCAGCCACGCCGAATAGAAGTGGATCCAGCCACGCATGCGGGGCTTGGAAATGGCCTCGGCGGCGCCGTCGACGAGCTGTTCGACGGGATTGCCCGGCGCGATCGCCTCGGGCTCCGGGTTGGTGGGCGTGCTGGTCTTGCTGCTCATGTCTCCCTATTGCCTCGCATTGCGGCCGTTAGACCCAACACTAACCGCGAATGATCACGACACGCTGCTGGACGTGCGGTGGGCTTGCGCAAATCCACCACGGAATTTGTGGTCGCTCACAGTAGGGTAGAGCTTCGTGGAGATCATCCCGCCGCGGCTCAAGGAGCCGTTGTACCGCGTCTACGAGCTGCGGCTGAGGCAGGGTCTGGCGGCCTCCAAGTCCGAGCTTCCCCGCCACATCGCGGTGCTGTGCGACGGGAACCGGCGCTGGGCGCGCAACGCGGGGTACGACGACGTCAGCTACGGCTACCGGATGGGCGCCGCCAAGATCGCCGAGATGCTGCGCTGGTGCCAAGAGGCCGGCATAGAGATGACGACGGTCTACTTGCTGTCCACCGAAAACCTGCAACGCGATCCCGACGAGCTGGCTGGCCTCATCGAGATCATCACCGACGTGGTCGAGGAGATCTGCGCCCCGACCAATCGCTGGAGCGTGCGCACGGTCGGCGACCTCGGGCTGATCGGCGAGGACCAGGCCCGCCGGCTGCGCGACGCGGTGGAGTCGACGCCGGCCGTCGCGCCGTTCCACGTCAACGTCGCCGTCGGCTACGGCGGCCGCCGGGAGATCGTCGACGCGGTGCGCGCGCTGCTGAACAAGGAACTCGCCAACGGTGCCAGCGCGGAGGAGCTGATCGACGCGGTGACCACGGAAGGCATCTCCGAAAACCTTTACACCTCTGGGCAACCCGACCCCGACCTGGTGATCCGCACCTCGGGGGAACAGCGGCTGTCGGGGTTTTTGCTGTGGCAGAGCGCCTATTCGGAGATGTGGTTCACCGAGGCGCACTGGCCCGCCTTCCGCCGCGTCGATTTCCTGCGCGCGCTGCGTGACTACAGCCAGCGGCATCGGAGATACGGCAAGTAGCAGCGGGTCGGCACGCATCAGACCCCGTGCCGATCGCAAGCGCGGCGAAGCCGGGCGCAGCGGGTCGGCACGCATCAGACCCCGTGCCGATCGCAAGCGCGGCGAAGCCGGGCGCAGCGGGTCGGCACGCATCAGACCCCGTGCCAAACTGGATGCATGGCTGCGCTGTCGGCGGTGGTGTTCACGCTGAGCGGGTGGCTGGGGTTGTATCTGCTGGCCCGCGATCCGCGTAAGCCGGTGCTTGCGCTCGCGGCGATCGGACTGTGTGGCTTCGCGCTGGTGGTGGCGCTCGATGCGATACGCACGGCGAGCGCCCCGCATCTCGCGGTGCTCAGCCGGTTCGAGATCTATCTGGCCGCCGTGCCCAGCGTGGCGTGGTTCGCGGTGCTCGTCGAGCTGTCGCGGCCGGGCGACCGCTGGCGCGCGCGCACCGGTGAGTTGCTGCTCGTCGGCGGTGTCGGCGCGCTCATCCTGCTGGGGGCGGCGCTGGCCGGCAGCGTCGAGGGGCCGCTGCGGCCGGGTCACCTGCTGATGATGGCGGTCATCTCGACGTCCACGTTGGGGGCGATGATCGTCGCGGTGCGGCGGCCCGCGCAGCCGACCTCGGTCGTCGGCGTCGTTGTCGTGGCGACGCTGTTCTTCGCGCTGGCCAACGCCATCCTGATCATCCCGTTGGGCATCGTGCCGAGCTGGCTGGCCCTGGCGTCGACGGGTTGCGACGTCCTGACGCTCGGCGTGGCGGTGGCGCTGTGGGACGCCTTCGACGAGGGTCAGGCGCTGCGCGCCGACATGCTGCGCTCGTTCGCCGGTTCGATGGCCGTGGCCGTGCTGTTCGGCGGCCAGGCGCTGATCGGCCTGGCCGTGACCCGACGGGAGCCCACCGCGCAGACCGTGCTCACGGTGCTGTTGTTCAGCACGTTGGCGATCGCGATCGCGGTGCAGGTGCTGGCCGATCCGTTGGCCGGGGTGCTGGACCGGCTGGCGTTCTCCAGGTCGCCGACGCTGCGCGCCGACCGGGCCGCGTTGCGGCACACCGGCGCGGCGCTGCCGCTGCGCTCGGCCGATCCCCGCAAGGATCTTCGGCACATCGACGACGACACCTTCGCGCGGCTCACCCGCCGCGCGCTGGGTCACTATGCCGACCTGACCAAGCTCGTCGCCAGCCCGCTGACCGCGTTGCCCGTGATCGACGAGCGGCTGGCCGCGCGCGGCGCTCCCGATCACCCGGTGGAGCGCGCCAACGAGCTGAAAGCCGTTCTCGCCGACGGCATCGCCCGGCTCAAACCCCGCGATGCCGGCGACTTCGGAACCACCGAGGAGTGGCGCTACTACAACTCGCTGTACTTCCCGTACGTCGTCGGAGTGCGCGCCTACGCGCAGAACGCCACCGCCGCCGGCCTAGACCCCACCGCCCGGCAGGCGTGGCAATGGCTGGTCACCGAGGTGCCCCAGCGTTCGCTGCACAACTGGCAAAACGCTGCGGCCCGGCTGATCGCCGCCGATCTGCGGGCGCGGGTGCCGGTCGCCAGCGACTAGCGCGGCCAGCGAGCCCAATCAGGCCACCGGCCCCACATTTTGAGACACCTGTTGAATTTGTTAGCGCGGTGGGGAATAGCCCGGCGAAATCCCTGGTCATTCTCGGCATGGCAGCAACTGGCAGCGCCATGGATCGATGTGGCAGTGCTTGAGCGGCACGCTCAAACCAGTTCGACCCCCTCGCCATCGCTAGGAGTAACCGCATGACCGCCGTTTCTGGAATTCCAACCCGCCCCCTATACGACTCGACCGACTCGCTGCTGCGTTTCGCCATGCGCGCCGACGCCACGTTGACGGGCATGTGCGGCTTGGCCGTCGCCTTCTTCGCCGACCCGATCTCGTCGATGACGGGACTCACGTCGGGCCAGGAGTACGCGATGGGCGCGTTCTTCGTCCTCGCCGGCCTCGTCGTGTTCAGCCTCGCGGCGGCGCCGAACCTGCGCCGCGTCGGGATCGGCATCATCGTGGCCAACGTCGTCTTCACGCTGGCCGCGATCGTGGCCGCCGGAGCCGTGCCCGTGTTGACCACAACCGGAGTGGCCGCGACGCTGGCGACCGCCGTCTACACCGCGGCGTTCGCCGGTCTCCAGTACCTAGGAGTGCGTCGCCTCGCGACCTAGCCCCCCTCCGGCCCGGTCCCGCGCTACAGCTTGCGCAGGCGCAGCCGATTGATGGAATGGTCGGCGTCCTTGCGCAACACCAGGGTGGCGCGGGGCCGGGTCGGCAGGATGTTCTCGACCAGGTTGGGCCGGTTGATCGACCGCCAGATCTCGCGCGCGGCGGCGACCGCCTTGGTGTCGTTGAGCGCCGAATAGTGGTGAAAGTGCGACTCGGGATCGGCGAACGCGGTGCCGCGCAGCGACAGGAACCGCGACACGTACCACTGCTCGATGTCTTCGATTCGGGCGTCCACATACAGCGAGAAGTCGAACAGGTCCGACACCATCAGGGTGGGGCCGGTCTGCAGGACGTTGAGGCCCTCCAGGATCAAGATGTCGGGGTGGCGGACCACATGCTTGGCCCCCGGGATGATGTCGTACTTCAGGTGCGAATACACCGGCGCGCATGCGTGATCGGAACCGGATTTGACCGACGTCACGAACCGCATCAACGCCCGGCGGTTGTAGCTTTCCGGAAAACCCTTGCGATGCATCAGGTTTCGCCGGTCGAGCTCAGCGTTCGGGTACAGGAAGCCGTCGGTGGTCACCAGGTCCACCCGGGGATGGTGATCCCAGCGGGCCAGCAGCGCCTGCAGCACGCGGGCCGTCGTCGACTTGCCGACGGCCACGCTTCCCGCCACGCCGATGATGAACGGCACCGGCCGGTCCGGGTTCTGTTGGGGCTCCCCGAGGAATTCCGCCGTGGCGGCGAACAGCCGCTGGCGTGCGGCGACCTGAAGGTGGATCAATCGGGCCAGCGGCAGGTAGACCTCTTCGACCTCCAGCAAGTCGATCTGCTCGCCGAGACCGCGCAGCCCGACCAGTTCCTCTTCGGTGAGGGCCAGCGGCGTGGACATGCGAAGCGCCCGCCATTGTTTTCGGTCGAACTCCACATATGGGCTCGGCTCGCTAGGCCGCGGCATAGTGCACAAGTGTGGCAGGGGCGGACGCGCGCCCGACGGCTGGGCTGGCGAAAAGCGCGCTGGATAGACTGGCGCCCGTGACTGCCGCACCCGACGCCCGTACCTCCTCCACCGTGATGTCGGCCCCGCTCGCCGAGGTCGACCCCGACATCGCCGAGTTGCTGGACAAGGAGCTGCACCGGCAACGCGACACCCTGGAGATGATCGCCTCCGAGAACTTCGTGCCGCGGTCGGTGCTGCAGGCCCAGGGGAGCGTGCTGACCAACAAGTACGCCGAGGGATTGCCCGGCCGGCGCTACTACGGGGGATGCGAGCACGTCGACGTCGTGGAGAACATCGCCCGCGACCGGGCCAAGGCGTTGTTCGGCGCCGAGTTCGCCAACGTCCAGCCGCATTCCGGCGCGCAGGCCAACGCCGCCGTGCTGCACGCCCTCATGTCTCCGGGGGAACACCTGCTCGGCCTGGACCTGGCCAACGGCGGCCACCTCACCCACGGGATGAAGCTGAACTTCTCCGGAAAGCTGTACGACGCCGGCTTCTACGGCGTGGACCCCAAGACCCACCTGGTCGACATGGACGTCGTGCGGGCCCGGGCGCTCGAGTTCCGGCCCAAGGTGATCATCGCCGGCTGGTCGGCCTACCCGCGCATCCTCGACTTCGCGGCGTTCGCCTCGATCGCCGACGAGGTCGACGCCAAGCTGTGGGTGGACATGGCGCACTTCGCCGGGCTTGTCGCGGTTGGGCTGCACCCGACGCCGGTGCCGCACGCGGACGTGGTGTCCACGACCGTGCACAAGACCCTCGGCGGCGCCCGTTCCGGCATGATCCTGGGCAAGCAGGAATACGCCAAGGCCATCAACTCGGCGGTGTTCCCCGGCCAGCAGGGCGGGCCGCTGATGCACGTCATCGCGGGCAAGGCGGTCGCGCTCAAGATCGCCACCACCCCCGAGTTCGCCGACCGCCAGCAGCGCACGCTGTCCGGGGCGCGCATCGTCGCCGACCGGTTGCTGGCGGCCGACGTGGCCAAGGCCGGCGTGTCGGTGGTCAGCGGCGGCACCGACGTGCACCTGGTGCTGGTCGACCTGCGTGATTCGCCGCTCGACGGCAAGGCCGCCGAGGACCTGCTGCACGAGATCGGCATCACCGTCAACCGCAACGCGGTCCCCAACGACCCCCGGCCGCCGATGGTGACGTCGGGGCTGCGGGTGGGCACGCCCGCGCTGGCCACCCGCGGTTTCGGGGACGCCGAATTCATCGAGGTCGCCGACATCATCGCCACCGCGCTGGCAGCCGGTACGTCCGCCGACGTCTCGGCGCTGCGGCAGCGGGTGACGCGGCTGGCCAGGGACTTCCCGCTCTACGAGGGCCTGGAGGACTGGACGCTCGTCGACCGCTGAGCGCTTAAGGGACCAAAGTCACCATTCGGCGGCGACACGCCCCAGCAATTTCACCGAACCTGTACCTGGGAGTTACAGTAACCGCATGGCACAGAAACCTGTTCCTAACGCGCTGACCCTCGAACTCGAGCCCGTGGTCGAGCGGCTCATGGACCACCACCTCAACACCGAGGACCTGTGGTTCGCCCACGACTACGTGCCCTTCGACCAGGGCGAGAACTTCGCCTTCCTGGGCGGACGCGACTGGGACCCGTCGCAGACCACGCTGCCCAGGGACATCACCGACGCCTGCGAGATCCTGCTGCTGCTCAAGGACAACCTCGCCGGGCACCACCGCGAGCTCGTCGAGCACTTCATCCTCGAGGAGTGGTGGGGCCGCTGGCTGGGCCGGTGGACGGCCGAGGAGCACCTCCACGCCATCGCGCTGCGCGAGTACCTGGTGGTGACGCGGGAAGTCGACCCGACCGCCAACGAGGAGGCCCGGGTCGAGTACGTGATGAAGGGCTACCGCGCCGACACCTACTCCCAGGTCGAAACGCTGGTCTACATGGCGCTCACCGAGCGCACGCAGGCGGTCTTCTGCCGCAACCTGGCGGCCCGCATCGAGGAACCCGTCCTAGCCGGCCTCATCGACCGCATCGCCCGCGACGAGACGCGGCACGAGGGGATCTTCGCGAACCTCGTCGCGCACTGCCTCGAGTTCACGCGCGACGAGACCATCGCCGCCATCGCCGCGCGGGCAGCGGACCTGCAGACGGTGGGGGCCGACATCGACGCCTACGCGGACAAGGTGCAAGCCGTCGCCGACGCCGGCATTTTCACTCCGCAGGATTTGCGGCAGGCGATCTCCGACCGCATCACCGAATGGGGTGTGGCGGGCGAACCCGCGCTGGCGCAATTCGTCATTAGTTAAACCGTTCTTCACCGGAACCGGCCGCGCCCAGCGGCCGGTTTTTGGTGTCGCCGTGTCGGTCTCGGCGCGCCTGCGCGGCGCCAAAGCGGCCACGAGAGTAGCGTCGTTCCCGATGGCCAGCGACAAGATCTGCTGCCAGGGCGGCACCTTCCGTCACTACTTCGGTAGTTCTAGGCAGGACCGGCCCCGGTCCTGGTGCTGCGGCTCCCGCCGACATGCCTGTGCGGGTCCGCGCGGGCTTACCCGCTCGAGGAGCGCTTCGTGACCGATCTCCGGACCTATGTGCTCGACACCTCCGTACTGCTGTCCGATCCGTGGGCGTGCAGCCGGTTCGCCGAACACGAGGTGGTGGTGCCGCTGGTGGTGATCAGCGAGCTGGAGGCCAAACGCCACCACCACGAACTGGGCTGGTTCGCCCGTCAGGCGCTGCGCCTGTTCGATGATCTTCGGCTCGAGCACGGACGGCTGGATCAGCCGATTCCCGTTGGGACACAAGGCGGAACACTTCACGTCGAACTCAATCACACCGACCCCACGGTGTTGCCCGCGGGCTTTCGCACCGACAGCAACGACTCCCGGATCCTGAGCTGCGCCGCCAACCTCGCCGCCGAAGGCAAGCGAGTTACGTTGGTCAGCAAGGACATTCCGCTGCGCGTGAAGGCCGCCGCGGTAGGCCTGTCCGCCGACGAATACCACGCGCAGGACGTCGTGGCGTCCGGGTGGTCGGGCATGTACGAGATCGAGACCGCCACCGAGGATATCGACGCGCTGTTCGCCGACGGCGAGATCGACCTGGTCGAAGCGCGAGACCTGCCCTGCCACACCGGAATTCGGCTGCTGGGCGGAAGCTCGCATGCGCTGGGGCGGGTCACCGCGGCGAAACGCGTGCAGCTGGTTCGCGGCGACCGCGAGGTGTTCGGGCTGCGCGGCCGTTCCGCCGAACAGCGCGTGGCGCTGGACCTGCTGCTGGACGAGTCGGTAGGCATCGTGTCGCTGGGCGGCAAGGCCGGGACCGGCAAGTCGGCGCTGGCGCTGTGCGCGGGTCTGGAGGCGGTGCTCGAACGGCGCACCCACCGCAAGGTGGTGGTCTTCCGTCCGCTCTACGCGGTCGGGGGCCAGGAACTGGGCTACCTGCCCGGCAGCGAGAGCGAAAAGATGGGCCCGTGGGCGCAGGCCGTGTTCGACACGCTCGAGGGACTGGCCAGCCCGGCGGTGCTCGAGGAGGTGCTGTCCCGGGGCATGCTCGAGGTGCTGCCGCTGACCCACATCCGGGGCCGCTCGCTGCACGACTCGTTCGTCATCGTCGACGAGGCGCAGTCGCTGGAGCGCAACGTGCTGCTGACCGTGCTCTCCCGGTTGGGCACCGGATCGCGGGTGGTGCTCACCCACGACATCGCCCAGCGCGACAACCTGCGCGTCGGCCGCCACGACGGGGTCGCGGCGGTGATCGAGAAGCTCAAGGGCCACCCGCTGTTCGCCCACATCACGCTGCTGCGCAGCGAGCGCTCGCCGATCGCCGCGCTGGTCACCGAGATGCTCGAGGAGATCGCCGGGCCGCAGTGAGTGTGAACCCCTGGCTTTCACTGTCACTTCAGGGCGGGAAATCCGCGTGAATGTCGCCCTGATGCAACACTGAAAACCCTGGTTACACGGTCAACGCGGCTGCTGCACACCCAACCCCCGGTAGGCTTTCTACGTGCCGAAACGACCCGACAGCCAGGCGTGGCGCTATTGGCGGACCGTGTTGGGCGTCGTGGCGGCCGCCGCGGTGCTGGTGATCGGCGCCCTCACGGGTCACGTGACGCGGGCCGACAATCTCAGCTGTTCGGTCGTCAAGTGCGTCGCGTTCACCTTCGATGACGGGCCGGGGCCTTACACCGACCGGCTGCTGCAGATCCTGAAGGACGCCGACGCCAAGGCCACGTTCTTCCTGATCGGCAACAAGGTCGCCGCCAATCCGGCGGGAGCCAAACGCATCGCCGACGCCGGCATGGAGTTCGGCAACCACACCTGGGAACACCCCAACATGACGACGATCCCCCTGGAGGACGTCGCGGGTCAGTTCTCCCGGAGCAACGACGCGATCACCGCCGCGACGGGCCGGGCCCCGTCGCTGTGGCGTCCCGCGGGCGGGCTGTCCAACGACGTCGTGCGTCAAACCGCGGGGAAGTTCGGCCTAGCCGAAATCCTTTGGGACGTCATTCCTTTCGACTGGATCAACGATTCCAACACGGCCGCGACGCGGTACATGTTGATGACGTACATCAAGCCCGGCTCGGTGGTGCTGTTCCATGACACCTACTCGAGCACCGTCGACCTGGTGTACCAGTTCATCCCGGTGCTCAAGGCCAATGGCTATCGGCTGGTGACCGTCAGCGAATTGCTCGGGCCGCGGGCGCCCGGCAGCACGTACGGCGGGCGCGAAAACGGGCCACCGGCCAACCAGCTGCACGACATTCCGCCCGGCGAGATCCCGTCCCTGCCCAACACGTCGTCACCCAAGCCGATGCCGAACTTCCCCATCACCGACATCCCAGGCCAGAATTCGGGTGGGCCGACCAACGGCGCCTAGAAAGGTTTGGCAGCACCCGCGGCTACCTTTATAGGGTGATCAAGCCGAGCTGGCTTCGGGCTCCAGCGGCGGGACAGCGAAAATCCCCGCGCAGGTTGGCGATCCAGTACGCTCTCGACCTCACGCTCGCCTACGTCGTGGCAGTGCTCGATGCCGCAGCGATCCTGATCCCACTGCGCGGCCACACGTCCGCGGCGGCCGACGTCGATATCGCGGAAAAGAACACGGCCCTGGTAGTGGTGCTGATCGGCCTGAGCCTCGTCGGCGTCGTGGTGGCCGGCGTCCTGAACCTGGCTCCCACGCTGCGTTGGTACGCGGCCGGGGACGAACCGACCGACGCGCAACGGGAAGTGGCGATGCGGATGCCCGGCCGCCAGTCGGCGATCCTCTTGCTGGCCTGGGGCGGTGCCGGGGTGATCTTCGCTTTGTTGAATCTCGCCGGTGGCGCGGAGGTCATGCTGCCCATCTCCCTCGGTGTGCTGCTGGGAGCGCCGGCGGCCGCGGGCATGGGAATGCTGTTCGCGCAACGCACCCTGCGGCCCATCATGGGAGCCGCCACGCTCGGCCGCGAGCCGCGCCTGGTGGTACCGAGTGTGTTCGCGCGGCTGGTGTTGCTGTGGTTCTTGTGTAGCGCGCTGCCGATCGGGGTGATCGCGACCCTGGTCGTTCTTCGTTCGTACGGGTGGCTGATCCAGAAGTCCGCGTCGCTGGATGTGCCGGTGCTGGTGGTGTCGCTGGCGGCGGTGCTGCTCGGTTTGCCGACGATGATCCTGACGTCGCGCTCCATCTCCGATCCCCTCAGTGAGGTCGTCGACGCGATGGCGGAGGTGGAGCACGGCCGCATGGAGACCTACGTGGGCGCCTACGAACGCTCCCAAATCGGGCGTCTGCAAACGGGATTCAACCGCATGGTCGCCGGGCTCGCCGAGCGGGACCGGCTGCGGGACCTGTTCGGGCGCCACGTCGGAACCGACGTCGCGCAGCGCGCCGTTCAAGAGGGCGCCTCGCTGTCCGGCGACGTGGTCGAGGCGGCCGTTCTCTTCATCGACCTGGTCGGCTCGACGCAACTCGCGGAAAGCCGCCCCCCGCAAGAGGTCGCCGCGGTGCTCAACGACTTCTTCCGGATCGTGGTCGATGCCGTCGACGAGCACAACGGGCTGATCAATAAATTTGCCGGCGACGCCGCGTTGGCCGTCTTTGGTGCCCCGTTGCGGACGGCGCAACCGGCGTCGGCGGCGTTGGCGACGGCGCGCGCGTTGGCCACCCAGCTGCGCCGGCTGCCCATCGTCGATTTCGGCATCGGCATCTCGGCCGGCCGGGTGTTCGCCGGCAACGTCGGCGCCGAAAACCGTTACGAATACACGGTAATCGGCGATGCGGTCAACGAGGCCGCGAGGCTGGCCGACCTCGCCAAAACCGCCGAGCGGCGAATTTTGTGTTCGGCGGCGGCCATCGAGCGGGCCGATGACGCCGAGCGCGCGCACTGGGCCGAGTGCTATTCCACCGTGCTACGCGGGCGCTCGGAGGCCACCCACGTATCCGCGCCGGCGGGCCCCGCTACTTCTTGACCTTTAGCGCTCCGATGACCCCGTTCATCACGCCCGCCGAACCCGCATCGCCGATCGGCGTCGCGCCCATGAAGACGGTGACGGGCTTGGTGTCCACCGCGATGATGACCACGGAGTCGCCCTTGACGTTGCGTGCGGGGTCGGCGATCGTGATGTCCGCGTCGACCCGGGCGGCCTTGACGCCGTCGACCGTGATCGACGACTTCTTCAGCGGCCCGAGCGTCGGCGTCGCGTTCGCGTATCCCGGCCCGTTGGCCACACAATCCATCAACTTCGCCGCCTGCGCGGCGACGTCCATGCTGCTGACGAAGTTGGTGACGGCGACCTCGGCCTGCATCATCCACTGATTGGCACCGGGCACCTCCTGCCCGACGCCGACGGCGCCGATCAGGTTCGGGCTCTGGTCGTCCGAGAACCCCATCCACCCCGGCGCCGCGTTGGCCGGGAACGACAGCTTGCCCGCGCTGATCGTGTCGCCCGTGGGCTTGTCGCCGCCGGACACGTTGGGCGTGCAGCCGGTCGCCGTCTGCTGGGCGCTGTTGGGCGACGACGGCGCGCTCGTCGAGGAGGGCACGGACGGGTTGGTCGAGGGCCCCGCCTTGTTCGGCTTGCTTCCGCTGTTGAGCCCGATCGCCAAGAGCACCACCACGATGATGACGCCCAGCACCGCGACACCGGCGAGGATCAGCCACGGCGCCTTGGAGCGCGGCCCGGGCGGCGGGCCGGGTGGGTACGGCCCGCCGGGCCAGCCCGGCGGGACCTGCTGGCCGGGTGGGGGGAACTGCTGGGGCGGGTAGGGGCCCGCCGCGTACGGGCCACCCGGCGCCGGGTACGGGTACCCGCCGCCCGGTGGCGGCCCGCCCGGCGGAGGGCCGGCCGGTGGCGGGCCACCCTGTGGCGGGCCGCCCCAATAGGGGCCCTGCCCATAGGGATTCGCGCCGTAGGGATCCTGGCCGTAGGGACCGCCGGGGGGAGTCGTCATCGCCGAACCGCTCTCATCTAGTTCTCCGGCTTCACTTTGGCCATCGCCAAGACGTCGAGGCGGCGGTCCAGCTCTTCCAGCGACAGCTTGTCACCGATCAGCCCGCGATCGATGACGGTCTGTCGGATGGTCTTGCGCTCCTTGAGCGCCTGTTTGGCCACCGCGGCGGCCTCCTCGTAGCCGATGGCCGAGTTCAGCGGCGTCACGATCGACGGCGACGATTCGGCCAGCTCGCGCAGGTGCTCGACGTTCGCCTTGAGCCCGACGATGCAGCGCTCCGCGAACAGCCGCGAAACATTGGTCAGCAGCTTGAAGGACTCCAGGATGTTGCGGGCCATCATCGGGATGTAGACGTTGAGCTCGAAGGCACCGGACAACCCGCCGACGGCGACCGCCGCGTCGTTGCCGATCACCTGCGCGGCGACCTGCGTAACCGCCTCCGGCAGAACGGGATTCACCTTGCCCGGCATGATCGAGCTGCCCGGCTGCAGGTCCGGCAGCTGGATCTCGGCCAGGCCGGTCAGCGGGCCCGATCCCATCCAGCGGACGTCGTTGGCGATCTTGGTCAACGACACCGCGACGGTGCGCAGCGCGCCCGAGGCCTCGACCAGCCCGTCGCGGGCGGCCTGGACCTCGAAAGAGTTGACCGCCGGGCGCAATTCGCTCAGGCCGGTGGACGCGACCAGCGTCTCGACCACCTTCACGCCGAACCCGTCGGGTGCGTTCAGGCCGGTCCCGACCGCGGTGCCCCCGATCGCGAGCTCACCCAGCCGCGGCAGCGTGGCCCGGACCCGCTCGATCCCGGCCTCGATCTGGCGGGCGTAGCCGCTGAACTCCTGGCCCAGTGTCACCGGGACGGCGTCCATCAGGTGGGTGCGGCCGGACTTGACCACCGTCTGCCACTCGCGCGCCTTGCTCGCCAGCGCGTCGTGCAGCACCTCGAGCGCGGGGATCAGGTGACGCACCGCGGCCTCGGTGGCCGCGATGTGGGTGGCGGTCGGGAAGGTGTCGTTGGACGACTGCGACATGTTGACGTCGTCGTTGGGGTGCACCGTCACCCCATTGGCGGCGGCGATGCTGGCGATCACCTCGTTGGTGTTCATGTTCGAGCTTGTGCCCGAACCGGTTTGGAAGACGTCGATGGGAAACTGGTCGTCGTGGCGGCCGTCGGCGATCTCGGCGGCCGCGGCGATGATCGCGTCGGCCTTCTCCGGCGCCAGCAGCCCGAGGTCCTTGTTCACCTGCGCGCAGGCGCCCTTCAGCAGACCCAGCGCCCGGATCTGGGTGCGCTCCAGGCCGCGGCCCGAGATCGGGAAGTTCTCGACCGCGCGCTGAGTTTGCGCGCGCCACAGGGCCTTTGCCGGCACCCGAACCTCGCCCATGGTGTCGTGCTCGATGCGGTACTCGGCGCCGTCTTCCTCAGTGGCCATAGATCGGTCTCCTGGTTTCGTTGCGGGTCGTGTCGGGTTCGGTCGGGTCGGTCAGGGCAGGGGATAGGCGGCAGAGCTGTCGCCGGTGAAGTCGATCGACGAGTACTCGTTGAGCTTGGACAGCCGGTGGTAGGCCTCGATCAGGCGCACGGTGCCCGACTTCGAGCGCATCACGATCGACTGGGTGGTGCAGCCGCCGGGGTAGTACCGCACGCCCTTGAGCAGGTCGCCCTCGGTCACCCCAGTCGCGCAGAAGAACACGTTCTCGCCGGACACCAGGTCCTCGGTGGTCAGGACCTGGTCCAGGTCGTAGCCGGCATCCAGCGCCTTGCGACGCTCGGCCTCATCTTTGGGGGCCAGTTGCGCCTGGATGGCGCCGCCCATGCAGCGGATCGCCGCCGCGGCGATGATGCCCTCCGGCGTGCCGCCGATGCCGGCCAGCATGTCGGTGCCCGACTCCGGCCGGCACGCGGAGATGGCGCCGGCGACGTCGCCGTCGGTGATCAGCCGGATCCGGGCCCCGGTGGCCCGGACGTCTTCGATGAGTTGCGCGTGCCGCGGCCGGTCCAGGATGCACACCGTCATGTCGCGCACCGACAGGGCCTTGACCTTGGCGACGGCCTTGATGTTGTCGGCGATCGGCGCGGTGATGTCGAGCACGTTGGCGGCCTCGGGCCCGACGGCGATCTTGTTCATGTAGAACACCGCCGACGGGTCGAACATCGCGCCGCGATCGGCCACCGCCAGCACGGAGATGGCGTTGGGCATGCCCTTGCTCATCAACGTGGTGCCGTCCACCGGGTCGACGGCGAAGTCGCACTCCGGCCCGTCCCCGTTGCCGACTTCCTCGCCGTTGTAGAGCATCGGCGCCTGGTCCTTCTCGCCCTCGCCGATCACCACCACGCCACGCATCGACACGGTGTTGACCAGCTCGCGGATGGCGTCGACGGCCGCGCCGTCGCCGCCCTCCTTGTCGCCGCGGCCCACCCACCGACCGGCCGCCATGGCACCGGCCTCGGTTACCCGGACCAGCTCCATCGCCAGGTTGCGGTCGGGGGCTTCGCGGCGTTGGGGGCGATCGCTCATGGTTGCCGATTGTCCCAGAAGCAGATCGGTCTGCGGGAACTGGGATACTCGGCTGATGACCGACGAGCCGCAGCCGAACGCCGAGCTAGGCGAGCCGGCGCCGGCGCCCAAACCGGCAAAGCCCCGGCTGCTGCAGGACGGCCGCGACATGTTCTGGTCGCTGATGCCGCTGGTGATCGGCTGCATCCTGCTGGCCGGCCTGGTCGGGATGTGCTCGTTTCAGCCGGTCGGGACCGACAAGGGCGCGATCCCGTCCTACGACGCGGCGGCCGCCTTGCGGGCGGACGCCCAGGCGCTGGGCTTTCCCATTCGGCTGCCCCAGTTGCCCGGCGGGTGGCACGCCAACTCGGGCGGCCGCGGGGGCATCGACAACGGCCGGACCGACCCCTCGACGGGTCAGCGGTCGCACGCGGCCACCTCGACGGTGGGCTACATCAGCCCGACGGGCATGTACCTGGGCCTGATCCAGAGCAACGCCGACGAGGACAAGCTCGTCGGGTCGGTCCATCCCTCGGCGTATCCGACCGGTGCGGTCGATGTCGACGGGGTCAACTGGGTCGTCTATCACGGCGCGGGCCAGAAGGGCTCCGAGACCGAACCGGTGTGGACCACCAGGCTGACCGGCCCGGCCGGCGCCGCCCAGATCGCGATAACCGGTGCCGGTAGCCCCGACGAGTTCCGTACGCTGGCCTCGGCGACGCAGACGGCGTCGCCGTTGCCCGCCCGCTGAGAGAAGGCACGCGTGACCGCACCCCAAGCAGACCTGTCCGGATGGTCCGTGGCACCGTTCACCGGCGGCGGCTACACCCACGATGTCTACCGCAAGGGCACCGGCCCCGGCGTGGTGCTGATTCCCGAGATCCCCGGCATCCACCCCGCCGTCCTGGGCCTGGGTAATCACCTGGTGGACAACGGCTTCACCGTCGCCATGCCGTCGCTGTTCGGTGAGCCGGGCAAGCCGAAGACGCTCGGCTACACCATCGGCGTCATCACGCGCGCCTGTGTCGCAAGGGAATTCGCGGCATTCGCCACCAACAAGGAGCGGCCGGTGTCGCTATTCCTGCGCGCGCTGGCCCGCGACCTCAACGCCTCCACGCCGGGCAAGGGCGTCGGCGTCATCGGCCAGTGCTTCACCGGGGGCTTCGCGCTCGCCGCCGCCGTCGACGACAGCGTTTTGGCCCCGGTGCTTTCCCAGCCGTCGGTGCCAATGCCGCTGGGCCGCAAGCGGCGCGCCGACACAGGGCTGAGCGAGGCCGAGATGACCACCGTGGCCGATCGCTGCGCCAACGACGGCCTGTGCGCGATGGGTCTGCGGTTCAGCGAGGACAACATCGTGCCGCGGGAACGGTTCGCGGCCCTCAAGGCGCGACTCGGCGATGCGTTCGAGGTCATCGAGATCGACTCGCGCCCAGGCAACGAGGGCGGCTTCGGCAAGATGGCGCATTCGGTGCTGACCGACGAGGTCCGCGAAGTTGACGGTCAACCCGCTTACGAGGCGCGCAAAAGGGTAGTCGAATTCCTAACTGAGCGGCTTAGTTAGGGAAGTTGGAGAAGCATGGCGACCGACAACCGCGTGGTCGAAACGACCCATGGCCCGGTCCGGGGCGGCGACGACGGCGGCGTCCGGACTTGGAAGGGCATCCGGTACGCCGCGCCGCCCGTCGGCGACCTGCGGTTCCGGCGTCCGGAGCCGCCGAAGCGGTGGACGGAGGTCGCCGACGCCACGTCCTACGGTCCGGCCTGCCCGCAACCGACCTTCCCCAACATGCCCCTGGAACTCGGTGCGCCGCAGGGTGAGGACTGCCTGAGCCTGAACGTGTTCGCCCCGGCGGGCACCGCGCCCGGCGACGCCAAACCGGTGCTGGTGTGGCTGCACGGCGGCGCCTATGTGCTCGGATCGGCCAGCCAGCCGCTCTACGAGGGCCACCGGTTGGTCAGCAGCGGTGACGTCGTGGTCGTGACGGTCAACTATCGGCTTGGGGCGCTGGGCTTTCTCGACCTGTCGTCGTTCAACACCGCGCGGCGCCGCTTCGACTCGAACATCGGGCTGCACGACGTGCTGGCCGCGTTGCACTGGGTGCGGGACAACATCGCGGCGTTCGGCGGTGATCCCCGACGGGTCACGCTGTTCGGCGAATCCGCCGGCGCGGGGATCGTCACGACGCTGCTGGCCGCCCCGGCGGCCGAGGGCCTGTTCGCCGGTGCGATCGCCCAGAGTTCCCCCGCCACATCGGTGTACGACCGCGAGCGGGCCGAGCGCGTCGCCGTGAGCTTCCTCGACAAGCTGCGGATCGACCCGGACAGGTTGCCCGACGCGCCGATCGCGGCGATCCTGGCCGCGTCGCAGCAGGTGTTCGACGAAGTGCCCGTGCGCAATCCGGGCACGCTCGCGTTCGTCCCGATCGTCGACGGCGAGCTGCTGCACGACTACCCGGTCAAGCTGGCGCAGGAGGGTCGCTTGCACCCGGTGCCGCTGATCATCGGCACTAACAAGCATGAGGCGGCGCTGTTCCGGCTGATGCGCTCGCCGCTGATGCCGATCACCCCGCGCGCAATCACGTCGATGTTCACCCAGATCGCCGCCGAACAACCCGACCTGCAATTGCCCACCCAGGAGCAGATCGTGTCCGCCTACTCCGGATTGCGGCGCAAGGCAAGGTCTTTGAGCATCGCCACCGACGTCGGCTTCCGGATGCCGTCGGTGTGGCTGGCCGAAGGGCACTCCCACGTGGCCCCGGTGTATCTGTACCGGTTCGACTACTCGACCCCGTTGCTCAAACTGCTCTTGGTCAATGCCGCCCACGCCACCGAATTGCCTTACGTCTGGGGCAATCTCGGGGCGCCGAAGGACCCGACCCTGAAGCTCGGTGGCACCAAGACCGCCAAGGCGGTTTCGAAACGGGTGCGCACCAGGTGGGTCAACTTCGCCACCCATGGCAAACCCGTGGGCCCGGCCGGCGAGCCGGATTGGACGCCCTATCAGGAGGCCGATCGCGCGTGCCTGCTCATCGACAAGCGCGACGCGATCGTCAACGATATCGACGCGCCCATCCGGGCCGCCTGGGGCGCCCAGATGGTGAGCTTCCGCTAGTACCACCAAGCTGCAGCTCAGCATCGCCTAGTGCCCATGGTTAGATTGGCAAGTTATTTCTAAAACCGGGGTTCGCATTTGCAGGCGGGTGGCGATGTCAGGGGTGGGTGAGCACTCGATGCCGGAGGATTTCCGCGAACGAGTGCTCGCCGCCGCCTATGATGAACTAACTCGTTGGGGCATAGACCGTTTCCGCATTCTGTCACTGGCTGACCGGCACCGGCTCGACCCAGCGGCGATTCGCCGAGAGTGGGGCGACGAAGAGAGCCTCATGCTCGAAGTTTTCTTGGCGTGGCCGAGCAGAGAAGTCACGGCGCCGGATACGGGTTCGCTCCGTACCGACCTGTTTGCTCTGGCGGCCGGGATGACCTACTACGTCAATTCAGAGATTGGGCGCCGTTTACAGATCACGCACATAATCGACAACCCGGACTTGCCAAGCGCCCGAATTCGCAGGGAAGTTTGGCGAGCTCGCGCGGGCACCCTTCGCGTCGTGGTCGACCGCGCACGAGAGCGTGGCGAACTTCGAGACGGTGTCGACGCGCTGACCGTGCTGGAATTGCTGTTCGCACCGATCAACATGCGCGCGCTATTCACCGGCGAGCCGGTCGACGACGAATACTGCCAAATCATCTCTGAGTTGGTCTGGCGCGCCATCGCGCGGTGAAGCCGGTCATGATGCGAACGAACTTGTCTCGCTACTTCGTCCGGGCGGCGGCCTGACTTTTCATCTGGCCGAACAGTTCCACGTAGTACGGCAGACACTCGGACATCGCCTTGTCGGTGGTGAACAACGGCTCGTATCCGAGGTCGCGCCGCGCCTTGTCGATGGAGAAGTAGTTGTCCAGATACAACCGCTCGATGGCGAGCGGCTCCAGCAGCGGCGCCGGTATCCCGAACCGGAAATGCAGGCGCTGCCAACCGCTCATCGCCGCGCGCACCATCGGGCCGTTCACGCGCACCCGGGGCCAGTTGACGCCGCAGGCCTCCACCACCGGCCGGGCGAACTCGAACATGTTGATCGGCTCGGCGTCGTTGATGAAATACGCCTGACCGGGCGCCGTCCCGCCGGGGACCAGATGCTGGGCGGCCAGGATGAAACCGTGTATCAGGTTGTGCACGTAGGAGTTGTCCAGCCGGGCGGACTTGCGGCCGATCAGCACCTTGACGTGCCCGGCGATCACGCTTTCGAACAGCCTGCGAAACATCGTCTGATCGCCGCGGCCCCAGATGCCGCTGGGCCGGATCGCGCACGTCAGCATGCCCTTAACACCGTTCTGCGCCAACACGAATCGCTCGGCGACCACCTTCGTCTCGGTGTAGAGGTCGTTGAACCTGTTGGTATAGGGCAGCGTCTCGTCGCCGCCGGCGATGTTCTGCCCGCCCATCACCACACTGTTGGACGAGGTGTAGACGAACCGCTTCACCCCGGCGCGCTGCCCGGCGTGCACCAGGTTCTCCGTGCCGCCGACGTTGACGGCGAAGCTGCGCTGACGGTATTCGTCGCTGACCGACGCGCCGCCCATCAGCTCGATGAGTGCGGCGGTGTGAAACACCGTGTCGATGCCGTCGACCGCAGCGGCGCAGACGCCCGCGTCGGTGATGTCGCCCTGTAGCACCTCCAGCTTGGGATGCGCTGGAAGCGGCGAGGGGGCGCGGTCAAAGGAACGCACCTGGTATCCGCGGTCGAGCAGGGTGGTCACCAGGTTCGCGCCGACAAACCCTGAGCCGCCGGTGACCAGGACGCGCCCGAGTTCGGTTGTCAGTGATGGATCACCCATGCGGAAAGCTTAACTGAAACGTGTTCCATTTTGAGCAAAAGTTTCGCGGACCGGCTTGGCGTCAGCCCTCGTCGGGCTCGCCGGCCGCGAGCGCATCCTCGATCCGCTTGCGGGCTCCAGCTAAGTGCTCCTCGCACCTTTTGGCCAGTTGCTCGCCCCTTTCCCACAGCTGCAGCGATGCGTCCAGGTCCAGCCCGCCCTGCTCGAGCAGCCGCACCACTTCGATCAGCTCGTCGCGGCAAGCTTCATAGCCAAGCTGACTAATGGGAGTAATTGGCTCGTTGTTCTCAGCGACCATCGGTCACCCCCTCGCTCACGGCCGCCACGGCGCCGTCGGCGACCCGCACCCGAAGCCGCGTCCCCGGCGGCGCGTCGTCGACCGAACGCAGCACCGCCGCGGGCCCCGCGTCGGGAACGGTCTGCACGACGGCGTAGCCGCGGGCCAGGGTGGCGGCGGGGCCCAGCGTGGCCAGTCGCGCGCCCAGGTGACCGACGCGGTCGGTCTCGGCGGCGACCAGCCGCCGGATGTCGCGGCGCACCGCCGCGCGGGCGCGGTGGATCTCGTCGGCGCGGGCGGTGAGCGCCGTCAGCGGCTCGGCCAGCACCGGGCGGCTGCGCAGCTGGGTCAGCGCGCGCTGTTCGCGGGACACCCAGTTGCGCAGGGCCTGCGCGCTGCGCCGGCGCAGATCGTCGACCAGCCGCTGCTCGGCCGCGGTGTCGGGCACCACCTTCTTGGCGGCGTCGGTGGGGGTCGCGGCGCGCAGGTCGGCGACCAGATCGCACAGGGGATTGTCGGGCTCGTGCCCGATCGCGCTGATCACCGGGGTGCGGCAGGCCGCGATCGCCCGGCACAGGGTTTCGTCGGAGAACGGCAGCAGGTCTTCGACGCTGCCGCCGCCGCGGGCGAGCACGATCACGTCGACGTCGGCGTCGCGGTCGAGTTCCCGCAGGGCCTCGACGATCTGCGCGACCGCGTTGGGCCCCTGAACGGCGGTGTTGCGCACCGCGAAACGCGCCCCGGGCCAGCGGGCGCCGGCCACGGTCGTCACGTCGTGTTCGGCGGCGCTCGCGCGGCCGGTGATCAGCCCGATCATGTTGGGCAGAAAGGGGATTGGTCGCTTGAGCCGGGGGTCGAAGAGCCCTTCGGCGTCGAGCAGCCGGCGCAGCCGGTCGATCCGCGCCAAGAGCTCGCCGATGCCCACCGCGCGAATCTCGCTGAGCCGCAACGAGAATGTGCCGCGGCCGGTGTAGAACGACGGCTTGCCGCAGACCACCACCTGGGTGCCTTCGGCGAGTTTCACCGGCGCGTTTGCCACCAGGTCACGCGAACACGTGACGGTCAGCGACATGTCGGCGGCCGGGTCGCGCAGCACCATGAACACCGTCTTGGAGTCGGGGCGCATCGTGATCTGGGCCAACTGCCCCTCGACCCAGACGATGCCCAGCTTGTCGATCCAGCCCGCGACGCGCACCGCCACCGCGCGCACCGGAAAGGGGTTCTCGGCGGAGTTGGGTTCTGGATTGGCCGCTCGGGTCACTTCGCGTTCGCGCGGGTGATCCTGTTGGCGAGGAGCGTCTGGAACGGCGCCCGCGCCTTGGTGGCCTGTTCGTAGGCCAGCAGGGCCTCGAGCTCGTCGACGCTCAGCGACTGCAGCCGCGCGCGCAGCTGGGCCAGCGTCAGCGTCGGGTAGTCGAGTTCGGCCGCCACCGCCGGCTGCGCGACGGTCGGTTTGGCCGCGGGCTTCTTCGATTGCTTCGCGGGTTTGACGAGCGCACTGGCGTCCTCGTGCGCGTCGGCCACCGAGTACAGCGCGAATCGGCCCTCGGCGCGCCGGTCGGTTTCGTCGCCGTCCGCCGCCGGGACCCCGTCGTCTTCGGGCAGGTCCTCGTCGAAGGTCGCCCACTCCGGCTTCTCGTCCTTGGGCGGAAAGATCGACTCCAGGGTGCTGTCGCCCTTGATCACCAGCTCGGCGAGGTTCTGCTGAAATCGCATCACAATGTGCGCCGCTGTGCTGGCCAGCGTCATGGGGTACATCAGGATGGTTTTCGGCAGCTTCATGGTCTCCTCGACAGCGACTGTCGCCGCGCCGACTATCAGCCGAACTCCGTACGGTGCAGTGGCCATGGGTCCAAGACTGCCTCAACCGGCGGATAAGTCCAAGCCGACCGCCGGCCGGTACCCTGAATGTCATGCCGCCGACTGTTGACATGGGAATTCCCGGCTCTGTGGGACCAGCCAGCTCGGTAGCCAACGACCCAGCTCGCAAGAGGGTGCTCCTGGCGGAGCCGCGTGGCTACTGCGCGGGGGTGGACCGGGCCGTCGAGACGGTCGAGCGCGCCCTGGAGAAGCACGGCGCCCCCGTCTACGTGCGCCACGAGATCGTGCACAACCGGCACGTCGTCGACACGCTGAAGAAGGCCGGAGCCGTTTTCGTGCAGGAGACCGACGAGGTCCCCGAGGGCGCCATCGTGGTGTTCTCCGCGCACGGCGTCGCGCCGACCGTCTACGCCGCCGCCGCCGAACGCAACCTGCAGACCATCGATGCCACCTGCCCGCTGGTGACGAAGGTGCACAACGAGGCCAGGCGCTTCGCCCGGGACGACTACGACATCCTGCTCATCGGCCACCAGGGGCACGAGGAGGTCATCGGGACCGCCGGCGAGGCGCCCGAGCATGTGCAGCTGGTCGACGGCGTGGCCGCGGTGGACAACGTGACGGTGCGCGACGAGAACAAGGTGGTCTGGCTCTCGCAGACGACGCTCTCGGTCGACGAGACGATGGAGATCGTCGAGCGGCTGCGCCAACGCTTCCCGAAGCTGCAGGACCCGCCCAGCGACGACATCTGCTACGCGACCCAGAACCGGCAGGTTGCGGTCAAGGCGATGGCGCCCGAATGTGAGCTGGTCATCGTCGTCGGCTCGCGCAACTCGTCGAACTCGGTGCGGCTGGTCGAGGTGGCGCTGGGCGGCGGCACCGCGGCGGCGCACCTGGTCGACTGCGCCGACGACATCGACCCCGCGTGGTTGGAGGGCGTCACGACGGTGGGTGTCACCTCGGGGGCGTCGGTGCCCGAGGTGCTGGTGCGCGGTGTGCTGGAGCGCCTCGCCGACTGCGGCTTCGACGTGGTGCAGCCGGTGACGACGGCCCAGGAGACCCTGGTGTTCGCGCTGCCCCGCGAGATCCGGTCGTCGCGCTAGCTAGCCCTCGTACTCCCAGGATTCAGCCGGGAAGCCGCGCGGGGCGCGGGAACCACCCCGGCGCTCGGCTCGCGGATCCCTGGGCTCGCTCAACGGGGCTTCCCCGCGGTAGCGCACCCGCGAAATCGGGTGGTGGGTCGAGCTGCCATTGCCGCTCGGGGCGGGGCGGCGGCGCCGGGGCTCGTATGACTCGTACCGGTCATAGCGTTCGGGCGCGCTGGGCGGCTCGTACGGCTCGTAGCCGTCGAAGCGGCTGCTCCGAGGAACCGGCCGGTCGTAGGGATCGCGGCGGGCGCGCGGCTCGCGGCGCGTTTCGCGCGGGTCGGCATCGCCCGGCGGCCGTTGGCGGCGCCGTGGCCGCGGCGGGGGTTCGGCGGGGTCGAAGTCACGGGGCGGCGCCGGGCGGCGGCGTCGCGGCCGGTCGGTTGCGGGTTCGCCCTCGTCGTGAACCGGCGGTCGCGCTCGCCGGGAGTGGCTTCGGCTCGAACGCGCGGCGGACCGCTCGCCCCTTGTCCCCCGGCCGTCCCTCGAGGACCGGCTGGCGGTCGGGGTTCGTTTGGAGCGGGCGGCCGGTTCATCCTCCGCATCGTCCTCGCGAGGGCCGAGGCCAAGGAGCGAATTCAGTTTTGCCCCAATGCCATTGTCGGCGGAACGCGGTTCCTCTGCCGTCTCGTCCGTGGAGTGGGTCGCGGCGCGTGGCTTCCCGAAGTACCAGCGCACCAGGCCGATCAGCAGCACGCCGCCGGCGGTCCCCAGCATCAGCGGGAAGCGTTCGATGAGCGGATACCCGCAGTTGATCAGGAGATCCTTGAGGTTGCCGAGCTTGCGGCCGTGGAACATCCAGTAGGCGCCGGGGACCGCGCAGAAAAGAATCAGCGGCGGCTGAATGATCGCGGTGAACACGCCCTCCTGTCGCACGGCCAGTACCGCGGCCAGGCAACCGGCTATATAGAAGCCCGCGAAGACGTGCGTCAGGTCCTTTTGGCCCGTCCCGGCGTCGATGCCGTAACCGATGGCGGTCGCGGACACCGCGATGAGCAGGGCCGCCCACCACGGCACACCTGGAATCCTGGGGTGAATCGAGCGGTGGTTGGCCTCAACCGCCGATCTTTCCCGCTGCGCTGACACATGTAGACCGTACCGGGAATGAGCCGAAACGCCCGTAAAGACCTTGTTAGCGACGGTTGGCGTGCCCCCGAAAAAACAAAGCCGCACGCACGAATGAACCGCGGCGGTCGGCCCCTTAGACTTGGTTCCCCGTGAGCCTCAGCCTTGGAATCGTCGGCCTGCCCAACGTCGGCAAGTCGACGCTGTTCAACGCGCTGACCCGCAATAACGTGGTGGCGGCGAACTATCCGTTCGCGACGATCGAACCCAACGAGGGCGTGGTTTCGCTGCCGGATCCGCGGCTGGCCAAGCTGGCGGAGCTTTTCTCCTCCGAGCGCATCGTTGCGGCGCCGGTCACGTTCGTTGACATCGCCGGACTGGTCAAGGGCGCGTCGGAGGGGGCGGGGCTGGGTAACAAATTCCTGGCCCACATCCGCGAATGCGACGCCATCTGCCAGGTGGTGCGGGTGTTTTCCGACGACGACGTGACCCACGTCGCGGGCGAGGTCGACCCCAAGTCCGACATCGAGGTCGTCGAGACCGAGTTGATCCTGGCCGACCTGCAGACGCTCGAGCGCGCGCTGCCGCGGCTGGAGAAGGAAGCGCGCACCAACAAGGAGCGCAAGCCTGTCTACGACGCCGCCGTCGCCGCGCAGGCGGTGCTGGACGGGGGCAAGACCCTCTTCGCAGCGGGGAGTGACGTCTCGCTGCTGCGCGAGCTGAACCTGCTGACCATCAAGCCGTTCTTGTACGTCTTCAACGCCGACGAGGCGGTGCTGACCGACGCCGCGCGGGTCGCGCAGCTGCGCGAGCTCGTCGCGCCGGCCGACGCCGTATTCCTCGACGCCGCAATCGAATCCGAGCTGGTCGAGCTCGACGACGAGTCGGCCGCCGAACTGCTGGAGTCGATCGGGCAGACCGAACGCGGACTCGACGCGTTGGCCCGGGCGGGGTTTCACACGCTCAAGCTGCAGACGTTCCTGACGGCGGGTCCGAAAGAGGCGCGGGCGTGGGTAATTCACCAAGGCGACACCGCACCCAAGGCCGCCGGGGTGATTCACACCGACTTCGAGAAGGGCTTCATCAAGGCCGAGATCGTGTCGTACGACGACCTGATCGCCGCGGGCTCTATGGCCGCGGCCAAGGCGGCCGGCAAGGTCCGCATGGAGGGCAAGGACTACGTCATGGCCGACGGCGACGTGGTGGAGTTCCGGTTCAACGTCTAGGCGAGTGCAAACAAGTGACTGGCCGCTCTCCCTCGCTCCGCCTTCGCACCCGAGTCCGGAGTGACGAATATCCCCGACTGGTTGAGATATGGCGCAGCGCAGTCGACGCCACCCATGGTTTCCTGCGGGTATCGGATCGTGGCGAGATCGAGCGGCGTCTGCCCTCCGACTATCTGCCACATGTGCGCCTGGTCGTCGCCGAACGCGGCGACGAGGTGGTCGGCTTCGCAGGCGTTGCCGACCACAAACTCGAGATGCTGTTCGTGGACGCCGAACACCGCGGCAGCGGAGTCGGGAGTGCGCTTCTTTCGTACGCGATCGATGCGGATTCGGTCCGTTACGTCGACGTCAACGAGGACAACGCGGAGGCCGTCGGGTTCTATCGCAACCGAGGTTTCACCGTCGTAGAGCGGAGTGATCTCGACGATGAGGGCAGACCCTATCCATTGCTCCGGATGGAACGACTTCCACCGGACGGGTAAGTCGGCGGCCGAAGAAGTAGGCGCTTCCAACTGGACAGGTGTCCAGCTATCGTGGCCACAACGTTGATGTGCGCGAAGATGGGGCTGAGATGAGCAAGGTTCCGAGCCGTCAGGCTCGTTTGGCGCACGCCGCCAAACACGCTGACTTGTGGAATCTGGGCAAGAAGGACGAGTGGGTGGCGTCGTGGCGCACTATCTGCCCTGGTGAGGTGCGCATGTTCGACCCCGTCGGCACTGAGGAGAAGCACGGTTTCGCCGCCGCGACGTCGGAGGCGTTCGACATGTTCCAGTCGATCCTGAAGATCAAGATGATCACGGTGCAGGTCAACGGGAACGAGATGGCGTGGGTGTGCGAGAACCACTTCGGTACCGAGCCGAACGTCCAAATGGCGTACAGCATCGAGACGTTCGCCTGGGACGACGACGGCAACCTGCTCATCAAGACGTACTATCCGATGCCGGAATCCGTTGGCGCCGAAGCAGATCCGTACGCCCATCTGCTCGAAGGGCGGCAGTAGCTACGCGATGGCGGGCGGAAGCACGCTTGGCTCCCCCGACTGACTACTCGACTTGGTCAAGGTAAAGCGATGCGCAATGGGTTGGCTGCTGTGGTCGGTATATCCGCAAGCCGCCTCGGTGCGGACGACCACCATCGTGCCAGTACCCGCAATGGGGTCCCAGTTCCATTCTTCGGTGCCCCGATGTGTCGTCCCGTCATTGCAGCGCCACGCCGCGGGATTCGGCGGAAGGGCCAGATGCCAGTGATCAGCGTAGAACTGGGCCTGGCCGGTGGTGTTGGAGAAAGTGACTTGGGTGCAGCCAATACCGCACGACGTGGCCTTGAATGTCAGATCCTGCATACTTCCGTCGACGAAGTGGACGGTGTACATCCCATTCACCACCTCGTCGGCTGCCATCACCGGCTCGGCCGATGCCGGTGCCGCGACCGGAATAGCCATCGTGGCCAGCGCGATAGTCGCTAGGGATATTTTCTGCATCGGCATTCCTAACTGGTAGCCCTCCGGCAGCACGATACGACCAAGTCACCGGAAAATACAGGCCCTGAATGGGTTTGCCGCGATGAGCGTTCGCATGAGCCAGGGCGGCATCCGCCTTCCTGGCGCTTCGCACTTGGCGTTGCGGGTACTACTTTTCGTAGTAAGCGGTGCGGAGGAGGCATGATGCGGTGGCGCGGTGTCTGTCACGTCGAGTTTGCGGTTCTGGACTACGACGACTCCATTGCCTTCTATGACGCGTTGTTCGGCTGGCTCGGATACAGCAGCTTCTCGTCGTTGAACATGGAATACCAGTCGACTTACTACATGGCGCGTCATGTCAACCCGCACAGCTACATCGGCATTCAGCCTGCCCGTACCGGAAACAAGTTGACGCACCGCGACCAGGCGGTCGGCATCAATCACATCGCTCTATGGGCCCGGAGCAGGAGGGAAGTCGACCGCTTCCACCGTGAGTTCTTGATCGAGAATGAAGTCCTTGTCACCGATGCCCCGAAGGAGTACCCGCAGTACTGGCCCGGTTACTACGCCGTTTTCTTTGACGATCCGATCAACGGGATTCATTGGGAGTTGGCCTGGATACCGAAAGTCCCTACTCCCCACCAACTTTGGTCTTTTTATCGTGCAATTCGTGCTTTTGCCACAAGTCGTCCGGACCTAGCCGACACGGTGCCCGGCGTCGCAAGGCAGGCCAGCAGAACGCTCCCTGGCCGGTAACCCCGGGCTTCGACAATTACGTCGGCGGCCGCGCGGCGTTAGGGTGAGTCGTGGTCGTTGACGGCGGCGCCGAGACGCAGGGCGAACCAGCGCAGTGTGATGCTGAGTTGGACAGCCGCGAGGAGTCTCTCGCGCGGCGTGAGATCGAGCTCTCCAGGCGAGAGCGCGTTGCCGACGAACGAGAACGCGTCGCGGATGAGCGGGACCGAATCGCCGACGATCGCGAGCAGGCGGCCGACGACCGCGAGCGGGCGGCCGACGACCGAGAGGGCGCGACCGCGCAGCGGGAGCGCGAGCGACTGCGGCGCGTCGACGAACGGGTGCAGCGCAGGAAAGCAGCCGCCAAACGGGAGAATGCCGAAATCAGGCGCGCGGTGGCCGAGAGCCGACGAGGTCTCGAAAACCTCGCGGCGTCGCCGGACGAGGGGAGCGCGATCTAGTGGATTCGTGTGAATTGGCGACCCTGAACCAAACCAGACCGTGGGTCCGCCGCTCCGCGGGCGTGCTGGGCGGCTTGGCCCTGTTGGCCCTCGGCTTGGCCGGCGGCTCCGAACCCACGGCGCAGGCGACTCCGCTTCCCGTGCCGAGCAATCACTGGTGCCCCGGCGATCAATGGGACCCCGGCTGGGGTACTGCCTATAACTGGGACTGGAATCACTGCCACGACTGGCAAGGCCTGCCGGGTCCGGCCGGCTGGGGACCGTGGGGACCCCCGCCGGGGTGGGCGCCGCCGCAACCACCCCCACCGTCGTGGGCGCCCGGGGCTCGGCTGATGTGGAACCCCACGGTTAACGCTTGGGGGTTCTGGAACAACGGGATCTGGACCCCGGTTTAGCGCTCTTGTCAGAAGCTTGTCGGAGGGGCCGCATAGCCTTGCGTCGACGCAAGACACCGCCATAGGGAGGGCTCCATGAAGTTTGTTTCGACCCGCATCATCACCGCCGACGTCAATCGGCTGGTCGGCTTCTACGAGATGGTCACCGAAGTCTCCGCGGTATGGGGGAACGAACTTTTCGCCGAGATCCCGACACCGGTCGGCACGTTGGCCATCGGCAGCGACAAGACGGTACCGCTGTTCGGGGAGGGATCAGCCGAGCCGGCAGCAAACCGCAGCGCGATAGTGGAATTCCTGGTCAAGGACGTGGACGCGGATTACGAGCGGCTGCGCGACCGCGTGGCCGAAGTCGTGACGGAGCCGACGACCATGCCGTGGGGGAACCGGGCGCTGTTGTTCCGGGATCCCGACGGCAATCTGGTCAACCTGTTCACCCCCGTCACCGACGCGGCCCGCGCCAAATTCGGAATTGGACTGTCGGCGAAGTAGATTCGACGATTCAGCGTCGCGCGACGGCGTGCGCACGCACTGACGGCGCGATCCAGTCCGCCAGGAAGGCGCGCAGCCGCTTTCCGGTGCGTGCGGGGCGTCCGGGGTCCACGATGAGCGACTGCAGCATGCGCAGCATGACCTCGACCAGTTCGTCCAGCTTGCCGTCGGCGAATCCCGCTGCGGACCAATCGACTTCGAACCTTTCCAAGATCGACTTGCCGAAAGAGATCGCCATGTCCGAGGTCACCCCGGCGGTCAGGGCGCTGGCCTTACCCGGCTGGACTACCAGGCTGAGGTACCTGTCGTGAGCGATCTGCTCGTAGGTGTAGGCGATGCCTTCCACCACGGCCTCGGTGGGGTCGGTGATCGACCCCAAATGGGTGGCGAGCCGATTCAGGAAGGCGTCGACGGCCGACAGCGCCGTGGCCCCCAGGAGTGCCTCGTGGGTCGGAAAGTAGCGATAGACGGTCTGGCGCGTCACGCCGAGGGTTTGGGCGACCTCGGACACGCTCACGGTGCCCCGTTTGTCGATGGCGGTCCGCGCCGTGTCGATGATGCGAGCGACCGCTTCCTCGTCGTCCGCCGGGATGTCCCCGGACCAGCCGTGTCGTCGCATTGCGTGATCGTCGCACAAAGGGCGCTCATGCCTTGACAAGACAAACAGTTCTGAATGTATGGTCAGACGATGCCGTTGCCAACCGGAAGCCCAGTGGACGGCACCGACGAGAACCTGACCCGGCGAGGGTTGCGTCACGCGCTGGACGGCACGACGGACCTGGCCGAGCGGGAACTCAAGGTGCCGCTGCACTATTACCGCGATCCGAAGATCACCGAGATCGAGGAGTCGCAGATCCTGCGCAAGGTGCCGTTGGCGATCGTCCCGTCGGCGCAGGTGCCGGCGAAGAACGACTACGTGGTCCGCTCGGTGCTGGGCGATTCGCTGCTGGTGACCCGGGACCGCTCCGGTGCCAGCCACGTCTTGCTCAACTACTGCCGCCACCGCGGGGCCATGCCCGCGTGCGGATCCGGCAATGCCTCGCGGTTCGTGTGTCCCTATCACGCCTGGACATATCGGAACACCGGCGAGCTGTTCATGGTTCCCGGCAAGGCCGGCTTCGATTCCATGGATCCGAAGAAATACGGGTTGGTGGAACTGCCGTCCGAGGAACGTCACGGGTTCATCTGGGCGGTGCTGACCGCCGATGCGACCCTCGACCTCGACGCGCACCTCGGCGCCCTCGACGCCGAGCTGGCGCTGTGGAACTACGAGGCGTACGGATACCACACGCAGCGCGAGTTCACTTCCGAGGTGTCGTGGAAGGGCGCGCTGGAAGCGTTCGCCGAGGGATACCACTTTCCCTACGTCCACGGCGAGAGCCTCATCGGGCAGAACACCCTGGCCAACACGATGGTCTACGACGAGTTCGGGAAGCATCACCGCATCGGCTTCCCGTTCAACTGGATCACCAACGTGGAGACCGACCCCACCGCGTCGACGGAACCGCTGATGAACATGGGGGTGATCTACTGGGTGTATCCGAATCTCATTCTCGCCAACAGCCCTGTGGGCGTGGAGATTATCGACATCCTGCCCGACGGCGAGCCGACGCGCTGCACGGTCCGGCACAGCTGGATGGCCCGCGTCCCGGCAACCAACGATGACATGAGGGCCGGATACGACGCGGTCTATGAAGGGGTGCACGCGGCCGTTCGCGACGAGGACTTCGCGATGCTGCCCCAGTGCGGCGAAGGTGTCAGGCACGGCCAGCACGACCACATGATCATCGGCCGCAACGAGATTGGCGTGCAGCACATGATCAAGGTGTTCGGCCAGGAACTCGGCGTGGCGCTGCAATGACCGCACCCAAGCGGCCCGAGCAGCTGGACTCGCCCCTGCTGCCGGTCATCTTCCGCCACATGAGCAAAGCGCAGGTGTGGGTTTACCGGAAGACGAACGGACGCATCGGGGGCAAATGGCGGATCGGAGCCGGCTTCCGCAAACCGGTGCCGACACTGCTGCTCGAACACCGAGGCCGCAAATCGGGCAAGCCGTACACGGTGCCGCTGCTCTATCTGCGCGACGGGCAGGACGCGGTCGTGGTCGCGTCCCAAGGGGGGCTGCCGAATCATCCGCAGTGGTACCGCAATCTGGTCGCCAGCCCGGATGCGACCGTTCAAATCGGCGGCGAGCGGCGACCGGTGCGCGCGGTGACCGCCGACGCCGAACAGCGCAGCCGCCTGTGGCCGCGACTGGTCGAGCTCTACGCGGACTTCGACACCTACCAGAGCTGGACCGAACGCGAGATTCCGGTCGTGATCTTGCGGCCCCGCTGAGCTCGGCGGGCGACGGAATATCTCGCCTAGAAATTTGCTGGCCGGTAATCGATTCGCCATCGATGTGGCGCACGCCATTGTGTTATTTACGCATGACGAAGACCACAAATTTTGGAACGCCATGAATGTAATTGCTAGCGTGCCTGCCCATGGTTGTACTAGCGACATTGATGGGACTTATCAATCAGGTCTCCGGGACGCCCTATATTCCGGGTGGAGATTCTCCCGCCGGGACCGATTGCTCTGGGCTCGCTTCTTGGGTCGCCAACGCGGCGACCGACAGGCCGGTGTTCGGCAGCAGGTTCAACACCGGCAACGAGGAGGCCGCGTTGTTGCAGCGGGGCTTCCAGTACGGGACCGCGCCCAACGCGTTGGTCATCGGCTGGAACGGCGGTCACACCGCGGTGACCCTGCCGGACGGCACGCCGGTATCCAGCGGTGAACGCGGCGGCGTGCACATCGGAGGCGCCGGCGCCTACCAGGCGGGATTCACCCACCACATGTTCCTGCCAATGCCGGATAGCGACGTCGCGCTGGCGCCGCCGCCCGACGCGCCCCCGCCGCCGCCGGACGCTCCCCCTCCGCCGCCGGAGGCGCCGGCCCCGCCGGCCGTCCTGGTCGACGCCCCCGCCCCGGCGCCCCCGGCGCCCGACGCGCCGCCGCCCGCCGATCCCGCAATTCCCAATCCATAAAGAATTGGATTCGCGCCGGTCTCATTTTCCGAATGGGAGCGCATTCCCCGCGAATGTGAACCGATCGCGATAATCCCCCCGTTGTGACGCGAGTCACTTTCACGCGTGCGTGAGGCGGGCGCAAACCGCCGAAAACCCAATAGCAGAAATTCGCCTAGGCGTCAAAGGGGACGCTTAGGCGAATTTTGCTGGAGAACCGCTGCGCGCCGACGGGCCCCCGGCACGTATCCTGCGGCCATGATCTTCATTGTGGTCAAGTTCGAGACCAAGCCGGAGTGGACCGATCGCTGGCCGGAACTGGTCGCCCCGTTCACCGCGGCCACCCGCGCCGAAGAGGGCAACCTCTGGTTCGAGTGGTCGCGCAGCCTCGACAATCCGGCGGAGTACGTCCTCGTCGAGGCGTTCCGGGACGACGAGGCGGGAGGCGTCCACGTCAACAGCGATCACTTCAAGCGGGCGATGCAGGAGCTGCCGCAGGCGCTGACGTCCACGCCCAAAATCATCAGCCAGACGGTCGAGGCGACGGGCTGGTCCGAGCTGGGGGAAATGACCGTCGATTAGCCGACGGCGACCGCGATTTCGCTGCCCAGCTGATACCCCGGGGCGAGCGGGAGTGCGTCGCCGCTCCAGAACGACCCGGGGTCAAACCAATTCGCGTCCTTATCCGTGACGATCAGGCCCATTTCCTCGTAGGTGATCGCCACCGTCTCCGCGCAGTACGCGGTCTCCAGGCTCATCTTGCGCTCCTGCCTGCGGCGCCGCGTCTGCTCACGAACCTTCCTGTCCACCAACGGGATTCCGCGCACCCAGTCGTCGATGGTCGGGAGCCGGCCGCGGAACCACCGGCCGGTCAGGCGGGCGGTGGTGGGAAACGCGGTGCCGTCCATTCGCGCGATCACCCGCAGCAGCCTGTTCTCCTGTTCGCGGGTGGCATACGGCGTCAGCTGACGCAGCCAGCACCGCTGTTGGTAGCGGTCGGTCCATTGCAGGACGGCTTGGCGCAGATCGTTGAGCTGCACGCCGCGGTGGTTGGTGCCGGTCCAGACGTCGACCAGTTTGTCGCCCAACTCGGCATGCCAGATCAACGGGGGAAGGTCGTCGATGGCCACCGTCATGCCGACGTGGTTCACCGGAGCGTTCGTCAACGTCTGGATGGCGCGGTCGGGTCGTGAGCGGCCGCGAAACAGCCAGAGGTCGCCGGTGCGGGTCTCGTCCAGCGCCTGGTCCAGTGTCAGCATGTAAATCCGCCCGTCGCTTCGGGTTTCGCCATCGCAGTCATTATCAGCCCGGGAGGACTTCGCGGGCGACCTTGCGTGGTAATAGCCTGTCAATTATGCGCAGGGTTTGGAAGTGGATCGGGCTCGCCGGTGTCGCCGGCGTCGTGGCCGGGGGAGTGCTGGTGGCCCGCGACCAACGCAAGCGACGCGCCTACACGCCCGACGAGATCCGCGCCCGGCTGCATCAGCGACTGGCCGAATCCGACGCGGCGAGCTTTCAATCCAAGTCGGGATCGGCTTCGGGCTCGACGGAGAACAACCGGTAGCGGCCCGAAAAGCCCTTCAATTCCACCTCGCGCCCCTCGTCGAATCGGATCCCGTCACAGTCGCGCAGGGCATCTCGTACCGGTTCGCTCACCAGGATCTGGCCCCCGGCGGCCTGGGCGGCGACCCGGGCCGCCATCGCGACGTTGCGCCCGAACAGGTCGTCGCCGCGGCGCACGGACCGGCCCATGTGAATGCCGATCCGGACCCGAATGTCCTCGTGTCGCTTGCGTTTTCCGTTGTTGTGCAGCGCTTCCTGCACATCGATGCCGCACCGCACCGCCTCCTCGGCGCGCGAGAAGGCGATCATGTAGCCGTCGCCCTGGCTCTTGACCACGTGGCCGGACCGTTCCCGCACGAGTCCCGAAATGAGCTTGTCGTGCGCGCTGATCAGCTTGACCCAGGCGCGGTCGCCGATGCGCTCGTTGAGCGCGGTGGACTCCTCGATGTCGGAGAACAGGATCACCACCCGGCCGTCGGGGGTGACCCGGGCAAGGTCGGGCCGCTCGACCTCGGCCCAGTCCGCGAGGTCCTCGATCGAGCTGCGCACGACGGCGCCGAAGCCCTCCTTGCGCATCACGTTGGCGGCGTTCCACACCCGTTTGACGGCCTCGCGACCGCCCGACAGCAGCTGAGTGCGGGCGTCGGTCCGCGCTCGCAATTCCTCGAGCTCCCGGCGGCCGCGCACCAGCAGCACCGAAACCACGGCGATGGCGCCGGCCTCGATCACGGCCACCCCGGCGAGGACGTAGACCGTGAGATGCAGCATGTCACCCACGCTTGGCATCCTGCCAAAGGCCGCCGGGCGCTCGGGTTGTCGGGCCCACAGGCAATGTCTAGTGTTGACCTCGACCGCCGCGGGTAGTGATTCTCAAGAGCCAATCAGGTGACTTCGGGAGGTGCGGGCTTGGCCGACGGCGGCGACACTTCCTCCAACCTGCTGGTGATCTTCGGCATCACCGGTGATTTGGCCCGCAAGATGACGTACCGCGCGTTGTACCGACTCGAATCGCGCGGCCTGTTGAAGTCCCCGATCATCGGTGTGGCCAGTGACGACATGCCCCTCGAGAAGCTGATCGAGCGGGCACGCCAGGCGATCGGCGACTCCGGCGAGAAGCTCGACGATGCGGTGTTCGACCGGTTCGCGGCCCGGTGGTCCTATCTACACGGCGACGTCACCGATCCCGGGCTCTACGAGCAGCTCGCCAAGCGGATCGACAAGGGTTGCCGTCCGCTGTACTACCTGGAAATGCCGCCGTCCCTGTTCGCGCCGATCGTCGAAAATCTCGCGAAGGCCGACCTGTTGGAGTGCGCGCGCGTCGCGGTCGAGAAGCCGTTCGGCCACGACCTGGCGTCCGCGCGCGACCTGAACGCCCGGCTGCGCGCGGTGCTCGACGAGGACCAAATCCTGCGCGTGGACCACTTTTTGGGCAAACAGCCGGTCGAGGAACTGCAGTACCTGCGCTTCGCGAACAACGGCCTGGCCAAGGTGTGGGACCGCGACAGCATCTCCGAAATCCACATCACCATGGCCGAGGACTTCGGGATCGAGGACCGCGGAAAGTTCTACGACGCCGTCGGCACCTTGCGCGACGTCGTGCAAAACCACCTGCTGCAGGTGCTCGCGCTGGTCGCGATGGAACCGCCGGTCGGGCCCAGCGATGACGACCTGAACGACAAGAAGGCCGAGGTGTTCCGGGCGATGCCGGCGCTGGATCCGGAACGCTGCGTGCGCGGGCAGTACCGCGGCTATACCGACGTCGCCGGGGTGGCGAAGGATTCGCAAACCGAGACCTACATCGCGCTGCGGACCGAGATCGACAATTGGCGCTGGGCCGGGGTGCCGATCTTCCTGCGCGCCGGCAAGGCGTTGCCGGAGAAGGTCACCGAGGTTCGGATGTTCCTGCACCACGTCCCCGGGTTCTCCTTCCTGCCCAACCGCCGGCCTCCCGAGCCCAACCAGATCGTGCTGCGAATCGACCCCGACCCGGGGATGCGCCTGCAGCTGTCCGCGCAAGCCGGAAACTCCTGGCACGACGTCCACCTCGACTCGTCGTTCGCGGAGGATCTCGGTGAAGCGGTGCGGCCCTACGAACGGCTCCTCTACGCCGCGTTCACCGGCGACCGCCAGCTCTTCGCCCGCGAGGACGCCATCGAAGAGACGTGGCGCATCGTGCAGCCCGTGCTGGACAAGCCGGGCCGCATCCACCAATACGACCCCGGCTCCTGGGGACCCGAGGCGGCGCAGTCGCTGCTGCACGGTCACCACAGCTGGCAGGAACCGTGGCTACCCCACCGCACGACGGCGACAACTTAAGGAGACGGGACAAATGCAGCTAGGGATGATCGGCCTGGGCCGCATGGGCGCGAATATCGTTCGGCGCGTGGCCAAGGGCGGCCACGAATGCGTGGTGTACGACCACAGCCCCGAGGCGGTGCAGGCGATGGCCGGCGAGGACAACACCACCGGGGTGTCCTCGCTGGCGGAGCTGGCCGAGAAGATGGCCAAGCCCCGCGTGGTCTGGGTGATGGTGCCGGCCGGGACCATCACCACGGGGGTGATCGACGAACTGGCGAAGACGCTCGATCCCGGGGACATCGTGATCGACGGCGGCAACTCCTACTACCGCGACGACATCCGCCACTCGAAAACCTTGTCCGAGAACGGTATTCACTTGCTTGACTGCGGCACCAGCGGCGGCGTGTGGGGCCGCGACCGGGGCTACTGCCTGATGATCGGTGGCGACGACGACGCGTTCGCGCAGGCCGAGCCGATCTTCGCCACCGTCGCACCCGGCGTGGATGCGGCGCCGCGGACGCCCGGCCGCGACGGCGAGATCGCGCAAGCGGAGAAGGGCTACCTGCACTGCGGCCCGTCGGGGGCGGGGCACTTCGTGAAGATGGTGCACAACGGCATCGAGTACGGGATGATGGCGTCGCTCGCCGAGGGCCTGAACATCTTGCGCAATGCCGACATCGGCAAGCAGATCCAGCAAGGTGACGCCGAAACGGCGCCGCTGTCCAATCCCGAGTTCTACCAATACGACTTCGACATCCCGGACGTCGCCGAGGTGTGGCGCCGCGGCAGCGTCATCGGCTCCTGGCTGCTGGACCTGACCGCGATCGCGTTGCACGAATCGCCGGAGCTGAAGGAGTTCTCCGGGCGCGTCTCCGACTCCGGCGAGGGCCGCTGGACCGCCATCGCCGCGATCGACGAGGGCGTGCCGTCACCGGTGCTGACAACCGCGCTGCAGTCCCGCTTCGCCAGCCGTCAACTCGACGACTTCGCCAACAAGGCGTTGTCGGCGATGCGCAAGCAGTTCGGCGGCCACGCGGAGAAACCGGCGAACTAGCTCGCCCGCTCGACGAAGGCGACGACGGCTTCGCTGAAGGCGTCGTTGTCGTCGCCGGCCGCGGTGTGCCCCGCGTTCGACAGTTCGACGAACTCGGCGCGGGGTACCTGGGTGAGGAAATGCTGGACGCCCTCGGGGCTGACGACGTCGGACAGCTTTCCGCGGATCAACAGGACGGGGATCGTCAGGTTGGTCGCGGCGTGCTCGAATTTCTCGGTGCGCAGTTCGGGGTCGTCCCCCGGCTTGGTCATGAACGCGGGATCCCAGTGCCAGTACCAGCGTCCGTCGCGCAGGCGGAGGTTCTTCTTCAGTCCCTCGGGGCTGCGCGGCTTCTCCCGGTAGGGCAGGTAGGCGGCGACGGCGTCGGCGGCCTGCTCCAGCGAGTCGAACCCGTGCAGGCCGCTGCACATGAAGTCGCGGATGCGGGCGCTGCCGCCCTTCTCGAATCGGGGCACCACGTCGACGAGCACCAGTTGCGTCACCCGGTCGGGGCCGGCGCGATCGGCGGCCAAAATGCCGGTGAGCCCGCCCATGCTGGCGCCGATGATCGCCACCGGCCGGCCGATGGCGTCCAGCACGTGCATCACGTCCGCGGTCACCGTCTCGACGTCGTAGTCGGCGTCCGGTGCGCGGTCGCTGTCACCGTGACCCCGAGAGTCCAGCGCCACCACGTGAAACCCGTCGTCGGCCAGGATCTGGCCGGTGTTCTTCCAGGAAAACCGGTTCTGGCCGCCGCCGTGCAACATCAGAATCGTGGGCCGGTCGGCCGGTGCCGCCGCGCCGCGGTTCCATTCGTCGGCGACCAGGGTGATCCCCTGGTGGCCGGAAAACTCGACCGTCTGGAAACTGCTGCTCACGGCGCTCATGGGCGTCCTCTCGTAGATCGCCCCTCGACGTTACCTAGGCAATCTATTGAGTGCGGCGTTGGCCCCCGATGAGTTCTCGTCGTCGCCGCGGTCTATCCAGGGGACACACCTACGACGAATACAAGGAGAACGGCCATGCCATCGATTACGCCCTCGCTGTGGTTCGACAACAACCTGGAAGAGGCGGCGGAGTTCTACACCTCGGTGTTCCCCAACTCGCGGATCGAGGGCTTCAACCGGACGACGGAGGCCGGCCCCGGGGAGCCGGGAACGGTCCTGTCGGGCAGTTTCGTGCTGGACGGCAACCGGTTCATCGGCATCAACGGCGGCCCGCACTTTCACTTCAGCGAGGCGGTGTCCTTCACGATCCACTGCAAGGACCAGGACGAGGTGGACTACTACTGGGAGCGGTTGACCGACGGCGGCGAGGAATCGCAGTGCGGCTGGTGCAAGGACCGCTTCGGCCTGAGCTGGCAGGTCATCCCCGACCGGCTCTACGAGTTGATCGGCGACCCGGATCGGACGCGCGCGGCGGCGGCCACCGCGGCGATGTACGGCATGCGCAAGATCATCATCGCCGACCTCGAACGCGCGGTCGCGGGGGAGCTCACCCGGTAGGCGGGATCGAAAGACATTGCCGCGGCGTGGATCTGGTTGATCTCGGCGGGGGGTCGGTGCGTCCAGGGCGCGCAGGCGTTAGGTTGGTCGGTGCGGACGCGCCGAACAGGAGTGAACATGGCCGAGGATGCCGGCGATGGGTGAGCCGGGCTGGATCGACGTGCCCGGCCCGGCCGGGGACCTGAAGGCGCTGACCTGGGGGCCGCCGGACGCCCCGATCGCGTTGTGCCTGCACGGCTTCCCCGACACCGCGTACGGGTGGCGCAAGCTCGCTCCGCGACTCGTCGAGTCGGGGTGGCGGGTCGTCGCGCCGTTCATGCGCGGGTACGCGCCCTCGGCGATCCCGACCGACGGCGATTTTCACGTCGGTGCGCTGATGGACGACGCCCTGCGGGTGCGCTCGGCTGCGGGCGGCACCGAGCACGATGTCGTGATCGGCCACGACTGGGGGGCCATGGCCGCGACCGGCCTCGCCGCGATGCCCGACAGCCCGTTCGCCAAGGCGGTCATCATGTCGGTGCCCGTCAGCGCAGGCTTCCGTCGCCGAGGCGGCGTGGCCGAGCGGGCGCGGCTCATCGGACACCTACCGCCGCAGCTGCTGCGCAGCTGGTACATCCTCTACTTCCAATTGCCTTGGCTGCCCGAGCGTTCCGCGTCGTGGGTGCTGCCGCTGCTGTGGCGGCGGTGGTCGCCGGGCTACCACGCCGACGAGGACTTGCGCCACGTCGACGCCGCGATCGGCACGCCGGAGAGCTGGCGGGCGGCGCTGGGACCGTACCGTGCCACCATCCGCGCGCCGCGGCCGCCGGAGAAGTACGCCGAGCTGAACCGGCTGTGGACCGAGGCGCCGCTGCTGCCGTGTCTGTACCTGCATGGCCGCGACGACGGTTGCATGACATCGGCTTTCACCCGGTGGACGGAAAAGGCGCTGCCCGCGGGCAGCGAGGCCGCCATCGTGGACCACGCGGGGCATTTCCTGCAGCTCGAACAGCCGGACAAGGTCGCCAACCTGGTGCGCACGTTCATCGGCTCGCCCGGCTAGGGCCATGGAGGCGCGGCGGATGGCGGCCGTCGATGCGCAGTTCTACTGGATGTCGGCCAAGGTTCCCAACGACGAGTTCCTGCTGTACGCGTTCGACGGCGAACCCGAGGATCTCAGGGGCGCGGTAGAGCGGGTGTGCCGGCGGGCGCGCGCGTGCCCCGGCCTGATGGTTCGGATCCGGGAGCGCGGGCGGCTGGCCTATCCGCGGTGGGTGCCGGCGGTGGTCGATCCGGAATCGGTGGTCCGTCACGACCCGACCGTCCAGGATTGGAGGGAATGCCTGACGTCCGTGGCCGGCCTTGCGGCGGACCAGCTGGACGCGCGCCGGATGCCGTGGCGGCTGCACCTGTTCACCCCGGTGCGGGGCGTTCCGGGGGTCCGCGGAGCGGGCACCGTCGCGGTCCTGCAGATCGCGCACGCGCTGGCCGATGGGGCGCGCGCGGCGGCGATGGCGGCCTGGCTTTTCGGCCGCGACGTGCCGGTGCCGGAGGTGGCCCGGCCGTCGGCGGGGTTTTTGCCCTGGCGGGCCGTCGATGCGGCGCGCGCCCACCGGCGGCTGATTCGCGACACCCGGGCCGGGTTGCTGGCGCCGGCGCTCGGGCCCCGTCCGCTGCAGGCCACCAACGCCCGTCCAGGCGCCGCGCGATCGGTGCGCACGCTGGTCCGGCGTCGCTCGCAATTGCGCGGCCCCACGGTCACCGTCGGGGCGCTGGCCGCGGTGTCCACCGCGCTGTCCACGCTGCTCGGCGAGGGGACGGATTCGCTGGGCGCCGAGGTGCCGATGGCCAAACCGGCTGTGGTACAGGCGCATAACCACTTCGGCAACGTGGTCGTCGGGCTCTACCCGAAGCTGGGTATCGATGCCCGCGTGAAGCGGATCGCTGAGGATCTGGCTAATGGCCGGCGCCGTTTCGAACATCCGGCGACTCGCGCGGCGGATCGGGCGTTCGCCGCGGTGCCCGCAGCGCTACTGCGTTGGGGCGTAGTGCAGTTCGACGCCGACGTCCGCCCGACCCAGGTGTCCGGGAACACCGTGGTGTCCAGCGTCAACCGCGGGGCCGCCGACCTGAGCTTCGGCGGCGCCCCGGTGGTGCTGACGGCCGGGTACCCAGCGCTGTCGCCGGCGATGGGCCTGACTCATGGCGTGCACGGCATCGGCGACACCGTGGCGATCAGCGTGCACGCCGCCGAGTCCGCCATCCCCGATATCGACGAGTATGTCCGGATGTTGGATGCCGTGCTGTGAGAGCTATTGCGCGTCATCCGATTTGGCTGCCTCTCTACGGGTCATGCCCATGGCGCCGATCAGTTCCTCGTGCAGCTCGAACCACACGGTGTGGTAGGAATCGATGAGCGGTCTGGCCAGCCAGGCGGTATCGCCGGCCTTCACCTTGTCCAGCGCCGCGCACAGTTTCGCCGAGTAGGCGGTCAACCGCGGCAACTGTGCCGCGGCCGCCTCGATGATCGGCAGCACCCGCGCGTGCACGCCGTCGAGGCGCGCCAGCACCGCGGCGTCGTATTCGGTGTCGTTGTGGGCGTTGGGGGCGCCGTTCGGGCCGCCCTTGAGCTGCCAGTCGGTGACCAGTGACTTGAAATCGCTGTTGACCGGCCGGAATTCGTCGTACGCGGCGGCCATCGCGGCCGGGTCCACGCCCGCGCGCTCCTCGTCGAGCAACGCCTGCAACCGGGCGCGGCCGCTGGGGCTGATCCGCAACGCCGCGCCGTCGACCAGTAGCCCCGACGCGGTCAGCCGCTCCACGATGGCGGCGATGTCCCCGGGATCGCGGCCCAGGGTCGCGGCCAGGTCGGCCGGACGCACCCGCCCCTTCAGCCGGACCGCTTGGAGCACAACCAATTCGGTCACTCGGCGACCCCCGCCGTCAACCGCAGCGCGGTCAACATGACGATCAGCGGGTTGGCTGAAACCACGTCGGTGCGCCCTTCGTCGATGGCGGCGCGCACCGCGGCGTCGGAGGTGTCATCGAGCCTCGGGTGATCGCCGGCGGCGTGCGCGCGCAGCGGGCTGATGCGCCGCGCGATGTCGGCCAGCTCGCGCAGTTCCGGCGTGTCGTTCTCCGACCACGCCGACAGGCTCAGATTGCCCTCGCGCACTTCGCCTTCGGAGCCGTCGACGGTGATCTGGCGGCCGGCCAGGGCGGCCGCGGCGCCGCGGCCGCAGCCCACCACGGCCACCCGGCCGAGTTCGCGGCTGACGACCGCGGCGTGGCTGGCGGCGCCGCCGACCTCGGTGACGATTCCTTGGGCGGCCAGCATGCCCAGGACGTCTTCGGGTCGGGTGTGATCGCGCACCAGTATGACCGGTTCGCCCCGGTCGACCGCGTCGAGCGCCTCGTCGACGTCGGTGTACGCGGTGCCGGACGCCACACCCGGGCACGCCGGCAGCCCGGCGGCCAAAAGTGGTGCAGCCAAACGTGTTTCGGGCTGCAATGAGGGCTGCAGCAAAGCCTTGACATGCGCCGGCGTCACCCGGCGCAGCGCCTCGGTGTCGTCGATGAGCCCCTCGTGGCGCAGCTGGAGGGCCAGCCGCACGGCGGCCTGCGCCGAGCGCTCGGCCGCCCGCGTCTGCAGCAGCCACAACTTGCCGCCGTCGACGGTGAACTCGATCTCCTGGACGTCGGCCGCGAGCCGCTCCAGGCGGCGGGCGGCGTCCGTCAGCTCGTGGTAGACGGCCGGTTGATCGTCGCGCAGGGCCGTGATTGGTCCCGCGTCGACCAGTCCCGACACCACGTCGTCGCCCTGCCCCCCGGGAAGCCACTCGCCGAAGGGCTCGTCGGTGCCCGTTATCGGGTTGCGCGAAAAGAACGCTCCCGCACCGGAGTTGGGGCCGCGGTTGCCGAACACCATCGCCTGCACGACGACGGCGGTGCCGCCCCGATCGTCGAAACCGTAGTGGGCGCGGTAGGCGACCGCGCGGGGCGAATCCCAGGAGGCGAACACTGCCTCGATGCCGGCGCGCAGCTGCGCGTAGGGGTCGGCTGGCGCCGGCCTGCCCACGATGCGCTGATACATGTGCGTGAAGCGCCGCCGGGTGTCCCGGGCGAACTGCGGGCCGCCTTCGGCCGCGAGCGCGTCTTCGACGGCGTCGTTCACGCCCAAGTCGAGGATCGTGTCCATCATGCCGGGCATGGAGTGTGTGGCCCCCGAGCGGACGCTGACCAACAGCGGCCGCGGGCCCCGCCCGAAGGTGCGCGACGTCTGCGCTTCCAGCCAGCGCATCCGCTCGAGCACGTCGTCCCAGATCGCGTCCAACGTCGCGGTGGGGTCCGCGAGGCAGTTGCGGCCCACTGTGGTCGTGAGGCAGAACGCGGGCGGTACCGGCAGGTTGTGCCGGCGCATCGCGTCGATGCCGTGGCCCTTGTTGCCGAGCAGCTCCCTCGGGAGACGCGCGTCGCCGTTGAGCGCGACGACGGCCGCGTCGTCCGGGATGCCCTCCTCGCTTCGGGTCGTGGTGCACCCCCTCGTCGTGCGGCGCGCTTTGCCGGGACCGTCCCGGCGGGCCTCGACGAGTATGTCAGGACTGCCCGCGCAGCAACCCGAAGCCGAAGTTGGTGCCAAACCCGCGGCGCAGCGCCAGGTGGATCCACAGCAGCCCGTAAGGCTCGAGCAGGCGTGCCAGTGTCAGGTCGCCGACGTCGACGGTCTCGAAGCCGAGTTCGCCGACCAGCCGGGCGGTCACCGCCTTGGCGTCCTCATCGTCACCGCAGACGAACATGACCGGTCGGCCCGGCAGTCGGGGGGCGTCCATCATCGGCGCGCCGATCTGGTTCATCGCCTTGCAGACCCGGGCGCCGGTCGCCCACTTCGCGACTTCTTCGGCGCCGGAGTTGTCGAACCCGACCTCGAGCGCCGCGACGTCCGGTGTCAGCGGGTTGGTGCAATCGATGAGGACTTTGCCCGACAGGTCGCCGCAGCCCTGCAGCGCCGCCTGCGTGCTCTGCCACGGCGTGCACAGCACCACGACATCGGCCGCCGCGCTGGCGAATTCGTTGGTCTCGACGGAATCCAGCGACGCATATTTCGGGTCGTCCGGGTTTCGGACACCGAACATGACCTGGTGGCCCCGATTGGCCCACGCGGTGCCCAATGCTTTTCCCACATTGCCGGCACCAATGATCGCGATCTTGATGGCGGGCTCCTCTCCGGATATTGGACCGCTACCCGCTAGGTTTGCACCTATGAATGTGTATGACGTCGGGTTACTGCTCCTGCGGCTGGTGCTGGGACTGACGCTCGCCGCGCACGGCTTCAACAAGTTTTTCGGCGGCGGCCGGATTCCGGGAACCGCTCGGTGGTTCGAGAGCATCGGCATGAAGCCGGGCAAGTTCCACGCCACCGTGGCCGCCATTACCGAGGTGTCCGCCGGGCTGGGCCTGGCGGCCGGGCTGCTCACGCCCATTCCGGCCGCGGGGTTCGTCTCGCTGATGCTGGTCGCGGCGTGGACCGTGCACCGGGCCAACGGCTTCTTCATCGTCAAGGAGGGCTGGGAGTACAACCTGGTGCTGGCGGTCAGCGCTGTCGCGGTGGCCACGCTGGGTCCCGGGAAGCTCAGCCTGGACTACCTGATTTTCGGCGACAAGCTGTGGTTCCCCGGCTGGCCCGGCCTGGTGATCTCGGCGGGGCTCGGCCTGGCCGGCGCCGTCGGGCAGTTACTGATCTTCTACCGGCCGCCGGTCAAGCAGGCGGGGTAGCCGCCTCCGGCGCCGCGACCGTAACGCCACTGCGAGGATCGGCCCGATTTGTCGCAGTGGCGTTACGCCCGTGCAGCGTCGTCCGGCTAGGGCGTCCCGTTCTTCCCGTTCTGGCCCAGCAGCAGCCCCGCGTTTCCGCCGGTGCCCGGCGTGCCGGGCGGCGTGCCGATTCCGCCGTTGCCGCCGTTTCCGCCGTCGCCGACGACGACGGCGTTGCCGCCCTTTCCGCCGTTGCCGCCGACACTGCCTCCGGCCCCGCCGTCGCCGCCGTCGCCGAACAGCCCTGCAGTGCCGCCGGCCCCACCTGCGCCACCGGGATCGCTGAACACCGGGGCCCCAGCTCCGCCGGAGCCGCCGTCGCCGCCGTCGCCGTCCAGCAGGCCGGCGTTGCCGCCGGCACCGCCGGACCCGCCGCTGAACCCGCCGCCGCCGCCGGTGCCGCCGGCGCCGCCGTCGCCGAAGAACATGCCACCGTTGCCACCGGCGCCGCCCGCCCCGCCGGTGCCGGTGCCGTCATTGCTGCCTCCGGTGCCGCCAGCCCCGCCGGCCGCGCCCATGCTGAGCAGGCCGGCGTTGCCGCCGTGCCCGCCCGCCCCGGCGGTGGTTTGGCTGTTTCCGCCGGTGCCGCCGTCGCCGCCGGCACCAAACAGCCCGCCGTTGCCGCCGTTCCCGCCGGCCCCGCTGCTGCCGTTGAGGCTGCTGAACCCGCCTGCCCCGCCGGCCCCGCCGTCGCCTGAGAGCATGCCGCCCGCTCCGCCGGCCCCGCCCGCGCCGCTGGTCAGGCCGAACCCGCCGTTGCCGCCGACCCCGCCATTGGCGAATATCCCCCCGTTGCCGCCGGCTCCGCCGGCGCCGCCGGTGCTTGCGCCGCCCACCCCGGGTGTAAAGGCGACCCCGCCGTCGCCGCCGTCCCCGGCGGCGCCTGCGAGGGTGCCGGCGTTGCCGCCCGCCCCGCCGGCTCCGCCGGTGGCGCCGTTGGGTGCCCTTCCGCCGGCTCCGCCGGTTCCGCCGGAGCCGAACAGCCCGCCGTTGCCGCCGGCCCCGCCGGCGCCGCCGTTGCCGGTCGCCGAGGCGCCGCCGGTGCCGCCGGCACCGCCGGAGCCGAACAGCCCGCCGCCGGCCCCGCCGTGGCCACCGGCAGCGCCGGTCGCGCCGGCCGCGCCGGAGCCGCCGATCCCGCCGTTGCCGAACAGGAGCCCGCCGTCCCCGCCGGCGGTGCCCGTGCCCGCAGCGCCGTTGGCGCCGTTGCCGATCAGCGGGCGCCCGGTCAGTGCCTCGGTGGGCGCGTTGACCGCGTTGAGCGCCTGCTGCTGAATGGTGTGCAGCGGGTTGGTGCTGGCGGGAGCGTTGAATCCGTCCAAGCCCAGCAGCTGACCGGCGATGCCGCCCGCACCGGTCGTGCCCCGTGTCGCGCCGAGCCCGCCGTTACCGCCGTTGCCGCCGTCGCCGATCAGCATGCCGCTGCCGCCCGCCCCGCCCGCGCCGCCCGTGCTGCCGGCGGCGGCCTCGCCGGCTCCTCCGCTCCCGCCATTACCGCCGTTCCCGATGAGCCCGGACCTGCCGCCCGTGCCGCCGGCGCCGCCCAGGGCGGTTCCACCGTCCCCGCCGGCGCCGCCGGCGCCGCCAGAGCCGGTGAGCAGGCCGGCGGTGCCGCCGGCCCCGCCCTTCCCGCCGTTCGTCGGGCCGAACCCGCCGTCGCCGCCGGCCCCACCTTCGCCGAATAGCAGGCCGGCGTTGCCGCCGGCTCCGCCGGCCCCGCCGTTGCCGGTCGCCGCGGTGATGCTTTCGCCGCCGGTGCCGCCCGCGCCGCCGGCAGCCATGCTCAGCGCACCGGCGTTGCCGCCGGTCCCGCCCGCCCCGCCGCTGGCTCCGCCGTGCCCGCCGCTGCCGCCGTTTCCGCCGCCGCCGAATAGCCCGCCGGCGCCGCCGGCCCCACCGAGCCCGCCGGTCTGGCCGTCGCTGGATCCGCCGGCCCCGCCGGCCCCGCCGCTGCCGAATACCCCGCCAGCGCCGCCGGCCCCACCGGCGCCGCCGGTCCCGTCAATGGTTGTTCCGCCGACCCCGCCGGCGCCGCCGCTGGAGAACAGCCCGCCGGCCCCGCCCGCGCCGCCGGCGCCGCCCGCTTGGGTGATGCTGTCGGCGTGGCCGCCTGCGCCGCCGGTCCCGGCCGCGCCGGCGAGCAGGCCCGCGTTGCCGCCGGCCCCGCCTGTCCCGCCGGCCGCCTCCGAATTCCCGCCAGCCCCGCCGACGCCGCCGGAGCCGAACAGGCCCGCGGCCCCGCCGTGGCCGCCGACTCCACCCGGGCCTACCAGGGCGGCTCCGCCGGCGCCACCGGCGCCGCCGTTGCCGACCAGCCCGGCTGCCCCGCCGTTGCCGCCGTTTCCGCCGTTAGCGCCGTTGGTGCCGGATCCGCCGGCGCCGCCGTTGCCGATCAGCCACCCGCCGTCTCCGCCGTTTTGTCCGGTCCCCGCGGCACCGTTGGCGCCGTTACCGATCAGGGGGCGCCCGGTCGCGGCCTGGATGGGCGCGTTGATCCCATCGAGCACGGTCTGCAGCGGTGACACGTTCGCGGCTTCGGCGGCCGCGAACATCGCGCCGCTGGTGCTCATCGTCTGCGTGAATTGCTGATGGAACAGCGCCGCCTCGGCGCTGAGCGCCTGAAACGCCTGGGCGTGGCCGGAAAACAGCGCGGCCAACGCCGCCGACACCTCATCGGCGCCGGCGGCCAGCACCGCGGTCGTCGGGCCCGCCGCCGCCGCGTGGGCGGCGCTGAGCGCCGACCCGATGTTCTCGACATCCGCCGCCGCGGCCGCCACCAGCCCGGGGTCCACCATCACGAACGACATTGCTTTCCTCCCGATCGTCATCACGTGTTCGGGGGGATGTGCCTTGCTACCCCAGCCCGAAATTCATCTGGAATCGAGTCCAGGATGCGGGCGGGACGCCGACGAAACGTCAGTCATAGCTCGTAGATAGCGCGGGTCGGGGGGTCGTAGTTTTGCCCGCTGGCGGTGCGCAGGCTTACTGGTGATTGGCAGGTAGGTGCGCGCCGAATCGCCGGCCGCAGCGCGGATTGGCTTGAATTTCGATTACGCCCGCACAAGCAGTCGGTCGTGCGGTCAGCGGCTGTGCCCCAGCAATCAAGGGGCAGCCGGGTCATGCCAATTCGACTTTGCCGTTCTGGCCGAGCAGCAACCCGCCGTTGCCGCCGGTGCCGGGCGTCCCGGGCGGCGTACCAGTCCCGCCGTTGCCGCCGTCGCCGATCAACACCGCGCCCCCGCCATTCCCGCCGGCGCCGCCGGGGCCGGTTTGGGAACCGGAGCCCCCAGCGCCGCCGTCACCGCCGTCGCCGATCAGCCCGGACTTGCCGCCGGCGCCGCCGTTGCCACCGCTGGTGAACGCGGGGGCGCCCGCGCTGCCGGCGCCGCCGGCCCCGCCGTCGCCGAAGAGCATGCCGCCGTTGCCGCCCGCCCCGCCGGCCCCGCCGCTGAACCCGCCGCCGCCGCCGACGCCGCCGGCCCCGCCGTCGCCGAAGAGCATGCCGCCGTTGCCGCCGGCTCCGCCCACTCCGCCGGTGCCGGTGCCTTCGTTGCTCCCGCCGGCGCCGCCGGCCCCACCCGCGGCGCCCAGGCTCAGGATGCCGGCGTTGCCGCCGCGCCCGCCGGCGCCCGCGGTGGTTTGGCTGAATCCGCCGGTGCCGCCGTTGCCGCCGCCGCCGAACAGCCCGCCGTTTCCGCCCGCCCCGCCGGCGCCGCTGGTTCCGTTGAGGCTGCTGAAACCGCCAGCCCCGCCGTCCCCGCCGCTGGACATCAGCCCGCCGTTGCCGCCGGCCCCACCGGCCCCGCTGGTGAGGCCAAACCCGCCGTTCCCACCAACCCCGCCGCTGGAGAACAGCCCGCCGTTGCCGCCGGCCCCGCCGGCCCCGCCCGTTCCGGTGCCGCCCACGCCGGGTGTAAAGGCGACGGCTCCGGCGCCGCCGCCCCCGGCGGCGCCCCCGAGCATGCCGGCATTGCCGCCGGCCCCGCCGGCCCCTCCAGTGCCGGTGGTCGGCGCCCTGCCGCCGGCCCCGCCGGTTCCGCCGGCACCAAGCAGCCCGCCGTTGCCGCCGGCCCCGCCCGTTCCGCCATTGCCGGTCGTCGCGGCGCCGCCCCCGCCGCCGGCGCCGCCGGCGCCGAACAGTCCTCCGCCGGCCCCGCCGTGCCCGCCGGCGCCCCCGGTGGCGCCGACCGAGCCGGCCCCGCCGCTGCCGCCGTTGCCGAACAACCACCCGCCGTCCCCGCCGGCGGCCCCCGTTCCCGCAGCCCCGTTGGCGCCATTGCCGATCAGCGGACGCCCGGTCGCCGCCTCGACGGGCGCGTTGATCGCGTTGAGCGCCTGTTGCTGCGCGATGTGCAGGGGGTCGGTGCTGGCGGGAGCGTTGAAGCCGTCCAGACCCAGCAGCTGACCGCCGATGCCGCCGGCGCCGGTCTTGCCCAGTGCCGCACCGAGGCCGAGGTTGCCGCCGTTACCGCCGTCGCCGATCAGCATGCCGTTGCCGCCGGGCCCGCCAGTGCCGCCGACGCCGCCCCCGGAGGAACCTCCGCTACCGCCGTTGCCGCCGTTGCCGATCAACCCGGACCTGCCGCCGGCGCCGCCGGCGCCGCCCAGGGTGGATGCGCCTTCGCCGCCGGCGCCGCCCGCGCCGCCGGAGCCAGTGAACAGGCCGGCAGCGCCGCCCGCGCCGCCGCGCCCGCCGGCCGTGGGGCCAAACCCGCCGGTACCGCCTGTCCCGCCGTCGCCGAACAAGATGCCACCGTTGCCGCCCGCCCCGCCGGCCCCGCCGCTCCCGGTCGCCGGGGTGATGCTTTCGCCGCCCGCGCCACCGGCGCCGCCGGCCGCTCCGAGGCTCAGCATGCCGGCGTCGCCGCCGGCCCCGCCGGCCCCGCCGGCGACCGAGCCGTGTCCGCCGCTGCCGCCGTGACCGCCGGCGCCGAACGTCCCGCCGGCGCCGCCGGCCCCACCGAGCCCGCCGGTCCCGCCCCCGCTGAATCCGCCGGCCCCGCCGGCCCCGCCGGGGCCGAACATCCCGCCCGCGCCGCCTGCCCCACCGGCGCCACCGGTCCCGCTACCCAAGCTGGTCCCGCCGACCCCGCCGGCCCCACCGCTGGAGAACAGTCCGCCCGTCCCGCCCGCGCCACCGGCTCCGCCGGGCGCGGTGACGCTGTCAGCGAACCCTCCGGCGCCGCCGGTCCCGGCCGCGCCGTACAGCAGGCCGGCGTTACCGCCGGCGCCGCCGGCCCCCGCGACCGTTTGCGAGTTCCCGCCGGCCCCCCCGACCCCGCCGGAACCGAACAGCCCGGCGGCCCCACCATGGCCGCCGGCCCCGCCGGGGCCGGCGAAGGTGGTTAAACCCGCCCCGCCCGCCCCGCCGTTGCCGATCAGCCCGGCGGCCCCGCCGGCGCCGCCGTTTCCACCGTTGACGCCCGCGTTGCCGGATCCGCCGGCGCCGCCGTTGCCGATCAACCATCCGCCGTTCCCGCCCGCCGCGCCGGTCCCCGAGGCGCCGTTGGCACCGTTGCCGATCAGCGGGCGCCCGGTCGCCGCCTGGATGGGCCCGTTGATCCCGTCGAGCAGGGTCTGCAGCGGCGAGACGTTGGCTGCCTCGGCGGCGGCAAACATCGCCCCGCTGGCGCTCATGGTCTGCACGAATTGCTGGTGGAACAGCGCCGCCTCGGCGCTGAGGGATTGATACGCCTGCGCGTGCCCGGCAAACAGCGACGCCACCGCAGCCGACACCTCGTCGGCGCCGGCGGCGAGCACGGCCGTGGTCGGGCCGGCAGCCGCCGCGTGGGCGGCGCTGAGCGCCGATCCGATGTTCTCCACATCCGCCGCCGCGGCCGCCACCAGCCCGGGGTCCACTATCACGAACGACATCGCTGTCCTCCCGATCGTCACCAGGCAATCGACTCAACGATGCGAATCATCGGGGCGGCGAACGTCGGTCAAAGCTCGTAGATCTCGCGCGACCGGGGGTCGTAGATTTGCGCGTTCGCAGCGCTTACCGCTCAGCCGCGGCCGGCCACTTCCTGGGCGAGTTGCACGCGAGAGGTGATGCCCAGCTTCGCGTAGACGTGGGTGAGGTGGGTTTGCACCGTCCGCCGGGAGATGAACAGCCGGGCGGCGATCTCGTTGTTGGCGAGCCCGTCGGCGACCAGCCGCGCGACGTCACGTTCGGTCGGGGTCAGGGACGCCCAGCCACTCGTCGGGCGCTTGCGCTCCCCGCGACCGCGGCGCGCGTAGGCGACCGCCTCGTCGAGCGAGAGCCGGGCGCCCTCGGCCCACGCGGCGTCGAAGTCTTGCCCGCCCATGGTGTCGCGCAGCGCCGCGACCGTGCGCGCGTGATCCGCGTCGTAGATCCGGAACCGCACCGCGCCGATCTGCCGCCGAATCGTGTCCGCGGCACCCAGCAGCCGCGCCGCGTCGCGATGGCTCTGGCCGTCGGCGGCCAGCCGACCGAGGCATTCGAGGATGTCGGGGACGGCGAGGTGCGCCCCGTACTCCGCAGCGCAGCCGAGCGCCTTGTGGGCGTCGCGCTCCGCCTGATCCGGCTCGCCCTTGGCGATCGCGACGCGCGCGCGCCGGGTCAGCGCCCGGGCCAGGTGCCAGCCCGCCGACGACGCGACCTGGTGGTCCGCCCAGCGTCCGGCCTCGATCAGATCGCCGCGCGCCAGCGCGACCTCGACGATCGGGTTGGCGATCGCCGCACCCAGCTCGCCCTCGACGGCCACCCGCTGCTGCGCCGCCTCGGTGGCCGCGGTCGCCGCCGCGACGTCGCCGGCGGCCAGCGCCGCGGTGGCCAACACGGCATAGCTGAATCCCTCGTTGTACGGCCACAAATCCGACGCGGCTTCCAGCGACGCGCGGGCCGCCGCCGCGGCCGCCTCCACCTCGCCCTGGAAGGAGAGCACCAGGCTGAGGCTCAGCCGCGCGCCCCACCGGAACAGGACATCGTGCGCCGCGTCGGCATCGGCGGTCACCTCGCCGAACTGCTCGACGGCCTTGACCAACTCGCCCTTCATCATGTGCGCCAAGCCCAGGGTCCAGTGGCACGAACGCGCATGGAACCGGTCGCCGATCGAGGCGGCGAGCTCGCAGCCTTCGCGGGAGGTCGTCTCCGCGGCGACCGGATCGCCGGCGTAGAACGCGCCGTTCGCCTGCCAGGTGAGGATCTGGATCAGCCGCCATTGGTCATCCAGTGTGCGGGCGATGCCGATGGCCTCGGCCAGGTAGGGGCGGGCCGCGTCGGCGCTGTAGGAAGCGATAGCCCCGCAGGCGGTGAGGGCGCGGGCCAGCAGCGCGGGGTCATCGATCTGGCGTGCGATCGCCACGGCCTGTTGTGCCTGCTCGAGGTTGTCGCCGATGCTGCGCGACGCGTCCAGGGCCGCCTTGTCGGCGAGGGCGCGCCCGCGCACCACGGCCGAGATCCCGGCGTTGTCCTCGGGCAGGGTGGCGTCGAACCACGCCAGCCCCTCCTGGATGCGGCCGCGGGTCTGCCACAGCGGCTGCAGCGACGACGTCAGCTCCAGCGCCCGCTCGATGTCCCCGGTTTGGCGGCTCCACGCGAACGCGGCCCGCAGGTTGTCGATCTCGATCTCGACCTGTTCGATGCGGCGCTGATGGTCGGGGTCCGCGGGGCTGTCCAGCAGGGCCGCCAGTGCGGCGTAGTAATCGCGGTGCCGCGTGTGCACCTCGTCGGCCTCACCGGATTCGATCAGCTTGGCCATCGCGTAGTGGCGCACCGTGTCGAGCAGCCGGAAGCGGGTCCTGTCGCCGGCGTTTTCCGCCACCACGAGGGACTTGTCCACCAGCTGGGCTAGCCGGTCGAAGATCTGGAGTTGCTGCGCCGGGTCGCCGTCGCCGATGACCCGCGCGGCGTCGAGGTCGAATCCGGCCCGGAAGACCGCCAGGCGGCGGAACAGCACGCGCTCCGGCTCGCTCAGCAGCTCGTGGGACCAGTCGACCGATTCACCCAACGTCCGTTTGCGCCGCGTCCCGGGGCGGACGCCGGTGACCAGCCGGAACCGGTTACGCAGCCCGTCGAGGATCTCGGTCAGCGACATCATCCGCACCCGCGCCGCCGCCAGCTCGATCCCCAAAGGCAGGCCGTCCAGGCGCTCGCAGATCTCGCGCACCGCGGCGGTGTCGTCGACGGCGATGTCGAAGTCGGGCCGGGCCAGGCGCGCACGGTCGACGAACAGTTCGATCGCTTCGTCGGCGAGCGACAGCGACGGCACCCGCCAGGTCACCTCGCCGGACACCCCGATCGGCTCGCGGCTGGTGGTCAGGATCGTCAACTGCGGGCAGGCCCCCAGCAGCGCGACGGTCAGGTCGGCGCACTCGTCGATCAGGTGCTCGCAATTGTCCAGGACGAGCAACACCCGGCGATCGCCGAGGAACCGCACCAGGGTGTCCGTCGCCGAACGGCCCGGCTGGTCGGGCAGGCCCAGCGCCCGAAGCGCCGCGACCGGCACCACGTCGGGGTCGGTGACCGGCGTCAGGTCGACGAACCACACGTTGCCGTCGAATTCGGCCGCCGCCTGCGCGGCCACCTGGACCGCCAGCCGGGTCTTGCCGACGCCGCCGGCGCCGGCCAGGGTCACCAGCCGGTTCTCGTACAGCGCCTTGACGACGTCGTTGGTCAGGGTGACGCGACCCACGAACCGGGTCAGTTGCACCGGGAGGCCGTGCGGGACGACGCTGCCTGTGGTGCGCAGCGGCGGGAACTCGACATCCAGGTCGGAGTGGCACAGCTGCGCCACCCGTTCGGGGCGCGGAAGGTCGCCGAGTTGATGGGTGCCGAGATCGGTCAGCCAGGCGTCGGCCGGCAATTGGTCGACGACCAGGTCGCGGGTGATGCCCGAGAGCAGGATCTGGCCGCCGTGCGCCAGGTCGCGCAGGAGTGCCGCCCGTTCGGGGGTCGAGCCGACGTAGTCGCCGGCGTCGTCCAGCTGAACCTCACCGGTGTGCACGCCGATTCGCAGCCGGATCGGCGCCAGCGGCGCGCGCTGCAACTCCACAGCACACGCCACCGCGTCGGTCGCGTGCGCGAAGGCGGCCATGAAGATGTCGCCGACGCCCGGCTCGATCGCCAGCACGCCGTCGTGAGCGGGGACGACCTCGGAGGCGGCGCGGTCCAGCCGCACGAGCGCGGCCGTCATTTGCTCCGGCCGCGACTCCCAAAGTCGCTCGGAGCCCTCGAAATCGGCGACCAGAAGGGTCACCGTTCCCGTGGGCATGAACTCTCTGAAGCCAGGGTCACTCCTGTTCCATGACCGTATGCCCCCGCGCACATCAGTTTCGCTCATGCCACCCACCCAGGGTCCAATTCCAACGCAAATTCATTGAGGTCATCGGGGCGGCGGAGGAAGCCACGGCGGGCCCGCGGACACGGTCTGCCGCTTTGCCGCGGGCGGTCCTACGACCCCGAGCCTCGCTGCATTTACGACCCCTCATGCTCTGTATCTACGCGATACGACCGACGTTAGTTCGACGCAATCCCCCGCATATTTGACTCGTTTCCAACACACGTCGGGGGCCGGGTTCGCAATTCGCTGCGTTTTCACCCCTCGCCCGACGGCGAGCGATCGGGAGGGACGGCAATGTCGTACGTGGTAGCGGCCCCGGAGATGCTGGCGGCCGCATCGGCGGATCTGGAGGGCATCCGCTCGGCGTTGAGCGCGGCAAACGCGGCGGCGGCGGCTCCGACCTCCGCGGTGGCGGCGGCCGGTGCCGACGAAGTCTCGGCCGCGATCGCCGCCCTGTTTTCCGGGCACGCCGAGCTGTATCAGGCGCTGAGCGCCCGGGCGGCGAGCTTTCATCAGCAGTTCGTTCGGGCCATGAGCGCCGGCGGGGCGCTCTACGCGGAAGCCGAGGCCGCCAACGCGTCCATGATCGGGGCGCCCACGCAGGCCGCGGCGCAGGACGTCCTGGCCAACTTGGGCATCGGCAACGTCGGCGCCGGCAATGTGGGCGGGGGCAACAACGGCAACGGGAACGTGGGCAGCGGCAACAGCGGCAACCAGAACCTGGGCAGCGGCAACATCGGCAGCGGCAACGTCGGCAACGGAAACAACGGCATCGGCAACGTCGGCGACGGCAACCGTGGCAGCCAAAACCTGGGCAGCGGGAACGCCGGCAACAACAACACCGGCTTCGGAAACAACGGCATCGGCAACGTCGGAGCCGGAAACCTCGGCAACACCAACGTCGGCAACGGCAACCTGGGCAGCGGCAACATGGGCAGCGGGAACCGCGGCGACGCGAACATGGGCTTCGGGAACCGCGGCAGCAACAACGTCGGCGCCGCGAACACCGGCAACCACAACATCGGTTTCGGCAACACGGGCAACAACGACATCGGCTTCGGGCTGACGGGCGATAACCAGATCGGTTTCGGCGCACTGAATTCCGGCAGCGGCAACATCGGCTTCGGCAATTCGGGCACCGGGAACATCGGCTTCTTCAACTCCGGGACGGGAAACGTCGGCATTTTCAACTCCGGCAACCACAGCTTCGGATTCGAGAACTCGGGCAGCTTCAGCACCGGGTTCACCAACTCCGGTCAGGGCGACACCGGCTTCCTGAACAGCGGATTCAGCAACTTCGGTGCGGTCAACGGCGGCTCGAACAACATGGGTATGTTCAACGGCGGCTCCCAGAACTTCGGGATGGGGAACTCCGGCTTCCAGAACACGGGCAGCGGCAACGCCGGCTCCCTCAACACCGGTGACGGCAACGCCGGCAACTTCAACACCGGGTGGGGAAATTCGGGCGCGAGCAACACCGGCGGCTTCGACTCGGGCAACCTGAACACCGGCTTCGGCAGCGACATCACGCCGGCCGGGGTGAAGAACTCGGGCTTCGGCAACAGCGGCCTGGACAGCTCCGGCTTCTTCAACGCGGGCGGCGATACGTCCGGCTTCCAAAACGCCGGCCTGGCCTTCGAGTCGGGCTTCCGAAACTCGGGCAACGGCAACAACGTCGGAATCGGCAACTCGGGCAGTTTCCTTGCGGGGATTGGAAACACCGGCTTCGACAACATCGGCATCGGCAACTCGAACGTCTTCAACTCGGGCATCGGTAACTCGGGCAACGACGATTCCGGCTTTTTCAACAAGCGTGACGCGCAGTCGGGCTTCTTCAACTAAGGACGTGTGATGAGTTTTTTGGTGTTGCCGCCGGAGATTAATTCGGCGCATTTGTACTTGAGCGGTGCGGGGCCGGGTCCGATGTTGGATGCGGCGGCGGCGTGGGAGGGTTTGGCGGGCGAGTTGGGTTCTGCGGCTTCGTCTTTCGGGTCGGTGACGTCGGGGTTGGCGGGTGGGGGGTGGCAGGGTCCGGCGGCGGTGGCGATGACGCAGGCGGCGGGGCCGTATGTGGGGTGGTTGAGCGCGGCGGCGGCGCGGGCGTCGGGGGCGGCGGGTCAGGCTCGGGCGGCGGCGTCGGCGTTTGAGGCGGTGGTGTCGGCGTCGGTGCATCCGGCGGCGGTGGCGGCCAACCGTAGCGAATTGGTGTCATTGGTGCGTTCAAATGTGTTGGGGCTCAATGCTCCGGCGATCGCTGCGGCCGAGGCGCAGTACGAGGCGATGTGGGCCGCGGACGTGTCGGCGATGGTGGGCTATCACGGCGGGGCGACGGCGGTGGCCGCCCAGCTGGCTCAGGCCGCGCTGCCGAACATCAACCTGGGCCTGGGCAACATCGGCAACCTCAACCTCGGCGCCGGAAACGCCGGGAACGCCAACGTGGGCGCCGGCAACGCCGGCAACGGCAACGTGGGCATGGGAAACCTCGGCAGCGGAAACGCGGGCAGCGGAAACTTCGGCTCCGGAAATGTCGGTAGCGGGAACTTCGGCTCCGGAAACTTCGGCAGCGGAAACCTCGGCACCGGAAACGTCGGCTCCGGTAATCGGGGCAACTCCAACATGGGCTCGGGGAACCGCGGCAGCAATGACATCGGCTTCGGAAATACGGGCAGCCATGACTTCGGCTTCGGAAACACCGGCAGCAACGACATCGGCTTCGGGCTGACCGGCGACAACCAGATCGGCTTCGGCGCGCTTAATTCCGGCAGCGGCAACCTCGGCTTCGGCAACTCCGGGACGGGAAACGTCGGCTTCTTCAACTCCGGCACCGGAAACGTCGGCTTCCTCAACTCCGGGACCGGGAACTTCGGATTCGGAAACGCGGGCGACACCAACACCGGGTTCTGGAACTCGGGCATCACAAACACGGGCTTCGGGAACGCCGGCGAAGTCAACTTCGGCTTCGGCAACGCTGCGTCCTTCAACTTCGGCGCCGGGAACGCGGGCAGCTCCAACTTCGGATTCGGAAATTCCGGCGGCGACAACACGGGCAGCTTCAACACGGGCGGCGACAACACCGGCGATTTCAACAACGGGATGTTGAACACAGGATGGGCGAACTCAGGGAACACCAACACGGGCGCCTTCAACACTGGCGACCTCAACACCGGCTTCTTCAGCGCGATCACCCCACCGGGAATCGTCAGCTCCGGGTTCGGTAACACCGGCGCGGGGAGTTCAGGGTTCTTCAACGGGGGTTTCGACAACTCCGGCTTCATGAACACCGGCGCGGGCTTCAACTCAGGCTTCCACAACACCGGCGGCGGCGTCGACGCGGGCATCAACAACTCGGGCGTCTTCGCCGTGGGCATCGGCAACGCCGGCGCCGACGTCACCGGCATCGGGCTGGCGGGCCTGCTCTCCTCGGGCATCGGGAATCCGGGCAACTTCAGCTCGGGGTTCTTCAACAAGGCGTTCTCACAGGCCGGGTTCTTCCACTAAGGAATGCCCGGATGACGATCTACGACCCCGCACTGCGCGGATCTACGAGTTTTGACCGACGTAGTTGCGTTCACCGCTTCGCATAGTTGGGACCGTGATGTGGGAGTTTTCGTTGTTGCCGCCGGAGATCAATTCGGCGCGAATGTATGCCGGCGCGGGCGCGGGCCCGCTGTTCGTGGCGGCGACGGCCTGGGATGGGCTGGCCGCAGACTTGCGGTCGTCGGCGTCGTCGTTCGCCACCGTGGTCTCGGCGCTTGTCGGCGGCCCGTGGACGGGCCCGGCGTCGCAGGCGATGGCGGGTTCGGCCGCGCCCTACGTGTCGTGGTTGGCCGGGTCGGCGGTGCAGGCGGAGGGCGCCGCGGCGCAGGCCCGGGCCGCGGCGACGGCGTTCGAGGCGGCGCAGACGGCCACCGTGCATCCGGTCGCCGTCGCGGCGAACAGCGCGCAGCTGATGACGTTGGTGGCGACGAACTTCCTGGGCCAGAACTTCCCGGCGATCGCGGCCACGGAGTTCCACTACATGGAGATGTGGGCCCAGGACGTCGCCGCGATGGCCGGCTACCACGCCGGGGCGATGTCGGTGGCGTCGTCGTTGACGCCGTTCGCGGCGCCGCCGGTTGACTTGGCCGGAATGGCGGCGCAGGGCGGCGGGGCGGCCGATCCCCTCTCGGCCCTGGTGGCCGCGCTGCAATCACTGGTGTCCGGGGCGCCGCTGTCGTCATTGTCGTCGCTGGCCCAGGTCGCGACCTTGCCCGTCAGCATGCTGATGTCGCCGATCATGTCGCTCGCGCAGGGGGCGAACGCCGGCACGGCGGGATTGGCCAACGCCGCGACGGTGGGGGCCGACGCCCCGAAGTTCGTCGGGAGCACCGCTCCGGCGACCACGCCGCTCGGCGGTGGGGGCGCGGGTTCTGCGATGGGGGCGGGTATGGGCAAGGCGCGGCTGGTGGGGTCGATGTCGGTGCCTCCGACGTGGCAGGGGTCGATGCCGGCGCGGATGGTCACCGCGGCCATGTCGGGGCTGGGCGGCGAAATCCCCGGTGGCGCTGGGGGTGTCGGTTCTGCGGCGGGCGGCATGCCAATGATGCCGATGCCGATGGGCGGCATGGGCGGCGGCGCGGCAGGCGGGATGTTGGGCCGCGGCGGGGCCAGTCCGCATGTGGTGCAGTCGCGGCCCAGCGTGGTGCCGCGCGTCGGGGTCGGATAGGGCGGGGGTGAGCGGTCGGGCTGTTGAGATCCGCCGTGCGTGACGCGGCGGCACAAAGAGATTGATCACTTCTTGAAAGGAGCAAACCGGTGGCTACTCGGTTTATGACCGATCCGTATGCGATGCGGGAAATGGCGAGCCGTTTCTCGGTGCACGCGCAGACGGTCGAGGACGAGGCGCGACGCATGTGGGCGTCGTCGCAAGACATTTCGGGCACGAGCTGGAGCGGGGCGGCCCAGGCGACGTCCTACGACACGATGGGACAGATGAATCAGGCGTTTCGCAACATCGTGAGCATGCTGCAGGGCGTGCGCGACGGGCTGGTCCGCGACGCCAACAACTACGAGCAGCAAGAGCAGGCTTCGCAGCAAGCGTTGAGCAGCTAGGAGATTTGGCAATGACGATCAATTACCAATTCGGTGACGTGGACTCGCACGGGGCGCTGATCCGGGCCCAGGCGGCGTCGCTGGAGGCCGAACACCAGGCGATCGTGCGAGACGTGTTGGCGGCGGGGGATTTCTGGGGCGGCGCCGGGTCGGTGGCCTGCCAGGAATTCATCACGCAGCTGGGTCGCAACTTCCAGGTGATCTACGAGCAGGCCAATGCCCACGGCGCCAAGGTTCAGTCCGCGGGCAGCAACATGGCCAGCACCGATTCGGCAGTGGGCTCCGGCTGGGCGTGACCAGTGGCCCCAGGCGCGGGTAGCACAACGGCGTGCTGCCCGCGCCCTGTCGCAGGCCTAAGTGACTGCGGCCGCGGCGGTTTCGGTCGCCATCACCTCGGCGGCCGCGCGCTCGCCCGAGCGGATCGCACCGTCTATCCACCCGCACATGATCGCCGAGCTCTCGGTGCCGGCCCAGTGCACGCGGCCGCAGGGCTCCCGCAGGGTATAGCCGAATTCGGTCAGCACGCCGGTCGGGGCGTGGCTGATCATGCCGCCACCGGAGTAGCGCTCGGTGGTCCAGTTCTGTTCGTGGAATTCCAGCGGCGATTTGGCCTTGCTGCCGAACCGATCGACCAGTTCGGCGATCACCGCCGCCTTCCGATCGGGCTCGTCCATTTTTGTGAGCCGACGCGCGGCCGGCCCCTCGGTGATCACGCACATGATCCCCGGATCCGCGGTGTTCGTGCAGGCGTCGATGGTGAGCGTGGCCGGCGACCCGGGCGCGGCCGACTGGCCGCACAATCCGTCGGCGCGCCAGAACGGCTCGTCATAGATGATCGAGATCTTGATGACGGCGCCACTTGGCATGCGCTGGTGCAGAAGTGCCCGATCCACCGGCAACATCGGTTCGTACACAATCGAACTGGCGATGGCAAGCGGGATCGCGACAATGGCCCGCCGCGCCCGCACCGTCAGGCCGTCCGCGGTGACCGTCACGCCGTCGGCGTCCTGGGCGATTTGTCGGACGGGGCGCGAAAGGTGCAGCGCGTCACCGAGTTCGGCAGCGATCTGCCGGTAGATGGCACCCATCCCCCCGACGGGCCGGGCGTCCTGGGCGCCGCCCTTGCCCGAGATGACGAAGGTGGGGCCGCCGCCCGAGCCCATCTGTAGCAGCGCCCACAGCAGCGACGTCTCCGAACCGGCCGAGGTGTACACGCCGGACAGCGCCATGTCCAGCATCTCGCGGGCCTGCTTGGACATGGTGTTCTTGTCGATCCATTCCCCCAGGCTGATGCGGTCCCACTCGGCGGCGTTCTTCGCCTCCCACGGCGCTTCGCGCGGAATCGATTTGCACATGTTCTCGATCGAGAGCAAACCGACACCGAGGTTGGCGACCGCCCACGGGCTCATCGACCAGGGGATGGTGCCACCGTAGCGGTGCTTCTTGCCGTCGATGACCATCATCGCGTCGCCGTCGTTGTGCTGTTTGTATTCGGGCACGCCGAACTCGTCCATCATCGCGTAGATGCGATCCTGGCCCGGCCCGACCCAGGCGCCACCGCGGTCGATCCAGGTGCCGTCGTCGCGAGTGACCGTGAACGTGCGACCGCCGACCCGGTCACGCGCCTCCAGCAAGGCCACCGAGTGACCGCCTTGCTTCAGCCGCAGGGCGGCCGTCAAACCCGCGAACCCGGCTCCGACCACGCAGTAATCGACGTCCGACACGACTGGCTCCTTCACCTGGCCCCGCCCCAGCAGCAAACTACACCGATAGCGGTGCCGGCAGTAGCGTGTTCACCCCGATTTCTCGGGCGATTCAGCGACGGCGGCACGGCCGCAGCCGGGTCCGGCCGCGGGGGGCGCGGCAAAGCCCTTGTCGCGCTTGGTCGTTGGCGTCAAAGATGATGGGCCTGATTGCCGCCGCGGCGTTTGGCGGTGTACATCGCGCTGTCCGCGACGTCGATGAGCTTTTCGATGAGTCCGGGAATGTCGGAGGTTCCCATCGGAGACAGCTCGGCGGTGGCCGTGCCGATGCTGGCGGTCAGCCCCTGCGGAAGGGCGGCGATGGCGCCGCCCAATCCCGCCGAGATCGCCTCCGCGTCCGGCGACGGGCCGACGGTGGCGATGAGGAACTCTTCGCCGCCCGCGCGGCACAGCACCGCCGTCGGCGCCGCCTGCTGTTGCAGCACTTCGGCGACGGCGACCAACGCGCGGTCGCCCGCCGCGTGGCCGAGGGTGTCGTTGATGCGCTTGAACGCATCCAGGTCGACCATGGTGATGGTCAGATGGGTGTCGTCGGCGTGCGGATCGCGAAGTCTGCGGGTGAGGGCGGCGATGAACGCCCGGCGGTTGAACAGCCCGGTCAGCGAGTCCTCGTCGGCGAGCTCGGCGTAGGTTCCCATGGCGCGCGACATCCCTCGCATCGCCACGGGGAACGACACGTTGAGCATCGCGATCACCCAGAACGCGGCGAGCCCGGTGCCGGCGTCGACCTCGCGGGCCAGGTGCACCGCTGCCGCGACGGTGACGATGCCGGCCAAGGTGGCGCTGAACGCCAGAAATCTGTTGTTGTGGAACAGGGCGACGTACCCGCTGTTGGTGGCCATGGCGCAGCAGCCGACGGCCGCCAGGGCGGCGGTCGGCTGGGTCAGGCTCCACGCCGCGATGCAGGTCGCGGCGATGACCCCGAAAATCTCCGATTGGACCCGCGTCGGCCAGCGCGTCAGCCAGTAGACGCTCACCGCGACGACGAAGACCGCCGCGCCGGCGTCGACGAGCACCACCTCGGCCGTCGGGCGACGCATGCTGAGCATGGTGGCCACGGGTACCAGCGCCGATATCGAGGAGATGACAGCCAGGGTCACCTGTGCCGCGCGAAGCAGTCCGCGCTCGCGCAGCGTGGCCGTGATCCAGTCGTAGTGATCGGGCTCGCCGAGCCACGACGTGAACCGGGACACGCTGCACCTCCCTTCAGGGGATAGCTCAGCACCAAACCGCGCGCAGCGTTGCAAATCTGACGAAACGGCGACCGTGACCCGTCAACCCGGCAGATCGTTTTGCAGCAATGCTGCGAGTTCGTCGCGGCTGGCCACGCCCGTTTTGGCCATGGCCCGGTAGATGTGCCCCTCGACCGTACGGACGGACAGTGTCAGCCGCTCGGCGACCGCTCGGCTGGACAGCCCCTGCCCAAGCAACATCACGACCTCGCGCTCGCGATCCGTGAAGGGCAGCCGCTCACTGGCTTGACGCAGCGCCGGAGTGTGGGCGCCGCCGCACTTTTCGGCCAGCGCGTCCGCTCGGGTCGAGCACTTCAAAGCCGATCCCCGCAAGTCGCCGCGTCGATAGGCGATCGCCGCGTGTGCTGCGGCGTCGAGGGCCGCCACGACGTCCCCGAGCTCCTCGAAGTCCAATGACACCGTTTCCAATTCGGCCCCGTCGCCAGCGTGCAGGGCGGCCGCGAATCGCGCTGCGATACCCGCGCGCGGACCTTCCACGATGGTTTCCAGCTCTCGCAGTCGGGGCGCGCGCCGAGTGTCACCGAACTGGGTGGCGGTCTGTAGGCACACCACTTCCGCGGCGAATTGCCCGTTGGCACAGGCCGTTTCGGCCGCCGACCCCACAATGTCGATCGCTTCACTGACCGCACCCTGGCACGCGGCCACCCAGGCCGTGGCGAGGCCGCGCTCGTAGTCCAAGTACAGCCAACTGGGGTGGCGGTGTTGCTCCAGCGTGGCGAGCGCGGCGGCGGCGTCGTCGCCGAGCCCTTGAATGGCCAGCGCGGTGACGATCGGCAACCGGTACCGGTAGGTGAAGCCGTTCTGCTCGCCGACGGCGACCAAGGTGTCGACGACCGGTGGCAGCAGCCCGCTCGCCTCGTCGAGGCGACCGGCGCCGAGGGCGGCGCGGCCCGCCAACGCGGTGCTGATCAGCGACGCGGCGCCAGGCAGGTTGGCGGCCTCCTCGCGCAGGTGTTCGGCCAGGCACATTGCCTCGTTGATCCGGCCTGCAAGCAGGAGTGCTCCCAGGTGAGCATCGGCGATTACGAACCTCATGTGGGCGGCGTCGAACGAGCGGACCGCGATGGTGTACGCGCGCTCCGCGCCGGCCACCGCCTCGGAGACGCAACCGATGTCGCCCGCGGCGGCGACGATCCCCCAACTTGCCACTGCCCCAACGACCGCGGGCAGGAGATCGATGTCGAGTTCCCGCGCCGTTCCCATTGCCGCGGCCGGTTGCCCCATCGCCGCCCAGTACATGGTGCAGGCCGCGTCAAGACTTCCCTGGGCGCGCGGGGAGGTAGTGGCCCTGGCGTCGTCGATGTGCTGTTTGGCGCCGTCGCCGTCCGCCAGTGACCACAACATGTTGACGGCGCGCAGGCAAGCGCGGCGAGACCGGTTCACGTCATCGAGCTGCGCCGGCGGTATGTCCGCGAGGACATCGTCCGCTTCCTGGCCGCGACTGAGCCACGAAAGCGCGTGCGCGCGAACGAAGTTCGCTTCCGCCCCCGCGCCGGAGCGGATGGCGGCCTCCGCCAGCCGGTCCGCGAGAGGCAGGTCGGCGAGCCACACGGCACCCTGCGCCGCGCGGAGGAGCAGATCGGCGTCGGGCGGCAGATCGGAGTCCAGGCTCAACGCCGCCCGGCGCACCACCGTTCGCATGTCATCGCACCACTCAGATGAACCGAGTTCGGCGGCGACGAGGCCCCGCAAGCGGCGAAGCCTCGTCGGGGCGGTGCGTTGCCTGCGCACCTCGGCGTAAAGGGGATGAGCGAGCCGCACCTGTGTCCGGTCTTCCACGGTTTCCAGGGTGACGAGGCTGCGCAGGTCGGCCTCCTCGACCGCCGCGGCATCGGTGATTCGCGCCAGTGAACCCAGCTCGATTGGTTCACCGACGGCGAGCAGGTCGACGACGTCGCTGACGGCGGGCGGGACGGCGCCGATCCGGGAGTCGACCAACTCGAGCAGGCTCGGCGGCAGCACGGGTTCGCCGCTCCAGTGCCAGCAACCGCGCTCGACCACCAGCCGGCCGTCGGCGAATTCTCGCTCGACGATGTTACGCAGATACAACGGGTTACCGCGGGTAAGCCTCCACAACCATTCGGCCGCATGCGGATCCAGCGGACCGCCGAGGGCGGTCGACACCAGCGCGGTGGTCTCATCCGCTGACAGCGGCTGGACGTCGAGTCGGTCGAACGCGCTTCCGGTCCACAGTTCCTGCGTCGCCGGCGGGATGGGTTCACCGCTGCGAGCCGTCAGGACGAGCTTTGCGGCGGCCCGCTGGACGATCTGCTGCAACGCGAATATCGACAGGTCATCGAGCAGGTGCGCGTCGTCGACACCGATGACCACCGGGGCGCCGTCCGGGGCGGCGGTGAGTTCGTCGATCACCGCGCGGACCAGTTGGAGGTTGTCGACGCCGGCCGGCGTCGTCCACGACGAGAGCGCGCCGAACGGCAGTAACCGGCCCGCGGTGGTGCCCACTACCCAACGGACGACGCAGCCTTGCGACGTAGCCGCCGCAAGCGCCTCCCGGGCTACTCGGCTCTTTCCGACGCCCGCCGCGCCGCACACGAGGATGCCTGCCGAGTCAGGATCCGCAATCGCGGTCCCGATGCTCCGCAACTCCTCGGCGCGCCCAGTTAGGGGCCAGGACAAACGCATCGGGACAGCATAGGAAGACCCGCGCGAGGCCGCGGCAAATTTCAACCATTTGCTTTAAACCTCATAAAGAGGCGGCCGCAGTCAGCCAAGCGGCCGCGATTCACCCCGGTTAATTTCGTGTCACGGCATACGGAACCCAGTCAGGAGCCAGTTGAACCCTGCCCCATTGAGTAGCTGGACTATCAGCACGGCCGCCACGATTATCGCGATAACCGCGATGAATGCGATAACTGCCAAAACGGGCGTCAATGCCGTGACCAACGCACCTCGGAAGGTGGCGATCGTATTGAGTAGCTGGCTCCCGACGGTATTGAACAAGCTGATCGCCTGGCCCGGCAGGCCGCCGGCAGACCCCGCAATATCGGTGAGGGGCGCCAACAACGCGACGTTGGCGGCCTCGCCGGTGGCGTACGCGCCCGCGCCCGCGGTCAGGTGCTGCACGAACTGATCGTGGAATGCCGTGGCCTGCGCGGCCAGCGCCTGATAGCCCTGGGCGTGCTGGGCGAACAGCTGCGCGACACCCGTGGAGATTTCGTCCGCGGCGGGCGGCAGCACCGCCAGGGTCGGCGTCGCCGCCACCGCATGGGCCGCATTGAGATTCAAACCGAGCTTTACCAAATCCGTTGCGGCCGAGGACATTACCTCGGGAACGGCGATTACGGCCGGCATCGCTATCCTCTCTTTCGCTTTCCCGCTGCCGCTCAGCCGATTTCAGGTAGCACACCGATCTGCGTCAGCAGCGCGGCGAAGTCCATGTAGACCTTCTCGCACAGCAGCTTGTCCCCGTCGAACTCGAAAATCCCGGCGACCGGAATTTTTACCCGGCGTCCGGTGGCCGGGATGCCCGCCCATTCCCCGTCGTGGGTGCCGGTGATAACCGTCTCGCCGAATACGGCGTCGTCGGCATGGCGTAGCCTGCCGACTTCCGCGTGCAGATCCGGCAACGCGGTCATCAAGCCCTGCAGCAACTCTCGAACGGCGGACTCGCCCTCGCTGGGTTGGCCGTTCACCTCGTAACGCGGGTGGTGGAATGTGGCGATTGTCGCCTCGATGTCGTGCCGGTTTTCCGCCTCGGCGTGCTGCATGACGATTTCTTCGCGGCGCTGGCGAAGGCTCGTGATTTCGTCGATCGCGGTCATCAGGGCGCTCCTTATTCCTGGATACTTACAGAAGGGACACCGGGGCGGTCGGCAACAGCCTGTCCACCCGAATGCCGTTGTGCGCCGCGCCGATTGACCGTTGCGACCCGGTAGAGGAACGACGGACGAAGCAGGCGGGTCGGGGGATCGAGCAGCCCGGTGACTCTGAAGAACTGGGTGCCGATCATGGCGTCGGACTCGGATGCGGCCAGCACGCTCTCCACGAGCCGGTTGGCGACGCGCATCGATGGCGTCCTGCGCCCTTGGACCTCCGGGAACGTCAGGTCGGAGGTCGCCCCGGTCCGCCAGGCCACACCGATCGTCTTGGCCGTGGCGCGAAAGTACCGGCGGGGCAGGTCCGTAACGCCGCGCCGCAGGCAGTCCCGTAGCGCCACGGCGTCCAGCGCCGCCACCGTCATTCCCTGCCCGTAGATCGGATTGAAGCTGCATATCGCGTCACCGCAGGCCAGCAGGCCGTCGGGGAGTCGCCGCATTTTGTCGTAGCGCCGCCACTGGCTGGACGGCATCCGATGCTGCACCACCGGCCCCAGCGGTTCGCCGGCGCGCACCGCCGCGAGCAAGTGAGCCGGGCCGTAATCCTCGGCGTACGACAGCATCCCGGGCAGGTCGCGCGGCGGCTCGTGCCCGGCCAGCGCGTAGACCGTGAATATCCAGGTGTCGCGCTCGTAGCCAACCAAGAACATGCCCCTTGGCCGGCCTGGCGCGGGGCTGATGAGGGCCAGCTTTTCCCTCAGGGTGCCTGGCGGGATCCGCAGCGGTTGGCTGACGTAGGTCGTGTGCATGGTGATGTGGTCCTCGGTCGGTCGCCCGTAGCCGAGGTTCTCGAGCAGAGCCGGCGTGTGGGCCCCGCGGCCCATGGCGTCCATGACCAGGTCCGCCGCCAATTCCTGTGGGGCGCCGCCGGCGCGGTCGATCACCCGCACCCCGGCGATGCGATTGCGGTCCGCGGTCGCCGTCAGTTCGCTGACGTCGTGGCCGGCATGGATTGTCACGTTGCCAAGCCGCCGCAGGCGCCGCCGGACCTGGCACTCCAAGAGCGGCCGGCTCGGCATGTAGAGGGCCATTTCCGTGTAATCGCCGGTTACGACTCCAGACGACAACAACCGGTGGCCGCTGTAGGACAGGTACGCCTTGGACAGGTCCCCGTCGTTCCAAACGGGCGCTCCGGCGGCAAGCAGCTCGTCGAGGAGCCCGGGGAAGAGCTCGTCCAGGATACGACCGCCGCGCGGCAGGAGCGCGTGAACGTGCCGACCCTGCGGCACCCCCCGCCTGTTGACGGGATCGTTGGTTAGCTCGTCCCGTTCGAACACTGTGACGGTCTCGAAGAAATCGGCCAGCACCCTCGCGGCGAGCAGCCCGCCCATGCTCGCCCCCAAAACGACCGCGCGCTCACCCAAGACCTGCATTGCGGATCCCTTTCTCGAGTTCGGGCTCGCGTTGCTGCTGCAGCGCGGTGAGTTTCTGTTCGGCGATCCGGTAGAAGCCCTCCAGCGAAGAGTCCTCGACGCCGACGTATTCGCCGATGACCTCGCGCGCCACGCCCGCCTCGCGCAGCCGCAGTGCCAGCGAGTACGGCACCGGCATTCGACGCAGCGCGGCCTCGCGGTCGCTGAGATCATCGGTCACCCGATCAGCATCCGACGATGCGACGGATCGGGATTGAGTAGCGGAGTACTCCATTTGTCGTGGGCTGTGCCGTCACGTACTCATTGGTCATGCTGGTGCACACGGTCCGGGCGCGGCGCAGCTCCGACGACTTCCCGCGCGCGGAACACCTGGCCGCCAAGATCGCCCAGGTCGCGGCCGACCGGTGCCCGCCCGTCACGATGGCCCGCCGGCCGGCGCTGGCTACCGCGGGAGCGCTGGCGGGTATGGCAGATCGGTGCTGGTGTGGGGGTCGACGTAGACCGGGTGGCCGAGGTAGGGAAAGGCGCGCTGTGGGCATGCGGGTCGGTCGCAGATCTTGCAGCCCGCACCGATAGGCACTGTCGCCTCGGGGTTTGCCAGGTCGATGCCGACGGAGTAGATGAGCTTCTCGGCATGGGCCACATCGCACCCGAGGCCGATGGCAAAGCTCTTGTCCGGGCCGAGGTAGCGGCTGGGCTCGGTCGTCGTGCTCCTCGCGATCCAGAAATAAGTGCGTCCATCGGGCATCTGCGCGACTTGGGTCAAAAACTGGCCGGGCCGTGAAAACGCGTGGTGGACGACCCACAGTGGGCAGTTTCCTCCGACGCGGGAGAAGTGAAAGGCCGTGGCGGACTGGCGTTTTGAGATGTTCCCCGCGCTATCGGTTCGGACGAAGATGAAGGGCACCCCCCGCGCATTGGGACGTTGCAGGGTAGACAGCCGGTGGCAGATGGTTTCGAAGCCCACCTCGAACCGTCGCGCCAGTTGGTCGACGTCGTAACGGACGCTCTCGGCGGCCTCGAGGAATCTGAGGTAGGGCAGCAGCAGCGCGCCGGCGAAATAGTTGGCGAGACCGATGCGGGCCACGCCGCGCGCATCGTCGCTGAGCTGATCATCGGCGGCGATGATCGCGTCGATCAACTGGGCCTGGGTGAGCAGCGCGATCTGAGTTGCGAGCTGAAATGCCCGCTGGCCGGGATGGAGCCATCGCGCCAGGTACAACGTTTTCGATTCGGGCGCAAACATGCGTTTGGAGTTGGGATTCAGCGCTTGGCCGTCGTCGATCAGCACGGTGACGGCGAGTTTGTCGGCCAGCAGCTCCGCCAGCTGGCCGTCGAGTCCACCGATCCGCAAGCGGTTGCGCTTGAACACATCCTCGGCCGCCAAGTCCAGCTCACCGACGTAGTTCTTGCGGTCATAGAAGAAGTCGCGGACCTCTTCGAAGGGCATCGGCTGTTGGGACACGGCCGACGTTTCGACGTTGGCACGGCTGTGCAGCGCCTCGAGATCGGCGGTCGCGTCGTGCAATCGGCGGTGCAGGTTGACCAGTGTCTGGCCGACGGCTGGCATCCGGGCGACGAGCTCCTCGATTTGACCCGCGGTCGCCGATGTCTCGGTGAGCACTTCCCGCAGGTCCGCAACCAGGCGGCCATCGGAATCGGGCGCGAAGTAGTGGGTCGGTAAGTCGAACTTCTCGGAAAGGGTGAGCAAGACCGGGACCGTAATCGGGCGCTGGTCGTTTTCGAGCTGGTTGACGTAACTGGTCGACAATCCCAAGACGCGCGCCATCGCCACCTGGGTCAGCCCGTGTTCCTCGCGTAGCCGCCGCAGCCGCGCACCGGCGAACGTCTTCGGCACCCGCATCACCCTACGCTCGCCCCCTTTCACAATATTTGCAAGATTCACCGGATCAGGACGCAAAATTACACTTCTGCAGGGCATTTACGTAGGATCCCCACCTGCGTACTGTGCGGCTTATGCGGATTCATGACGTTCGAACGCGGCGCAGCGCCGACGACTTCCCCCGGAGTGAGCACCTCGCATGGAAGATTGCCGAGGTAGCGGCGGACCCGGTCGGCGTGCCCGCGGACACCGAGGTGATGGTCATCAACCGCATCATCGACAACGCCTCGGTTTCGGCCGCCTCGGTCGTTCGTCGTCCGGTGGCAGCCGCTCGTGTCCAGGCGTTGGCGCACCCTCGATCGCGCCGGGGGGCGAAGGTGTTCGGCGTCGAGGGCGACTACTCGCCGGAATGGGCGGCCTGGGCCAACGGCGTCGCGGTGCGCGAACTGGACTTCCACGACACGTTCCTGGCCGCGGAGTACTCCCATCCGGGTGACAACATCCCCGCCCTGGTGGCCGTCGCCCAGCACCTAGGGATCGGTGGAGCCGACCTGATCCGCGGCATTGCGACTGGCTACGAGATCCAGATCGATCTGGTCAAGGGAATCTGCTTGCACGAGCACAAGATCGACCACGTCGCGCACCTCGGCCCGTCGGTGGCGGCGGGCTTGGGCACCATGCTGCGTCTCGATCGGGAGACCATCTACCAGGCCGTCGGACAGGCGCTGCACCTGACGACGTCCACCCGGCAGTCGCGCAAGGGCGCGATCTCCAGCTGGAAGGCGTACGCGCCCGCCTGGGCCGGCAAGGTCGCCATCGAAGCCGTCGACCGGGCCATGCGCGGCGAGGGCGCGCCCGCCCCGATCTGGGAGGGCGAGGACGGAGTCATCGCCTGGCTGCTGTCGGGTCCCGAACACACCTATCAAGTTCCGCTACCCGAGCCCGGCGAGCCCAAGCGCGCCATCCTCGAGAGCTACACGAAGGAGCACTCGGCGGAATACCAGAGCCAGGCCCTGATCGACCTCGCGCGGCGGCTACGCGCGCGGATCGGCGACCTCGACCAGATCGCGACGATCGTGCTGCACACCAGCCATCACACCCACCACGTGATCGGCACCGGATCGGGCGACCCCCACAAGATGGACCCGGACGCCTCACGGGAAACGCTGGACCACTCGGTGATGTACATCTTCGCCGTTGCCTTGCAGGACGGCATCTGGCACCACGAGCGGTCCTACGCGCCGGAGCGGGCGCACCGCCCCGACACCGTCGAACTGTGGCACAAGGTCTCCACGGTCGAGGATCCCGAATGGACCCGGCGCTACCACTCCACCGACCCCGCGGAAAAGGCTTTCGGTGCCCGCGCGGAGATCACGCTCAAAAACGGTGAGGTCATCGTCGACCAGATCGCCGTCGCCGACGCCCATCCGCTGGGAGCCAGGCCGTTTGAGCGCAAGCAGTACGTCGGGAAGTTCACCGAGCTGGCCGAGGGTGTCGTCACCGATGCCGAGCAGAAGCGGTTCCTGTCGCTGGTTGAAGGCCTCGCGGAACTGAAGCCTGGCGCTTTGGGCGAGCTGAACATCGTCCTCGATTCGACGGTGCTGGACAAGGCGCCGACGATCCCGCCGGGAATCTTCTGATGGGCGGGCTCATCGGCGGCGCCGTGCCCGCGGCCGAAAAGCGCGCTCGATTCCGTCACGGGCTGGAAAGCGGTCGGCTGCAACGGCTTCCGGGCGCATTCTCGCCGCTGGTGGCCAAGCTGATCGCCGAGCTCGGCTTCGATGGCGTGTACGTGTCCGGGGCGGTGCTCTCCGCGGACCTCGGCCTGCCCGACATCGGTCTGACCACCCTGACCGAAGTCAGCGGGCGCGGCGCACAGATTGCGTCCGTCACCGACCTGCCCACCCTGATCGACGCCGACACCGGTTTCGGTGAACCGATGAGCGCAGCACGCACCGTGACGATGCTGGAGGACGCCGGGCTGGCCGGTTGCCACCTGGAGGACCAGGAAAACCCCAAGCGCTGTGGGCATCTCGACGGCAAGGCCGTGGTGCCTGCCGGTGACATGATCAAGCGCCTGCGGGCCGCGGTATCGGCCCGGCGGGACCCGAATTTCATCATCTGCGCCCGCACCGACGCGGCGGGCATCGAGGGTGTGCCCGCCGCGATCGACCGCGCCAAGGCGTACGCCGACGCGGGCGCCGACCTGATCTTCACCGAGGCACTGCGCACACCGGCCGATTTCGAGCGGTTTCGGACTGCGGTCGATACCCCGTTGCTCGCCAACATGACCGAGTTCGGCAAGTCCGAGCTCTTGAGCGCCGAGCAGCTGTCCGACATCGGCTACAACGTGGTGATCTACCCGGTGACCACCCTGCGACTGGCCATGCATGCCGTCGAGCTCGGCCTTCGTGAAATGGCCGACACCGGAACGCAATCCGGTCTGCTGGACCGCATGCAGCACCGCAGCAGGCTCTACGAGCTGCTCCGTTACGCGGACTACACCCAATTCGATTCGGACATCTACAACTTCGCCACTCAAGCCACTGAAGGAGACGCGCCATGACCAGCGACATTGAAGACAAGCCCCGCATCTATAAGGGACTGGCCGGTGTCGTCGTCGATACCACCGCGATCTCCAAGGTCGTCCCGGAGACCAATTCCCTGACTTACCGCGGTTACCCGGTGCAAGACTTGGCCGTCGCGTGCAGCTTCGAGCAGGTGGCCTACTTGCTGTGGCACGGCGAGTTGCCCAATGACCAACAGCTGGCGCTGTTCACTCAGCGAGAACGCGCGGCCCGGCGGCTCAACCGATCTCAGTTGTCCCTGTTGACCAAACTGCCCGACACCTGCCACCCGATGGACGTGGTGCGCACCTTCATCAGCTCCATGGGCGCCGAGGACCCCGAAGAGGACGACGCCAGCCCCGAGGCGAACTACGCCAAGTCGCTGCGGATGTTCGCGGTTCTGCCCACGATCGTCGCCGCGGACATGCGCCGCCGGCGCGGTCTCGACCCCATAGCGCCGCACAGCCACATGAGCTACGCACAGAACTTCCTGCACATGTGCTTCGGCGACGTGCCCGAGCAGGTCGTGGTGGACGCCTTCGAGGAGTCAATGATCCTTTACGCCGAGCACAGCTTCAACGCATCCACCTTCGCCGCTCGGGTGGTCACCTCCACCCAGTCCGACATCTACAGCGCGGTCACGGCGGCTATCGGTGCGCTCAAGGGTCCGCTGCACGGCGGCGCCAACGAGGCGGTCATGCACGACATGATCGAGATCGGCAGCGCCGACAAGGCAGCGGAGTGGTTGCAAGGCAAGATTTCTCGCAAAGAGAAGATCATGGGCTTCGGTCACCGCGTTTACAAGAACGGTGACTCCCGGGTGCCGACGATGAAGGAGGCCCTCAAGCGCGTCGCCGCGGCCCGCGCTGGCCAGAAGTGGCTCGACATCTACGAAGCGCTGGAAAAAGGAATGGCCGAGGCCAACGGCATCAAGCCCAACCTGGACTTTCCAACCGGGCCGGCTTATTACCTGATGGGCTTTGACATCGGCATGTTCACTCCGATCTTCGTGATGAGCCGGATCACCGGGTGGACGGCCCACATCATGGAGCAGACTGCGTCCAATGCGTTGATCCGTCCGCTCAGCGATTATGTCGGACCTCCGCAACGCGCTCTATCGTAAGTACCGTGTTCGCCAAAGTTCTGGTCGCCAATCGCGGGGAGATCGCGATCCGCGCGTTCCGCGCGGCCTACGAATTGGAAATGGCGACGGTGGCGGTCTATCCCTACGAGGACCGCAACTCCGTTCATCGTTTGAAGGCCGACGAGTCCTATCAGATCGGCGCGCAAGGCCACCCGGTCCGGGCCTACCTGTCGGTCGACGACATCGTCGAGACGGCGGCGGCCTGCGGAGCGGATGCGATTTACCCCGGTTACGGCTTCCTGTCGGAGAACCCGGACCTGGCGGCGGCGTGCGCGGCGGCCGGTATCACGTTCGTAGGCCCGAGCGCCGAGGTGCTGGAGCTCACGGGTAACAAATCGCGGGCGATCGCGGCGGCGCGCGCGGCCGGTCTTCCGGTGCTGGCCTCTTCGGCACCCTCGACGTCGATAGACGAGCTGCTGTTGGCCGCCGAGTCCATGACCTTCCCATTGTTCGTCAAGGCGGTCGCCGGTGGCGGCGGCCGGGGTATGCGCCGGGTCACCGACCGGGCGGCGCTGCCGGAGGCGATCGAGGCGGCCAGCCGCGAGGCCGAATCCGCCTTCGGCGACGCCTCGGTCTTCCTCGAGCAGGCCGTGCTCAGCCCCCGGCACATCGAGGTGCAAATCCTGGCCGATAACCACGGCAACGTGATTCACCTCTATGAACGGGATTGCAGCGTGCAGCGGAGGCACCAGAAGGTGATCGAGATCGCACCGGCACCCAACCTCGACCCCAAGCTACGCGAGCGGATCTGCGCGGACGCGGTGGCTTTCGCACGCCACATCGGCTACACGTGCGCAGGCACCGTCGAATTCCTGCTCGACGAGCGCGGCAACCACGTGTTCATCGAGATGAATCCGCGCATCCAGGTCGAGCACACCGTCACCGAGGAGATCACCGACGTCGACCTGGTGTCTGCCCAACTGCGCATCGCCGCCGGGCAGACCCTGGAACAGATTGGCCTAAGCCAGGATTCGCTCGCCCCGCACGGTGCGGCGCTGCAGTTCCGGATCACCACCGAGGATCCGGCCAACGGCTTTCGTCCGGACACCGGCCGGATCACCGCCTATCGCAGCCCGGGCGGAGCGGGAATCCGGCTGGACGGCGGCACGATGTTGGGCGCGGAGATCAGCGCCCACTTCGACTCGATGCTGATCAAGCTGACTTGTCGCGGCCGCGATTTCGCCACGGCCGTGCGCCGTGCGCGGCGCGCCGTCGCGGAATTCCGGATCCGCGGCGTCTCGACGAACATCCCTTTCCTGCAAGCGGTCCTTGACGACCCGGATTTCCAAGCCGGTCGCGTCACGACATCGTTCATCGAGGAACGCCCGCAGTTGCTCACCGCGCGCAGTTCGGCCGACCGCGGCACCAAAATCCTCAACTACCTCGCCGACGTCACGGTCAACAAGCCGCACGGTGAGCGCCCGTCGACGGTGTACCCCCACGACAAGCTTCCCGACATCGACTTGTCAGCCAGCCCGCCGGCGGGGTCAAAGCAGCGTCTGACCGAACTCGGGCCGGAGCGATTCGCCGCCTGGCTGCGCGAGTCGCGCGGCGTCGGCGTCACCGACACCACGTTCCGCGACGCGCACCAGTCCCTGCTGGCCACGAGGGTCCGCACCAGCGGCCTGGTTCGGGTAGCGCCCTACATCGCGCGGATGATGCCGCAGCTGTTGTCGGTGGAATGCTGGGGCGGAGCGACTTACGATGTGGCGCTGCGTTTTTTGAAGGAGGACCCCTGGGAGCGGCTGGCGGCCCTGCGGGAGGCGATGCCCAACATCTGCCTGCAGATGCTGCTGCGGGGCCGAAACACGGTTGGCTACACGCCCTATCCGGAGACGGTCACGACGGCGTTCGTTGAAGAAGCGACGGCCACGGGCATCGACATCTTCCGAATCTTCGATGCTTTGAACAACGTTGACTCGATGCGCCCCGCAATCGACGCGGTTCGCGAAACGGGTACTGCCGTCGCCGAGGTGGCGATGTCGTACACCGGCGATCTGTCCGATCCGGCCGAGAAGCTCTACACATTGGACTACTACCTGAAGCTCGCCGAGCAGATCGTCCAAGCCGGCGCGCACGTGCTGGCAATCAAGGACATGGCGGGACTGCTGCGCGCGCCGGCCGCGGCGACGCTGGTGTCCGCGCTCAAGTCGCGCTTCGACCTGCCGGTGCACGTGCATACCCACGACACCCCGGGCGGCCAATTGGCGACCTACGTCGCGGCCTGGCACGCGGGAGCGGACGCCGTGGATGGCGCCGCGGCTCCGCTCGCGGGCACCACAAGCCAACCGGCTCTGTCGTCGATCGTGGCCGCCGCGGCCCACACCCCCTACGACACCGGGTTGTCGCTGACCGCGGTGTGCGAGCTCGAGCCATACTGGGAGGCGCTCCGAAAGGTGTACGCGCCATTCGAGTCCGGGCTGCTGTCTCCGACCGGGCGGGTATACCGGCACGAAATCCCGGGCGGGCAGTTGTCCAACCTGCGTCAGCAGGCCATCGCGCTGGGACTCGGTGATCGGTTCGAAGACATCGAAAACGCCTACGCCGGAGCCGATGCCATCCTCGGGCACTTGGTCAAAGTCACCCCGTCGAGCAAAGTGGTAGGGGACCTGGCCCTGGCGCTCGTCGGCGCGGGCATCAGCGCGCAAGACTTCGCGGACGACCCCGCACGCTACGACATCCCGGAGTCGGTCATCGGCTTCCTGCGCGGGGAACTCGGCGACCCGCCGGGCGGCTGGCCTGAGCCGTTGCGTTCCAAGGCATTACGCGGTCGCGGTCCGGCCAAGCCGGAACAAGAGCTGTCGCAGGAAGACGAAAAGGTGTTGGCCGTGCCGGGAACCGGCCGCCAGGCGGCGCTGAATCGGCTGCTGTTCCCCGGGCCGACCAAGGAACTCGAGGACCACCGCGAGCAGTACGGTGACACCTCCCGGATGAGCGCCAATCAGTTCTTCTACGGGTTGCGCCAAGGAGACGAACATCGCGTCGAGCTTGAGCGCGGTGTGGAGCTGCTGATCGGCCTGGAGGCCATTTCGGATGCCGACGAACGCGGCATGCGCACTGTGATGTGCATCCTCAACGGGCAGCTGCGTCCAGTCGTCGTGCGCGACCGCAGCATCGCAGCGGACGTGCCCGCCGCCGAAAAGGCCGACCGCACCAACCCCGACCACGTTGCCGCCCCCTTCGCCGGTGTCGTCACCGTTACCGCCGACGTCGGCGAGGAGGTTGAGGCCGGACAGACCGTCGCAACGATCGAAGCGATGAAAATGGAGGCCGCCGTCACCACTGCGAAGGCCGGAAAGATCGCGCGGATAGCGGTATCCCACACCGCCCAGGTCGAAGGGGGCGACCTCCTGGTGGTGGTGAACTAACGGCTGCCGTTGATCGACGCAGCACGCGCCAGAAGCTCCTGCGCCATCTTGACGTGCGCGGCGTCGACCAAGACCCCATCCACCCCCACCGCTCCGCGACCGTTGGCCTCGGCCTGTCGGTAGGCGGCGATGTTGCTTTCAGCGCGGGCGATTTCGTCGGCGGTGGGCGCGTATACCTCGTTGGCGATCGGAACCTGATCGGGGTGAATCGCCCATTTGCCGGTGTAGCCCAGCAGGGAGGCCCGTCGAGCATCGCGCTGGTAGCCCTCGCGGTCCCTGAAGTCGGGGTACGGTGCGTCGATCGCATCGATGCCCGCGATCCGCGCCGCCACGATGACCTTGGTGCGCGCGTAATGCCAGAAATCGCCGGGGTATTCGCCGAGCGGGACGAAGTTGGTGTCCACCCGGGCGCCCTGGGACAGCGAGAAGTCACCGACACCGAAGATCAGCGCGTCCAGTCGGGGGCTGGCGATCGCGATCTCTTCGGCGTTGGCGAGGCCCTCGACCTCCTCGATCAGCACCTCGAGCCGGATGTGATTCCGAAGGCCGAGTTTTGCCTCCAGTTGGGTGACCAGCACGTCCACCCACCACACGTCGCGCGCCTTGCGGGCCTTGGGAATGATGATCGTGTCGAGGTGATCGCCGGCCTGGGTCATCACCTCGACGATGTCGTCGTGGCACCACTGAGTGTCAAGGCCGTTGATCCGGATCGCGCGTGCGGCGCGGCCCCAGTCGATGTCATTGAGGGCGGAGATGGCCTTGACGCGCGATTCCTCCTTGAACGCCGGGGGTACCGCGTCCTCGAGGTCGAGGAACACCAGGTCCGCGCCGCACCCGGCGGCCTTCCCGAACATGTTGTCGTTACTCGCGGGTACCGCGAGTTCGGAGCGACGAAGAAGCTGGGCCACCGGTGAAATTCCTTCTGTTACAGCACGCCTCGGGCGCGCAGGTCGTCGATTTCGTCGAAAGTCATGCCGAGGAGGTCCCCGTAGACCTCGCCGTTATGCTCGCCCAGGCACGGTCCCAGATGCTCGACCGTGCCGGAAGCCGACGAGAAACGAGGAACCGGAGCCTGGATCATCATGGGCCCGAGCTGTTGGTCCTCGACGGACACGAACACTTCACGATGCGCTAGGTGTTCGTCGCCGACCAGGTCCCGGATGTCATAGACGGGCGCCGCGGCCACCTCGTGCGCTTCGAAAACCGCCATCGCCTCCGAAAGCGTCTTGGTGACAACCCAATCGGCGACCGCCTCGTCGACCTCGGGGGCGCGAGCCAGACGCCGCTGCGGGTCCGAGAAGTCCGGATCCGTCACCAGGTCGTCTCGGCCGATCGCGCGGAAGACCCGTAGCGCCAGCGCCGGTGAGCTGCCGGACATGGCCAGCCACCGCCCGTCGGCCGTCTGGTAGGTGTTGCGCGGCGCGGAGATGTCCCACCGGTTGCCGGCGCGCTCGGGTACCAAACCCAATTGGTCGTAGCCCAGCAACACCTGCTCGAGCAGCCGGGCCAGCGGATCGATGAGATTGACGTCGATGAGCTGGCCCGGCCCCCCGCGCACGTCGCGGTGGTAGAGCGCCATCATCACCGCGTAGGCGGCGTTCAGCGACGCGACGCCGTCGGCCAGCATGAACGGCGGCAGCGTGGGTGGACCGCCGGCCTGGCCGGTAATGTGCGCGAATCCGCTCATCGCTTCCCCTAGGGTGCCGAAGCCCGGGCGCTGGCTTTTCGGCCCGGTCAGCCCGTAGCCGGTGATGTGCAGCATCACGATCCTGTCGTTGACCGCGCGCAGGCTCTCGTAGTCCAGGCCCCACTTCCGCAACGTCTGCGGCCGCGTGTTGAAGATGGCGACGTCGGCATGCTGCACCAGGCGGCGCACCAGCGCCTGACCCGCCGCGCAGCGCAAGTCGAGCGTGATCGATCGCTTGTTGCGCGATATCGACTTCCACATCAGGCCGACCCCGTCGCGTTGGTTGCCCCACTCGCGGATCGGGTCGCCACGCCGTGGTTCTTCGACCTTGATGACGTCGGCGCCGAATTCGCCCAGATAGGTCGCCACCAGTGGGGCGGCGGCCAGGGTGGCGAGGTCGAGCACCCGGAGCCCGTCAAGCACCGGCGCCCACCAGGCTGTTCGAAGGCCGTTGCAGCCCAAGGTGTCCCCGCAACGTCGACGACTCGTACTCGGTGCGGAACAGGCCGCGGCGCTGCAGCTCGGGGACCACCATGCGCACCACGTCTTCGAAGGCGCCGGGCAGGTGCGTCGCGGCCAAGACGAAGCCGTCGCATGCCTCGCTTTCGAACCAATCCGCCATCTGTTCGGCGACCTGTTCACCGGTGCCGACGAAGCGAGGCCCCTGCAAGAGGGTGGCGCGGTGGTTGGCCAGGTCGCGCAACGTGACGGTGTCCCCACCGATATGGGTGCGCAGGTTCTGCACCAATCCGCGGATGCCGGACACCGAGGCAAGCAGTTCGTCGGTCACCGGGTCGTCGAGATCGTGTTGGGCGAAGTCGTAATTCATCAACTCGGACAGCAGCGTCAGCGACGCCATCGGATGGACCAGATCATTGAGGAACAACGCTTCGCGGTCCTTGGCGTGGGCCTCCGACTCGCCCACCACCGCGTAGGCCATCGGACAGATACGAACGGCGGCCGGATCGCGGCCGGCATCGGCGATGCGGGCCTTCTGGTCGGCGTAGTGGCTGCGTGCTATCTCGATCCCCGGATCACCGGTAAAGATCAATTCCGCCCAGCGAGAGGCGAATTCGCGGCCGCGCCCCGAGGAGCCCGCCTGGATGATGACGGGGCGGCCCTGCGGGGTGCGGGGCACGGTCAGCGGTCCGCGCGCAGAAAAATACGGCCCGACGTGGTTCAGCTCGTGCACCTTGCCCGGGTCGCCGTAACGGCCGGACTCCCGGTCGTGCACTACGGCGCCGTCTTCCCAGGTGTCCCACAGGCCGGTGACCACGTCCATGAATTCGTCGGCGCGGTCGTAGCGTTCGTCGTGCCCGAGGTGGGCGTCGACGCCGAAGTTCTGCGCCTCGCTGTCGTTGACCGATGTGACCACGTTCCAGGCCGCGCGGCCGCCCGAGAGGTGGTCCAGCGTCGCAAAGGTTCTGGCGACGTGGAAGGGCGCGTAGTAGGTGGTCGAGTAGGTCGCCCCCAGGCCGATCTTCGACGTAGTCTGCGCCAGCACGCCGAGGATCAAGCCGAGATCCAGCTTGACGGGGCGGGCGCCGTACTGAACCGCATCCGAGACACTTCTGCCGTAGACCCCCGGCATCGCCAACCGGTCGTCGAAGAACATCAGGTCGAAACAGCCCTCTTCGAGTTGGCGCCCGATCTTCGCGTAGTAGGAGGTATCGAGGTACCCGTGCTCCGTGGCCGGGTGCCGCCATGAGCCCGCGTATACCGAGGTACTGCCCGCCTGCATGAAGGCGACCAGCGCCATGTTGTCCGTTCGTCGCGTAGCCATGATTAAAATCTAACATCTGATATATCAGATTTCAAATGTGTGATGTCGGGTAAAGTCTCACCATGCCTGGTGTCGACGACATCGCGGCCACGGTGCGCGAGCGTGCCGCGCGTGAGCTGCGCAACCGCATCCTCACCGGCGCGTTGCCCGCCGGGTCACGGCTCGACCTCGACGCGATCACCGAGGAGTTCGCCACCAGCCGCACTCCCGTGCGAGAAGCATTGCTGGAGTTGTCTTTCGAGGGTCTCGTCCGCGTCGCTCCGCGCAGCGGCATCACCGTCATCGGTGTCAGCTCCGGCGACGTGTTGGACAGCTTCACCATCCTCGGCGTGCTGACCGGACAGGCCGCCGCCTGGGCTTCCGAGCGCGTGACGCCCGAAGAACTCGGCAGGTTGCGAGCGCTGGCGGCCGACGTCGCCTCCCGTTCGGGAGACGACAGCATCGGCGAAGCGAACTGGCTCTTTCATCAAGAAATTCACCGTGCGGCGCACTCGCCGCGACTGCTTGCTCAGATCAGGCATGCCGCCCGCGTCGTGCCGACGAACTTCCTCACGCTGTTTCCCGAGCACGAAAAGCAGTCGCTCAACGAGCACGAGGAACTACTGGATGCGCTGGAGAGCGGAAACGCCAAGGGGGCCCGGTCGATCGCGGAACGGCACGTGCTCGATGCCGGTCGCTCACTTGTCGAATGGCTTGAACAGCGCGGAGACAGCTTTCTAGCGCCGACGGTCCAGACTTAGGACGGCCCACCGTACTGCCACACCAGAGAATGCGCGCCGGTCATGGTGGGGTTGCACCACATCGTGCGGCCGTTGGCGTCGGTGGTGGTGGCGTGCAATACGGTGCAGGAATCACCCGGCGCGGGTGCGTCGGCCCGGGCCACACTGGCGCTGGCGATCAGTGCCGAGGCAGCCATCAGCGCCGCGACGAGATATCGAAGTCTGCTCATGGTGGAGTTCTCCTAGCGACTTCACGGTATCCGCCGGTTAACTTGCGGGCAAAAGATTCTTTGCCCCTACCCAAGCCATACGCCTAGAACGCGTTCTAACCTGTCAAACCATGGGATTTCTCAAGCCCGAGCTGCCCCAGCTCGACATGGAGGAATGGAACAAGGGCACCCGCAGCGAGAAGATCCGTCCGATGGCCCGACATTGGGCCGAGGTGGGCTTCGGCACGCCGGTCGCGCTGCACCTGTTCTACGTGCTCAAGATCCTGCTCTACATCCTCTTCGGATGGCTGTTCGCCTCGGCCACCAAGGGACTCGGCGGGTTCACCAACGTCGCGCACTGGTGGTCCGAGCCGATCGTCTTCGAAAAGGTCGTGCTCTACACGATGCTGTTCGAGGTGGTCGGGCTGGGCTGCGGCTTCGGGCCGCTGAACAACCGGTTCTTCCCGCCCTTGGGCTCGATCCTGTACTGGATGCGGTTCGGCACCATCCGGCTGCCACCGTGGCCGGATCGCGTCCCGCTGACCCGCGGCACCACCCGCAAACCGGTGGACGTCTTCCTCTATGCGGCGCTGCTGGTGATGACGCTGTGGACTCTGTTCGTCGACGGGACCGGCCCGGTGCCGGAATTGGGCACCAGCGTCGGGCTGCTGCCGACCTGGCGCATCGTGGTGATCCTGCTGATCCTCGCGGCGGCGGGGCTGCGCGACAAGGTGATCTTCCTGGCCGCCCGCGGCGAGGTGTACGCGGCGATGACCGTGACCTTCCTCTTCGGCGGGGCCGACATGATCGTCGGGTCCAAGGTGGTGTTCCTGGTCATCTGGATGGGCGCGGCGACGTCGAAGCTCAACAAGCACTTCCCATTCGTGATCTCCACGATGATGTCCAACAACCCGCTGGTGCGGCCCCGCTGGCTGAAGCGGCAGTTCTTCGAGAAGTTCCCCGAGGACCTGCGGCCGGGGCGGCTGTCCCGGTTCCTGGCCCACGTGAGCACGGCGATCGAGATGTTGGTGCCGCTGCCGCTGTTCTTCTGCCACGGCGGCTGGCCGACGACCGTGGCGGCGTTCGTCATGGTCTGCTTCCATCTGGGGATCCTGTTGTCCATACCGATGGGCGTGCCGCTGGAGTGGAACGTCTTCATGATCTTCGGTGTGCTGTCGTTGTTCGTCGCGCACGCCCGGCTGGGGTTGGCGGACCTGAAGCATCCCGTGGTGGTGGCGATCCTGTTCGTCGTCATCGCGGGGATCGTGGTGCTGGGCAACCTGTTCCCGCGCAAGATCTCGTTCCTGCCGGGCATGCGCTACTACGCCGGCAACTGGGACACCACGCTGTGGTGCATGAAACCGTCGGCCAACGACAAGATCGGGCGGGGCATCGTGGCGATCGCCAGCATGCCGCAGGCCCAGCTGGAGCGGTTCTACGGCAGCCCGGAAGCCGCCCAGATCCCCATCTACATGGGGTACGCGTTCCGCGGGTTCAACACGCACGGCCGGGCCCTGTTCACGCTGGCGCACCGCGCCATGGCGGGCCAGAACGAGGACGACTACCTCATCACCGACGGCGAGCGGATCTGCAGCACCGCCATCGGCTGGAACTTCGGTGATGGCCACATGCACAACGAGCAGCTCATCACCGCCATGCAGCAGCGCTGCCACTTCGAGCCCGGTGAGGTGCGGGTCGTACTGCTCGACGCGCAGCCGATCCACAAGCAGACCCAGGCCTACCGGCTGGTGGACGCGGCCACCGGCGAGTTCGAGCGCGGCTTCGTGCGGGTCGCCGACATGGTGACCCGCCAGCCCTGGGCCGACGACGTGCCGGTCCAGGTGCTGTCGGAGCCGGCCGACGAGCCGGCCGAAAAGCCGGAATAGGTTCACGAGCGTAACCACACTGCGAGATTTCGGTCCAAAAATCGCAGTGTGGTTACGCTCGCGGCAAAGGCTAGGCGCCCGCCCGGACCTCCCGGGCCGCGGCGACCATGTTCCGCAGCGACGCGGTCACCTCGTCGGGGTTGCGGGTCTTCAGCCCGCAGTCCGGGTTGACCCAAAGCCGTTGCGGCGGCACCGCTCTCAGCGCCGCCCGCAGCGACTCGGCCATCTCGCCCTCGCTCGGCACCCGCGGTGAGTGGATGTCGTACACGCCCGGGCCCACGCTGTTGGCGAAGCCGACCGAGTTCAGGTCGTCCAGCACCTCCATGTGCGAGCGCGCCGCCTCCAGCGACGTGACGTCGGCGTCCAGGTCGGCGATGGCGCCGATCACCTCGCCGAACTCCGAGTAGCACAGGTGGGTGTGGATCTGCGTCGAGTCGGCCACGCCGGAAGTCGCCAGGCGGAAAGCCGCCACCGCCCACCGCAAGTAGTCCTCCTGCTGGGCGCGGCGCAGCGGTAGCAGCTCGCGCAGCGCCGGTTCGTCGACCTGGATCACCGCGATGCCCGCGTCCTGCAGGTCCACGGTCTCGTCGCGGATGGCCAGCGCCACCTGGTTGGCGGTGTCGGCCAGCGGCTGGTCGTCGCGCACGAACGACCAGGCCAAGATGGTGACCGGCCCCGTCAACATGCCCTTCACCGGCTTGTCGGTGAGGGACTGGGCGTAGCTGATCCACTCGACGGTCATCGGGTGGGTCCGCGCGACGTCGCCGTACAGGATCGGCGGCCGCACGCAGCGGCTGCCGTAGGACTGCACCCAGCCGTTCTGCGTCGCGAAGAAGCCCTCCAGCTGCTCGGCGAAGTACTGCACCATGTCGTTGCGCTCGGGCTCGCCGTGCACCAGCACGTCCAGGCCCAGTTGCTCCTGCAGCGCGATGACGTCGGCGATCTCCTTGCGCATCTTGGCGACGTACTCGGCCTCGTCGATCTCGCCGGCCCGAAAAGCTGCGCGCGCCTTGCGGATCGCCGACGTCTGCGGGTACGAGCCGATCGTCGTGGTCGGCAGCGGCGGCAGGTGCAGCCGCGCCTCCTGGCTGGCGCGGCGTTCGGCCGCGCCGCCGCGGTGCGTGCCCGACGCGACGATCTCGTCGATCCGGGCGCGGACCCCGTCGTTGTGCAGCCGCGGATCGCTGCGACGGGAGGCGACGGCGGCGTTGGACGCCGCGATCTCGTCCGCGACGGCGTCGCGCCCGTCACACAGGGCGCGCGCGAGAGTGACGACCTCACTTACCTTTTCGGCCCCGAACGCCAGCCAGCTGCGCAGGTTGTCGTCCAGCCCCGTTTCGGGCTCCAGCGAATACGGCACGTGCATGGTGGAGCACGACGTCGAAACCGCCACGCTGGCAGCCGAACCCAGCAGGGCCGTCAGCTTGGCCAGCGCCGACTCCAGGTCCGTGCGCCAGACGTTGCGTCCGTCGACGACGCCGGCCACCAGCAGCTTGCCGGACAGTTCCGGGATGCCCGCCACCGCGGTGCCGGCACCGGCGACCAGGTCGACGCCGATGGCTTCGACGGGCGTGCGGGCCAGCCCTGCCAGCGCCGCGCCGGGGTCGCCGAAGTAGGTGGCGACGTGGATCGCGGGCCGGTTGCTCGCCGAACCGAGCGCGGCGTAGACGGCCTCGGCCAACGCGGGCGCGTCGGGGGAGATGTCGGTCACCAGGGCCGGCTCGTCGAACTGCACCCACTGGGCGCCGTGCTCGGCGAGCAGCGAGAGCAGCTCGGAGTAGATCGGCAGCAGCTCCCGCAGCCGCTCGATCGGCGCGCCGCCGCCGTTGATGCCCTTGCTCAACAGCAGGAAGGTGATCGGACCGATGACCACCGGCCGAGCGGGAATACCTTGCGCAAAGGCCTCTTTCAGCTCCGAGAGCACCTTGTCGGGGTTGAGCGCGAACCGCGTCGCGGGCTCGATCTCGGGGACCAGGTAGTGGTAATTGGTGTCGAACCACTTCGTCATCTCCAGCGGCGCGATGTCGTCGTTGCCGCGGGCGAGGGCGAAATAGCGGTCCAGTTCGTCGGGGACTTCGCCGGCCCGCACCGGTAGCGCGCCGAGCATGACGGCCGTGTCGAGCATCTGGTCGTAGTAGGAGAAGGTGTTCACCGGCACCGAGTCCAGGCCCGCGGACGCGAGCTGGGACCACATGTCGCGGCGCAGGGAAGCGGCGACGGATTCCAAGTCCGATCGGCTGGTGCGTCCGGCCCAGTAGCCCTCGGTCGCGCGTTTGAGTTCGCGTTTCGGGCCGATGCGCGGGGAGCCGGTAACCGTTGCGGTGAAGGGTTGCGAGGTCACGATTTCGTCCTATCGATCGACGGGGCGCTCACCGCCGCGGACGCGCAGCCGATCCGATCACGGTGAACGCCTTCGGGTTACACCGCACCGGACACGGCCAAACGCCCAATCCACGAGGCGATGAGCCGCCGGACGCGGCGCGCCCGGCACCGCTGGCAGGTCTTCGGACTCGCAGGCGCGCACCGGGTGGTGCTCCTAGTGGCCGTCGCTTCCCAGTCGTGAGACCAGTGCGTGTGACGGCGGTCGTTCCTGCTCACCGCTGCGGGACAGTCCCGGACTCCCACCGGGTTCCCTCTCGCGAGGCGGGTCTAACGTTGCCTCGCTCGATGCCGACGCCGCGGTCACGGCGACGGCAGACCAGCTGCGCAGCGGAGTCTACCGCGTCGACCGGTCCGAGGACCTCGCCACCAGCGGCAGCTTCGGCAGCCACAAAGAGTTCTCGGTGTTCGGGAACCCAGCCACCGGCCAAAAACCGGGAGCCGGCCCAAGATCGCCGGCCCGGTCGAGCCACTCCTCGACCAGCACCCGCAACACCTGGCGGACGATGTGCCCGCCACGGCAACGCATCGACCCCGCACCCAGGCTCCAATGTCGGTGCGCCCTAACGCCGATCACCAGATCATCGGTGGACATGGCGTCGCTGCCGTCCCGCTGGACCGCGGCGATGCACAACATCACGACCACGCCGGGCGGCATGTCCACCCCGGCGACGGTCATCGGCTGGGTGGTGAAACGTTGGCAGCCCTGCACCATCGGCTCCAACCGCAGGATCTCTTCGACGAACTCGCGGATCAGATCGGGCTGACGTCGAAGCGCGTCGCACAATTCGGGGCCGCGCGCCAACGCCAACAGGTGCCAGCCGGCGTGTTTGAACAGGTTGCGGCACGCCTCGGCAAAGACGTGGCCGGACCGCCCGGCCAGGTGCTCGGCGGGCAGCAGCCGCAGGCGCGACACGACGTCGAAAAGGGCACCGGCCATCGGCGCGGTCACATCGGCCACCGCGTCACCGCCACCGGCGGCGGCGAAACGATCGATCAGCTCGGCGGCGATCGGACGGAACACCGCCGCGATCTCGTGCGCTGATTTCGGCGCGAACAGCCGGTCGTGCACCTCGAGATCGCTTTCGGGAAGAGCCCGGGCGCGATCCAACCGGGGATCGTCCAGGTTCGCCAACACCTGCTCCCGCCCGACGACGAACACCCAGCTAGCCCCCGGGTCTCGCAAAACGGGGCCGGCCTCTCGCGCCAGGCGCCAACCCAAGCCGCGGTCCGTGCTCAGGGCGGCTGCCGCCTCGGGAGGAAAGACCGGGCAGTCGCCAAGCTTCACGCGCCCTGTCCTTCCATCCCTATCAGCGAATCCGCCCCGGAAGCCTCCGTGCGCAGCGGAGTTTACTGGTCAGCGAGTGCTTCGGCGATGGGGACGCCGTCCCCCTCGGCGCCGTTGTTGAATTCGATGGTGCGGCCGATGGTGGAGTCGTCGTGCAGCGACGCGGCCACCGCGAGCGCGACGTCGGCCCGGGAGACCTCGCCTTTTCCCCTGCCGATGACGATGCGCCCCGTCGGCTGTTCCAGGGTGAGGTGGCCCGGCCCCAGCACCGTCCAGTCCAGGTCGCTGGCGCGCAGGTGCGCGTCCGCGGCGGCCTTGGCTTCCGCGTACGGGAAAAACGAATTCTCGCTCGGCACACCATGATCCGGGCCCGCGCCGAAGTAGGACACCATCACGAACCGCCTGACGCCGGCCCGCACGGCGGCATCGATCACCCGGATCGCGGCGTCGCGATCGACGGCGTAGGTGCGGGCCGGGTTGCCGCCGCCCGCGCCGGCGGAGAACACGACGGCGTCGTGACCCGCCAGCAGGCCGGCCAGCGCGTCGGTGTCGAGTTGCTCGATGTCGGCCACCACCGGGGCGGCGCCGGTCGCGGCGACGTCGTCGGAATGGTCGGGGTTTCGGAAGACCGAGGTCACCTCGTCCCCGCGCTCGGTCAGGATGGGGGCCAGCCGCAACGCGACTTTGCCGTGGCCGCCGAAGACGATGACTCGTGCCATGACCCGACGGTACCCGCGGGAACGCGGGCTATCTGGGACGCAGTCCCTCGATCGCGAGCTCCATTATTCGTTTCGCCTGTCGCCTGCCCGCTGCACCTTCGCCGACCCGCCATAGCGAACTCATGAGCAGCAGGACATCCGCGGGGTCGAGATCGGGTCGCAAGGATCCGTCCCGCGCGCAGGCATCGAGCAACTGGCCGACCGCGGCGACGACGGGTGCGTATGTCTCATTGATCGCGTCCTGGGCCGCCGCGCTGTGCAGGGCGTCGCCCAGGCCGTGTTTGACGCGGACATAGTCGGCGGCCTTGTAGAACCACATGCGATACGCGTCCAAGGGCGGATGGGCTCGCAATAGCCTGGGCACCGAATTCACCAGTCGCTGCACGTCGTGGCGGTATACGGCGAGGATCAAGGCTTCCCGGGTGGGGAAGTGGCGATACAGCGTCCCCGCCCCGACCCCCGCGCGCTTCGCGATCTCGTTGAGAGACGCCGTGCCCGACTGGGCGAAGGCGTCGTGCGCCACCTCGATGATGTGCTCTCGGTTGCGCAGGGCGTCGGAGCGAATCCGGGCGACACCGTCGTCTGCCACAGGCCGCCACCTCCTCGTTCTGGTCAAAACCCCTTTGCCGCAGCACGAGGATAAGGCGAGATGGCTAACTGGCCGTGGACAACTGGGGTATCCGCTCCGCCACCGCCTGCAGCAGGGTGTCGTCGGAGACGCCCTGGAAGTCGTAGCGCGGTCTGTAGGGGGCTTCCAGCCTGTGCGTTTCGGCTTCGCTGAGCTCGAGGTCAAGCGAGGCGATCGCCTCGTCGATCTGGCCGATGCTGCTGGCCCCGACGATGGGCGCGGTCACCACGGGTTTGGAGCGCAACCAGGCGAGCGCCACCTGGGCCCGGCTCACGCCGCGCCCCTGGGCGACGGCGCCGACCGCGTCGACGATGGCCTTGTCGGAGTCGTCACCGACACCGGCGTACAGCATGTCGGCAAATCCGTCGTTCGATGCTCGCGCAGTGACTTTGGCGTCCGCCCACGATCGCGCGAGCCTTCCGCGCGCCAACGGGCTCCAGACGATGGTGCCCACGCCCTCGTCGAGGCATAGCGGGATCATCTCGCGTTCCTCCTCGCGGGCCAGCAGGTTGTAGTGATCCTGCATCGAGACAAACCTCGTCCAGTTGTTCGCGCGCTGCAGGTGAAGGGCCTTGGAAAACTCCCATGCCGGCATCGACGACGCCCCCAGGTAGCGGACCTTGCCGGCCTTCACCAGGTCGTGCAACGCCTCGAGGGTTTCCTCTAGCGGGGTCGTGTGATCGTTGCGGTGAATCTGGTAAAGGTCGACGTAGTCGGTGCCGAGCCTGCGCAACGAATGGTCGATCTCGGTCATGATCACCTTGCGGCTCAGTCCCTTTCCGTTGGGCCCCGTACGCATCGGATGCCTCAGTTTGGTGGCGATGACCACGTCGTCGCGGTTGGCGTAGTCGCGCAGCGCGCGTCCGAGGATCTCTTCGCTGCTGCCCTGCGAGTAGATGTTGGCAGTGTCGAAGAAATTGATCCCGGCCTCGACCGCATGCTTGATCAGGGGCCGCGATTCGTCTTCGGGCAGCGACCACACGGGATGTCCGCGCTCCGGATCGCCGTAGGTCATGGCTCCGATCGCCAGGGGGGACACGTCCAATCCCGAGTTGCCGAGCTTGATGTATCGCAATGGTCTCTCCTTCGGGGCAACGTAGCGGAGAATTCTCCGGTACGATCGTGAAAGATATCGGAGAGTTCTCCGGTTAGCAAGAACGGAGGAAAATCGAACCCGCTGGACGTTGGTGACGTCTACTATGTGTGGCCCGACCAGGGCACCAGACGATTGGCACCTACCGAACGGGACTCGATGACCGTCATGGCGGACAACTGGTTTCGCACGCGATCGCCGGAGCAGGCTATCCACCTTTGCGAGTCGGCTTTTCACTCACACAAGCTCGCACTGCTCGGCCCGCCCGACGGCTTCGGCTTCAGCCAGCGCCTGATCCACGCCGGGCCGATCACGCTGGCCGATCTGAGCTACGACACCGATGTGTCGCTTCGCTTTTCGGAGGGTCGCGACAGTTACTACGTGCACGTCCCGATCGAGGGCCGGCTGGAGTCGCGATACCTGGGGCAACGGTGGGTTTCGACTCCCGCGACGGCCACGATCTACGGGCCCGAGGCCGAGATGAGCGTGACCCGTTGGCCCGGGGCGAGCCGACACCTAGGGGTCAAGATCGACCAACTCGTTGTCGATACCGCACTCGAAACGCTGTTGGGCCAGCCGGCAGGATCATCCGTTCCCTTCACCGTAACGCTGCCGCTGGCCAGCCATGCCGCGCGGAGCTGGGTGGCCCAGGCGCATTGGCTCAATCGGGAGCTCGCCCATTCGGACAGTCCGATGCGGCACCCGGCCGTGCTGGATCCGTTGGTGGAGAGCCTGGTGTACGGCCTGCTTCTGGTGGCCGACCATCCCCATCGCGAGGCCCTTTCATCGTCGGTCCGGCCTATCGCGCCGGCAGCTGTCCGCGAGGCGATGGACATCATCGAGAGCACGCCGCAATCCGCGCTGACGACATCGCGATTGGCGCTCGACTGCCACGTCAGCGTGCGCGCATTGCAGGAGGGTTTTCGTCGGCACGTCGGGATGTCACCCATGGCGTATCTGCGCGTAGTCAGGCTGCGTCGCGCGCACGGTGAACTGCGCTCCGCCCACCCTTCGGACACCGGTGTCTCCGCGATTGCGCATCGCTGGGGATTCGCGCACCTCGGCCGGTTCGCGGCCGCCTACAAGGCGATGTACGGAGAGTCGCCGCAGCAGACCCTGCGCGGGGCACGATAAGGCTGTCCGGGCAGCGCGGACCGATAGCCGAAAAACGCGCTGTGGGCCTTCGCAGGTCGCTGGAGCGACGCGGCCGACGTAACCATGGAGTATCCGTGGCCGGCCATCCGAGTCGCCAGCTCTACCTGGAAGCGAGAACCTGATGACATCAACCTCGGTCGAGATGGGGCGTTCCACAGCGGAATTCGCCGAACGCGTTCGCCGCAACCAGCGGCGGCTGGTCGCCGAATTGAAGCGGCAATACGACTTCATCGTGTGCGGATCGGGATCGAGCGGCTCGGTTGTGGCCCGGCGCCTCGCCGAAAATCCGAACGTGAGCGTGCTGGTGCTCGAGGCCGGCGGACCCGACGAAGGACCCGAGATCAGCGAACCGGGAATGTGGCTGGCAAACCTCGGCAGCGAGCGCGACTGGAACTTCACCACCGAGCGCAACTGCCACCTCAATGGACGAGCAATCCCGTACGCGATGGCCAAGGTCCTCGGCGGGGGCTCGAGCATCAACGTCATGGTGTGGGCGCGCGGTCACAAAAGCGACTGGGACTACTTCGCGGCCGAGGCCAAAGATCAACGGTGGAGCTACGATTCGGTACTCGCGATCTACCGGGCGATCGAGGACTGGCACGGGGCTCCTGATCCCCGGCATCGCGGCATCGGCGGACCCGTTTACGTCGAACCAGCCGCCGAACCGAGCCCGATCGCGCACGCCGGGCTCGAAGCCGGTAAATCGCTGGGCATTCCAGCCTTCGCAAGCCCAAACGGCAGCCTCATGGAGGCAGCCGGTGGCGCATCGATCGTCGACCTGCGCATCCGCAACGGACGCCGCGAATCGGTCTTTCGCTCTTACCTGTTCCCGCTGATGGACCGGCCCAACCTGACCGTCCTGACGGGCGCGTTGGTGACCCGCGTGACGTTCGAGGGGTCGCGGGCCACCGGAGTGGAATTCCTGCACGACGGTGAACTGCGGCGCGTCAGTGCGGGTTCCGAGGTCGTCCTGTCGCTCGGCGCGATTCACACCCCGAAGGTGCTCATGCAATCGGGTGTCGGCGATCAGACTCACCTGCAGTCACACGGCATCGGGGTCGTGCAGCATTTGCCCGGGGTCGGTCGAAACCTGCAGGACCACCCCGGTTTCTCGTGCGTCTGGGAATATCGCGAACCCCTGCCCTGGCGCAACAGCGGCGGCGAGGTGACTTTTTTCGGCAAGAGCGATCCGAGTCTGGATGCCCCGGATCTGCAGGCCTATCAGCTCGAGTTCCCGTTCTCCAGTGCGGAGAACGCGCGGGCGTTCGGTGTGCCCGAGGAGGGCTGGGCCATGTATGGCGCGGTGGTGCGGCCGAACAGCCGCGGGCACATCACCCTTACCGGGCCAAATCCCTGCGACCCCGTGAGAATCCACGACGGTCTCATGTCGCGCCCTGAGGACCTCAAGGCCGCGATCGCGTGCATCGAATTGTGCCGTGAAATCGGCAATGCGCCGGCCCTCCGTCCCTTCAGCAAGCGAGAAGTCATGCCGGGCAAGCTCGACAACGCCGACCTGGTGCGCTTCATCCGCAACGAGGTCACCACCTATCACCACCAGACGTGCACGGCGAAGATGGGCCACGACAAGATGTCGGTGGTCGACGGTTCGCTGAAAGTTTATGGGGTAGAAGGCCTTCGAATCGCGGACGGATCCATCATGCCGCGGGTCACCACGGGCAACACCATGGCTCCCTGCGTCATCATCGGCGAGCGTGCTGGGCAGATTCTGCGCCACCAATACGCCCTGTGAGCCGACGGGAGGAAGTCGGGATGGAAACCAAACCCTTGGTAGATCTGACGGGTAGCTTGACCACACGGATGCACGACGTACTCGCCGAGGCGATCCGACGCGGCCCGCTGGCGACCGACGAGATCACGGGCGCCACCGTGGTGTTGCGGCAGCATGACGTCGAAACGCTGGCCCGCGACGAGCGGCTGAACGGGATCGGGCTGGCCCTGTTTGACGACATGGGCATCGGCGCCGGTCCATTGCGCGACTGGTACAGCCAGCTGATGTTCACCAACGACGGCGACTACCACCGCCGCCTTCGGTCGCTCGTTTCCCGCGCCTTCACCCCCCGCTCCGTCGGGGCGCTGAGGTCGACCGCCGCCGAGCTGGCCGCCGTCGCCATCGCGTCGGCGACCCGCGACGGCGGGGATCTGGTAGCTGCCTTCGCAGGATTGGCAACGCGGTTGATTTGCCCCCTCCTCGGTGTCCCGGACGCCGACGTCAATGCATTCTCGCGGTGGGCCGATGCCCTCAGCCCGGTGTTCTACGTGATGACTGCCGATCAGATCGCGGACGCGACGCGCGCGATCGTCGAAATGCGCGATTACGTAGATGCTTTGGCGCAGCGTCGAACCGAAGATCCCGGTCCCGATCTCATCACCGGATTGCTCACCGCGGAGGCCAACGGTGAGAGGCTCACGCGCGACGAGACCGTGGCGATGATCGCGAACCTTCTCGTCGCCGGCCACGACACGACGGGAAGTCAGATACCGTGCAGCCTCCTGGTGGCACTGCAGCACCGCGACCGGCTTGCCGGGGTAGCGGACGATGACGCGCGGCTCGCCAGCGCGGTGGCCGAGACCATGCGCCTCGAGCCCAGCATCCCCCTCATTCCGCGCACCGCCGTCGCGCCGATTGAATTGCACGGCACCACCATTCCGGCCGGCTCGACGGTTCTGCTCTGCATCGCCTCGGCGTGCCGGGACGCCGAGGCGTGGCCGTCGCCGGACCGCTTCGATCCCGAACGGTTCACCCGGCCGGGGACGCCGCGGCTCATGAGTTTCGGGGCCGGGGCGCACTACTGCCTGGGCACCTCGCTCGCGAAAGTCGCCGTGGAGGAGTGCGTGCGCGCCGCGCTGGCCGCACGCCCCGCCCTGCACCTGGGGCAGGACCCCGCCAGCATCCCGTGGCGCCGCGTCCTGGGCCGCAGCCCGGAACGCCTGCTCATCGGTGTCGATGAGAGCTAAAGCTTCACCCGGCCCATGATCAGGTCGATGATCGGCTTGCCGGGCGGGTAGGCGCCGGTCAGCGACGCCATGGTGTGCCCGTAGTCCACCAGCAGCGTGATCCCGTTGATGCCGAACGCGGCGGCGCTGTTCAAAAACGCCATCACGTCGCCCATCTGCTCGGGGGTGTGCACCTTCGAACCGGTCTCGTCGCGGTAGTCCTGTGCGAACGTCAGCCACAGGTCGGCGTTGGCCTGCGCCAGCGGGGTGTCGGTCGGACCCGGGCAGATCGCGTTGATCCGGATGCCCTTCTTCAGCAGGGGATAGCCCTGGGTCGCGACGTAGGCGTTGACGACCTTCTTGGAAAAGCCGTAGTGGATGATGCCCTCGGCCTCGTGGGCTTTCACCCACTCCTGCGCCGACGCGAAGTCGGGGTTGGCGAGGAACTCGGTGAGCAGTTCCAGGTCGTTCTCCCAGCCCATGCCGGCCACCGAGGAGATGAAGCAGATCGCCGAGCCCGACGGAAGCTGGTTCTTCTCGAGCAGGCGGTCGATGACGTAGCGGTGCCCGATGAAGTTGATCGCCATCAGGTCGGTCGTGCCCTCGGCGATGCCGGCCGCCGAGAACAGCGCATGGATCGGACCGTCCACCTGCGCCAGCGCGGCATCGATCGACGCGGGATCGCGCAGGTCGACCTGCACCGACTGGGCGACGTCGTAGCTGACGGGCGCGTAGTCCAGCACGATGACCTCGGCGCCGAGTTCGGCCGCCGACTTGGCCGCCGCGGCGCCCATCCCGGTCGCGCCGCCAACAACGAGTGCGCGCTTGCCGTCGTAGCGCAACCGATCGACGATAGTCATGGAAATCCTCTTCTCGCTCACTGCCAACCCGGTTCTAACTGCCCAACTGTATGGGTAACAGTTATTGGGTTTCAATACCTACTTGCCGCGGACCGCGACTCCGCGCAGGACGGTGTCGCGGGCATGCACCAGCGCGGCGCGTTTGCCGACGGCGCGCAGGATGTTCTCCGGTATCCACTGCAGGCCGATGACGCATCGCGCCAGCATCGCGGTGGACGGCGCGTCGATCTGGATTTGCCCCGCCCGGATGCCCTCGGACAGCAGCGATTTCATCTGGCGAAGCCGGGTGGCGTACAGCCAGCCCGGGTTGGGCGTGTTCGGTGGCGATTGGCGCATCCACGCGAGCTGAATCCTGAACTCATCGGAGAACCGATCGAGCGCGTTGACGTTGACCCAGCTGAGCGCGTCCAGCTTCTCGACCGCGGTGGCGTCCGCCTGCAGGACGCTCACCCAACCGGCCTCCACCTTCCTGCCGAAGGACTCCATGATCGAGGCGAGGAGTTCGTCCTTGGACCCGATCACCCGGTAGACGGTCCCGGTGCCCAGGCCGGCCGCGGACGCGATGTCCCGGATGGTGGTGACCTCATATCCCTTGCGGCCGAACTCCGTTCGCGCCACCGCGAGGACGTGGGCCGCCTTGTCGTCGGGATCCGCGTCGGCGTCGTCGGCCCAGGTGTCGATGACGGCGTTTGCGGCCGCGAAGGCCTTGGACCGATTCAACGCCGCGTCGCTGGGCGGCCGGGCCGCCAATCCCGCCAAGATGATTCGGCACAGCAGCCCGGCGACCTGGTCGGGCGGGGAGTTGTGGCGCATGACGGCCAGCCCGACTTGCAGCATGGTCTGGCAGATGCGGTCGGCCAACGTGGGCAGGTCGATGTCGGGCTTGATGTAGCCGCTCCACCTGCCGGCGCGCAGCGTCTGCAGCATCGCCTGCTGGACAGCGGTGGGTGCCTGCTGCGTCAGCTTCATCAGCTCGGGGTCGTCGCCGGGGCCCTCGTAGAACGACATCTGCAACGCGGCGCCGTGTCGCACGGCGCAGTTCGCGATCGCCGATCCCAGCTCGACGATCTGCTCCGAGGCCGGTCGCGAGTCGGGCTCGTCCAGCCGGGCCTGGGCCTCCTGCCCGATCCGGGTCAGGTCCTCCTGATAGCGGCGGGTCAGCTCGACCAGGATCGCCTCTTTGGATTCGAAGTGGTGATACAGGCTGCCGGGCAGGATGCCGGCCGCGTCCGCGATCTCCTGCAGCGACGTCCGCAAGCCCGACGATGCGATCAATGACGCCGCGGTCTGCAGGATTTCGGTTCGACGGGTGCCGGAGTCGTCAGCGTTGTTTGCCCGGGCGGCCGACGGATTCGCGACCTTACGCATTCGTCCTCCCGGCCGAACCAAATCTTTGTTAGAGGCTATCAGACGGTGCCGAAACAAATGCGCTGCACAAAAGCGCCGACGGTGCCCATTCTAGGGCGGCGGGCCGTCCCAGGCGTCGCGCGCAACCACTTCGTCGACGGGCCGCCGAGGAGCCGGCCGGAAGGTGTGCCCGGCGCGCAGCCGGCCCACCGGCAGCAGGCATCCCTGCGCGTAGGTCGGTGGAATGCCCAGCAGCCGACCGATCTCCCCCTCGCGGTGCAGGTGCAACGTCGTGATGCACGTTCCATAGCCGCGGGTGTGCAGGGCGAGCTGAAAGTTCCACACGGCCGGGAAGATCGAGCCGTACAGCGTGACCTGATGGAACGACTCGTCGCCGTCGACGCGGGGCAGGTAGGGCTCGTAGCACGGGATCACCAGCACGGGGACCCGGGCCATGTTCTCGACGAGCCACTCCGTCGACGACATGATCCGGCCCTGCGGCGTGCCGGCGGGAAGCAAATCGGCCAGTAACTGCCCGCCGACGCGAAGCAGATACGACTCGCGGTATAGCTCGGCGATCTGGCCGCGCAGCGCCGGGTCGGTCACCACGAGCCACCGCCAGGACTGCTGATTGGAGCCGTTGGCGGCCTGCAAACCGATGCGCAGGCACTCCCGGATGTCCGCGATGTCGACCGGCGCATCGAGGTCGAGCGACTTGCGGGCCGAACGGGTCGCGGAAAGGAGGTACTCGATGTCCATCAAGGGCCCCTCTTACCAAGGCGCGCACCGATTTCGGTGAGGTAGCGGTCGGGCCTACCCAGAAGTTCGCTCCAGCTCAGCAAGCGCTTGAGGTAGAGATGGGCGTCGTGCTCCCAGGTGTAACCGATGCCGCCGAACACCTGGATGGCGGTGTCGCCCACGGTCGCCAGCCGCCCGGCGAACGCCTTCGCCCGCAGCGCGGCAAGATGGCGTTCGTCGGAAGACGGTTCGTTGTCGGCGGCCCACAGCGCGTGGATCACACCGCTGCGGGCCAGCTCGACGGTCTCGTACATGTCGACGCACAGGTGTTGGACCGCCTGGAACGAGCCGATGACCTGACCGAATTGCTTTCTGACCTTTGCGTATTCGATGGCCAGGTGCATGACGGCGCGCGCGGCGCCGAGCGCGTCGGCGGCGGTGGCGATGAGAACGTCGTCGATCACGGCGGCAACGTCTTTCGGCGAGGCCGTGGCAAGGCGACAAGCGGACGCCCCGTCGAGCTCGACACGAAAACGCTTGCGGGTCTGGTCGATACCGCGCTCGGGCACCACGGCCACCCCGGAAGAGTCGGTCTTCAACGCGTAAAGCCCGATGCCGCCGGGGTCCGGCGCGAGCACCAGCAAGGTGTCGGCCGCGGCGGCGTCGGGCACGCCGGCGATCTCGCCCCGCACCGCAATCTCCTCACCGCCCCCGGCCACCTCGACGGCGGCGTTCTCCGCGTCCAGGAAGCCCACGGTGGCGATGGTGCTGCCGTCGGCGATCCCGGCCAAAATCGTTGTGCCATCATCATTGGCGGCGAACCTGGTCAGCGCGCGGGTCGCGGCGACCGCGCTCGACAGCCACGGTCCGGGGTGCAGTGCGGCGCCGAGTTCCTCGGCGACCACCCCCGCCTCGACCATCGACATCCCGGCCCCGCCGTGTTCCTCGGGCACCAGCAGCCCGGTCACGCCGAGGTCGGCCAGGCCCCGCCAGACCGCCTCGTCGACGCCGGTCGGATCGTCGAGCAGCGCGCGCACATGCCCCGAGACGGGCGCCTTCTCAGCGAGAAAGCACCGCGTGGTGTCGCGCAGCGCGATCTGTTCGTCGGTGAGTTCGAGGTTCATCGGCGGGGCAATCCCAGCACGCGCTGCGCGGTGATGTTCTTGTTGATTTGGGTCGTTCCGCCCGCGATGGTCAGCGAGCGCGACGTGAGGCGGTAGCTCGCCCACGGGGCGCCGGTGCTGTGGCTGCCGAGCACGTCGAACGCCAGCGCGGCCATGTCCTGTCCGATCTCACCCCACACGGTCTTGGCCAGGCTGGCCGAGGCGAACGGGTCGCCGCCGTGCAGCGTGGCGGAGATCGACCGCTGGCACAGCACCTCGAGATACTTGATGCGGACGGCGATTTCGCCGAGCCGCCGCAGTATCACCGGGTCGTCCAGCGCGTCGCTTTGGGCGGCGAAGTCGTCCACCAGCTCTTCCAGCCGCACCTGCATCTCGGCGTACAGCCGCGCCGCGCCGGCGCGCTCGTGGCTCAGGGTGGTGGTGGCCACCTGCCAGCCGGCGTTCAGCGGCCCGAGCAACGCGTCGGCCGGCACGCGGACGTCGTGAAAGAACACCTCGGCGAAATCGGTGTCGCCGTTGAGCGTTACGAGTGGGCGCACCTCGATGCCGGGCAGCGACATGTCGACGATGAGGCAGGAGATCCCCTTGTGCTTCGGGGCGTCGGGATCGGTGCGCACGTACAGCTGACACCAGTCCGCGCGATGCCCGAGCGAGGTCCAGATCTTCTGGCCGTTGACGACGAAGTGGTCGCCGTCCCGCACCGCTCGCGTGCGCAGCGCGGCGAGATCGGATCCGGCCTCGGGTTCCGACATTCCCTGGCACCAGATGTCGTCGGCGCGCATCATGCGGGGGAGCAGCGTCGTCTTTTGCTCTTCGGTGCCGTACTGCATGATCGCGGGCGCGATGTTGTTCATCCCAATGACGTTGAGCGGCATGGGCGCCCGCGCGCGGGTGGTTTCCTCGGTGTAGACCAGTTGCTCGAGCACGGTCGCGCCGCGGCCGCCGTATTCGCGTGGCCAGGATACGGCGGCCCACCCCGCGTCGGCCATCGTCGCGCTCCACGCCCGCAGCAACTCGATCCCCGCGTCGTCGCGCCCCGCGGGCCGGCGGGCGGCCACCAGCTCGTCGGTCAGGTTCGCCGACAGCCAATCGCGCAGCTCGGTGCGGAACTGTTCGGCTTCCGGGGGGTAGGAGAAGTCCATTTTTCCGGACACTACGTTGGAGCAGATATTAGGTCAACTAGGCGTTAGCGGGCGTCGCGCTGATGTCCCGCCGCTCACAGGTTCAGCGCGTACAGCCGGCCGAGTCCGACGACGGCGCCGGCGACGACGGCGACCCGGTCGGTGAAGTCAATCATGGTGCGCTCCTTGGCAAGTGGAACCGGCCTCTTGGCCTGATTGACCGCAGCTGGAACCGGACCCTACGCTGGAACAGATATTTGGTCAACAAGCTCGACTGATGCGGGGGTCGATGGCAAACGACACGCGATTGCAGGCCCTCGGCATGTTCGCGTCCGCGCTCGCGGGCCGGGCCGTGGCGGTCGCCGAACTGCGACCGGGTGAACCCGCGTGGACGGACGGCGAGACGATCCACGTCGACGCCGCGCGCGATCTCAACGGGATCGCCGTGCAGGCCTCGATGATCGCGGCCGGCAGCCTGGACGCCGATGTGGTGCGTTGCCTGGTCCGCCGTCCCCGGCTGGCCAGGCGCTACCTGGCGGTCGAGGGCCACCGTGCGCTGATCGCCAACGCCCAACTGCTGCCTGGCATGTTGGCGTCGTTGGGAAACCGCGACATCGCGAGCCGCAGCGACTCCCCCGCCGCGTCGCTGAGGATCGCCGGGGGGCGGGCGGCGGTCGACGACCCGCCGCCGGAGTTCGGAGTGATCCGCCCCGCCAAGGTGATGGCGAGGTCGTCGCGCGCGGCCAAACAAGAAGCAAACCAGGGGCACGTCCCGCGCCGCCAAGCGGGGGAACTCGCCGAACTGGACGACGCGCAGCTCGACGATTCCGACGACCCCGACCTGTTCACCAGCCCCGTCGGCGGGGGCGGCTTCATCGGCAAGTGGCTGAAGAAGATGCTGTCGTCCGCGCGCAAGACCGGCAGCGGAGGTGGACCGCCCGGCGCGGATACCCCGACGCACCGGACCAACTCGGTCAATCGCGGCGTGCACGCCGTATCGTCGCTGGCGTCGACGTCGGGCGATGAGATCGACGGCGACGACGCCAAACCCGCCGACGGCGTGAAGTATCCCGAATGGGATTTCGCGCACAAGAGCTACCGACCCGCGTGGTGCACCGTGCGTGAGGTCGAGCCGACGATCAGGGAACCGGCGACCCAGGCCATCGAAGCGGCGATCGGTGTGCGCCGCCCGCTGTCCCGGCTCGGGATGGGCCTGCACCGCCGCCACCGGCAGTCGCAGGGCGACGACATCGACATCGACGCCGCGGTGGAGGCCCGGGTGGAGGCGCTGGCCGGGGCGGTGCCCGACGAGGCGGTCTACCTGGACAGCCTGCGCCGCCGGCGGGACCTGTCGGTGCTGCTCCTGCTCGACGTGTCCGGATCGGCGGCCGAGCCCGGCACGGTCGGGCGGACTGTGCACGAACAACAGCGTGCGGCGGTCGCCAACCTCGCCGTCGCGCTGCACGACCTTGGCGACCGCGTCGCGCTGTACGCCTATTACTCGCAGGGCCGGCGCGCGGTGAGCATGGTGCCCGTCAAGCGGTTCGACGAGCGCCTCGACTCCCTGGTCATGAGGCGGCTCAACAGCCTGGAGCCCGGCGCCTACTCCCGCCTCGGTGCGGCCATCCGGCACGGTGCGGCGGTCCTCGAGGCGCGCGGGGGTACGTCACGGCGGCTGCTGGTGGTGCTGTCCGACGGGCTGGCCTACGACCACGGATACGAGCGCCCCTACGGCGCCGCCGACGCTCGCCGCGCCTTGACCGAAGCCCGCCGCCGCGGCGCCGGCTGCGTGTGCCTGACCATCGGTGCCGGCACCGACACGCGATCGCTGCGCAGGGTCTTCGGCAGCACCGCGCACGCGACGATCGCGCGCCCGGAGCAACTCCCCGGCGTCATCGGACCGCTGTTCCGGTCGGCGCTGCGCTCGGCCGAGGTCCGCCGCCGGGCGGCCGCGACCGCGCGCCCGTTCGTTGAAACAAACATCTGTTCCGGATAGGCTGCGGTTCGAGGAGAAGGGAAGCTATGCCCAACGAGCCCGGTGTTGGTTACCGGAACGGCGCGACCCCCGAGGCCGAGATGGCGCGGCCCTACTACAAGGCGATCGGCGGCGAAGAGGCCGTCTTCAAGGCGGCGTACCGCCAAGGGCTGTCGCTCCTCCTGAAGGGGCCGACGGGTTGCGGCAAGACGCGATTCGTCGAGGCCATGGCCTACGACCTCGGCCGGCCGCTGATCACCGTCGCCTGTCATGACGACCTCACCACCGCGGACCTCGTCGGCCGGTACCTGTTGCAGGGCGACGAGACGGTGTGGGTGGACGGGCCGCTGACCCGCGCGGTGCGCGAGGGGGCGATCTGCTATCTCGACGAGGTGGTGGAGGCGCGGCAGGACACCACCGTGGTGCTGCACCCGCTCGCCGACCACCGTCGCCAGCTGCCCATCGAGCGTCTCGGGGTCACGCTGGACGCGGCGCCCGGCTTCGGCCTGGTGGTGTCGTACAACCCCGGCTATCAAAGCGTGCTCAAGGACCTCAAGGACTCGACACGTCAGCGGATGGTCGCCATCGAATTCGGCTTCCCCGCAGCCGATGTCGAGGAGTCGATCGTTGCGCACGAGGCCGGCGTCGACGGTGCCACGGCGGCCGAACTGGTGCGTTTCGGGCAGGCCATCCGCCGGCTGGAAACCGGTGGGCTGCGCGAGGTCGCGTCGACGCGCGTGCTGATCGCGGCGGCCCGGCTGGTGGCAGAGGGTCTGACGACACGCGAGGCGGCCCGGGCCGCGATCGCCGGGCCGCTGACCGACGACGCCGCGGTGGGGCAGGGCCTCGGCGAGATGATCGACATCTATCTGGGTGGGCCCGACGGGCGCCATGATTGACGCTGCCCAGGGCCATGACTAGGGTTCAGAACAAATATTAGGTTTGCAGTCGCGCGCGCAATTTTGACGTCCTGGAGGTCTGATGTCCTACGAAAGCAGCGCCGAACCGATCAAGGTCGGCTACCTGATGGACTTCACGCTGCCGCCGGGATTCCCGGAGGAATTGTTGGCGAGTTTCACGCGGTGCTTCGACCTCGTCTTCGAAGAGGCCAGGGAACAGGGCCTGATCGATCGGCCGGTGCAGATGATCTACCGCGAGGTGGAGGGGTTGCCCAAGGGATCGGTCAAGTCGGTGATCGACGCCTTCGGTGGGCTCGTCGACGAGGGCTGCCTGGTGGTGTTCGGGCCGCACATCACCGACAACTGCGTGCCCACCCGCGAGGCGATCGAGGAGCGGTTCAAGGTGCCCGCGATCAGCGTCACCGGCACCGACGACTGGTTGGGCGAGTGGACCTTCTCCTTTCCGCAGGGTTCGTTGACCGACGAGCCGATCTTCATCGCGGACCTCGTCGCCAAACGAGGGCTCGCCGAAATCGGGGTCCTCGTCGAGCAGAACCTGATCGGCGAGAGCTATCTGAGGAACCTGCGAAGCGCATGCCGGCGCAAGGGCATTCGCATCGTCGCGGAGGCGACGATCGCGCAGACCGCTCAGGACATCAACGAGGCCGTGCGCACCCTGCACGACGCGAAGGCCGAAGCGATCGTGCATCTGGGCTTCGGCTTCGGGATTGTGTTCATCAACCCCGCGCTCGAGGCCGTCGATTGGGACCCGCCGCGCTTCACCACCACGGCCTTCCAGAACGCGTGGGTGAACCCGATCATGTGGAACGCGTTCATGGGTTGGATCGGGGTCGACCAGTACGACGAGGCGAATCGCGTCGGCCAGGACTTCCTCGACCGCTACGCCGCCAAGTACGAGGGCAGCCGTCCCGAGTATTGCGTGCCCGTGGTCAACCGTGACGTCGCCGCCACGCTCGTGCGCGCATTTGCCGACGCCCACCCGCTCAGCCCGCGCGGGGTGAAGGAGGCGCTGGAGCGGGTGAAAATGATGCCCGCCGCCTCGGGCGCGCCCGGCACCCGGGTGTCGTTCGGCAAGTGGACGCGGCGGGCGTGGATGGGCGCCGGCTACCTGGTGGCGCGGACGCTGGACGCCGACGGCGTCAACTCGCGCCTGGTCGACCGCTTCGGAGAGGACGGCTGATGTCGACGGAACAGTCCACACCGCTTGTCGCGGAAGAGAAGCCGGCGGGCCGCCCCGACAAACGCGGCTGGGGCGGCTGGATCGCCGGCGCCGCGCTGGCGGCGTTCGTGCTGTTCTTCATCGCGAACTGTCGGGTCGCCCTCGACCCACGCGTCGCCAACCCAAACGTGCAAGGCCGGCCACGTCCGGTGAAATTCACGTTCGGGCTGGACTACATCGGATTCCTGGACTGGGCCACCGTGGTGGCGCTGATCGTGCTGCTGTTGGTGTTCATCAGGGGCTGGCGGCGCAATCCGGGCAGCCCGGTGATGTTGATGTTCCTATGCACCACGCTGATCGTGTGGCAGGACCCGATCATGAACTGGTCGCCGTTCGCGGTCTACAACCCCGACCTCGTTCACTGGCCGGAGTCTTGGCCGCTCGTCTCGTTGTCGCCAACGGTCGAACCGTTCGTGGTGTTCGGCTACGTCATGTTCTACTTCGGCCCTTACTTCCCGGCGGTCTGGATTCTGCGGAAGCTACAGGCCAAATACGGGCCCGAGGCTTTCGTCTCGCGACACCCCTTGGTTTGCCTCGGCCTGGTCACCATGGTGATCGGCTTTGTCATGGATGCGTTTCTGGAGAACACCCTCATCCACTGGGGCATGTACATCTATTCACAGGTCATTCCGTGGGGCTCGGTGTTCACCGGCAGCACCTTCCAGTTCCCGCTGATCTGGGAGTCGTTCTCGGTGACGTTCGTGATGGTGCCCGCGGCGATACTCTGCTATCGCGACGACACCGGGAAATCCGTGGCCGAGAAGCTGGCCGCGAAGGCCAGGATCTTCCCGAGCCGTCCGGTGCTCGGCACGTTCCTGGTGATGTTCGCCATCATCAACGTGTCCTACTTCGCCTACGGCGCCTGGTTCTGGGCCATCAAGGCCAGCCACGCCGCGACCTCGGTGGCCTGCCCGTGGCCCTACCCGGAAGCCAAAGTGTATGACCCGCAAGGGTTTTACGAAAAGGCGGGCGCCCAGGGCCCCTACTCGGTCGGCATCTGGTCCACCTGGGCGAGCGGGGAACCCAACGGCCGGCCCGTCGTCCAGCCGCCGCCGCCCGGGCAGGGCGCCTGCGCGACCCCGGGCAAGAATGGCTGAGCCGCGCACGGTCGTCATCACCGGCGCGTCGCGCGGGCTGGGGTTCGCCTCGGCGGTGCGGCTGTACCGCGAGGGGTGGCGCGTGGTCGCGGCCATGCGCAACCCCGACAAAGGAATGCCGTTGCTGCGCGGGGAAACCGGCGCGTCGCCCGACGACGACCGGCTGATCGGTGTGCAGCTCGACCTGTTGGACTCCGCGTCGATCTCGGCGGCCGCCAAGGCCATCGAGGAAGCCGTCGGCGCCCCCTACGCGCTCGTGCACAACGCCGGGATCTCCGCCGCAGGAGTGGTGGAGGAAACCGATATGGCGTTGTGGCAGAGGATGTTCGGGACCACCGTCATGGGTCCCGTCGCGCTCACCCAGGCGCTGCTGCCGTCGATGCGGGCGGCGGGGGAGGGGCGCATCGTCCTGGTATCCAGCGCGGCCGGCGTCCGCGGTCAACCGGGTACCGCGCCGTACGCCGCGGCCAAGGGAGCGTTGGAGCGGTGGGGCGAGTCGATGGCGGGCGAGATCGCTCCGTTCGGTCTCGGAGTCACCGTCTTGGTGGCCGGCATGTACGACACCGAGATCATCACAGACGCGGGCACCACCGACAACCGCGACTTCGGCGGCCCGTACGCCCGGCTGCACAACACAATGAACACTCGCGGACGGTTCGCGATCAGTTTCGCCCGGCCACCCGAGCGCTTCACCGACGGACTGCTCAAGGCGCTGGCCGACCGGGGTGCGTTCCGGCGCCGCGGTGTGGGCGCTGACTCCTCGATGCTGTTGGCGGCCAACAGGATCCTTCCGGCTTCCGGCATGCACCACCTTTCGCGGATCGTGCTGGGCCTTCCCAGACAGGGCGAGATGCGGGGCGGCGCGTGGCCGTTGACTTGGCCCCAGCGAGCGATGGTGTTGGCGGCGCGCGTTCTTCCGCAGCCGGTGCTGCAGCGCCTTGCCGCGAGACGACAAAGAACAGGGGAGCCGTAATGGAACAGCTTTTCGACGACCTGGAGGACTTCGGCGCCTTCGACGACGCCATCTCCGGTGACGTGCGAGACCCGTACACCGAATTGGCGCGGCTGCGCCGTGAAGAACCGGTGCAGCGGCTCGAGACGTCGGGAGCGCTTCCCCACGAGGAAGGCCTGCCGATGTTCATCGTGTATCGCCACGAGGACATCCAGCAGATGCTGCGCGACAACGAGACGTTTTCCTCGGCAGCCGTCATCGCCGCGTTCGGACCCGTGCTGGGTGAAGGCGTGATGCTCGGCATGGACGAGCCGATCCACGGCCGGCTGCGTTCGCTGGTGTCAAAGGCGTTCTCGCAGAAGTCATTGGCGCGCTGGCAGGACGAGTTGGTCGGCCGTGTGGCGAACGGCCTGATCGACAACTTCGCGCACAACGGAAAGGCGGATCTGGTCAAGGAATTCACCTTTGACTACCCGAGCCAGATCATCGCGGGACTGCTGGGCCTGCCGGAAAAGGATTACCCCCAGTTCCAGCGGTGGTCGATTTCGCTGCTGAGTTGGCTGATGAACCCGGAACGCGGGCTTGCCGCCTCGGCCGCGCTGCGCGATTACTTCGCGCCGATACTGCAGGCCCGCCGGGCCGACCCGAGGGACGACCTGATCAGCGCGCTGGGTGCAGCCGAGATCGACGGGGAGAAGCTCGCGGACGAGGAGATCTACTCGTTCCTGCGGCTGCTGCTCCCGGCCGGCGTCGAGACGACCTATCGGGCCCTGGGCAGCCTGCTGCTGGCCCTGCTGTCCGACCCGGCGCAATTGGATGCCATCCGCGCGGATCGATCGCTGCTGCCACAGGCGATCGAGGAGGGGGTGCGGTGGGAATCACCGTTGTTGACGATCACCCGGGTCGCGACGCGCGACACCGAACTCGGCGGCGTAGCGATACCGGCCGGGGCGACGGTTATGCCGATGCTCGGCTCGGCGAACCGGCAAGAGGATCGCTATCCGGATCCGAACAGGTTCGACATCCACCGGGAGGCCCGGGCGCATCTGGGCTGGGGACACGGCGTGCACGTATGCCTGGGCATGCACCTGGCCCGGCTGGAGATGCGCACCGCCGTCAACCTGCTGCTCGACCGGCTGCCGAACCTGCGGCTGGACCCCGACGGGGACGACCCGCACATCCGCGGGCAGGTTTTCCGGTCGCCGACGTCGGTACCTGTGCTTTTCGATGCTCAGTAGCCCCCCGAAAAGGTTTGACCTTGCCAATCGGCTACTTTCCAGTAAGGCTCTCTGTAGCCCCTCAACGACTCAGAAGAGAGTGACAAACATGACTGAGGCTGTAAAGGTCCGTTTCGAGCCGAAGATGATGATCGACGGCAAGCTCGTCGAGGGCCGGGCCGGCACCTTCACCAACATCAACCCCGCGACCGAGGAGCCGCTCGGTGAGGTCGCGGACGCGTCGAAAGAAGACATGCACCGGGCCATCGACGCCGCGCGGCGCGCCTTCGACGAGACGGACTGGTCGACCAATAAAGAGCTGCGCAAGCGCTGCCTACTGCAGCTGCACGAGGCGATCGAATCGGAGAAGGAAGAGCTGCGCGAGGAGCTCATCCTCGAGGTCGGCTCGCCGCGGGCCATCACCTTCGGCCCCCAGCTGGACGCCCCCCTCGAAGACGGACTGAAGTACCCGGCCAGGCTGATCGACGAGTACGCCTGGGAAACCGACCTCGGTGACAAGGTGATCAGCCTGACCGGCACCCTGACCACCCGCAAGGTCTGGCGCGAACCCGTGGGCGTGGTCGGCGCGATCGTGCCGTGGAACTTCCCGTTCGAGGTCACCCTCAACAAGCTCGGCCAGGCGCTGGGCACCGGCAACACCGTGGTGCTCAAGCCGGCGCCCAACACGCCGTTCAACGCGACCCGGCTCGGCAGGCTGATCGCCGAGAAGACCGACATCCCCGCCGGCGTCGTCAACGTCGTGACGGCGTCGGATCACTTTGTCGGCGAGGAACTCACGCTGTCGCCGAAGGTCGACCTGATCTCCTTCACCGGTTCCACCGTGGTCGGCCAGCGGATCATGGAAAAGGGTGCCGCGACGATGAAGCGGCTGTTCCTGGAGCTCGGCGGCAAATCGGCGACGATCGTCTTGGAGGACGCCGACTTCGGCGCCGCGTGCGCGATCGGCATCGCGCCCTGCATGCACGCCGGACAGGGCTGCGCCAACCCCACCCGGATGCTGTTGCCGCGGTCCCGCTACGACGAGGGCGTCGCGATCCTCAAGAGCATCTACGAGAACGTCACGTGCGGCGACCCGCAGGATCCCGGAACCCTGTGCGGGCCGGTGATTTCGGAGGTGCAGCGCAACCGCGTGATGGGCTACATCCGCAAGGGCGTCGAGGAGGGCGCCACCGCGTTGGTCGGCGGCCCGGACGCGCCCACCGGCTTCGACAAGGGATTCTACGTCAGGCCAACGCTTTTCACCGACGTCGACAACTCCATGACCATCGCGCAGGAGGAGATCTTCGGTCCCGTGCTCGCCGTCATCCCGTATGACGACGAGGAGGACGCGATCCGGATCGCCAACGACAGCAAGTACGGGCTGGCGGGCAACGTGATGTCCGGGTCGCTGGAGCGTTCGCTGGCGGTGGCCCGCCGGATCCGGGCCGGGTTCATGGGCGTCAACGGCGGCGCTCCCTACGGCGCCGACACGCCGTTCGGCGGTTACAAGTACAGCGGGGTGGGCCGGCAGAACGGCGTCGCCGGCTTCGACCAGTACACCGAGATCAAGTCGGTGGCGTACCCCGCCGGGTGATGGCCGCGAAGCTGAGTGCGCGGAAAGGAACGGCCCTCGAATCCTCTCCGAGGGCCGTTCCCTTGAGCACCTGCTACAGAACCGGATTCAGCGGACCGGTGTAGCGCCAGATCATGCCGGTGCTGTGCAGCTGGTACAGGCTGGTGCCCGACGCGGCGATCGAGACGGAAGCCGCGTTGCCGTCGAGCTGCTGCCAACCGGTGTTAGGCGGCCCGACATATGCCCATATCGCACCGGTGTTGTGAATCTGGAACAGGTTTCCCGAGGCGGCGGCGATCTGCTTGGCTGCCGGATTCTGATCCAGCTGCTGCCAGCCGGTCATCGGTGTTCCGGTGTAGCGCCAGATCTTTCCCGTGTTGTGCAACTGATACAGGCGGCCCGCGTCGGCCACGATCGACACGGACGCGGGATTCTGGTCCAGCAGTTGCCAGCCGGTGATCGGTGTTCCGGTGTAGCGGAAGATCTTTCCGGTGTTGTGCAGCTGGTAGAGGTTGCCTCCACTGGCGGCGATCTGCATCGTCGCGGTGTTCTGGTCCAGCAGTTGCCAGCCGGTGATCGGTGTTCCGGTGTAGCGGAAGATCTTTCCGGTGTCGTGCAGCTGGCAGAGGTTGGACCCGTCGGCCACGATTGACACGGTGGCGGGGTTTTGGTCCAGCATTTCCCAGCCGGTTACCGGTGTTCCGGTGTAGCGGAAGATCTTTCCGGTGTTGTGCAGCTGGTAGAGGTTGCCGCCGCTGGCGACGATCATCTTGGTGTCGGGATTCTGGTCCAGCAATTCCCAGCCGGTAATCGGTGTTCCGGTGTAGCGAAAGATCTTTCCGGTGTCGTGCAACTGGTAGAGATCCGCGCCGTCAGCCACGATGGCTTTGGTCGCCGGATTGTGGTCGAGCTGCAGCCAATCCGGCCAACGGGCGACGGAGACGGTTGTCGGGGTGCGCAACCACGCCTCATAGGTGATTGCCCGCATGGACGGTTCGTCGATGATGCCGATCGAGTCCCAGGTGAACAGCGCGTAGCCGACCTTCGTGCCGTCCACCCCACTGGGCACCGAGACTTGAAGCTGCTCGGCTAGCCAACTCATCGTGCCGTAGCCGCACAAGCTGACGCAGTGGTTTTCGTTATTGTCGACGTTGTAGCTCGTCGCAAACCAACCGCTCTTCCCGTCGTTGGCGCGCCAGGTGTTGAGCAGCTGGTCTCCGGCGACGCCGATCTTCACCGGGCCTTGTGAAATCGCGTTCTGCAAGGTGTCGGAGTTGCTCCAGTCGACCGAGACGTACTTTCCGTCGTCGTAGGTCGCGGACGGGCCGGAGAACCCGTCGGACTGCATGAAGTCCAACACCTCGACCAGCGTTGCGCCCTCGAGAACCCCGTGCCGGGTGGCCCATGCGATGACATCGGCTTCGCTGATGAAGATTTCGGGGTTGTTGCACGACTTGGCGAAGGCTTCTTCGGCGGTGACGCAGTCGCGGTGGACGTCGTTGCCCCAGATGGACAATTGCGACGGCACGACGATGCTGTTCGGCGGTGTCAGCGCCGTCGCCACGTGAGGCGTCGCGGCTGCCAGGGCATGCCGTGGTGACGGAATTGCACCAAACTTCGGATCTGTGGTCATTGGTCGCTCCTCGGACCTGGTTGGGTATTGCTCTCCTGGCTGGATTCGGGAGGTCGCTCTGCCCGTAGGACCACCCACTCACAGATGGTGTCCAACGCGATCCGGTCTTGGCGTGCGTAGTGGGCTACTCCAATGCGTCTTCGGGGTGCTACTCGAATTCATCTTGAACTCGGTCGTTCGTCTTTTGGGCTAGGAGGGCTACGAAAACCACCCCGCCCCACCCCCTCCCAACCCCTTGGTTGACAATCGACGCAGACCCCAAGTCAAAGGAGACACCACCATGGCTGAAGCCGTCATCGTCGAGGCCGTCCGATCCCCGCTCGGGAAGCGCAACGGCGGGCTGTCCGGTGTGCACTCGGCCGACCTGTCCGCGCAGGTCCTCAACGGGCTGGTCGACAAGGCCGGCATCGACCCTGGGCTCGTCGACGACGTCATCTGGGGCTGCGTCAGCCAGGCCGGCGAACAGGCCATCGACATCGCCCGCACCGCGGTGCTGGCGGCCGGCTGGCCCGAGACCGTCCCGGGCGTGACCGTCGACCGCCAGTGCGGGTCCAGCCAGCAGTCCATCCATTTCGCCGCGGCCGGCGTGGTGGCCGGGCACTACGACGTCGTCGTCGCCGGCGGTGTCGAGTCGATGTCGCGGACTCCGATGGGATCGTCGCTCGCCAACGGCGGCAACCCGTACCCGCAGGCCTTCAAGGACCGCTACCACCGCACGCCGAATCAGGGCATCGGCGCGGAGATGATCGCCGAGCAGTGGGGCTTCGACCGGCTCGCGCTCGACGAGTTCTCCCTGGGATCGCACGAAAAGGCCGCCGCCGCACAGGATTCCGGCGCGTTCGACGACCAGATCGTAGGCATCAAGGACCAGGACGGGAATATCGTGCTGAAGGACGAGGGCATCCGCCGCGGCACCCCGATGGAAAAGATGGCGTCGCTGAAGCCCGCGTTCAAGGAGGACGGCGTGATCCACGCCGGCAACTCCTCGCAGATCACCGACGGCTCGGCCGCGATCCTGTTCATGTCCGCCGAGAAGGCTAAGGAACTGGGCCTCACCCCGATCGCCAAGGTCCACACCGCGGTGCTGGCCGGCGCCGACCCGGTGATCATGCTGACCGCGCCCATCCCGGCGACCCAGAAGGCGCTGAAGAAATCCGGGCTCTCGATCGGCGACATCGGGGCCTACGAGGTCAACGAGGCGTTCGCGCCCGTCCCGCTGGCGTGGCTGCGGGACATCGGGGCCGACGAAAAAAAGCTCAACCCCAACGGCGGTGCCATCGCGCTGGGCCACCCGCTCGGCGGCTCGGGGGCGCGGTTGATGACCACGCTGCTGTACCACATGCGCGACAAGGGAATTCGCTACGGACTGCAGACGATGTGCGAGGGCGGCGGTCAGGCCAACGCCACGATCGTGGAACTGCTGTGACCGACGGCCCCGACGCTGCTAACGGCCAGCCGGGGGCGCTCGTCGACCACCGCGGCAACGTGATGGTCATAACCATCAACCGGCCGGAGGCCCGTAACGCGGTCAACGCGGCCGTCAGCATCGCCGTCGGGGATGCGCTGGAGCAAGCGCAACACGACCCCGACGTACGGGCGGTGGTGATCACCGGCGCCGGGGACAAGTCGTTCTGCGCCGGCGCGGACCTCAAGGCGATCTCGCGCCGGGAGAACCTGTATCACCCCGAGCACGGCGAGTGGGGCTTCGCGGGCTACGTGCACCACTTCATCGACAAGCCGACGATCGCCGCGGTCAACGGCACCGCACTGGGCGGCGGCACCGAACTCGCGTTGGCCAGCGACCTGGTGGTCGCCGACGAGCGCGCCACGTTCGGGCTGCCGGAGGTGAAGCGCGGGCTGATCGCGGCCGCCGGCGGTGTCTTCCGGATCATGGACCAGCTGCCCCGCAAAGTGGCCATGGAATTGCTGTTGACCGGCGAGCCGATCACCGCGTCCGACGCCTTGGAATGGGGGCTGATCAACCGGGTGGTCAGCGCGGGTTCCGTACTGGACGCCGCGCTCGCCCTGGCGGCGCGGGTGACCGCCAACGCGCCGCTGTCGGTGCAGGCCAGCAAGCGCATCGCCTACGGCGTCGACGACGGCGTGATCGTCGGCGATGAACCCGGTTGGGAGCGCACCATGCGCGAGATGCGGACCCTGATCCGATCCGAGGACGCCAAGGAAGGACCCGTGGCTTTCGCCGAGAAGCGGGAGCCCGTCTGGAAGGCGCGCTAGCCCGGTGACGATGCACGCAGGAACGGCGGGCTGAGGAGGCGGGCAATCAAGCTAGCGTGCGAGGGTGTTCACTGCGCGGTCGAAGACGCCCGGTAGGAGCGTGCAGGCCGGGACGATGGCGCGGCGGGCGGCGCGCGGCGCGCTGCCCAGCACCAGCGCCCGGGTGAGCAGCCGGTAGTTGCGAGTGACCCGGTGCCATGCGGCCTCGTACGACGACGGGGCGTCGTTGGCGATGGCGTCGACCGCCGCGGCCGCCTGCTTGACCGCGAGGCTGATGCCCTCGCCGGTCAGGGCGTCCTCGTAGCCGGCCGCGTCACCCACCAGCAGCACGCGGCCCGCGACGCGGCGGGACACCACCTGGCGCAGCGGGCCGCAGCCGCGGGGGTGCCCGCGCTCGGCGCCCTGCAGGTGGCGGGCCAGCCAGGGAAACCAAGCCAGGTCGGGTCGCCCCCCGGAGAGGATCGCCACGCCGACCAGGTCCGGCTCCACCGGGGTCACGTAGGCCTCACCCCAGCGGGACCAGTGCACCTCCACGAACTCCGACCACGCCGGCACCTTGAAGTGCCATCGCACGCCGTGGCGCCGGGGCGTTCCGGCCTTGGCCTGGATTCCGACGGCGCGGCGCACCGGCGAGTGCAGCCCGTCGGCCGCCACCAACCATTTCGCGCGCACCCCCGCGGCGGTCACGCCGTGCGCGTCCTGCTGGACGCTGGTCACGCGGGCCCGGATCCACTCGGTGTCTTCCTCTTTCGCCCGCGCCGCCAGCGCCGCGTGCAGCGTCGTGCGTCGCACACCCCTGCCCGGCCCGCTGCGGAACCGCGCCTCCGCCCGGCGTTGTTCGTTCACGTAGGCGATGCCGCGGAACGGCATCCCGGCCGGATCCACGCCGAGCGAGGTCAGCTCGGCCAGACCACCGGGCATCAGCCCCTCGCCGCACGCCTTGTCGATCGGGCCCTCGCGGGGCTCGGCCACGATCACCGAAAGCCCTTGGCGGCGAGCGTGTAACGCCGTAGCGAGGCCGCCCGGGCCGCCGCCGACGATCAGCAGGTCGGAGTCGTAGCCGGTCATACGTACCCCAAGGCGGAGTTCTCCACCCGCAGGCGCACCCGGAGCAACAGCGCGTTGGCCAGCGTGAAGATGATCGCCGTCAGCCATGCGGTGTGGACCAGCGGCAGCGCGAACCCCTCGGCCACCACAGCGACATAGTTCGGGTGGTGCAGCCATCGGTAGGGGCCCCGGACCACCAGTGGCGCGTCGGGCAACACGATCACCCGGGTGTTCCACCGCCGGCCCAGCGTTCGGATGCACCACCAGCGCAGCCCCTGGCTGGCCGCCAGCACGACCACCATCGGCCAGCCCAGCCAGGGAATGAAGGGGCGGTGCAGCGCCCACGGTTCGATGAGGCAACCGAACAGCAGCGCGGTATGCAGCGCGACCATCACCGGATAGTGGTTCTGGCCAAACTCCTTGCCGCCCTGGGCAAAAGACCATCGCGCGTTCCGTTGGGCGACCACCAGCTCGGCGAGCCGTTCGACGCCCACCGCGAGAATCAGCAAGTAATACATAGCTGTATCGCGCCCTACCAGCTCAGCAGGACGAGTTCGGCGGAAAAGCCCGGTCCCATCGCGATCATCAGCCCGATGGAGCCCGGCGACGGTGGGTCGGCCATGGTGGCGTGCAGTATATCAAGCACCGAGACCGACGAGAGGTTTCCGTTGTTGCGCAACGAGTTTCTGGTGTGCGCGAACGCATCCGGGGGCAACTCCAACACGTCTTGGACCGCGTCGATCACCTTCGGACCGGCGGCGTGCAACAGCCACGTCGACACGTCGGTTGTGCTCAGCCCGTGGTCGGCGAGGAAGTCGCGGATGTCGTCGCCCAGGTACTTCTCGACGATGGTCGCAATCTCCACGGACAGCACGATCTGGAACCCGCTGCTGCCGATGTTCCAGCCCAACACGTCCTCGGTGTCCGGGTAGGTCCGGCTGCGGGTGGCCAGCAGCTTGGGCCCGGCACCCGATCTGGAAGCGCGGTCGGCGCCCACGGCGACGACGACGCCGGCACCATCGCCAAACAGGCTGGAAGCCACCAGATTTGGGAGCGAATGGTCCTGGCGCTGCACGGTCAGCGAGCAGAGCTCGACCGCCAGCAGCACCGCCACGTCAGTGGGGAATGCGCGCAGGTAGTCGTGCACCCGGGCCAGGCCGGCCGCGCCGGCGACGCAACCCAAACCGAACAGCGGAATCCGCTTGACGTCCTGCCGAAATCCGAGTCGTGTGGCCAGCCGCGCCTCCAGCGACGGGACCGCTAACCCGGTCACCGTGGTCGAAAAGATGGCGTCGACCTCCGACGGCTTGACATTGGCCTGGTCAAGCGCGGTGAGCATTGCCTGCTCGGCTAGGTCGAGCGCGATTTCGATGTAGGCATCGTTGGCCTCGGTGAAGCCGCTCAGCTCTCCGTATCGCGACAGTGGTAGGGCGATGTTTCGAAACTCAACGCCGCTGCTCCGGGCGAACTTCCGAAATTCCGGACCCGCGAACTCGGTCAACGCGCCGATGGTCTCATCCTGCGTGTATCGATTGGGTGGGAACTTTACTGAAACTCCTGCGACGGACGGAACCGCCTCGGCTGTGAGCGTCCTCGATCTTGGCCGAACCGAATTACCCCCGATTATCTCCTCCATGTACGGGGTCACGTTACCGCCGTCCGACAGGTTCAATGTGCGCTACGCCACAGCGTCGGGAATGCGAATTGCGGGAGGCTGATGCGGCCCGCGCCGACAGCGCCGATGGCACCGGCATTCAACTAGACCCCAAAAAGCCTGGCCCGCAACGATTCTTCAATGCCGCATAACGGAGACGACGTCGCGCTTGTTTCGCTGCGAGAGGCCACCGGGATCATCGTTGCCCGCGTTGTGCATTTTCCGATTTGATGCACACGAGTTCAATATGCCGCGTCATAGCCTTTTGTACCCGAGTTGAATAAGCACGCCTAACTTGGCCCACATTGCCGATGCCGGTATTGGTAATTCCGCGATATATACCGCTCTAACTTTTCCGGATCAGCGAAGCGATCGCATGCGCCCGCGTCGTCGGTAGTGTCGGGGGTATGCGGATTCTGGTCACCGGCGCCACCGGTTATGTCGGTTCGCGCCTGGTCACGGCGCTGCTGGCGGATGGGCATCAGGTCGTGACCGCCACGCGAAACCCGGAGCGGCTCAAGCGTTTAGGGTGGTTTGACGACGTGTTACCCGTCACCCTCGACGCGTCCAATCCAACATCTGTACAGCAAGCGATGGACGCCGCCGGCCCGATCGACGTGCTGTATTACCTGGTGCACGCGATCGGCCAGCCCGGCTTCCGCGACGCCGACCGGGCCGCGGCCACCAACGTCGCGGTGGCGGCCGGGGACGCCGGCGTGCGGCGCATCGTCTACCTCGGCGGCTTCATGCCGGCCGACGAAGCCCTGTCCGAGCACCTGACCAGTAGGGCCGAGGTGGCCGAGGCCCTGACGGTCGAGGGCGGCCCCGAGCTGGTGTGGCTGGGCGCGGCGATGATCATCGGGGCCGGCTCGACGTCGTTCGAGATGATGCGCTACGTGGGCGACCGGTTCCCGCTCATCCCGATACCGAACTGGATGGACAACCCGATCGACCCGATCTCCATCCGCGACGTCCTGCACTATCTCGTCGCCGCGGCGGACCCGGAGCGGGTGCCCGCGGGTGCGTACGACATCTCCGGGCCCAGCACCACCTCCTACCGTGAGCTGCTCAAGACGTATGCGCGGATTTCCGGAAGGTGGCGCGCCGCCCTCCCGGTCGGCCGGTTCGACACCGGCCTGGCATCGCTGGTCACCGGGGTCGCGCTGCCGGTGCCCCCGGGGCTGGCCGCGGATTTGGTCGAGTCGCTGGACCACCCGATGGTCGCGTCCGTCAGCGGCCTGCGCGATCGGGTGCCCGACCCGCCGGGGGGCCTGCTCGGCGTCGAGGACGCGATCACCCTGGCCCTGGCGGACCGGTCCGGCCCCCCCAGGCCCGTCAACGCCTTGACCGATCCCCACCAACTGGCCGACAGCGATCCCGCGTGGGCCGGCGGCGACGCCCTGCGCATCCGCCGCCTGGCCCGCGCGATCACCCCGCGCGTCGCGCGGCCGACGCTGCGGCTGGTCAACAATGTCCCCGGACCGCTGGCCGGCGCGGTGCGCACCGGCCTCGACATCGTGCTCGCCCTCAACGCGAAGGTGCGCCCGGCATGACCCAGTCGACCACCCCGTATCGCGCCACCGTCGCCTCGGAATTGCGCCGTGCCATCACCAATGTCGCTGTGCCGCATAACGAACCGCCCGGCGTGGTGCGACGCCGGCGCGTCGTCGTCGCCATCACGCTCGCGGTGGGCGCGGCGGTGCTCGGGTTCTCGTTGCGCCGCCACCCGGGCGACTCGAGCTTCTACTGGCTGACCCTGCTGCTGGCGGCGGTGTGGCTCACCGGTGGATTCCTGTCGGGCCCTTTGCATCTGGGGGGCATCTGCTGGCGCGGGCGCAACCAACGGCCCGTCATCACGGGCACGATCGTCGGCCTGCTCCTCGGCGGCATCTTCATCGTGGGCGGACTGATCGCCCGGGAGATAACCCCCGTAGCGGAGCTGATAACCCGGGTGCTGCTGTACGCCCACCATGGTTGGTATCCGGTGATCGTCGCGATCACGCTCATCAACGGCGTCGCCGAGGAGGTCTTTTTCCGCGGCGCCCTCTACACGGCGCTCGGGCGATACCACCCGATGCTCATCTCGACCGTCTTGTATACATGCGCCACGCTGGCCAGCGGCAACCCCATGCTGGGTTTCGCCGCAATCATCCTCGGGACGGTGTGCGCGCTGGAACGCCGGGCCAGCGGCGGGGTGCTGGCGCCGGTCCTGACCCACCTCGTGTGGGGCCTGATCATGGTGCTCGCACTGCCCCCGTTGTTCGGCGTCTGACGCCTCCCGTGACGTCGCGCGCCAAGGCCCGCAGCGCGGCGATTCGCAAGGGCCGCAACGCGACCCAGTAAAGCCGTCCCGGCAGGCCGCACGGCACAAAAGTCGCCCGCTGCGTGTAGTGGCTGCCCCCGCTGTCGCGGGGCGCGACGCCGATCTCCAGCCACCCCTGGCCCACCGAGCTCTGCCCCGAACTCAGTCGCAGCGCGCTGCCGGATTTGCGCTCCTCGACGACCCAGCCCCGGAAGGGGCGGCTGCGGGCGATCCCGGCCTCGGCCGCCCGCCACACGTCGCCGGGCTCGGCGGCGGTCTCGGCGGTCCGCACGTCGGAGTGGATGATCTCGCCGGCCCACGCCGGGTCGCTCGGCAGCGGCTCCGCAGGGTCCGATTCCAGGGAGGCCCAGGTGGCCTCGGTCAGGCCGCGCGTCCCGCGGTCGAGCGCGAGTTCGACGGCGCGGCGGTAGCCCGTCAGGCCGCCGGCCGGCGGCTCGATGATGCCGTCGATGTCCGAATTGCGCATCACCGCATCGCATTCCAGCGATTCGATCAGCGGGCGCGCCAGCCCGGGCGGGATCGGGGTGACGGCCCCGATCCAGAGGCTGGCGATCGTGGGTGTGAGGAATGGCAGCGCGATCAGATAGCGCCGGCCCAGCCCCGCGACGTCGGCGTAGACGCGCATCATGTCGCCGTACTCGAGGACGTCGGGCCCGCCGACGTCCCACGTCCGCGATCCGGGCACCGGCGCGGTCGCCGCGGCGACCAGGTAATGCAGCACGTCGCGCACGGCGATCGGCTGAATCCGGTTGTGCACCCATTTCGGCGTGGTCATCACCGGCAACCGATCGGTGAGGTGGCGGATCAGCTCGAACGACGCGGAGCCCGACCCGATGACCACCCCTGCCTGCAGGACCACCGTCTCGATGCCGGAGTCGATGAGGGCCTCGCCGACGGCCGCGCGCGATTCGAGGTGCTCGGACAGCTTGGTGCCCTCGGGATGCAGCCCGCTCAGGTACACGACCCGCCGCGCCCCGGCGCGGCGTGCGGCGGTCACCACGTTGCGCACGGCGCGGTCTTCCTCGGCGGCGAAGTCCTTGGCGGCGCCCATCGAGTGGACCAGGTAGTAGACGACGTCGATCCCGTCGAACGCCGCGGCCAACGACTCGACGTCGCCGAGGTCGCCGCGCGCCACCTGCGCCCGCTCGCGCCACGGCACGTCGGCCAGCTTGTCCGGGTTGCGCGCCAAAGCGCGAACCTCGTGGCCCTCGTCGAGCAGTCGGGGCACCAGCCGGGCACCGATGTAGCCGGTCGCCCCGGTCACCAGGCAGCGCACCATCGATTCTCCGTTCCTCGCGAATTTATTCGAAACCGACGCGAGGAAGGATTACCGGTTCTGGGGGGAAGTAAGCCCTTTAGCGGTCGGTGAAGTTGGGGGCGCGGCGTTCCTGGAAAGCCGTTGTGCCCTCCTTGAAGTCGTGCGACACCAGCAGGCGCGACTGCCCTTCGTATTCGCGCTGCAGCGTGGCGTCCAACTCGGTGAGTGTGGCCGCGTTGATCGCCTGCTTGGTCTTGGCGAACGCCACGGCCGGGCCCGCCAGCAGCCTCTCGATCACCTTGTCCGCCTCGGCCTCGAAGTCGGCCGCGGGATAGACGGCGGTGACCAGTCCCCAGGACAGGGCCTCGGTGGCCGGCAATCGTTCGGGCAGCAACGCCATCTGCATCGCCCGGATCCGGCCGACCGCGGCGGCGACCAACGCCGACGCACCGCCGTCGGGCATCAACCCGATCTTGGTGAAGGCGAGCATGAAAAACGCTTTGTCGGAAGCCAATACGACGTCACAGGCCAGCGCGAGGGACACGCCCACACCGGCCGCCGGGCCCTGCACAACCGCGACCACCGGGTGTGGCACCGCGGCGATGGCCCGCACCAGCCGGTTGATCTCCAGGACGATCTGGTCCGGCGGGACGCCGCCGCTGCCGGACATGTCGTCGGCGCTGATGCCCGCCCCGGAGCAGAAGCCGCGGCCGGCGCCGCCGAGGCGCACCACCCTGACGTCGGGGTCGGTGGCCGCCCGTTCCATCGCGTCGGCGATGCCGGTGATGACCGGGATCGTCAGGGAATTCAGGCTGTCGGGGCGGTTGATGGTCACCGACAGCACGCCGTCGGTCAGCGTGACGTCGAGGCCCGCGACGGGTGCGAGCGTGGCGATCCCAGATTCCGGCATGGGGCTCACCATATGTGACCGGGGTGCGCGGCCGCCGGGCGCGGCTGCGAAGATGCGAAAAGACGTCAGAGCGGACGAAAGGTCGGGTGCACCAATGGCGGGACCGCTGCAGGGATTGCGTGTTGTCGAGTTGTCCGGCATCGGGCCCGGCCCGCACGCCGCGATGATCCTCGGGGACCTCGGCGCGGACGTCGTCCGCGTCGACCGGCCCTCGGGTAATGCCGCGGATGGCGGCAGGGACTCAGTGAAGGATTCCATGAGCCGAAACCGGCGCGTGGTGACCGCCGACCTCAAGTCCGACGAGGGACGCGACCTGGTGCTCAAGCTCGTCGCCAAGGCGGACGTGCTGATCGAGGGCTACCGGCCCGGGGTCACCGAGCGGCTCGGCCTGGGCCCCGAGGACTGCGCGAAGGTCAACGAGCGCCTGGTCTACGCCCGCATGACCGGCTGGGGCCAGACCGGCCCGCGCAGCCAGCAGGCGGGCCACGACATCAACTACATCTCGCTGAACGGGATCCTGCACGCCATCGGGCGGGCCAACGAGCGGCCGGTGCCGCCGCTGAACCTGGTCGGCGATTTCGGTGGCGGCTCGATGTTCCTGCTGGTCGGCATCCTGTCCGCGCTGTGGGAGCGGCAGACCTCGGGCAAGGGCCAGGTCGTCGACGCCGCCATGGTCGACGGGTCCAGCGTGCTGATCCAGATGATGTGGCAGATGCGGTCGTCCGGCATGTGGACGGACGTGCGCGGCACCAACATGCTCGACGGCGGCGCGCCCTACTACGACACCTACGAGTGCGCCGACGGGCGCTACGTCGCCGTCGGCGCCATCGAGCCCCAGTTCTACGCGGCGATGCTGGCCGGGCTGGGCCTGGACGCCGCCAACCTGCCGCCGCAGAACGACGCCGCCCGCTGGCCCGAGCTGCGGGCGGTGCTGACCGAGACGTTCGCCAGCCGCGACCGCGACCACTGGGCCAAGGTGTTCGCCGACTCGGACGCCTGCGTGACGCCGGTGCTGGCGTTCGGGGAGGTGCAGACCGAGCCGCACATCACCGAGCGCAACACCTTCTACGAGGTGAACGGCGGCCTGCAGCCGTTGCCGGCGCCGCGGTTCTCCCGCACCGCACCGGACATTCCCCGCCCTGCGGAGCCGACGCCCGACATCCAATCGGTCCTCGCCGACTGGGTATAGTCGCCAACCAACTGGTTGGCTGGACGAGAGGGAAGGGACACGCATGGAGATCAAGGACGCCGTAGCCGTCGTCACCGGCGGAGCGTCGGGCCTGGGCCTGGCCACCACCAAGCGGCTGCTCGACGCCGGCGCGCAGGTGGTGGTGCTGGACCTGCGGGGCGAGGAGGCGGTCCGCGAGCTGGGGGAGCGCGCCCGCTTCGTCGAGGCCGACGTCACCGACGAGGCCGCCGTCTCCAAGGCGCTGGATGTGGCCGAATCGCTTGGCCCGCTGCGCATCGACGTCAACTGTGCCGGCATCGGCAACGCCATCAAGACGCTGTCCAAGGACGGTCCCTTCCCGCTGAACGGCTTCAAGAAGGTGGTCGAGGTCAACCTGATCGGCACGTTCAACGTGCTCCGGCTGGCCGCGGAGCGCATCGCGAAGACGGAGCCGCTCGGTGAGGAGCGCGGCGTCATCATCAACACCGCCTCGGTCGCGGCGTTCGAGGGCCAGGTCGGCCAGGCCGCCTACTCGGCGTCCAAGGGCGGCGTGGTCGGCATGACGCTGCCGATCGCCCGCGACCTGTCGCGCGAGCTGATCCGAGTGGTGACGATCGCGCCGGGGCTGTTCAAGACCCCGCTGCTGGGTTCGCTGCCCGAGGAGGCGCAGAAGTCGCTGGGCAAGCAGGTACCGCACCCGGCACGGCTGGGTGACCCTGACGAGTACGGCGCGCTCGCGGTGCACATCGTCGAAAACCCGATGCTCAACGGCGAAGTCATCCGCCTGGACGGCGCCATTCGGATGGCCCCCCGCTAAGCCGGTGAAACGAAAACCCCCCGCGATGCGCGGGGGGTTTTCGTCTTAAGCAAGATCAGTCGCTATCGACGGAACCATCGGGTGATGGCGGGTTCGGCCATCAGCAGCCGTGCTAGCACGCTCATGGCGGTCAGCTTGCCGTAGGCAGCGTGTGCTGGTCTTCGAACTGCTCGGAGGTCTCGCCTTCCACCAGCACGTCGCCATGGTAGAGAGCCTCGAAGTCAGCCTTGATGACGTCGGCACTCGAGTCGTCGATCCACATGACTATGAGCGTATGGGCCGCCTCTAAGGAATCGATGAGTCACGATTCGGAAAATAATGGCAATTTACCGGCGGGTAGGTTTCCGGCGGGTAGGCCGGTGGCCACCGGGACGGATTGCCGCCGTGACCCGCACGGATCCCGGCCATTTTCGGGGCCGAGCTCATAGCCGCCGCATCGAAAACGAGGGGTTTCGGCCCGTTTGAACCATCCACCCGCGGGGAGCCGTGTTTATGGATAGTGTTGTTTGACACCTGTCAGTTACCGCTGATAAGTTACCGCCCAGTCAGTGGCGGCCCAGCGTGACCGGCACGGCGGCGGGAGGACCGGGGACATGCTTCAAGCGATCGCTCGACTGGCTATTGCTGCGCCACGACGGATAATTGCGATCGCGATCCTGGTCTTCATCGGGGCGGCCGTCTTCGGCATTCCTGTCGCCAAGAGCCTGTCGCCCGGGGGCTTCCAAGACCCCAACTCGGAATCGGCGCACGCCATCCAGATCCTCACCGACAAGTTCGGGCAGAGCGGACAGCAGATGCTGGTCATGGTGACCTCGCCGGCGGGTGCCCAGAGCGACCAGGCGCGCAAGGTGGGCATCGACCTCGTCCGCGACCTGCAAGGGTCGTCGTTGGTTTACAACGTGACCTCGGCCTGGACCGCACCGCCGCAGGCCGCCGCCGACCTGATCAGCAAGGACGGCAAGTCCGGGATGATCGTCATCAACCTCAAGGGCGGCGAGAACTACGCGCAGAGCAACGCCCAAACCCTGGCGGACCAATTCGTCCACGACCGCGACGGTGTCGCCGTCCGCGCCGGCGGCCCGGCGATGCAGTACGCGCAGATCAACAAGCAGAACCAGGAAGACCTCGTGGTCATGGAGATGATCGCGCTTCCCCTGAGCTTCCTGGTGCTGATCTGGGTGTTCGGTGGGCTGCTGGCGGCGGCGCTGCCGATGGCCCTCGGCGCACTGGCCGTCGTCGGCTCGATGACGGTGCTGCGGCTGATCACCTTCACCACCGAGGTGTCGATCTTCGCGCTCAACCTCAGCACCGCCCTGGGCCTGGCGCTGGCGATCGACTACACCTTGCTGATCGTCAGCCGGTACCGCGACGAGCTGGCCGAGGGCAGCGACCGGAACGAGGCGCTGATCCGGACCATGGCCACGTCCGGGCGCACCGTGCTGTTCTCCGCCGTCACCGTCGCATTGTCGATGTCGGCGACGGTGGCCTTCCCCATGTACTTCCTCAAGTCCTTCGCCTATGCCGGTGTGGCCACCGTGGCCTTCGTCGCAACCGCGTCCATCGTGGTGACCCCGGCAGCGATCGTGCTGCTGGGGGACCGGCTGGACTCGCTGGACGTGCGCCGGCTGATTCGCCACGCCCTGCGCCGCCCGGACCCCCTGCACCGGCCGGTCGAGCAGTGGTTCTGGTACCGGTCGAGCAAGTTCGTGATGCGCCGCTGGGCGCCGATCGGCCTGGCCGTGATGGCGCTGCTGCTGTTGCTGGGGCTGCCGTTCTTCTCGGTCAAGTGGGGCTTCCCCGACGACCGGGTGCTGCCGAGTTCGGCGTCGTCGCATCAGGTCGGCGACGAGTTGCGCACCGGGTTTGCGCACGACTCCGCCACCGCGGTGCCCGTCGTCGTCCCTGACGTCCGCGGACTGAACCCGGGGGATCTGGACAGGTACGCCGCCGCCCTGTCGCGGGTTCCCGACGTCTCGGGCGTCTCGGCGCCGGGCGGGACCTTCGTGAACGGAAACCCCGTGGGCCCACCCGCCGCTGCCACGGGGTTGGTCGACGGCAGCGCGTTCTTGACCGTCAACAGCACCGCGCCGCTGTTCACCCAGGCCAATGACACGCAGCTCAAGCGGTTGCACGGGGTGCCGGGGCCGGGCGGCCGATCCGTCGAAATGGGCGGCGTCGCGCAGATCAACCGGGACAGCGTCGACGCGGTGACCGACCGCCTTCCGCTGGTGCTGGGGCTGATGGCCGCCGTCACGTTCGTGTTGCTGTTCTTGCTCACCGGCAGCGTGGTGCTGCCGCTGAAGGCGTTGGTGTGCAACGTGCTGTCGCTGAGCGCGGCGTTCGGGGCGCTGGTGTGGATTTTCCAGGACGGCCACCTCGGCGCGCTCGGTACCACGCCCAGCGGGACGCTGGTGGCGAACATGCCAGTGTTGTTGTTCTGCATAGCCTTTGGGCTGTCGATGGACTACGAGGTGTTCCTGATCTCCCGCATCCGGGAGTACTGGCTGGAATACCGACCGGCGAACCCGACCGGAAAAGACGCGCACGCCGCCAACGACGAAGCGGTGGCGCACGGCGTCGCGCGCACCGGACGGGTGATCACCGCGGCCGCGCTGGTGATGTCGATGTCGTTCGCCGCGCTGATCGCCGCGCACGTGTCCTTCATGCGGATGTTCGGCCTCGGCCTGGTGCTCGCCGTGTTCGCGGACGCCACCCTGGTGCGCATGGTTCTGGTCCCCGCCTTCATGCACGTGATGGGACGCTGGAACTGGTGGGCGCCAAAGCCTTTGGTGTGGGTGCACGAGCGGTTCGGCATCAGCGAGGCGCCCTCCGAGATAGCGCTCCACCCCGAGCCGACCTCGGAGCCGGTGCAACACAACGGGCACCCGGTCCACGAATCGGTGACCCGCATTGGTTGACGTATCGGCCGACGGTCTGCGCCGCGCTCGGGCCCCTCGCGGCTCGGGCGAGCGCCTGCACGACGAGATCCTGGACGCGACCACCGAGCTGCTGCTGGAAACCGGACACGCCCGATCGGTCTCGATCCGTTCGGTGGCACAACGCGTCGGCGTCACGCCGCCGTCGATCTATCTGCATTTCGCCGACAAGGACGCCCTGCTGGACGCGGTGTGCGCGCGCTACTTCGAAAAGCTGGATCCCGAAATGCGGCGCCTGGCCGCCGCGCACACCTCCCCGGTGGAGGTCTTGCGCGCGCAGGGGCTGGCCTACGTCCGGCTCGCGGTCCAGACCCCGGGGCTGTACCGCATCGCCACGATGGGTGAGTGGCGCTCCGGGAGCAGCGTCGACACCACGCTGAGCAACTCCGCGTTCAAGCACATCCGCGCCACCGTGCAGCGGCTTATGGACGACGGCACCTACCGCCCGGTCGACCCGACAACCGTCGCTCTGGAATTGTGGAGCGCGCTGCACGGCGTCGCGGCCATGTTGATCGCCAAGCCACATCTGCCGTTCGGCGACGCCGAGGCGTTTGCCGACCGAGTGCTGTCCTCCGTGTTCTGTGGGCAATTGGTAATGGGATACTGCGGCCGAGACGCCACACCCCAGATGTTGGCGGCATGGGTGGCGGCGCATCGGCCGCCGGAGGAGTCGCGGAAATGACGCAGGCAGCCGAGCGCACGATCGACAACCCGTTCTTCGCGCGTGTTTGGCCCGTCGTCGCCGCCCACGAGACCGAGGCGGTTCGGGCGCTGCGCCGCGAGAACGTGGCCGGGCTGTCGGGCCGGGTGCTGGAAATCGGCGCGGGTGTCGGGACGAACTTCGCCAACTATCCGCCGACGGTCGAGCAGGTGATCGCCGTCGAGCCCGAGCCCCGGCTGAGAGCTCACGCCCGCGTCGCGGCCGAGGCGGCGCCGGTGCCGGTCGTCGTGATCGGGAAGACCGCCGAGGCGTTCAGCGACGGCGAGCTCTTCGACGCCGTGGTGTGCTCGCTGGTGTTGTGCTCGGTGCGCGACGTTCCCGGGGTGCTGAGCCGGATGTACTCGCTGCTGCGGCCGGGGGGCGAGCTGCGCTTCCTCGAGCATGTGGCCAGCGCCGGCGGGCGGGGCCGGCTGCAACGGTTTGCCGACGCGACGCTGTGGCCCAGGCTGTTCGGCAACTGCCACACCCATCGCGACACCGAGCGCGCGATCGTCGACGCCGGGTTCGAGGTGGACACGTCGCGGCGGGAGTGGACGCTGCCGATATGGGCGCCGTTGCCGGTGTCCGAGCTGGCGCTGGGCCGGGCCCGGCGGCCCTAGTTCTTTTTCGCCGAGACTGCGCTCAGCGCGCGATTTTGTGTACGAACCGCGATCTGTGCGCAATCTCGAGGGCTAAGCAGAATTAAGCAGCGCCGGGAGCCGCTGCAGCAGCTCCGGCAACGCCTGGCTCGCGCTCTCGCGAATGCTGATCGTGGCGCTGCGGGTGAGCGGCGTCGGTTCGGGGTTGACCTCCACGACGACGGCGCCGCGGGACAGCGCCAGGTCCGGCAGCCCGGCCGCCGGGTAGACGATCGCCGAGGTCCCCACCACGACCATCACGTCGGCGGCCTCGGTCGCATCCACCGCGTGCTGCCACGGCTCGTCGGGCAGCGGCTCACCGAACCACACGATGTCCGGCCGGATCAGGCCGCCGCAGTGGCACACCGGGGGTTCGACCTCCAACGTCGGCTCGGCCATCCTGGGCAGCGGCCCGGTGTAGTCCATACCGCAACGGTCGCAACGGAATTCGAAGAGGCTGCCGTGCAAGTGGTGCACCGGGGAGCTGCCGGCGCGCTCGTGCAGGTCGTCGACATTCTGGGTGACGACGGTGACATCCGCGTGGTCCTGCCACGCGGCGATGGCGAGGTGCCCGGCGTTGGGTTCGACGTCGGCGACGAGGTAGTGGCGCCACAGATACCAGCCCCAGACCCGTTCGGGGTTCTTGCGCCACCCTTGCGTGCTGGACAGCTCGTAGGGATCGAAGCGGGCCCACAATCCGTTCTTGTCGTCCCGGAATGTGGGCACGCCGCTCTCCGCGGAAATCCCCGCGCCGCTGAGCACAGTTACTCGCATCCCACAAAGATAGTCGTGCTTGGGACATACTGAAGAAGTGGAGCTGCGGGATTGGCTGAAGGTCGACGTGAAGGCGGGCAAACCGCTGTTCGACCAGCTCAGAACGCAGGTCATCGACGGGGTCCGGGCGGGTGCGTTGCCACCCGGATCCCGGCTCCCGACGGTGCGTGAGCTGGCGGGTCAGCTCGGGGTCGCGGCAAACACCGTGGCGCGGGCCTACCGCGAGCTGGAGTCGGCGGCGATCGTCGAAACCCGCGGGCGCTTCGGCACTTTCATCTCCCGCTTCGATCCGACCGACGCCGCGATGGCGGCGGCCGCCAAGGAGTACGTCGAGGTGGCCAAGGCGTTGGGGCTGACCAAGTCCGACGCGATGCGCTACCTGACCAACGTGCCCGACGAGTGACGTTGGCGCGCAAGCAATCAGCGCAAAACCTTGTCCAGCGTGCGCAGGTTGCGGGTCGTCGTCGAGGACTTGTAGCGCGGCTTGCCCATCGTCTTGCCGATCGCGCTGTCCAGCGTGCTGCCCTTGGGAACCTGCCAGTAGACGACGCCGTCACCGCGGCTGATCTTCTCGTCGGCGCCGCCGTCCAACTTGGCGAGTTCGTCGAGCACCCCCTTGTCGGCGACGAAGGTGACGTAGGACTGGTACCCCTCGACCTCACGCTCGAACGGGTAGGCCTCGACGACGGCGCGCACCGTGTCGATGTCGTACACCAGCACCCACGCGTCGTAGCCGAACCTCTCGCGCAGCGTGGCCTCAGCCTTCTTGCGCACAGCGCGCGCCCCGGCGGACGACTCGAGCAGCACGTTGCCGCTGGCCAAGATCGTGCGGACGTTGTCGAACCCCGCCTCGGTCAACGCGCTGGCGACCTCGGCCATTTTGAGGTTGACGCCGCCGACGTTGACGCCCCGCAGGAACGCTGCGTATTTGGTCATGTCCCGATTTCACCACGACGTAGGCTTTCTCCCATGGGACGCCAAGTCTTCGACGACAAGCTGTTGGCCGTGATCAGCGGAAACTCCCTCGGGGTGCTGGCCACCATCAAGCGCGACGGGCGGCCCCAACTGTCGAACGTGAGCTATCACTTCGACCCGCGCGAGCTGGTGGTGCGCGTGTCGATCACCGAGCCGCGGGCCAAGACCCGCAACCTGCGCCGCGACCCGCGGGCCTCGATCCTGGTCGACGCCGACGACGGATGGTCGTATGCCGTCGCCGAGGGGACGGCGGAACTGACGCCCCCGGCCGCCGCGCCCGACGACGACACCGTCGAGGGTCTGATTGCCTTGTATCGCAACATCGCCGGCGAGCATCCGGACTGGGACGAGTACCGCGAGGCGATGGTCACAGACCGGCGGGTGCTGATGACGCTGCGGATTTCGCACGTCTACGGCATGCCGCCGGGCAAGCGGTAAAAACCACAAGCCAGGCGCGACCGTCCAGGCTAGGCTGCCGGTATGGCCGAATCGAACCCGCAAGAAGAGGACGACACGAAGCGCAAGTTCCGTGAAGCACTCGATCGCAAAAAGGCGAAGTCGTCGGGCGCTTCGGAGCACAAAGACGGCGGCGACAAGCACCCGCGCGCGCACGGCCCCGCGGAGAGCCGCCGCGAATTCCGCCGCAAGAGCGGCTAATTCATCTGCGCCCTGTCCACCAGCTGCGGGGTCAGGCCGAATCGATCGACGAGCAGCAGCCAATCGCCTGCCGCGACCGAATAATCGGCCGGCCGATTCACCCGATCCGGGACCGTGCCGCGCCACGCGAACCGCGATGAGAAGTCCAGCGCGCCGCGGTACTCCTGGCATCCGATCGGCATCGGCTCCACGCCGGGAACGCACAGCACGAGAACGGGCGACGGCTTGGGTTGCTTGTAGGACGGGCCGTTTCGCCACCGCCGGCATTTGTAGGTTTCCGGCGTCGCGGTCACCTGCGCACACGGAGCCGTCGCGATGACCGCCCCGTTGCTCGCGTCGACCACGCGGATCGAATCCGCACCCAGCTCCAGGGCCACCAGCGGTTGCGAGGACGACGCGAAGAGTCGTTGTTTGCCGACGACGGACCACGTCGACATCTGTTGCGCCAATTCCATGTTGGGATACAGCAGACAGCGAGCGAGTTCCGTCGGCCCGGGCTGGTGCGCAGCCAAGCGACTTCGGCGGCCGACGATGGCGAGCAGCTCGTCGAAATCCGACGGCCACAACCAGGCGTCGACGTAGCCCTGGGGCGGCTCGTCGAGCCGCGTTCCGGCGGCCACCCGATGATCCCGTCCACCGAGGACAAAGTGACGGCTACCGGACCGCAGGTGCAGCGCGCTACCCATCACCTTGGTCGCGCTGCCGTACGCCCAGAGGCCCAGCGTCGCATCACTGAACGAGAAGGCACCACCGTGCCGCTTCTCGACGGTGACCTCGTCGCCCGTGACGGAGATGCGGACCTCCCCGGTGGCGCGCCACCCGACATAGAGCAGCGCGATCACGACGAGGACGATGCCGACCACGGCGGTGGTGGGCGTGTGCTCCCATCCCGCCGGGGCGTGGTCCGCCAGGTAGATGCCCCCGTAGACCGCCGCCAGCGCCACCCCCATGACGATGAAGTAAATCCAGTTGGGGCGCGCCTCGTCGGTGATCATTTTCGACATCGCTTTGGACAGCGGGAACGGGAGCTTGGCTGCGAACTGCCGTCCGGCGGTCGACTCGTCCCGCACGCTCATGCCGAGAAGGATGCCACCAGTTCAGTCGGGTGTGAACAGGCCGATCGACGGGTCGTCCTGGCCGGGTTGCCCGCGCAGGCTGCCGCGGGTGCTCGGGTGTCCGAAGTCCAGTTCCGACGGGTCCTTCTGGTAAGCCCAGTCCGCCACGATCGTGCGTTGACTGAACTTCCAGCGGCCGTCGTGTTTGAGGTACCGATCCAGATACCGGCCGCCGATGATGACGTCGATGTCGTGTTCGGGACCGGAGAAGGTGTGAAACACCAGGCAGTAGATCTCACCGCGGCCCGCGTCGCCCTCGATGACGAAATTCGTTGTGGTGACGTTGTGTTGGGAGACACGCACGTAGGGTTCCGCCGCGCGCAGCTGGGCGATGAACTGCTCGACGCCACCCGTCGAGAACGAGCCGTGCGAGTCGGTCGCGTCGGGGTGGTAGAGGGCGCGCAGCGCTTCATAATCGGCGCGGTCGACGGCGCGGCAGTAGGCGTTGACGAGCTGATGCAGTTCGTCCCGGGCCAGCATCAGTTCCAATTTGGCCTCATCCACCACCACGCCACCTTAGCCCGGCGGGTTTCTGATCAGGCCCGATTTGTCCCGTCTTCCAGATGGGTTGCCAGGCCGAATGTCTCGACGAGCGTCAGCAAATCCGCCGCCGAGACCACATAGGCGGGGCGTTCATTCGACCGAGGCACATCGCCGCGCCACGAAAATCGAAATTGCGACCCCACCAAGTCCAGACATCCGATCGTCAGTGGTTGCGCACCCGGAACACGGACGACCAGGCCGGGCGTCGCGGGGTAGTCATGCGTGCTGCCATCGCCGCTCGTGACGCTGTCCGCTTGGAAAGTTGTCGGTGTCGCGGTCGCGTCCGCGCGCGAGGCCGAGGCGCTGAGCGCGCCGGTGGTCGGGTCGATCACCCGCATCGCGTCGTTGTCCACATCAACGACCAGGCTCGGTTTCGAAAGTGATCGTTGAAGTCGAGCTTGTTTTCGGAAGGCAAACGATCCCATCTGCTCGGCCAAATAGGGGTTGGGAAACAGCAGACACCGAGTCGGTTCCCCCGGTGCAGGCCCGCGCGCATCCACCCCACTCCCGCGGCCGCTGACGGCGAGAAGCTCGTCGAACTCTGAGTCCCACAACCACGCATCGACGGTCTGGACAGGCGGCTCCTCGAGCCGTGTTGTGGGAGCGATGCGACGATCTCGTCCGCCGAGAACAAACCGGCGAGAGCCACGTCGCAGGTGAAGGGCCAGGCCCATGTTCACCCATGGGCCCAGCTTTGCGTCAACGAATGGAAAAACCTCGCGCCGCTGATTGACGGTCAGGCCTTCGCTCGTGACGCCAATGATGACCTTTCGGCGCGAACGCCACCACACGTACGCGGTCCCCGCCAGAGCGAGAATCGAAAGCGCCACCAGCCCCGCGCCGGCGATCGCCATTCCCGCGCTTCGCCGGGTGACGACCCCCCCGACCATTACCAAGATCAACGCGAAGCCCGCCGCCTGCACACCGTACCGCCCCTTTCCGGTGGCAAATGCGGTCATTTGAGAGGACATCGACGGGGAGGACGCGACGAACTGGCGCGACGCGGGCGATCCGTCGTTGACGCTCATTCGAAAAAGGATCCCACTTCGGGGCTATCAGCCGCGAGTTTGATTTCGCCGCATTGCCCAAAGGCCTCGCGCACAGTCCCCTCCGCTTCGCAGTTCTAGACTGTGCTGATGCCGCGACTGCAGCTTGCCCAAGATCCGGCCGCCGATGCGCTGCTGGAAGACGACCCGTTCGCGTTGCTGATCGGCATGCTGCTGGACCAACAGGTGCCGTTCGAGACCGCCTTTGCGGGACCGAAGAAGATCGCGGACCGGATGGGCGGCCTGGACGCCGGCGAGATCGCCGCCTACGACCCGGACAAGTTCGCCGCGTTGTGCGCGGAAAGGCCTGCGGTGCATCGCTTTCCGGGGTCGATGGCCAAGCGCATCCAGGGGCTGGCGCGCATCATCGTCGATGACTACGACTGCGACGCCGCCGGGCTGTGGAAGGCCGGTCAGCCAGACGGCAAGGAGCTGCTGCGCCGGCTCAAGGGGCTGCCCGGTTTCGGTGAGCAGAAGGCGAAGATCTTCCTGGCGTTGCTCGGCAAGCAGTACGGCGTGACGCCGACGGGCTGGCGCGAGGCGGCCGGGGACTTCGGCAAGGCCGGCACGCACCTGTCCGTCGCCGACATCGTCGACGCCCATTCGCTTGGACAGGTGCGGTCGTATAAGAAGCAGATGAAGGCAGCAGCGAAGGGAAAGGCGGCAACATGAAGACACACATCACGTGTCCGTGCGGCGAAGCCATCACAGGCAAGGACGAGGACGAGCTGGTCGAGCTCACCCAGGCGCACCTTGCCAGCGCCCATCCGGGCCTCGAGTACGACCGGGACGCCATCCTGTTCATGGCGTATTAGCTAGCCGCCGCCCGTCGCCGACAGCTGCTGCAGCACGCGCAGGAACAGGCGACGGTCTTCGGCGGACAGCCTCCCGAGCCAGCGCTCTTCGCCGCGCTGAATGTCTTCCTGCGCGGCATCTTTCGCGGCCCGACCCGCCTCGCTGAGTTCAAGCAGGCGCACGCGGCGGTCGTCCGGGTCGGGCCGGCGCTCGATATAGCCCCGGTCCTGCAAGTCGTCGAGCGTGGGGATGATGCGCGTCTTGTCGGCGCCGATCGCCTCGGCGAGCGCGGCCTGGCTGCGCACCGGCGAGCGATCGAGCGCGCTCAGCACGATGTAGCCCCACATCGACAACCCGTGTGCTTCCAGCACCGGGACCTCGGCCGCCATCATCTCGCGAACCAGCGGCCCCATCATCGCCGCGAGATCGGGACGCCTTGCCCTCGCCATGCTGGAAGCGTAGCGTTGACAGATAATATGCGTACGCATACGATCTGCGAATGCATACTATTTCTGATGTCCGACCGTTCCACCGCGCCGCCGTCCAGGCTTCCGTCGACGTCGTCGCGGGCATCACACGCGACGACCTGTCCCGGCCGACGCCCTGCGCGGGCTGGGACCTGTTGGACCTGCTCGCCCACATGACCGCGCAGCATCGGGGATTCGCCGCGGCCGCCCGCGGCCACGGCGACAGCGCGGCCGTTTGGGAGGCGGGCCGCGTGGTCGAGGCGGTCTCGGCCGATCCCGGCGGCACCTACGCCGCGGCAGCAGCCGACGTGCTCGACGCGTTCGCCGCCGACGGCGTGCTCGACGCGAGTTTCTCGTTGCCCGATTTCGGGCCGGGGGCGGCCTTCCCCGGCGCGATCGCGATCGGCTTCCACTTCGTGGACTACGTGGTGCACGGCTGGGACGTTGCGCGGAGCATCGGCGCCCCCTTTGCGCTTCCCGACGACGTCGTGGCCGCCGTGCTACCGCTGGTGTTCGTGATTCCGGATGGTGACTACCGCGCCACGGACGGCGCCCCGTTCGGTCCGGCCGTCACCGCGCCCGACGGCGCGAGCGACCTCGACCGCATTCTCGGCCACCTCGGCCGCTCGCCCGGCTGGAACGCTTAGAACTACGGCACCACCGTCGAGCCGATCGTGGGCATGAACTGGCACTGCTTTTCCTTGGTCGTGACCTGCCCGAAGATCGTCGACATGATGCTGCCCGAGCCGGTGTCGACGATCGCCGTCAGCGTCGTCGGTCCATCCCCGTTGATGTCGGTGCGCGGCTTGAGCGCGACCGTCCCGGACTTGCCCGTGGTGAGGTTCACCCAGGTGACGTTCAACGGCAGCTTCTGCACCTCGGCGGGTCCCGGCGTGCCGACCGCGGTGAACACGTAGGCGGTCTGGCCCGGCCCGGGTCCCGGCGTCGGGATCTTGGCCGGCCCCGCCACCGACAGCGCGGTCGCGATCGAACTGCTGCCGTCCGCAAGGCAATTCGTGCCGATCGACGGATACATGAAGTCCTGCGTGGGCGGGGCGTCAGGGCCCAGGCCCGGCGCGGGAGCCGGTGCGGGAGCGGGTGCCGCGTCCGGCGCGGGAGCCGGTGCGGGGGCCGGGGCCGCGGCGGGTGCCGGCGGCGTCGGCGCGGTGGCCGCGACGGGCTCGGTTCCCGGCGTCGCGGCGGGCGGCATCGGCGCGGAGGGGGCCGCGGAGGGAGCGGCCGGCGGTGCGGCAACGGGCCCGGGGCCCGCCGCGCGCGCCGGATCGATGCCCGGCGGCAGGTGCGACTGCAGGCCGGGCTCGATGCCCAGCGGCGGCACGTGCTGCGCCGGCGCGGTCTCGGCCGGGGCGGCGCCCGGCGACCCCGGCTCGGCCACGAACTTATTCACAGACGCCGCAACGTTTTTCGATTCGGCGGGCGCCGTCGGATTGTGGGTGAACGCTTGGGCTGCGGCCATCAGCAGCTGCGTCGCCTGCCCTGGATTGCTCGCCGCCTGCTGGATGATCGGGCTCAGCTCCGACAGGGCGGGCAGCCCCGGAAGCTGCTGGGTTGAGTTCGGCTGCGGTGTCGGCAGCGGCGCCGCCGGGTCGGCCGCCGCGCTCGGGCACAACCCGAACGCGGCAGCCGACGCCACGACAACAGCGGCCAAACCCTTGGACAGATTCCTAGTGGTTGCCACGATGTCCTCCGGTCCTGGCTAGTGGCGGGTTAGTTGGGTATCGAGCTGCTCAGGGCAGGGCCGAAAGCAGCGGCGACATCGGGCTGGCGGGCGCCGGTGCGGCCGGTGCCGCCGGTGCCGCCGGGGCCTGACCCGTGGCCAGCGCCTGCAGATCCTGCGGAATCGTCAGCTGCGCGGGCACGCTGAGCGGCAGGCCGGACGGCAGCGCCGGCATGTCCACCTTCGCCTGCGGGATCTGCGGGGTCGCCGGGGCGGCGGGAACCGCCGGCGCCGACAGCCCGGGGATGGCGGGCAGGCCCGGAATCGACGGGGCGGCCGGAGCGGCGGGCGCCGCCGGGGCCTGGGCCAGGCCCGGGAGCGAGCCGAAGCCCGGGATCGTCGGCGTCGTCGCCGCCGGGGCCGTCGCCGCGGTTTGCGGGGTGAGCCCCGGAATGGACGGGAGACCCGCCGAAGGCGAGACCGGCGAGGCCGCCGAGGGCATCCCCGGGAAGGTGATGCCGGGCGACGCCGGCGCCGCGGGCGGGGTGGCGCCGAGGGCGGTCGCGAGGTTTTGCAGGATCTGAGGCGCGTTGGCCGCGGAGCTGATCAGCTGCTGCGGAATGTTCGGCACCGGCGGCGCGGGGACGGGGTCGGCGTGGGCGATCCCGCCCGTCAGTAGGGCGGCGGACGAACCGACCAAGACGGCGGCCGCTCGCAGATAGGTCCAGATGGTTGGCATGACTCTCCCTGGTTGTCGATGACGGGTTCGGCCCCGAAGTTACGTTGATACTGGTGTGACTCAAGTGACACGTGTGGCATTTATTCGATCGTTACCGATACGAGTGACGGCGGTGACCGGGCGGCCCACAGAACGCCGGGCGATGGCTAAAGTCGGGCGGATAGACACCATCCCGGCCGCCCCGGCGGCACCCCGCACCCGGCGGCAAGCGGCGGCCCCGGCGCTGCTGATCGCGAGCGTCGCCGCGCGACTCGCCTGGACCTACCTGTCACCGAACGGCGCGAACTTCGTCGACCTGCACGTTTACCTCGGCGGGGCCGCCGCGCTCGACCATCCCGGCACCCTGTACAGCTACGTCTACGCCGACCAGACGCCGGACTTCCCGCTGCCGTTCACCTATCCGCCCTTCGCGGCGGTCGTGTTCTATCCCCTGCACCTGCTGCCGTTCGCGCTGGTGGCCTTCCTCTGGCAGCTGGCGACGATCGCCGCGTTGTACGGCGCGATCCGGCTGAGCCAGCGCCTGGTGGGCGTCCCGGCGGGGGCCGGTCACCGCGTCGCGATGCTGTGGACGGCGGTCACCATCTGGATCGAGCCGCTGCGCAGCACGTTCGACTACGGCCAGGTCAACGTGCTGCTCATGCTGGCGGTGCTGTGGGCGGCCTGGACGACGCGCTGGTGGCTATCGGGGTTGCTGGTCGGCGTGGCGGCCGGGATCAAGTTGACGCCGGCGATCGCCGGCGTCTACCTGTTGGGCGTTCGGCGCTGGGGTGCGGCCGTGTTTTCGGCGGTCGTCTTCCTGGCCACCGTGGTCGTGTCGGTCCTGGTCGTCGGCGACCAGGCCCGCTACTACTTCACCGATCTGCTGGGCGACGCGCACCGGGTGGGGCCGATCGCCACGTCGTTCAACCAATCCTGGCGCGGGGGCATCTCGCGGATCCTCGGCCACGACGCCGGCCTCGGTCCGCTGGTGCTGGCGGCCGTCGCGGTGACCGCGGTGTTGGCCGTCCTGGCCTGGCGGGCCCTGGACCCCACCGATCGGCTGGGCAAGTTGCTGGTGGTCGAGTTGTTCGGGCTGCTGCTTTCGCCGATTTCGTGGACCCACCATTGGGTGTGGCTGGTGCCGCTGATGATCTGGGCGATCCACGGGCCGCCGCGCGAGCGGCCCGGCGCCCGCGTCGTCGGCTGGGGCTGGTTGGCGCTCACCATCGTCGGGGTGCCGTGGTTGCTGAGCTTCGCGCAGCCGACGATCTGGCAGATCAGCCGGCCGTGGTACCTGGCCTGGGCCGGGCTGGTCTACATCGTGGCGGCGATGGCGACGCTGATCTGGATCGCGGCATCCGGCCGACGCGCCGAGCCGACGGCTTAGCCCCCGACGATCCCGTCGATGTCGCGCGCCATGTCGACGTCGTTCTGGGTGATGCCACCCTCGGAGTGCGTGACTAACGCGAAAGTCACCGTCCGCCAACGGATATCGATGTCGGGATGATGATCCTTGCTCTCGGCGTGCTCGGCCACCCGGCGCACGGCGTCGATGCCGTCCAGAAACGACGGGAACTTGATCGACCGGCGCAGGGCGCCGTCGGCACGCTCCCATCCGTTGAGTTCGGGCAGTGCGGCGTCTACTTGCTCATCCGTTAACACAGCCATGCCGGAGGCGTCCTCTCGTCTGGGATGGGAACGGTGCTCACCTACGAGGCTACGGCGGGGCCGGCCGGCGCTTGGCTTCTCTGGTCCAAGGGCACCACGACGCTCGCCTCCGGCGGGTTCTTCAATTCCTGGTAGGCGGACTCAAGGCTGGCCGGAACCGCTTGCAGGTCGCGGGCAACACCCATCAGTTCTTCCAGGATCATGATGCGCTGCTGATTTGCCTCGGCCACCGCTTGCCGGGCCTGGTCATGGACGAGACGAGCCTGTTGCCTTGCCTCGGCGAGGAGTTGCTCACGCTGCTGCTGGGCTTCCTGCCACGCGCGATCGATCGACGATTGGGCTTCGGCGCGCCTGCCGGCGACTTCGGCGTCGACATCCTTCTTGGCTTCCGCGCACTGCGCTTCTAGCGCACTTTGCTGTAAGGCTATGTCCGCCAACAGTTCTCGGTGCTCTCGCTGCGCGGCCTGGGCCTCGGCCTCGGCCGCCGCGATCAGGGCGTCGGCCTCGGCTCGCGCCTCGGCCTGCATCCGGGAAACCTCATCGATCGCCCGCCGCAGCATCTTCGCCATCCGGTGTTGCATCGCGTAGGGCGACGGTGAGGTGTCCGACAGCATGGCGACCTCATCATTGAGACAGGCAACTTCGATGCGCAACGCGGCTGCCTCGTCGCCGGATTCATTTCGCTGGGCTCTTAAGTTCTGGACCTCGTCGATCAGCAACTTCTGCTTGGTGAGCAACATCTCGATGTAGGCATCGACCGCGGCCCGGTCGTAGCCCCTGAACGTGCGGGAGAACGTCGTTGCGGATTCGGTGACCATTGCCAACCCCCATTCTCAGAAAGTGCCCGGTAGAGGTCGTGACCGACGCATTCGAGTATTCCACTTTGGCGCTCAAACCGTAATACAGGCGTTGTGCCCCAAGGGAATTCGATTATAGGCGGCGCGGTCGGTGCGTGAAACCGTTCTAAAGATGACTGGCCACCCCGGCGAGCCGGCGCCCCGGCGGTATACCGTCACTGGCCATGCCGACTCAGATCGTCGTCGCCGCAGCGGTCATCTCCGGCGATAGGGTCCTGGTCGCGCAGCGGGCCCGGCCGCCGGAATTGGCCGGCCGCTGGGAGCTGCCCGGCGGCAAGGTCGTCCCCGGCGAATCCGAGCGCGACGCGCTGGCCCGCGAGCTCGCCGAGGAGCTGGGCCTGGCGGCGGGCGACATCGCGGTGGGGGATCGCCTCGGCGCGGACATTCCGCTGAACGAGACGATGACGCTGCGGGCGTATCGCGTGCGGCTGCTCGGCGGTGAGCCGCACCCCCGGGACCACCGCGCGCTGCGCTGGGTCACCGCCGCCGAGCTGCACGACGTCGACTGGGTGCCGGCCGATCGCGGCTGGCTACCAGATTTGGCGCGGGCGCTGTGAGCATGCTCATAACAAGTCCACAGCCTGCATTCAGGCAACCTACAGTGCTATCGCAGCTGACACGCGTGAAATCGGAAGGTAACAGCCCCAAAAAGCCGTAGTCTCGAATTGCATGCCAGTACCGATGGACGTTCACATCCGGAAAACCATTGCGCTATACGGCATTTAGCTAGCGCGTCGCGGGCCCCCCGGATGGCATTCGAACCGGATGGCGAAGTTCACCGTGGAAACACTAGGAGGCTTATCTCTTGACCGTCACACCCCATGTCGGTGGACCGCTCGAGGAGCTACTGGAACGCAGTGGGCGATTTTTCACCCCGGGCGAGTTCTCCGCCGATCTGCGCACCGTCACCCGCCGGGGTGGCCGCGAAGGCGACGTGTTCTACCGCGACCGGTGGAGCCACGACAAGGTGGTGCGCTCGACCCACGGGGTGAACTGCACCGGGTCTTGTTCCTGGAAGATCTACGTCAAGGACGGGATCATCACCTGGGAGACCCAGCAGACCGACTACCCCTCGGTGGGCCCGGACCGGCCCGAATACGAGCCGCGCGGCTGCCCGCGCGGTGCGTCGTTCTCCTGGTACAGCTACTCGCCCACCCGGGTGCGCTACCCGTACGCCCGCGGCGTGCTGGTCGAGATGTTCCGCGAGGCGAAGGCGCGGCTGGGCGACCCGGTGCTGGCGTGGGGCGACATCCAGGCCGACCCCGAGCGGCGGCGCCGCTACCAGCGGGCGCGGGGCAAGGGCGGCCTGGTCCGGATCAGCTGGGCCGAAGCCACCGAGCTGATCGCGGCCGCCCACGTGCACACCATCAAAGCCTACGGCCCGGACCGGGTCGCCGGGTTCTCGCCGATCCCGGCGATGTCCATGGTGTCGTACACGGCCGGTTCGCGGTTCGTCGAGCTGATCGGCGGCGCGATGACGTCGTTCTACGACTGGTATGCCGACCTGCCGGTGGCATCGCCGCAGGTGTTCGGCGACCAGACCGACGTGCCCGAGTCGGGGGACTGGTGGGACGCGGCGTACCTGATGATGTGGGGTTCCAACGTCCCGATTACCCGCACGCCCGACGCGCACTGGATGGCCGAGGCCCGCTACCGCGGCACCAAGGTGGTGACCGTCAGCCCCGACTACGCCGACAACACCAAGTTCGCCGACGAGTGGATGCCGTGCGCGGCCGGCACCGACGGGGCCCTGGCCATGGCGATGGGCCACGTGATCCTGTCGGAATGCTATGTGCGCGGGCAGGTTCCGTTCTTCGTCGACTTTGCACGCCGCTACACCGACCTGCCGTTTCTGATCAAGCTGGAACGCCGCGGCGAGATGCTGGTGCCGGGCAAGAACCTGACCGCGGCCGATTTAGGGGAGGCGGTCGACAACGCCGCGCTCAAGCCGGCCGTGTTCGACGAGGCGACGAATTCCGTTGCGGTCCCCCAGGGCTCGCTGGGCTTCCGTTACGGCGAAGACGGCGTCGGGAAGTGGAACCTGGACCTCGGCGAGCTGAAGCCGGCGCTCAGCGTCGAGGGGGCCGGCGCCACCGCGCTCGTGCACCTGCCCAGCTTCGACACGGTCAACGGCGAGGGCGGCACGGTGGCGCGCGGAGTGCCGGTGCGCCAGGTCGGTAACCACCTGGTGTGCACGGTGTTCGACCTCATGCTCGCCCAGTACGGGGTGGCGCGCCCCGGGCTCCCCGGCGACTGGCCCACCGGCTACGACGACCCGAGCCAGCCCAACACCCCGGCATGGCAGGAACCCATCACCGGCGTGTCGGCCGGGCAGGCGATCCGGGTGGCCAAGGAATTCGCCCGCAGCGCAGAGGAATCCGGCGGGCGGTCGATGATCATCATGGGCGGCGGCATCTGCCACTGGTTCCACAGCGACGCGATCTACCGCGCCGTGCTGGCGCTGCTGATGCTGACCGGGTCGATGGGCCGCAACGGCGGGGGATGGGCGCACTACGTCGGCCAGGAAAAGGTTCGTCCGCTCACCGGCTTTCAGACGATGGCGATGGCGACCGACTGGTCCCGCCCGCCGCGGCAGGTGCCCGGCGCCTCGTACTGGTACACGCACACCGACCAATGGCGCTACGACGGTCACGGCGCCGACAAGCTGGCCAGCCCGGTGGGGCGCGGCAGGTTCGCGGGAAAGCACACGATGGACCTGCTCGCTTCGTCGGTGGCGATGGGCTGGAGCCCGTTCTATCCGCAGTTCGACCGGTCCAGCCTGGACGTCGCGGACGAGGCGCGCGCCGCCGGTCGCGACGCCGCCGAGTACGTCGCCGAGCAGCTGGGCGAGCGCAAGCTCAAGCTGGCCGTGACCGATCCGGACAACCCCGGCAACTGGCCGCGGGTGCTCAGCGTCTGGCGCGCCAACCTGATCGGCTCGTCGGGCAAGGGCGGCGAGTATTTCCTGCGGCATCTGCTGGGCACCGATTCCAACGCGCAGGCCGAGCCCGCGCGGGACGGGGACATCCCGGAGGGCAAGCTCGACCTGATGATGTCGATCGACTTCCGGATGACCTCGACGACACTGGTTTCCGACGTCGTCCTGCCGGCGGCCACCTGGTACGAGAAGGCCGACCTGTCCAGCACCGACATGCACCCCTACGTGCACGCCTTCAGCGCCGCCACCGACCCGCCGTGGGAAACCCGTTCGGACTACGACGCTTTTGGCGCCATCGCCCGCGCCTTCAGCGCGATGGCCAAGGATCACCTGGGCACCCGCAGCGACGTGGTGCTCACGGCGCTGCAACACGACACCCCCGACGCAATGGCTTATCCCGATGGCACCGAACGGGATTGGCTGCACGACGGCTCCGCCCCGGTACCGGGGCGGACGATGGCCAAAGTCACCGTGGTGGAACGCGACTACGCCGCCGTCTACGACAAGTGGCTGACCCTGGGGCCGCTCGTCGACACCTTCGGCGTCACCACCAAGGGCGTCACGGTGCATCCGTTCCGTGAGGTGGAGGAACTGGCCGCCAAGTTCGGCGTGATGAAATCCGGTGTGGCGGCGGGCCGCCCGGCCGTCACCAGCGCGGAGCGGATGGCCGACGTGCTGTTGCTGCTGTCCGGGACGACGAATGGCCGGCTGGCCGTCGAGGGCTTCCGCGAGCTGGAGAAGCGCACGGGCCAGCGGCTGGCGCATCTGGCCGAGGGCAGCGAGGAGCGCCGCATCACCTACGCCGACACCCAGGCGCGCCCCGTCCCCGTGATCACCAGCCCCGAGTGGTCGGGCAGCGAAACCGGCGGCCGGCGCTATGCGCCGTTCACCATCAACATCGAGAACCTCAAACCGTTCCACACGCTGACCGGGCGGATGCACTTCTACCTCGCCCACGACTGGGTGGAGGAACTCGGTGAGCACCTGCCGGTCTTCCGCCCGCCGCTGGACATGGCGCGGCTGTTCGGTCAGCCGGAGCTCGGGCCGACCGAAGACGGGATCGGGCTGACGGTCCGGTACCTGACGCCACACTCGAAGTGGTCGTTCCACTCCACCTACCAGGACAACCTGTACATGCTGTCGCTGTCCCGCGGCGGGCCGACGATGTGGATGAGCCCCGGGGACGCGGCGAAAATCGGTGTGCGCGACAACGATTGGGTCGAGGCGGTCAACGTCAACGGCATCTACGTGTGCCGGGCGATCGTGTCGCACCGGATGCCCGACGGCGTGGTGTATGTCTATCACGTCCAGGAACGCACCGTGGACACCCCTCGCACCGAGACCAACAACAAGCGCGGCGGCAACCACAACGCGCTGACCCGGGTGCGGATCAAGCCGAGCCACCTCGCCGGCGGCTACGGCCAGCACTCGTTCGGGTTCAACTACCTGGGCCCGACCGGCAACCAACGCGACGAGGTGACGGTGGTGCGCCGCCGCGGCCAGGAAGTGACGTACTGACGATGAAAGTCATGGCGCAGCTGGCGATGGTGATGAACCTGGACAAGTGCATCGGCTGCCACACCTGCTCGGTCACCTGCAAGCAAGCCTGGACCAACCGCGCCGGCACCGAGTACGTGTGGTTCAACAACGTCGAAACCCGTCCCGGGCAAGGCTATCCGCGCACCTACGAGGACCAGGAGCGTTGGCGCGGCGGCTGGATCCGCGACAAAAAGGGCCGGCTGCGGCTGCGCGACGGCGGCCGCATCCACAAGCTGTTGCGGATCTTCGCCAACCCCAAGCTGCCCACCATCGACGAGTACTACGAGCCGTGGACCTACGACTACGAAAACCTGACCACCGCGCCGGCGGGTGACACCTTTCCCACGGCCGCGCCGAGGAGCATGATCAGCGGCGAGCCGATGAAGGTGTCGTGGGGGCCGAACTGGGACGACAACCTGGCGGGGTCACCCGAGATCCTCTCGGGGGACCCAATTTTGAAGAAGGTCAGCGACGAGGTCAAGCTCAAACTCGAAGAGACCTTCATGTTCTACCTGCCCCGGATCTGCGAGCACTGCCTGAACCCGTCCTGCGTGGCGTCGTGCCCGTCGGGCGCGATGTACAAGCGCAGCGAGGACGGCATCGTGCTGGTGGACCAGGACCGCTGCCGCGGCTGGCGCATGTGTGTGTCCGGATGCCCCTACAAGAAGGTGTATTTCAACCACAAGACGGGCAAGGCCGAGAAGTGCACGTTGTGCTACCCGCGGATGGAGGTTGGCCTGCCGACGATCTGTTCGGAAACCTGCGTGGGCCGGCTGCGCTACCTCGGGCTGGTGCTCTACGACGTCGACCGGGTGCTCGAGGCGGCGTCGGTGGAAAACGACACCGACCTGTACGAGGCGCAGCGCCGGATCCTATTGGATCCCAACGACCCCGAGGTGATCGCCGCCGCGCGGGCCGACGGGATCTCCGACGAGTGGGTCGAAGCGGCACAGCGATCGCCGGTGTACGCGCTGATCAACACCTACCGGGTGGCGCTGCCGCTGCACCCGGAGTACCGGACCATGCCGATGGTCTGGTACATCCCGCCGCTGTCGCCCGTCGTCGACGCGGTCAGCCGCGACGGCCACGACGGCGAGGACCTCGGCAACCTTTTCGGCGCGCTGGACGCGCTGCGCATCCCCATGCAATACCTGGCCGAATTGTTCACCGCTGGTGACACTTCCGTCGTCGAAGGCGTGCTGCGGCGGCTGGCCGCGATGCGGTCTTACATGCGCGACATCAACCTCGGCCGCGAGACCCAGCCGCACATCCCGCACTCGGTGGGGATGACCGAGGAACAGATCTACGAAATGTACCGGCTGCTGGCCATCGCGAAATACGAAGAGCGATACGTCATTCCGACGGCCGTCAGCGCCCAGGCGCGTGACCTCGAGGAGATGGGCTGCTCGCTGTCGGGCGACGGCGGCCCGGGGATGTATGAAGCCGGCCCGTTCGGCGGGGGCAGCGGCACCCCGGTCCCGGTCGCCGTGGAGACATTTCACGCCCTCAAGCAACGTCAGCGCGGCGAGAACACCAACGCGGAGCGATCGGGGCGGGTGAACCTGCTCAACTGGGACGGCCGCCAGGCTCTGGCGGGCATGTTCCCCGAGGAACGGCAGCGATGAGGCTGCTGGCCCAGGTCCGGGAGCGGTCGGGCAACCGGGTGACGCGAGACCGGCTGGTGTGGCAGGGGGCATCGCTGCTGCTGGCCTATCCGGACGACCGGTTGCCCGAGCGGCTGGAAACCGTCGACGAACTGCGCAGCCATGCCGGCGGGCCGGCGGGCGCGCTGCTCGGCCGGACCGTCGCCGCCCTGCGTGCCCTCGAACCGATGGCGGCCGCGACACGCTACGTCGAGACCTTCGACATGCGCCGGCGCACCACCATGTACCTGACGTACTGGACCGCCGGGGACACCCGCAACCGCGGCCGGGAAATGCTGGCCTTCGCCACCGCCTACCGCGACGCGGGCGTCGAACCGCCCCGCTCCGAGGCGCCGGATCACCTGCCCGTCGTGCTCGAATTCGCCGCCACCGTCGACCCCGACGCCGGGCGGCGATTGCTGACGGCACACCGGATTCCGATCGACGTGTTGCGCGGCGCCCTGGCCGAGATCGAGTCGCCCTACGAACACGCCGTCGCGGCGGTCTGTGCGACGCTGCCGGCCGCGACCGACCAGGAGGCGCGCCGGGCCGGGCGCCTGGCTCAAGCCGGCCCTCCCACGGAAGCCGTTGGGCTGCAACCGTTCACGTTGACCGTACCGCCGAGGCGCAGCAAGGGGGCCTGACGATGGTGCACATGAAGCTGCTCGAGATCTTCTGGGACGACGTGCCCTATGTCACGCTGGCATCCGCCGCCGTCGGCACCTGGTGGCGCTACCGCTACGACAAGTTCGGCTGGACCACGCGGTCGTCGCAACTCTACGAGTCCAAACTGCTCTCGATCGGCAGCCCGCTGTTCCACTTCGGCAGCCTGGCGGTCATCATGGGCCACGTCATGGGCCTGTTCGTCCCGGAGTCCTGGACGCGGGCGGTCGGGATGAGCGATCACATCTATCACCTGCAGGCGCTGGTGCTCGGCGTGCCCGCCGGCTTCGCGACCATCGTCGGCATCGGGCTGCTGATCTACCGGCGGCGCACCCACGGGCCGGTGTTCGCGGCCACCACCCGCAACGACAAGCTGATGTACGCGGTGCTCGGCTGCGCGCTGGTGGCGGGGCTGTGCTGCACCCTGGCCGGCGCCACCCACTTCGGCGAGCTGCACGACTACCGCCAGAAGGTGTCGGTCTGGTTCCGGTCGATCTGGATCCTCGATCCGCGGGGCGACCTGATGGCGCACGCGGCGTTCTACTACCAGATTCACGTGGCGATCGCGCTGGCGTTGTTCGCGCTCTGGCCGTTCACCCGGCTGGTGCACGCGTTCAGCGCCCCGATCGGCTACCTGTTCCGCCCCTACATCGTCTACCGCAGCCGTGACGTGGCCGACACCGACGAGCTGATCGGGTCGGCGCCGCGCCGCCGCGGCTGGTAGGGCTGTGTGCGCTGGCGGTGACGACACGCCGACCCGACGCGCCGCCACTACACACTCGACGCCGCCACCGCACACTCAACGCGGTCAAGCGGCCGGTTCGCTATCTGAGGCCCCCGCTGCCAGAATCACCGACGTGCCATTCCGCAACGTCGCCATAGTCGCCCACGTCGACCACGGGAAAACCACCCTGGTCGACGCGATGCTGCGGCAGTCCGGGGCGCTGCACCACCGCGGCGACGACACCCAGGAACGCATCATGGACAGCGGTGACCTGGAAAAGGAAAAGGGCATCACCATCCTGGCCAAGAACACCGCCGTGCACCGCCACAACAGCGACGGGACGGTCACGGTCATCAACGTGATCGACACCCCCGGCCACGCCGACTTCGGCGGCGAGGTGGAGCGCGGGCTGTCCATGGTGGACGGCGTCCTGCTGCTGGTCGACGCCTCCGAGGGCCCGTTGCCGCAGACCCGGTTCGTGCTGCGCAAGGCGCTGACCGCGCATCTTCCGGTCATCCTGGTCGTCAACAAGACTGACCGGCCCGACGCCCGCATCGCCGAGGTCGTCGACGCCAGCCACGACCTGCTGCTCGACGTCGCGTCGGACCTCGACGACGAGGCGGCCAAGGCTGCCGAGCACGCCCTGGGCCTGCCGACCCTGTACGCGTCCGGGCGGGCGGGGATCGCGAGCACCGAGCAGCCGGCCGACGGCGAGGTGCCCGCCGGCGACAACCTCGACCCGCTGTTCGACGTGTTGATGGAGCACATCCCGCCCCCGTCGGGCGACCCCGAGGCGCCGCTGCAGGCGTTGGTGACCAACCTCGACGCGTCGGCGTTCCTCGGCCGGCTCGCGCTGATCCGCATCTACAACGGCAAGCTGCGCAAGGGCCAGCAGGTCGCCTGGATGCGCGAGGTCGACGGGGTGCCGGTGATCACCAGCGCCAAGATCACCGAGCTGCTGGCCACCGAAGGCGTCGAGCGCAGCCCCACCGACGAGGCGATCGCCGGCGACATCGTGGCGGTGGCGGGCGTCCCCGAGATCATGATCGGCGACACGCTGGCCGATCCCGACCACGCCCACGCGCTGCCGCGCATCACGGTCGACGAGCCGGCGATCTCGGTGACGGTCGGCACCAACACCTCGCCGCTGGCGGGCAAGGTGTCCGGCCACAAGCTGACCGCGCAGATGGTCCGCAGCCGGCTGGACACCGAGTTGGTCGGCAACGTGTCGATCCGGGTGGTCGACATCGGCCGGCCAGACGCCTGGGAGGTGCAGGGCCGCGGCGAGCTCGCCCTGGCCGTGCTGGTCGAACAGATGCGCCGCGAGGGCTTCGAACTGACCGTCGGCAAGCCGCAGGTGGTCACCAAGACCATCGACGGTCAGCTGCACGAGCCGTTCGAGGCGATGACGATCGATTGCCCCGAGGAATTCGTCGGCGCGATCACCCAATTGATGGCCGGCCGCAAGGGCCGCATGGAGGAGATGGCCAACCACGCGGCCGGCTGGGTCCGGATGGATTTCGTCGTGCCCAGCCGCGGCCTGATCGGCTTCCGCACCGACTTCCTCACCCTGACCCGCGGCACCGGCATCGCCAACGCCGTGTTCGACGGCTACCGGCCATGGGCCGGGGAGATCCGGGCCCGCCACACCGGCTCGCTGGTTTCCGACCGGTCGGGCACCATCACGCCGTTCGCGCTCATCCAGCTCGCCGACCGGGGCCAGTTCTTCGTCGAGCCGGGGCAGGACACCTACGAGGGCATGGTCGTCGGAATCAACCCGCGCCCAGAGGATCTCGACATCAACGTGACGCGCGAGAAGAAGCTGACGAACATGCGGTCGTCGACCGCGGACGTCATCGAGACGCTGGCCAAGCCGCTGGAGCTCGACCTGGAACGGGCCATGGAGTTCTGCGCGCCCGACGAATGCGTGGAGGTGACCCCCGAGATCGTGCGGGTGCGCAAGGTCGAGCTCGACGCCACCTCCCGGGCCCGCAGCCGGGCGCGGGCCAAGGCGCGAGGCTAGCGGCTTGGCGCCGGGCCGCGTCACGGGCGTGGTTGACCGGGTTGCTGAGCGGCTGCTCGATACCCTGATGGGCGTGCCGAGACGAGCCAGCCGCCTGTTCCTGCGGGTCGGCGTGCTGGTCTCGCTGGTCGGGCTGGTGCTGGCGGCGTGCACGGTCAACCCGCCGCCGGCGCCGCAGAGCACCGACACGCCGCACAATTCGGCGCCGCCGCCGCAGCGGCCCACCCAGATCATCATGGGCATCGACTCGATCGGCGCCGGGTTCAACCCGCACCTGCTGTCGGACCTGTCGCCGGTGAATGCGGCGATCAGCGCGCTGGTGTTGCCCAGCGCGTTTCGGCCGGTGCCGGATCCCGCCACGCCGACGGGATCGCGCTGGGAGATGGACCCGACCCTGTTGGTGTCCGCGGACGTGACCAACCAAAACCCGTTCACCGTGACCTACAAGATCCGGCCCGAGGCGCAGTGGACCGACAACGCGCCCATCGCCGCCGACGACTTCTGGTACCTGTGGCGCCAAATGGTCAGCCAGCCTGGGGTCGTCGATCCGGCCGGATACGACCTCATCACCGGGGTGCAGTCGCTTGAGGGCGGCAAGCAGGCCGTGGTCACGTTCGCGCAGCCGTATCCGGCGTGGAAAGAGCTGTTCAGCAACATCCTGCCGGCCCACATTGTCAAGGACGTGCCGGGCGGCTTCGCGGCCGGGTTGGCACGGGCCCTGCCGGTCACCGGTGGCCAGTTCCGGGTCGAGAGCATCGACCCGCAGCGCGACGAGATCCTGATCGCCCGCAACGACCGCTACTGGGGACCGCCGGCCAAGCCCGCACTGATCCTGTTCCGCCGGGCCGGCGCGCCGGCCGCCTTGGCCGATTCCGTGCGCAACGGCGACACCCAGGTCGCCCAGGTGCACGGCGGCTCCGCGGCCTTCGCGCAGCTGTCGGCCATCCCGGACGTGCGCACCGCGCGGATCGTGACGCCGCGGGTCATGCAGCTGACGCTGCGCGCCAACGAGTCCAAGCTGTCCGACACTCAGGTCCGCAAGGCGATCCTGGGCCTGCTCGACGTCGATCTGCTGGCGGCCGTCGGCGCGGGCAGCGACAACACGGTCACGCTGGACCAGGCCCAGATCCGCTCGCCGAGCGACCCCGGCTACGAGCCGACCGCGCCGCCCGCGATGACCACGCCCGCCGCGCTGGCGTTGTTGGAGAGCTCCGGATACAAGGTCGAACCCAACACGTCGACGTCTCCGGCGCCGACCCCCGCGAGCACCGGGCCGCCGGAGGTCACCCGCGGCCGCATCAGCAAGGACGGCCAGCAGCTGTCGCTGATCATCGGGGTGGCGGCGAACGACCCGACCTCCGTCGCGGTGGCCAACACCGCCGCCGACCAGCTGCGCAACGTCGGCATCGCGGCGACGGTGCTGGCGCTGGACCCGGTGACGCTGTACCGCGACGCGCTGAACAACAACTCTGTCGACGCGATCGTCGGCTGGCACCGGGCCGGGGGGAATCTGGCGACGCTGCTGGCCTCGCGCTACGGCTGCCCCGCGCTGCAGACGACGACGGTCCCGACCTCGAACGTGGCCACGACCACCCCCGCGGCCGGGCCCACGCCGTCCACCGCGCCCGCGACCACCGTCACGACGCCGACGTCGGCACCGCCCAGCCGCCCACCGGAGCCCGGGGCCCTGGTGCAGGCGCCGTCGAACCTCACCGGCATCTGCGACCGCAGCATCCAGTCGAACATCGACGCCGCGCTGAACGGCACCAAGAGCATCAACGACGTGATCACCGCGGTCGAGCCGCGGCTGTGGAACATGTCCACGGTGCTGCCGATCCTGCAAGACACGACGATCGTCGCGGCGGGCCCCAGCGTTCAAAACGTCAGCCTGTCCGGCGCGGTCCCCGTCGGCATCGTCGGAGACGCCGGCCAATGGCTAAAAACCGGGCCGTAGGCGCCATTTTTTTGGTATTGAAAACAATCATTTCCCAAAAAATGGGTATCTAATACCGCCGTCCCAAAAAAGGTAACGAATTAATTACGGGTCGCCGAATTCAATACCTGCAAAGCCAGTTCGTGCAAACAAACGTTTTCACAACACCATTTCGATACGCTGCGGCCATCGTTGAACGGCTGCTCGGGAAAACAGTCGCCAGCGGTCACGTGGGGTGGAATCGGGGAGGTCGAAGTGTCATTTCTCATCGCAGCACCAGAGCTGATTGCCGATGCCGCAACGGATTTGGCGAACCTTGCGGCCGCCATCGGTTCGGCGAACACCGCGGCCGCGGTGGCGACGACGGGACTGCTGCCCGCGGCCGCCGATGAAGTTTCGGCGGAAATTGCCGCATTGTTCTCCTCGCACGCCGCTGGCTACCAGCAACTCAGCGCGCAGGCCGCGGTATTCCACCAGCAGTTCGTTCAAACTTTGAGCGCGGGGGCGGGCGCCTATGCGGCCGCCGAGGTGAACGTCGTGCAGACTCTGGCGAGCGCGGTGCCCGCGCTCGGCATCGACTTTAGCGCTGGGATCTCGGGGCTGGCGGCCAGCCTCAGCGCCGACATCAACGCGATCGGGCTTTCGGTCAACGCCGCCCTGTCGGGCAACTTGGGCTTGGGCGGCAGCCTGGGCGGCCTGGCGCCGCTCGGGGCCGCGATCGCGACCAACGTGAACGGCGGGCTGACGGCACTGGCGCAGACCGGCGGCGCGATCGCGACGAACATCGGCACCGGGCTGTCGGGGCTGGCAGGCGGCTTCAACGCCGCGCTGCCCGGGCTGCAGGCCAGCCTGAGCGGCGGCCTGTCGGGGCTGAACGCCTCCCTCAATGCTGCGTTGTCGGGCAGTTTGAACGGCGGCCTTTCGGGCCTGGTGCCGCTCGGTGCGGCCTTGGCGACCGGCTTCAACACCGGCCTCTCGAGCTTGATCCAGGCCGGCAACACGCTGGCGGCGAACCTCGGCGCCGGGCTGGCCGGCGGACTGAGCCTCGCGTTGCCGGGCCTCATGGCCAGCCTGAGCGGCGGGCTTGGCGGCCTGAGCGCCTCGATCAACGCCGCTCTCTCGGCTGGCCTCGGCGGCGGCCTTTCGGGCCTCGGGCCACTCGGCGCCACCCTGGCGGCGGACATCGGCAGCGGGCTGTCCGGATTGGCCCAGACCGGCGGTGCGCTGGTGACGAGCCTGACCGCCGGGTTCCCCGGACTGCAGGCCAGCATCACCGGCGGACTCGCGGGGCTGAACGGTGCCATCAACGCCGCGCTCTCGGGCGGCTTCGGCGGCAGCCTGTCGGGCCTCGGCGCCGCCCTGTCCGGCGCCTTGCAAACCGGAGGGTCGCTGCTCGCCAACCTCAGCGCCGAGCTGCCGGCCCTGTCGGGCGGCCTCACCCTGCCGGCCAACCTGACCGTCGCGCTCAACGCGCTGGGCGGCGCGCTCGGCTTGAGCCCCAGCCTGGGCGTGAACATCATGGCCGGGCTCAACGGGCTCAGCGCTCAGCTGAACCTCGCCTTGAACGGCGGCCTCAGCCTCGGGCTCGCCGGGCTTCCCACGCTGTTGGCCAACTTGGTCGCGCCGTGGCAGGTGCTGCTGACGGCGCCCAACGTGCCCGCGTTCCTGACCCAGCTGCAGGCGATGGAGGTCGGCTTCAACACCGCCCTGATCTCCAACGAGCTCGGCCTCAACGCGGCCCTGGTCGCACAGGAGACCGCGCTGGAGACGGCCGTCTTCGGCGGCACCGGTGCCGTCGGTGGCATGCTCGACACCTTCTTCAACTTCTGGAACACGGTGCTGGGCACCGGCGAGGTGACCTTCGACAGCCTGTTGGGTGCCCAACTCCCGACCGGCGGCGCCATCCTCGCCAGCCTCGCCGTCGGCGCCCCGGCCAACCTGATCGCCGGCGGCACGCTCGGTGGGTTCCTGGGCGCCGTGGACACCAAGTTCCTGTGGGATCTCAGCGTCATCAGCGGGGTGGCGACCTCGTTGACCGGCAACGGATCCCTCCAGGCCGCGTTGACAGCGGGGATCAACGCGGCGGGCTTGCAAGCGTCGTTGAACGCGGCGCTGAACGGATCGCTGTTCGCCGGCCTGCCCACCACGGGGTTGGGCGTGGCGTTGGTGGCGGCGCCGACCGCGGGTTTGCAAGGGCTGGCGTCAGGTCAGATCAACTTCCTGGACAACCTGATCACCTCGGAGGCGGGCTTGAACGCCAACCTGCTGAACAACGAACTGGCTTGGGAGACAGCGACATTCGGGACCAACACCGCCTTCAACGGCGGGCTGAACCGGCTCTTCAACGTCCCGAACCTGTTCCTGCTCACCGGCGAGCAAACGATCAACAGCTTCTTGGGCGGTGTGCAGTACCCGGCGGTCGGCACGGTCCTGACCGGTACCGGTGCGCAGGTGTTCAACGGCGGCAACATCGGCGGGCTCGAGGGCATCTTCGACCAGACCCTGGCCGCCGGCGCGGACTTCGCCGGACTTTTCACGGCCTAGGTCTGAGGAGCCGCCCGCGGCGGGATCACCGTGTCGACCACCAGCGCCAGTTCGCGCCGGTTCGGCGGTTCCCCGGTGAGCAGGAAGTGTTGGTTGATCAACGCCGGTCCGACGCGCGCGGTCAGCGGCGTGATCGTGGCGGGGTCGAGATCGCCGTCCTCGACGGCGGCCTGCAGGATCGATTCGATTACCTTCAGGCGCGGGGCCACCACGGCGTCGGCGAAGATGGTGCGCATCTCCGGTTCGTGCAGCAGCTGCTGCACGACGTACATGCCGGGAAAGGTGGTCTTTCCCGCCAACATGTCGCGGTGCAAGGTGAACATCGTCAGCAGGTTCTCCCTGGCCGACCGGCCGGAGCGCGGCTCGGGCGTCGGCGGCAGCGCGTAGACCAGGGCGGCGTGCACCAGGTCGTGCTTGCTGCACCAGCGCCGGTACAGCGCCGCCTTGCCGGTGTGCGCACGCGCCGCGATGCCCTCCATCGTCAGCCCGCCGTAGCCGACTTCGGCCAACTCGACCAGCGTCGCCTCGTAGAGCGCACGTTCCAGCACCTCGCCACGACGGCGGCTCCGGACGCTGCTCCGGCCCTGGGTTAGCTGCGGCATTTCTCGATAGTAGCCGCCCGCGTTCCTATTCGCCGAGCCTCGGCGAGACGGGGGTAGGGTGCCTGCATGCCCGAGACTCCACGGCTGCTGTTCGTCCACGCGCATCCAGATGACGAGAGCCTCGCCAACGGCGCCACCATCGCGCATTACACCGCCCGCGGGGCGGACGTCCGCGTCGTCACCTGCACGCTCGGTGAGGAGGGCGAGGTCATCGGCGACCGATGGGCCGGGCTCGCCGTCGACCGCGCGGACCAACTGGGCGGCTACCGGATCGGCGAGCTCACGGCCGCGTTGCGGGCGCTGGGCGTCGACGCGCCCCACTATCTGGGGGGCGCGGGCCGCTGGCGTGACTCGGGGATGGAGGGCACCCCGCCGCGGGGTCGCCAGAGGTTCATCGACGCCGACGAACGCGAGGCCGTCGGCGCGTTGGTCGCCGTCATCCGCGAGCAGCGCCCCCACGTCGTCGTGACCTACGACCCCAACGGCGGCTACGGCCATCCCGACCACATCCACACCCACACCGTCACGACCGCCGCGGTCGCCGCCGCCGCCACCGACGACTACCCCGGCGAGCCCTGGGCGGTGCCCAAGTTCTACTGGACGGTCCTGGCCGCGAGCGCGTTCCAGGCCGGTTGGCGGGAGCTCGATCGGAAAGACCTGCTGCCCGACTGGATGGTCCCGCCGCAAGAGGAGTTCGACTTCGGCTACGCCGATGCCGACATCGACGCCGTCGTGCAGGCCGCCCCGGATGCGCTCGCGGCGAAGATCGCCGCCCTGGCCGCCCACGAAACCCAGCTCGTCGTCGGCCCGACGGCCCGCGCCCTCGCGCTGTCGAACAACTTCGCGCTGCCCATCCTGCCCGACGAGCACTACGTGCTGGTGGAAGGCTCCGCGGGGGAGCGCGACGGGCGCGGATGGGAGACGGACCTGCTCGCGGGACTCGGTTTGACCGCGGCCGCAACGCGGTAGGCTGCGAAACAGGCAGCCACGGAAGGAATTCGCATGGACCCCGACCTGGACCCGAACATGCAGCATTGGCAGGACCGGCTCGACAGTCTGCAGTGGGTGATCGGCTCGATACTCGCCAACGTCGACAGCGTCCCGACCTGACCGAAACCAAGCCACGCGCCGCGTCCATCCAGGACGGTGGCGCCACGGATCCCGCGATTCGTTTCGTCGTTTTGGCGCTGCTGGCTGTGGACGGGATCCTCTCGGCACTGGCCGGCGCGATGCTGCTTCCTTCCTATATAGGTTCGATTCCGTTCCCCATCAGTGCGTTGGTGAGCGGGCTCGTCAACGCGGCACTGGTGTGGGCCGCCGGCCTGTGGACCCGCTCCGCACGGGTGGCCGCGCTGCCGTTGTGGACGTGGCTGCTGACGGTCGCCGTGCTGAGCATGGGCGGTCCCGGCGACGACGTGATCCTGGGCGGGCGGGGACTGATGGCGTACGGGGCCCTGGTCCTGATCGCGCTAGGTGTCGCGCCCCCGGTGTGGGTGCTGTTCCGGCGCGGCCTGCGCGGCTGACGACCCGGGTTACGGGAAAAACGGCGGCAACGGCGGCAGCGGCGGGAGGAAGCTGAGCGCCCAGTAGATCTCGGTGTTGATGAACTGGTTGATCGACGCCGTGGTGGCATCCCAGAAGTTGGCCAGCCCTTGCGCGAAGTTGATGCTGCCTTGCAGCCAGTCGATGGTGTTGAACAGGCCGGCCTGCACCATGGGCTCGAAAAGGTCGTAGAAGAAATAGATCTGGGGGGCCAGCCAGCCGACGTAGGGCAGGTAACCGACCGCGTACGCGGCGAGGTCGAAACCGTACTGCACATACGGCTCGGCGAGTAGGTACCCGGCCTTGATGGCGTCACCGATCGACCCGGACGCCGCCGGCACGACCGCGGCGTTGGTCATGGCGGCCGGTGTGACGAGCGCGCTGGCCGCGGTGAGGGCGCGGATGCCGCCGGTCGGCAACAGCGCGCCGGCTTCACCGGCGAGCGCCGAAAGCCCACCCGGTAAACCGGAGCCCAGCAGGCCGGCGCCGCCCAGGAAATTGGAGCCGGCCACCACGCTCTCGACCTGGTTCACCGCGGCGGACAGGCCGCCGCCGACCATGCCGGCGACACCGCCCCCGCCCACCAGTCCGGCGCTGCCCAGGAAGTTGGAGCCGGCCACGACGCTCTCCACGCGGTTCACCGCATTGGCCACGGCGCCGCCGACGACGCCCGCGACGCCGCCGCCACCGCCGCCAAGCAGGGACGCGGCGGGCGCGTTCACCGCGCTGGCGAGGCTCTGCGCGGCGCCGGGCAGCGCCGCGGCGGGCGCGTTCACCGCACCGGCGAGGTTCTGCGCGGCACCGGACTCAGCCGCCGCGAACGCGTTCGCGCCGGAGCTCAGGGTCTGGACAAATTGCTCGTGAAACTGCGCGATCTGCGCGCTGAACTGCTGATATCCGAGCCCGTGCTCGGATAGGAACGCCGCGACCTGGGCCGACACGGCATCGGCCGCCGAGGCCGCGACCGCGGATGTCGGGGCCGCCGCCGCTGCGCTGGCGCTGTTGATGGTCGAACCAATGCCAGCCAAGTCCGAAGCCGCTGCCGCCAGCGCCTCCGGGGTGGCGAATAGGAACGACATTCGGTACCTCCCGGGATACGACGGATGCTATCTCGATCGCCGCTGGCCGGCGGGCAAGTTCGTCAAACACTTAAGTAAGGGAGCCCCGCGCGGGGGCCGCGACGCCGGGATGTCGACCGCAGGCTGGCGGGAGCCTGGCGCTACTGTTGCGCATATGGCACCGCCGCCCCAGAGCTGCACAGGTTGGGCCGAGCGGATGAAATTCGAGCGTGGGGAAGTTACACCAACGTGCCACTGACACCGGAGCCTCCGGCGCCCACCGCGCTGCCTAGCCCCGTCGTTCCGCCGAAGGCCAGCGCGTCGGCACTGCGGCGCGTTTTGCGGCGAGCCAGGGACGGGGTCGCGCTCAACGTCGAGGAGGCGGCCGTCGCCATGACCGCGCGCGGCGACGACCTCGCCGATCTGTGCGCGAGCGCGGCTCGCGTGCGCGACGCGGGCCTCGAGTCGGCGGGGCGGCGCGGGCCGGGCGGCCGGCTGCCGATCAGCTATTCGCGCAAGGTGTTCGTCCCCGTCACCCACCTGTGCCGCGACAGCTGCCACTACTGCACGTTCGTCACCGTCCCGGGCAAGCTGCGCGCGCGGGGCGCCGGCATGTACCTGGAGCCCGACGAGATACTCGACCTCGCCCGTCGCGGGGCCGAACTCGGTTGCAAGGAAGCGCTATTCACCCTCGGCGACCGGCCGGAGGACCGGTGGCCGGAGGCGCGTGAGTGGCTCGCCCAACGCGGCTACGACTCGACGCTGTCCTACGTGCGGGCGATGGCGATCCGGGTCCTCGAGGAAACCGGGCTGCTGCCGCACCTGAACCCCGGCGTGATGAGCTGGTCGGAGTTGTCGCGCCTCAAGCCGGTGGCGCCGTCGATGGGCATGATGCTCGAGACGACGTCGCGGCGGCTCTTCGAGACGAAAGGGCTTGCGCACTACGGCAGCCCGGACAAGGACCCGGCAGTTCGGCTGCGCACCCTGACCGACGCCGGGCGGTTGTCCATTCCGTTCACCACCGGGCTGCTGGTCGGCATCGGCGAAACGCTGGCCGAACGCGCAGACACCCTGCACGCGATTCGCAAGTCGCACAAGGAGTTCGGGCACGTTCAGGAAGTGATCGTGCAGAACTTCCGGGCCAAGGAGCACACCGCGATGGCGGCGTTCCCCGACGCCGGGATCGAGGACTACCTGGCGACGGTGGCGGTCGCGCGGCTGGTGCTCGGTCCGGGCATGCGCATCCAGGCGCCGCCCAACCTGGTGTCGCGCGAGGAGTGCCTGGCGCTGATCCGCGCCGGGGTCGACGACTGGGGCGGCGTCTCGCCGCTGACGCCCGACCATGTCAATCCCGAACGTCCCTGGCCCGCCTTGGACGAGCTGGCCGCGGTCACAGCCGAGGGCGGGTATGACCTGGTGCAGCGGCTGACCGCGCAACCCAAGTACGTCCAGGCCGGCGCGGCGTGGATCGACCCGCGGGTGCGCGGACACGTTCTTGCGCTGGCCGACCCGGCGACCGGCCTGGCCCGCGACGTCAACCCGGTGGGCATGCCCTGGCAGGAGCCCGACGACGTGGAGTCCGCCGGCCGGGTCGACCTCAATGCGGCGATCGACACCGAAGGCCGCAACACCGCGGCCCGCAGCGACCTCGACAGCGCGTTCGGCGATTGGGAATCGATCCGCGCGCACGTGCACGAGCTGGCGGCGCAGGGCGCCAAAGCGCCAGAACGCCTAGACACCGACGTGCTCGCCGCACTGCGCTCGGCCGAACGCGACCCCGCGGGGTGCACCGACGACGAGTATCTCGCGCTGGCGACCGCCGAGGGCCCGGCGCTGGAAGCGGTTGCCGCGCTGGCCGATTCGCTGCGCCGCGACGCCGTCGGCGACGACGTGACCTTTGTGGTGAACCGCAACATCAACTTCACCAACATCTGCTACACGGGCTGCCGCTTCTGCGCGTTCGCCCAGCGCAAGGGCGACGCCGACGCCTATTCGCTGTCCACCGAGGAGGTGGCCGACCGCGCCTGGGAGGCGCACGTCGAGGGTGCCACCGAGGTGTGCATGCAGGGCGGGATCGACCCCGAACTGCCGGTGACCGGGTACGCCGACCTGGTGCGCGCCGTCAAGGCCCGGGTGCCCTCGATGCACGTGCACGCCTTCTCGCCGATGGAGATCGCCAACGGTGTGACCAAAAGCGGGTTGAGCATTCGCGAGTGGCTGATCAGCCTGCGCGAGGCCGGCCTGGACACCATCCCCGGCACCGCCGCGGAGATCCTGGACGACGAGGTGCGCTGGGTGCTCACCAAGGGCAAGCTGCCCACCTCGTTGTGGATCGAGATCGTCAGCACCGCGCACGAGGTGGGCCTGCGATCGTCGTCGACGATGATGTACGGCCACGTCGACACCCCGCGGCACTGGGTGGGCCACCTCAACGTGCTGCGGGACATCCAGGACCGCACCGGCGGTTTCACCGAGTTCGTCCCGTTGCCGTTCGTGCACCAGAACTCGCCGCTGTACCTGGCCGGCGCGGCGCGGCCGGGCCCCAGCCACCGGGACAACCGGGCGGTGCACGCGCTGGCGCGAATCATGTTGCACGGCCGCATTTCCCACATTCAGACCAGCTGGGTCAAGCTCGGGGTCGAACGCACGCGGGTGATGCTCAACGGCGGCGCCAACGACCTGGGCGGGACGCTGATGGAGGAGACCATCTCGCGGATGGCCGGGTCCGAACACGGGTCGTCGAAGACCGCGGCGGAGCTGGCCGCGATCGCCGAGGGCATCGGCCGCCCGGCGCGCCAGCGCACCACCACGTACGCCCCGCTCGCCGCATAGGTCCTGCCGCGAGGGCGCGCGTTTGTACGGCGACACGCCGGGAAGGGCGGCATTTTGCGCGCGCTCGCCAACGACTACGTGTCGGTCGCCGCGGGTATACCGGAGGCCGTGAAGCGACACATCGATCAAGACCGATTCCCGGAGTGGCAGCCCTTCCTAGACGCGGTGCAGCAGCGCCGACCCGACGCCGGCACCTGGTGCGAAGCGTGGACCGTGCGCGACATCGTCATCCATCAGGCCGGAAACGCCGAGGAGCTCGCCCGGGTGCTGGGAGCCCACCTCGAGGGCGAACCCGTCGGCACCCGCGGCTTCGAGGAACGGGAGGCCCCCCTGCGCGCCATGAACGACGCGGATCTCTGGGACGCGCTGCACGACCGGATGGCCACGCTGAACGAGGTCGCGGCCGCCGCCGAGAGCGTTCCCGCCGACACGGACGTCGCCTGGACCGGGCGCACCATGAAGGTGCCCTGGTTCGCCGAGCACATGCGCGAGGAACTCGTCCTGCACGGCTGGGACATCACGGGCGACGGCGACACCGGGTTCGCCGCCCAGCTTGCCGAGCCCTGGATGACGACGCACAGCGTCGTCGCGGTGGGACGCCCGCTGCTCGCCAAGGGCGCCAAGACGCTGCAACCGGGCGAGCGAATCGAGGCGCGGTTGCGGGTCTTCGGCAGCGACGACGTGGTGCTCACCGCCGACGCCGAAAAGACCTCAATCGGAATGGCCGGGCCCGAAGGCCCGGCCACTCTCGAAACCGACTCCGCCGCAAGGGTTTTGCTGCTCTGGGGTCGGCGACCCGGAAACCCCTCGCGGATTTGCAGCGACGTCGGGCCCGAACTACTGGGCCAGGTGCGCCGACTGCTCAGCGGCTACTGACGCGCTGGCGCGCTCAGTAGTTGTTGCAGCTGCCGGCAACCGACAAAACGTCGTTGAAGTACGGGGCGGCCTGCGGCATGGCCTGGATCTGGTGGGCCATCTGCAGGCGCTTCGGCGGCGGCGAGGCCAGGAACTGGTTCAAGTAACTCACCGCGATCGGCGACGCGGTCAACTGCGCCGCAGCAGCCGGATCCGTCGCGTTCAGCGCGGCCATCACCTGCCCGTAGTTGCACGTCGTGTTGATGACCGGATCCAGCGGATCGGCGGATGCGATCCCGGAGCCGGCGGTCAACGCAAAAGCAACACCCCCAGCAACAGCGGCCAGTTTGGTCAACGACAGCTTCACCATTTTGTGGACCTTCCCCATTTCAATGCACCGTCGATAAACGGCGACGACATTGCCCAACGGTTGCCGTCTGCGGTCGAGGCTACCAGGCCCCGTGAGCAATCTTCTATCGCAAGCGTTATCGCACAGGAAGTTCTAATCGTAACTATGCGCAGGTCAGGGCGTTATACGTGGGTGTTCGCCCTCGGTGAAATCCCGCAGGGGCCGCCGCACCCGGCCCGGCCCCGACACGTCAGCGAACCGCCGGGGTGCCGAGTGGTTGACGTGTATGTGCAACGTCTAGTATCAGTAACCGAACGCTTGCGCTGACGTGGCCGGAGCGCCGCGGCGAGCCGAACCGCAGCCCACACGCAGTACATGGAGGAGATGTCTGTGACGTACACGATCGCCGAACCCTGCGTCGACATCAAGGACAAGGCATGCATCGAGGAGTGCCCGGTCGACTGCATCTATGAGGGTGCCCGGATGCTGTACATCCACCCCGATGAGTGCGTTGACTGTGGCGCCTGTGAGCCGGTCTGCCCCGTCGAAGCGATCTATTACGAAGACGACGTGCCGGAGCAGTGGAGCCAGTACACACAGATCAACGCCGACTTCTTTGCTGAGCTGGGGTCGCCGGGTGGCGCCGCGAAGGTCGGCCTGACCGAGAACGACCCGCAGGTCGTCAAGGACCTGCCACCCCAGGGCGAGGGCGACTGAGCGGAACGGTGTCGGCGTCCCTGCCGGAGTTTCCCTGGGACACGCTGGCCGACGCGAAGGCGCGGGCCGCGGCGCATCCGGACGGAATCGTCGACCTGTCCGTCGGCACCCCGGTAGACCCGGTTGCGCCGCTGATCCGGGAGGCGCTGGCGGCCGCCAGCTCGGCCCCCGGGTACCCCGCCACCGCCGGCACGGCGCGACTGCGCGAATCGGCGGTCGCCGCGCTGGCCCGCCGTTTCGGGATCACAGGGCTGACCGAGGCGGCCGTGCTGCCGGTGATCGGCAGCAAGGAACTCATCGCCTGGCTGCCGACGCTGCTGGGCCTGGGCCGCGAGGCCCTGATCGTGGTGCCGGAGCTGGCCTACCCGACGTATGACGTGGGCGCGCGGCTGGCCGGGGCCCCGGTGCTACGCGCCGACTCGCTGACCCAGGTGGGCCCGCAATCCCCGGCGCTGTTCTACCTGAACTCGCCGAGCAACCCGACTGGGCGGGTGCTGGGCGTCGACCACCTGCGCAAGGTCGTCGGATGGGCGCGCGAGCGGGGGGTGATCGTCGCCTCCGACGAGTGCTACCTGGGCCTGGGCTGGGAGGCCGAACCGCTGTCGGTGCTGCATCCCTCGGTGTGCGACGGCGACCATACCGGGCTGCTCGCGATCCACTCGCTGTCGAAGAGCTCGTCGCTGGCCGGTTATCGGGCCGGCCTGGTCGCGGGGGACCCGGCGCTGGTCGGCGAGCTGCTCGCCGTGCGCAAACACGCCGGGATGATCGTGCCGACGCCGGTGCAGGCCGCCATGGTTGCCGCGCTCGACGACGACGACCACGAGCGGGTGCAGCGCGAGCGGTACGAACGGCGGCGCGCCGCCCTGTTGCCCGCGCTGCGCTCGGCCGGTTTCGCCGTCGACCATTCCGAGGCCGGCCTCTATCTCTGGGCCACCTGCGGCGAGCCGTGCCGGGACAGCGTCTCGCGGCTCGCCTCCCTCGGCATCCTGGTGGCGCCCGGCGACTTCTACGGCCCGGGCGGTGCCCGGCACGTGCGGGTCGCGTTGACCGCCACCGACGAGCGCATCGCCGCGGCGGTCTCGCGGCTGACTTAGCCCGTCCGCCCGCCGCGCGGACCGGCCGGGCGGCAGAATGCAGGTCGTGACAACTTCGACGAGCAAGGTCCCGATCCCGACGTCGGTCGGGGACATCGCCAAGCGCGTGTTTCTCGGGAAGCCGCTGATCACCGAGAGTCTGTCCACGGAGAAGTTGTCCAACGGGATTGCGCTCGGCGCGCTTTCCCCGGATGCGATCTCGTCCACCGCCTACGGCACCGAACAGATCCTGATCGAGCTGCTGCCCAACGCCGGGCTGGCGGCCTTCGCCTTGCTGCTGCCGATCAACGCCGCGATTTTGGTGATCCTGGTGTTGGTGGCCGCGTCGTACCGGCAGGTCGTCATGGCCTACACGCGGGCGGGCGGTTCCTATATCGTGGCGCGCGAGAATTTCGGACCCAAGGTGGCGCAGGTCGCCGCCGCGGCGCTGTTGATCGACTATGTGGTCACCGTGGCGGTGCAGGCGGCGGCGGGGACGGTCGCGGTGGCGTCGGCCATACCGGCGCTGGGCCCCTACAGCCTGGCGATCACCGTCGGCGTGGTGCTGGTCATCTGCTATTTGAACCTGCGCGGATTGCGGGAGGCCGGCGTGCAATTCGCGGCCCCGACATACCTGTTCGTCAGCATGATCACGCTGACGATCGTGGTCGGCGTCATCCGCGAAATATTCTGGGGTTTACCGACTTACGACGCCCAGCACATCGCGGGGGCGGTGCCGGTTCATCAGGGGGACGGGCTGGTGATGGGCGCGACGGTGCTGGTATTGCTGCGCGCGTTCGCCAACGGCGGTTCGTCGCTGACGGGGGTCGAGGCGATCTCCAACACGGTCAACGTCTTCCGTAAACCGCAGGGACGCAACGCCCGCCGGGTGCTCACCATCATGGCGTGCATACTCGGATTCTTGCTGGCCGGCGTCGCCTACCTGACGTTCGTCACCCACGCAACGCCGTTCGAGGCCGGATATCCGTCGGTGCTGTCGCAGGTTGCCCGCGCGGTTTTCGGCAAAGGCACGATTGGCAACGTCCTCTACATCATGGTCCAGGCGTCGACCGCGGCCATCCTGTTCACCGGCGCCAACACCAGTTTCAACGGGTTCCCCGCCCTGGCGAGCTTCGTCGCCGAAGACCGCTTCCTGCCGCGCCAGCTGATGAAACGCGGCCACCGGCTGGTGTTTTCGAACGGCATCATCGCGCTCACCGGACTGTCGGTCGTGCTGCTGCTGGCGACGGGCGGGTCGGTCACGGCGCTCGTCCCGTTCTACGCGATCGGCGTGTTCACCGGCTTCTCGATGGCCGGCTATGGGATGACCAAACACCATCTCACCCAACGGGAACCGGGGTGGCGGCGCCGGCTCGCGATCAACCTGTCCTCGGCCATCCTGTCGACCATCGTGGTGGGCATCTTCGCGGTGGCGAAGTTCACCGAGGGCGCGTGGCTGGTGGTCGTGGTCTTTCCGGTGCTGGTGTTCGTGCTGATGCGGCTGAACCGGGAGTACCGCGCCGAGGCGGCCATCCTCGAGATGTTCCGCACCGACCGCCCCGAATTGGTCAAGTATGCCCGGCACAAGGTGTTCGTGTTCGTGAACTCCCTCGACCTCGCGGTCATCGAGGCGCTGCGCTATGGCAGGGGGCTGCGCGCCGACGAATTGGTCGCGGTGCACTTCATGGTGGACGACGCCCACGCGAAGGCGTTGCGAAAGCGTTGGGACGACTTCGATCTCGACACCCCGCTGCGGGTGGTCGACTGCCCGGACCGCCGGGTCACGCGCGCCGCGCAGGTGCTGGTCGCCAAGGCGCGCGACGAACACCGGAACACCAACGTCACCGTGCTGCTGCCGCGCCGGACCTATGCCCCGCTGTTGGGGCGCCTGCTGCACGACCGCACCGCCGACAAGGTGGCCCGGGCGGTCAGCCTGATCCCGGACGCCGCGGCGACGATCGTTCCCTACGACGTCGACTCCCGCATCAAGGAGGCCTACCCCGACGGGTTCGAGCAACGAATCTCCCGCGAGCTCGATAAGATCGAGGCGTGGGTCTCGAGGGACGAGGAACAGGAAGTCGAAGCCTACGAACACCCCGATCGGTCGGCGTCGGTGATCACCGTCGGGGGCTTGATTCCGGGGCAGCGCGCCACCTTTGAGGGGCGGGTCAACGAAGTCGAGGACGTCAACGAACGCAGGCACACCGTCCGGCGCGTCGTCGTCGGCGACAACAGCGGCGAGATCTGCGTGACATTCCGGCACGGGCGCGGCGGCGCCGACATCCAGCCCGGTCAGCTGCTGCGGATCACCGGCAAGCCCCGGCAGAGCGGCACCCAACCGATGGCGATGGTCGACCCCGCGTATCACATCATCGAGGACCCCGCGAAGGCAGCCGGGTCGTGAAACGACTGGCGGCTCTGCTGGTTTCGGCCGAGACGTACGCGTTGCGCCGGGCCGACGCGTTGGCGGCCGTCACAATCCCGTGAGCCCGACCGCCAGCAGGATGCACCCGACGGCGGCCAGCAGGGCGGTGACCTCGATGCGGCGGCGCGACCGGATCCAGGTGTGCAGCGCCGCCATCGAGTCGCGGGTCGCTTGGGGCGCCAACAGGTAGACCACCAGAGGAATCTCCACCAGGGCGAAGGCCACGGCGTTGAACATCAGCAGCGCGCCGACCTGCGTGGCGGCCGCCGCACCCGACGCGAGGATGACGGCCAGCGCGGCCAGATAGTCGACCGACGGCAGCGCGATTCCGAGGCCGGCCGCGCCCGCCACCCACAGCGATCGCCCGGTCACCAGCCGCTGCGCGCGCGTCGCCACCGTTTCCGGAACGGTGACCCTGTTGCGGGTCAGGACCACGGCGCCCGCGGCCAACAGCGCCAGCACGCCGATGCAGATCTGCACCCTCGGCAGCGTGAGGTATGTCGACCACAGCAGCCTGCGCCGCAAGACGAACAGCACGACCAGGCCCACGCTCATGCCCATCGCGAAGCCGCCGCAGAGGAACGCCAACAGCTGCAGGATCGGCCGGGGCCGGTTCAACATCAGCACCGTCATGCCGACCCGGAAGGGTTCGAGGCTGACGGCGACGGCCATCACCAAAATGGTGATCCACATTGCGGGCCAGGTTACCGCCCGGGTATCCGCTAGGCCGTTACGCCCCAATGCAAGACGCGGGAGGTGAGCAGGACGATGCCGAGCGACACCGTCGCGACGACGGTGAGCCCGATGACCGCGACGACCAGCGGGCGCCACCCGGTGCGGGCGATCTGCCGGATGTCGGTGTTGAGCCCGACCCCGGCGAACGTGAGCAGGAAGGCCCATTTCGACACGTTGGCCAGGTTGGCGGTTTGCCCCTTGGTCAGCCAGTGCGCGGTGGCGATTGCCGAGACGGCCAAGAAACCCAGCACGAACTTCGGGAACTTCTTCCAGACGAACACGGCCTTGGCCTTGAAGCCGGGGGCGATCTCGTCGGCCTGCCCGCGCGCGGCCCAATACAGCGCGAAGCCCAGGACGACGAATCCGATCAGCGCGTTGCGGGTCGACTTGACCAGCACGGCGATTTTGCCGGCGTGGTCGGAGAACAGATAACCCGTGGCGGTGGTCTCGGCGGTGTTGTCCACCGCCAGCCCCGCCCAGATGCCGAATTCGCGATCGGTCAGGCCGATCGAATGTCCCAGCGGCGGCAGCACGAACAGCGCCACCGCGCCCAGCGCCAGGATCGCCGCGATCGCGTAGCCGACGTCGGAGTTGCGGGCCCGGATCGCGCCCTTGGCGGCGATGATCGCCGACACCCCGCAAATCGAGGTGCCGATCGCCAGCAGGGAGCCGAGCTTTCCGGACAACCCGAATGCGCGGGCGGCGACGATGATGATGGTCCCCGCGACCGCCATGTCGACCAGGATCTGGAGCAGGCTCAGCCCGCCCAGCTTGGCGATGTCGCCGAGCACGAACCGGGCCCCCAGCACGACGATGCCGACCTTGAGCCAGAACTCGTAGGTCTGCACGCCGGGGCGAAATATCCGATGAAGACCGACGGTGTTGGTGATCAGCAGGCCAATCACGATGGCCCACAACACGTATTCGATGTCGGGGACGCGCCAGTGTTCGTGCTTGGCCAGCGCGTTCCACCAGATCTGCGCGTACTTGCCGAGCAGGCCCACGCCGATGAGCAGCAGGATGCCCGGCACGTAATCCAGCGGTCGCCGGCTGGTGAAGGCGGGCTCGTCGAGCGCGTCTTCGTATTCTGGGGATTGGACCTGGGTGGTGCTCACGCGATCACCACGGAATCTTCGGCAGCACGTTGGCCACCGCCAACGCGGTGATCACGCCGGCGAGCAAGGTCGCCCACCAGTCCACCGACACCGAGCCGAGCCGCTCGCGCCAACCGAGCGGCTTCGCATCCTGTTCACTCACGATGACATCGTTGTCCGGCCGGCGCCGGCGACCAAGCGATTGGCTCGCGCTGAATTTAGCTCGACGGCCCGGTCGAAACCGGCGGCGGCGCAAGGGCTGTGCCCGCGTTTTTCGCTGTCATGTCGGTAGCCCGTCTCGCTCGGCATCCGCGCGGTAGCGCTCCACCCACTCGTCGGAGCGTTGGTCGGCTTGGCGCTCGAGCACCGGCTGCGGCGCCAGTCGCGGGTCGAGGCCCAGTTCCTCGAGGATGGTTCCCACCACCTGAGTCAGGTTGCGCCACAACACCGGATATGGAACTTCGATGCGGTTGACGTCTTCCTCGACGAACCAGGTCCGCCAGCCCTCCTCCTGAGCACGCAACATGCGGACTACGTGCGCGATCGCCCCGGCGTGGTAGACGGCGCGCGCGTCGCGCGCCGGATCGGGCCTGCCCCGCCACACCCGCGTCTGCACCGCGCGCCAGAACGACACGGCTTGGGAGATCACGTCGGGTCGGTGCACGTGGATGAGCAGCGGTTCTTCGCCGATGACATCGCGGATCGCGGCCCGCAGGCCGTCGCCCGACCGCTCGGGGAGGTCTTTGGCGCGGCTCAACAGCAGCGGTGTCTGGTTCCACATCAGCTTGCCGCCCCACACGCCGTTCGGGGTTCGCCCGACGGTGCGGATGTAGTCGCGCCAGACCTCGGCCGGCGCGAGGTCCGGCTTACCCTCGTCGAGCGGATCGAGCAGGCTCAGGATCGATGCGTCGTCCACATCGGCGAACCACTCCCGCGGTTGCGGGGCCTGGCTGGTGGTTTGCAGGTATTGGAAGAACTCCTGCGGCTCGCCGGCGACGCCGGTCGCGCGCAGCGATTCGACCAGCAGCGTGCTGCCGCTGCGCTGGGAAGCCAGCACCAAATATGACGACGGCTTTTCTGTCACCAAAGAAGCCTATCCGGATCGAAACCCGCTGCAAGACATGGAATTGTCTTCATGGTGAAGATAACTATTGTGGCGCGGCGGGCGGTGCCGGATGCGATGATTACCGGCGTGGAAAACTTGCCTTTCGGCCTGTTCATGCCGCGCCCGATCATCGCGGGAAAGGAGCACCGAATGAACACGATCTCCGCGGCGGTTGCCGTCGCCGCCCCAGCCCTATTGCTTTTCGGCGCGGCGAGCGCGCACGCCGACGACAATTACCAGCAGTTCGCGTCCGCGTCGGGAAACATTCGATGCATTCTCAACGGCGAGGACGCTCCGCTGCCGATTGCCACATGCCAGATCGGCGACCACACCTACCCGGTCCCGCCGGGCGTGGGCCGGGACAAGAATGGGGGGCCGTGTCCGCCCGGATCGGATCTGGGTCGCGATTTTCGGCTCGACCAGGGCCAGGCTCCCTACGTCACGTGCACGTACTCGGCGCTCGGTTCGGGGGCGGGGTCGTGGCCGGCGCTCGCCTTGGGCCAGTCGAGATCACTCGGTGCGATCACGTGCAGCAGCCAGCCCGACGGGGTGACGTGCACCGACGCCGGGACCGGGCATTTTTTCCGGGTGTCCCGCGAGTCGTATCAATTGGGCTGACGGAGTTATTCGACGCCTGTCTTTTAATGTAATAATTGTCGGTCGCGACAAATAGATTTCGAAATTCGGCGCGTTTATTTCGTTTAATTTCTGGGGCGCCCGGGTAAAACTCGACATGTCCCCTAAGAAATTGCACACACGCCAATTCTGTGGCACCGGCCGGAGCGCCACCCGGGCCATCACCACCGTCGCGGCCGTCGGCCTGGCCGCCTGGTTCGGCACCGGCATCGCACACGCCGACACCAACCGCGAGCGGGAAGCGTGTGCGCTGATGGACGATCACGCCGACGCGATGATCCAGGGGTATTCCTCGTATGCGGGGCAGTACGCCTTCGTGGTGCTGTCCAAGGAGATGCCGCCACTGGATGCGGCGCACGTCCTCAAGGCCGCCACCATTGACGTCTGCCCCAACCATGCGGGCGATCTGCCGGTCGACTGGCAATAGGAATTCCAAGCGAACAATCCCGCCGCGCAATGGGATCGCTTAGCTTCTCCCCTCGCAGCGCGGGTCGATGCTAGCTGGTGCGGCGGACATCTCCTCAGTCATCGAAAACCTTCATCCTGAGGGTTGACCCAACCATGCTCTGTATACGCGCCATCACCAGTTGACGCTCGCGGATCGCCGGCCGGCGAAATTGTTTTCCACACGGGCGTGGCATCGGCGAGTGACGGCGACGCCCTACCGCTGCGGCTTGCCGGGTGGGACCATTTCCTCATGGACCGGTACGGCCCTGAGAAACGCATCGGCGAGTTGGACCGCCAGTTGGCCGAGCAGGCCGCAGAGGTGATGCGAGCATTCGGCCCAGAAGGACCAAAGTGGCCCACGCTCGGCCTCCTCAGCCCCGACGCCGGTGGGGGCATCAATCAAAGCCTGCTCTCCTCCTGGTGTTTTCATAATCCCGCGCTTCCCCCGTTTGTGAGCGTGTTGGAGGTTGTGCAGGTCTTGGAGCGTGCCGGACTGGTCTGCCAAACATGGATTGACCATGGTGGAACCCGCCACTGGAGCGCCACGCAGTTGGGCTTGGCGGCCCTGACCGAAGGGAAGGACGTCGTCCTGCAGCGCATTTCGGAACAGCTTGGGATCGCGCCGGGAATGAGCCCACCCGCTGCCACGTCGCCACGGCGGTCGATCGCCCAGCGCCTGCAAGAGCTGGAAACACTGCGCGCCACGGGGGTGATCTCGGAGGCCGAGTACGCCGCGAAGCGCGAGCAGATCATCAACGAGATATGAAGCGCTCGCCGGTCAATCCCTAGAAGGGCGGGGGCTTGTTGCGTTCGGCGACGCGGTCGGCGTTGAGGGCGCGTTCGGCGTCGATGCGGCGGTTGCGGTCTTGCTCGCGGGTGCGACGGCGGGTGGGCATCATGATGCCGTCGCCCAGCGGTGGGAATGCCATTGGGGCAGTGGGTAATTCGCCGGTCGGCAGACACAGCGGCGGAAACAGCAGCCGACTGCGGGGATAGGTTTTGTATTTGCGTCCGCTCGGCGAAGTCCACACCACGGTTCCGTCGACGAGTTGGCGATTAGCCCAGCGGCCTGACTTCGGGTAATCGACGCGTTCCTCGGCTTAGACTTCGGCAATGTTCTCGGAGACGCGCTACGCGATGAACGGGGACCTCCGCGTCGCCTATCGCACATCGCGTGAAGGCCCACGCGACATCGTGTTAGTCCCGTCCTGGTTGAACTGCTGCGAGGTCCTTCCCGAGATGCCGTCGGCTCAAGGCTGGTATGAGGCGATGGCCTCGCTAGGTCGCCTGATTTTCTTTGACCACCCGGGAAGCGGGCTGTCCGATCCTGTCACGCCCGGCGCTATGCCCACCTTGGAGCAATGGGCGGATAGCATCACCGCGGTGTTGGACGATCTCGGCAGCAACGAGGCGGTAATCCTGTGTTTGGCTTTTAGCGCGTTTGCCCCCGGGGCACTGTTCGCGGCAACACATCCTTCGCGCACGACCGCGTTGATTGTTTTGGAAGGCTACGCGGATACAACAACTGTCGAACGCGCCCGCGAGTCCGTCGCTGAGATGGCATCCCTCTGGGGCACAGGCAATCTTGAGCACTTTTTGAATCCGGATATGCCATGGAACGAGGAGGTCCGGGCATCTTGGGCTCGGTTCGAACGCTTCTCCGGGAGCCCCGCGATGGTTAAGACGATGTTGCCGTTGCTCACGGACTTGAATGTGCGAGCGGTTCTTCCGACGATCCGGGTGCCGACCCTCGTCATGCAGCACACCGACCACGTATTGCACGCCACGTGGGGGCACACTCGCAAGTACATCGCCGATCACATCGCAGGCGCGAAATACGTCGAACTGCCGGGTAGCAACATGTACCACTATGTCGAACCGTGGCGCGACTCGTTTCAGGTGATCGCCGAGTTCGTCACCGGGGACCAGGCAGAGGTAGCTGACGATCGGATACTTGCCACGGTTTTGTTCACCGATATCGTGGACTCGACGCGCCGGGCGGCGGAGATCGGTGACCGTGATTGGCGCGCGTTGCTTGATGCCCACGATGCCATCGTGCGGTCCCAACTTGCCCGCTTTCGGGGCCGGGAGGTGAATACGTCGGGCGACGGCTTCCTCGCGACGTTCGACGGCCCACAGCGAGCCATCCGCTGCGCCATGGCCATTCGCGATGCGGTGCAATCGCTCGGCATCCAGGTACGCGCCGGGCTCCACACCGGCGAGTGCGAAGTCCGAGGCGATGACATCGGCGGTATCGCCGTGCACCTCGGTGCGCGGGTCAGCGCCCTGGCAGGGCCGAACGAGGTGCTGGTCTCCAGTACGGTGCGCGACCTGGTGATCGGGTCGGGTCTGGACTTCGTGGAGCGCGGCGCGCATGAACTCAAGGGTGTGCCGGGTGAGTGGCGTCTGTTCGCCGTCGCTTCCTCTTAGCGGCGGCCCCCTGGGGGAGAAGCCCAATTGTGGACAGACTGCCAACCGTGGGTAACTACGCCGGGCGTTCGGTCACCCGCAGCCCCAGCGAAAACAGCAGCCGCGCTTCGGGATCGGAAAGCGAGGTGCCGAGCAGCTTCTCGATCCGCCGCACCCGGTAGCGGACGGTGTTGGGATGCACCCGCAGCGCGGACGCGGCCGCGCCGACGTCGCCGAAACTGTCCAGGTAGGCCCGCAGCGTCTCGGCCAGCACCGGATCCTGCTCCCGCAGGTCGCGGATTCGGGGATCGACCAGGCGCTTGTCGGCGCCGACCAACGTGACGATCTCGTCGAGCAGGACGGTGGTCCGCGCCTCGGCCAGCGTCGTCACCTGTCCCAGAACCGGGTGTCGCTCGGCGCTGTCGAGCACGCGGTCCACCTCCGAGCGCGCCGCGGCGACCCCGGTCAGGGCGGCGACCGGCGCGGCGATGGCCGCCCGCAGCTCGACGCCGAGTTCGGTGCGCAGCGCGCCGATCGTGCCGCGCACCCACGAGGTGACCGACCGGGTGGGCGCGGTCTGCGGCAGCAGCACATAGATGCGCGAGCCGCGCGCGGCGACCTGAGCGTCGCGGCGAAAAGCGCTGGCGCTCAACGCCAGGACATCGGCCAGCCGCGGATGCCGGGCCTGGGTGTCCCAGCCGATGAGCGCGGCGGCGCCGTCGGCGGCGAGGTCGAGTTCGCGGGCGATCGCGGGCACGTCGGCGGGCTCGTCGTCGGTGAGGCCGAGGAGTTGCTGCACCCGTCGCGCGTGGGTCGACGGCCGCGCGGCCAGCCGGGCCATGATCCGGGCGGCCAAAACCGCTGCCCCGCGCAACATCTCGTCGGCGTCATCGGCCAGCGGCTGCGAGCCCTGCTGCACCCAGATGGCGCCGGCGAACGTCGGCGGCCGGCGCGCACCGGCCGGTGGCTGATGGATCCCGATGGCCAGCCGCGGGCGCAGGCCCAACTCCGGGCGCTCGGCGACGCGCACCACGTCGCCGCTGGACCGCAAGGCGTCGAAGATCCCCCACTGGCCGATCCACTCCAGATGCTCGGGCGGGCCGGCGCGCCCGAGGATGGACAGGCGGCGCAGCTCGTCGGCCTCGTCGTTGGAGGCCGAATAGGCGAGCACGTGCGACTGGGCGTTTTCGATGGAGACCATGCCGTGGATGCGGTCGGCCAGCGACTGCGCCAAGCCGAACAGGTCGGTGCCCGAGTCGTCGACCGGGTCGCCGCGGTCGCCGTGGTGTTCCAGGACGTGGTTGACCAATTGGTAGAGCCGTTCCCAGCGCGCCCGCGGTTCGACGGCCACGACCGCCGACCCAGCCGCGACCGCCTTCGCCACCAGGGCGGGCGCCGGTTCCTTGGCGAAGATGGCGATCGGCGCGCGCGCTTGTTGGTCGAGCCATCGCAGCGCCTCGTCGTCGCGGACCCCGAGCAGGAAGAAGACGTCGGCCGAGCCGGCCGCCGCCGCCAGGCCCAGCCGCACGTCGTCGGAATCGATCAGCGCCGCCGATCCCACCGGCAGGTCGAGCCCGCGGGGGGCGTCCACCAGGCTGACCAGCGTCGCGTCCAGCGCGAGCAGCAGCTGGCCCAGGCCGACCCGCGTCGTTTGCATGTTGTCCGATTTTACTACCCAATGGACCATTTCCTGTCCAATCGGCTAACAGGACCGTGCCCCGCGCGGGGGACCCTTAGCGGCATGGACGCGATCACCCAGGTTCCGCTGCCGGCCAACGAGCCGGTCCACGACTACGCCCCGAAATCCCCCGAACGCGTGCGCCTGCTCACCGAGCTCAGCGCGCTCGCCGACAACCCGATCGACCTGCCGCACGTCATCGCCGGCAACCACCGGATGGGCGACGGCGAGCGGATCGACGTCGTCCAGCCGCACCGGCACGCCGCGACGCTGGGCACCCTGACCAACGCCGGGCACGCCGACGCGACGGCCGCCATCGAGGCCGCGATGGCCGCCAAGGACGCCTGGGCGGCGATGCCCTTCGACGAGCGGGCGGCGGTGTTCCTGCGGGCCGCCGACCTGCTGGCCGGGCCGTGGCGGGAAAAGATCGCGGCCGCGACGATGCTCGGCCAGTCCAAGTCCGCCTACCAGGCCGAGATCGACTCGCCGTGCGAACAGGTCGACTTCTGGCGGTTCAACGTGGCGTTCGCCCGGCAGATCCTGGCGCAGCAGCCGATCAGCGGACCCGGCGAGTGGAACCGCAGCGAATACCGCCCGTTGGACGGCTTCGTCTACGCGATCACGCCGTTCAACTTCACCTCGATCGCCGGCAACCTGCCGACCGCGCCCGCGCTGATGGGCAACACCGTCGTCTGGAAGCCGTCCATCACCCAGACGCTGTCGGCGTATCTGACCATGCAATTGCTGGAGGCCGCGGGCCTGCCGCCCGGCGTGATCAACCTGGTGACCGGCGACGGGTTCGCGGTTTCCGACGTGGCCCTGGACGATCCGCGGCTGGCCGGCATCCACTTCACCGGGTCGACGGCAACCTTCCAACAGCTGTGGCAGCGGGTGGGCGCGAACATCGGCCGCTACCGCAGCTATCCGAGGCTGGTCGGGGAGACGGGCGGCAAGGACTTCGTCGTCGCGCACGCCTCGGCGCGCCCAGATGTGTTGTGCACGGCACTGATTCGCGGGGCCTTCGACTACCAGGGGCAGAAATGCTCGGCGGCGTCGCGGGCGTTCGTCGCACATTCGGTGTGGCAGCGCATGGGCGACGACTTCCTGGGCAAGACGGCCGCGCTGCGCTACGGCGACATCACCGACCTGACCAATTACGGCGGCGCCCTGATCGACCGGCGCGCCTTCATCAAGAACGTCGACGCCATCGAGCGGGCGAAGGGCGCACCCGGGATGACCATCGCGGTGGGCGGCGAATACGACGACGCCGTCGGCTATTTCGTGCGGCCGACCGTGCTGCTGTCCGACGACCCGACCGACGAGTCGTTCGCGACCGAGTACTTCGGCCCGCTGCTGTCGGTGCACGTCTATCCCGACGACCAGTACGAACGAATCCTCGACGTCATCGACACCGGTTCGCGGTACGCGTTGACCGGCGCGGTCATCGCCGACGACCGGGCCGCGGTGCTGGCCGCGCAGGAGCGGCTGCGGTTCGCCGCCGGGAACTTCTATGTCAACGACAAGCCGACCGGGGCGGTGGTCGGGCGCCAGCCGTTCGGCGGCTCGCGCGGCTCGGGCACCAACGACAAGGCCGGATCGGTGCTGAACCTGTTGCGCTGGACGTCGGCCCGCACCATCAAGGAGACGTTCGTCCCGGCCACCGACCACACCTATCCGCACATGGCGGCCGACTGATGGGCGGGCTGTTCGCCCGCACCGTGCGCCCGGCCATCATGGCGGCCCGGCGGCGCGAGGGGTTGCGCCGGGCCGCCGAGCGGTTGCCGGTCACCCGCCGGGTGGTGCGCCGGTTCGTGCCGGGGGAGACGATCGAGTCCGCGCTCAATAGCGTTGCTGGGCTTCGTGATTCGGGCCGCTGGGTCAGCGTCGACTACCTCGGCGAGGACGTCACCGATGTCGACGACGCCGATGCGGCGACGCAGACCTACCTGGATTTGATCGAGGCGCTGGGCCGGTCCGGCGAGTTGGGTGACGACGGCGGCCGGCCGCTGGAAGTGTCGCTGAAACTGTCGGCGCTGGGCCAGTCGCTGGAGCGCGACGGCGAGAAGATCGCGCGGGAGAACGCCTGGTCCATCTGCTCGGCCGCGCAGCGTGCGGGCGTCTGGGTGACGGTGGACGCCGAGGACCACACCACGACCGATTCGACGCTGACGATCGTGCGCGACTTGCGCGTCGATTTCCCTTGGCTGGGCACGGTTTTGCAGGCCTACCTGCGGCGCACGCTGGGCGACTGCGAGGAATTCGCCGCGTCCGGGGCCCGGATCCGCTTGTGCAAGGGCGCCTACGACGAGCCGGCGTCGGTGGCCTACCGGGACGACGCCGACGTCGCCGACTCGTACCTGCGGTGCCTTCGGGTGCTGATGGCGGGGTCGGGCTATCCGATGGTTGCGACGCACGATCCGGCCATCATTTCCGTGGTGCCCGCCATGGCAGCCGAATCCGGGCGCGGCGCCGGGGATCTCGAATACCAGATGCTGTACGGCATCCGCGACGGCGAGCAGCGACGGTTGGCCGACGCGGGCAACCGCGTGCGGGTGTACGTGCCGTTCGGCACCCAGTGGTACGGATACTTCCTGCGGCGGCTCGCCGAGCGGCCGGCCAACCTGACGTTCTTCCTGCGGGCGCTGACTCATTGAGTGCACTGAGGGCGTTGGGCGTGAACGCAAGGTGAAAAGATCGCGTCCGCGCCGCCCTTGGAGCACACGCAGATAGATTCGGGCCATGCGTATGAAGCAGCTGTTGGCCGGTTTCACCGTCGCCGCGGCGCTGGTGGTGGGCGCATCCGCCGTCGGCGCCGGCGCGGCGTACGCCGACCCGCCGCCACCGCCCGGGCAACCCTCGGGTCCGCCGCCCACGCCCCCGTCGTCGCCCGAGGCGCCGCCGTGGTCCCCGCCCTTGGACTTTCCGATTCCGGTGCCGGGCGCGGGCTAGTAATCGGCTGCGCCGGGCGTAGCCTCTCGGGCATGAGCCTGGTTATCGACGAGATGCCCGACCTCGGCATCACGCGGGTGTCGCGCTGGATCTTCAACTGCTATGTGCTGAACGGCGACGACGGCGTGGTGGTCGTCGACGCCGGGCTACCGCGGGTCGCCCGCGACCTGGCGCCCGTCGTGGGTCGGTTTGGCGGAACCCTGCACGCCGTCGTGGCAACGCACGGGCACAGCGATCACGTCGCGGGCGCGTCAACACTCGCCGCCCGCTACGGCGCGCCAATCTGGTTGCCCGACAAGACGCTTACCTATCTCGACGGGGTGAAGCCGCGAACGCCGACGCCCGCGAAAGCGGCAACCATCTGGCCCACCATGATCGACCAGCCGTTCGATCGAATCGGCGTCGCGGGACTCTTCGGCGGCGCCCGGGTGGCGGGGTACGGCACCCCGCTCGGTATGCGCTGGAGGGGGCCGTCCCCCGCCGGTGGGCTCGCCGACGGCCGGCCGCTGCCCGGCGCGGCGGAGTGGACCGTGATCAGCGCAAGCGGTCACACCGACGACAGCGTCGCGCTGTGGAACCCGAGGACCCGGACGCTGCTGTCCGGCGATGCCGTGCTCACCGTTGGCGGCAAGGCCTGGCACACACCGGAAATCGTCGACGCGTCAACCGCCGCCGCTACCCGCGAGCGCCTCGAAGAGCTACCCGTCGCGCACCTGCTGCCCGGCCACGGCCGACCCGTCCACCACGCCGAAACCGTTTGGCCACAACAGCGCCGCTGAGTGCTAACCGCGGCGGGGTCGCGGGCGATCGCTGCCGAAGCCCCGCACCACATGGGCGCGCACAAACTCCGCCGCCACCTCGGGGTCGTCCGTGTCCAGGGTCGACGACGGGGTGCTAAAGAGCGAGAAGAGTATCCGGGCGAACCATTCGCCGGCCGCCTCGATGTCGAGGTCTTTGCGGACCTCGCCGGTGAGCCGCGCCGCGGCGAGATACGGCGCGAAGAAGTCGACGCACTCGCGCAGCAGCACGGCGGCGTCCTTGGTGAGCAGCAGGCTGACCGCGTCCTCGTCGAAATATTTCTCGGAGGCGATGACCCGCCTCGCCTGGGTCACGAAAACCGCTGCGCGGCTGAGCTTATCCTCGAGCGAGCTACCCTGAGCCATCGCCCTGGACATCTCGCGGTAGAACCGCTCGGAGGCGTGTTCGGCACACGCCTCGATGATTTCGGCCTTGTCGCTGAAGTACTCGTAGATGGTGCTGCGCGACACGCCGGCCGTCCGGGCGATGTCGACGATCGTCGCCTTCTGCAGCCCCTGCCTGCCAAAACAAACGAATGCGGACTCGACGATGAGTTCCCGCGTGTCGGTGGTTTGCGCCGCTTGTGACATCACGGCACCAACGCTCCCCTCGGCACCAGCCCGGCATCGGCCGCGGCGAACGCCTCGTTGACGTCGTCCAGCCGGAACGGCTTGGGCATCAGCCGATCGAACGGAAAATCGGTGTGCCGCAGGAAGGATAAGCCGATCGCCAGCGTGACCGGGTCGTAGAGCATCACGCCGCGCACCGACTTGTTGCCGTAGACGAGGGCGCTGGGGTCGAGCTCGAAGGTGCGCCCCATCCCGACGTTGCCGACCTCGAGCAGGGTGCCACCGTTGTTTAAGAAGCCGATTCCGTCGGGGATGACGCCCGGCACACCCACGACCTCGAGCACCCAGTCGGCGCCGATGCCGTCGGTGTGTGCACGGACAAGCTCGGTCACCTCGTAGGAAGAGATGTCGCTGGCATCGATGCAATGGGTCGCGCCGAAATCCGATGCGACGTCGAGGCGTTCGGCGATCTTGTCGATGACGATGATGGCCGCCGCGCCGGCGGTCCTGGCCACGGCGGCGGCGTTGATGCCCAGCCCGCCCGCGCCCTGGATGACGACGGTGTCGCCCAGCCGCACGTCGCGCAGCGCGAACAGCACTTGCGCCAGAGCGCAATTGAGTGGCGTGACGGCCTCGTCGGCGAGTTCCTCGGGCACCTTGTACAACGGCTGCCGCCGGCTGGTGTAGTAGTACTCACCGTGCGCGGCCACGAAGTGCGGCGCCTGCTCGTGGGTGCGGTATTCGCCGGCCATCAGGTTCTGGCACGCGTGGGACCTGCCGCGTGCGCAAGCGTGGCACTCCCCGCAGGTCCAGAAGTACGGTGTGACGACGCGGTCGCCGACGGTGAGCGGCTTGCCGGTCGCGTCGGTCGTCATCCCCTCGCCGAGTTCGACTATCTCGCCGACCATTTCGTGACCCAGGGCAAACGGGCACGGCAACGGCAGTTCGCCGCGGAAGATGTGCAGGTCGGATCCGCAGATCCCCGCCATCCGCAGCCGCAGCGCCGCGGTCCCCGGCGCGGGCGCGGTGAGTGGGAATTCGGCCAGCTCGATCGGCCCCCCGGGTGCGGTCAATACCGCGAGCTTGGGCATGTGTTCCCCCTAATCGGCGGGTGAGAGGATCAGGCCGCTGGTGGGCACGCCGGTTCCCGACGTGACCAGCACGTGCTCGACGTTCTCGACCTGGTTGTGGGACGTGCCGCGCACCTGCCGCACGCCCTCGGTGATGCCGTTCATGCCGTGGATGTAGGCCTCGCCCAGCAGCCCGCCGTTGGTGTTGATCGGAAATTCCCCGCCCAGGGAGAGCCGCTCGACCGTCGCGAAGTCCTTCGCCTCTCCCCGCCCGCAGAAGCCGAGCTCCTCGAGCTGCGTGAACACGAACGGGGTGAAATGGTCGTAGATGAAGGCGGTTTGGATGTCTTGGGGCTTGAGGCCCGAATCGCGCCACAGCTGGTTGGCGACCACCCCCATCTCCGGAAGCCCGGTGATGTCGTCTCGGTAATAGCTGGTCATCATCTCCCCGTTGGCGGCCGCGCCCTGGGCGGCCGCGGTGATCACCGCCGGCGGCTGTCGAAGGTCGCGGGCGCGTTCGGCGCTCGTCACCACCAGAGCGACCCCGCCGTCGCTCTCCTGGCAGCAATCCAGCAGCCGCAGCACGGGTTCGACGATCCAGCGCGAGTTCTGGTGGTCCTCCAGGGTGATCGGGCGCTGGTAGAACCACGCGTCGGGGTTCTTGGCCGCGTGCGCCCGGTCGACGACGGCGATGCGGCCGAAATCCTCGTTGGTCACCCCGTACGTCGACATGTAGCGCTGAGCGTGCATCGCGACCCAGGCTGCGGGGGTGAGCAATCCGAACGGCGCGTAATGCGCCATGAAGAGCGGCGTCGCGCTCATGTCGCGCCCGCTGCCGCCGAAGCGGAAGCCGGACCGCTCGTTGAAGGCGCGCCAGCACACCACCACGTCGGCGACGCCGGTCGCGACGGCCATCGCCGCATGCACGACCGTGCCGGCCGCCGCGCCGCCGCCGTGATGTACGCGGGAGAAGAAGCTCAGGTCGCCGATACCGACATTGCGGGCGATGTCGATCTCGTCGCTGGAGTCCATGGTGAAGGTGACCATGCCGTCGACGTCCGCGGGCGCCAGGCCGGCGTCGTCGAGCGCGGCACTGACCGCCTCGCAAGCCAATTGGAGCTCGCTGCGCCCGGATTCCTTCGAGAACTCGGTCTGGCCGATGCCGACGATGGCGCAACTCCCGGGCAGCAAGCGGGTCATGAGGCGCCCCCGTCGAGCAGGCTGAGGACGGCGGTGCCGGAGACGTGATCGCCAAGGCTGTTGGAGCCCTTGAACGTCACCTCGACGAAGTTCTCACCGTCCGAACCTTCCGTCTTCGACGTCACGCTGCCGATGAAGCGCAGCGGATCGTCGGGAAAGCACGGCACGCCAAGGCGGATCGAGAGGTTCTTCACCATCGCCTCCGGACCGGCCCAATCGGTGAGGAAGCGCACGCAATAGCCGTTGGTGGTCAGAATGTTCATGAACAGGTTCGGCGATCCCTGCTTGTTGGCGTAGTCGCGGTCGTGGTGCACCGGCATGAAATCCCGCGACGCGATGGCGCCGGCGACGATCATCGTTGTGGTGATCGGGATTTCGAGCGGGGTCACCTCGTCGCCGACGCTGATGTCGGCCCACTTGAGGGTCGTGCGGCTGTTGGTGGCTGTCATCGGTTTCCTTCCGAATAGGTGCTGCCGATACTGGCCAGCTGCGCAGTGGCGGGACCGAGGGCGAGCTCGTTGTGCTTGGCCCACAAAAAGTAGCGATGCAGGGGATAGGTGACGTCGATCCCGATGCCGCCGTGCACCTGTTGGGCGGTGGCGGCGACGCGGGCGCCGGCCTCGGCGGCCCAGAACTTCGCGATGCGAGCCGCCCGGCGCGCCTCTTCGGGGGGACGTCCCCGCGCGACGAGCCACGCCGCGTGCCAGGTGGTCCATCGGATCGCCTCGACGTCGATGAAGGCGTCGGCCATCCGCTGTTGCACCGCCTGGAAGCTGCCGATCGGCCGGCCGAACTGTTCACGGCCGCTGGTGTAGTCGGCCGCGATGCGCAGGGCGCGCTCGGCGACGCCGAGCTGAATCGCGCACAGGCCCACGAGCGCCCGCGTGTGCAACGAGTCGACGGGGCCGTCCAGCCGGTCGCCGGCGGAAACCGTTGCACCATCGAGGAATACGTCCGCGTGCGGTTCGCGGTTGGTGGTCGCAAGCGGGCGGATCTCGACGCCGCGGGCGTCGGTGGGCAGCAGGAACAGCCCGACGCCGTCGTCGTCGGTGCAGGCGGGGATCAGGACGGTGTCGGCCAGCTGCGCCGCCGGCACCAGCTCTTTGGCGCCGTCGAGTCGCCAATTCGATCCGTCGCGAAGGGCTTTGGTGGACGGCCTCGTTGGATCGGAGCGGCCGGGCTCTTGCAGGCCCGCGCTCAGGATGCGGGTTCCGGCGACGACGCCGGGCAGGAACCGCCGCTGTTGTTCAGGGGTTCCGTGCCGGGCGATCGAGTCGGCGCCGAGCACGAGCGTCGCATAGGCGGGCACCGGTGCGACGCTGAAGCCCACCTCGGCCAGGAGCACCCCGAGCTCCACGAAGCCGCCGCCGCTACCGCCGACCGCCTCGGGCAGCCCGGTGCCCAACAGGTCCGCGCTCGCGAGTTCCCCCCATAGCGCGGCGTCGTAACGGGTCTCGCCGGCCTCCACCTCGGTCAGCCGTTCGGGGGTGGCCCGGCGCTCGAAGATCTCCCGCGCGAGTTTGGCGATCGTCTCCTGCTCTTCGGTGAACGTGAAATCCATCGCGCACCTACTGCCGAGGCCGGAACTGGTGCAGCACCAGGTCTTCCGATCCAGGACCGTCGAAGTCCTGGTAGTACACCTCGACCGGCATGCCGACCGTGACGTCGGCGGGGTCGATGCCGCACAGGTTCGACACCAGCCGCACCCCCTCGTCGAGCTGCACCAGCACCACGATGTAGGGATAGTCGAAGAACGGGAACCGCGGTTCGTGCGGCATCACGTAGCTGTAGACGGTGCCGCGGCCCGAGGACTCGACCGCCTCCCAGTCCAGCGACCGGCAGTGGGGACACATGGGGCGGGGCGGGTGGCGCAGCGTCCCGCATCCGCCGCAGCGCTGGATCAGCAGCTTGTGCTCGCGGAGGCCATTCCAGAAGAACTCGGTGTCCGGGCTGATCGCCGGCGCCAGCCGGGGGGCCATCAGCGGGCCGGCCTGAATCGCAGCACCCGGAATCGCTGTCGTCCCAGCACTTCACCGTCCTGATCCGTGTAGGTGATCAACCAGGTCAAGAAGAACCCGGTGCCGAGCGCGGTCTTCTTCTCGTCGGAGACTTCCTCGAACACCGACGTCGCGCTGATGACGTCACCCAGCCGCGGGTAGCGTTCGATCTCGAACTCCGAGTTGGTGGCCACCGTGCTGGTGTATCCGGCTTCGTCCAGGAATGCCGTTGGGTTGCTGAGGATTTCGACGGGGGAGCCGCCCCGGTCACCGATGCCCTCCAGTTTCGGCGACGGCATCGTCCAGGTTTGCAGCATCACCGGCGGCGACACGATGCCGCCGAACCGCGACGACGCCGCGAACTCCGGGTCGAGGTAGACGGGGTTCATGTCGTCGAGCGCGTGGGCCCAGTGCCGGATCATCGGCTGGTTGACCGGATCCGGTGCCACCGAGGGCTTTCCGGTCCCGCCGGTGGGCTGGCCCACGAGCGCCCGCAGCTTCGTAAGCACCTCGGCATCTTGGTCGGTCATGATCCTCCTGTTTGCTGGGGGCGAAGGTCGCGGGGTGCCCTCGGCATCCCCAACCCGGCCATGGCGATGATGTCACGCTGAATCTCGTTGGCGCCACCGCCGAACGTATTGATGACCGCCCATCGGTACGCGGTTTCCAGGGCGCCCCGCAGCGGCGCGTCGTCGCCGCGGCGCACCCCGTTGCCGTCGAGCACCTCCAGCAGCTGGCGGGCGACCTGCTGGGTGAGCTCGGTGCCGAAAACCTTGGCCGCCGAAGCTTGTCCCATATCCAGGCCCGTGCTCGCCCCGCCTTTCGTCATCGCCGCGTTCACCCGCGTGTTGACGAGCTTGTACGCGGCGACCTGCGCCTCGACCCTGGCCAGCGCGAGCCGCACCCAGGGCTGGTCGATGACGCGGCCACCGTCGAGTTCGGTGCTGGTCGCCCAATCCAGGGTCTTCTCGAACAGCGGCTCCAGCGCGCCGAGGTTGCCCAGCGCGGCGCGCTCGAAGTTCAACTGGGTGGTGATCAGCTGCCAGCCCTGGTTTTCCCCGGCCACGATGGCGCTGGCCGGGACCCGGACGTCGTCGTAAAACGTGTAGAAGGTGGAGATGCCCGGCATCGTGTGCAGCGGCTGCCAGGAGAAGCCGGGCGACGAGGTGGGCACGATGAAGATCGAGATGCCCTTGTGCTTCTTGACGTTCGGGCCGGTGCGGGCGGCCAGCCAGACGTAGTCGGCGTAGGCGGCGCCGCTGGTGAACATTTTCTGGCCGTTGATGACGTAGTCCGAACCGTCGCGCACGGCGGTGGTGCGCAGCGACGCCAGGTCGCTGCCGGCCCCCGGCTCGGAGTAGCCGATCGCGAACTCCACGCTGCCGTCGAGGATGGCAGGCAGGAATTTGCGCTTCTGTTCCTCGGTGCCGCACTGCATCAGGGTGGGGCCGACCGTGTTGAGCGTCACCAGCGGGATCGGCGCGTTGACCCGCTGCGCCTCCTGGGCGAAGATGAACTGCTCGATCGCCGAGAAGCCCTGTCCGCCATACTCTTTGGGCCAGCCGACACCGAGCAGGTTGGCCGCGGCCAGAGCGCGTACGCATTCGCGCACCTCGGGACCGCCCTCCATCCGCTCGCTGAGCGCCATCGTGCGTTCGGGCGTCATCACCCGCTCCAGCGCGGCGCGGATCTCGGCGCGCAGCTGCTGTTGCTCGGGCGTGTAGTCGAGCTCCATCACTCGGCCGTCCCGAGCCGCACGGGCATCCGCTTCACGCCGGGCACCATGGTGGCGCGCATCCGGTCCACCTCGCCGACGAGTTCCAGCCGGGGGAAGCGCCGCAGCAGCTCGTCGAACATCACCGACGCCTCCAGGCGGGCCAATTGCGCACCAACGCAAGAGTGTTCACCACACCCGAACGCGATGTGCGGATTCGGGTGGCGGGTCACCTTGAACTCCTCCGAGTCGGCGCCGAAGATGTCCTCGTCGCGGTTGGCCGACCCGTACAGCATCACCACCGTGTCGCCTTCGGCGATCCGCTGTCCCCGGATCTCGACGTCGGCCGTCGCGGTGCGGGCCATGTGCACCACCGGGCTGTTCCAGCGCAGCATCTCCTCGACGGCGCCCGGGATCAGCGAGCGGTCCTCGACCAGCAGCCGGCACTGGTCGGGATGGGCGATCAGCGCGCACGTGCCCAAAGCGATGAGATTACGGGTGGTTTCGTTGCCAGCGACCAACAGCAGGAAGGCGAAGTTGAGCAGGTCCTCGTCGGTGAGCCGGACCCCGTCGATCTCCGCGCCCGCCAGGACCGACAGCAGGTCGTCGCGCGCGTCGACGCGCCGCTGGGCGATCAGCTTCTGGAAGTACTCGAAAAGCTGGCCCATGGCCACCAAGGGATCGAGTTCGATCTCCGGGTCGGCCGTGCCGGTGGCGGCGTCCGACCAGGCCCGGAATTGCTCCCAGTCGTCGGGCGGGGCGCCGATGAGCTCGGCGATCATCCGGGTGGGCAGCGGCGCGGCGATCTCTTCGGCGAACTCGTGGACGGAATCGGGCTGTAGGTCGTCGAGGATGCCCCGCACGATCTCGCGGATCTTCGGCTCGAGGACGGCCACCCGCCGCCGGGTGAAGCCGGAGTTGATCAGCTTGCGCATCTGCCGGTGCCGCGGCGGGTCGGTGAAGATCAGGCTGCCGGGCTGGACCGGGCTCGGCTGTGCGGGATCGGGGATCGTGACGCCCTCGGTGGAGCTGAACAGCGCCGGGTTGCTCGACACGAAGCGGATGTCCTCGTACTTCAGCAGCGCCCAGAAGTTCGTGACGTCGTTCCAGCACACCGGCGACGACGCGCGCAGCTCCCGGTACGCCGGGTACGGATCGCCCGCGTAGAAGTCGGGGGAGTGCAACAGAGAAGCGGGAACAGTGGTCCGCACGGCGGGCCTCCCTCGACAGGCGATCCGACACATCACACCAATGTGTCTTGCGACGTTGTGTCTACTCGGTCCGGCCAGGTCTGTCAATGGACTGCCAACGCCGTGAAATAGGCGGGAATTCGTTCAATTGATGATTGACGCCAGAGGGCCGCGGGTGAACACTGACTGTCTAGATGACCGACGTTCGGGTGAGGAAGCGCGCATGACCGAGCTACAAACTCCGGGAACTCTTGTCGACACCTACCAGCTCTACATCGATGGCAGATGGGTCGACCCGGAGGGCGGTCGCTACGACGACATCAATCCGGCGACCGAGCAATCGATCGGCACCGCGCCGGACGCGAGCATCGGGCAGGTCGGCGCGGCGATCGACGCCGCGCGGCGGGCCTTCGACAGCGGGCCGTGGGGCCGCATGGGCCCGCCGGAGCGGGCCGGCTGCCTCAACCAGCTCGGCACGGCGCTGCTGAACCACGCCGACGAGTTTTTCGCGCTGTCGCAGGCGGAGTGGGGCTGCGTTTCGAACGAGCGGATGATGCAAATCGACGGCGCCGGATACATGTCGATGGTCGCGGCCCAGCTCGCCGAACAGCTGGGCGAGGAAGCGGTGACCGGCATGAGCGCGGGCACCACGTTACTGCGTCACCAGCCGCTGGGCGTGGTATCGGTCCTGACGCCGTGGAACTTCCCGCATTGCCTCAACGTCATGAAGCTCAACCACGCGCTGGCCGCGGGCAACACCGTCGTGCTCAAGCCCTCGCCGCTGACCCCGCTCGCGGGGCTCGCGCTCGCGCGGATCATCGACGAGGAGACCGACATCCCAGCCGGCGTCGTCAACGTCGTCACGCCGTCGGGCATCGAGGCGGCCAAGCTGCTCACCACCGATCCGCGGATCGACATGGTGAGCTTCACCGGCAGTTCCGTCGTCGGGCGCCAGGTCATGTCCGCCGCGGGCGACACCATGAAGCGGATCCTGTTGGAGCTGGGCGGCAAGTCGGCCAGCATCGTCCTGGACGACACCGAGGTCACCGACGAGATGTTGCAGCAGATGCTGTTCGACTCGTGCTCGCTGCACGCGGGGCAGGCCTGCATCCTGCACAGCCGGATGCTGCTTCCCGATTCGCTGCACGACGACGTGGTCGACCGGCTGGTGGCGCTGGCCCGCGACGTCAAGGTCGGCGACCCCACCGACCCCGACGTGCAGATGGGGCCGCTGATCAGCGCCACGCAGCGGGACCGGGTCCAGGCGCATGTCGACGGGGCGGTCCACGACGGGGGCCGGCTGGCGACCGGGGGTGGCCGCCCGGCCGGTTTGGACGTCGGATTCTATTTCGAGCCGACGATCCTCACCGGCGTCGACCCGAATTCGACCATCGCTCAGGAGGAAGTGTTCGGGCCGGTGCTGACGGTGCTGCGCTACCGCGACGACGACGACGCCGTCGCCATCGCCAACAACTCGCAATACGGACTTTCCGGGGCGGTGTGGGGCGGCGATGTGGACCGTGCCGTCGGCGTCGCGCGACGCATCCGCACCGGGCAGGTCGCGGTCAACGGGTGCGGTCCCGGCGGCGCGCCGTTCGGCGGGTTCAAGCTCAGCGGGCTGGGGCGCGAGGGCGGCGGCATCGCCGGGCTATACCACTACATGGAGGCGATGGCCATCGGGGTTCCCGCGTGAGCGGACCCCTTGCGGGGCTGTCCGTCGTCGAAATCACCAGGGAGATCTCCGGCCCTTATGCGGCAAAGCTTTTCGTCGACCTTGGTGCCGAGGTCACCAAGGTTGAGCCGCCGGGCGGAGATCCGCTGCGCCACTGGGGCAGTGGTGGGTTGTTCGAGTACCTCAACGCCGGCAAGCGAATTGCGGCACTGAAGGACGCCCCGGACCTGATCGCGCACGCGGACGTGCTGGTGGAGAACCTCGGGCCGGGAGAGCTGGAAGCGTTGGGCTTGCATCTCGACGGCCTGGTGCTGTTGCGCATATCTGCCTTCGGGCAGTCCGGACCGTGGCGGGACCGGCCGGCGACGTCGCTGACCTTGCAGGCGGCGTCGGGCTGGGTCAGCGCGCGTGACCCCGACCGCCCGCCGGTGCAGGTCGGCGCGCGGATCGACGAGTACGTCGCGGGTGCCTACGGCGCGCTGGGCGCGTTGACGGCGCTGCGTCTTGCGTCGGATCAGGTTGTCCAGGTTGATGTTTCGTCATTGGAATCATTGCTCTCGACGCTGCCGTATCCCATGCTGATGGCGGAGAAGATGCTGAGTCTCGGGTTGCCCACCAACGCTCGGGGAGCTCCCATGCTTGGGGTGGTCCGGGCCGCGGACGGCTGGGTGGGCATCAACTGCCTGACGGGCCAGCATTGGCTGGACGTGTGCGCGATGCTGGGCCTGTCCGAGTTCGGCGACCAGCAGATCGCGATCATGCTGGGCGGCCCCGAACGCGCCGAATTCTATGCTCGCGCCGAGCCATTGCTCGCCGAGCAGACCGTCGCCGAGATCGTCGAACTCGCTCAGGCGATGCGGATTCCGGCCACCCCGGTCAACGACGGCGCCACCGTTCTGGAATGTCCGCAATACGCCAAGCGCGAGTTCTTCGTCCAGCAGGCCGGCTTCCGACGCCCGGGGAAGGCGTTTCGATTCAGCAGTGCCGCGAACCGAACCGCACCGCGAAATCGGGGCCCGGAAATCGCGGTGCCGTTCGATTCGCGAACCAAAGGGCCCTTCGCGGGACTGAAAGTCCTCGACCTGAGCACCTTCTGGGCGGGCGCATATCTGACCTGCTACCTGGGCGCGTTTGGCGCCGACATCGTCAAGGTCGAATCGATCCAGCGGCCCGACGGGTTTCGCTACTCCGGCGCGTTTCCCTTCGAGGGTGACGACTGGTACGAACGCAGCGGCCTGTGGCAGGCCACCAACCTGAACAAGAAGGACCTGACGCTGGACCTGACCTCGCGGCGCGGCCGGGAAATCGTCCGGCGGCTGGCCGCGCAGGCCGACGTCGTCGTGGAGAACTTTTCCCCGCGAGTGGTGGAGCAGTTCGGTCTGGACTACGAGTCACTGGCGGCGCTGAAGCCCGACGTGATCATGGTCCGGATGCCGGGTTTCGGCTTGCAGGGGCCCTGGCGCGATTACGTCGGCTGGGCGTTGAACTTCGAGCAGACCGCGGGGATGTCGGCGGTCACAGGGTACGCGGACGGGCCGCCGTGCAACCCGCAGGGACCGGCCGACCCGATCGTCGGGGTGCACGCCGGGGTCGCGCTGCTGGCGGCGCTGGAGCATCGGCGCCGGACGGGGGAGGGGCAACTGATCGAGGTCGCCCAGATCGAGGTCGCCGCCGCCGTGACCGCCGAACCGGCGATCGAGTACTCGATGAACGGCATCGTGCAAGCGCGGGAAGGCAACCGCCGGCGCGGCTACCTGCAGGGCGTGTACCCGACAAACGTCGACGACGCGTGGGTGGCGCTGTCGCTGCTCGAGGAGCCGGGAATCGACCACGACGCGTTCGACGAGATGGTCGCCGCCTGGACCCGCACCCAGACCCCGGCGGCAATCGTCGAAACCCTTCAAGCACAGGGCATTCCGGTCGAACCCGTGATCACCGGCGAGAAGATGTACGACATACCTCAGCTCGACGCGCGCGGATACTACGAGGAGTTCACACATCCCGTCACCGGAGCGCACCGCTATCCCGGCTGGCCGTTTCGCATCACGCCCGGGCCGGTGCGCCACCACCGCGGCGCCCCGCCGACGCTGGGTCAGCACAACGACGAGATCCTCTCAGGGCTCGGCCTTTCGGCGGACGAGCTGGCCACGCTGCGGGCCGAACGGGTGATCGGCGAACGGCCGCTCGGGTCATAGCGCCGCCACCGGGACGTCGAGCTGGGTCTGCGCGTAGTTGAGGAAGTACGCGGTGAAGACGGTCAGGCCGAGATAGGCGAAGGCCTCCGTCAATTGCTCGTCGGTCCAGCCGGCGTCGACGGCGCGACTCCACGCGGCGTCGCTCGCCCTGCCGGAGTCGGCCGTCGCCTCTCGGACCAACCCGGCGATCGCGTCGACCCTGGCGTCCCCGGTCGCGGTCCCGGCTCGCAGCGCCGCGATCTGCTCGTCGGCCCAGCCGGCGAGCTTGGCCAGCCGCTCGGTGATCGCGACGACGTACTCATTGCCGATGACGCCGCCCGCCGCGAGCATGAGTGCTGCGGACACCCGCGGGCCGACGGTGCCGTGCTCGGCGGTCGCCGCGCGCAGCGACGTGTACGCGACGAGCACCGCGGGGGAGTGCGCCATCTGCCCGTGCAGGTTCAGCGGCCGGCCGGTCGGGGAGAACTGGATGACGTTGGCGAGCAGGCGCCGGCTGGCCTGCGGTGCGTCGTTGACGGTGTGGGTGGGAATGCGGCTCATGACTGTTAAGGACGCCGCGCCGCCGCGAAATGTGACGGCCGGGGACTTTCCCCCGTGTATCCGGCAGCGGTCGAGATGCGACCCTAAACCTTGCCCGCGGTGGCAGCATTGGGGCTCGGGCGGCTGCATCTGACCAACCTGATCCGAATCTTCGCCGCCATGGGCGGCCGACGCTGTGCGAACCGAACCGCTGAGATTTGGAGCGACAGAAGGAGCGCGAGGACGATGCGAGCGATGCGGTCTCTCGTCGCCGACACGTTAGGCGAACCGTCCCAGGTCCTGAACCTGCAGACGCGCCCGGTTCCGGAGCCCGGTCCGGGCCAGGTCCGGATCCGGGTAACAGCTGCACCGGTCCATGCCAGCGATCTGCATACCATCCGCGGACGATATGGATTCACCCCGGAGTTCCCCGCCGTGCCCGGCATCGAATCCGTCGGTGTGATCGACGAACTCGGTAGCGGCGCAGACGATCTGACCGTCGGGCAGCGCGTCATCACGATCGGAGTCACGGGCACCTGGCAGGACTATGTTGTTGCAGACGCCATGCGGGTCTTGGCTGTTCCCGACGGCATGAGCAACTCCACGGCAGCCCAGATTCTCAGCAATCCACTCACCGCGGTGATCCTGACCGGTGATGAACTCGACGTTCGACCGGGTGAATGGCTCCTGCAGACCGCGGCTGGTTCAACCGTGGGCCAGTCGGTCATCCAACTCGGAGCACACGTCGGCTTCAAGACGCTGAACGTGGTCCGCCGCCGATCCGCGGTCGACGACATCCTCCGGCTGGGCGGCACCGCGGTGATCTGCACCGAGGATGAGGACCTGCGCCAGCGCGTGATCGACATCGCAGGCGACGATGGCGTTTCCAAGGCGATCGACTGTGTCAGCGGACAGGTGGGTGCGGACGTGTCGCGAGCGCTGGCGCCGAACGGTGAACTGATCGTCTACGGAGCGCTGTCCACACACCGCCAAACCGATCCCGACAAACTCACCGTCCCCATCTTCGCGCGCTCGCTGATTTACGAAACCAAGACCGTTCGGGGATTCTGGCTGTTCCGCTGGTTCACCGAGGCCCCGCAGGATCGAATTGCCGCAACGATCAACCGGACGGTTCAGCTCGCCGACAACGGCGCGTTGCGCGTGCCGGAGGGCCAGCCCATCCGCGTCGAAAAGTTCAGCGAAGCGGTCTATTTGGCTGAAGCTCCCGCACACGGGGGTAAGCCTCTGCTGATTTTCGAACCGTGAGATTGCGGGTCAGGAAGCTGCCAGTGCCGCAAGAGCTTTCGCCGAATCACTGCCTGGTTCGGGATGGTAAATGAACACCTGGGTGTCCGATTCGGGGACGCTCAGCCTGGTGCGGCGAAGGTAAAGGTCACCGGCGACGGGATGTCGCATGTGCAGGATGCCGGCGCGGTATCCGACATCGGCACGTGCCCACAGTTCGCGGAACCGATCGCTGGCTGCCGAGAGCTCGCCAATCAGGGCGCGCAGGCGGGGGTCGCCCAGATCACCGGCCGTCGATTCACGTAGTCCACTCACCGCGACTTCAGTCGCGTCGTCCCAATCGGCGAAGAATTCGCGAGCAGCCGGTGCCAGCAGCCGCCACCGCAGCATGTTCTCGCCGGGCGCGAACCCCGGCGACAGTGCGCGGGCAATCCCATTGGCCGCCAACACATCCTGGTATCGGTTGGTGACGATCGCAGGAAGCGAGATCTGACTGATCAGTTGATCGAGACTGTCAGTCGCCGTCTCTGCAGCAGGTTGAGGGCCATGCGTCGCCTGCAAGCCCGCAAGCCGATGCAGATGTTGTGTGGCTTTGATATCCAGTCTCAGCGCCCGGGCGAGCGCATCGAGCACCTGTGCGGAGGGGTGCTGGTCACGGCCTTGCTCGAGCCGCAGGTAATAGTCGACGCTAATCCCAGCGAGCATCGCCAACTCCTCGCGGCGCAATCCCGGGACGCGCCTGCGGCGTCCGGAATCCAACCCGACATCCTCGGGCCGGATTTGTTCGCGGCGCGCGCGCAGGAAGTCACCCAGCGCACTTTTCGTTGACGCCATCGCAAGATCTTAAGACTGTTCCCCGCAGTACCAGGATGAACAGGGTTGCCTTCCGCAGTCCCTACCTGGAATTGGCGTTACCGGCGAAACGCTTCCCGTGGACGAAATACCCACACCGCTAATCAAGGAGCACGCCATGACCACTCTTCACTTTCACCAGTCGACAACCTCCACCCCTGAGCAGTTCGTCGCCGGGCTCACCGACTTCGGCCCGGGCCGTTCGGAGATCTTCCCGAACAGCGCCGACAGCGACCTCAAGGTGCACCGCCTGGGCGAGCGTGACGCCGACATCACCGAAGGTTCGGGCGGCATCTGGGAGCGCCTGCATTACGACTGGTCCGACCCCAACCGCGTCGTGCTGACGACCACCGACTCGAACACCTGGGGTGGCGCGTCGGGTTACGTCTACACCCTGACCCGGCGTCCCGACGACACCACGGATGTGGACGTTGTCATCGTCCGCGAGGGCAAGTCCTTCAAGGGCCGCGTGTTGGCGCTCCTCCTCGCGACGGGCGGCCGCAACGTGTTGAAGAAGCCGTTCGTCCACAGCGTCAAGGCCATCGAGGCCCGCAGCGACGCCGAACGTCGGCGATAGCCGCTATCGAAACTGACCAGCCCGGTGAGAGGAATTGCTATGCGCGCCATCCAGATTGAACGGTTCGGCGACCCCGCGCAGGTGCTGCGCGTCGTCGACATCGAGGAACCGCCGCCACCGGGCCCGCATGAGGTGCTGGTGGCCGTCGAGTACTCGCCGCTGAACAAACACGACCTACTCGTTGTCAGCGGCATGCTGGCGCAACCGCCCCTGCCCCACATACCCGGGGCAGAGGGGGTCGCCCGCGTACTTGCCACTGGCGCCGAAGTCGATGGACTTCAAGTCGGCGATCTGGTCGTGCTACCGCTGTATGCCGGTGCATGGCGTGAGCGGCTCGTCGTGCCCGCCGACGGCCTGTTCCCACTTCCCGCCGGCGGCAACGTCGAGCAGTACTCGATGCTGGGCAGCAACCCCCCGACCGCGGGGTTGTTGCTCAGTGAATGCACCCGCCTGCGGCCCGGGGACTGGGTGGTTCAAAACGCCGCGAACTCCGGTGTGGGGCGGTCATTGATCGCGCTAGCCAAACTCCGTGGACTGAAAACAATCAACCTGGCCCGCGATGACACCACGATCGCCGAGCTCACAGCAGCCGGAGCCGACGTGGTCCACGCCGATGACCCCGACGCTGCCGGCGACATTCGAGCAACGATCGGCGACGCGCGAGTTGCGCTGGCAGTGGACGCCGTCGGTGGCCCGGGGGTGGCGCGGCTTCTCGAATTGCTCTCCGACGGTGGACGTCTCGTCAGCTATTCCTGGGCCAGAAACGAACCGATGTGGGTCGACACCTCGACCCTGGTGGCCAAGCACCTCACCGTCCGTGGATTCTTCGTCGGCGACTTTGATTACCGCGACAAGGTGCTACCTGTCATTCGTGAGGCGGCACCGCTGGTGGCCGACGGCACCCTCGTTGTTCCGGTGGCGGCCGTGTATCCCCTGGAGCAGATCCAGGACGCAGTGTCGCATCTCCTGCGTGGCGGCAAGATCTTGCTGAAAGTCGCCGGGGGATGAGGGCGCACACCGGACGGCGGCGGAAGCTCTCCCAAGCGCCAGAACCAGGCTACTTCTAACTGAGCCACTACCGACGGCCGCCGCGTGTCACATTTGGTCCGGCCGTTTCGTCCTGAACTTCATGGATTCTCGGCACGACCAGGTGAGCGACGCGTGGCGGGCCAACCGCGCCTACCTGGTGGATCTGGCGTTCCGGATGCTGGGCGATGTCGGCGCGGCCGAGGACGTGGTGCAGGAGGCCTTCTTCCGGCTGCTGCAGGCTCCGCTGGGTGCCATCCACGACGAGCGCGGCTGGCTGATCGTGGTGACCAGCCGGTTGTGTCTGGATCACATGAAGTCAGCGTCGTCGCGCCGGGAACGCCCGCACGACATGAATGAGCACGGCTACCGCGACCGCCCGTCGCCGGCGGTGGATCCCGCCGACCGGGTGACCCTGGACGACGAGGTCCGGCTGGCCCTGCTGGTCGTGCTCGAACGCCTCACGCCCGCCGAGCGGGTGGTGTTCGTGCTGCACGACATCTTCCAGGTGCCCTACGACTCCATCGCCGCGACCGTCGGCAGCCGCGCGCCCGCCTGCCGGCAGCTGGCGCATCGCGCCCGGCGCAAGATCGGCGAATCCCGAATGCGCTCCGGCGGTGTCGGACCGGGCGAGCACCAGCAGGTCACCCGGGCATTCATCGAGGCGTGCTCCACGGGGGACCTCGATGAGCTGCTGGGGGTGCTCGACCCCGATGTGTCCGGTGAAATCGACGCCCGCAGCGGCCTGGTCGTCCTGGGCGCCGACCGCGTCGGGCGGAACATCCTGCGCCACTGGAGCGGTCCGGGCACCGTGCTGGTGGCGCAGCCGGTGTGCGGCCAGCCCGCGGTGCTGGGCTTCGTCAACCGCCGCCTGGCCGGCCTGCTGGCGCTGACGATCCGGGACGGCAGGATCACCAAAATCCATGTCCTGGTGCGCCCTTCGACGCTGGAGCCGCTGCGCGCCGAACTCGGCGGCAACCGGTAGGCGTCACATTCCGGGCGTCCGCGTCGTCCTTTAGTTCATGAGTACTGCAGCACAACAGAATTCGTTCGTCCCGGTACGACCGTCACTCGTCGTCAGGCTGCTCCTAGGGCCATCGTCGCGATTGCTCAACCCGCTGGTCGGCCTGCTGGCCGGGCGACGTTTCGTGCCGCTGATCGCCCGGGTCCATCACGTCGGCCGCAAGTCCGGCAAGCGGTACGTGACCTCCACGGGAGCCCACGTCACGGGCGACACCGTCGTGATTCCGCTGTCGTTCGGCAATGTGTCCGACTGGGCCCGCAACGTCCGGGCCGCCGGGGGGTGCGTGGTGGTGTTGGGCGGCAAGACCTATCACGCGACGCAGCCGCGTTTCGTCGACGCCGCCGACGCGAAACCCCTTGTGAGGCACTCCTTCGGCGCCGTCAACCGGCTCATGTTCAAGATGTACGGGATCCGGCAGTACCTGTTTCTGCGCATCGTCAATCCGGAGGTTTCGTCATGAAAACCCTTGCCACACTTGACCGCCCTGACTGGCTGCCGTCGTCGGCGTGGCCGTGGGACACCTACGCTATGAGCCGCCCGGAAGGCCGCATCGCGGTCACCGACACCGGCCGCGGGCGCACGCTGCTGTTCGTTCACGTCGGCAGCTGGAGTTTCGTCTGGCGCGACGTATTGCTGCGCCTGCAGAACGATTTTCGGTGCGTCACCGTCGACGCGCCCGGTTGCGGGCTCAGCGACCCGACGCCGAACCCGACGCTGGCACAGGCGGGCGACGCGGTGACCGCCGTCATCGATGCGCTGCAGTTGCGCGATGTCACCCTGGTCGCCCACGACCTGGGGGGCCCGGCCGGGCTGCTGGCCGCGGCCCGCCGTGCCGACCGCGTCGCCGCGCTGGGAGCGGTCAACTGCTTCGCCTGGACACCGACCGGCCCAGCGTTTCGGGGCATGCTCGCCCTGATGGGCAGCGCCCCGGTCCGCGAGGTGGACGTGGCGACCAATGTGCTGGCGCGCATCACCTCGACGAGCTTCGGGGTCGGCCGACACTGGCGCCGCTCCGACCGCGCTGTCTTCCGGGCCGGCATCGGCGCGCCGGCGCGGCGGGCCTGGCACGCCTACTTCCGGGACGCGCGCGGCGCGCGGGCCGTTTACGCCGAGGTCGACGCCGCGTTGCGCGGACCCCTGGCGGACCGGCCGCTGCTGACCGTCTTCGGTCAGTTCAACGACCCGCTGCGGTTTCAGCCGCGCTGGAAGGCGTTGTTCCCGACCGCGCAACAGCTGAAGGTGCGCCACGGCAACCACTTCCCGATGTGCGACGACCCGGACCTGGTGGCGTCGGCGCTGCGGTCCTTTGTCCAGCAGGCCGTGAGCCTTTCGTAATCGGCGCGTCACATGACAAGCTTCAGGCATGGCCATCGCGATCGCCCGCCCCAAGCTCGAAGGCAACATCGCGGTCGGTGAGGACCGCCAAATCGGGTTCGCCGAGTTCGGCGCCCCGTGGGGTCGCGCGGTCTTCTGGCTGCACGGGACGCCGGGGGCGCGCCGGCAGATCCCGGTCGAGGCCCGCGTCTACGCCGAACAGCACGACATCCGGCTGATCGGCATGGACCGGCCGGGCACCGGATCGTCGACGCCCCACCGGTACGAGAACATCCGGGCCTTCGGCGAGGACCTGCGCACGATCGCCGACACGCTGGGCATCGACAAGATGGCGGTGATCGGCCTGTCCGGCGGCGGGCCGTACGCGCTCGCGTCCGGCGCGGTGCTGCCCGATCGCGTCGTCGCGGTCGGCGTGCTCGGCGGCGTCGCCCCGTTCCTCGGTGACGAGGGGATCACCAGCGGCCTGATGAACCTGGGCAAGCGGGCGGCACCGTTCTTGCGGCTGGGGGGCGACCCGCTGCGGATCGGCGCGAGCCTGGTGATCAGGGCGATCCGTCCGGTCGCCAATCCCGCGCTGTACCTGTACGCCGCGATATCGCCGGAGGGCGACCGGCGCCTCCTCACCCGGCCGGAGTTCGCCGCGATGTTCCTCGACGACCTCCTCAACGGCAGCCGAAAGCAGTTGGCGGCCCCGTTCAACGACGTGATCCTGTTCACCCGGGACTGGGGATTCCGGCTCGACGAGGTCAAAGTCCCGGTCCGGTGGTGGCACGGCGACAGCGACCACATCGTCCCGTTCGCCCACGGTGAGCACGTCGTCTCCCTGCTGCCCGACGCCGAGCTGTTCGTGCTGCCCGGCGAAAGTCATCTGGCCGGGCTGGGTCGCGGCGAGGAGATCCTGTCCACCCTGATGAAGATCTGGGACGAGAAGGCCGGGTAGCCTGCAGTCGTGCTGCTGGCATCGCTGGACCCCTCGGCCGTTACCACCACCGACATCGCGGACGCGGTCAGCATCGACGGCGTCGCGCTGAGCCGCAGCGACCTGGTCGGCGCCGCAACCTCAGTCGCCGAACGGGTGGCCGGCGCGGACCGGGTCGCGGTCCTGGCCACGCCGTCCGCGGCGACCGTGCTGGCGATCACCGGCTGCCTGATCGCGGGCGTGCCCTTCGTGCCGGTGCCCTCCGACGTCGGCGCGGCCGAACGCCGGCACATGCTCACCGACTCCGGCGCGCGGGCGTGGCTGGGCCCTCAGCCGGACGAAACCGAAGGGCTGCCGCACATTCCGGTGCGACTGCACGCCCGCTCCTGGCACCGCTATCCCGAGCCGTCACCCGACGCCACCGCGATGATCATCTACACGTCGGGCACCACCGGGCTGCCCAAGGGCGTCGTGCTGAGCCGCCGGGCGATCGCTGCGGACCTCGACGCGCTGGCCGAGGCCTGGCAGTGGACCGCCGACGACGTCCTGGTGCACGGCCTCCCGCTGTTCCACGTGCACGGCCTGGTGCTGGGCCTGCTCGGGTCGCTGCGGATCGGAAACCGCTTCGTGCACACCGGCAAACCCACACCAGCCGGCTACGCGAAAGCCGCGTCGGAGTCGGGGGGCTCGCTGTTCTTCGCGGTGCCGACCGTGTGGTCGCGCTTGGTCGCCGACGCTTCGGCGGCCGAGGCGCTTCGCTCGGCGCGGCTCCTGGTGTCCGGCAGCGCGCCGCTGCCGGTGCCGGTGTTCGACCGGCTGGCCCAGCTCACCGGGCATCAGCCCATCGAACGCTACGGCGCCTCGGAATCGCTGATCACCATCTCCACCCGGGCCGACGGCGAGCGCCGCGCGGGCTGGGTCGGCCTGCCGGTCGCCGGCGTGCAGACCAGGCTGCTCGACGACAACGACAACCCCGTGCCGCACGACGGGGAAACCGTTGGGCGCCTTCAGGTTCGGGGCCCGATGATGTTCGACGGCTACCTGAACCGGCCCGAGGCCACCGCCGAGGCGTTCGGGGACGACGGCTGGTACCGCACCGGCGACGTCGCGGTCGTCGACGACGGCGGCATGCACCGCATCGTCGGACGCGAGTCGGTCGACCTGATCAAGTCCGGCGGATACCGCGTCGGCGCTGGCGAAATCGAAACCTCGCTGCTCGGGCACCCCGGCGTGCAGGAGGCGGCCGTCGTCGGGCTGCCCGACGAGGACCTGGGCCAGCGCATCGTCGCCTTCGTCGTCGGCTCCTCGGACCTGGACACCGCCGAACTGATCAACTACGTCGCCCAAGAGCTTTCGATCCACAAGCGCCCGCGCGAGGTGCGCCTGGTGGAGGCGCTGCCCCGCAACGCCATGGGCAAGGTACTCAAGAAGCAGCTGCTATCCGAGGGCTGAGCCGCGGGCTGTCTGGCGCGAGCGCGCGCAAATGTACGTCCCCCACGGCGTGTCGCTGTGCAAACACGCGCGCTCGCGGCCATCGGCCCGGGCGAGACACGCAGCGTTTTGCCAGGTTTTCCATCGAGCGTGACGGCGCGCCTTCACCTACCGTCGTAGTCGTGACGGAACTGCCGACGGTTGTGGCCGAGCGCGCCCACACGCCCATGCGGCGGGTGGCGGCCGCCTGCCTGGTCGGCTCCGCGATCGAGTACTACGACTTCCTCATCTACGGCACCGCGGCCGCGCTGGTGTTCCCGACGGTGTTCTTCCCGCGACTCGGTTCGACGCTGGGCGTCGTCGCCTCGCTGGCGACATTCGCGACGGCGTTCCTGTCCCGGCCGCTGGGCGCCGCCGTGTTCGGGTACTTCGGCGACCGGCTGGGCCGCAAGAAGACGCTGATCGCCACGCTGCTGATCATGGCGGTCTCGACCGTCAGCGTCGGGCTGGTGCCCAGCACGGCCGCCATCGGGGCGGCCGCCCCCTTGATCCTGATCGTGTTGCGACTCATGCAGGGGTTCGCCGTCGGCGGCGAATGGGCGGGGTCGGCGCTGCTGAGCGCCGAGTACGCGCCCGCCGGCAAGCGGGGCCGCTACGGCATGTTCACCCTGCTCGGCGCCGGCACCGCGGCCGTGCTCGCCAGCCTGACCTTCTTGGGCGTCAACTTCAGCATCGGGGAGCACAGCGCCGCGTTCATGCAGTGGGGATGGCGGCTGCCGTTCCTGTTCAGCGCGGGGCTGATCGGGATCGCGCTGTACGTGCGGCTCAATATCGACGAGACCCCGGTGTTCGCCGAGGAGAAGGCGCGTGACCTGGTGCCCAAGGCGCCGCTCGGGGAGCTGTGGCGCCTGCAGCGCCGCGAGATCCTGCTGGCCGGCGGCAGCCTGCTGGGCGGATTCGGGTTCGGCTACCTGGGTCACACCTATCTGCTCATCTACGCCAATTCGCACCTCGGGTACACGCGCGGCTTCATCTGGTCGGTGGGCGCGCTGACCGGGCTGGTCAGCATCGCGACGGTGGCGGCCTCGGCCACCCTGTCCGACCTGGTGGGGCGCCGCCGCCTGATGCTGCTGGGCTGGTCGCTCCTGTTGCCCTGGGCGTTCGCCGTCATGCCGCTGCTGAACACCCGCAACCCGGCGCTGTACGTGGTTGCCGTCGTCGGGATGGCGATCGGCGGGGCGATCGGCTCCGGGCCCACCGCCGCCTTCATCCCGGAGCTGTTCGCCACGCGGTACCGCTACAGCGGGTCGGCGCTGGCCCTCAACCTCGCCGGGGTCATCGGCGGGGCCCTGCCGCCGCTGCTCGCCGGGACGCTCCTGGCGACGTACGGCAGCTGGGCGATCGGCGCCATGCTGGCCGCGCTGACGTCGGTCGGCCTGGTCTGCACCTACCTGCTGCCGGAAACCAACGGCACGCCGCTGAGCCTGGAGGACGTGACCGGCTGACTCAGTTTGCGTGCAGGTCCTCGTTCAGCGCGATGCCCTGACCGTCGCGGGCCACCACCTCAACCGCCCCGGTGACCGAATTGCGCCGGAACAACAGATTGTTGGCGCCCGAGAGCTCGCGGGCCTTGACCGCTTTGCCGTCGGGCGTGGTCACCTTGGTGCCCGCGGTGACGTACAGGCCGGCCTCGACGACGCAGTCGTCGCCCAGCGAGATGCCCAGGCCCGCGTTGGCGCCGAGCAGACAGCGCTTGCCGATCGAAATGACTTGCGTGCCACCGCCGGACAGCGTGCCCATGATCGACGCCCCGCCGCCGACGTCCGAGCCGTCGCCCACCACGACACCCGCCGAGATGCGCCCCTCGACCATCGACGCGCCCAGGGTGCCGGCGTTGTAGTTGACGAAACCCTCGTGCATCACCGTCGTGCCGGGCGCCAGGTGCGCGCCAAGGCGCACCCGGTCGGCGTCGGCGATGCGCACCCCGGTGGGCAGGACGTAGTCGACCATCCGCGGGAACTTGTCGACGCCGTAGACGGTCACCGGCCCGTGGCGGCGCAGCCGCGCCCGCACCGCCTCGAAACCCTCGATCGCGCAGGGACCGCGATTAGTCCACACGACGTTGGTCAACACCCCGAACAAGCCGCCGGCGTTCAGCCCGTGCGGCGCCACCAACCGGTGCGACAGCAGGTGCAGCCGCAGGTAGGCGTCGTAGGCGTCGGCGGCCACGTCGTCCAGCGAACCGATGACGGTGCGCACCGCGACGGTCTCGGTGCCGCGATCGTCGTCGCGGCCCACCAGCGCGACCAGTTCCGGCGGAACGTCGGACAACGCCAGCCGCGACGTGCCGCCGGTGCCAGGCTCCGTCAGTTCCGGTGCGGGAAACCACGTGTCGAGCACCGACCCGTCGTGGGCCAGCGTCGCCAGCCCGATACCTACAGCTCCAGTCACGGCGGCCAGGTTACTTGCCGGGCTCAACCACTACCCTTGGGGGCGTGCTGGACCTACGCGGGGACCCGATCGCGCTGACGGCGGCGCTGGTCGACATCCGCAGCGAGTCGCGGGACGAGGCGCGCCTGGCCGACGAGGTGGAGGCCGCGCTGCGGGCGCAGACCTCCGGCTTCGAGATCGTCCGCAACGGCGACGCCGTGCTGGCGCGCACTTCCTTCGGCCGGCCGTCGCGGGTGCTGCTGGCCGGGCACCTCGACACCGTGCCGATCGCGGAAAACCTGCCGAGCCGCTTGGAGAACGGCGAGCTCTGGGGCTGCGGCACCGTGGACATGAAATCCGGTGACGCGGTCTTCCTGCACCTGGCCGCCACCGTGGCCGAGCCGGTGCACGACCTGACCCTGGTCTTCTACGACTGCGAGGAAATCGACGCGGCGGCAAACGGTTTGGGCCGCATCCAGCGCGAGTTGCCGGAATGGCTGTCTGCCGACGTCGCGATCCTGGGCGAACCCACCGGCGGCTTCATCGAGGCGGGCTGCCAGGGCACGCTGCGGGTGGTGATCAGCGCCGCCGGGACGCGCGCGCATTCGGCGCGATCGTGGTTGGGCGACAATGCAATTCACAAGCTGGGTGCCGTGCTGGACCGGTTGGCTTCCTATCGGGCGCGCAGCGTGGACATCGACGGCTGTGAGTATCGCGAGGGATTGTCGGCGGTGCGCATCGACGGCGGCGTGGCCGGCAACGTGATCCCCGACGCGGCCGCGGTGACGGTCAACTTCCGCTTCGCCCCGGACCGGTCGGTCGAGGCGGCGCTGCAGCACGTGCACGAGGTATTCGACGGCCTGGACGTTCACCTCGAGATGACCGACTCGGCGGCGGGCGCGCTGCCCGGCCTGTCCCAGCCCGCGGCCAAGGCGCTGGTCGAGGCCGCCGGCGGCCGGGTGCGCGCGAAGTACGGCTGGACCGACGTCGCGCGGTTCGCCGCGCTGGGGATCCCCGCGGTCAATTTCGGGCCGGGCGATCCCAACCTGGCACACACGCGCGACGAGCGGGTGCCGATCGCCAACATCACCGCCGCGGTGGAGATGCTGCGGCGCTACCTGAGCGCGTAGCGCAATGTAGCACAACCTGCTACAGTAGGCGGATGGTTAAGACGATCGCCCAACGCGAACTGCGGAATGACAACGCCAGGGTGATCGACGCCGTAGCGACCGGCGAGACTTTCGTCGTCACGCGAAACGGCGAGCCAGTGGCCGAACTGCGTCCAATCAGAGCGGGTCGTCGCTCGTTCGTCTCGCGCGATGAGGTCGCGGCGCTGGCGACATCCGCGGTGCGCATTGACCACCGTCGATTCCGGGCGGACTTGGACCGGTTGATAGATCAGGCCCTCTGAGTGTCGTCCGGTCTCCTCGACACCTCCGTCGTCGTCGATTGGCATGACCCGGCGGTGGTCACCGCGTTGCCCGACGAGATGGCGATATCCGCAATCACGGTGGCGGAATTGGCGGCGGGCCCGCACCTGGCCGCCGACGCTCTGGAAGCTGCCAAGCGCCAAGCTCGATTGCAAGAAGTCGAATCGATTCTGGAACCAATCCCATTCGACGCGGCCGCCGCACGCAGCTACGGGCTTGTGGTTGCCGCGGTGGTCCGCGAAGGTCGGAAGCCAAGGAGCCGATTCGCCGACCTGCTCATCGCAGCTACCGCGCATGCCAGTCGTTTGGACCTTTACACGCGAAACGGCGACGACTTCGCGGGATTAGAAGGGCTTGTTCGCGTCGTGGCGATCTGACGAGACGGTCGCGGGGTCGGCGGGCAGGCTCGAGCGTCGCGCCAGCGTGGCGCTCGGCGCCGACGGCCGCGCTAGCGCGCCGATCGGCGGAGGGTCGGGGCGTCACGGCGTCACGACCACGTCGACCCTGCCCGCGCCCGCGTTCGCCACGACGGCCAGCACGGGCGCGTTGGGCGCCGAAACCACCTGTCCGCCAGTGACACTCACCTGATAGCCGTTCGGGTACTCGACGGGCGGCACCGAGATGAACGTCTGCGCGCCGGCGGCGAAGCCGCCCGCGTGGTCGGCCCGCTCGGTGGTGTAGCAGAGCCGGAAGACGCCCGATTGGAACGACCACTCCCGCGGCGTGCCCGCCACCACCTGCGGGTATGGCGCGGCGAGCACCGCCAGCTTGGCCGCGTTGACGTTGGCGCCGGTCGGCGGCTGGCTCGGGTCGAAGACCAGCGCCTGGTCGGTCGGCGACGAGCTCGTCTTGTCGTTGCCGGTGTACGCCCACTCCAGCCAGCCCATCCGCTGCCGGTCGGTGTGGCGCATCACCTCGGCGATGTTTTTCAGGTCGTTGGTGGCACCGAACTCGGTCAGCAGCGGCGGGATGTGGTGGAAGAACGCGTAGAGGTTCGCGTTGGTGATCGTGAGGCCGTCCTGGAAGCGGCAGGTGATGTTTCTGTGCAGCACCGATTCGATGGCGCAGTAGTCGTGGAAGGAGAAGCCGGTGCTCGGGTCGACCACCCCGCCGAGGTCGGTGTGGACGCCCTCGTCGGACAGCGTGTTTGGCTCGAAGAACACGAGCGTGGTGGGGTCGGCCGCGCGGATGACCGGCACCACCTTCCGGTAGAACACGGTCAGCTTGTGGTCCTGCACCGGGCAGCCCAGGACGAAGTCGAAGCAACCCTCCCAGATGAAGCCGGGCCACGGCTCGTTCAACACCTCGTAGCCGAACACCCCCAGGTTGCCGTGGAAGAAGCCCGCGACGTGGGCCCACGCCCGCGCGTAGTGATCCTGCAGCCCGATCCCGTCGGGCGCGGGGGCGTTGCGCCAGAAGGCATTCCAGGCGTACTCCTCGGCGGGGTTGAGGAAGTAGTTGCCGGGAAAGCCGAGTTGCGGGTTGGGCAGGCCCGCCTGCGCCACGGCCCACGCGGGGGCGCCCTCGCCCTGGAACGCCTCGTTGTAGAGGTCCTGATGGAAGTCGAGCAGGCTGACGATGCCGTGCGACGCCAGGGTCGCCACGGTCTGCGCGATCGAGTTGAGGTAGTTGTCGTCGTAGCTGAGCGGCTGCGGCTCCACGGCGGCCCAGATGACACCGACCCGCATCGCGTTGAAGCCGTTGGCCTGCAGGAAGGCCGCGTCGTCGTCGCCGAACCCGTCGGCTGACGGTGTATACGGCGGAATCTTGTACACCTGGTTGAGCCCGTGCAGGATCACCACGCGCCCGTCGGCGTCGGTCATCCAGCGGCCGGCGTGGCCGAGCGGCAGTGTCGGGCCGGTGGGCGCCGCCAAGGCGCGGGGCGGGGCGACGACCGACGCCGCGTCAGTCGTCAGCGCGGCGATCAGCAAACCGGCCGCGAGCAGCCGGGCCGCGCGCGAAGGGCGGATACGCATGCAGCCTCCAAGCCCCGAGCGAAGTCACTCTGGGAAACAGTGAGGCGCAATAGTCACAGTGGTAACGCGGACGCGTCACGGTTGGCGCACAATGCGGCGCGCCTGCGCGGCGGCGTCGGCGGCCGCGGCGCGCATCCCGGCCGCCGCCAGCTCCTCCGACACGGCCCGCAGCGCCGCCTCGTCGCCGGACGCCAGGGCGCGGGCGTGGGCGAGCGCCAGTCCGCCCACCGCGCAGTCGACCTCGGCGCCCAGCCGGGTCAGCGGGTCCACCGCGCGGGTGTCGCCGAGGCGGACGGCCTCGTGCCAGGCGCGCAGCGCCACCGCCGACTGCCCGCCGCGCTCGGCCATCCGTGCGGCGTCGCGGGCGGCCGCGATGGCGCCGGCCGAGTCGCGCGTGGCCGCCAGCCGCCGCGCCCGCGCCATGCCGAGCTCCGGGCCGAACAGCGCCGACTTCGTGCCGTGCCGAGATTCGGCCCGGCTCAAGGCCTTCGCGGTGGCGGCGATGTCGCCCTGCTGGGCCAGCGCGGTCGCCAGCAGCGTCAGCGACAGCGGCCCCCACGAGTAGCCGGTGCGTTCCAGCGTGGCGGCGGCCGGGCCGAGCAGCGCCGCCGCCTGCGCGAACTCGCCCTCGGCGATCAGCACATGCGCCAGCAGCACCTCGCCGATCGCGCGGCCCGGCTGCTGCAGTTCGGCGAAATCGGTGAACTGCTGGGCCAATTCGCGCGCGTCGGGCAGCCGGCCCGCCATCAACAGCGCGGTGGTCTGGCCCAGCCCGATGGTGAACCGCAGCAGCCCGGGGTGTTCGGCGGACAGGGCGCGGTGCGCCAGCGGCTCCACGTCGCCGAACCGGCCCTGCCGCGCTGCGCACAGCGCGGCGGCACTGGCCGCCCAGGCCACCGCCTGGTCGCCGGCCGACGGTGAATCCAGCACCTCGCCGGCGATCTTGACGGCGTATCCGACGTTGCCGGCGTTCATCGCGAACGTCGCGCTGAGCGCGTCGAGGGTGGTGCGCGGGCCCGGATCCGTGACCCGATTGCGGATGGTCCGCAGGAACGCGGTGGCCCGCTCGGGTTCGCTGAGCATCCAGAACTGGTTGGCGGCCCGCAGCAGCGCCCAGTCCATCAGCGCCGGCTCGGCCAGCGCGGCGGAGTCGACCTCGGCGAGCAGCGCGTCAGCCTCGCGGCCGCGGCCCTGCCATCCGAGGGCGTGTGCCAGCGACAGCCGCGCCGCCAGGCCCCCAGACCGCTCCAGCGCCGAGCGGGCCAGACGTTCGCCGAGCGCGAGGTCGCCCAGGCGCAGCGCCTGCTGCGCGGCGTCGGCGACGTCGGCGACGCGCTGGGGGGCGTCGCTGTCCAGGGCCAGGGACGCCAGCCGCAGCCGATCGCTGAGGTGTTCCGACGCGCGCTGGGACAGCAGCTTGACGACGTCGGTGCGCCGTCGCCGGGCGTCGTCGGGACCGAGCGCGGCGCGCGCCCGCTCGGCGAACAGCGGATGTGCGGTGTACACGACCGGCTCGTCAGGAACATCCGAACTGCCGCCGCGCACCCGGGTTTCCGCCGCGCCGAGGTCCTCCGCCTCGCCGACCGCGCCCGCCCCGGCCAGGACGGTCAGGTCGGCGACCGACAGCGGCTCAGCCACGGCGAGGTAGTCCAGCACCGTCCGCGCCGGGGTGGGCAGCTCGGCGATGAACGCGTCGACCTGGGCGGCGGTGGTCGCGCCGCCGGGCGCGTCGACATCGATTCGCGGCAGCAGGCCGTCGGTCCACAGCGCCGCGATGGCGTCGGGCGCCGCCGAAAAATCCGGGCCGCGGGCGGTGACCACCATCCGGCCCGTGCCGGCCAGCGCCAGCTGGTAGACCAGCGTGGCCGACAGGACGTCGAGCTGGTGGGCGTCGTCGACGACGAGCAGCAGGTCGTTCCCACCGGCCAGCGACGCCCGCGCGGCCCGCAACAGGGCGGCCGGCTTGCCGAGGTCGGAGATCGCGACCAGGTGGCTGAACGCCCCGAACGGAACGGCGCGCTCGGTCGGGGTGCCGGTGACCCAGCGGGTGAGGGTGCTCGGGTGTGCGCGGCCGTAGCCCTCGGCGGCCAGCCGGGCCAGGGTGGATTTGCCGCAGCCGTCGGGCCCGAGCACGACGGCGCCGCGGCCCGCCCCGAGCGCGTCGTTCAGCCGCTCCAACGCCGCCTCGTGTTGGGGGACGTTCCAACGAATCGGCACCAGCCGGAGTTTATTGCGCGCGGTGTGCGCGCCGCACCGGGCTTGGTCTACCTTTCGTTGTATGCGCGAATGGGCGGTGTGCGTGTACTGCGCGTCGGGCCCGGAGCACCCCGAATTGCTTGAGCTGGCTTCGGAACTCGGCGAGGCGATCGCCGAGCGCGGCTGGACGCTGGTGTGGGGCGGCGGCCGGGTTTCGGCGATGGGCGCGGTGGCGAGCGCGGCGCGCGCTCGCGGCGGGCGGACCGTCGGCGTCATTCCGCAGAACCTGATGCGCCTCGAGGTCGCCGACCGCAACGCCGACGAGCTGATCGTCAGCGACACCATGCACGAGCGCAAACAGATCATGGAGGCCCGCGCCGACGCGTTCGTCGTGCTGCCCGGCGGGGTGGGCACCCTGGACGAGCTGTTCGACGCGTGGACCACGGGTTATCTCGGGGTGCACGACAAACCCATCGTGATGCTGGACCCCTTCGGACATTACGAGGGGCTCTGGCTGTGGTTGTGCGGATTGCTCGACAGCGGGTACATCACGCAAGCGGCGATGGACCGGTTGGTGCTGGTGGATAAGGTGGGGGCCGCAGTGGAGGCGTGCGCACCCGTCTGAGTGCCGGGCGAACACGCGCCGTGAGGACTCACTAGGAATAGAGGGAAACGTGTCCGACGACGGGGGAGCACGCACGGCCGTCAGGCTGACCGACATCGCATCTCGGGTGCCGGGCCTGCTGGCCGACATGCCGACGATCGTGCGCGGGGCACTGACCGGGCTGTTCGCCCAGCCGGGTTCCAAGAAATCGATCGGCACGGTCTTCGCCGACCGGGCCGCCCGCTACGGCGACCGGGTCTTCCTGCGGTTCGGCGATCAGCAGCTGACCTACCGCGACGCCAACGCGACCGCCAACCGGTACGCCGCGGTGCTCGCCTCACACGGCGTCGGCAGCGGCGACGTCGTCGCGATCATGCTGCGCAACTCGCCCCATGCGGTGCTGGCCATGCTGGCGGCGGTCAAGTGCGGCGCGGTCGCCGGGATGATCAACTATCACCAGCGCGGCGAGGTGCTGGCGCACAGCCTGGGCCTGCTGGACGCCAAGGTGCTGATCGCGGAGACCGACCTGGTCAGCGCCGTGGCCGAGTGCGGCGGCACCGGCGCCACCGAGACGCTGACGGTCGAGGACCTGGACCGCTTCGCCGTCAGCGCGCCGGCGACCAACCCGGCGTCGGCGGCGGCCGTACAGGCCCGCGACACCGCGTTCTACATATTCACTTCGGGCACAACGGGTTTCCCGAAGGCAAGCGTGATGACGCACCTGCGCTGGCTCAAGGCGCTGGCCGCGTTCGGCGGCATCGGGTTGCGGCTGAAGAGCACCGACACCCTGTACAGCTGCCTGCCGCTGTACCACAACAACGCGCTGACGGTCGCGTTGTCGTCGGTGATCAACTCCGGGGCGACGCTGGCGCTGGGCAAGTCGTTTTCGGCGTCGAAGTTCTGGGACGAGGTGATCGCCACCGAGGCCACCGCGTTCATCTACATCGGCGAGATCTGCCGCTACCTGCTCAACCAGCCGCCCAAGCCGACCGACCGGGCGCACAAAGTGCGGGTGATCGCCGGCAACGGGCTGCGCCCGGAGATCTGGGACGAGTTCACCCGGCGGTTCGGCATCGAGCGGGTGTGCGAGTTCTACGCCTCCAGCGAGGGCAACACCGCGTTCATCAACGTCTTCAACGTGCCCCGGTCCACCGGCGTCTTCCCGATGCCGTTGGCCTACGTGGAGTACGACCCCGACACCGGCGCGCCGCTGCGCGACGAGAACGGCCGGGTGCGCCGGGTGCCCGCCGGCCAGCCCGGCCTGCTGCTGAGCCCGGTCAACAAGCTGCAGCCGTTCGACGGCTACACCGACAAGGAGTCGACCGAAAAGAAGTTGGTGCGCAACGCTTTTCGTGAGGGAGACGTGTGGTTCAACTCGGGCGACGTGATGAGCCCGCAGGGCATGGGGCACGCCGCGTTCGTCGACCGGCTCGGCGACACGTTCCGGTGGAAGGGCGAGAACGTCGCCACCACGCAGGTGGAGGCGGCGCTGGCCTCCGACGCGTCCGTCGAGGAATGCACGGTGTTCGGCGTGGAGATCCCGCACACCGGCGGGCGCGCCGGGATGGCCGCGGTCCAGCTGCGCGAGGGTGCCGAGTTCGACGGCCAATCGTTGGCCCGCGCGGTGTACTCCCAGCTGCCGCCCTACGCGCTGCCGTTGTTCGTGCGGGTGGTCAAGACGCTGGAGCACACCACGACGTTCAAGAGCCGCAAGGTGGAGCTGCGCGAGCAGGCCTACGGGTCCGACGTGAAGGACCCGCTGTACGTGCTGGCCGGCCGCGACGAGGGCTACGTGCCGTTCTACGACGAGTACCCGGAAGAGGTCGCGGCCGGTAAGCGGCCCAAGGGCTGAGCGTTTGCGCCGAGTCTGCGGCCAGCGCGTGGTTTGGCGACATCTGATGGCGCTGGGCGCAGTCTCGATGCCTGAACGGCTGCTACCCCCCGAGCCCGCCGTTAGCCTGGCCGCCGCCGTTGCCCCCGACCGAGGCGCCGCCACCGCCACCGCCCCCGCCGCCGAAGGCGCCTTGGCTGCCGCCGGCGCCGCCGAACGAGTTGCCGCCGCCGACGGCGGTGCCGGCGGTGCCTGCGGCAAAGGTGCCGTTACCGCCGATGCCGAAGCCGCCGGAGGTGATGGCCCCGCCGCCAGTGCCGCCCTTGCCGTCGAAGCCGCCGAAGCCGCCGCCGCCCCCGCCACCCCCGCCCGCGGCGTCGGCGGCGCTGGTGTCGGCGCCGCCGCTGACAAAGCCACCGCCGCCGTCGCCGCCGGCGCCGAAGTTGCCGTTGCCGCCGCCACCGCTGTTGGCTTGAACCGTGCTGGCACCGACTTGCGCGGCGGCGCCCCCGCCGCCACCGCCACCAGGACCGCCCACGGCCCCCGCGGTGCCGCCGAACTGCCCGCCACCACCGCCGATGCCGCCGCCGGCGAGGGCCACGATGTTGCCGGCCTCGACGACCTCGGCGCCGCCACCGTCGCCGCCGGCACCGCCGTAGCCTCCGTTGCCGCCGCCGGTGCTGTTGCCGCCCTGGCCGCCGCCCTGACCACCGCCGCCGGCGGCGGCGCCGGTGGCGGCGGTGAGGTTGGCGCTGCCGCCAGAGCCGCCGGTCCCGCCGGTGCCGCCGGTGAAGCCGGCGCCGCCGTCGCCGCCATGGCCGCCTTCCCCGGCGTGAACGATGACGTTGCCGGTGACGTCGATGCTGCCGCCTTGCCCGCCGTTGCCGCCGTTGCCACCGGTGCCCGCGGTGCCCGCGATGGAGCCGAGGCCGCCGGCGCTGCCGCCCGGGCCGGCGGCGCCGCCATTGCCGGCGTTGCCGCCGTTGCCGGCGACGACGCCGCTGGTGACGCTGGCGCCGGTCCCACCCTGGCCGCCCTGGCCGCCATTGCCGCCGATACCGCCGTTACCGAAAATCAGGCCGCCGTTCCCACCGGCCCCGCCCACACCGCCGGTCCCGCCGTCACCGCCGTTGATGAAGCTGCCCCCGCCGTTGGTGCCGGCGATGCCCGTCCCCCCTGTCCCGCCGTTGCCACCGCGGCCGAAGAACCACGCGTTGCCGCCGCGGCCGCCGGGTTGCCCGGGCGCCCCGGACCCGCCGTCGCCGCCGGGGCCGAACAACAGCCCGCCCGGCCCACCGGGCTGCCCGGTGCCCGGCGCACCGTTGATCCCCTTGCCGATGAGCGGGGTGCCCAGCAACAGCTCGGTGGGCGCATTGATCACTGCGCGAACGGGCTGCCAGACGGCGTCCAGCGGCGAGGCGTTGGCCGCCTCGGCGGTCGCATAGGCGGCCCCTGCCCCGCCCAAGGCCGCCACGAACTGGGCGTTAAACGCCGCCGCCTGCGCGCCGAGCGCCTGGAACTCCAAGGCGTGCCCGGAAAACAGTGAGGCCACCGCCGCCGACACCTCGTCGGCGCCCGCGGCCAGCAGCCCGGTCGTTCGCGCCGCGGCTGCCGCATTCGCGGCGCTGACCGCCGAGCCGATGTTGGACAAATCCGTCGTCGCCGCCGCCATGAAATCCGGCGCCGCAATCACAAAGGACATCTCGGGCCTCCCGTCGCTGTGAAGTGTGCGCGTCGGGGCAGGGGCAGTTGATGGGGAATTTTCCCCATTTATTTGCGCGCCCCAGGGGGTTGCCGGGTGCGTGCGTCCGGTGTGCGGCGGCCGCGCGTTCGCCATCCACGGTGCGGCCGGCCGCACATTCGCGTCTGAATGCAGCCGCGCCGCCGACGCCAGTCGGTGCTAGTTGCCGTTGCCGCCGGCGCCGCCCGTGGCGATGGCGACCGTAGATTCGCCCGCGCCAGCGCCGCCGCCGCCACCCCCGCCGATGTTGGCCGCGCCGAAGTTACCGCCGAACGCGCCGACCCCATTGCCCTTGCCGCCGGGGTTGCCTCCTGTGCCGCCGGAGCCCCCGCCAACGCTGACACTCCCGCCGGGGACATCGGCACTGGCTGCGCCCCCGTCGCCGCCGGTGCCGCCGAAACCGCCGTTCACACCGCCGCCTCCGCCGCCACCACCGCCGGCGGCGACGGCATCGCCGGCTGCGCCGGAGGTGACGGAACCGCTAAGGCCGCCTACGCCGCCGCCGCCGGCTGTACCGTTGGCGCCGACGCCGCCGAAGAGCCCGGCCCCCGCAGCGCCGACCTGCGCGGCACCGCCGCCGCCGCCACCACCGCCGGGACCGCCGGAGGTGCCGGAGGGGCCACTACCGTTGCCGCCGCCTGCGATCCCGGTGGCGGCGCCGAAGTTGGTGCCCGCGTTCACCTGGGCCGAACCGCCGGCTCCGCCGTCACCGCCGGTGCCGCCGGTGCCGCCGGCCATGCCGTCCCCGCCGGACCCGCCGCCACCGCCGCCACCACCGGCGATGGCGCCGTGGGTCACATTGGTAAGGGTCCCGCTGGCGCCGTCGCCGCCCTTGCCGCCGTTGCCGCCGTTAAAACCGAAGCCGCCGTTGCCACCGTTGCCGCCGTTCCCGCCGACGGAGCCGTCGGTGTTGGTGCTGGCGCCGCCACCGCCGTTGCCGCCGTTGCCGCCGTTGCCCGCGACACCCGCGACGGCGCCGGACCCCCCGCCGCTGCCACCGAAGCCGGCATCTCCGCCGTCACCGCCGTTGCCACCATTGCCGGCGAAGAACGAGCTGCCGCCCTGTCCACCCTGGCCGCCGCCACCCCCGTTACCGCCATTGCCGCTGGCGCCGGCATGGCCGCCGAACAACGGCGAGCCCAGGCCGCCGGCCCCGCCCATGCCGCCTTTGCCGCCATTGCCGCCATCGGTGCCGTTCCCGACGACCAGCCCGGAGCTGCCCGCCCCGCCGGCCCCGCCGAGCCCGCCGACACCGCCGGTACCGCCGGCGCCGCCATCGCCAAAGATCAGCCCGCCGTTGCCGCCGGCACCGCCGACCCCACCGGTACCGCCCAGGCCGCCCTTGGCGCTAGCCGTGCCGGCGGTGCCGGTGATGCCCGTCCCCCCGGTTCCGCCGCGGCCGCCGCTGCCGAACAGCCAGGCGTTGCCGCCGTGCCCGCCGGGTTGCCCGGGTGCGCCGGATCCGCCATCACCGCCCGGTCCGAACAACAGTCCGCCGGGCCCGCCGTTTTGCCCGGTGCCCGGCGCCCCGTTGATGCCCTTGCCGATGAGCGGCGTGCCCAACAAGAGCTCGGTGGGCAAGTTGATGACTCCCCGCACGGGTTGCCACACGGCGTCCAGCGGCGAGGCGTTGGCCGCCTCGGCGGCCGCATAGGCCGCGCCCGCCCCGCCCAACGCTGCCACGAACTGGGCGTGAAACGCCGCCGCCTGCGCGCTGAGTGCTTGGAACTCCACTGCGTGCCCGGAAAACAGCGACGCCACCGCCGCCGACACCTCGTCGGCGCCCGCGGCCAACATCCCCGTCGTCGGGCCCGCCGCCGCGGCGTTCGCGGCGCTCAGCGCTGAGCCGATGTTGTGCAAATCCGTCGTCGCCGCCCCAATGAATTCCGGCGCCGCAATCACAAAAGACATCTCGGGCCTCCCGTCGCTGTGAAGTGTGCGCGGCGCGGTGGAGGCAGTTGATGGGGAAATTTCCCCATTTATTTGGGAACGCCCGGGCACCGGGCGGTGCGGGGCCCGAGCGGCGCGACGGGTAAGGACCAGGCACCATGGACGCGTGCAGACTCTGTGCGGCCGGCCGGTCGCGGGCGACCGCGCGCTGATCATGGCGATCGTCAACCGCACCCCGGATTCGTTCTACGACCGGGGCGCGACCTTCAGCGACGGCGCGGCCCGGGAGGCCGTCCACCGCGCCATCGCCGAAGGTGCCGACGTCATCGACGTCGGCGGCGTCAAGGCGGGCCCCGGCGAGAACGTCGACGAGGACACCGAGATCGCCCGGCTGGTGCCCTTCATCGAGTGGCTGCGCGGCGCCTACCCCAACCAGCTGATCAGCGCCGACACCTGGCGCTCCGGGGTGGCCCGGGTGGCCTGCGCGGCCGGCGCGGACCTGATCAACGACACCTGGGGCGGCATCGACCCGGCCCTGCCCGAGGTCGCCGCCGAGTTCGGCGCGGGCCTGGTGTGTTCGCACACCGGCGGCGCGCTGCCGCGCACCCGCCCATTCCGGGTGAGTTACGGCACCACCACCCACGGCGTGGTGGACGACGTGATTCGCCAGGTGACCGGCGCGGCGGAGCGGGCGGTCGCGGCCGGGGTGGCCCCGGACCGGGTGCTGATCGACCCGGCCCACGACTTCGGCAAGAACACCTTCCACGGGCTGCTTTTGTTGCGACACGCGGGCGAACTTGTTAACACCGGATGGCCGGTCCTGATGGCTTTGAGTAACAAGGATTTCGTCGGGGAGACTTTGGGTGTGGAACTGACCGAACGGCTGGAGGGGACGCTCGCGGCCACGGCGCTGGCGGCGGCGGCCGGTGTGCGGATGTTCCGGGTGCATCAAGTCGAGGCCACCCGGCGGGTGCTGGAGATGGTGTCCTCGATCCAGGGGATACGCCGGCCCGCGCGCACGGTAAGGGGGCTGGCATGACGGACCTGGTGGACCTTGCCAGCGAGGGCGTGCTCGCTGCGCGGCCGGGCGACGTCTGGCTGGCCGACCGCAGTTGGAGCCGGCGCGGCCGGACGGTCCGCGAGCTGGAAGAGGCGAAGGCCGGCCGGACCATCTCGGTGGTGCTGCCGGCCCTCAACGAGGAAGCCACCGTCGAGTCGGTGATCGACAGCATCTCGCCGCTGGTGGACGGCCTGGTCGACGAGCTGATCGTGCTGGATTCCGGTTCGACGGACGACACCGAGATCCGCGCCATCGCCGCCGGCGCCCGCGTCGTAAGCCGCGAACAGGCGTTGCCCGAGGTGCCCGTGCGGCCCGGCAAGGGCGAGGCGCTGTGGCGCTCGCTCGCGGCCACCAGCGGCGACATCGTCGTCTTCGTCGACTCCGACCTGATCAACCCGCACCCGATGTTCGTGCCCTGGCTGGTGGCCCCGCTGCTCACCGGTGACGGGATCCACCTGGTCAAGAGCTTCTACCGGCGGCCGCTGCACGGCGCTGACGGGGGCGGCGGTCGGGTGACCGAGCTGGTGGCGCGGCCGCTGCTGGCGGCGCTGCGCCCGGAGCTGAGCGGCATCCTGCAGCCCCTGGGCGGCGAATACGCGGCCAGCCGGGAACTGCTGACCTCGCTGCCGTTCGCGCCCGGCTACGGCGTGGAGATCGGGCTGCTGGTGGACACCTTCGACCGGTTGGGCCTGGATGCGATCGCCCAGGTCAACCTCGGCGTGCGGGCGCACCGCAACCGACCGCTGGCCGAGCTCGGCGCGATGAGCCGCCAGGTCATCGCGACCCTGCTGTCGCGCTGCGGAATCCCCGACTCCGGGATCGGGCTGACCCAGTTCTTCGCCGACGGGCCCGACGGTTACGGCTACACCGCGCGCACCTCGCCGGTGTCGCTGGACGACCGGCCGCCGATGAACGGGCTCAGGCCGCGCTGATCGCAGTCTTGTCGGCCGGATAGGGCAATATCGACGACGTGGCGTTGGTGTTGCTGTACCTGGTGGTGCTGGTGTTGGTGGCGGTCGTGTTGTTCGGCGCGGCCAGCCTGCTGTTCGGTCGCGGTGAGCAGTTGCCGCCGCTGCCGCGCGGGACGACGGCGACGGTGTTGCCCGCATACGGTGTCACCGGCGCCGACGTCGACGCCGTCAAATTCACCCAGGTGTTGCGGGGATACAAGACCAGCGAGGTGGACTGGGTCTTGGACCGGCTCGCCCGCGAACTCGAGGCGCTGCGCGGCCAGCTGGCGGCGGTGCACGCCCCGTCGGCCGCCGCCGACGAAGACGCTCCCGACGCCGCGGAACCCCAGGACGGCAAGGATCGTCAGGACTAGATGTGAGCGATGACGGCCGGGTTCGGTGCGGTTGGGCGGCCATTCGGCCCGGCCCGCACTTCGAGATGTACCGCGACTACCACGACCAGGAATGGGGCCGCGTCGTGCACGACGGGGTGGCGTTGTTCGAGCGGATGAGCCTCGAAGCCTTCCAGAGCGGCCTGTCGTGGCTGATCATCCTGCGCAAGCGGGAGAACTTCCGGCGGGCCTTCGCCGGGTTCGACATCGAGACGGTCGCCGGCTACACCGACGCCGACGTGCAGCGGCTGATGGCCGACGAGGGCATCGTGCGCAACCGGTCCAAGATCGACGCGACGATCGCCAACGCGCGCGCCGCCGCCGAGCTGGGGTCTGCCGAGGACCTGTCCAAGCTGCTGTGGTCGTTCGCGCCGTCACCGCGCCCCCGCCCGGCCGACGCGTCGGAGATTCCCTCGGCCACCGTCGAATCGAAGGCGATGGCCAAGGAACTGAAACGACGCGGATTCCGCTTCGTCGGGCCCACCACCGCCTATGCGCTGATGCAGGCGACCGGCATGGTCGATGACCATATCCGCGGTTGCTGGGTGCCCGCCACGCCACTTTGAGGGGCTGATCAGGCTTCAGAAGCGGGTCTTTGTGTAACTGCCGCCCCGGATAGGGAACAATGGAGGGCGTGATTTGGCAGTCGATGCATTTCAAAGTCGGGTATGGCTGGAAATCCACTGGCGGGGCATGCTCGGCGCCGACCAGGCCCGCGAACGCGGGCCAGCTCGAATCTGGAGGGAGCACTCGATGGCGGCGATGAAGCCCCGTACCGGAGACGGTCCTTTGGAAGCAACGAAGGAGGGGCGCGGCATCGTTATGCGGGTACCGCTCGAGGGAGGCGGTCGGCTGGTGGTGGAGCTGACACCCGACGAAGCCGCCGCCCTGGGCGACGAGCTCAAGGGCGTAACAAGCTAAGGCGCCTTTACGCGCACACCTTCCGGTAGATCTCCAGCGTCTGCTCGGCGACGTGCGCCCACGAGAAGTCCTCCACGCAGCGCTGGCGACCGGCCTCGCCATAGCGCTTTGCCCTGTCGGGGTCGGCCACTAGCTCATTGACCGCCCTGGCCAGGCCGGCCCGGAAGGCGGCCGGGTTGTCGGCGTCAAAGCGCACCAGTGTCCCGGTGACCCCGTTCGAGACCACCTCGGGGATCCCGCCCACGTCGGAGGCCACCACCGCCGTCGCGCAGGCCATCGCCTCGAGGTTCACGATGCCCAACGGCTCGTACACCGACGGGCACACGAAAACCGTTGCCGCCGAAAGTATTTCGCGCAGTTCGCCGATGGGGAGCATTTCCCGGATCCAGAACACCCCGTCGCGCTCGCTGGCCAGTTCGGCGACGGCGGCCCGGACCTCCTCGGCCAGCTCCGGCGTATCGGGAGCGCCGGCGCACAGCACCAACTGGACCTCCGGGCTGAACCGGTGAGCGGCCGCCACCAGGTGCGCGACGCCCTTCTGCCGGGTGATCCGACCGACGAACGCCACCATGGGCCGCGCCGGGTCGACGCCGAGTTCAGCCAGCACCGACCCGCTCTCCGCCGGGCCGGCCGGATACCAGACGTTGGTGTCGACGCCGTTGCGCACGACGTGTACCTGGCTGGGGTCCAGCGTGGAGTAGACGCGCAGGATGTCCTCGCGCATCGCCGAGCTGACCGCGATGACGGCGTCGGCGCCCAGCACCGCGGTCCGCTCCACCCATGTCGACACCCGGTAGCCGCCGCCGAGCTGTTCGGCCTTCCACGGCCGCAGCGGCTCGAGCGAATGCGCGGTCAAAACGTGCGGGATGTCGTAGAGCAACGCGGTCAGGTGCCCGGCCAGCCCGGTGTACCAGGTGTGCGAATGCACGACGCTCGCCGCCGATGCGGCGTTGGCCATCATCAGGTCGGCGGACAGCGTCAACAGCGCCGGGTTGGCGCCGTGGATGCGCGGGTCGGGCTGCTGCGCGAACGCATCCGGACGGGGGGCGCCGATGCAGTGCACATCGACCGCGCACAGCCGGCGCAGCTGGGCGACGAGTTCGGTGACGTGTACCCCGGCTCCGCCGTAGACCTCTGGTGGGTACTCCCGAGTCATCATCGCCACCCGCATACCCGAACCGTAGTTCGGCGGCGGGGCGGCCCGCATCTCGGGCCAAGGATCGGGCGGCGGTGCGGACCCAAAACCATTGACGGACAGCCCGTCAGCGTGCCGCCAATAGCGCGCTCCCCCTGGCAGCGGTTCGCGGGGGCCGATAGTTTGTAGTCATGAGGGAAGCGCCACACGTGCTGGGGATCGTCCTGGCCGGCGGGGAGGGCAAGCGGTTGTACCCTCTGACCGCCGACCGGGCCAAACCCGCCGTTCCCTTCGGTGGCGCCTACCGGCTGATCGATTTCGTCCTCTCCAACCTCGTCAATGCCCGCTATCTGAGGATCTGCGTTCTCACGCAATACAAGTCGCATTCACTGGACCGTCACATTTCGCAGAACTGGCGGCTGTCCGGCCTGGCCGGCGAGTACATCACCCCGGTGCCCGCGCAGCAGCGCCTCGGCCCGCGCTGGTACACCGGCTCCGCCGACGCGATCTATCAGTCCCTCAACCTGATTTACGACGAAGACCCCGACTACATAGTCGTTTTCGGCGCCGACCACGTGTATCGGATGGACCCCGAGCAGATGGTCCAGTTCCACATCGACAGCGGGGCCGGCGCGACGGTGGCCGGCATCCGGGTGCCGCGCGCCGACGCCAGCGCGTTCGGCTGCATCGACGCCGACGAGTCCGGCCGGATCCGCAATTTCGTGGAGAAGCCGCTGGAGCCGCCGGGCACCCCCGACGACCCGGAGTCGACGTTCGCCTCCATGGGCAACTACATCTTCACCACCAAGGTCCTCATCGACGCGATCCGCGCCGACGCCGACGACGACCACTCCGATCACGACATGGGCGGCGACATCATCCCGCGGTTGGTGGAGGACGGGATCGCCGCGGTGTACGACTTCTCCGACAACGAGGTGCCCGGCGCCACCGACCGCGACCGTGGCTACTGGCGCGACGTCGGGACGCTGGACGCGTTCTACGACGCGCACATGGACCTGGTCTCGGTGCACCCGGTGTTCAACCTCTACAACAAGCGCTGGCCGATCCGGGGTGAGTCGGAGAACCTGGCGCCGGCCAAGTTCGTCAACGGCGGCTCGGCCCAGGAGTCGGTCGTGGGCGCCGGCAGCATCATCTCGGCGGCGTCCGTGCGCAATTCGGTGCTGTCGTCGAACGTCGTCGTCGACGACGGCGCCATCGTGGAGGGCAGCGTGATCATGCCGGGCGCCCGCGTCGGCCGCGGCGCGGTAGTGCGGCACGCGATCCTGGACAAGAACGTCGTCGTGGGACCCGGCGAGATGGTCGGGGTCGACCTGGAGAAGGACCGCGAGCGCTTCGCGATCAGCGCGGGCGGCGTGGTCGCGGTCGGCAAGGGCGTCTGGATCTAGCGCCGCGGCGCCTTCCGCGAGCAGACGCAGAATCGCATACCTGAGCGGTGAAACGTGCGATTCTGCGTCTGCTCGGCGGGCTAGGGGACTTCCGGGATCAGCAGGTGCGCGTCGTGGTCCGGGCCCCAGTGCAGGGTGACGCGACCGGGCGGTGAGCCCTGATACGCCGCGGGCATCTGACCGGTCAGCGGGTTGGTCGGGCTCAGCCAGCGTCCGGCGACCACCAGCCGCAGCTGCTCGCCCCCGCGGAACAGCGTGGCCGACGGGCCCAGCGCGACGTCGACGGCGACCACCTCGCCGGCCGAGACCGGCTGCGGTTCGGCGCATCGTGGGACGGGTTCCCACGGCCGGGAGAGCTCCGCGTCGAGCGCGCGCAGCGAGACCCGCTGCCAGCCGGTGGTGACCCGGTCGCGGCCGTACCCGTACGACCCCTCGAACCCGACGAACCGGCCGTCCCGCCACTTCTCCACGCCGACGAACAGGTTGGCGTCGTCGCAGCCGCCCAGTTCGACCCAGAGCCGGGCCGCCATCGGGCCGGTCAGCTCGAGGTCGGCGGGGACCGTCCAGCTGAACGCCGCTGCGGTGGAGGCGGTTTCGAACGCCATGCTGCCGGGCCGCGTCGGCGGATCGGGTGTCAAGAGTCCAGCGTCCGCGAGATACATTGGCCGCCAACGGGTCCGGGGGAGCGGCCAGTCGGATTCCTCGCGCACCGCGGCGACGGTGTCGCGGTCCTCGCGCACTTCGAGGCGCACGCTGCGGGATTGCTCGGCGCCGTCGAGCACGCCGCGGAAGAACTCGAGCTGTTCGGCCCGCGCCGCCTCGGAGTAGAACGTCGACCACTTGCCGCTGCGATGGGTGTAGAGCCGGGCGTGGGCCGAACCCGCGCGCGAGAACGCCCGGATCGAACCGCGGCTGTGCAGGTTGTTGTCCGAGAAGCTGCCGCAGACCAGCATGGGCACCTTGATCGCCGAGAGCTCGGGCACCACCGAGCGCCAGAAGTCGTCGCGCAGCGGGTGGGCGTCCTGCATCCGCTCGAGGTCGTAGCGCTGCCGGGTGTCGCGGCGCACGTTGCGCGACCACAACCGGGTGAAGCCGAGCTCGCGCACGCCGCCGGGAAAGGTCAGGTCGCGATACGCGTCGGTGAAGCCCTCCCACGGGCAGATCGCCCGCAGCGCCGGCGGCTGCAGGGCGGCGACGGCGTATTGGGTGATGGCCAGGTAGGACACCCCGAGCATCACGACGCGGCCGTCGCACCACGGCCGGGCGGCGATCCACTGCACGAGGTCGTAGCTGTCCTCGGCCTCCTGGCGCGACAACAGGTTTCCGGTGCCGTCGGAGTGGCCGCAGCCGCGCATGTCGGCGTTCACGACGGTGAAGCCGTTCGCGGTCCACCACGCCGGATCCGGCGCCTCCCAACCGGTCAGCGCGGAGAAGGTGATCGGCTGGGTCTGGCGCAACACCCGGTATTGCACCGAGAACGTCCACCGCCCGGCCCGCCGCCGCGGCAGGTTGTCCTTGCCGTAGGGGTGGACGCTCAGGATCACCGGTCGAGGCGTGTCGTCGGGCGTGCGGTAGACGTTGATCCGCAACACCGTCCCATCGCGGGTCGGTACCTCGACGTCAACCTCGACCGGGATGCCGGGGGGCGCCGGGGTGACGGTGATGGGCGGCCTGGCGATGCCGCGGAGCCGGGTCAGTGCGTAACGCAGGGCGCCTGGACGTCGCCATGGCCGGTCGAGCGCGGGTGCCGGATTTCGGGCCACGCCAATACCCTAGGGCGCCTACCAGACATTCGGCACCAGGCGATACCGCACGTGCTGCGCGTAGTCGCGGTACCCCGGCAGGTCCTGGATAAGCAGCTTCTCTTCGTCGAGGATGCGGAAGACGAGCACCGCGACCCCGGGGATGACGAAGAGCAGCCCCCAGTACGACCCCAGCGCCAACGGCATGCCCACCATCATGATGACGTTCCCGACATACATCGGGTGCCGGACGAACTTGTAGACGCCGCCGGAGGCGACCTTCTGGCCCGCTTCGACGGTGACGGTGGCTGCGGCGTAACTGTTTTGAATGATCACCAGCATGGCGATGCCGAGCCCGGCCGCCACCAGCACGTCGCCGAACAGGCACAGCCACACCGGCACGGTCGACCAGCCCATCCGGTGATCGAGTGCGCTGAACGCCATCATCGCGAAGAGGACCAGGAACGAGCTGGTGATGATGACCTTCTGGGCCGCCCTCGTTTCCGCCCGGGGACCTGCGTGCATGCGGCGCCGCAGGGCCGCCGGGTTGACCTTGGCCAGGTAGATGGTGGGCCCGAGCGAGGCCACTACGAACACGGCGAGGAAAACCCATGCCTGCCAGTAGCGGAACGTGCCCGCCGGTCCGAACAGGATCAAGCAGGTCGCGGCCGTTCCGAAGATCGAGGATGCCGTCAGACGAATTGCGGTTTTCATGATCGTTCCCTCCCTAGCAACGTAGATCACGGCGTCGAAAAGCCATGGCTCCCAAGATGATCAGCGCGGCGTCGAGGGCCAGCAGCCAGAGCAGCGGCGCGGCGGTGAAGTCGGTGCCAACCCGCGGAATGTGGGCGAACGGCTCCAGATCGAGCAGCCACTGCGGGAACCGGGCCAGCTCGCCGATCAGGTAGATCGCGAGGAAGCAGACCAGCACGCCCCACGCCACTGGGGTGAACCGTGGGGCCAGGCCGAACAGCGCGACGGTGACCGCCGCCAGTAGCCAGACGGCGGGCAGCTGGACGGCGGCGGTGCCGACCACGACGGCCAGTTTGCCGCCGACGTCGCCGGCCGCTACGCCGTAGACGAGGCCGCCGGCCACCCCGCTGGCCAGCATCGCGACCGCGGACCCGGCGAGGGCGGCCGCCAAATGGCTTGCCAGCCAGTGGGTTCGGGAGACGGCGCCGGCCAGCGTGGTCTCGGCGCGCTGGCCGGTTTCCTCCTGGTGCGGGCGCAGGGTGAGCGAGACGGCGAAGGCCGCGGCCACCATGCCCATCATGGCGTAGGCCACCGAGACGAACGCCTCCTCCAGCACGCTGGTGCCGCCCATCCGCGCGACGATGTCGCGCACCATGGTGCTGTCGCCCAGCTCGTCGCCGATGCCGTGCACCACGCTGCCCATCAGCAGGCCGTACAGGCACAGGCCGACGGTCCACAGCACCAGCGCGCCGCGGTCGAGCCGCCACGTCAGGCCGTCGACACCGCCCAACCGCGGTCCGGCCCGGCCGGGACCGGGACGCTCGGCGATCAGCCCGGCGCCCACGTCGCGGCCGGCGAGCAGTCGGTAAGCCACCAGGGTCAGCACGGCCGTCGTCGCCAGGTGCAGCAGCAGCACCCACCAGCGATCGCCCGCGTAGGGCCGGACCTGCAGCGACCATCCCAACGGCGAGAACCACGACAGCGTTCCGTCGCCCGCGTCGCCGACGGCGCGCAGCGTGAACGCGGTCCCCAACACCGCGAAGGCGGTGCCGCGGGCGACGCGGGCGCTCGGCGACAGCTGCGCGGCCACCGCGGCGACCGCGGTGAAGACCAGGCCGGAGCACGCCAGGGCCGCGCCGAACGCCAGCGACCCGCCGGGCGGGATGTCGGTGGTGAGCAGCCCGGCCGCGCCGATCGCGCCGGTGGCGATCGACGCCCCGAACGACAACAGCAGGGCCGCGGTCAGGCTGGCGTACCGGCCGACCGCGGTCGAGTCCACGAGTTCGGTCCGGCCGGTCTCCTCGTCGGCGCGGGTGTGGCGGATCACCGTGAGGATGACGGCCACCGCGATCAGCAGGTGGAACATCCCGGCCTTCCAAATGCCAACGGCGCCAACGCTGTGGTTGTAGACCTGGCCGTAGAGCGCGCGCTGGGCAGGGCTTGCCATGATGGACGCCGCGAACCCCGCCCGGGCGGTCTCGGTGGGGTAGACCTTCAGGACGCTGCCGACGTAGACACTGGCCAGTGGCACCGACAGCAGCAGCACCCACAGCGGCAACGAGACCCGGTCGCGGCGCAGGTAGAGCCGCAACATGCCGAGCGTCCCAGAGAAATTCGAGCCGGCCCGGGGCGCCGGGTGCGCCGGGTGGCGGGGCCGATCCAGGGTCGCGGTGCTCATGCCGAGACCTTCCGCTGGCTGTCGGTCGTGTCGTAGTGGCGCAGGAAGAGTTCCTCGAGCGTCGGGGGCTGGCTGACGAGGCTGCGCACGCCGGCGTCGCCGAGGGCGCGGATGAGCTCACCCAGGCTTTCGCTGTCGACCTGGGCGCGCAGGGTGTTGCCCTCGATGCTGACGTCCTCGACGCCCTTGATCCGTCTGAGATCGCCCGGATCGCCGACCATTTCGGCCCGTATCGAGGTGCGGCTGAGATGGCGCATCGACTCCAGGGTGCCGCTCTCGATGGTCCGGCCCGCGCGGATGATGGTCACCCTCTCGCAGAGCGCTTCCGTTTCGGCCAGGATGTGGCTGGACAGCAGGACCGTCGTGCCGCGGTCGCGTGCCTCGGCGACGCACTGCTGAAAGACGTTCTCCATCAACGGGTCCAGTCCGCTGCTGGGTTCGTCCAGCAGGAGCAGCCGGGCGTGTGACGAGAAGGCCGAGATCAGGGAGACCTTCTGCCGGTTGCCCTTCGAGTAGGTGCGCGCCTTCTTGTGCGGGTCGAGGTCGAAGCGCTCGATGAGCTCGGCGCGGCGCGACTCGTCGATGCCCCCGCGCATGCGGGCCAGCAGGTCGATGGTCTCGCCGCCGGTCAACGAGGGCCACAGCGTCACATCGCCCGGCACGTAGGCGATTTGGCGGTGCAGGTCGACCGCGTCGGTCCACGGGTCGCCGCCCAGCAACCGTGCGCTTCCGCCGTCGGCCTTCACCAGGCCCAGCAGGATGCGGATGGTCGTCGACTTCCCCGCCCCGTTCGGCCCGAGGAAGCCGTGCACCTCTCCCTCACGCACCGTGAGGTCGAGGCCGTCCAGCGCGCGCACCGCGCCGAAGTTCTTGGTCAGGCCCCGGATTTCGATGGGTGCGACAGTGTCAGCCGGCATGTGATTCTCCTTGATCTTCTGCTGCCAGGAACGCGTCGTACATGGTGCGGTCGACCATCAGGCCCTCGGTGTAGATCTCCAGGGCCGGCAGGATCATGTCCCGCGCGTAGTCGCGCAGGACCGCACGCAGATCGGTTGGGGTGTCGTGCATCTGCAGATAGAGCAGGAGCCCGCCGCCTCCCGTGATGCCCAGGTACTTGGCCCTGGCCCGGGGGTCACGGCTAGGCTTGATGGTCCCGGCCCGCACGCCGTCTTCCAGGTATCCCTCGGCGTTGTCAATCATCCTCTGCCACAACATCTTCGCGAGGTCACCGCCGGTCTGCATGCTGCGTAACACGTAGGCGGTCATCGGGGCGAATTCTTCGATTTCGGCCAATTGCCCGAACCACACGGCCGGGTCGTTGGATTGCAGCGCCTCCGCCTTGGTCTCGCGGATCTGTTCTGCGACGTAGTCGTCGCAAGCCTTGCGCAGGCCCTCCTTGGAGCCGAAGTGGTGGATCACCAGCGCGGCGCTCACCCCGGCCGCGTCGGCGATCTTGCGCAGCCCGACGCCGAAGCCATGCTCGCCGAACTGCTCGATGGCCGCGTCTCGGATCCGGGCGGCGGCGGTCAGGTCGGCTGAACGCATGTTCAGTACACTAAACGCGCGTTCAGTCGAGCGTCAAGGAGGCGCCCCGTCAGGAACACGTAAAGATTTGGCCGCGGGAGCTAGTCGCGGACCGCGGCCAGCAGCCCGTCGCCGAGCGGCACCAGGGCGGGGGTGAGCCGCTCGTCTTCGGCGATGAGCCGGGCCGCCTCGCGGACCGCGGTCACCTCGGCGTCGCGGGCCGCGGGATCGCCGGCCCGTCCGCCTAGCGCCGCGCGGTGCACCACGATGACACCGCCGGACCGCAGCAGCCGCACGCCCTCGACGACGTAGTCCGGCTGGTCGATCGGGTCGGCGTCGATGAACACCAGGTCGTAGGACTGGTCGGCGAGCCGGGTGAGCACCTCCTGGGCGCGGCCGCCGATCAGCCTGGTGCGCGACGGTCCGATGCCGGCGTCGGTGAACGCCTGCTTGGCGATCCGCAGGTACTCGGGCTCGATATCGATCGTGGTCAGCACCCCGTCGTCGCTCATGCCCGACAACAACCACAGCCCGCTGACCCCGGCGCCGGTGCCCACCTCCGCGACCGCCTTGCCGCCGCTGAGCTTGGTCAGCAGGCTCAGCAGCGCCCCGACGGCGGGCGTCACCGCGCCGGCGCCGATCTCCTCGGCGCGTTCGCGGGCGGCCGCCAGCAGCGCGTCCTCCGAGATCGACGCCTCGGCGTGGGCGCACAGCGATTCGGCTCGACTGGGGGCCGCCGGGGCGGGGGTTTTGTCGTCGGTGCCGTCCATGCCCGCAGCGTATTCCAATTTGCGGCGCGGTCCGGCAGGCGCGCCTTAAACCGGACCGCCCCGACACGCCCGGGGCCCGCGACGCGACGTAGCTCACTCGCTGCCGGATTCGCCCTGCTCAACGTTGGTAACGATCTGGTTTCTCAGCCAAACCTCAGATTGCTCCTATGCCCCGCATACGCCGATGGGTGACGGTATGCATATGGAACGCGGGGTGGTGGGGGCCGGGAATACAAATCGCCGGAATGGGAATACACGCTGGGAACTCCGCGTTGACGCGGTCGATGAGCTGCCGAACTTCGACGGCAGGCCAACTCTGGAGGATCCAATCACCACAGCGCTTTTGAGCCCGACCACCATGTCTCACGTCCAGGACTGCCCTGACGACGAATGGGTGGAGACGACGGACGCGTTGCAGGGCACCGCGGTGTTCGACGCGACGGGGGACATCGCGACGATGCCCTCGTGGGACGAGCTGGTGCGCCAGCACGCCGACCGGGTGTACCGGCTGGCGTACCGCCTCTCCGGCAACCAGCAGGACGCTGAGGACCTGACCCAGGAGACGTTCATCCGGGTGTTCCGCTCGGTGCAGAACTACCAGCCCGGGACCTTCGAGGGCTGGCTGCACCGCATCACCACCAACCTGTTCCTGGACATGGTGCGCCGGCGTGCGCGCATCCGCATGGAGGCGCTGCCCGAGGACTACGACCGGGTGCCTGCCGACGAACCCAACCCCGAGCAGATCTATCACGACTCGCGGCTGGGGCCCGACCTGCAGGCCGCGCTCGATTCGCTGCCGCCGGAATTTCGCGCCGCCGTCGTGCTGTGCGACATCGAGGGTCTGTCCTACGAGGAGATCGGCGCCACCCTCGGCGTCAAGCTGGGCACCGTGCGCAGCCGCATCCACCGCGGTCGCCAGGCGCTGCGCGACTACCTGGCCGCGCATCCCGCCGGGCAGCTCAAGTCGGCCTAACGGGCCCGGCGTCCGTCAGCCGGTGGGGCAGCTGACTTCGATCTCGAACGGTTTGAGCGCGCGCATCAGATCGGAATGCTCGACGACTTGGCCGGTTATCTTGTAGGAATCCCCGACTCGAGCGACCGCGGCGGTGCCTTCTCCCGTGAACTCGTCGAACGTAAACCCTTGGCCACCGGGGTTAAGCAGAAGTGAATGCACCGTCGGCGGATTCGTGTCGTTCAACGAGATGGAATAGATGCCGGGGTTCGAGCCGACCGCGATGTCCAGCGTCGGGGGCGACTGCGATGAAAAGCATGTGATGTCGCTGGGGGCGATTTGATTCTTGCCGTCAATGGTCACCTTGACGTGCCCCGGTTGTCCCTTGGCGGACGACGGCGCCGTCGTGCTCGCGGCGGCGTACTTGCTGCAGTCGATGCCGCGCGTGCTGCCGTGCGTGCAAGCCCAAGCGTCCCAGGCGTCATCGCTGGAATGTCGCGAGAGGCTCCATATGACGATGGTCGGGACGACCGCGCACGACAACGACAGCACCACCGAAAAGGTGACCCAGGGGTGCCTGCGCCACAACGATTTCCGGCGGACGTGGGCCGCGCCGACTGGTCCGACGCCGTCGAAGTAGGGGGACGGACCCCCAGGACTTCGCGCCGCGCCCAGCTCGGCCTGCGAACGCTCCAGCTCGGCGATGCGCTTTTCGGGGTCGTCGTGTTTCATCTGCGAATCCCGGAAATCAGCATTGCTACCTCCCTCGTGGCACGGCGGCTATTGGGTAGTGTGCGCCCGGGGGCGGGTCCGGTTGATGGGGAATTCTCCCCATTTCCGTGTCGTGGATTTCTGTGTCATTAACCGTCATTTAGGAGTGCCGCGCCTGGGTGCGGTCCTCGGCGCCGAGTTTCGTCAGTATCGCTTCGACCTGGTGGCCAACCGGATCATTGCCGGGCCTGGGCGGCGGCCTGGGTGCGGTTGTCGACACCGAGCTTGGCCAGGATCGCTTCGACGTGGTGGCCTACGGTTTTGCGGCTGATGGACAGCGTGGCGGCGATGTCGGCGTCGCTATGCCCGGCGGCGATCAGCGTGAGCACTTCACGTTCGCGGCGGCTCAGTCCGTCGGGGTCGGCATTGATGTCGGTGCGGCGGGTGCGGCGGGTGGGGCCGCGCAATTGGGTGAGGCGTTGGCGGGCGCGGCGGGCGGCGGCGCTGGCGCCGAGGCCACGGAAGGTGGCCAGCGCCGATTCCACCGCGCTGATGTCGCCCCCGAGTTGCGCGACGGCCGCCTCGTAGGGGCAGCCGCGCCGCGTCCATTCCGCCGCGGCGGCTCGCCAGTCGCCGCTGACCTCCGACTGGAACGGATTGATCGGGACTTCGATGGAAATGGGCGCCGCGGTGCTTCCGGGCAGTCGTACCCAGCGCTGCAATTGCCAGGCCAGCCAAGGATTTCCGTCGGCTCCCATGGTGGCGAGCCCGCTCCGCGCTGCGCTACGGGCGGCGTCGTCGTCGCCGGCCAGCCAAGCGGCCTCCGCGCGTGCGGCCCACACCGGAAAGAAACGCGACTGGTGCAATTCGGAGCTGCCCGCGATCTCATCGACCAGCGCGGCGCCCGGTTGCTGACCGCGACGCGCGCAAATCAGCGTGAGCGTGCGTCGTGGCGCGATACGGTGAAAGCTGGACAGCCCGGGACGCGTGAGCACGTCCTCGGCGTACGCGCTGGCGCGGTCCCACTGGCAGCGGTGCAGGCCGACCACCGCGGCGATGCCGATGACAAACGCCTCGAAGGTGAAAAGGTCACGGTCACGGCAATATTCGAGGGTTTGCGTGATATACCGATCGGCTCGATCCAGGTCAAAGTGCAGGGCTGCGGCCGCGCAGATATCGGCCCCAAGTTTGCCGGCGTTTTCACCACGGGTATCGGTCGCCAACGCCTGCAACCACGCCGCTTCCAGCTCCTCCCACCCGGTGTCGTCGCGCACCACACGGGCCAACGCGGCAGATCCACGGGCCCGGATGACGACTGCCTCATCACCGAGTTGGGTTCCCACCGTGATGGCGCGGGCCGCGTAATCGGGAAGCTCCGGCTCCCAACCAAGAACGCTGAGCTCGGCCATGTTTAGCAGCGAGTGGGCCAGCGGGGGGCAGGGTCCCGCGTCCTGCACCAGCCGCAAGGACTCCACGGCCGCCTCGGCGGACTCGCCGACGCGATCAAGCAAAACCAGTTCGTGTGAGAGCCGACGCAAATCCTCGGATTCGCCGAGTCGGTCGCCCAAAGCGCGGCGCAGACTGATCGCTTCGCGCCACGACGACTCGCCGCCGAGGCCGCCCAGGTAGCTGGCCAACGCGTGTTGCTCGAGCCACGCCACCTTCTGTTCGGTGGGCGTGGTGTCGGCGTGGCGCAGCGCCAGCGCATACAGCGCGGCGGCCTGACGGTGCGCTCCCAATGCGACGGCCCGTTCGGCCGCGGCGATACCATAACGCATCGCGGCTTCCTTGTCGCCGGCCTGGTCGGCGTGAAATGCCAGTTCCGGTAAGATGTTCGGGTCGATAGGTGGTTGGTCAAGTGCGTCCAGCGCGCGAGTATGCAAAAGTTTGCGCTGGTAGTCGTCGACGTGGTCCAGGATGGCGCGCCGGGCCAGCTCGTGACGGAATCCGATTGCTTGTCCGTCGGCGAGCAATACCCCGGCGTCGAGACATTCGGCCAACCCAACGACGGCGGCGGGACACACTTTGTGCACGAGTCTTGGGTCGGCATGGGGGCCGCACACCGCGACCGCGTTCGCGGTCTCCCGCGCATGCCCCGAGAGCCCGGCCAGCCGTCCCCGTACGGCCTCGGAAACACTGCGGGGCAACGCGTTTCGATCCAGCACGTCGGCGCCGGCGGCCAGCACCTCGGTGACGAAAAACGGGTTGCCACCGGTAAGTTGGTGTAACTGGTCCGCGTTGAGTCCGCTGCCGGCGGCCAGTGCCCCCACCCCGTCACGGCTGAGTGGCTCCAACGCGATGCGGCTTGCCGTCGCACAGCTGGCCACGTCGCCGAGGGCCACCGCCAGTGGGTGATGGGCGTCGACTTCATCGTCGCGGAAGGACACAACCAACAGCAGCGGCAGCGAGCCGATGCGTCGGGCTAGGAAGCGCACCAGATCCAGGGTGGCCCCGTCGGCCCAGTGGGCGTCTTCGATAACCCATACCCACCGATGCCCGTCGCGCAACAGCGCCAACAGCCGCCGATACAGCGTCGCGGTGTCACCCGCGTCGATCGCCGTGTCCAGCGCGCGCGCCGCGTCTGCTTCGAGCCCGGACATGGCGTCCACCACGGGACCCAGCGGGCGCGGCGTCGTCAGCGGGTCACACCCGCCGATCAGCACGCACACCGGCGGATGCAGTCCGGCGGTAAACGCGGTGATCACTGCGGTCTTGCCGATCCCGGCCTCCCCGCGCAGCAGCACCACCCGGCCCGCACCGTGACGCAGCCCCTTCACCAGCCCACGCAACTCGGTCAACACGGTCTCGCGCTCGAGCAACCGTTCGGCGGGCCGTGATGCGGCCGTCATCCCCGGTGCTCCGAAAAATGGGGAAATTTCCCCATCAACCGCGCCCAGCCCCCGGCGCACACTTCATAGCGAGCGCCCGGAAAGGCCGCCGGGGCCAGAGTATTCGCACACGCGGACATGATGCGGATTCACTGTAACGCCAATGGCGTCCCGGACGCGCCCAACTGCCCGCGGCGCTGAGTCCCGAAGGGACATTCTCGAAAGGAAAGGAGCTGGCCGTGAACACGAAGCGGATTGCCGGGGGAGCACTGATGTCGATCGCGCTCGCCGCAGTGGGGCTGTCCGCAGGCACCGCCGGAGCCGTCGGCGGCCCACTGCAATGGTGTCCAGGACAACCGTTGCCCGGGGGCGGTGTGAAATGGGATATGTCGGTCTGCCACACCTACTACTACGTGATGACCGGGCAGGGCAATTCCGGTTCCCCCTACATCTGGGACGGGCCGAATCCCCCGGGATATCAACCGCCGCCGAACATGCCGCCCTTGTGGGTTCCGTGAGCCTCGTGAGGCCATTCGATATGCACGAGGACGACCTTGAGGGACGCATCGCCGAGCTCGAACGTCGGCTAGCCGAAGCGAAGGCCCCTGCGCATGAGTGGCAGGACGCGTCCGACCGGGGCGTCTCGCAACGTGAGAAGGTCACTCAGGGCGAGACGGCGCGCGGTGATGGAAGAGTGTGGGTCTTCTTTGGACTGGTATTCGTCCTGCCCATTGGTGCCGTCGTCTGCTTATGCGTCACAACGGCTTTGGTGACACTGAAGCCGTCGAGCGCAATGTGGATGAGCGGGATCGTATGCGGCAGCGGCTATCGCCTTGCCAACGACAACAAGCACTACGGCACGCCTTCGGGTGGGTCAGGGACCACCATGAGCTTCGGATGCGTCAGCGGGAACAGCTCGTATCACGCCAACGATTTTGCGGTCTTCGGGCTCCAGTTCTTGCTCGTCGGCCTCGCGTTGTGCGCGGCTGTGGCGGTCGGTGTCCTGATGTGGCGTCTGTTGCCAAAACGCGCAATTTAGCGCCGCCATCGCTGCCCTGCGAGGGTGGCAGTGATCGCCCCGTTCGTCCCGATGATCCTCGGGTCAACTGGTGGGGCTGATGCGCCCGGGCCGTGCTACACGCGGATGTTCTCAGCCAAGCGATGTTTCAAAGTGTGTGGAGTGCGTGCCGATCCGCTGTTGCCGAGCCGCGGCGGCGGCCTGGGTCCGATTCTCGACGCTGAGTTTTGCGAGGATCGATTCCACGTGGTGGCCAACGGTTTTGCGGCTGATGGAGAGTTTGGTGGCAATGTCGCCGTCGCTGTGGCCGGCGGCGATCAGCGTCAGCACCTCGCGTTCCCGACGACTGAGTCCGTCCGGGTCGGCGTGGATGTCGGCGCGCCGCGTGCGCGGGGTAGGTCCGCGCAGCTCGGTCAGGCGCTGCCGGGCGCGCCGCGCCGCGGCCTTGGCGCCAAGGCGGCGAAACGTGGCCAGCGCCGCTTCCACCGCAGGGACGTCCCCGCCGAGTTGGGCGATGGCCGCGTCGTAGGGACAGCCACGGTGGGTCCACTCGGCGGCGGCGCCTCGCCAGTCGCCGCGGACCTCCAACCCGAAGATCGCGCTCAGCTTTCTGTCGCCGGCCGGTTCACCGCCCGCCAACTTCAACCAGCGACAGAGGGAGCCGACCAGCCAGGGGTTGGCGTGGGCGGGGGCCGTCGCCAGCCCGGCCTGCGCCTCGGCGCGCGCGGTCTCGTCATCGCCGGCCAGCCAGGCCGCCTCGGCACGAGCGGGCCACACCGGTCCGAGGCGGAAAAAGTCATCGCGTTCGGCGGCGGCCAGTGCCTTGTCGAGTAGGGCCGACACCGATCCCTGGCCGCGTCGGGCGTGGATCAAACCCAGGGCGGTCAACGGCAAATACCGGTGCAGCGGGGCCATCGCAGGTCTCGACAACACATCCTCGGCGTAGCCGGCGGCGCGCGCCCACTCGCCGCGGTGCAACGCGACAAGCGCTGCCGGGCCCACCGCGAGCGGCTCGAACGTGCCCAAATCATGCTCGGCGCAAAACGCCGTCGTTTCGGCAATGTAGCCCTCGCCACGATCAAGCTCGTAGTGCAGCGACGCCTGCCAGCACAAGCCCATCCCCATCAGGCCGGCGAGTTCGGCAAGCTCCGGGCTGTCCATCGCCTGTCGCCACACCGCCTCGACCTCGTCCCACCCGGCGCCGCCGCGCAGCAGGCGGAACAGGGCCGCATAGTAGTTGGCCTTCATCACGACGGCCGGCAAGTCCAGTTGGTCGCCGAGGGCGATCGCCCGGGCCGCGTACTCGGCGCAGGCGGGATCGTCGGCCAGCATGGAAAGCTCGGCCATGTGGGCCAGCGACGAGGCCAGCTGCGGGGTGGGCCCGCACTCCTCCAGCAGTAGCAATGACGCCCGACCGGCCTTTCGGGCCTCCGAGAGGCGGCTCAACACGTGCGAGAGCCGGCGCAGGTCGTCGCCCTCGCGTAGGCGGTCCCCCAGCTGGCGGCGCAGTGCGATCGCGTCCCGATACGACCGCACACAGGCCTGGACGAATCCGCCGAGGTAGCTGGTCAGCGCGTGCTGCTCGAGCCACACCACCCGCTGCTCGGCGGGGGCGGTGTCGCCGTGGCGCAGCACCAGCGCGTACAGCTCCGCCGCCTGGCGGTGAGCGCCTAATCCGGCGGCCCGTTCCGCGGCGGCGACGCCGTACCGGACCGCCGCCTCATGATCGCCGGCCTGGTCGGCGTGAAAGGCCAATGCCGCGAGCGTGTTCGGATCGACCTCCGATTGAGCCAGCGCGGCCAGCGCGCGGGTGTGCAGCGCCTTGCGCTGATAGTCGTCGATGCGATCGAGCGTGGCGCGACGGGCCAGCTCGTGGCGGAACCCGATGGTATCTCCCTGGGCGACAAGCATTCCCGCGTTCAGGCATTCGGGAATACCCGCCTCGGCCGCCGTGCACAGCTGGTGCACCAGGGTAGGGTCGGCGTGGGGTCCGCACACCGCCACCGCCTGCACGGTTTCACGCGCGCCCGTCGAAAGCCGCGCCATCCGTCCCCATACCGCCTCGGAAACGCTGCGCGGCAACGCAGTTCGATCCAGCGCACCCGCATCGGCCGCCAACACCTCAGTGACGAAAAACGGGTTGCCGCCGGTGAGACGGTGCAACTGGTCGGGGTTGACGCCGCTGCCTGTGGCGAGCACGGCCACCGCGTCGCGGCTGAGGGCCGACAACCCGATGCGGATGATGGCGGCGCAGCTGGCCACGTCCCCGAGTGCGGCCGAAAGCGGGTGCTGGGCGTCCAGTTCGTCGTCGCGGTAGCTGACCACCAGCAACAGCGGCAGCGAGGCGATTCGCCGCGCCAGGAAGCGCACCAGGTCCAGGGTGGCCCCATCGGCCCAATGGGCGTCTTCGATCACCCACACCCAGCGGTGCCCGTCGCGCAGCAGCGTCAACAGCCGTCGATACAGGGCGGCGGTGTCACCCGCTTCGATGGCCGCGCCCAGCCCGTCGGCCGCGGGGCCCAACCCGGCCAGCGCGTCGAGCAGCGGGCCCAGCGGCCGTGGCGCGCTGAGCGGGTCGCACCCGCCCGCCAACACGCGCACCGATTGATCCAGGCGCGCGGTGAACGCGTTGATGACCGCGGTCTTGCCACCCCCGGCCTCCGCGCGCAGCAACACCACCCGGCCCGCACCACCGCGCACTGCCCGCGCGAGTCCACCCAGCTCGGCCAGCACCGCCTCGCGCTCCAACAAGCGCTGGATCGGAACCCGACGTCGTTGTGGTGCCGTCACTTCGGGTGCTCCAAAAAATGGGGAGAATTCCCCATCAACCGCACCCGCCTACCGGCGCACGCTGACAAGCAAGCGCCCCGGGAGGCCGCCCGGCAGTTCCGGGGGGCCACAGCAACCGCACACCTGGACATGATGCGGATTCACTGTAGCTCCGGCACCGCCCGGGCGCGCCCCAGCTTTGTTGCAGAGCAGCCGACCGTGGAGGTGCGGGATGTCGTTTGTCGTTGCAGCGCCGGACTCATTGGCGGTGGCGTCGCAGGAATTGTCGGCGATCGGGTCGACGCTGCGGACCGCCAACGCTGCGGCCTCCACGTCGACGACGCAAGTGGCGGTCGCGGCCGAGGACGAGGTGTCGGCCGCCGTTTCGGCGCTATTCGGCGGTTATGCGCGAGAGTTTCAGGCGCTGAGTGCGCAGGCGATGACGTTCCACGACGACTTCGTGCGGGCGTTGGCGGGGGCGGGAAGCGCGTACGCGGCGACCGAGGCGGCGAGCACCAATCCCCTGCAGACCCTCGAGGACGACGTCCTGGCCGTGATCAATGCGCCCACCGAGACCTTGTTCAACCGGCCCTTGATCGGCCACGGCGCCAACGGCGCGCCGGGGACGGGACAGGCCGGCGGGCCGGGCGGGTTCTTGTGGGGCAAGGGCGGTGACGGCGGGTCGGGGCTGCCCGGCCAGCCGGGCGGCGCCGGTGGGCCGGCGGGGCTGTTCGGCACCGGCGGGACCGGCGGCGCCGGGGGGAACGCGACGGTACCCGGCGGGACCGGTGGCACCGGCGGCACGGGGGGTGCCGGGGGCCTGCTGGGCGGTTTCGGCGGCACCGGCGGCGCCGGTGGCAACGGCGGTTCCGGCGTCGCCGTCGGCACGGTCGGCGGCAACGGCGGGGCCGGGGGCGTCGGCGGTCCGGCCCTGGCACCGCTGGGGTGGGCCGGCGGTCAGGGCGGGCCCGGCGGTGTGGGCGGTACCGGCAGTGTCGGCCAGTCGGGCAACGCGTTCCTGGGCGGACCCGGTCACACCGGCAGCGCCGGCGGGGTGGGCGGCGCTGGCGGTGCCGGTGGGGCGAGTGCGGGGATTCTGGGTCAGGGCGGGGCCGGCGGTGTCGGTGGCGCCGGCGGGTCGGGCGGCAACGGCGGTGCCGGGGCAACCTCGATCATCGGAGGCGATGGCAGCGCCGGCGGCACCGGCGGGACGGGCGGCAACGCCGGTCCGGGTGGCCCGGGGGGCGCCGGTGGATTGCTCGGGTCGCCCGGTGCCAACGCTCCGTTCGGAGTTGGCGGCACCGGCGGGACCGGCGGGGCGGGCAGTGACGCCACCGCCGGGGCGACTCAGGGTGCTCCTGGCCACACCGGCGGCGCCGGCGGCGCCGGCGGGCAGGGCGGCAACGCGGGTGCCGGCGGAACCAACGGAACGGGTGGCAACGGCGGGCAGGGCGGCCGAGGCGGCGACGGCTTCAGCTACACCACCAGCTTCTTCAGCGGGCTGAACGGCGGCTTCGGCGGCCAGGGTGGCGCCGGCGGTGACGCCGGCGCAGCCGGCATCGGCATCGGCAATGCGGGTCACGGCGGCACCGGCGGAACCGGCGGCCAAGGCGGTGCGGGCGGCAGAGGTGACCTCGGCGCCTTCGGTTCCGGCACGAACATGAGCGTCGGAGGGTTCGGCGGTGACGGGGGCCCGGGTGGCGCGGGCGGGGTCGGTGGGGGCACACCCTTCGGCGGCACCAACGGCGACGGCGGCCAAGGTGGTGACGGCGGCACCGGCGGGTCGGGCGGTGGAAACTTCGCGGCGGCCTCCTCCCTCGCCAGCGTCGCCGGCGGCGGCGGGGGTGGCGGCGGGATTGGTGGGGTCGGCGGCAACAGCGGCGCCGGCGCCGGCACAGGCGGCGCCGGCGGTCAGGGCGGATCCGGGGGTCGCGGCGGCTTCGGCGGGATGGGGGCCACCACGGGCTTCGGCGCGGCAACTGGCGACGGCGGCAGCGGCGGGGGCGGCGGTGGCGGCGCGGCCGGTTCCGGTGGTAACGGCGGCGCCGGAGGCGCGGGCGGCGGGGGCGGCGGCGGCGGGCTCGCCGCGAGTTCGGCGGCTATCGGTGGCGGCGGTGGTGGCGGTGGGGGCGGCGGCAACGCCACCACCATCAGCGGTGACGGTGGCGACGGCGGCAACGCCACAAGCCCGACCGCCAGTCACATCGGCGGCTTCGGCGGCGACGGCAGCCCCTTTGGCGTCGCCGGCGGCGGCGGGGGCGGCGCGATCGCGGGCACCGGCGCCGCCGACGGCGACGGAGGTCCGGGCGTCGGCGGGTTCTCGGGTGGGGCGGGAGGCCCCGGCGCGAGCGGCAACGTCAGCCATAACAGCGGCGGCCACGGTGGCCTCGCCGGCTTCGGCGGCGCCGGCGGCCTTGGCGACAGCAGCATCCCCGGCGACGGCGGCCTCAACGGCCAGAGCTGATAGCCGGGCGGCAATCTTTCGGGCACGAATCCTGGGATTTTCCGAGCCGTACACGGGGTATCGCCGGCCCGGCCGCGCTACATTCGAATTATGCGCGGCTTAGAAATCTTAGAGTTCCCCGAAGGCACGTGCTGATGGCCGACCGGGGAGAGGTGTTTCGCCGCGCGTTCTCCTGGCTGCCCTCGCAGTTCGCCTCCCAAAGCGACGAACCGGTCGGCGCGCCGCGCCGGTTCCGTTCCACCGAGCACCTGTCCATCGAGGCCATCGCGGCTTTCGTCGACGGCGAGCTGCGGATGAACGCGCACCTGCGCGCGGCGCATCATCTCTCCCTGTGCCCGGAATGCGCGGCGGAGGTCGAGGATCAGAGCCGGGCACGTGCCGCGCTGCGCGACTCCCAACCGATCCGCATCCCCAGCAACCTGCTCGGATTGCTGTCCGAAATCCCGCACTACCCCGCGGACGACGAGGCGTCCGAGCGCGACGCGCGGGATCAGCGTAAGCGCCGGTAGCCACGCGCGCGTTCGTGCCGACCAACGCCGCAGTGTGGATACTAGGGTGGACACGGACAACGCCGGTGGGGCGCAAAGCGCCCGGTAAGCGGGGCTGTCTCGAGCGCTCGAGAAGAGAATCCAAAGGGGTAACGTGACCTCCGACGACCGTACTGACGGCGGAAACCAGGGCGGGAACCGCCTGGCGCCGCGCCCCATCTCACGGCCCCCGGTCGACCCCGCAGCGCGTCAGTTGTTCAGCCGTCCCGCCGGGCAGCAGGGCTCGTTCGTGGCCGAGCGCGTGCGGCCGCCGAAGTACCGCGACGAGGGCGAATTCGCGCCGCACGACCAGCCGGCCGACCCGGTCCTGGAGGAGGCCTTCAGCAAGCCCGTCGGGACCATGGACACGCTGCAGCGCCACCCGATCGACGCCGGCGCGCTGGCGGCCGAGAAGGACGGCGCCGAGCCCGACGGCGCCGAAGACCCCTGGCGCGACCCGGCCGCCGGGGCTGCCCTGGGGACCCCGGCGGTGCCGCCGGCGCCGCCGCCGGGAGTGCCCGGTTACACCGGCAAGCTCGGCGTGCGCGACGTGCTGTTCGGGCGCAAGGTGTCCTACCTGGCGCTGGCCGTCCTGCTGCTGATCGCCTTGGTCATCGGCATGATCGGCGGCGTGATCGGCCGCAAGACGGCCGAGGTCGTCGAGGCGTTCACCACGTCGAAGGTGAGTCTGGCGACCCCCGGCAACGGCGAGTCGCCGGCGGGCCGGTTCGCCAAGGTGGCCGCCGCGACCGCCAACGCGGTGGTCACCATCGAGTCGAAGAGCGACCAGGAGGGCATGCAGGGCTCGGGCGTCGTCATCGACGGCCGCGGCTACATCGTCACGAACAACCACGTGATCTCGGAGGCGGCCAACAACCCGAGCCAGTTCAAGACGACCGTGGTGTTCAACGACGGCAAGGAAGTGCCCGCCAACCTGGTGGGTCGCGACCCGAAGACCGACCTGGCCGTGCTCAAGGTCGACAACGTCGACAACCTGACGGTGGCCCGGCTCGGCGATTCCGACAAGGTGCGGGTCGGTGACGAGGTGATCGCCGCCGGTGCGCCGCTGGGGCTGCGCAGCACCGTGACCCACGGCATCATCAGTGCCCTGCACCGGCCCGTCCCGTTGTCCGGGGAGGGCTCGGACACCGACACCGTCATCGACGCGCTGCAGACCGACGCCTCGATCAACCACGGCAACTCCGGTGGCCCGCTGATCGACATGGACTCTCAGGTGATCGGCATCGACACCGCGGGCAAGTCGCTGTCGGACAGCGCGAGCGGGCTGGGCTTCGCGATCCCGATCAACGAGGCCAAGCAGGTCGCGCAGACCCTGATCAAGGACGGCAAGATCGTCCACCCGACGCTCGGGGTCAGCACCCGCTCGGTGAGCAACGCGATCGCCTCCGGCGCCCAGGTCGCCAACGTCAAGGCGGGAAGCCCCGCGCAAAAGGGCGGGATCCTGGAGAACGACGTGATCGTCAAGGTCGGCAACCGCAAGGTGGCCGACGCCGACGAGTTCGTCGTCGCCGTCCGGCAGCTGACCATCGGCCAGGACTCCCCGGTGGAGGTGGTTCGCGACGGCCGCCACGTCACGCTGACGGTGAAACCGGATCCGGACTAGGCGTTCGATGTTCTCCAACCTCAGCTGGGAGCACATCCTGGTCCTCGTCGTGGTCGGGCTGGTGATCCTCGGGCCCGAGCGCCTTCCGGGCGCCATCCGTTGGACGTCCACCGCGCTGCGGCAGGCCCGCGACTACCTCAGCGGCGTGACCAACCAGCTGCGCGAGGACATCGGCCCCGAGTTCGACGACCTGCGCGCCCCGCTGTCCGAGCTGCAGAAGCTGCGCGGCATGACGCCGCGCGCCGCGCTGACCAAGCACCTGCTGGACGGTGACGACTCGTTCCTCACCGGGAATTTCGACGGGCCGGTGAATGGGGCGCCTAAACCGGTGCAGCCCGTCCAGGCGCCCGAGCCGGCCGCCGAGCCACGCACGTCCGGCCCGGCGCCGTTCGACACCGACGCGACCTGATGGCGCGATCAGTTCGGCACGACGGTGACCGCGCACAAGGCCTGCCCGGCATTGCTCAGCCGGGAATCTGCGGTAACCAGTGCGCATCTCAGGGTTTCCGCTAGCGCGACGTAGCTGGCGTCATACGCGGAGTAGTTGTCCCGAATCTCCCAAATGCGTTCGAAAAGGCCGAAGACCGGATAGCGAGTTACGGCCAAGCGACCCCAGGCTCTCAGCGCATTCCATCCATCGCTCGCGCTTAGCGCTTTCCGCCGGACCTGCCTGCGAAGTGCGTTTGCGTTTTCGGCGTCGATGAGATGCGGAGTGTGGAGGCGCTCGTCGGCGATTATCTGACGCGCCTGCCCATCGTGGAGCAGCGCCGCCAGCGCGGCCGACGCGTCAACGACAATCATCGATTGGTGCGTCCGGCGTCGATATCGAAGACGAGTTCGGCGGTATCGATGTCGAGGTCAGGGAGGTCGCCCAGCAATGCGGCGTTGTCGATGCGGCGAGAAGCCTCGGCCAGTTCGCGCACGGCAACCGCTGACACCGACGTCTTGTCCCGAGCCGCCAAGCGCTCGAGACGGTCGACGACATCGTCGGGCACGTTCCGCAGGTAAAGCGTCTTCACGCAGTAATGCTAGCGCTGTGCTTGCCATCTGCAAGCGTTGCTGCTCAGTGGCGGGTCGGGTCCAGGCCCAGCGACACGCCGGCCAGCCCCCGCTTTCGCGCCGACAGGGTGTCGGCCACTCCGCGCAGTTCCTTGCCGACCGGGGAGTCCGGCGCGCTCAGCACGACCGGGACACCGGCATCACCGGCGGCGACCAGCGACGGATCCAGCGGGATCTGACCCAGCAGCGGCACGTCGGCGCCGACGGCGCGGGACAACCGCTCGGCGACCTGCCGCCCGCCGCCCTCGCCGAACACCTGCATGGTGGTGCCGTCGGGCAGCGTCAGCCCGGACATGTTCTCCACGACGCCGACGATGCGCTGCCGGGTCTGGATCGCGATGCTGCCGGCCCGCTCGGCGACCTCGGCCGCGGCCAGCTGCGGGGTCGTCACGACCACGATCTCGGCGTTGGGGATCAGCTGGGCCACCGAGATCGCGACGTCGCCGGTGCCGGGGGGCAGGTCGAGCAGCAGGACGTCCAGGTCGCCCCAGTACACGTCGGCCAGGAACTGCTGCAGCGCGCGGTGCAGCATCGGCCCGCGCCACACCACCGGGGTGTTGCCCTGGGTGAACTGGGCGATCGAGATGACCTTCACCTCGTGGGCGATGGGCGGGAGGATCATCGACTCGACCTGGGTGGGCCGGTCGGTGGTGCCCATCATCCGCGGGATGGAGTGGCCGTGGATGTCGGCGTCCAGCACGCCGACCGACAGCCCGCGGGCGGCCATCGCCGCCGCCAAGTTGACCGTGACCGTGGACTTCCCGACGCCGCCCTTGCCGGACGCGACGGCGTAGACCCGGGTCAGGGAGCTGGGCTGGGCGAAGGGGATGACCGGCTCGCGGGCGTCCCCGCGCAACTGCTTGCGCAGCTCGGTGCGCTGCTCGTCGTTCATCACGTCCAGGCTGACCTTGACGGCGCCGGTGCCGGGTACGTCGGCGACCGCGGCGGTGACCCGCTCGGCGATCTCGGTCTTCTTGGGGCAGGCCGCCGTGGTGAGGTAGATCTCCACGTGCACGCCGCCGGCCGCGTCGACGTCGACGCTCTTGACCATCCCGAGTTCGGTGATGGGACGGCGCAATTCGGGGTCGATCACCTTCCCCAGGGCGGTGCGGATGGCTGCGCTGAGGTCGGCGGTCTCATGGCTGGAGGAGGAGAACATCACCGCCGAGTCTAAAGCGTGTCGAACAATCCCGGTTTTGGGTTGTTCGGCACCGCCCTTCTCGGGCGTCGTCGGTTCAGGCCGCTGGTGTGGCGTGAACGTCGGTTCCCGCGTCAACCGAGGTGGTTACACCAGCACACAAAGGGTCCTGGTCAGCGCCGTCTCGTCGGCGGGCATTGGTCACCCGGCCCCGTTGCTTAGAGGTCCGGAGATCTGGTGATGTATTGGGATGATTCTCGCCCCAGCGAGCCAGGTTCGTTGCCGCGTTCGCGTCGCGGTCGGCCGAGTATCCGCAGCCACATGTGAAGACTCGATTGGCGAGCGTCAGGTCGCGGTGGATGGCACCGCAAGCCGCACATAGCCGGCTCGATGGATACCAGCGATCCGCGACGACAAGTTCCCCGCCGCGCCAGGCTTGCTTGTAACACAGCAGCCGGGCGAACTCGGCCCAGCCTGCATCTGATATAGCGCGGGCCAGCCGACCGTTGCGCAGCATCCCGGACACATTTAGGTTCTCGATGACGAGCCGGTCGTGGGTCTTGACCAGCGCGTTGGACACCTGATGTAGGAAATGCCGGCGCACATTGGCGACATGGTAATGATGCCGTCGCAACCTGGCGGCGGCGTGTTTGCGGTTCTGTGATCCTTTCTCCTTGCGCGACAAGGCCTTCGCCAGCCGCCGTTGCTGATTGATGCCAGCAGTAAGCGCTTTTGGCGCATCGGCGATCCGAGCCATCTCTTGGCCGTCGCGGGTTGCTGCAACCACAAAGGCCGACAAGCCGCGGTCGACGCCGACCCATGCCCCATCGTCTCCGGGCCCGCGGGACGGGTGCCGCTGGGCGGGGTGCAGGTTGGCGGCCTCGACGTTCAGTGATACCCACCAGCGACCTGCATGGCAGGCGACTGTGGCGAACAGAATCTTGGCCCGGCCCTTCGTGAGCATGCGCCGCAACCGGCGGGTGTCGTCGTGCACTCCAATTCGCCCGATTCCGGGGAGCGTGACCGAGCGAACGCGGTTGCCCTCGCCGACTCGGATGGCTGGCGGGCGGCCCTTGCAGTGTCTGTTGCGCAGCCGAAACGACTGCACTGCAGCGGCTTTCACCTTGAACTTTGGGAAGCCGACCCTTTTGCCTTTGCGCTTGCCGGAGCGGGAATCCGACCAGGCTTTCAGTCCTTTGCCCAGATCCACGGCGGCTTCCTCGAACACTTGCTGGCATACCTGGTTCCGCCACAGAAGGCCGGTCACCATGACCTCGGCTTCGCCGTCAGTATCGACGCTGAATACCCGGCCTGCGTCTTCGGATCTCTTCCACGTGTTGAACGCGTTAATCAGATCAAACGCGCTCCACGGCACGCCGATATCGGGGTCGGCCTTGCGGTGGTTGAGCGCGGTTTTGACTAGTGCCAGACATTGGTTGAACGCGAACCGCGACGCACCGGCGTGCCGGGCCAGCAACTCGCGCTGCTCGACCGTCGGGTCGAGGCAAAACCGGAACGTCGTGTGCCGAATCATGTCACTGGTGAGCGTTCCACAGCACACCGACAAGCGCCCCGACCAGTCGCGAGGTCGCTAGGCGCCGAGTCTCGCCGCGGGGGCGGTTTAGCCGGCCGGGCCGGGCCTGGGCGATCCCGACGCCTGCGGCCCCGCGGCGGGGCCCACCGGGGCCGGCGGAACGGGGTTGGCGGGCGGCGGACCGAACGCCGGCTGCCCGAAGGGCGGCGGCGTTGGGTTCTGCGGGCCGATGCAGATCACGGTGCAGCCGGGCAGTTGCGTCGACGACTGCTGTGGCGTGGGTTGCATCCACGGGTACATCGGCTGCTGGCCGGTGGACGGCGTCCCGCTCAGGTCGATGAGCGGTGTCCGCGCGAAGAAGTCGTCCGACGGCAGGCCGATGACATTCATCGGCAGGTTGGGCCCGAGCCCCTCCGGATGATCGTCGTGTGCGTTGCCGAGCGGCGGCGGCGGCCCGGTCATCGGCGGCAGGTCGACGGGGACCACGCCGGTGGCGTAGGCCGCGGCCCAGCCCAGCACGTTCTGCGCGTAGGCCATCGAGTTGTTGTAGCGCAGGATCGCCGACATCACCTGCGACGGGTCGCGCAGGTTGAGCCCGCCGCTGCACAGGTAGCGGGCGGCCGCCAGCGTGGAGTCGAACAGGTTCTGCGGGTCGGCCGTTCCGTCGCCCTTGCCGTCGACGGCGTAGCGCGCCCAGGTGCCCGGCAGGAACTGCATCGGCCCCATCGCGCGCGCGTAGGTGGGGCGGTTGCCGACGCTGCTCTGCACGATCACCTCGTTGCCGGGCAGTGTGCCGTCCAGGGCGGGGCCGTAGATCGGGACGACGGCGGTGCCGCGCGCATCGACGGCGCCGCCACCGGCGTGGCCCGACTCGATGCGCCCGATCCCGGCGAGCAGGTTCCAGCTGACCCCGCAGCCCGGCGCGGCGACGGCCATCTTCTGTTCGGCGCTGCGGTACGCGGCCAGTGCGATCGACGGAATGCCAAGGGCGCCAGGCACACTCACGATCATCGGGGGAGGCGGCGCGGACGGGGCGGCCTCGGCGACGTGGAACGCCGTCGGTGCCCGGTCGATCGCGAAGACCACCGGCCCGGTGGTGTCGGGCGTGCTCGGCGAAACCGCGGCCACCGGAAAGATCGCGGCGTCGCGCACCGGCATGACCTGGCTGTGGACCGGTGGGGCATGCCCGGGGAAGGTGGGAGCCGCGCCGCCGACCGCTCCGGCGAAGACCAAAGGAGTGATGACGGCGACCCCGAAAGCCGGCGATTTCGTCAGGCGTGCGCGTTGCCGCTCGGCCGCGGCGTCGGGGCGTTTACCCCAGCGTGCCCCAATGCGCACTCGACGGTCCTAAGGTCGGGAAACTACCTGCTGAGCTTCGTGAACCAGATCACAATACATAACCCCCGTGACGGGAGTGGCGCAATGGTGGATTTGATAATTACCGGGATTTCTTAGCCGTTCGCTCCCAGTCGTCACCCGCCCTCGCGGCCTCCCCGTCCGCACCTTCCGGCTGCAACCGGGCCAGCATAGAACGCAGGTCCTCCAGCTCGTCGCGCAGGTACTCACGGGTCACGACCTCGCCCACCGCCAGCCGCAACGAGGCCAACTCGCGGGCCAGGTACTCGGTGTCGGCCTTGGTTTGGGCGGCGCGCCGACGATCCTCTTCGAGCGCGACGCGGTCCCGATTCTCCTGGCGGTTCTGGGCCAGCAGGATCAGCGGCGCCGCGTAGGCGGCCTGCGTGGAGAAGGCCAGGTTGAGCAGGATGAATGGGTAGGGATCCCAGCGCAGTTCGACCGCGGAGACGTTCAGCGCGATCCACGCCAGGACGATGATCGTCTGGATCAGCAGGTAGCGGCCGGTGCCGAAGAACCGCGCGATGGACTCGGTGACCTGCCCGACGGCCTCGGGGTCGACGCGGGGCGAATACCTGCGCGACGTCCGGGGGGTGTAAAGCCGGCGCGGTGCGGTGGACCTGCTCACCCGGACGCCCCTCCCAGTCGTTGTTCGATGCGGCCGGTGGTGTCCAGCTGCTGTACATCCACGCGCCAGTCGTGCGGCAGCAGGTGGTCGAGCAGGTCGTCCACGGTCACCGCGCCCAACAGGTGGTTCTGGTCGTCGAGCACCGGACCGCACACCAGGTTGTAGGCGGCGAGGTAGCGGGTGACCGCACCGAGCGGGGTCTCCGGGGTCAGGGTCAGCAGGTCGCTGTCGACGATCCCGCCGACCAGCTCCGCCGGCGCCTCGCGCAGCAGCCGCTGCAACGGAATGCAGCCCAGGTAGCGCCCCGTGGGGGTCGCCGTCGGCGGGCGCGCCACGAACACCATGGACGACAGCGCCGCGGTCAGGTCGGGGTCGCGGACCCGGGCCAGTGCCTCGGCGACCGACGTGTCCGGGGTGAGCACCACCGGGTCCGAGGTCATCAGGCCGCCCGCGGTGTCGGGGGAGTGGGTCAGCAGCCGGCGGACCGGTTCGGACTCGTCGGGGTCCATCCGGGTCAGCAGCATTTCGGCGTCCGTCGGGTTCAGCACGCCGAGCAGGTCGGCGGCGTCGTCGGGGTCCATCTCCTCGAGCACGTCGGCCGATCGGTCGGTGCCGAGCTGCGAGAGCACGTCGGCCTGGTCCAACTCGGGCAGCTCCTGCAGGACGTCGGCCAGCCGGTCGTCGTCGAGCGCCTTGAGCACCTCGTAGCGCCGCTTGGGCGGCAGCCCGCGGATCGCGTCGGCCACGTCGACCGCCTTGCGCCCCTCGAACTGGTCCAGCAGCTGTGCCACCCCCTGGCCGGGCAGCGCCAGCGCCGACGGGGTCAGGCCCTGGACATTCTGCCAGTCCACGACGTGCACGGGGCCGCGCCGCCGCAGCCGTCGCTGCGTGCGCACGGCGACCCGGGTGACCAGCCAGTCCCGCGTCCGGATCTGTTCGATGCCCAGGTCGGTGATGACGACGTCGAGGCCGGCCAGCTCCGGCAGTTCGGGATCGTTGACCTTGACGACGGTGTCGAGCACCTGGCCCATCGCCAGCACTTCGCCCGGTCGCTGCTCGAAGTGGCGCAACGACACGTTGCCGGTGTTGAGCGTCACGGCGTTGGGCTCGATCCCGGCGACCCGCAGCATGGGGATGAAAATGCTGCGGCGCGTTGCCAAATCGACAACCAGTCCCAGGACCCTGGGCTGCTGGCGGACGATGCTGATGCTGATCACGACGTCGCGCACGCGGCCGAAGTTTTCGCCGAGCGGGCCCAACACCAACATTCGCGGGAGCCGCGCGACGTACACCTTGTTGACCGGTCCCATGCCAGAGAGCCTATTCAGCCGTCGCCCGGATGGCAGGCTGCGACGCCCCTTTGCGGCGAGTTGCCCTAGTGGGAACGGATGCTGAACATCGCGATGACCAAAAAGACCACCAGGGTGCCCGCGCCGATCACGATTCCCGTGACGGCCAAACCGTAACCCTCCTGGCGGGTCTGCTTGATCTGGTTCAGCGCGACGACGCCCAGCACGATGGCCACGATCGAGCCGATGGCGCAGCACAGGAAGCCGGAGAACGACGAGATGAGCGACGCGATCGCCATGCCGTTGGTCCCCGGCTGGACCCGGTAGTCCGGCGTCGCGAAGTAGCCGCCGGGATAGGACGGCGGTCCGTAGCCGGGATATCCGGCGGGATAGGGGGTGGGTCCATATCCGGGCGGGGGTCCGTAGCCGGGCGGGGGGCCGTATCCCGGGGGTGGCCCGTATTCGGGGGGCGGCATCGGCGGTGGGTAGTCGGCGGGATAGCCCGGCGGGTAGCCCGGGGGCGAATATGCCGGATACTCGTGCGCGGGCGGATCCCAGGGCGGCGTCCAATCGTCCCGGCCGCCGCCTTGCGGCGGTTTGGCGCCATCGCCGGGGTCGCCGGGGGCTGACATGGTGCTCAACCTAGCAAAACGGGCTCGGGATGAGAGGATGGCCGAGGCGGAGGAGAATGAGCGGCGATGACTAGTCCTTTCCAGCCCGGACAGGTTCCCGGCGCCACGCCCACGGGCGCGGCGGCCGGCCGGCGCGGCGTGCCCTCGCTGCCGACACCGCCCAAGGGCTGGCCCGTCGGCTCCTATCCCACCTACGCCGAGGCGCAGCGCGCGGTCGATTACCTGTCCGACCAACAGTTCCCGGTGCAGCAGGTGACCATCGTCGGCGTCGACCTGATGCAGGTCGAGCGCGTCACCGGCCGGCTGTCGTGGCCCAAGGTGCTGGGCGGCGGGGTGATCAGCGGGGCCTGGCTGGGCCTGTTCATCGGCCTGGTGCTCGGCTTCTTCAGCCCCAACCCGTGGGCCGCGCTGGTCACCGGCCTGGTCGCCGGGGTGTTCTTCGGCCTGATCACCTCCGCGGTGCCCTACGCAATGGCCCGTGGCACAAGGGATTTCAGCTCCACGCTGCAATTGGTGGCCGGACGCTACGACGTGCTCTGCGATCCGCAAAACGCGGAGAAGGCACGGGATCTGCTGGCGCGCCTGGCGATCTGATGGGTCGTCGTGGCCTGGCGACGCTCACCGTCGCGTCGGCGCTGCTGTCGGGCTGCGCGGCGGCCGGCGCGGGGATGGTGGTCAGCTTCTACACGCCGGCGACCGACGCGGCCACCTTCACCGCGGTCGCGCAGGAGTGCACCCGGCAACTGAGGTTCACGGTCCGGCACGTCAGCCTGCCCCGCGGTCCCGGCGAGCAGCGGGTGCAGCTGGCCCGCCGACTGAGCGCCCACGACCGCGGCCTGGACGTGATGGCGCTGGACGTGGTGTGGACCGCGGAATTCGCCGAGGCGGGCTGGGCGCTGCCGCTGTCCGACGATCCCGCCGGGCAGGCCGAGTCCGACGCGACCGTCGATACCCTGCCGGGCCCGCTCGCGACGGCGCGCTGGAAGCAGCGGCTGTACGGCGCGCCCGTGACCACCAACACCCAATTGCTTTGGTATCGGCCGGATTTGGTGAGCCAGCCGCCGTCGACCTGGGACGGCATGGTGGCCGAGGCCGCCCGGCTGCACGAAGCGGGCCAGCCTTCCTGGATCGCCGCGCAGGCCAACGAGGGCGAGGGCCTGGTGGTGTGGTTCAACACGCTGCTGGTGAGCGCGGGCGGGCAGGTGCTCTCCGACGACGGCCGGCGGGTCACGCTGACCGACACGCCGGCGCACCGGGCCGCCACCGTCGCCGCCCTGCGGGTCCTCAAGTCGGTGGCCACCGCGCCCGGGGCCGACCCGTCGTTCAGCCGGACCGACGAGGGCACCGCGCGGCTGGCGGTGGAACAGGGCAGGGCCGCGCTCGAGGTCAACTGGCCCTATGTGCTGGCCTCCCTGCTGGAGAACGCCGTCAAGGGCGGCGTGCCGTTCCTGCCGCTGAACCGCGATCCGGCGCTGGCCGGCAGCATCAACGACGTCGGCACCTTCGTGCCCACCGACGAACAATTCCGCATCGCTTACGAGGCAAGCCAGAAGGTCTTCGGGTTCGCGCCCTACCCGCGGGTGGCGCCGGACCGCCCGGCCAAGGTGACCATCGGCGGGCTGAACCTGGCGGTGGCCAGCACCACCCGCCACCGCGCGGAGGCGTTCGAGGCGGTGCGCTGCCTGCGCAGCCTGCAGAGCCAGAAGTACGTGTCGATCGCCGGCGGCTTGCCCGCGGTGCGCACGTCGCTGTATTCCGATCCGCAATTCCAGGCCAAGTATCCGATGCACACGGTGATCCGCCAGCAGCTCACCGACGCGGCGGTGCGCCCGGCGACGCCGGTGTACCAGGCGCTGTCGCTGCGGCTGTCGGCGGCGCTGAGCCCGATCACCCGGATCGACCCGGAGCGCACGGCCGACGAGCTCACCGCGCAGGCGCAGAAGGCGATCGACGGCAAGGGGCTGCTGCCGTGACCATTAGGGCGGAACGGCGACTGGCGTTCACCTTGGTCGCGCCCGCCGCGAGCCTGATGCTCGCGGTGACGGCGTACCCGATCGGCTACGCGGTCTGGCTCAGCCTGCAGCGCAACAACCTTGCCACGCCGGGTGACACCGCCTTCATCGGGCTGGGCAACTACCAGACGATCCTCACCGACCGGTACTGGTGGACAGCGCTTTTGGTGACGCTGGGAATCACGGCGGTCTCGGTGACGATCGAGTTCGTGGTGGGCCTGACGCTGGCCCTGGTGATGCACCGCACGCTCGTCGGCAAGGGCCTGGTGCGCACCGCGGTGCTGATCCCCTACGGCATCGTCACCGTCGTCGCGTCGTACAGCTGGTACTACGCCTGGACGCCCGGGACCGGCTACCTGGCCAACATGCTGCCGCAGGGGAGTGCCCCACTGACGCAACAGATTCCGTCGCTTGGCATCGTCGTGCTGGCCGAGGTCTGGAAGACCACGCCCTTCATGTCGCTGCTGCTGTTGGCCGGGCTGGCGCTGGTGCCCGAGGACCTGCTGAAGGCTGCGCAGGTCGACGGGGCCGGCGCGTGGCGGCGGCTGACCCGGATCATCCTGCCGATCATCAAGCCGGCGGTCGTGGTCGCGCTGCTGTTCCGGACCCTGGACGCGTTCCGCATCTTCGACAACATCTACGTGCTGACCGACGGCGCCAACAACACCGACTCGGTGTCAATCCTGGGCTACGACAACCTGTTCAAGGGCTTCAACGTGGGCTTGGGCTCGGCGATCAGCGTGCTGATCTTCTGTTGCGTGGGCATCATCGCGCTGGTGTACATCAAGGTGTTCGGCGCGTCCGCGCCCGGTGGTGCGGGCGATGGCCGCTAACCCCGTCGGGCGCTTGGCCGTGTGGGCCGTGATCGACACGCTGGTGGTGGTGTACGCGATCGTCCCGGTGCTGTGGATCCTGTCGCTGTCGCTCAAGCCGTCGTCAACGGTCAAGGACGGCAGGCTGATTCCATCGTCGGTGACCCTGGAGAACTACCGCGGCATCTTCCGGGGCGAGTTCTTCAGCTCGGCATTGATCAACTCCATCGGCATCGGGTTGATCACCACGGCGATCGCGGTGGTGTTGGGCGCCATGGCGGCCTACGCGATCGCCCGGTTGGACTTTCCCGGCAAGCGGGCGCTGATCGGCGCCACGTTGCTGATCACGATGTTCCCGGCCATCTCGCTGGTCACCCCGCTGTTCAACATCGAACGCGCGCTCGGCCTGTTCGACACCTGGCCGGGCCTGATCCTGCCGTACATCACTTTCGCTCTGCCCCTTGCCATTTACACGCTGTCGGCGTTCTTCCGGGAGATCCCGTGGGACCTGGAGAAGGCGGCCAAGATGGACGGCGCCACGCCGGGTCAGGCCTTCCGCCGCGTGATCGTGCCGCTGGCGGCGCCCGGCCTGGTGACCGCGGCGATCCTGGTCTTCATCTTCGCCTGGAACGACCTGCTGCTGGCGCTGTCGCTGACCGCCACCAAGGCGGCCATCACCGCGCCGGTGGCGATCGCGAACTTTTCCGGCAGCTCGCAGTTCGAGGAACCCACCGGGTCAATCGCGGCCGGCGCCGTCGTGATTACCGTCCCGATCATCGTTTTTGTTCTAATTTTTCAACGACGGATTGTCGCCGGGTTGACCTCTGGCGCTGTGAAGGGATAGCGCGATGGCCGAGATTGTGTTGGAGAACGTCAACAAGAGCTACGCCGACGGCGCCGCGGCGGTGAAGGACCTGAACATCACCATCGCCGACGGCGAATTCCTGATCCTGGTCGGGCCTTCCGGCTGCGGCAAGACCACGACGCTGAACATGATTGCCGGGCTTGAGGACATCTCGTCGGGCGAGCTGCGCATCGACGGCCAGCGGATGAACGAGAAGGCGCCCAAGGACCGCGACATCGCGATGGTGTTCCAGTCCTATGCGCTCTACCCGCACATGACCGTGCGCCAGAACATCGCGTTTCCGCTGACCCTGGCGAAAATGAAGAAGGCCGAGATCGCGCAGAAGGTGGAAGAGACCGCGAAAACCCTTGACCTGACCGAGCTTCTGGACCGCAAGCCGTCCCAGCTTTCCGGTGGGCAGCGCCAGCGGGTCGCGATGGGCCGGGCGATCGTGCGCCATCCCAAGGCGTTCCTGATGGACGAGCCGCTGTCCAATTTGGATGCCAAGCTGCGGGTGCAGATGCGCGGCGAGATCGCGCGGCTGCAGCGCAGATTGGGCACCACCACCGTCTACGTCACCCACGATCAGACCGAGGCAATGACGCTGGGGGACCGCGTGGTGGTGATGCACGGGGGTGTGGCGCAGCAGATCGGCACCCCCGACGAGCTTTACGAGCGTCCCGCCAACCTGTTCGTCGCGGGGTTCATCGGCTCGCCGGCGATGAACTTCTTCCCCGCCGAGCTGACGCCGAACGGGCTGACCCTCTCGTTCGGCGAGGTGATGCTGGACCCGGAGGTGCAGCGGGTGATCTCGGCGCACGACAAGCCGGCGAACGTCATCGTCGGCGTGCGCCCGGAGCACCTGGCCGACGCCGCGCTGATCGACGGGTATCAGCGGATCAGGGCGCTGACCTTCGAGGTGAAGGTCGACATGGTCGAATCGCTGGGCGCCGACAAGTACGTGTACTTCACCACCGCGGGCCCGGCCGTGCACGCCGCCCAGCTGGACGAGCTGGAGGCGCAGGGCGAGGTGCACGAAAACCAGTTCGTGGCAAGGGTTCCCGCGGAGTCGAAGGCCACCATCGGGCAGTCGATCGAGTTGGCCCTCGACACGACGAAGGTCGCCGTCTTCGACGCCGACTCCGGGGCGAACCTGACGCTGCCCGTCGCCAAGTGATCCTGGAGCTGGTGCGCGCGCACCTGCGCGAGCACTTCGCCGGTGCCGAGCCCGACTCCGCCGGCGTCACGTTCCTGGGCACCGAGCCGATTGAGGTGCTGCGATTTCGCGGCGGGGGATTGGTGGATTACGTGTCGCTGGGGTGCTCGCGGCACCCGATGACCGATCCGACGGAGGTGGTAGCCGACCCGCTGCGCGGCCCGCGCGCCGAAATCGTGTTGCGGCTGCGGGATCCCGGGCCGGCCACCGGCATCGCGCGCAGCCTGGCCGTGCTGGCGGCGACGCCCGCCGTCGAGGGTGTGGTGCTGGTAGCCGACGCCCTCGTCGACCTCGGCTCGCCGCTGTGGGCGTGGCAGTCGGGCCGGGTGCCGTTCACCGCGGTGCTGTTGGGCGACAGCGACATTCCCGATCTGCCGCTCGACCCGCCGCGTGAGCCGGTGAAGTTCCTGTCGGCGACCCCAATCACCGCGACGGAGGCGGCCTGGGTGCGGCTCAAGGGCGCCGACGCGATGCGCCAGGCCTGGCAAAACGACGGCGTCGACGTGCTGGACCCCAAACGCCCTGCGGCGCAACCCCTTTGAGTGTGCAGTGGCGGCTTTGAGTGGGTATCAGCGGCGGGAAAATCGAGAAATTCCCGCCCCGGATGCACACGCAAAGCCATGGGCGCACACTGAAACCCGCACTAGAGCCAGTGGTTGCGGCGGAATTGGAAGTACAGGATCAGGCAGGAGAGCGCCATCAGGGCCATGATCCCCGGGTAGCCCCAGGTCCAGTTCAGCTCGGGCATGAAATGGAAGTTCATCCCGTAGATGGCGGCGACCGCGGTGGGCAACGCCGCGATACCGGCCCAGGCCGCCATCTTGCGCATGTCGTTGTTCTGCTGCATGCCGACCCGGGCCAGGGCGGCCTGGATCAGCGAGTTGAGCATGTCGTCGTAGCTGTTGATGTGGTCCGCGGCCTCCGACTGGTGATCGGAGACGTCGCGCAGGTAGCGGCGCACCTCCTTGGAGATCACGTCCTTGTTTTCGATCTGGATCCGATGGAACGCGGACGACAGGGGATTCACGCACCGGCGCAGCTCGACGACCTCGCGCTTGAGCAGATAGATCGGTTCGACGTCGATCTTGCGGCCCGGCGCGAACGCCACTTCCTCGATGGTGTCGATGTCCGACTCGATCAGGCTGCTCACCTCGAGGTAGTGGTCGACCACGTTGTCGGCGATGGCGTGCATCACGGCGTAGGGGCCGAGGCGCATCTGTTCGGGGTCGGCGTCCAGGCGCTTGCGCACGCCGGACAGCCCGCCGTGCTCGCCATGGCGGACGGTGACCACGAAGTCCTTGCCGACGAACACCATGATCTCGCCGGTTTCGACGATCTGGCGGGCCGCCGCCACCGACTCGTGCGGGACGTAGTTGACGGTCTTCAGGACGAGGAACACCGTGTCGTCGTATCGCTCCAGCTTGGGCCGCTGGTGCGCGCACACGGCGTCCTCGACGGCCAACGGATGCAGCCCGAAGACGTCGGCGACGTCCTGCATCTCGGCCAGGCTCGGCTCACGCAAACCGACCCAGACGAACGCCTCCTGCCCGAACACTTCGGTCTGGCGCACCCGGGTGAGCGCGGCCGCATAGCTGAACTTCCCCGGCAGCCGATGGCCGTCGACGTAGACGGCGCAGTCGACCAGGGTCTCGACGGGCGCCTGCTCGACAGGCTGGGCGCGCTGCTCGCGCGGCTCGGGCACGAGCGGTCGCAGCACTTCGGGCAACGCGTCAGGTCCGGGAAACACCTTCACCTCCGATCGCGGCGCAGGTCAGGCAAGCGGTGCTCAATGCTACGCGTCCTGGGGAAAGACGGCATGAAGGCGCAGTGGCGGCCGTGGACCGGACGTTTCGCGCCGACGGCGGTGCGCTAGTTTCGACGTCGACCGCAACCGCGTCCCGAGGAGTACATCGAAGTGAGCGCAAGTCCTGTCAAGGTCGCCGTCACCGGCGCCGCCGGCCAGATCGGCTACAGCCTGTTGTTCCGCCTGGCCAGCGGGGCGCTGCTGGGCGCCGACCGCCCGATCGAGCTGCGCCTGCTGGAGATCGAGCCGGCGCTCAAGGCGCTCGAGGGCGTCGTGATGGAACTCGACGACTGCGCCTTCCCGCTGCTGTCGGGCGTGGAAATCGGCGCGGACCCGAACAAGATCTTCGACGGCGTGAACCTCGCCCTGCTCGTCGGCGCGCGTCCGCGCGGCCCGGGCATGGAGCGCGGCGACCTGCTGGAGGCCAACGGCGCGATCTTCACCGCGCAGGGCAAGGCCCTCAACTCCGTCGCCGCGGACGACGTGCGCGTCGGCGTGACGGGCAACCCGGCCAACACCAACGCGCTCATCGCGATGACCAACGCGCCCGACATCCCGCGGGAGCGGTTCTCCGCGCTCACCCGCCTCGACCACAACCGGGCAATATCGCAGCTGGCGAAGAAGACCGGCGCCGCCGTCACCGACATCAAGAAGATGACGATCTGGGGCAACCACTCGGCCACCCAGTACCCCGACATCTTCCACGCCGAGGTCGGCGGCAAGAACGCGGCCGAGGTCGTCGGCGACCAGGGGTGGATCGAGAACGACTTCATCCCGACCGTCGCCAAGCGCGGCGCCGCGATCATCGACGCGCGCGGCGCCTCGTCAGCCGCGTCGGCCGCGTCGGCGACCATCGACGCCGCGCGTGACTGGCTGCTCGGCAGCCCCGCGGGCGACTGGCTTTCCATGGCGGTCGTCTCCGACGGTTCCTACGGCGTGCCGGAGGGCCTGATCTCCTCGTTCCCGGTGACCACCAAGGACGGCAACTGGTCGATCGTGCAGGGCCTGGAGATCGACGAGTTCTCCCGCGGCCGGATCGACAAGTCGACCGCGGAGCTGGCCGACGAGCGCAACGCGGTCACGGAGCTCGGCCTCATCTGATCTCAGACGGAAATTAGGCCTACTAATGGGTAGCCCTTACCCTGATGCGATGCCGGAACACCCGCAGCTGGCCATCGGAGACGATGAGATCTTCGACGCGCACGTAGGTGGGAAGCTTTCGGTGGCCCTGAGCGCGCCGCTGGACACCCAGCGCGCGTTGTCGATCGCCTACACCCCGGGTGTGGCGCAGGTCAGCCGGGCGATCGCCGCGGATCGCACCCTGGCCGCGCGGTACACCTGGTCGAACCGGCTGGTGGCCGTCGTCAGCGACGGCAGCGCGGTGCTCGGCCTCGGCGACATCGGCCCCGCGGCGTCGCTGCCGGTGATGGAGGGCAAGTGCGCCCTGTTCCAGGCGTACGGCGGACTGAACGCAATCCCGATCGTGCTGGACACCAAGGACCCCGACGAGATCGTCGAGACGCTGGTGCGGCTGCGCCCCACGTTCGGCGCCGTCAACCTCGAGGACATCTCCGCCCCGCGCTGCTTCGAGATCGAACGGCGGGTCATCGAGGCGCTGGACTGCCCGGTGATGCACGACGACCAGCACGGCACGGCGATCGTGGTGCTGGCCGCGCTGATGGGCGCCAGCAAGTTGCTCGGCCGCGACATGTCCTCGCTGCGCGTGGTGGTCTCGGGTGCCGGCGCCGCCGGGGTGGCGTGCACGAATCTCCTTCTGACGATGGGTGTTTCGGACATCACGGTGCTCGACTCGCGCGGCATCCTGCACGGCGGGCGCGACGACATGAACGGCGTCAAGGTCGAACTCGCCCGTCGGACCAATCCCGACGGCCTGTCCGGTGGCCTGGTGGAGGCGCTCGAAGGCGCGGACGTGTTCCTCGGACTGTCGGGGGGAGTGGTCCCCGAGGAGTTGGTCGCCACCATGGCGCCGGGCGGGATCGTGTTCGCGCTGTCCAACCCGGACCCGGAAATCCACCCCCACGTCGCCGCCAAGTACGCGGCGGTGGTGGCGACCGGCCGCAGCGACTTCCCCAACCAGATCAACAACGTGCTGGCGTTCCCGGGGGTGTTCCGCGGCGCGCTGGACGCCGGGGCCCGCCGCATCACCGAGAAGATGATGGTGGCCGCCGCCGAGGCGATCTTCTCCGTCGTCAGCGACGACCTCGCGATCGACCGGATCGTCCCGAGCCCGCTGGACTCCCGCGTCGGGGAAGCCGTCGCCGCCGCCGTCGCGATCGCTTCCGACTCCTCCGTGTGACTAGGCTGGCCGCGCTGCTGCTGACCGCGCTGCTTGCGGTGGCGGGCTGCGGGAAAGGCCGTCCCGCAACGGAATTGGTGGTCGGCTCGCGGCCCGACCCCGAGTCGACGCTGCTGGCCGCCCTCTACACGGCGGCGCTGCGGTCCTACGGTTTCGCGGCCCGGCCCGAAACCGCCCCCGACCCGATGGCGAAGCTGGACTCGGGCGCGTTCACCGTCGTGCCCGCGTTCACCGGACAGACGTTGCGGCTCCTGCAGCCCGGCGCGACGGCGATGTCCGACGCCCAGGTCTACCAGGCGATGATCGCGGCGCTGCCCGAGGGCGTCCTGGCCGGTGACTACGCCACCGCCGCCGAAGACAAGCCCGTGCTGCTGGTCACCCGGGCCACCGCGAAGGCCTGGGGCGGGCACGACCTCACCGCGGACCTGAGCACGCTGCCGGCCCACTGCGACGGGCTGGCGATCGGGGCCGTCACCGGATTTCACGCACCCGCGGCCGTGGGCTCCTGCCGGCTGCCCGCGCCGCGCGAATTCCCTTCGGAGGACGCGCTTTTCGTGGCGGTGCGGGCCGGGCAGCCGTCGGCGGGATGGACCACCACCGCCGACCCCAACAGCCCGGGCGACCTGGTCGCGCTGGCCGACGGCAAACCCGCGCTGATCCAGGCCGAGAACGTGGTGCCCCTGTATCGGCGCAACGCGCTGAGCGATCGGCAGCTGCTGGCGATCAACGAGGTGGCCGGCGTGCTGGACACCGCGGCGCTGGCCGACATGCGCCGGCAGGTGGCCGGCGGCGCCGACCCGCAGGCGGTCGCGGGCGGTTGGCTGGCCGAGCACCCGTTGGGGCGCTGAGCGCAGTCTCGGCGCGGCCTTTAGGGCTTGGGCATCAAGCGGCCCATCACCGGGCCGAACAGCTGCTGGTAATACGGGCCCGCCACCCGCACCATCACGTCCAACAGCTTGGCGTCCGTGCCGACCAGCACCCGGGCCTTCTTCTTGCGGACCGCGTCCAGGATGACCTTGGCGGCGCGTTCCGGGCTGGTCCGGGCGAGCCGCTTGTCGAACAGCTTGGCCAGCTGTTCGGGATCGAGTCCCTCGGCGGCGGTGGCGTTGCGGGCGATCGCGGTCTGGATGCCGCCGGGGTGCACGGTGGTCACCGCGACCGGGTGGCGGGCCAGCACCATTTCCTGCCGCAGCGCCTCGGTGAAACCGCGGACGGCGAACTTGGCCGCGTTGTACGCCGCCTGGCCCGGCACGGAAAACAGCCCGAACACGCTCGAGACGTTGACGACGTGGCCGTCCCCGGAGGCGATCAGGTGCGGAAGAAACGCCTTGGTGCCGTTCACGACGCCCCAGAAGTCGACGTCCATCACCCGCTCGATGTCCTTGAACTGGCTGACCTCGACGTCGCCCGTGAAGGCGATGCCGGCGTTGTTGTAGATCTGGTTGACCTTGCCGAAGTGCTCGGCGACCTCGTCGGCGTAGGCCAGGAAGGCCTCGCGCTCGGTGACGTTGAGCCGGTCCGCCTTGACCGGCGCGCCGATCGCCTTCAGCCGCTCCTCGGTGTGGGCCAGGCCCTCGGTGTCGACGTCGCTGATGGCCACCTTGGCGCCCGAGCGGGCCAGCTCGATCGCCAACGCCTGACCGATACCCGAACCGGCGCCCGTGACCACGGCGACCTTCCCCGCGAATCCCTGCATGAGCACCCTCCTCGTGTCGGCTCGGTGTCGAGGCTAACCGGTACCCCGGGTACCGGCGCCATCGGGAGGAGGCGCGGCCGGGCAGCCGCCGCGGCCGGCCGGTGTCGGCCATATCGCGGCGCGGGCGGCAGCAAACATGAGATGCTTCCCTCCCGACCGGCGATTCGGAGGTGGCGATGTCATTCTTGGTAGCCCTGCCCAACGGATTGGAGGCTGCGGCAACGGATTTGGTCGGCATCGGTTCCTCGCTGGGTGAGGTCAACCGCGTGGTCGCGGCCGCGACCACCGAGCTGCTGCCGGCGGGTGCCGACGACGTGTCGGCGGCCATCGCCGCCGTGTTCGGCGCCCACGGCCGGGCCTACCAAACCCTCGGCACGCAGGCGGCGGCGTTCCATCGGCAGTTCGCGCAGGCGGTGCAGGCCGGCGCGGCCGCGTATGCGGGTGCGGAGGCCGCCAACGCCAACCCGCTGCAGGGCGTCGAGCAAGAGTTGCTGGGGGTGGTCAACGCCCCCACCGAGGCGCTGCTGGGGCGGCCGCTGATCGGCGACGGCGCCAACGGCACGGCGGCGAACCCCAACGGCGGTGCCGGGGGGCTGCTGTGGGGCAACGGCGGAACCGGGTTCACCCAGACGGCCAACGGCGTGGCCGGCGGCAACGGCGGCGACGCCGGGCTGTTCGGCAACGGGGGAGGCGGCGGTGGCGGCGGGTCCGGCGCCAACGGCGGTCACGGGGGCAGCGGCGGCCTGCTCCATGGCAACGGCGGGACGGGCGGGCTCGGCGGGGCCGCCGCTAGCGGTGTCAACGGCGGCAACCCCGGGACGGGTGGTGGGGGCGGCAGCGCGGTGCTGTTCGGCAGCGGCGGGGCGGGCGGGCAGGGCGGCACGGGCCTGACCGGCGCGACCGCCGTCACGCCCGATGGCGGCACGGCGGCCACCGGCAGCACCGGGCTGAACGCCGGAAACGTGGGCGGCGCCGGCGGTACCGGCGACAACGGCACGCTGGGCCAGGTCGGCGGCACCGGCGGCGCCGGCTATGGCCCCAACGTCCTCCTCTCGAACGCCGACGCCCAGGGCGGCACTGGCGGCATCGGCGGCGTCGGCGGCAATGGCCTCGACGCCAGCGGCGGCGCGGGAGGCACCGGCGGCGCCGGTGGGATCGGCGGAAACGGTGGGCTGCTATTCGGTAGCGGCGGGGCCGGTGGGCAGGGCGGCGCCGGTGGGCACGGCGGCGCCGGCGGCACCGCCGCAACTGGCGGCCTGGGCGGAAATGGCGGTACCGCCGCCACTTCCGGCAATGCCGACCTCAACTCCGTCGGCGGCGGAGGCGGCGCCGGCGGCAACGGGGGCGTGGGGGGAACCGGGGGCACCGGCGGCACCGGAGGTGTCGGCGGCGACGGCGGCCGCGGCGGCCTGCTGTTCGGTGCCGGCGGCACCGCTGGGACCGGCGGCACCGGCGGTGTGGGTGGCACCGGCGGCGTGGGCGGCACCGGCGGGCATGGCGGCGCCGGCGGCAACGCCTACGCGATCAGCGGGGGCAACGAGTTCGGGATTGGCGGCGACGGGGGCGCCGGGGGTGGTGGCGGCGTCGGCGGCACGGGTGGCGCCGGGGGCGCAGGCGGCGCCGCCGGGACGGCCGGCCAAGCAGGCTTCCTTGGCCAGGCGGGTTCCGGCGGCGGCATGGGGGCGGGCGGCGCCGGGGGCGTCGGCGGGGACGGCGGCGCGGGTGGCGGCGGCGGTTCGGGTGGGATCACGGACAAGACACCCGGTGGGGGTCAGCCGATCGGCCCGTCCGGGAGCGCCGGCGGGCAGGGCGTGGGCGGTGGCGGCGGCGCCGGCGGTGCGGGCGGGTCGGGTTCGACGCCCGGCACCACCGGCAACAACGGCGCTACGGCCGCCTAGCGGAACGCCGTGTCCAGGATCTCCTGCTGCTCGACGGCGTGCACCTTCGACGAGCCGGACGACGGGGCCGACATGGCGCGCCGCGAGATGCGCTTGAGCCCGGTTAGCTTGTCCGGCAACAACTCCGGCAGCTCCAGGCCGAACCGCGGCCACGCACCCTGGTTGGCCGGCTCCTCCTGCACCCAGAAGAACTCCTCGACGGCCGGGTAGCGGTCCAGCGTCTCGTTCAGCCGGCGCTTGGGCAGCGGGGCCAGTTGCTCGATGCGCACGATCGCGACGTCGTCGCGGTTGTCCTTGGCCTTGCGGGCCACCAGCTCGTAGTAGATCTTCCCGCTGGTCAGCAGGATCCGCCTGACCTTGCCGCGATCACCGATGCCGTCCTCGTAGGTGGGCTCCTCGAGCACCGAGCGGAACTTGATCTCGGTGAAGTCCTTGATGTCGCTGACCGCCGCCTTGTTGCGCAGCATCGACTTCGGCGTAAACACGATCAGCGGGCGTTGGATGCCGTCGAGCGCGTGCCGGCGCAACAGGTGGAAGTAGTTGGACGGCGTCGAGGGCATCGCGATGGTCATCGAACCTTCCGCCCACAGCTGCAGGAAGCGCTCGATGCGCCCGGAGGTGTGGTCGGGGCCCTGCCCCTCGTGCCCGTGCGGCAGCAGCAGCACCACGTTGGACAGCTGGCCCCACTTGGCCTCGCCGGAGCTGATGAACTCGTCGATGATCGACTGCGCGCCGTTGACGAAGTCGCCGAACTGGGCCTCCCACAACACGAGCGCGTCCGGGTTGCCCACGGTGTAGCCGTACTCGAAGCCGACGGCGGCGTACTCCGACAGCGGCGAGTCGTACACCAGGAACTTGCCGCCGGTCGGGCTGCCGTCGAGGTTCGTGGCCAGCAGTTGCAGCGGCGTGAACTCCTCGCCGGTGTTGCGGTCGATGATCACCGAATGCCGCTGGGAGAAGGTGCCGCGCCGGGTGTCCTGCCCGGACAGCCGCACCAGCTTGCCCTCCGACACCAGCGAACCCAGCGCCAGCAGCTCGCCGAACGCCCAGTCGATCTTGCCCTCGTAGGCCATCTCCCGGCGCTTCTCCAGCACCGGCTGCACGCGCGGGTGGGTGGTGAAACCGTCTGGCACGGAAAGGAAGGCGTCGCCGATGCGGGCCAGCAGCGACTTGTCCACTGCGGTGGCCAGCCCCGCGGGCACCGGCTGGTCGGCCTCCACCGACTCGCTGGGCTGCACGCCGTGCTTTTCCAGGTCGCGGACCTCGTTGAACACCCGCTCCAGCTGGCCCTGGTAGTCGCGCAGCGCGTCCTCGGCTTCCTTCAACGAGATGTCGCCGCGGCCGATCAGGGCTTCGGTGTAGCTCTTGCGGGCCCCGCGCTTGGTGTCCACGACGTCGTACATGTACGGGTTTGTCATCGACGGGTCGTCGCCCTCGTTGTGGCCGCGGCGGCGGTAGCACAGCATGTCGATGATGACGTCCTTCTTGAACCGCTGCCGGAAGTCGACGGCCAGCTTGGCCACCCACACGCAGGCCTCGGGGTCGTCGCCGTTGACGTGAAAGATGGGCGCCCCCACCATCTTTGCGACATCGGTGCAGTATTCGCTGGACCTGGAGTACTCCGGCGCGGTGGTGAAGCCGATCTGGTTGTTGACGATGATGTGGATGGTGCCGCCGACGCGGTAACCGGGCAGGTTCGCCAGGTTCAGCGTCTCGGCGACCACCCCCTGCCCGGCGAAGGCGGCGTCGCCGTGCATCATCATCGGCACCACGGAGAAGGCCTTCTCGTCGCCGTCGTCCTGCGAGCCGTGGTTCAGCAGGTCCTGCTTGGCCCGGACCAGGCCCTCCAGCACCGGGTCGACGGCCTCCAGGTGTGACGGGTTGGCGGTCAGCGAGACCTGAATGTCGTTGTCGCCGAACATCTGCAGGTACACGCCGGTGGCGCCCAGGTGGTACTTGACGTCGCCGGAGCCGTGCGCCTGCGACGGGTTGAGGTTGCCCTCGAACTCGGAGAAGATCTGCGAATACGGCTTGCCGACGATGTTGGCCAGCACGTTGAGCCGGCCGCGGTGCGGCATCCCGATGACTACCTCGTCGAGGCCGTGCTCGGCGCACTGGTCGATGGCCGCGTCCATCATCGGGATGACGCTCTCCGCGCCTTCCAACGAAAACCGTTTCTGCCCAACGTATTTGGTCTGCAGGAAGGTCTCGAAGGCCTCGGCGGCGTTGAGCTTGCTCAGGATGAACTTCTGTTCGGCCACGGTGGGTTTGACGTGCTTGGTCTCGACCCGCTCCTGTAGCCACTGTTGCTGTTCGGGCTCGAGGATGTGGGTGTACTCCACCCCGATGTGGCGGCAGTAGGCGTCGCGCAGCAGGCCCAGCACGTCGCGCAGCTTCTTGTACTCGCAGCCGGCGAAGCCGTTGACCTTGAACACCCGGTCGAGGTCCCACAGCGTCAGGCCGTGATTGAGGATCTCGAGGTCGGGGTGGCTGCGGAACCGGGTGCTGTCCAGGCGCAGCGGGTCGATGTCGGCCATCAGGTGCCCGCGGTTGCGGTAGGCCGCGATCAACTCCATCACCCGGGCGTTCTTGTCGACGATCGAGTCCGGGTTGTCGGTACTCCAGCGCACCGGCAGGTACGGGTTGCCCAGCTCGCGGAAGATCTCGTCCCAGAAGCCGTCCGAGAGCAACATCTCATGGATGGTGCGCAGGAAGTCGCCGGACTCCGCGCCCTGGATGATGCGGTGGTCGTAGGTGGACGTCAGGGTGATCAGCTTGCCGATGCCCAGCTCGGCGATGCGCTCCTCGCTGGCGCCCTGGAACTCGGCCGGGTACTCCATGGCGCCGACGCCGATGATGGCGCCCTGGCCGGCCATCAGCCGGGGCACCGAGTGCACGGTGCCGATGGTGCCCGGGTTGGTCAGCGAAATCGTCACGCCCGCAAAGTCTTCCGCGGTCAGCTTGCCGTCGCGGGCGCGGCGCACGATGTCCTCGTAGGCGGTGACGAACTGCGCGAACCGCAGTTCCTCGCAGCGCTTGATGCCCGCCACCACCAACGACCGCTTGCCGTCCTTGCCCTGCAGGTCGATGGCCAGGCCGAGGTTGGTGTGCGCGGGCGTGACCGCGGTCGGCTTGCCGTCGACCTCGGCGTAGTGGCGGTTCATGTTCGGGAACTGCTTGATCGCCTGCACCAGCGCGTAGCCCAGCAGGTGGGTGAAGGAGATCTTGCCGCCGCGGGTGCGCTTGAGCTGGTTGTTGATGACGATCCGGTTGTCGATCAGCAGCTTGGCCGGGATGGCCCGCACGCTCGTCGCCGTCGGCACGTCCAGCGACGCGGACATGTTCTTGACGACGGCGGCGGCCGCGCCGCGCAGCACCTGCACCTCGTCACCCTCGGCCGGCGGGGGAGGGGCCGGCTTGGCCGGTGCCGCGGGGGCGGGCGGCGCCGGGGCGGCCGGGGCGCCGTTGCCTGCGGTGGGCGCCGGCTTCGTTTCGGCCGGCTTCGTTTCGGCCGGCTTGGCGGCGTGGGCGGCCTGCCCGTCGGGCGGGGCCGCGGGGGCGGTGGGGGCCGTCTCGGTGGTGGTCTCGGGGTTGTAGTCGACCAGGAACTCGTGCCAGCTGGGGTCGACCGACGAGGGGTCATCGCGGAACTTGCGGTACATCTCCTCGACCAGCCATTCGTTTTGCCCGAATGGTGAAATGTTGCTCACGGCCGCTATTCGCCTCAATTCTTTTGTCCTGCAGGCGCGCTGTACGCGTTATCGGCGGGCAACTCAATCCCGCGACGGTGCGGGAGCGTTTTCGCCCCAATAAAGGCTAACCTTTCGCGAGCAATCCGCGAGAGGCACCGGGTGCGGCCGCTGTTAGCCGGCCTCGTGGACCGGCGGCAGCAGCCGCAGCGTGGTCGGCCAGCGCGAGGGCGGCAAGCCGAACGCGTGTCGGGCGTTGTGGACGATCTTCTTGCCCACCATCCGGTTGCCGGCGCCGCCGACCACGGCGCCGATGCCGACCGGCAGCGCCTTGCCGAACATCAGGGCGCCCTTGCGCAGCGTGTAGCGCTTGACGAAGTAGCCGAGCAGCCGGGTGTTCAACCGCGACAGCGTCGGCAACGGCAGCGACGCCATGCCCTCGGCCAGCCAGCCGCCGTTGGTGCGGCCGGGCCCGATCAGCTCGCCGATGGCGCGCTGGCTGTCGTCGCCGACCAGGACGGAAAGCACCAGCGCGCGGCGGCGTTCGCGGTGGTCGGCCGGGATGTTGTAGACGACGGCCTTGGCCAGCACGAACAGCGCGGTGGCCTCGATGAAGAAGACGGTCTCCCCGGCGCCCGCGGACACCGCCGTCAGCGTCCCGACCCCGGGAAACGTCGCGGCCGAGCCGACCGCGGCACCGCTGGCCGTCAGGGCCGCGAGGAAGCGTTTCTCCAGCTTGGCGTCGATTTGTGCCGGGGTGGCGGCCGGGTGCGCGCGGCGCAGCCGCGACACGTAGGCCTCCGCGGCGGGGCCGTGGACCCGCGTGCTGCGCTCGATGACCTGCGCCAATGCCCGTGCCGACGCCTTGGGCCGGCCGTCCTTGCCGGCCGCCGCCTGCTCCGGGTTTGACATGCGTGACGCTCTGTTTCGTCGGGCCCGCATCCTGCTCATCCTGTTGGTTTTGCCGATGTCCATTCCAGGCTAACCCGCGGTCACCGATCCGCGGCCGAGCGGCGCATTTGCCCAACCGGGATAATGCGGGCTGGGTGACGATTCGAGCCGTGCGAGGGGGTTGAGCCACATGAACACGGCGACGCCATGGTCGCCGGGGGGGAACCGGCGCGCGGTGCCGAGTCGCGCGCAGTTCATGGAGGGCTGGAACTCCCTGCTCGCGGCGGGCCCGCGGAATCCCTGGAACGCGCTGTTCGCGATGATGATCGGCTTTTTCATGATCATGGTCGACTCCACGATCGTCGTCATCGCCAACCCGACCATCAAGCTCGACCTGCACACCGGGTACGCCACCGTGGTCTGGGTGACCAGCGCGTATCTGCTGGGCTGCGCGGTGGTGCTGCTGGTGGCCGGGCGGCTCGGCGACCGGTACGGCACCAAGAACCTCTATCTCATCGGGCTGGGCCTGTTCACCGCCGCGTCGCTGTGGTGCGGGCTGTCGGGCAGCGTCGCCATGCTGATCGCCGCCCGCGTGGTCCAGGGCGTCGGCGCCGGGGTGCTGACCCCGCAGACCCTGTCGATGATCACCCGGGTCTTCCCGGCGGAGCGGCGCGGTGTCGCGGTCAGCGTGTGGGGCGCCACCGCCGGGGTGGCCACCCTGGTCGGGCCGCTGGCCGGCGGCGCGCTGGTCGACGGGCTGGGCTGGCAGTGGATCTTCTTCGTCAACGTCCCGATCGGCGTCGCGGGGCTGGCGCTGGCGGCGTGGCTGGTGCCGGTGCTACCCACCCAGGTGCAGGGCTTCGACCTGGTGGGCGTCGCGTTGTCCGGGCTGGGCATGTTCCTGATCGTCTTCGGTCTGCAGGAGGGCCAGGCCGGTCACTGGCAGCCCTGGGTCTGGGCGATGATCGTCGCCGGCATCGGATGCATGTCGGTGTTCGTGTACTGGCAGGCCGTCAACACCCGCGAGCCGCTGATCCCGCTGCGCGTCTTCGCCGACCGCGACTTCGGCCTGTGCAACGCCGGGGTGGCCGTCACCGCGTTCGCGATGACGGCGATGATGCTGCCGCTGCCGTTCTTTTTGCAGGGCGGGTGCGGGCTGTCGCCGACGCGTTCGGCGCTGGTGATCGCGCCGATGGCGGTCGTGGGCGGTGCGCTGGCGCCGTTCGTGGGCATGATCGTCGACAGGTACCACCCGGGGCCGGTGCTCGGCTTCGGCTTCTCCACGATGGCGGTCGGGCTCACCTGGCTGTCGTTCGAGATGTCCCCGTCGACGCCGATCTGGCGGTTGCTGCTGGCGTTCGCCGTGATCGGCGTCGGCAGCGCGTTCGTGTGGTCGCCGCTGACGGCGACCGCGACGCGCAACCTGCCCACCGAACTCGCCGGCGCGGGTTCGGCGGTCTTCAACTCCGTTCGGCAGCTCGGGGCGGTGCTCGGGAGCGCGGGCATGGCCGCGTTCATGACGTGGCGGATCGGTTCCGAGATGCCGTCCGACGCGCCGTCGGCCTCGGCCTCGGCGGAGGACGCCACCGCTGTGCAGCTGCCCGAGTTCCTGCGCGAGCCGTTCGCGGCCGCGATGGCGCAGTCGGTGCTGTTGCCCGCGTTCGTCGTGCTGTTCGGCGTCGTCGCAGCGCTGTTCGTGCTCGGGTTCGCGCCGTCGGCGGACGCGGGCGGCGAGCCGCCGGACGGGGGCGACGTCGTCGACGACGACTATGACGACGACGAGTACGTCGAACTGCGGCTGGTTCGTGGACCGGACGTCGCGCCCCCGCCGCGTGCCCGGCCGTTGCCGGTGCACCAGCCCGTGCCGGCCGGGCCGATCGGCTTCGCGCACAACGGGTCTCGCGTCGACGGCGGGAAGCAGTTTCGCCCGATGGCGTCGCCGGGCCACCGTTACCGCCCCGATCCGGACGACGACCCCGCGGGCTACGGCCGGCACTCGGGCTAGTCCTGGGTCAGCGCGAGGAACGCGCCGAGGTCGATCAGGCCGGCGGGCGTGCCGGGCAGGTACTCGGTGAGCAGCCGCGAGCGCACGATCACCGCCGCGTACTGCGCCCTGCTGATGGCGACATTGAGCCGGTTCCGGTTGAGCAGGAACGAGATCCCGCGTGGCACCACGTCGACCGACGAGGCCGTCATCGACACGAAGACCACCGGCGCCTGCCCGCCCTGGAACTTGTCGACGGTTCCGACCCGGACCGCGCTGAGCCCGGCCTGGGCGAGCCGCCGGCGGATCAGCGTCACCTGGGCGTTGTAGGGCGCCAGCACCAGCACGTCGTCGGCGGCCAGGGGGCGGGTGCCGTGTTCGTCGGTCCACGCCCGGCCGAGCAGCGCGCCGATGTGGGCGGCGATCGCGTCGGCCTCCTCGGGGCTCTCCGTCGAATTGCCTTGGTGTTCGACGACATTCACGTGCACGCCGGGCGCCTGTCCGTCGAGGTGGCGCTCCCTGGTGCACTCGTGCGATTGCAGCCGGCCCTCGTAGGACAGCGCGGAGACCGCGGCGCAGACCGCCGGATGCATGCGGTAGGACAGGTCCAGGAAGTAGCCCCGCTCGTCGGGCAGCGTGCGCCGGCCGTCCACCAGCCAGTCCAGCGCCGACGTGTCGACCGGTTCGGGATGTGTGCCCTGGCTGACCTGTGGCAGCTGCTGCGGGTCGCCGAGCAGCAACAGGTTGGCGGCCGCCGGGGCCACGGCGATGGTGTTGGCCAGGCAGAACTGGCCCGCCTCGTCGATCACCAGCAGGTCCAGGCTGCTCGGTGGCACCCGGTTGGCGTTGGCGAAATCCCAAGCGGTGCCGCCGATCACGCAGCCGTCGTGCTCGGCGATGAAGGACGGGTATTCGTTGGACTCGATCTCCTGCCAGCGGGGGGCGTCGTGCCCGCCGGGTTTCTTGGCGACCCGGCCCGGATCCAGCCCGGCGTCGATCACGCAGCCCAACAGGTTCTCCACCGTGGCGTGCGACTGCGCCACCACGCCGATGCGCCAGCCATGTTCGGCGACAAGGCTTTTGATCACCCGGGCGGCGGTGTGCGTCTTGCCGGTGCCCGGCGGCCCGTGCACGGCGAGGTAGGACGAGTCGAGATCGAGTGCGGCCGCTGTGATGTCGGCGACGGTGTCGCCGGTGCGCGGCAGCGGGGCCTTCGTGCGTGGCGCGCGGCGCAGCAGGACGTCGATCACGGCGGTGGACGGCAGTGCCGGCAGATCGGCCGCCAGGGCGGCCGCGGTCGCCTCGATCGAATCTCGCAATGCCGTCGTGGCAATGGGCGGCCCCGGGGTGAGCGCGAACGGCAGCTGGTCAAAGGTGTTGCCGTCCTTGCCGACCCGCTCGGCGATGACGACCTTGGTGGGCACCGCCGGATCGTCGACCGAGAGGACCTCGGCGCGGCCGGCCGCGCGCCGGTCGGGGTTGTCGGCCATGCCCGGCGGGGCAGGCGGCTCGTAGAGCGCGAAGACGTCGGTCATCAATTCGCCGCGCGCCAGCTCTCCCTCGAGCCGCACGTGCCGCCGCGGCTTGCGCGCGCGGGGCGGGGTGTGCCAGTCGGCGTCGACCGACGCAGTCTCGGCGAGGAAGACGTCGGTGTCGTCGGCCCACTCCTCGACCGGGAAGTTCAGCCGGTCGAAGTGCGCCCACCAGAACGGCTTGTCCTCGCGCCGGTGGTAGCCCCGCGCCGCGGCCACCAACGCCACCGCCGTCTGCTCGGGCGTGCGGTCGGCGACGCCGGCGTCGCCGGTGAACGCCGACAACGTCATCGCCAGCTGGTCGCGATCCTCGACCCGGTTACCCTCCGGAACCGGTTGCGCGCCAACGGGTACGACGCCAGACTCGTAGGCGCGCAGCATCAGCCAGTTGCGCAAGGCCTGCGTCGAGCGGCAGTCGTAGTGGTTGTAGTCCTCGATCTCCTTGAGCAGGGACGCGGCGTCGTCCAGTTGGCCTTCGTCCTTGAGCTGGCAGTAGCGGGCATAGGAGGTGATCGACTCGGCGGCCGTCGTGACGTCGCCGGCGCGCAGCCGCGACCCCATGTACAGCGGCTCGAGAGCCTTGAGGCCGAACGACTCCGCGCCCACCCGAATGCTCTTGCGCACCACAGGATAGAGGTCAACCAGCGTGCCGCTGCGCAGCAGTTCGTCGACGTCGTCCTCGCCGACGCCGTACCGCCCGGCGAGCCGCAGCAGCGCGGTCTTCTCGTAGGGCGCGTAGTGGTAGATGTGCATGTTGGGGCGGCGCTTGCGGCGCCTTTTCACCGTCGCGAGGAAGTCGATGAGCGCCTTGCGCTCGTCGACCCGGCTGTGCGCCCACAGCGGGTGGAAATTCCCGCCGGCCTCCAGGACGCCGAATAGATATTCCAAGCCCCAGTCGTGCCCGTCGGCCGTCCACAGCGGGTCGCCTTCGAAGTCGAAGAACAGGTCGCCGGGATCCGGCTCCGGCAGCAGCGTCAGCGGCTGCGGGTCGACGACGTCGAATTGCGGGATCCCGGTGTCGCGTTGGCGGACTTGCAGTTTGGCCTGCGCGGTCAGTTTCGTCAGCGCGCTGGGCGCCAGGCCGGCGACGGGCTCCGTGCGCCCGGCCAGCTCGGCGACGGTGGCGATGCCGGCGTCGATCAGCTTGTCGCGCTGGGTGACTCGCATCCCGGCAACCAGCAGCAGGTCGTCGGTGGCGCGCAACTGTTCGGTGCATAGCGGGCAGTGGAAACACGCGCCGACGTGTTGGTCGTCCCAGCGCACCGGGGTGCCCGCGGCGTAGTGCTCGTCGAGCAGGCGCTGCAAAAGTGCGCGCTGGGAACGGTAAACCGGGATCAGGTCGCCGACGCGGTAGCGCACGACGGCGCCGTCGCCCAGCTCCAGCTCGGCCTCGGGCGCGACCGGGACGCCCGAGCCGGCGAGCGCGTCGGCGTAGGCGGCCAGCTGCAGCAACGCGGGCACCTTGGGCGAGCGGGCCAGCTTCGTGTCGGCGACCCGGTACCGCTCGCCGTCGAGCACCAAAAAGTCGGCGAATCCGACGAATCGGCCGTCGAAGATCGCGGCCTGATACACCACCGGGGCGCGGTTGGCGATCGCGCGCCGCGTCGCCTCGGCGGCGGCTGTAAATCCGGCCGGCGTGTAGGCCGGGCGACCGATGACCGCGACCGCGTCGCCGAACTCGTCGCGGTATCGCGCGAGGCGGCGTCGTTCGTGTTCGGTGCCCAGGGCGGAGGTTCGGGCGAGCAGCTCGTCCTCGACACACACCGCGGGGCCGCGGCCGAGTTTCGCGTCGAAATCCCGCAGGAGCGCGTATTCGCACTGGGCGGCGGACGCGAGGTCCGACGCGCTGTAGACGACGGTTTCACCGGTGACGAACACAGCTGCAACTGTAGGTGAGGGGACCGACACGGCCCGGCCCGGCGAGCCGATTGGCGGTTGGGCGCGCGCATTCGACCCTCCGCGTGAAATGCGCTGTGCGGCAAGGTAACCGCAGAAGTGCCTGGGGCGCATGCCACGGAGCCGTAGCTGGGCGGTAGCTTCGGCAGGTGATCGTTACGGGGGCCTTTCTCGCCGAAGCGGCCCAGGTGGTCGACAACAAGCTGAACGTCACCGGCGGCGTGCTGTCCCGATTCGTGGTCGGGCCCGACCGGCTCGCCAGCTTTCTGCTCGTGGTGCTGACGCAGTCCGATGCCGACGACGACGACCGGCTCGACGTCGAGATCTGGCCCCCGGAGGGTCAGAAGCCCCTTCGCGTCGCCTTCGAGATGCCCCCGGAGGCCACCGTCGGCGAAATCGGGTTCGCCTTCTTCCCGGTGTCGGTGGCCATGCCCGTCGACGGCCGCTGGGTGATCGTCGTCGCCGGGGGTCCCGGCGTGATCTCGCTTCCGCTGATCGTGACCAGCTGACCCGACGGGGTCGCGGCTTCGGGCATCAATTGCCCCAAATGGCCATCGGGCCGGGCGACCGGCGAAATATATGAAAATACCAAAAGTCGCTTTACATCTTCCCAAACATGCCTATAGTACGGTTCTGACGTAAATCCCCTAATGTGCGGCATGTTCGATGGGAGCCCAAGATGTCCTACCTGATCGCAGCACCCGAGGCCTTGGCCAGTGCCTCCACCGACTTGAGCGCGATCGGGGAGGCGATCAGGGAAGCGACCGCGGCGGCGGCCCCGTCGACCACGGGAATCGCGCCGGCGGCCGCCGACGAGGTGTCGGCGGTGCTGACGCAGTTATTCGGCGGTTTCGGACAGCAGTTTCAGGCACTCAGCGCGCAGTCGGCCGCCTTCCATGACCAGTTCGTGCAGTTGATGTCCTCCGGCGGGATCGCTTATGCGGCCACCGAGGCCGCCAACTCCTCGCCGTTGGGCGCGTTGCAGCACGACCTGCAGGCCCTTGCGGCGAACCCGTTCTCGCCGGTGAAGGACCTGACCGGGCGCCCGCTGTTCGGTGACGGCGCCAACGGCGCGGCCGGGACCGGGCAGGCCGGCGGCGATGGCGGTTGGCTCTGGGGCAACGGGGGCAACGGCGGGTCGGGCGCAAACGGCGCCAACGGTGGGAACGGCGGGGCCGGCGGCTCGGCCGGGCTGTGGGGCCACGGCGGTGCCGGTGGGGCCGGCGGCAACGCCACCGCCGCCGGCGGGAACGGCGGCAACGGTGGGGCCGGCGGTGCCAATGGGCTTTTGGGCGGCGGTAACGGTGGGGCCGGTGGAATCGGCGGTATGGGTGCTCAGGGTCTGGTCGGGTCGACCGGCGCGGTGGGCGTCAGCAACGGCCACGGTGGTGACGGCTTTGCCGGTGGGGCCGGCGGCAACGGTGGGGCCGGTGGGGCCAACCAGGCGCTGTTCGGTGGGGCCGGCGGCGCCGGTGGGGCCGGCGGTCAGGGCGGCATGGGTGGCACCGGCGGTGCCGGGGCGAGCGGCGTGGGCTCCGGCGTGGCCGGCGGCGACGGTGGTACCGGCGGGACGGGCGGCGCCGCCGGTGCCGGCGGGGCCGGTGGCGCCAACAAGGGGATGATGGGCGGGACCGCCGGCGTGGCGGGTCACGCGGGAACCGGCGGCCAGGGCGGCACCGGCGGTGCCGGTGGTCAGGGTGACGTGGGGGCCCAAGGCGCGGTGGGCGTCAGCGCAGGCCAAGGCGGTCAGGGCTTCGGCGGTGGGACCGGCGGTGCCGGCGGCACCGGTGGCAGCGCGGGCGTCGGCGGCGTCAACGGCAATGGTGGCGTCGGCGGCCATGGCGGCCAGGGCGGTGACGGTGGCGAGGGCGCCAGCGGAGTGGGCTCCGCCGTGGCCGGCGGCAACGGCGGCGGCGGCGGTACCGGCGGCGACGCGGGTGCCGGCGGGGCGGCCGGCACCGGTGCGGGTGCTGCGGGCACCGCGGGTCACGCGGGCACCGGCGGTGACGGCGGCAAGGGCGGCGCCGGCGGCGACGGTGATGTCGGGGCAGCCGGCGCGGAGGCCGTCAACGCCGGCCAGGGCGATACCGGCTTCGACGGCGGCACCGGCGGTGCGGGCGGCCACGGCGGCAACAGCGGGCCGGGCGGGACCAACGGTTCGGGCGGCCAGGGCGGTGACGGCGGCCGAGGCGGCAACGGCGGCACCGGCGCCGACTTCGCCACGACGGGCAATGACCTCGACCACGGCGGCATCGGCGGCAAGGGCGGCCACGGCGGCGCCGCGGGCGCCGGCGGCGCGGTTGGCACCGGCGGCACCGGCGGCACCGACGGCAACGGTGGCCACGGCGGCGACGGCGGCACCGGCGGCCACGGCGGCCAGGGCGGCCCGGGCGCTGCCACGCCCGACCCGTCGCGGTCCAGCGGCGTCGACTCGCCTTCCGGCGGCAGCGGCGGCATCGGTGGTGACGGCGGCACCGGTGGCGACGCGGGCGGCTCGACCGGCCACGCGGGCACCGGTGGCGCGGGCGGCACCGGCGGCATCGGCGGCACCGGCGGCACCAGCCCGGGCTACGGAGGCAGCTACGGCGGCTTCGGCGGCAACGGCGGCCAAGGCGGGATTGGCGGCGACGGCGGCGGCACGCCTAACGGCGGAACCAACGGCGACGGCGGCGCCGGCGGCGGCGGCGGTGAGGGTGGCCTCGGCGGCTACAACACCTCCGACGTGGGCAACTTGATCACGGCCGGCGGAGGCGGCGGCGGCGGCATCGGCGGGGCCGGCGGCGACGCCGGCACTGGCACCGGCAGCGGCGGCGCCGGTGGCACCGGCGGCACGGGCGGCACGGGCGGCTCCGGCAACCAGGCGCTCGCCACCACCGGCGGCAACGACCAGGCGATCGGCTTCGGCGGCAGCGGCGGCACCGGCGGTGCCGGTGACCTCGCCTCTGGCACCACCGGCGGCGCAGGCGGCGCCGGCGGCGGAGGCGGCGCGGGCGGTACCGTCGCGGCCGGTAACGCCGCCGGCGGTGGCGGTGGCGGTGGCGGTGGAGCCGCATCCGCCAGCGGCGCCGCCGGGCACGGCGGCACCGGCGGCAACGCGGAGGTATTCGCCGGCGACGGCACTACAACCACGACCAACGGCGCCGATGGTGGGACAGGCGGCATCAACGCCACCGGCACGGGCGGTGGCGGTGGCGGCGGCGCCTCCAACATCCCGGACCTGGTACAGGTCGGCGACGGTGCCCCCGGCGCCGATGGTGCCGATGGCGGAGCGGGCGGTCTCGGAATCGGTACGAACAACTCTGGTGGCACCGGTGGCGCCGCCGGGAATGGCGGTACCGGCGGCCTGTCCTTCGGCGGGATCGAGAGCGGCGCCGAAGGCCGCCCGGGGACATACCCGTCGTGGACCGGCAACCCGTAACGCCGGGGGCTCCACCGGCCGGCTTGGCTCAGTGGCCGGGGGTGTTGCCGATCAGCTGGACGCCGTTGCCGTCCCAGTGGAACCGCACGTCGGTGTTGAGTCCGTTGACGCCGCCGGGGTAGGTCAAAGCGACTGTGTCGCCGGTGGTTTGGGCCGCGTCGATGCCATTGAACCCGTAGGTGTCCGGCACGCCCTGCGGGATGAACTGGCCCAGATGGAACAGCACCGCCCGTGTCGTCGGGTTGACGGCGTTGGTGTTGGCCTTGATGATCACCGCCGACAGCTGGGCGCACTCGTTGTAGTTGCCGGCCACCGGTTCCGGACTCCAGGGCTGCTGGCTGCGCGGGTCTTTCGGTAGCTCGGACACCACCTTCGCGATGGTGGGCGAGGCCAAGTTGACCGCGCACGGGTCGGCCGGCGCCGCGCTACCGGGCGGCGCGGCGACGCCGGACGTCGGGATCGGCGTGGCGGGGGCGGTGATCGACGCCGTCGACGTCGTCGTCGTGGCCTGCGGCGTCTTGGCGACCGTGGAATCCCCCGAACCGCAACCGGACAAAGCAATGCAGGCCGACGCGAGAACGGCTACGCCCGTCAGCGCACGGCAGGGTAGCGAGCACACATCGCCAAACCGTACCGGCACCGACCCAGCCGGCGCAGCAGGCGCGGCCGTGACCCGCAGCGCCCAGCTTCGCTGGTCCCGCCATCACAACTAGACTCTTGACACGATGACCCTCCCCGACAGCCCGCCCGAGGCTGCCTCTCCCACGTTCTCGGACCTGCAGATTCACCCTGCGGTCCTGAAGGCGACCGCCGACGTCGGCTACGAGACGCCGACGGCCATCCAGGCGGCAACGATCCCGCCGCTGCTGGCCGGATCCGACGTCGTCGGGCTGGCGCAGACCGGCACCGGCAAGACGGCGGCGTTCGCGATCCCGATCCTGTCCAAGATCGACGCCAAGAGCACCGCGACGCAGGCGCTGGTGCTCGCGCCCACCCGCGAGCTGGCCTTGCAGGTGGCCGAGGCGTTCAGCCGCTACGGCACCCACCTGCCTGGGATCCACGTGCTGCCGATCTACGGCGGTTCGTCCTACGGCGTGCAGCTGGCCGGGCTGCGGCGCGGCGCGCAGGTGGTGGTCGGCACCCCCGGCCGCGTCATCGACCACCTGGAACGCGGCACGCTGGACCTGTCCCACCTCGACTACCTCGTGCTCGACGAGGCCGACGAGATGCTCACCATGGGCTTCGCCGAGGACGTCGAACGCATCCTGTCCGAAACGCCCGAATACAAACAGGTCGCGCTGTTCTCGGCGACCATGCCGCCCGCGATCCGCAAGCTCACCACCAAATACCTGCACGACCCGGTGGAAATCACTACCAAGGCGAAAACCGCCACCGCGCAGAACATTTCGCAGCGCTACATCCAGGTCGCCGGCCCCCGTAAGATGGACGCGCTCACCCGCCTGCTCGAAGTGGAGCCGTTCGAGGCGATGATCGTGTTCGTGCGCACCAAGCAGGCCACCGAGGAGGTCGCCGAAAAGCTTCGGGCCCGAGGCTTTTCCGCCGCCGCCATCAACGGCGACATCCCGCAGGCGCAGCGCGAGCGGACCATCGCCGCGCTGAAGAACGGCAGCCTCGACATCCTGGTCGCCACGGACGTGGCGGCCAGAGGCCTTGACGTGGACCGCATCTCGCACGTCCTTAACTACGACATCCCGCACGACACCGAGTCCTACGTGCACCGCATCGGGCGCACCGGCCGGGCCGGCCGCAGCGGCACCGCGGTGCTGTTCGTGTCCCCGCGGGAGCGCCACCTGCTCAAGGCGATCGAAAAGGCGACACGGCAAACGCTCACCGAGGCCGAGCTCCCCACCGTCGAGGACGTCAACGCCCAACGGGTGGCGAAGTTCGCCGACTCCATCACCGACGCGCTCGCCGCCCCGGGAATCGACCTGTTCCGCAAGCTGATTCAGGACTACGAGCGCGAGCACGACGTCCCGATGGCCGACATCGCCGCCGCGCTGGCGTTGCAGTCGCGCGACGGCGGGGCGTTCCTGATGGCGCCCGAACCGCCGCCGGAACGGCGCGAACGCCGGGAGCGTGCCGAAAAGTCACACGAAAGACCCAGGCAGTCAAGGAACTTCGCCACCTACCGGATCTCGGTGGGCAAGCGGCACAAGATCGGCCCGGGCGCGATCGTCGGCGCCATCGCCAACGAGGGCGGCCTGCACCGCAGCGACTTCGGCCACATCGCCATCGGGCCGGACTTCTCGCTCGTCGAGCTGCCGGCCAAGCTGCCCAAGGCGACGCTGAAGAAGCTCGAGCAGACCCGGATCTCGGGCGTGCTGATCGACCTGCGGCCGGACCGCTCGCCGGGCAAAACGAAATCACGCCGGTGACGCTCTCCGAGGAACGCGACGCCCAGGGCGGGCTCGAGCAGGTCGCGCACGTCGACCGCGTCGCGTCGCTGACCGGCATCCGTGCCGTCGCCGCGCTCACCGTCGTCGGCACCCACGCGGCCTACACCACCGGCAAGTACACCCACGGCTACTGGGGACTGGTCGGTTCCCGGCTGGAGATCGGCGTGCCCATCTTCTTCGTGCTGTCGGGCTTTCTACTGTTTCGCCCGTGGGTCAAGTCGGCCGCCACCGGCGCGCCGCCGCCGTCGCTGAGTCGCTATGCGCGACACCGGGTTCGGCGCATCATGCCCGCCTACGTCATCACCGTGCTGATCGCCTATGTGCTCTACCACTTCCGCGAGGCCGGCCCGAACCCCGGGCACACGTGGCTGGGGTTGGTGCGCAACCTGACGCTGACGCAGATCTACTGCAACGGCTACCTCGGCAAGTACCTGCACCAGGGCCTGACGCAGATGTGGAGCCTGGCGGTGGAGGCCTCGTTCTACGTGGTGCTGCCGTTGCTGGCCTACCTGCTGCTGGTGTTGATCGCCCGGCGGCGCTGGCAGCCGAACCTGATGCTGGCCGCCCTGGCGGCGATGGCGCTGATCAGCCCGGGATGGCTGGTCCTGGTGCACACCGACCACTGGTTCCCCGACGGAGCCCGGCTCTGGCTGCCGACGTACCTGGCGTGGTTCCTGGCCGGCATGGCGCTGGCCGTGCTGCAGGCGATGAAGGTGCACTGCTACGCGTTCATGGCGATCCCGCTGGCGGTCATCTGCTATTTCATCGCCTCCACGCCGATCGCCGGCGCACCCACGACGTCGCCGGCCACGCTGAGCCAGGCCGTCTGCAAGACCGTGTTCTACGCCGTCATCGCCGCGCTCGCGGTGGCGCCGCTGGCGTTGGGTAATCAGGGTGCGTACGCGCGGTTGCTGGCCAGCCGGCCGATGGTGTGGCTGGGCGAGATCTCCTACGAGATCTTCCTGATCCACCTCATCACGATGGAATTCGCGATGGTCTACATCGTCCGCGCGCACGTCTACACGGGCTCGATGGGCTACCTGTTCGTCGCGACGCTGGCGGTGACGATCCCGCTCGCCTGGTTGTTGCACCGCTTCACCCGGGTCAAGGACGGCTAGGTGGCCGACGACGAACGCGGGACGGCTGCTGGACCTTTCTGCCCCAAGGCGATCCGCCGTCGTCACATCGGCCCCATTCGTATCTGCGCTGAGCGGCCGACGTTTTGCCCGCCTCACAGCGACTGTCCGGTTGCGCGGCGCCCCGGCGGCTCGCTGTCGCTGTGAGGCGGGCACAACGGGTATTGGTCCTCCCGGCGAGACGTGTGGGCGGATGTGACGGTCTACCCCCGCGCGCCGATCGGCGTCACGATCGGGACGACGAACTCCTCGATCATCGACCGCTCGTCGGCCTCGTCCCGGCCCGGGTAGGTCAGCAGCGACGTGAGCACGCGCACCACCCAGCGCGCCCGGCGCTCCACGGCGTCGCGATCTTCCGGGCCGAGCGATCCGACGAACGCGGCGGCCAACGCCGTGATCACCTCCGACTGCGCCAGCTCCCCGCCGACCGGCGGGCGGCTGACGGCGAACCACGCTGACAACGCGGGGCTTTCGCGCACCAACCGCAGCGCGGCGGTCATGCTCGCCACCAGCCGTTTGCGCGGGTCGTCGACGCCGCCGATCTCGTCGGCGATCGCGCGGCCGAGCCGGCGCGCCTCGCGGTGGACGTACGCGGTCCGCAGCGCCTCGCGGTTCTCGAAGTACCGGTACAGAGTCGCGCGGGAACAGCCCGCCGCCCTGGCGATCTCGTTCATGCCGATCGAAGCCTGGTCCCGCCGCGTGTAGAGCGCCTCGGCGGCGTCGAGTATCCGGTCCACGGCCGCCTCGCCGCGGCGGTCGGCCAGCCAGTCGGTCATCGGGAGTTCACCCGGATCGGCACCGACAGCGGCCGGCGCACGTAGCTGCCGCCGGACCACACGATGCCGGGCACGTCGACCTCGAAATCCGGGCAGCGGGAAAGCAATTCGGTCAGCGCGACCCGCGATTGCATCCTGGCCGCCGCCGCGCCCAGGCAGTGGTGCGCGCCGTGGCTGAAGGTCAGGATGTTGCGCGGGCAGCGGGTCACGTCGAGTTCGCCGGCGTCCGGCCCGTACTGGCGCTCGTCGCGGTTGGCCGACCCGTAGAGCAGCAAGACCTTGCGACCGGCCGGGACGGTGGTGCCCTCTAGAATCACGTCGCGGGTGGTGGTGCGGGCCAGGCCCTGCACGGGAGACGTCAGCCGCAGCAGCTCCTCGACCGCGTCGGGGATCAACCCCGGGTCGTCGGCCAAGCGCCGCCGCTGGTCGGGGCGCTCGTGCAGCAAGGGCATTGAGCCGCCGAGCATTCCGGTGACGGTGTCGTTGCCGCCGGTGACCATCGTGAACGTGAACGCCAGCACCGAAAGCGTCCCGGCGATGTCGCCGTCCGCGCCCACCCCGGCCGCCACCAGATGGGAGATCGTGTCGTCCTCGGGTTCGCTGCGCCGACGGTCGATCAGCGCGGTGAAGTAGGCCATCATCGACCCGACCGCGTCCAGCGATGTGCCGATTCCCCCCTCGGACGTGTTGGCGGCGACGATCGCCTGCGTCCAGCCGTCGAACTGCGCCCGATCCTCCTCGGGCACACCGAGATAGTGCGCGACGACCATCGAGGGCAGCGGCTTGAACAGTTCGGTGACGATGTCGCCGCCGCCGTCGGCGCGGATCTTCTCGATGCGCTCGACGACGAACTCGCGAACCTTGGGCTCCACCGCCTCGACCTGTCGCGGTGTGAAACCGCGGGAAACCAGCTTGCGAAACTCGGTATGCACCGGCGGGTCCTGCATCACGAACGGCGGATTGTCTTGCAGCCCAATGATCTCCAGCTCGCCGTACTCCACCGTCAGGCCCTGCGCGGAGGAGAACGTCTCGTGGTCGCGTGCGGCGGCCCAGACGTCGGCGTGCCGGGACAGCACGTAGTAATCGCGGTCGGGGCGACCCTCGGGGACGACGTGGTGCACCGGGTCGTGGTCGCGCAGCGCGCGGTACATCGGCCAGGGATTGGGCCACGTCTCGGCGGTGGCCAGTTGGAACCCATGAGACATAACCGACAACATGTCTTATTTCTAAGGCATGCCACAGCATATGTCAACTGATGTATAGTTCGTTCAGTCCGTACTGAACGAACGAGATGGAGCGAGATGACTCCGGAGGAAACCGAGTTCGTCGACCGCTTGGGCCTGTTCTTCGAGCTGCTCGGCGCCACCCGCACCATGGGCCGCGTCTATGGGTGGCTGCTGATCTGCGATCCGCCGGCGCAGTCGTTGACCCGGCTGGCCGGCGCCCTGTCGGTGAGCAAGGCCTCGATCAGCACCGTCGCCCGCCAGCTGCTGGAGGGCGGCATGGTGGAGCGGTTGCCGAGCCCCGACCGTCAACACCTCTACCGCGTCGCCCCGGGCGGGTTCACCAGCGTGATGGAAACGCAGCTGTCGCTGATGCGCCTGGGCATCGAGCCCGCCGAGTTCGCCCTGTCCATGCTGGGGGAGGACCGCGCGGAACAGCGCGAGCGGGTCGAGGACTTCCGCGACTTCTGTGAGTTCTGCACCCGCGACTACCGGGATCAGCTGATGCGGATGTGGACCGAATACCGGGAGGGAAAAAGGAAGCGATGACAAAGACGGACAAGGTCGACTTCACCGACGTGGCCTGGGGATCGGTGGAATGGACCAACCTGTGCACGCTGTACCTGCGAGCCTACGAAACCCGTTCGCCCGAGCCAATTCTCGATGACAAGGCCGCCGCCGAGGCGGTGGACCGCATCGCATACGACTGGGAGCGCATGCGCCGCGCCTCGTGGCCCCGGTCCAACCAGTACCTGGTCACCATGCGCGCCAAACAGTTCGACGACTGGAGCGCCGACTTCCTGCGCCGCCATTCGAACGCCGTCGTGCTGCACCTCGGCTGCGGCATGGACACCCGGGCGTTCCGGCTGCATCCGCCGGACACCGTGTTGTGGTTCGACGTCGATCAGCCGGGCGTAATCGCGTTGCGGCGCAAGCTGTACGACGACGCTGACGGCTATCGGATGATCGGCTCGTCCGTGACCGACGCGGCGTGGCTGGACGAGATCCCCACCGATCGCCCGGCGCTGATCGTCGCGGAAGGCTTGCTCATGTACCTCACCGCGGCCGACGTGCGTACGCTGCTGCAGCGTCTCACGGATCGATTCGGCAGCGGCGAAATCGCCTTCGACACCGCGTCGCCGCTGGCACCGCGGCTGTCGAAGGTGCTTACCAAGGGCATCACCAAGTGGGGCATCCGCGACGCCCGCGAACTCGAGCGCTGGAACCCGCGGCTACGCTTCGTCGGGCGCTCGCCGGTCGGGGCGCTCTACCAACGGATACCCTCGGCGCCCCTACGCCTGCTCTGGCGGCTGGTCAACGCGACGCCGATGGGCAACTACGACATGCTCAACCGCTTCACGTTCTGAGCCGACGTGCGCTAGATGGCCGCGCCCGGGTTCAGGATCCCGAGCGGGTCCAGCGCCCGCTTGATGCGCTGGTTCAACTCCATCACCTCGGGGCCGAGGTAGCCGTCCAGCCACGGCCGCTTCAACCGGCCCACGCCGTGCTCACCGGTGATCGTGCCGCCCAATCCGACTGCCAGGTCCATGATCTCGCCGAAGGCGAGGTGCGCGCGCTCGGTCATCGCGGCGTCGGCGGGGTCGTAGACGATCAGCGGGTGGGTGTTGCCGTCGCCGGCGTGCGCGATCACCGAGATCATCAAATCCCGTTCCGACGCGATGCGCTCGATCCCGGAGACCAGCTCGCCCAGCGCCGGCAGCGGCACCCCGACGTCCTCCAGCAGCAGCGACCCCTTGGCCTCCACCGCGGGGATGCAGAACCGCCGGGCGGCCACGAAGGCCTCGCCCTCGTCCGGGTCGTCGGTCGAAAACACCTCCGTGGCACCGTTTTCGGCGAACACCTCGGCGATCACCGCCGCATCCTCGCCGGACGCGCGGCCCCGCTCGTCGGAACCGGCCACCAGCATCGCGGCCGCCCCGCGATCCAGGTCCATGCGCAAGCTGTCCTCGACGGCGTTGATCGCCACCGCGTCCATGAACTCCAGCATCGAGGGGCGAAGCCGCGCAACGACTCCCAGCACGGCGTCGACGGCCGAGCTGACCGAGGCGAACGTCGCGACCACCACACTGGACACGTTCTGCGCGGGCAGCAGCCGCAGTGTCACCTCGGTGACGACGCCCAACGTGCCCTCGCTGCCCACGAACAGCTTGGTCAGCGAGAGCCCCGCGACGTCCTTCAGCCGCGGCCCGCCCAGCCGCACCGCGGTGCCGTCGGCCAGCACCACCTGCATGCCCAGCACGTAATCGGTGGTGACGCCGTACTTCACGCAGCACAAGCCGCCGGCGTTGGTCGCGATGTTGCCGCCGATGCTGCAGATCTCGAACGACGACGGGTCGGGCGGATACCACAGCCCGTACTCGGCGACGGCCTTTTTCACCTCGGCGTTGAACAGGCCCGGCTGGCAGACCGCGGTGCGCGTGACCGGGTCGACGGTGATGTCGCGCATCTTCTCCGTCGACAACACGATGCCGTCGTCGACCGCCGTGGCCCCGCCGGACAGGCCGCTGCCGGCTCCCCGCGTCACCACCGGCACCCGGTGCGCGGTGGCCCAGCGCAGGACCGTCTGCACCTCCTCGGTGCGCCGCGGCCGCACCACCGCCAGCGGCTTGCCGGCCGACGGGTCGAAGGCGCGGTCCTGGCGGTAGCCCTCGGTGATGGTCGGGTCGGTGACCACCATCCCGTCGGGCAGCTTGGCGATCAGCTCGGCCAGGGCATCGGCAATCACGAACCGATCCTACGGCGAGGGATCGGCCGCCAACTCCGGCGCGCGGTCCAATTCCCGCAGCGACGGCAGACCGCAGGCGACCAGGCCGACCAGCAGGATCGGCACCGCCAACGCCAGGAACGTCGTCCGCAGCCCGGCGGCGTCGGCGAGCGGACCCGCCACCAGCAATCCCAGCGGCCCGGCGGCGTACATCAGGCCCGTCATCACGCCCACCACCCGGCCGCGCAGATGCTGCGGGGCCCGGGTTTGCATCACGTAGTTGTAGATCGGCTGGATCGGCCCGTAGACCAGGCCGGTGATCCCGCAGAGCACCAGGATCACCGGGAGCGGCGGCAGGAACGCGATGCCGACCGTCGCCGCGCCGAAGGTGAGGGTCGCGGTCAGCACCGCCGTGCGTCGCCGGGTGTGTTTCGACAGCGCGGCGTAGCCGAGCGCGCCCGCCACGCCCCCGACCCCGAGGGCCATCAGCGCCCAACCCAGCTGGGCCGGTTGATGGTGGTCGGAAAAGTACTTGGGAAACAGCACGCTTTCCATCGGCAGGTATAGCGCGGTCACGACCAGGTCGATCAGGCCCAGCGTGCGCAACACCCGCAGGTTCCAGACGAATCGCAGGCCCTCGGCGATGCCGGACACCAACCCCTCGGGTCGGGTGGCCTGGTGTGGCCTGCCAGCGCCCTCGAGCCGCAGCACCGCAACGGCCAGGAAGGACAGCCCGAACAACCCCGCGGTCACCCACATCGTGTTGATGCCGCCCACCGTGGCGATCATCAGGCCGCCGATGCCAGGGCCCACGATGTATGCGAGGTTGAGAATCGCCTCGTAGATGCTGTTGGTGCGGTCCAGCGACCAGCCCGCGCGGGCGGCGGCCTCCGGCAGCATCGACTGGCGCGCCGTCGTGCCGGCGGGATCGAAAGCGGCGGCGAGGAACGCCAGCACGGCCAGCTCGACCAGGTTGATCGCGGCGGCGCCGAAAAACCAGGCGGTCAGCGGCACGGCGGCCACCGCCGCGCAGGACAGCGAATCGGAGACCAGCGAGACCCGGCGGCGCCCGAAGTAGTCGACCGCGGTGCCGGCGACCAGCGTGGACGCCACCAGGGGCAGCGTCATGCAGGCGGCGACGATCGACGCGTCCTTGGCGCTGTCGTGGTGCTGCAACGCCAGCCACGGGAACGCGACTATCGAGATGCCGGTACCCGCAGTCGCCATCAGCGTGGCGAACAGGATGAGGAACGTCGGGCCGCCGCTTTTCATGGGATATCGCGGCTGAATCTAGCGCCAACGCGGCATTGGCGGCGACCGATTTTTTGCGGCTAATGCAGGATGTTCATGTGCTCGCCCACCCCAAGACCGGCCAGGCGTTCGGTTCCCCGGTTCCGCCCGGCGCCGGATGGCCGGGTGATCCGGCGACACCGCATACGCCGGTGGCCGCCGACCCGACCCAGGTTGCCGCGCTGGCGGCCCAGGCCGGTTCGATCGCGGAACTGGACGCCGCGATCAGCGTCTGCCGGGCCTGCCCGCGGCTGGTCACCTGGCGCGAGGAGGTCGCCGTCATCAAGCGCCGGGCCTTCGCCGACCAGCCCTATTGGGGGCGGCCGGTGCCGGGCTGGGGATCGGAGCGGCCCTGGCTGCTGATCGTGGGGTTGGCGCCCGCCGCGCACGGCGCCAACCGGACCGGACGGATGTTCACCGGCGACCGCTCCGGGGACCAGTTGTACGCGGCGCTGCACCGGGCGGGTCTGGTCAACCAGCCCACCAGCGTGGACGCCGCCGACGGGTTGCGCGCCAACGGGATTCGGATCGCCGCGCCGGTGCGCTGCGCGCCGCCGGCCAACGCGCCGACGCCGGCGGAGCGGGACACCTGCTGGCCGTGGCTTCAGGCCGAGTGGCGGCTGGTTTCCGACGACGTCCGCGTGATCGTGGCCCTGGGCGGGTTCGCCTGGCAGATCGCGCTGCGACTGCCCGGCCTGTCCGGGCTGCGCAAGCCGAGGTTCGGCCACGGCGTCGTGGCGGAACTGGAATCCGGCGTGCGATTGCTCGGCTGCTACCACCCCAGCCAGCAGAATATGTTCACCGGTAGGTTGACTCCGGTAATGCTGGACGACATCTTCGTGGACGCAAAGAGGTTGGCAGGAATCACGTGACCGACATTCTGGTTTCCGGTGCGAGCGTGGCCGGTATGACGGCGGCGTATTGGCTTGCCCGCCAAGGCTATTCGGTCACCGTGGTGGAACGGCATCCCGGCCTGCGGCCGGGCGGCCAGGCGATCGACGTGCGCGGTCCGGCGCTGACGGTGCTGGAACGGATGATGTTGCGGGCGGCCGCCGACCACGCGCGGACCAGGATCCGCGGGGCGTCCGTCGTCGACCGCGACGGCAACGAGCTGTCCGAGGACATCGCATCGACGCCCACCGGCGGTCGCCATTATATGCCCGACATCGAGCTGCTGCGCGACGACCTCGTCGAATTGCTCTATGACGCAACAAAATTGGACACCGAATACATCTTCGACGACAGCATCACCGCGCTGGAGGATGACGGCACCGCCGTCAAGGTGACCTTCGAGCGCGCCGCGGGCCGCAGCTTCGACCTGGTGATCGGCGCCGACGGATTGCATTCCAACGTGCGCCGGCTGGTCTTCGGCCCGGAGGCGCAATTCGTCGAGCGGCTGGGCACCTACGCGGCGATCTTCACCGTGCCGAACTTCCTCGACCTGGACTACTGGCAGACCTGGCATTACGGCGAGGCCACCATGGTCGGCGTCTACAGCGCGCGCAACAACACCGAGGCCCGGGCCATGGTCGGCTTCATGGAGGCCGACCTGCGGATCGACTACCGCGACACCGAGGCGGTGTTCGCCGAGCTGGAGCGGCGGATGGCCGACGACGGCTGGGTCCGCCCGCAGCTGCTGCAGTACATGCGCAGCGCGCCGGACTTCTACTTCGACGAGATGTCGCAGATCAAGATGGATCGCTGGTCGAAGGGCCGGGTGGCGCTGGTCGGCGACGCGGGCTACTGCTGTTCCCCGCTGTCGGGGCAGGGGACCAGCGTGGCGCTGCTGGGCGCTTACATCCTGGCCGGCGAGCTCGGCGCGGCCGGTGGCGACTATGAAAAGGGCTTCGCCACCTATCACGCCGAGTTCCACGACTACGTCAAGCGCAACCAGTGGCTGGTGATCGACAACATCCCGGGCGGCGCGCCCATCCCGCAGGAGGTGTTCGACCGCATCGTCAACTCCCTCACGCTGAAGGACTACTAGCCGCGTCCCGTTTCGCGTGTGAATCCTGGGCGCGAAAATCGCCGGTGGAATCCCGCCCTGGGTACACACCGAAAGCCCTGAGTGCACGCGCAAACGCGGGAACGTTCGCAGGCAAAATGGCGTTGACGCCATCGTGCGACTTTCCGTCCTTGACCTCGTGCCGGTCCGCAGCGACCAGACGACCGGCGACGCGCTCGCGGCCACCGTGCAGCTGGCGCAGGCCGCCGACCGGCTCGGCTTCACCCGCTACTGGGTCGCCGAACACCACAACATGCCGTCCGTGGGCGCCACCAGCCCGCCGGTCCTGATCGCCTACCTGGCCGCGCAGACCACGCAGGTCCGCCTCGGCTCGGGCGGCGTGATGCTGCCCAACCACGCGCCGCTGGCGGTCGCCGAGCAGTTCGCCCTGCTGGAGGCGGCCGCGCCCGGCCGCATCGACCTGGGCATCGGGCGCGCGCCCGGCTCCGACCCGGTAACGTCGTACGCGCTGCGCGGCAGCCGCGGCGATGAAGACATCGAGCGCTTCCCCGACTACCTCGACGACGTGGCCGCGCTGATGAGCGCGCGCGGCGTGGTGGTGCCCCTGCGGTCGGGGGACTATCGGCTGAAGGCTACCCCGGCGGCCGCGAGCGAACCGCGGCTGTGGCTGCTGGGCTCGTCGATGTACTCGGCGCACCTGGCCGCGGCCAAAGGGCTGCCGTACGTGTTCGCGCATCACTTCTCGGGCCAGGGCACCGAGGAGGCGCTCGAGGTGTACCGCTCGCGATTCAAGCCGAGCGCGCTGACGCCCGAGCCGGTGACGTTCTTGACGGTCAACGCCGCGGTGGCCGAAACCCGCGACGAGGCAACGGCTTTGATGCTGCCCAACCTGCAGATGATGGCGCGGCTGCGCACCGGCCAGCCGCTCGGGCCGGTGCCGCTGGTCGAGGAGGCCGAGGTGGCACAGCTCGGCCCCGAGCAGCAGCGCATCGTGGAGAGCGGACTCAAGCGGGCCGTCCTCGGCACGCCGGAGGAGGCCGCCGAGCAGGTGCGCGCGCTGGCCGACCGATTCGGCGTTGACGAGGTGATGGTGCATCCGGTCGCGTCGGCCCACCTCGGCACCGATCCCGCGACCGCGCCCGCGCGGGTCGCGACGCTGGAGCTGCTCGCCAAGGAGCTGTTCTAGTCGGTCACACCCGCCTGAGACGTAGTACTGGGCGCGTGCTCGGCGATCCAGTCGCGCAAGTCGTTCGCCGGCAACGGCGGGCTGTGCACGAAGCCCTGGGTGATGGTGCAGCCGTATCGCCGCACCGCGCGCAGGGTCACCTCGTCTTCGACGCCCTCGGCCACCAGGTCGGCGCCCAGGCTGCGGGCCAGGGCCACCGTCGACCGCACGATCGCAACCGATCGCGGGTCCTGGGCCAGCCGCGCCACGAAGATCCGGTCGAGTTTCAGCTCGTCGACCGAGACGTCCTGCAACCGCGCCAGCGACGACCACCCCGTGCCGTAGTCGTCGAGCGAGATCCGCACGCCGAGGCGCTGCAGCGCGGCGACGGTGTTGCGTGAGCGTGCCGAGTCGACCAGCGCGCTCTCGGTGATCTCGACGATGAGGGCGTCGGGGGGCAGTGCATGCGTGTGCAGCAGTCGCTCGATCGTGCTCACCAGGTCCAGGTCGAGCAGGTTGGTGGTGGACAGGTTCACCGCGACCGTCAGGGGCATGCCCTGGTCGCGCCACGACCGGACCTGCTCCAGTGCGATGTCGATTGCGCGGTTGGCCACCTGACGCATCAGGCCGCCGCGTTCGGCGGCGTTCAGGAATTCGTCCGGGAGCAGCAACCCGCGGCTGGGATGCCGCCAGCGCAGCAGCGCCTCGACGCTGTGAACACTGCCGTCGCTCGCGTTGATCTTTGGCTGGTAGTGCACCGTCAGCTGGTCGTCGTCCAGCAGCGCGACGCGCAGTTCCTCGACGAGGTTGGGGTCGTTGTCGCGGTACATCTCGTATGCCGAGTCATAGACCGCGATCCTGCTGACGGCCGATTTCGCGTGCGGGATCGCGATCTCCGCGCGGCTGAGCAGCTCCTGCGGATGATCGCAGTGGTCGGGGCAGAGCGCGATGGCGATGCGGGCATCGACCTGCACGGTGATCGGGTCGAGCGCGAACGGTTCGCTCAGCGCCTCGAGCAACCGGCCCGCCTGGGCGCGCGCGGCGATGAGGTCGGACCCCTCGCCGAGCAGGAGCGCGAACTCGTCCTCGCCCACCCGCGCCAGCAGGTCTTCGCGACGCACGCACCGCGCGAGCCGGTGCGCAACGTCGCGCAACAGCTCATCGCCGAAATGCTGGCCGACTGAGTCGTTGATCTCGTCGAACTCGTAGAGGTGCAACAGCAACAAGGCCCGCCGCGACGGCGTCCCGGGCGCGGACAGCGGTCCGACCGGCGCCGAGTCGGGCAGCCCGGTCAACGCGGTCGCCAGCGACCGCCGATTGGGCAGGCCGGTCAGTTCGTCGGTCATCGCCTGCTTGTGGTTTTCGGCCAGCATGCTGACGTCGCGGAAGGTCGCCGAGAGCCGCGCGGCGACCGCGACCAGGCTCAACGCGGCGAGGGTCGTTGCCAGCCTTGAGTTGTGACTCACGACGACGCCGAGCGCCACCAGGGTGCACGCCAGTGGCACTGCGTAGTAACCGAGCCCGCGTCGCGGTGCGGGCGGCGTCGACGACCACGGCGCCCAGCTGGCGATGGCCACCAGTAGCGACGCCGCGGGCCAGAGGGCGTCCAGCGTGGTGCCGACCCGGTAACTGCCCTCTGCTGTCTCGAAAAGGTACGCCGTGTCAGCGACGGCAAAGGCGACGAATCCAACGACGAGCAGGGCCCAGCGGAATCCCTTGCGCCAGCCTAGGATTGGCAGCATGCCGGCGGTCAGGGCCAACAGGACCAAGTCGCCCCACGGATAGACGAGGCCCACGAGCACGGCCGCCGGCGCGCGGATCGCGGCTGCGTGCATGGGCCCCGCCCGGAGCGCCACGCCCACCGCGGCCGCGGCGAGCGCGCACACCAGGGCATCGAGCCGGATCGGAAGCGGCACCACCTTCAGCCGCGATCGCATCAGCAATAGCAGCCCGGCATAGAGGAGCGGGTAGAACGCCAGATACTCCGGATCGGCGGCCGACGGGGACTGGCCGTCGGGAACCCATGCGGCGTAGACGATGTCACCCGCGGCCGACACGGCCATGCCGGTCGCGATCAAGGCCCAGGCGAGGCGATCGGCCGTAACGCGGTAGGCGCGAACGGCGATCAGCGCCGCGGCCGCCAGGTTCAGGGTGGGGTACAGGCATTTGGCGAAGAACGCGTTGCGTGCGACATCGGGAGCCACCACGCTCGTCACGGCGAAGGTGGCCACACCAATCCCCAACGCCGCCAAGGCGATCCGGATCGACATGGGGGGCCACCGCACACCGTCGGGGACGTCGTGCGGTCGGCCCCGAGGTGCCGTCGCGGCCTCGGCGATCGGCGCCAGCGACCGTGCCAGCCTCGTCTCCCTACCGAACGCGCCGGTGGTTACCCGGTCGACGCTCGGCGGCGTGGGCTCCGCCGACTCGGCCAACTGGGGGAACGCATAGGGGAACGGCAGGTCCGGCACGAATCCCCGAATGCACTGTCCGCCTTCGCGTTTGGCGGCATACATGGCCAAGTCGGCGTACTGGAGGAGCTGGTCCACGGTGCAATTCGACGCCGCCGTGGCGACCGTGTAGCCGATGCTGGGCCTGACCTCGATGGGAACGCCGTCGATCACGATCGGGGTGCCGAACGCCTCGAGCACGCGATCCGCGGCCGCCTGCGATTCCTCGACCGAGGCCTCGATGAGGACGGCGAACTCGTCGCCGCCGAGGCGCGCCACCAGGGTGCCGGCATCCTCCAGCGCGGCGGTGAGCCGGCCGGCCACCCGGACGAGGAGCTCGTCGCCGGCCGGATGCCCGAGGGCGTCGTTGACCGACTTGAAGTTGTCGAGGTCGAGGCACAGCACCGCGATCGGCCCACCCTCGAGGCGTTGCCGCGCGACGGCCTGTTCCAGGCGATGCAAGAAGTGTGCGCGGTTGGCCAGCCCGGTCAGGCTGTCGCGGAACGCTTCCCGCGCGACTTCGGACAGCAGGCCCTGGTTTTCCACCAACACGATGAACTGCCGGGCGAGCACCGCGGCGACCAGGATCCCCAGTGCGGCCAGCATCGGCCCGTGCGCCATCAGGTTCACCGCCTGACCCAGGCCGACGGCGGCGGCAAGCATGAGCGGCAGGTAGGGCAGCCAGAGCAGGGCGGGCGACATGATCTCGGTCCGTGCCGGGTCCGTGGCTGTCTCGTGCACGCTGGCCAGGCCCGCCAGCGAGAGCAGTGCGAATCCGGCGACCCGCCCCAGATCGGTCAGGTCGCCCAGGTGATAGCTGCCCACTCCGGTTTGGAAAACCATCGCGATGTCTGCAGTGGTGATGGTCGCGATGCCGGCCGCCAGCAAGCCCCGGCTCGGCAGGTCGTTGGAGCGGATCCGGGACAGCATCAGGATTGCCGTCGTCAGCAGAACGATGTCGGCGAAGACCTCGATGAGTGTCGCAAGCCGCGAGCCGGTGTTCTCGCGTAGTTGTTGGTCGAGGACGAACACCCACGAGATGACGAACAGCGAGGTCGCCACGATGAGGCCGTCCAGCACCAGGCGCCGGGGGCTGTGGCGGGATAGATGCGACAGCAGCGCCAAGGAGACCATCGCGCCGAGCGGGTACAAAGTGAACACGGCCTCCGCGGCGGCGGGATGGGTGGCGTGCTCGATATCCGGACGCACCTCGTACACCGACCACAGGACCTCACCCGCGGCCCAGCCGAGCAGGCCGACCACCAGCGCCAGCCATCCGACTCTGCGGCGCCCGGTAGAGAAGCGGGCCGCGTAGCCGGCAGATGCGGCCGTCACCAGCAGGCACAGCGCGAACACGGTTTCGTCCACTGGCCGGGTCCCGTACGCGCCGCGCCATCTATTCACCGACGAGGCGACAACCAGCACCGCCGCCGTGCCGTAAACAGCGACGAGGAGCCAGCCCATGCGCCGGGACAGCCCGAACCGCCGCCACGGATTTCCCGTCCAGCGTGTCATACCCGCTCCAGCCGATCCCGCGCTTCGTCGCGCGCTACAGGAGAATAAACCGCCGCGGGGCTATGCGGGCGGACGCCGCGATATTCACCGCGGGGTCAATAAGAAGACGGGGATAGGCCGTGACGTCCGGGTCTGATAGCCGCTGTAGCGGTTGCTGTTGTTTCTGTTGACCAGCTCCCACAGTCGCGCATAGTCGGGGTCGTCGGGGCCGACTTTCCGTGCGGTCACGCCGATGCGCTTGGCGCCGACGTTGATCTCGCAGTCGGGACGCTTCAGCAGGTTGTGATACCACCCGGGGTTGTGGTCGTCGCCGCCCTTGGACGCGACGATCACGTACGAGTCGCCGTCCTTGGCGTAGGTCAGCGTGGTGGTGCGCTGCTGGCCGGTCTTCGCGCCGACGGTATGGAGCAGCAGGCTGGGCGGCATCCCCGGTATCTGGTGGCCGATCCTGCCGTCGGTCTTGCGGTAGATCGTGTCGTGCAGGCGCAGGAACGGGATAAGCACGAATTGTTCTAGCGGGGTCAGATTGCTCATGAGCTCAGTCTGTCTGACTCGCGTCGATCCGGGCCATCGCGTCCCGCAAGATCTGTGCGGTGGCCTCCCGTTCCGGGTCGCGCCGCAAGAGCATCCCCTTGGCGAACGACAGCTTGTCGCCGTTACGCCGCGGCAGCACGTGCAGGTGGATGTGCATCACCGTCTGGAAGGCGGGGCGGCCGTCGTTGATCGCGATGTTCGTCGCGTCGGCCAACTCCGTTGTCCGCGCGGCGCGCGCGACCCGCTGGCCGATGGTGGCCATGTCGGCGAGGGTCTGCGGCGGGGTGTCGGTCAGGTCGACGGTGTGCCGTTTGGGGATCACCAGCGTGTGGCCGCGGGTGAACGGTCGGATGTCGAGGATCGCCAGGTACCCGTCGTCTTCGTAGATCCGGTGGGCCGGGGCATCGCCGGCGACGATCGCACAGAACACGCAGGACATGTCGCCCACGGTACTGATCGCCGGATACGCTGCGGCGGTGGACGCTCGCGAGGTGGCCTTTGCCGGCGCGGCCGAACAGGCCCGGATGCTGGCCGACGGCGAACTGACCGCGCCGGAATTGCTCGAAATCTATCTGGACCGGATCGCGCGGCTGGACAGCGAGTTGCGCTGCTATCGCGTAGTGCTTGCCGACACCGCGCGGTACGAGGCGGCGGTGGCGCAGGAGCGCCTCGACGCGGGGGAGCGGCTGCCGCTGCTCGGGGTGCCGATCGCGATCAAGGACGACGTCGACGTCGCGGGCGAGGTGACGGCGTGCGGCAGCGGCGGGCACCGCCCCGCGGTGACGTCCGACGCGGAGGCGGTGCGGCGGCTGCGCGCCGCGGGCGCGGTCGTCATCGGCAAGACCAATGTGCCCGAGCTGATGATCTTTCCGTTCACCGAGTCGCTGACCTTCGGGGCCACCCGCAACCCGTGGGACCTCAGGCGCACCCCGGGTGGCAGCAGCGGCGGCAGCGCGGCCGCGGTGGCCGCCGGGTTGGCGCCGCTGGCGCTGGGATCCGACGGCGGTGGGTCGATTCGCATCCCGTCGTCGTGGTGCGGGTTGTTCGGCGTGAAGCCGCAGCGCGACCGGGTGTCGCTGGAGCCGCACGACAACGCGTGGCACGGGCTGAGCGTCAACGGCCCGATCGCCCGATCGGTGCGCGACGCCGCGACGTTCCTGGACGCGACGTCAACCATCCCGGGTCCGGAGGGCGAGTTCGTCGCCGCCGCCGCCCGCCACCCCGGCCGGCTGCGAATTGCGTTGAGCACCAAGGGCCCAATGCCGGTCCCCGTCCGCGTCGGCAAGGCGCAGCTGGCCGCCGTGCACGAGGCGGGTGCGTTGCTGCGCGAGCTGGGGCACGACGTCGTCACCCGCGACCCCGAGTACCCGCCGGCCGCGGTGCTGACCAATTACCTGCCCCGCTTCCTGCGCGGCATCAGCGACGACGCGGACGCCCAGGCGCACCCCGAACGCCTCGAAGCCCGCACCCGCAGCCTGGCGCGCGCCGGCGCGCTGTTCTCGGACCGCAGGATGGACGCGATCCGCGCCGCGGAGCCCGCGGTGGGCCGCCGGATCCAGGCGATCTTCGACGACGTCGACGTCGTCGTCACGCCGGGCAACGCGACGGGGCCCCCGCGGGTGGGCGCCTACCGGCGCCGCGGCGGCATCTCGACGCTGCTGCTGGTGGCGCAGCAGGTTCCCTATTTCCCGATCTGGAACCTGACCGGTCAGCCCGCCGCGGCCGTGCCGTGGGACCTCGACGGCCACGGGTTGCCGATCGCCGTGCAGCTGGTCGGCCGGCCGTACGACGAGGCAACGCTGCTGTCGCTGTCGGCGCAGATCGAGGCCGCCAGGCCATGGGCCCACCGGCGCCCGCCGGTGTCATAGGGGAGGCCGAATGCCCGACGCCGCCGAGGAGAACATCGACGATCTGCTGGAGGGGCTCGAGGGCGCCGCGCGCGCCGAGCGGGCGGAACTCGTGCGGTGGCTGCTGGACCAGGGCATCACGCGCGAGGAGATCCGAAGCACCAACCCGCCCCTGCTGCTGGCCACCCGCCACCTGATCGGCGACGACGGGACCTACGTCTCCACCCGGGAGATCAGCGAGACCTACGGCGTCGACCTGGCGCTGCTGCAACAGGTGCAGCGCGCCATCGGGCTGGTGCGGGTCGACGACCCCGACGCGGCCGTGCACATGCGCGCCGACGGCGAGGCCGCCGCCTTCACCCAGCGCTTCGTCGAGCTGGGCCTGGATCCCGAGCAACTGGTCCTCGTGGTCCGGGTGCTCGCCGAGGGCCTGTCCCGCGCCGCCGAGGTGATGCGGTACGCCGCCCTTTCGACGATCATGCGGCCGGGCGCCACCGAGCTGGAAATCGCCCAGGCGTCAAAGGCTTTGGTCAGCGAGATCGAGCCGATCCTCGGCCCGATGATCCAGCACATGCTGTTCATGCAGCTGCGGCACATGATGGAGACCGAGGCCGTCAACGCCGCCGAACGGGCCGCGGGCAAGCCGCTTCCCGGCGCGCGCCAGATCACCGTCGCCTTCGCCGACCTTGTCGGCTTCACCCGGATCGGCGAAGTCGTGTCGGCCGAGGAGCTGGGGCAGCTGGCCAACCGGCTGGCCCACCTCGCCCGGGACGTGACCGTCCCGCCGGTGCGGTTCGTCAAGACGATCGGCGACGCGGCCATGTTCGTCTGCCCCGAGCCGCTGCCCATCCTGGACGTCGTGCTCAAGCTCGTCGAGGCCGTCGACACCGACAACGACTTCCCCCGGCTGCGGGCGGGGGTGGCCTCCGGCATGGCGGTCAGCCGGGCCGGCGACTGGTTCGGCAGCCCGGTCAACGTGGCAAGCCGGGTCGCCGCCGTGGCGCGACCGGGCACCGTGCTGGTCGCCGATTCGGTCTGGGAGGCCCTCAACGCGACCGGTCACAACGGGAACCTGCAGGGTTCGTTCGCCGGTGCGCGCCGCCTCAAGGGCATCAAGAACGAGGTGAAACTTTTCCGGGTCCGCCGCGGCGACGCATAGGCAGGCCCGGGCGACTCTAGGGGGCGTTTGACGCTTAGGTCGTACGCGGCTGGTTTCCTACCCCGTTTCCCAGCGCTTCGAATCGGTCGCTTCCGGGCCTGCTTCGCTACCAAAAATACAACTCCGAACAGCCCATATCAACGGTTTTTCTCCCATCAGAAGGACCCGGCGCCCGCCCCGCCGGCGTTCGCCCCCGGTGAACGTCATTCCGTTACATGTGTAACGGTGTAATCATGTAATCATGAAGACCCACCACACCCACGGGCGGCGCTACGGCCGCCCGGGCGGCTGGCAGCAGGCCCAGCAGCCCGACGCGAGCGGCGCGGCGGAATGGTTCGCCGGACGCCTACCGGAAACCTGGTTCGACGGCGACCCCACCGTCATCGTCGACCGCGAGGAGATCACCGTCATCGGCAAGCTGCCCGAGCCCGCGGGCTCCGGCGAGGAAGAGAGCGAGGCCCGCGCGGAAGGCCGCGTGTCACGGTTCCGCGAAGAGACCCGTTCGGAGCGCATGCGCATCGCCGACGAGGCGCAGGATCGCTACGGGCGCAAGGTTTCCTGGGGCGTCGAAGTCGGTACCAAAACGGGCACCGAGCGAATCCTGTTCACCCACATCGCCGTACCGGTGATGACGCGCCTGAAGCAACCCGAGCGTCAGGTGCTCGACACACTGGTCGACGCCGGCGTCGCGCGGTCGCGCGCCGACGCGCTCGCGTGGACGGTCAAGCTGGTCGGCGAGCACACCGAGGAGTGGCTGGCCAAGCTGCGCGACGCCATGTCGGCGGTCGACGACCTGCGCGCCGAGGGCCCCGACCTGCAGTCGTAAACCGCGGTGCGCCTTGGCTATTCGTTGCCGACCTTGGCGAGGATCTTGTCGGTGATCTGCCCGCCCTGATCGGTGATGTGGTAACCGCAGGCGTTGACGTCGACGACGACGTTGTTGGCCACACCCATCGCGCGCTGGCACTCCCAGCCGTCGGCGCCTTCCTGGGTGTCCATGATGGTGATCTTCGGCGGGCTGCCGTTGAGTTGGGCGAACGTCCACCGGTATTGCTTGCTCTTGTTCGTCACCGTGACCGTCTTGCCGGCGCAGCCCTTCCACTTGTCGGACGACGCCTGGACGAACGCCTTCGCCTTGTCGGCGGACGGGAATGCGATGGTGGCCTGGTTGACCCAGTGGTCGTAGTTGTCGCCGGATTCCGAGGACACCAGCCCGCTCACACCCGTGTAGCCGGTCCCCGCGTACACCGGGTCCTGGCTGGTGTAGAGCGCCCCCAGGCAGTTCGGCAGCGACAGCGTCACCGTTGAGGTGTCCATCGACGTGATGGGCTTGCCGGGCGTCATCTCCGAGGAGCCCATGATGCTGTTGATCCCCGACGGATCCAGCAGCAGGGCGCTGAGCCGGTCGGGCGATACCGGTTCCGGGGGCGGCGGCGCCGGCTTGGGCTTCAGGATCAGCCACGCCCCGACCCCACCGACGGCCAGGACGACCACGACCGCGACGGCGGCGACGATCGGCCACGGGTTGCGTTTGGGCTTGGCGGGCGGCTGATTCCACGACGAGGACGCCGGCCCGGTGAACTGCGGCGGCGGGCCGCCCCAGCTGCCGCTGCCGCCCTGGTAGTACGGCGGGGTGGCTTGGTTCGCTCCGGGAATGGGCCCGCTTTCGGGGGCCCACGGCGGCGGCGTCTGGGCGGCCTGTGGAATGGGACCGGACGCGGGATAGCCCTGGGCGGGCGCCGGCGGCGGGGTGGTCACCTGTTGTGGCTGGGGCGGGGTCACGGGCGGGGCTGCCACCGTGGGGCCGGGGACGTCCGCGGTGCTGGCCTCGGCGGTGGCCGGCAGCGTGGCTTCCTGGCTGCGACGCACGATGTTGTTGGCGTGGTCTTGGTCCGGGTCGCTGAGGGCCTCGTGCGCGGCCAGGGCCAGGTCGCCCGCGCTGGCGTAACGGTCTTCGGGCTTCTTGGCCATGCCGCGCGCGATCACCGCGTCGAACGCCTTGGGGATGCCCGAGCGAACGTCGCTCGGCTTCGGGATGGGGTCCAACAGGTGCGCGTGGACCAGGGTGCCGGCGCTGTCGGCGCGGTAGGGCGGCGATCCGGTCAGCGCCTCGTGCAGCACACAGGCCAGCGCGTAGATGTCGGCGCGGTAGGTGACCTCGTCGTTCGAAAACCGTTCCGGCGCCATGTATTTCCAGGTGCCCACCGCGGTGCCGAGCTGGGTCAGCTTTTCGTCGGTGGTCGCGCTGGCGATGCCGAAGTCGACGAGGTAGGCGAAGTCGTCTCGGGTGACCAGGATGTTGGGCGGCTTGACGTCACGGTGCATCACCCCGGCGGCGTGGGCGGCGTCCAGGGCGGAGGCGATCTGGGTGATGATGGCCACCGCGCGCGGCGGGGTCAGCGGGCCGAACCGCTTGAGCAGGGTGTCCAGGTCGACGCCCTCGATCAGCCGCATCTCCATGTACATCTGGCCGTCGATCTCGCCGTAGTCGTGGATGGGCACCACGTGCGGTTCCTGCAAACGGCCGGCGATGCGGGCTTCGCGCTTCATCCGCTCGCGAAACACCGGGTCCTTGCTGAACGTGTCGGACATCAGCTTGACGGCGACCGTCCACTCCTTGACGGTGTGCTCGGCCTCGTAGACCTCGCCCATCCCACCGCGGCCCAGCAGCCGTTTCAGGTGATACGGCCCGAACATCGAGCCCACCCGTGAGGCCTGCGCGTCGCTCATCCCTGACCCTCCAAACCAACCCCGGACCCGCCGACCATACCAACACCCGCCGACCCCAGCGGCCAACCGCGAGCACCCGGCTCAGCAATCACGACGGTAGCCGCCGACAGTCCCATCGGAGGAGGTAACGCCAAAACAGCAGCCGGCGCACGCGGGCCCCGGGCAGGGTGGCGGCCGCGACCGCGCGGGCTTCGCGGGTGGTCAGCGGCGCATCGAGGACCTTCGGCATCGCCTCGTTGACCGGGTCCAACCGGTACCAGCCGCCGAAGCCGGACGCCCGCAGCGCGGCGAAGAGCGCGCCCAGCGCCCGATCGGCCACCGCCGCAACGACTTCGGTGGGCGCCTCGCGGGGCAGATCGGTTCGCGGCAGGACCACCGCGGCCAGCACGCCGCCCGGGCGCAGTGCCGGCGCCAGGTGCCGAAGCGCCTCGTCGAGGGGCAGGTGGTGCAACGCGGTGATCGACACGATCGCGTCGTAATGATCCGCCGGCAAGGGCATTTCCAGCACGTCGGCGAGGATGGGGCGACATTGGCCGGGGCGCGGCGCCGGGCCGCCTCGACCATCGCCGCCGACTTGTCGACCGCGTCCACGTGGTCGGCTCGCTCGGCCAGGCGCGCCGCGAATGCTCCCGCGCCGCAACCGACGTCGAGCACCCGTCCGCACCGCGGCGGCAGCTGGTTCAGCAGCAGCCGTTGGTAATACGCGTTGTGGTCCCAGTCAAGCGTCACTACGAGTGCGCGGCCCACCACTTGTACAGCTGATCGAGGTTCGGCCCCTGGGTATCGCCGCCGACAACCGCGAACACCAGGGTCTGCTGGTTCGTCCACAGCACCTTCGGCTGATCGCCCTTGTAGTGGCCGCAGGCGATTTGACCGAGGATGGTGTTCGGGTCCTTGTTGTGCCACCAGGTGCCGGGCGAGGCCTTGTCGCCCGGGCACTTGACGATCGTGTCGGTTCCGGTGAATTCGGTGAACGCCTCCTGCACCGTTTGCAGGTCCGGGAACAGCGCGTAGGACGAGATCGTGGGGCCGTTGGGGTCGGTGTTTGGCCCGCACGAGACGGACACGATCGCACCCGCCATCGGTTGGGGGTCTGGCGTGCACGTGCCGGGTGGGTAGCCCGCGGGCAGCAGGCCCAGCAGCTTGCTCGCGGCGGCGGGCGGCGCGGTGGACGTCGGCGCCGGGGTGGTGTGGGTGGTCGTCCTCTTGGTCGTCGTGGTCGCGGTCGTGGTGGTGGCCGCGTTGGGGGTCTCGTTGTCGTCGTGCCCGACGGCCATCGAGATGCCGATCGCCGCGGCCACCAGGACGACGACGGCGGCGGCCGCGCCGGCGACGATGGGCCACGGGTTGCGTTTGCGCGACGGCGCCGGCGGATGCCCATAGCCGAAGGGGGGCGGGCCGGCGAACTGCGGCGGCGGACCGGCCCACTGGGGTTGGTGCGCCGCACGATTGGGCGCGGGTGGGGCCGCGCGCGGGATGGGTCCGCTGTCGGGAGCCGGGCGCTGCGGCGGCGCGGGCCGAACGACGCCTTGGGGTCCCTTGAGTCCCGGCAGCGTGGACTCCTCGCCGTGGCGCAGGATGTTGACCGCCTGCGTCTGGTCGGGGTTGGTGAGCGCGTCGTGGGCGGCCCGCGCCAGGTCGCCGGCGCTGCGGTAGCGGTCTTCGGGCTTCTTGGCCATGCCGCGCGCGATCACCCCGTCGAAGGCCCGCGGGATGCCCGAACGCTTGGCGCTGGGCTGGGGGATGGGCTCCAGCATGTGGGCGGAGACCAGCACCCCGGCGCTGTCGGATTGGTAGGGCGGCGACCCGGTCAGGCATTCGAACAACACGCACGCCAGCGAGTAGATGTCGGCGCGGTAGTCCACCTCGTCGTTCGAAAACCGTTCGGGCGCCATGTATTTCCACGTGCCCACCGCGGTGCCGAGCTGGGTCAGCTTCTCGTCGGTCTTGGCGCTGGCGATGCCGAAGTCGACGAGGTAGGCGAAGTCGTCGCGGGTGACCAGGATGTTGGGCGGCTTGACGTCGCGGTGCGTCACCTCGGCGGCGTGCGCCGCGTCCAGCGCCGAGGCGATCTGGGTGATGATGGCGACCGCGCGGGGCGGCGACAGCGACCCGAACTGCTTGAGCAAAGTCCCGAGATCGGTGCCCTCGATGAGGCGCATCTCCAAATACATTTGCCCATCGATCTCGCCGTAGTCGTGGATGGGCACCACGTGGGGTTCCTGCAAACGGCCGGTGATGCGGGCCTCGCGGCGCATCCGCTCGCGGAACACGGGGTCGCTGCTGACCGATTCCGACATCAGCTTGAGCGCGACGGTCCACCCTTTGACGGTGTGTTCGGCCTCGTAGACCTCGCCCATTCCGCCGTGGCCGAGGGCCCGCTTGAGTTCGTAGGGTCCGAACATCGTCCCCACCCGCGAGCCCGGCGCCCCGCTCATCGATCCTCCCAACAACCGCGACCCGCCGACCATATCAATCCGTTCCGATCTGGCCGGCCGGTCGCAGCAGGCACTCAGTTATCGCTGGCGGGGTTGGTGACGACCATCGTCTCGCCGCTGGCGTCCCACGCCTTGAGGAAGAGCGCCATCGGAATCTTCGAGTCGCGACCCGCGTGGATGCCGCTGTCGTTCAGGTGGACGACGTTGGTCACGGTGTCGACGCCGATCACCACCACCGCGTGGTCACCGCGCGGGTTCCCCAGCTCGTCCGCCGCTTCGACCGGCACTCCCCAGATGAGTTCGGCGTTGACGCCGACGATCACCTTGTGGCCGGCACCCAGTTCGCGCTCGAGGCCCTCCATGCCGGTAAGGAAGCCGTCGGCCGGAGCGTGCTTCTTGTCAGTGGCCACAGACCCGATTTGGTACCGGGCCAGCAACGTCGGGATGTCCGCAGGGGTGGTGCCATTGCCCGAATTGGGGTTGTGGGTATCGGCGGGCTTGGTGTAGATCGAGCCGGGATGATGGGCGCTCGGGGTCGATTGGGCCATCTTGATGATGGCCTCCTCGGAGGGCTCTTTGCCGGTGACCTGACCGATCACGTCGGCGCTCGCCATCAGTACGCAGTCGTCGTATTTCTGGTAGCGCCACCACTTGGCGGCGGCGGCGGGGTCGCCGTACATGGTGCCCGCGACGGCGCCCGACGGTGCGGCCACTCCCAACGCGACGGCTGCGGCCACCACCGCGAGGGTGGCGGCTTTGGCGACGTTGGCGATCTTGCTGGTCTTCAGGGTCTTCACTGCTTGTCCTTTCCTCGTTCCGCTTGATTGCGGTTTGGTTGAGAAAAGGTTCCGATATCCGCCTTGTCGTAATCTCAATGAATCCTTGAAAAGATCGGTGCGGCAGCACTTTTGGATCAAACGGAGAATGGGGGACCCCGTGATCGGGATCCCCCATTCGGGTGGGCGGGTTGTCAGGTCAGTTGGCTGGACAGCTGCGGGCAGTAGGCCTGCGCCGCGTCGACGACGAAGTAGGCGGCCTGCTTGGTGGTGAGGTTCGTCTGGCTCAGCACCTCGGTGGCGACGTCCGTCCCGGTCTTGCCGGCGGCCAGCTCCTTGCACACCTGGTGGCCTTCCTTGATGGCCTCCTGCGGCGAGGTGAAGGTGACGCCGAGGCCCCTCATCTCCGTGATGAAGGCGTCGTCGGCCGTGCTGGCCCCGGCGGCGCCGGCGGTGGCGATCGCCAGCCCGGCGGCGGCGGCGCCGATGGCCGTGGTGACGACTGCGGTGATGCGGGGAGAGAACATGGTCGAGATCCTTTGCTGTGGGTTTGGCCCGTTGGTGTGCTCAGCTTCGGGCCCCACCCTTGGAGGATTCTCAACGAAATCTTGATGCCCGCGTTACCCCTGGCTGACCTCGAACGTGAACTCGTGCTCGCCGATGCGGATGCGGTCGCCGTCCTGCAGCGGGGTCGCCGAGCGGATGCGCTCGCCCTGCACCTGCACGCCGTTGGAGGAGCGCAGGTCGTTGATGACCCAGCTGGTGCCGGTGTCGACGATGACGGCGTGGTGGCGGCTGACCTTGGGGGTGTCCAGCACGATGTCGTTGGCGCTGAGGCGCCCGATGCGGGTCGCCGCCTCCTGCACCGGATAGCTTCGCCCGCCGACTTCACGCAGATGCGCGACGGCGTTGCGCTCGGAAACCCTGGTGTGCTGATCCATGACCGTCTGCGTGACCGCGGCGGTGGTCACGGCGATCTTCTTGACGTCCAACGGCTCCTGGCGCAGGATCCGCTCGTTGAGGGCGCGCAGGTTCGGGCCCGGGTCGATGCCCAGCTCGTCGGCGAGCGTCTCCTTCACGCGGCGGTAGGCCGCCAGCGCGTCGGATTGGCGCTCGGTGAGGTAGTAGGCCGTGATCAATTGGGCCCACAGCGGCTCGCGGTAGGGGTGCTCCGCGGTCAGCGCCTCGAGCTCGGTGATCACGGCAAAGGCGCGTCCGCAAGCGATTTCGGCCTCCGCCTTGGCCGTGTGCACCAGAATCTTCTCCTCGACGAGGGAGGTGGCGTAGGTGTCGACGAACTGGAAGTCGCGCAGGTCCTCGAGCACCGGGCCGCGCCATTCGGCCAGCGCCGCCGACAAATGCTTGCTGGCCTGTTCGAACCGGGACGCGGCGGCCGCGTGCACGCCCGCGGTCTTCTCGGCGATGAATCGCCCGATGTCGCAAGCATTGTCGGGGATGCTGAGGCGGTAGCCCGGGGGCGCGGCGGCCAACACCAGTCGCGGGTCAATCCCAGCACCGCTGAGCAGCTTGCGCAGGTTGGACACATAGGAGTGAATGCTGGCCCGCGCCCCCGACGGCGGCGACTCCTCCCACAGAGCCGTGATGAGCCGATCGACGCCGACCGGGCTGTTGCGATTCATCAGCAGCATGGCCCCCACGGCCCGCTGCTTGGGGGTGCCGAGGGGAACCAGGGCCCCGTCGACGCTCATTTCCAGCGGCCCGAGCAGACCGAACTCGGGGCGTTTGTCCACCATCGCGCGTCACACCCTCCCGTCTTCCGCGGCGTTGCGTTCATTGATTGTCATACGAACTCCGCGAATTCGGTAACACCCCAACGCGATCTACAGCGTGACCACCATCAACTCGTCGCTCGTATCCCAAGCTTTGACGAAAAGCTCGATGGGAACCTGCTCGTCGCGACCCTCGGCGATGCCGCTGTCGTTGAGGTGGACGATGCCGCGGGCGACGTCGACACCGGTCACCACCACCGCGTGGTCGGACACGGGGTTGCCGCTCTTGTCCCTCGCCTCGACGGGCTCGTGCCAGATGATTTCGCCGTTGACGCTGGCGATCACCTTGTGGCCGCCGCCGAGCGCCTGCTTGAGCCCCGCGATGCCCGAGCGGATTCCGCTCACTGCGCGGTCGTCCCTGTCGATGACCACCGCGGCCACCCGGTAGTGCGCGAGCAACGCGGGAATATCCGCGATGCTGGCGCCGTCGCCCGAATTCGGGTCGTCCGGGTTGGCCGGCTTGGTGTAGATCGGGCCGCCGTGAACCACGCTCGCAGTCGAATGGGCCTTCTCGATGATGGCGGCCTCGGAGGGCGACTCGCCGGTGATCTGACCGATGACGTCGGCGCTGGACATCAGGACGCAGTCGTCGTACTGCTGCTGGTGCCAGAACTTGCCGGCGGCGACGGGGTCGCCGTACACGGCCTCGGAGGCCGCATCACGCTGGGCCTGGGCCGGGGCGGCCACACCGAACGCAATCGCGAGCACCGCGAATGTGACTGTGGCCGTGGCGATCCGGTTGGGCTTCATGGCCAGTCCTTTGCTTCTCGGCGTCACTTGGCGAATTGCGGGCAGTAGGTCTTGGCGGCGACGACGACGAAGTAGTCCGCCAGCGTGGGGGTCAGATTGGTCTGGCTCAGCACCTGGCGGGCGATCTCGGGCCCGCTGTTGCCGGCGTTGAGCTCCACGCACACCAGGTAGCCGTCCATGACCGCCTGCTGCGGGGAATCGATGCCGATGCCGGCGCCCCTGATCTCGGTGATGAAGGCGTCGTCGACGGTGCCGGCCGATGCGCCACCCGCGGTGGCTACCGCGAGCCCGACGACGGCGGCGCCGAGCGCGGCGGCAACGGTTGCGGTGATGCACGGTGCGAACATGCACCCAGGTTCCGGCCCGACCCTTGACGGATCCTCAACGGTTTCTTGGTAACTAAGCCCGACTAGCCTGGGTCATCGCGTAGTAGGCGCCGCGCCGCGCCAGCAGTTGGGCGTGGCTGCCCTGTTCGACGATGCGGCCGGCCTCGACGACGACGATGCGGTCGGCGTCGCGGATGGTCGAAAGGCGGTGCGCGATAATGAAACTCGTGCGGCCGCGGCGAAGTTCGCGCATGGCGCGCTGAACGAGCGTCTCGGTGCGGGTGTCCACCGAGCTGGTCGCCTCGTCCAGGATCAGCAGCCGCGGCCGGGCGAGGAATGCGCGGGCGATGGTGATGAGCTGGCGCTCGCCGGCGCTGATGTTGGTGCCGCCGCCGCTGACCGGGGTCTGGTAGCCGGCCGGCAGGGTATGCACGAACCGGTCCACGTACGCCGCCTTGGCGGCCTCGATCACCTCGTCTTCGGTGGCTTCCGGGCGGCCGTAGGCGATGTTCTCCGCGATCGTCCCGTCGAACAGCCAAGTGTCCTGCAGCACCATGCCGATTCCCGATCGCAGCGACTGCCTGCTCACGGTGGTGATGTCGAGCCCGTCGATCAGTATTCGGCCCGAGTCGACGTCGTAGAACCGCATCAGCAGGTTCACCAGCGTGGTCTTGCCCGCCCCGGTCGGCCCCACGATCGCCACCGTGCTGCCCGGCTCGGCCACCAGCGACAGGTCGTGGATCACCGGCGTGCCCGGCCGGTACGAGAAGTTCACGTGCTCGAACTCGACGCGGCCGCCGTTGGACCGCGGCAACGCCCGCTCCTGGTCCGGCGGCTCCTCGGGCTCGTCGAGCAGCTCGAACACCCGCTCGGCGCTGGCCACCCCGGATTGCAGGGTGTTGTACATCCCGGCCACCTGGCTCACCGGCGCGTTGAACTGCCGCAGGTATTGGATGAAGGCCTGGATGCTGCCCAGCGTGATCTGCCCGGTGGCCACCTGCAGGCCGCCGACGACGGCGACCGCGGCGTAGCCGACGTTGCCGATGAACCCCGTCGCCGGCGCCACCAGGCCGGAGAAGAACTGGGCGCCGAAGCTGGCCCGGTAGACCTCGTCGTTGAGGCGGCGGAACTGCTCGCGCGCCGCGGCCTGGTGGCCGAACGTCCGGACCACCGTGAATCCGCTGTAGGTCTCCTCGATGTGGGCGTTCAGGCGACCGGTGCTGCGCCACTGGGCGACGAACAGGCGCTGCGAACGCCGCGCGATCGCCCGCGTCGCCAGCAGCGAGATCGGCACGGCCAGCAGCGTGATGCCGGCGAGCAGCGGGGAGATGGACACCATCATCGCCAGCACGGCCACCACCGTCAGGGCCGCCGTCAAAAGCTGGCTGATCGTCATCGACAGTGACGACTGCACGTTGTCGATGTCGTTGGTGACCCGGCTCAGCACCTCGCCGCGTTGGCGCCTGTCGAAGTAGGCCAGAGGCAGCCGGTGGATCTTGTCCTCGACGTCCGAGCGCAGCGCGACCATGGTGCGCTGCACGGTGACGTTGAGCAGCCGGACCTGCGCCCAAATCAGTAGCGCGGAAACAACATACAGCGCCAGGGCCAGCGCCAGCGTTCGGGCCACCGCCCCGAAGTCCACACCCCGCCCGGGCACCACGTTCATCCCGGACAGCAGGTCGGCGAATGCGTTCTGGCCGCGGGCGCGGGCGGCGGCGACGGCCTGCGCCTTGCTGGTACCGGCCGGCAGCTGCCGCCCGATGACGCCGTTGAACAGCAGGTCGGTGGCGTGGCCCAGGATTCGGGGCACGACCACCCCGATCGCCGTGCCGGTGATGCCCAGCGCGATCACCGCGAGGCTCAGGCGCCGTTGCGGCGCAAGCCGTTTCATCAGTCGGGTCGCCGATGCCCAGAAGTCGTGGGAGCGTCCCGCCGCCGGTGCCACGGGCGCCACGGTCATTGCTCACCCCCCACCCCGGCCCCCACCGACTGCGAGTCGGCGAATTCCGCGTAGGTGGGACATTCCGCGAGCAGCGATTCGTGCGTGCCCGCACCCACCAGTTTCCCGCCGTCGACGACGATCACCTGGTCGGCCTGGGCCGCGGTGGAAACGCGTTGGGTGACAACGATTATCGTGGCCGGATTCCTGGGACCGCACACCTCGGCAAGCGACGCGCGCACCCGGGCGTCGGTGTGCACGTCGAGCGCGGCGAAGGAGTCGTCGAACAGGTAGATCGCGGGGCGGCGGATGACGGCCCGCGCGATCGCCAGCCGCTGCCGCTGGCCACCGGAGAAGTTGATGCCGCCCTGGGCGACGCGCATGTGCAGCCCGTCATCGTGGGCCCGGACGAACCCGTCGGCGTCGGCTATCCGCAACGCCTCCCACATCTCGTCGTCCGTCACCACCTGCCCGGGAGCCGCGCCGTAGCGCAGGTTCTCGGCCACCGTGCCGGAGAACAGGTAGCCGCGCTGGGGCACCAGCCCGATCGCCGACCACAGCCGCTCGGTGTGGTAGTCGCGGACGTCGACGTCGTCGATCAGCACGGCGCCCGAGGTGACGTCGTAGAGCCGGCAGATCAGGGAGATCAGCGTCGACTTGCCCGAACCCGTGCTTCCGACGATCGCGGTCGTCGTCCCGGGGGTCGCCGTGAACGAAATGTCTTGCAGCACCGGGCGATCGGCGCCCGGATAGGTGAAGGTGGCGCCCTCCAACCGCACGACGCCCGCGATCCCGCCCAGCGGGAACCTCGGGTTCGGTGGGTCCTGTACGGCGGCGCGGGTGTCGAGCACCTCGGTGATCCGTTCGGCGCACACCGCCGCGCGCGGCAGCACCACCAGCGTCATTGTGGCCATCAAGACCGCCATCAGGATCTGGGTGAAGTACACCAGGAAGGCGGTCAGCGAACCGACCTGCATCTGGCCCCGGTCGATGCGCAGGCCGCCGAACCAGATCAGCGCGACGCTGGACACGTTGATGGTCAGTGTGGTCAGCGGGGGCATCAGCGCCTGCAGATTGCCGGCGGCCAGCGCGGTGTTCGACAGCGCGGTGTTGGCGCGGGCGAACCGGTCGCGCTCGTAGCCCTCGCGGGCGAACGCGCGGACCACCCGTACGCCGGACAGTTGGTCGCGCACCACGCGGTTGATGCCGTCGATCAGGCCTTGCATCCGGCGCAGCAGCGGCAGCATGCGCGACATGACGAAGTAGTTGGTCACCGCCATCACCGGGACGCTGACCAGCAGCAGCCAGGCGAGCGCGGCCTCCTGGTGCAGGGCCATGACGATGCCGCCCACGCACATGATCGGCGCGGTGATCAGCACGGTGCCGCCGATCTGGACCAGGTACTGGATCTGCCGGACGTCGTTGGTGCTGCGCGTCAGCAGGGTTGGCGCGCCGAATCGGTCGGTCTCGTGCTCGCAGAAGGTGGTGACGTGTTCGAAAATCGCTTGGCGCAGGTCGCGGCCGAAGCCCATGCCCGCCCGCGAGCCGACGTAGACGGCCCCGACCGCGCACAGCACCTGCAACCCGGTGACCGAAAGCATCACCATGCCGAGCCGGACGATGGTGGCGGTGTCACCCTTGGCGACGCCCTCGTCGATAATCGAGGCGTTGACCGTGGGCAGGTACAGCGACGCCAGGGTGCTGGTCAGCTGGAGCGCCAGCAGCACCGCAACCAGCCGCCGGTACGGCCGGATGTACTGGCGCAGCAGTGCCAGGAGCATCTGCTCACTGTCGCATACGGCGCGCCCCGCGCTCGTCAACACGGGGCCGAAATGCCTGCTCAGGCGCGGCGTCGGCGGTTGGCCGCCGCGGTCCCGCTACAGTGCATCGTGTGACGAGCAGAAGGCCCCGCAGTAGGCCCCGCGCGAGGGCGCTGGCTCTCGTGGCGTCGGCCTTAGCGATTCTGATCCCGACGATTGCGGGATGCTCGGGTTCCGGCGACAACAAACCGGGAGCGACGGCATCGTCGACGCCGGGCAACGGCGAGGGCCATCACGGGCCGATGTTCCCGCAATGCGGCGGCATCAACGATCAGACCGTGTCAGAGCTGACGAAGGTGACCGGGCTGGTGAACACCGCCAGGAACTCGGTCGGGTGCCAGTGGCTGGCGGGCGGCGGGATTCTCGGCCCGCACTTCTCCTTTTCCTGGTATCGCGGCAGCCCGATCGGACGCGAGCGCAAGACCGAGGAGCTGTCGCGCGCCAGCGTCGACGACATCAACATCAACGGCCACGGCGGCTTCATCGCCGTCGGCAACGAGCCCAACCTGGGCGACTCGCTCTGCGAGGTAGGCATCCAGTTCCAGGACGACTTCATCGAATGGTCGGTCAGCTTCAGCCAGAAGCCGTTCCCGCCGCCCTGCGACATAGCCAAGGAACTGGCCCGTCAGTCGATTGCGAACTCCAAATGAGCCGGCGAACCGTTCGCGCCTGCGTGGCCGCGGTGTTCGCCGCGCTGTTGGTGTTGACCGGATGTTCGAGGTCCATCGGGGGTAACGCCATCAAGGCGGGCGGCAACCCCCCGCGCAACAACACCTCTCAGCAGCAGTACCCGAACCTGCTCAAGGAGTGCGAGGTGTTGACCAGCGACATCCTGGCCAAGACCGTCGGCGCCGACCCGCTGGACATTCAGAGCACGTTCGTCGGGGCCATCTGCCGGTGGCAGGCGGCGAACCCGGCGGGGCTGATCGACATCTCCCGGTTCTGGTTCGAGCAGGGCAGCCTGGGCGAAGAGCGCAAGGTGGCCGACTTCCTCAAGTACAAGGTCGAGAACCGCTCGATCGCGGGCATCGAGTCGATCGTGATGCGCCCGGACGACCCGAACGGCGCGTGCGGCGTGGCGAGCAACGCGGCCGGGGTGGTTGGGTGGTGGGTCAACCCCCAGGTGCCCGGGATTGACGCCTGTGGGCAGGCGCTCAAGCTGATGGAGCTGACGCTGTCCACCAACAGCTAGCGCGGAACCTCGAAGCCGGTCAGCGCGGCCCCGCCCGGTTCGAGTCCCTTCCACGCGCTTGGCACCGCCAGCACTGCGATGGCCGACGTCGGGAATTTCGTCGAGATGCGTTCCAGCAGAGCGACGTCCGTGCCGTCATCGGCGGCCAGGATGATCGCGAGCCCGGACATCGTGGGCTCGTGACCGACGACCAGCAGCGTGCCGATGTCGTCGCCCGTCTCGTTGATCTCCGCGATCATCGTTCCCGGGGTGGCGCCGTAGAGCCGCTCGCTGTAGCGCACCGGGGCGTCGATTCCCGTCCTGTCCAACGTCTGCCGCGCGCGAGTCGCGGTGGAGCACAGCACGGCGTCGATCGCGGGAACGTTGGCGCGCAACCAGTCCCCAGCCAGCCCGGCCTCCCGGATGCCGCGCGGCGCCAGGGGCCGGTCATGATCCGGGACTCCCTCCGGGTAGTCGGATTTCGCGTGCCGCATCAGCAGCAGCGTGCGCCGTTCAGTCACGCGCTCACGCTACGCCGCGTCGTCATGATCGTCGTCGTCTTCTCCGTCTTCGGTGTGGAGGAGTTTTTCGGGGTGCCAGTAGGTGTTGGTGCGGGGTTGGCCGCGGTCGAGGTGGGGTGGGGGGATCCATTCGGTTTCGCCGCGGCTGTTTTTGCGGGTGGTCCAGCCGTCGGGGTGCAGCATGCGGTGGTGGCAGCCGCAGGCGAAGGTGAGGTCGTTGACGTCGGTGGTGTGGCATTGGGCGTAGTCGGTGACGTGGTGGACTTCGCTGTAGTAGCCGGCCACGGTGCAGCCTGGGGCGCTGCAGCCGTGTTCCTTGCCGTACAACACGATTCGCTGGGCGGGGGAGGCTAGGCGTTTGGTGTGATAGAGCGCCAGGGCTTTGCCGTTGCCGTGGTCGAAGATGGCCAGGTAGTGGTGGGCGTGGCGGGCCAGGCGGATGACGTCGCTGATGGGCAAGATGCTGCCCCCACCGGTCAGCCCCCGGCCGGCGGCGGCTTCGAGTTCGGCCAGGGTGGTGGTGACGATGATCGAGGCGGGCAGCCCGTTGTGCTGGCCCAGCGTGCCCGAGCACAGCAGCGCGCGCAGCGCGGCGTTAAGGGCGTCGTGGTTGCGTTGGGCGGCGCTGCGGGCGTCTTTGTCGATGGCGTCTTGAGGCGGTGTGCCGTCGACGGTGGGGGCGTCGTCGAGCGGGTTGCACATGCCGGGGGCGGCCAGCTTGGCCAACACCGCTTCCACTGTCGTACGGGCTTCCGGGGTCAGGTGGCCGCGCAGTTCTGACATCCCATCGGGGCCTTGGGGACCCAACGTCAGCCCGCGCCGCCGCGCCCGGTCGTCGTCGCTGTAATTCCCGTCGGGGTTGAGGCAGTCGGCCAGCACGGCGGCCAACGCGGCTAATTGCTCGGGGCAATATTGGGTGCCCTCGCCGGCCAACTTGGTTTCCACCTGCTCGCGGGTGGCGTGGTCGACCCAGCCGGGCAACTGGCGGAAAAACCGCCGGATCACCCGCACCTGCCCGGCGCCCAGGGTTCCCTGCCGTTGGGCGGCGGCGGTGGCGGCCAGCACCGGTGCCAACCGCTCTCCGGTCAGGCCGTGGCGCGGCCCCAACTCGGCCGCCTCGCTGATGCGCCGAGCAGCCTCAGCGCGACTGGTCAGCGTCGCCTCGGCGATCGCGTGGGAAAGCTTGCCGCCCAACTCCTCGGCCGTGGCCTGCCGGGCCAGGCAGTTGATCATCGGATGTTCCACGGCGGGCAGCCGCCGGCGCACCTTCTCGCAGCGCGCCAGCAACGCCAACCACTCGTTGGTGGTCAACGCCTCACAGTCCAGCCCGACCACCGTGTCCATCGCGGCATCCAGCGCATCAAAGGCAGCCGCGATCGCCCCGCGGTCACCGACGCTGCCAGAACTCATGCCCCCAAGCTAGCCAAGGGGTCCGACAAAAAACGTCGCACAGAAATTGAGTGTGAAACAAGGGATTTGATGGAGGAAACCGCTGGTTCCCCGGAGACCTGCCGAGCGAGGTCCCGCGACTTGTCGGCGCGCAGACCTAGACTTCGCGGTGCCCTGATAGCCACGACTCGAAAGGGGGCCGCCGGATGCGATTCCTGCACACCGCCGACTGGCAACTGGGCATGACGCGGCACTTCCTCGCCGGCGACGCGCAGCCGCGGTATTCGGCCGCGCGCCGCGACGCGGTGGCCGGACTGGGCGCGCTGGCGGCCGAGGTGGGCGCCGAGTTCGTCGTCGTCGCCGGCGACGTCTTCGAACACAATCAACTCGCCCCGCAGGTGATCGGCCAATCCCTGGAAGCCATGCGCGCCATAGGGATTCCCGTCTACCTGCTACCCGGCAACCATGATCCGCTCGACGCGTCGTCGGTGTACACCAGCGCGCTGTTCACCGCCGAACGCCCCGACAACGTCACCGTCCTCGACCGGGCCGGCGTTCACCAAATCAAGCCCGGGCTCGAGATCGTCGCCGCGCCATGGCGGTCCAAGGCGCCGACCACCGACCTCGTCGCCGACGTCCTCGACGGCCTCACGCCCACCTCAGCGACCCGCATCCTCGTGGCGCACGGCGGCGTCGACGTCCTGGATCCCGACCGCGACAAACCCTCGCTGATCCGCCTTGCGAAACTCGACGACGCCCTAAGCCGCGGCGTGATCCATTATGTCGCGCTGGGAGACAAACATTCGCTCACCGAGGTCGACGACAGCGGCCGCGTCTGGTATTCGGGCTCGCCGGAAGTCACCAACTTCGACGACGTCGAATCGGACCCCGGTCACGTGCTCGTCGTCGACGTCGACGACGGCCGCGTCACCGTGGAGCCGCGGGACGTCGGCCGCTGGCGGTTCGTCACCCTGCACCGCCAGGTCGACACCAACCGCGACATCGCCGACCTCGACATGAACCTCGATCTGATGAAGGACAAGGACCGGACGGTGGTGCGGTTGGCGCTGACCGGATCGTTGACGGTCACCGACCGCGCCGCGCTGGACGCGTGCCTGGACCGCTATGCGCGGCTGTTTGCCCACCTGCGCACCTGGGACAGCCACACCGACCTCGTGGTGGTTCCCGCCGACGGCGAGTTCAGCGACCTCGGCATCGGCGGGTTCGCCGCCGCGGCTGTCGACGAACTGGTGGCGACGGCGCGGGAAGGCAACGCCGAATCCGCCGACGCCCAAGCCGCATTGGCCCTGCTCCTGCGCCTAGCCGATCGGGGCGCCGCGTGAAGCTGCACCGGCTCGTCCTGACCAACTACCGTGGCATCGCGCACCGCGAGATCGAGTTCCCCGACCACGGCGTGGTGGTGGTCTGCGGCGCCAACGAGATCGGCAAGTCCTCGATGATCGAGGCGCTGGACCTGCTGCTGGAATCCCGGGACCGCTCCACCAAAAAGGAAGTCAAGCAGGTCAAGCCGACCCACAGCGACGTCGGCTCCGAGGTGAGCGCCGAAATCAGCTGCGGCCCTTATCGTTTCGTCTACCGCAAACGGTTCCACAAGAAGTGCGAAACCGAGCTGACGGTGCTGACGCCGCGCCGCGAACAGCTCACCGGCGACGAAGCCCACGAGCGGGTCCGGGCGATGCTGGCCGAGACGGTCGACAACGACCTCTGGCACGCCCAACGGGTGTTGCAGGCCACGTCGACGGCCGCGGTGGACCTGTCCGGCTGCGACGCGTTGTCGCGAGCCCTGGATGTGGCCGCGGGTGACGCGGCCGCGTTGTCGGGCACCGAGCCGCTGCTGATCGAGCGGATCGACGCGGAATACGGCCGCTACTTCACCCCGACCGGACGGCCGACGGGGGAATGGGCCGCCGCGATCGGCCGCCTGAAAGACGCCGAGGCCGCGGTCGCCGAATGGGCGGCGGCGGTGGCCGAGGTCGACGACCGGGTGCGACGCCACGCGGAGCTGACGGAGCGGGTGGCCGAGCTATCGCAGCAGCGCGCCGCCGCCGGCCCCCGGCTCGAGGCCGCCCAGAGAGCCGCCGACCGGATCGCCGAACTTACCAACCAGGCGCGCGAGGCCAAGCTGCTCGCCGACGCCGCGACCGCCACCTGCACCGCGGCCGGCGCCGCCCACACCGGGCGCGTGCGGCTGCTCACCGAAATCCAGACCCGCACCGCCAGCGTCGCCGCCGCCACGGCCGGAGCGCAGCAGGCCGCAGAGGCACACAAGGCGGCGACGGCCGACGCGCAGGCCGCCCACGAAGCCGTCGAAGCAGCCGCCCAGCGACTGGCGGACCTGAAACACCGCGCCGAATCCGCGCGGCGCGCCGTCGATCAGCTCGCCGCCCGCGAGGAGGCCGACCGGCTGAGCGCCCGGCTGGCCAAGATCGCCGCCCTCCAAAGCGACCGCCACCGCGTCTGCCAAGAGCTGGCAGCGGTCAAAATCACCGACGAGTCGCTACGGCGCATCGAGGACGCCGCCGCCGCCGTCGATCGCATCGGCGGACAGCTGGCGTTGACCTCCGCCGCGGTGGAATTCACCGCCATTGCCGACATCGAGCTCGCCACCGGCGACCAACGCGTGTCCCTGCCGGTCGGCCAAAGCTGGTCCATCACCGCGACCGGCCCCACCACCGTCGAGGTTCCCGGCGTCCTGACCGCGCGGGTCACCCCCGGCGCGACCACGCTTGACATCCAAGCCAAATACGCTGCGGCACAAGACGAACTCGCTAAAGCGCTGCAAGCGGCCGAAGTGGCGGACCTCGCGTCGGCGCGGTCCGCCGACCAGCGCCGCCGCGAACTGCAGGGCTGCCGCGACCAATTGGACGCCACGTTATCCGGGCTGTGCGGCGACGAAACCGTCGACCAACTGCGGGAGCGGCTGGCGCAGCTGCGCGCCGATCAACCGGCCGACCCGCACCTCGTCCCGAAAGACGCCGACGCCGCCCGCGCCGAACTGGACGCCGCCGAGGCCGCCCACACCGCCGCGGCCACGGAATTCGACCAACGCCGCAAAGCCGCGACGGCCGCCGACGCCGCGCTGGCCGAGGCCTCAACGCGCGCAACGGTTTCCCAGAACACGCTGCAGGCCCAACGCGCCGAGCTGGACGCCGCCACCGACCGGCTGTCCCGGGAGCGCGCCGAGGTGAGCGACGAGGACCTCGCGTCGGCGGCGCAAGCCGCGCTTAAAGGCAAAGAAGACGCCGAGCGCCGCGTCGCCGAGCTCGCCGACGCGCTCGCGGGCGCCGCACCGGACGCGGTCGCCGCCGAATTGACCGCCGCCACCGAGGCGGCCGATGCGCTGCGCGACCAATACGAAGACGCGAAAAGCGCCTTGCGCGAAATCGGCATCGAGCTTTCGGTTTTCGGCAGCGAGGGCCGCCAGGGCAAGCTGGACGTCGCGCACACCGAACGCGAGCACGCCGCCGGCCAGCACGAGCGGGTCGGCAGCCGGGCGCGGGCCGCCCAGTTGTTGCGCTCGGTGATGACACGGCACCGCGACACCACCCGGCAGCGCTACGTCGAGCCCTATCGCACGGAACTGCAGCGGCTCGGTCGCCCGGTGTTCGGCCCCGACTTCGAGGTCGACATCGACAGCGACCTGTGCATCAGCAGCCGCACCCTCAACGGTGTCACGGTGCCGTACGAATCCCTGTCCGGCGGCGCCAAGGAGCAGCTCGGCATCCTGGCCAGGCTGGCCGGCGCGGCCCTGGTCGCCAAGGAGGACAGCGTCCCGGTGGTGGTCGACGACGCGCTAGGTTTCACCGATCCCGATCGCCTGGCCAAGATGGGGCAGGTGTTCGACACCGTCGGCGCGCACGGCCAGGTGATCGTGCTGACGTGCAGCCCCGACCGCTACGACGGCGTGCACGACGCGCACCGAATCGACCTCAACGTTTAGCATGAAGCGCTCGACGGTATTTGTCTTGGTGGAGCGCTATGACCATGAACTCGAAACGGCGTCGGCAGCAGGAAAAGCTGGCCGCGCTGCCCGGCGTGCGGGCGGTGCGTCGGCCGGTCGAGCCGGGTAGCGCCGAAGAGTTCGATCTCTACTACGTGCGCGGCGGCCGCAAGTCCGACCACCCGCTGGTGATCATCCCGGGAGGTCCGGGAGTCGCGTCGGTCCAGATGTACAAGGGGCTGCGGCGCCGGGCCGCCGCCGCGGGCCTCGACGTCATCATGATCGAGCATCGCGGCGTGGGGATGTCGCGCCACGACGACTCCGATGCAGACCTGCCGCCCGACGCCCTCACCGTCAATCAGGTCGTCGACGACGTGGCGGCCGTGCTCGACGACGCCCGCGTGGACTCGGCCGTCATCTACGGAGCGTCGTACGGCACGTACATCGCCGCCGGAGTTGGCGTGCGCCACCCGGGCCGGGTGCATGCGATGGTCCTCGATTCGCCGCTGCTGTCGCGTCACGACATTGTGATCGTGCGCCGCGCGATCCGCCGGCTGCTGCTCCGGGGCGACAGTCCCGAAACCGCCCCGCTCGCACCGAAAGTCCGCAAGCTCGTCGATGCCGGCGTCATGACGGCGGCGGCCACCCAAGTCGTTGCGACGGTCTACGGCCATGGCGGGGCGACGCTGCTCGACCGGCAACTCGACCTGCTGCTCGACGACCGAAAGGCGTTGTGGTGGGCGCTGTCCCGATTCGCGACCCTCTCCAACCTGCCGTACCGTTACGAGGAAGACCTGGTGAGCCGCATCGCGTTCCGCGAACTCGACTATGCCGCCGAGCCCGACGGCTTGCCGCTGGACCCCGCCGTGGCCGAACGCGAAAGCCGGACCCAGACGGCCACTTTCGAGGATGAGCCATACGACCTGCCGGCCGAGATGCCGAATTTCGGCTGGCCCACCGCGGTGGTCTCCGGCGGCCGCGATCTCATCACGCCGCCGCCGGTCGCTCAGCGGGTGGCGTCCCTGATTCCGAACGCGCAGCTGCTCAAGCTTCCCACCATGGCGCACAGCGCGCTGGACTTTCGCGAGCCCGCGGCCCTGGCCGTCGCCGGCGCGGTGTGCCGCGGCGAATTCGAGGGCCTGGCCGCCCAGGCGCCGGCGCTGGACGAGCTCCCGCCGCGGCCGTCGGTCCGCTTGCTGTGGAAGGCGATCGAGCTCGCCGCCATTGCCGAGGGCGGGCTGCCGGCCCTGCGCCATCCCGCGCCGTTGCGGCGGCGGGTCAGGTCCGGATGAACCCGATCGCGGTGTAGTTCAGGTCGCCGAGGCCGGCCGCCCCGAAGTTCGCCAGCGTGCTGCGCACCGCGACGTCGCCGGGGGATTGGGTCAGCGGCAGGCTGAATCCCTCGGCCCAGATGAGCTTGTCGAGGTCGTTGGCCAACGCCTGCGCCTTGGCGGGATCGAGTTCTTCGAGCGTCCGCTCGATCGCGGCGTCGATCTCCGGGCTGCCGATCTTGCCGAAGTTGCTCGCCCCGTCGGACTGGTAGATCTGCGTCAGCGACGAGAGCGGGAACGCGTCGCCGAGCCAGCCGAACTGCGCGATGTCGAAGGCCCCGACGTTGACGTAGTTGGTGAAGAAGCCGCTGCCCGACCGCGCGACGAGTTCGAGCTTGACACCGATCTGGGCGAGGCTGTGCTGGGCGATCTGCGCGAACACCTTGCTGCCCTGCGCGTCGTAGAACAGGTCGCGGATGACCAGCTGGCGGCCGTCGCGCTCGCGGAACTGGCCGCCCCGCTTCCACCCCAGTGCGTCAAGCTCCCGGCTCGCCGCGGCCGGGTCGTAGGGCACGACGGAGCTGTTGTCCTGGTAGCCCTGTTGGCCGGCGACGTAGATGTGGTTGCCCAGCGCCACCGGATTGCTGGTGAGGCCGTACTGGACGACCTTGGCGATGGTCTGCCGGTCGATGCCCTTGGCCACCGCGACCCGTAATGCCTTGTCTTCCAGGATCGCCCCGGGGGCGCCGTTGAAGGTGAAGTGGGACCAGCTCGGCGCGGGGGCCCGCCGTATCGAAATGCCCTTGGTCCGTTGGGCGATCGTCAGCTGGTCCACGGAGCCGATCCCGGTCGCGTCGATCGTGTTGTTCTGCAGCGCAGGTAGCCGGGCGGCGTCGTCGAGCACCAGGTAGGTGATGCTGTCCAGCCGCGGCCGCGCGCCCCACCATTTCGGGTTGCGGGTCAACACGATTCGCTGCGTGGTCCGATCCAGCGAGGACACGATGAACGGTCCGGCCGTCGGGCCCGGCCCGTCGAGCTGGCCCTTGTTGAACACCTCCGGCGTGGAGGTCATGCTGGCCGGCAGCAGCATGCCGTTGCCGGCGAACATGCCGCGCCACTCGGCGTACGGCTTGGCGAACGTCATGATGGCCTGCCGGTCGTCGACCCCCCGCGTCACCGACGCGACGCGGTCGGCGCCGCTGAATCCGGCGATCTCGAAGGCCTTGTCGACGCCGCTGAGCGCGTGGATTTGGCTGGCGATGTCCTGCCAGGTGACCGGCGTGCCGTCGGACCACACGGCCTTGGGGTTGATGGTGTAGGTGACCACCTGTGGGTTGGTCCCGGTGAGCTCGACGCTGGTGAAGTAGTCGGTGTCGACGGTGGTCGAGCCGTCCGGGCCGATGACGAACGCTCGCGGCAAGGTCGCCTTCAGCATCGAGGCGACCTCGGCCGAGTTGCCGTCGATGCTGAGAATGTTGAAGTTCGGCGGAAAGTCGCTGAGCGAGAGCCGCAGGTTGCCGCCGTCCTGGAGCGTGGCGGGATCGTGCGGGTTGAGGTCGCTGGTGGTGCCGATCGAGGCCTTGTTGCCCGTCGTGGGCGTCAGGTCGATGGCCGGCGAGCATGCGGTGAGCACCAACCCGGCGACCAGCAACACGGCCAGGGCCCTAGACATACTTCCCCGGATCAGGTTGGGGCACCGCGCCCAGCAGCCGCCGCGTGTAATCATGCTGCGGATTGGCGAACAGCTGCTCGCTGTCGCCCTGCTCCACGATGGCGCCGGAATACATCACCGCAACGTCGTGCGCGAGGTGCTTGACCACCGAAAGGTCATGGGAAACAAACAGGTACGACAAGCCGAATCGCTCCTGCAGGTCGAGCAGCAGGTTGATGATCCCGGCCTGGATGGACACGTCGAGGGCGGACACCGGCTCGTCGAGCGCTAGGATCTTGGGCTGCAGCGCCAGCGTCCGCGCGATGCCGATGCGCTGCTTCTGCCCACCGGAAAACTCGGCGGGGTAGCGGGTCGCGTCGGCGCGGCGCAGGCCCACGATCTCCAGCAGCTCGGCAACCCGCGCGAACGTGGCGTTCTTGTCGAAGCCGTTGGCCCGCAACGGTTCGGCCAACAGCTCGAAGACGGGCAGCCGCGGATCCAGCGACGCCACCGGGTCCTGGAACACGACCTGGATGTCACGCCGTATCTCCCGCCGGCGCGCCGGGCTCAACGCCGCGACGTCGTTGCCCAGCACCTCGATCGAACCGGCTTGCGGCGCAACCAGTTCCAGGATCTCGTGCAGCGTGGTCGACTTGCCCGAACCGGACTCGCCGACGATGCCCAGCGTGCGGCCCTGGCGCAGCTCGAAGCTGATGCCGTCGACGGCACGGACCTCGCCAACGGCGCGACGGAACACCACGCCCTTGGTCAGCCGGTAGGCCTTGACCAGATCGCGCACCCGGACCACCACCGACGAGTCACCAGGAGTCGCCTCGACACGCGCGGAGGTGTTGACCCCGTAGATGTCCGCGGCGCTGCGGTCGCCGACCTGATCGGTGCGGATGCAGGCGGCCCGGTGATCCAGGCCGACCTCGATCAATTCCGGTTCCGCGGCGCGGCATTCGTCGATGGCCAGCGGGCAGCGCGGCGCGAATGGGCAGCCCGGATCCAGCCCCGCGAGCGACGGCGGGGCGCCGGGGATGGGCACCAGCCGGGTGCCCTGCGCGGCGTCCAGCCGGGGAACCGACCCCAACAGCCCGACGGTGTAAGGCATCTGGCGAGCCCGGTACAGGTCGCTCACAGCGGCGGACTCCACGACCCGCCCGGCGTACATCACCAGCGCCCGGTCGGCGAACTCGGCGACCACACCCAGATCGTGCGTGATGATGAGCACCCCGGCGCCGGTGACGTCGCGGGCCGTCTTGAGCACCTCCAGGATTTGCGCCTGCACCGTGACGTCCAGCGCGGTGGTGGGTTCGTCGCAGATCAGCAGGTCGGGGTCGTTGGCGATCGCGATCGCGATGACCACGCGCTGCCGTTCGCCGCCGGACAGCTCGTGCGGAAACGCCCGGGCGCGTCGCTCGGGCTGCGAGATGCCAACCAGCTCAAGCAGTTCGACCGCGCGCCCGCGGGCGGCCTTGCGCCCGACGCGCGGCTGGTGGACCTCGATCGCCTCGGCGATCTGGTCGCCGACGGTGTACACCGGCGTCAGCGCCGACATCGGATCCTGGAACACCATGCCGACCGTCTTGCCGCGGAACCGTGACATCGCGTCGTCGCCGAGCCCGAGCAACTCGGTGCCCTGCAACCGGACCGAGCCGCGCACGTGTGCGTATTCCGGCAGCAGCCCGACCACCGCCATCGCCGACACGGACTTGCCCGAGCCCGATTCACCGACCATGGCCACGACTTCGCCGGGTTCGATGTGATAGCTGATGCCGCGCACCGCGGTCACCGGCGGGCCGTCACTCGGGAAAGTGACGGCCAGGTCGGAAACTTCCAGCAGTGGGCTCATCGGCGCCCCAGCCCGCTCCCCGGATCGAGCGCGTCGCGCAGCCCGTCTCCGGTCACGTTGGCGCACACCAGGATCAGCACCAGGACCCCGGCCGGGAACAGGAACACCCACGGGAAGGTGGTCGCCGACTGGGTACCGTTGGCAATCAGCGTGCCCAGCGACACGTCGGGCGGCTGGATTCCGAAACCGAGGAAGCTCAGGCCGGTTTCGGCAAGGATGGCCGACGCGACGTTGAGCGCGGCGTCGATGATAAGGATGGACGCCACGTTGGGCACCACGTGGCCGACGATGATCCGGCGGCTGGAGACGCCCATATACCGTGCGGCGCGGATGAATTCGCGCTCACGCAAGCTCATCGTCATGCCGCGGACCATGCGCGAGCTGATCATCCACCCAAATGCGGCCAGCAGCAGCACCAGCAACAGGACGCTGGAGGACTTCTTGACCCGCGGCGTCAGTATCGCGATCAGGATGAAGCTGGGCACCACCAACAGCAGGTCGACCACCCACATCAGCACCCGGTCCCGCCATCCGCCGAAGTAGCCGGCGACCGACCCGACCGTGGCGGCGATGCCGGTGGAGATGAACGCCACGCAGACGCCGATCAGCATCGACTTCTGCATACCCCGCAGGATCTGGGCCAACAGGTCTTGGCCCAGCGCGTTGGTGCCCAGCCAATGCCGGGCGTTCGGCGGCTGCAGCAGCGCATTGAAATCGAGGTCGTCGTAGGAGTAGGGCAGCAGCGACGGCAGCGCGTAGCAGCCGACGAACAGCAGCACCAGCAGCGTCAGCGACGCCACCGCGAGCCGGTTGCGCCCGAACCGGCGCAGCACCAACGTCCGGCGCGACGTGAACCCTTCCGGCGTCGAAACCCCTTGCGCCGCAGCCGCTTGAGACGTCATGGCACCCGCACCCTCGGATCGAGCGCCGCGTAGAAGATATCCGACAACAGGCCAGCCAACAACACCACCGTGCCGGAGAACAGCGTGATGGCCGCGATGATGTTGGTGTCCTGCGCCGAAATGCCTTGCACCAGCCATTCACCCATGCCGTGCCAGCCGAAGATCTTCTCGACGAACACCGCCCCGGTGACCAGGCCGGCCACCCCGTAGGCGAACAGCGTCGCCAGCGGTATCAGCGCGGTGCGCAGCCCGTGCTTGAACAGCGCACGCCGACGGGTCAGTCCCTTGGCGCGGGCGGTGCGAATGAAGTCCTGCCCGAGGACGTCGAGCATCGCGTTGCGCTGATATCGGCTGTATCCCGCCGCCGCCATCAGCGCCAGGGTCAGCGTGGGCAGGATCAGGTGCCGCAACCGGTCGACCAGCTCCGGCCAGAACCCGCCGGCCACGCCGGGCGACGTCTCCCCGGTGTAGTCGAACAGATGCATGTCGAGGGCCCAGTTGACCCGCAGCGCACCCAGGATCAGCAGGTTGGCGATGACGAACGACGGAGTGCTCAGCAACAGCAGCGCCAGCAGCGTGACGACGCGGTCGCTCAGCCGGTACTGGCGGATCGCGCCCCACGCCCCGGCGACGATGCCCAGCACCGTGCCCACCAGCGAGCCGACGACCAGCAGCCGCAGGCTGACCCCGACGCGGCGCCACAGCGTGGTGGCGACGGGTTGCCCGGTGATGGTCGTGCCGAAGTCGCCGCGGACGACGTGCGAGGCCCAGTTCGCGTAGCGGAGCGGTATGGGCTTGTCCAAGCCGAGCGCGTGGGCCTTGGCGTCGATGACGGCCTGCGGCGGGCGCGGGTTGCGCTGCAAGAGGCTGTCCAGCGGCGAAAACGCCACCGAAGTCAGGCAATAGGTCAGAAACGACGCCAGCGCCAGCAGCACGATGTAGTTGAGCAACCGGCGCGCCAGGAAACGAATCATGCCCGACCGAGCCGCCCGTGCCGCATTGGGACAGGTTAACCAGCCGGGCTCGTCCTTGTGATCCGGCTGATTTTCATGCGTGAATTAGGGGTGGCTCGCTGCTACTTTCAGGCCGCCACACCCCAAGGAGGCTTGCGTGACGGTTACCGAGGACTACCTGGCCAATAACGCCCAATACGCGAGCAGCTTCCAGGGCCCGCTGCCGTTGCCGCCGAGCAAGCATGTCGCGGTGGTCGCGTGCATGGACGCGCGGCTCGACGTCTACCGCATCCTGGGCCTCAACGAGGGCGAGGCCCACGTCATCCGCAACGCGGGCGGCGTCGTCACCGACGATGTCATCCGCTCGCTGGCCATCAGCCAGCGGCTGCTGGGGACCCGGGAGATCATCCTGATCCACCACAGCGACTGCGGCATGCTCACTTTCACCGACGACGACTTCAAACGCGGCATCCAGGACGAGATCGGGGTCAAGCCGCCCTGGGCGGCCGAGGCGTTCCCGGACCTCGCCGAGGACGTCCGGCAGTCGCTGCGCCGCATCGAGAACAGCCCGTTCGTGACCAAGCACGTCTCGCTGCGCGGCTTCGTCTTCGACGTCGCCACCGGCAAGCTCGAGGAAGTGACCCTCTAGCCCACCTTGTACGTCGCCAGCGCCTTGGCGACCAGCGTGCCCGACGGGTCGACGATCTCTGCCTCGCAGTTGACCAACGACCGGCCGCGCCGCAGCACCCGGCCCACCCCGATCAGGTCGCACGCCCGCGCCGGCGCCATGAAGTCCAGCGCCATCGACACCGTCACGCCCCGCAGCGACGGGGGAGCGTCCGCACCGCACCACGCCGCGGCCATGACGGTCAGGTCGGCCAGGGTGGCGATGGCGCCGCCGTGCACCATGTCGCCGACGGTGACGTTGGTCGGATCCCACGGCAGCCGCAGCCTGACCTCGTCGTCGGCCAGCTGATCGGCGACGATCCCCAGCTTCGCGACGAACGGCGATTGGGGGAGGAATTGCGAAATGACTTCGCGGCCGCTCTGCGTTTCAGTCGTCATGCGCTCATGCTCGCGCACGCACCCGCCGGCGCAAAAGGCAAGTGACCCCTCGTGGCGTAATGCGTCGCCTGCTTGTCACCCGCGCCAAACCGTTGACATCGGCGGGGACGGCTGGTTCTATATACGACAATGACCATAAAGATGGTCAATTCGACCACCTTTATCAAGAATCCAACGAGGTGCCTATGACCAGCGTTGTGAACACGGCCCCGGCGGCCGGCCAGTACGAGTTGAGCCATCTGCGCTCGCTCGAGGCCGAGGCGATCCACATCATTCGGGAGGTGGCCGCGGAGTTCGAGCGCCCCGTCCTGCTGTTCTCGGGCGGCAAGGACTCCATCGTGATGCTGCACCTGGCGCTCAAGGCGTTTAAGCCCGGACGGCTGCCGTTCCCGGTGATGCACGTCGACACCGGCCACAACTTCGACGAGGTGATCGCCGCCCGCGACGAGCTGGTCGCCGAGTCCGGGGTGCGGCTGGTGGTGGCGTCGGTGCAGGAGGACATCGACGCCGGACGGGTGGTCGAGACGATCCCGTCGCGCAACCCGATCCAGACCGTGACGCTGCTGCGCGCCATCCGCGAGAACAAGTTCGACGCCGCGTTCGGCGGGGCGCGCCGCGACGAGGAGAAGGCGCGCGCCAAGGAGCGGGTGTTCAGCTTCCGTGACGAGTTCGGCCAGTGGGACCCCAAGGCCCAGCGGCCCGAGCTCTGGAACCTCTACAACGGACGGCACCACAAGGGCGAGCACATCCGCGTCTTCCCGCTGTCCAACTGGACCGAGTTCGACATCTGGTCCTACATCGGCGCCGAAAAGATCAAGCTGCCGTCGATCTATTTCGCGCACCGGCGCAAGGTGTTTCAGCGCGACGGCATGCTCCTGGCGGTGGACCGGCACATGCAGCCGCGCGCCGACGAGCGGGTGTTCGAGGCCACGGTGCGGTTCCGCACCGTCGGCGACGTCACCTGCACCGGGTGCGTGGAATCCGAGGCCGCCACCGTAAGCGAGGTTATCGCCGAGACGGCGGTGGCGCGGTTGACCGAGCGCGGTGCGACCCGCGCCGACGACCGGATCTCGGAGGCTGGAATGGAAGACCGCAAACGGCAGGGCTACTTCTGATGACAACGCTATTGAGGCTCGCGACCGCCGGATCCGTCGACGACGGCAAGTCCACCCTGATCGGGCGCCTGCTGTACGACTCCAAGGCCGTGATGGAAGACCAATGGGCGTCGGTGGAGCGGGCGTCGGAGGAGCGCGGCCACGACTACACCGACCTGGCGCTGGTGACCGACGGCCTGCGGGCCGAGCGGGAGCAGGGCATCACCATCGACGTCGCCTACCGCTATTTCGCAACTCCCAAGCGGAAATTCATCATCGCCGACACGCCGGGACACATCCAGTACACCCGCAACATGGTGACCGGGGCGTCGACGGCTCAGCTGGTGATCGTGCTCGTCGACGCCCGCCACGGCCTGCTGGAGCAGTCCCGCCGGCACGCCTTCCTGGCCTCATTGCTCGGCATCCAGCACATCGTGCTGGCGGTCAACAAGATGGATCTGATCGACTGGGACAAAGAGAAATTCGAGGCGATCCGCGACGAGTTCCACGCCTTCGCGGCCCGGCTCGACGTGCAGGACGTGGCCACCATCCCGATCTCCGCGCTCAACGGCGACAACGTGGTGACCAAGTCGGATAACTCACCGTGGTACGAGGGCCCGGCGCTGCTGTCCCACCTCGAAGAGGTCTACATCGCCGGTGACCGCAACCTGGTCGACGTGCGCTTCCCGGTGCAATACGTCATCCGGCCGCAGACCCACGAGCATCGCGACCACCGCAGCTACGCCGGCACCGTGGCCAGCGGGGTGATGCGACCCGGCGACGAGGTGGTCGTGCTGCCCGTCGGCAAGACCACCCGGATCACCGCGATCGAGGGCGCAGGCGGCCCTGTGCAAGAAGCGTTTCCACCGATGGCCGTCTCGGTGAGCTTGGCCGACGACATCGACATCTCACGCGGCGACATGATCGCGCGCGCCCACAACCAGCCGAGGGTCACGCAGGATTTCGACGCGACCGTGTGCTGGATGGCCGACAACTCGGCGCTGGAACCGGGCCGCGACTACCTCATCAAGCACACCACCCGAACCACCCGCGCACGCGTGACGGCGTTGGAGTACCGGCTCGACGTCAACACCCTGCACCGCGACAAGGGCGCAAGGGCGTTGCAGCTCAACGAACTTGGCCGCATTTCGCTGCGGACCCAGGTTCCGCTGCTGCTCGACGAGTACACCCGCAACTCCAGCACCGGCTCGTTCATCCTCATCGACCCGAACACCAACGGCACGGTGGCGGCGGGCATGGTGTTGCGCGAAGTCGCGGCGCAGACGGCAAGCCCGAACACCGTGCGGCACAAGTCGCTCGTCGGTGCAGAAGCCCGGCCGAAAGGCAAAACCGTGTGGTTCACCGGCCTGTCGGGCTCCGGCAAGTCGTCGGTGGCGATGCTGGTCGAGCGGACGCTGCTCGAAAGCCGCATTCCCGCTTACGTTCTCGACGGCGACAACCTGCGCCACGGCCTGAATGCGGACCTGGGCTTCTCCATGGCCGACCGCGCCGAGAACCTGCGCCGGCTGGCGCACGTGGCGGCGCTGCTGGCCGACAGCGGTCAGGTGGTGCTGGTGCCGGCGATTAGCCCCCTGGCCGAGCATCGCGAATTGGCCCGCAGGGTCCATGCCGACGCCGGCGTCGACTTTTTCGAGGTGTTCTGCGACACGCCGCTCGATGAGTGCGAGAAGCGTGATCCCAAGGGGCTGTACGCGAAAGTGCGCGCCGGTGAGATCCAGAACTTCACTGGCATCGACAGCCCGTATCAGCAGCCCGAGAATCCGGATCTTCGGCTGACGCCGGATCGCGGCGTCGAGGAGCACGCCCAGCGGGTCATCGACCTGCTGGAGTTGCGCCCCTAAGGGAGCCTTAGCGGGGTGGCACAATCCTCACCATGCGGATGTCGGCCAAGGCGGAGTACGCGGTGCGCGCGATGGTCCAGCTCGCCACGGTCGACGGCGGCACATTGGTGACGACCGACGAATTGGCCCAAGCCCAGGGCATACCGCCGCAATTTCTCGTCGACATCCTCACCAACCTGCGCACCGATCGCTTGGTGCGAAGCCATCGCGGCCGGGAGGGCGGCTACGAATTGGCCCGGCCCGGAAACGAGATCAGCATCGCCGACGTCCTGCGCTGCATCGACGGCCCGCTTGCCAGCGTCCGCGACATCGGGCTCGGCGATTTGCCGTACTCCGGGCCCACTGCGCCGCTGGCCGACGTGTGGCGGGCGCTGCGGGCCAGCATGCGCTCGGTGCTGGAGCGGACGACAGTGGCCGACGTCGCGGCCGGCTCGCTGCCCAAGCACGTCGCGCAACTCGCCGACGACTATCGCGACCAGGAACACGTGCGGCATGGCTCGCCGCGCGCCGGCGATTAGCCGCCCGAGCCATAGGGGCGCGTCAGGATCTCCATGGCATGCCCAGAGGGATCCAGAAAGTACACTCCGCGGCCGCCGTCGCGGGTGTTGATCTCGCCGGGCCGATTGGCCCCCGGGTCGGCCCAGTGCTCCAGGCCGCGCGATTTGATCTTGCCGTAGATCTCGTCGAACTCCTCCTCGGAAACCAGAAACGCGTAGTGCTGTCGGCGGATCTCCTCGCCCTCGGCGACGTCGGAGTAATCGAGGCTGGCCTCGTGGTCGAGCGCGACAACCATGAAGTGGCCAAACGGCTTCGGGTCCGGCAGGCCGAACAGTTCGGCGAGGAATTCCGCGGACTCGCGCTTGTCGCGGGAGGCGACGATGGTGTGGTTGAAACTGATGCTCATAATTCCTCTTTACCCCTCCCGGCCCCCACGCGAGCGCGCGTGTTTGTACAACGACACGCCGTGGGGGCTGACATTTTGCGCGCCTTCGCGGAAAGACGGCATCGCTACTTCGGCGCCGTGAGCTCCAGCGCGATGTTGTCCGGGTCGCGGAACTCCAGGATGTACGACGGCCCAATGTCTTTGACGGGCTCGTGCGGCACGCCGACCTCGTCGAGATGTGCGGCCGCGGAGTCCAATTCGGCCTTGCTGGCGAGCCGGAACGCGATGTGGTCGAGACCGCAGCGGTCCTCATGGAAGCGGTCCCTGGCGACCGGTCGCAGGCCGAGCAGCGTGCCGCCCAGGTCGTAGATGACGCCGCCGAACAGGAAGCCGAACTGGTTGCGGGTGGCTTCGTCGGCGTTCTCGGGAACCTCGAGCAACACCGGCCAGCCGAACACGGCCTCGTAGAACTGGCGTGACCGCTCGATATCCGTGACGGTCAGCCGGACATGCGCGATGGAGGTACTCGTGAAACCCATCTGCTTCATGGTGCCAGAATCGCGTCTGTGCAGATAGCGATGACCATGCCGGTGATGGAGCCGGACCTGGACGCGACGGTGCTCGAAAACTGGGCGAGGGCCATCGACGAGGGCCCGTTCTCGTCGCTGTGCTGGGGCGAGCGCATCGCGTTCGAAAACCCGGACAACCTGACGCTCCTCGGCGCGCTGGCCGCGTGGACCACCCGAGTGCGGCTGATGACGACGGTGATCGTGCCGCAGCTGCATGATCCGGTCATGTTGGCGAAGGGCCTGGCCACCGGCGACATGCTGAGTGGCGGCCGGCTGACGGTGGGCATCGGTGTCGGCGGCAGGCACGAGGACTACCACGCCGTGGGCGCCGACCCGGCGACGCAGACGATGCGCGGCATGGCCGAACGCGTTGCGGTAATGAAGCGGGTGTGGGCCGGCGAGAAGATCACCGAGTCGGTGCTGCCGGTTGGTCCGGCCCCGGTTCAGCCCGGCGGCCCGCCGCTGTTCGTCGGCACCATGGGTCCCAAGACCGTCCGCAGCGCGGCGACCTGGGCCGACGGGCTGGCCGGTACCACCCTGGACCTCGACGTCGCCAAGCAGGACGAGCTGTTCGACGTGGCGCGGGAGGCGTGGACCCAGGCCGGCAGGCCCAAACCGCACCTGGTGACGTCGTTCTGGTTCGCGTTCGGCGCGCCCGAGCAGGCCCGCGCCCAGGTGCATCGGCACCTGCTGCACTACATGAACTGGATCCCGGCCGAGTACGTCGACGCGATGGCGCCCATGACCGGCTGGGCCGGCAGCGAGGACGACCTGCTGGCCGTCCTGCGGAAGTTCGAGGGAATCGGCACCGACGAGGTGCAGCTCATCCCGACGAGTTCCGACCTCGACCAGCTGCGCCGCGCCGCCGACGTGGCCGCCCAGCTTTAAGCCGACGCGCGTTCGTCGTCCGCCGAAGGCTCCTGCGGCGGCTGGCCCTTACGCAGCGTCGCGAGCAGCTCGCGATACGGGCCGACCAGATACACGGTGTCGCCACCGCGCAGCCAGGCGTCGCGGCGCGGATGCAGTTCGACCGGCGTGTCCTGGCGGGTGATCGCGATGACCCGGGTCTGGGTCGACAGCTCGAACATCTTCAGCCCGTCGAGCTCGCTGCCGGGTGCCACGTGCATGGCGCCGACCATGAAGGAGCGCTGCCCCACCCAGAACGTCCCCAGCACCTGCAGGCCCATCGCGGCGCCGATGAACCACGGCGCGGCCAGATCGACGGTCGAGCGCACGTTTTCGAAGCCGAACCGCTGCGCCACCGCGGCCCCCAGCGCGCGGTCGTAGATGCGCAGCACGATCGGCACGTCGGGCCGGATCAGCTCGGGCATCACCCGCGGGCCGAGCATCTCGCGCAGCACGATCCCGGTCTCGATGTTGGTCATGTCGTCCTGGGTCAACACCGCGACCGCCCGGGCCCGGTCGACGCGGGCCGACGCCAGCGTCTGGCGCAGCGTCGCGTCCCCGAAGATCACCGGCACGTCCAGGTCGTCCGCCGCCGAGAGGAACCGGTTGTTGTCGTCCCGCTCGATGACCGCCACCTCGTAGCCGGCGCCGGCCAGGTCGGCGACGACGCGGCTGCCGAACGAACCCAGCCCGACGACGATGACGTGATTGTGCAGGTGGCGAGCCCGACGGCGTCCGGCCGAGTGGGCGAAACGGCGCGACAACAGCAGGTCCGCCATGAACGCGACGAGCAGCGCCGTGGTCGTCACGCCGGCAAGCATCAGCATGATGCTGAACAGGCGCAGCCAGGTGGGCTGCTGCAGGAAGCTGAAGTCGCCGTAACCGACGGTCGCGATCGTCTCGGTACTGAAATACAACGCGTCGAGCCAGGTCATTGTCGCCCGCGGCTGGTAGCTGAAGCGCAACACGACCGTCGACCCGAGCAGGAGCAGCGCCACGGCCACCAAGGCGCGCGGCAGCATCGGGTTGACGTCGTCACGCAGGCCGCGGGCGGCATCGATCAGCCGACGCAACCAGGCCCGGCGCGACCGCCTCGCGGTCGGCCGCGGAACTCTGATGCCGCGGGCGGCCAACTCGTCGGCGGTGCCGATCATCGCGGTCCAGTCGCCGGCGTGCACCGGCAGGTCCCGGCCTGGGCACGGCTCCACCTGGCCCGGCGTGGCGCAGTTTTCGCCGTGGATGACCGCGACGGGCGCCAGGTCGCCGTAGATCTCGCGCAGCGTCGCGTCGCGCGGCGCCGCGGAGCCCGAGACGACGAATTTGATGCCCGCGGCCTCGAACGGGTGCACGGTGTGCGCCAGGCAGGCCTCGACGACGGACGGCGCCGCGAGGTCCGCGACGTCCAGAATCGCGCCGGGGCGCTTGTCGGCGGCCATCGCCGTGCGCAACACGTCGTTCGCCAGCCGCGCCACCACCCGGACGTCGGGGTTGGCTTTCCTTGCCAGCAGGGCGATTTCGAGGTTGATCGCGTCGTCGTCGCCGGCGCAGATCACGGCGCGGGCGCGGGCGATCCCGGCGGTGGCGAGCTCGGTGGGGCTGGTGAGCTTGACGATGTGCACGCCGGCGTTGTTGAGTTCCTCGACGATCGTCGTCGCCAGCGCGTCCTCGCCGCTGACGATGATGTGGCTGCGCATGCCGGAGCGGCGGATCTCCCTATCCTCAGGGGCCATCGCTGCATTATCGCGGTCGCGGTGGCATCAGACGAGTCCACCGCGCGGGCGCTACAGGACTTTGAAGTCCGAGGGTGACCAGAACGCCCGCATCGACGTGATCTTCGCGTCGTCGTCGAACGTCATCGTCGAGATCGGTGAGAGCCGGCTGCGGCTGTCGCCGCCGTCGAGGGTGAGGTGCCACAAGAACGCGGCTTCGCTGCCACCGATCCGGATCTCGAGGAGTTCCGTGTCCTTCTTGGCGTCTTGAAATCCGGCATAGAACTCGCGGATGGCGTCGTGGCCGCGGCGAAGGTCGGTGCCGATCGGATCCTCGACCGTGGCGTCGGCGGCGTAGAGGGCGACGATGTCGTCGGTCTTGCCGTCGGCGACGAGCGCGAGGTAGCTCTTGACGGTCTCGGTGATGGCTTCGGGGGATGGCATGGCTTCGGACGCTACCGCACCGGTGATACTGGGCGACGTGCCCTTCATCGAATGCGTCGCGTCCCGCGAGGTCTATCGGAACCGCTGGCTGGCGGTGCGTGAGGACCAGATCCGCCGCCCGGACGGCAGCGCCGGCATCTACTCCGTGATCGACAAGCCAACCTACGCGCTGGTGATGCCCTACGACGGGAAGCGCTTCCGGCTGGTCGAGCAGTTCCGCTATCCCCTCGGCGCGCGGCGCTGGGAATTCCCGCAGGGCAGCGCGCCCGATCACGCGGAGGTTGACGCGCACGAGCTGGCCGAGCGTGAGCTGCGCGAGGAGACCGGGCTGCGCGCGACGTCGATCGAGGCGCTGGGTCTGCTGGACGTTGCCGCCGGGATGACGAGTCAGCGTGGCTGGGTGTTCCTGGCCACCGGCATCGTCGAGGGCGAGGCGGACCGCGAGCACGAGGAACAGGACATGCACAGCGAGTGGTTCTCGCGCGCGGACGTCGAGGAGATGATGCGCACCGGGGTGATCGCCGACGCGCAGTCGATCGCCGCCTATGGCCTGTTCCTGCTGCGCGAGCGATGACTTCCGGGTCGGGCGTCGGTCAATACCGATATGACGATCACAGAACGCAATCTCGACGGGTACGGCGCACCGCCGATTCAGTGGGAGCGGGTCCGGGCGGCGCTGGACGGTGAGCTGCCGCAGGCGCCGGGCACCGGCGGCCCGGCGCGCCACACGGTGTGGCTGACCACGATCAATCCCGACGGCAGCCCGCACGTCATGGCCGTCGGGGTCGTTCGGTGCGGCGGCAGCTGGTATTTCACCTCCGGGCCCGCGACCCGCAAGTCCCGGAACCTCGCCCGCGATCCCAGGTGTGTGCTCAGCGTCGCCACCGAGCCGTTCGACCTCGTCATCGAGGGCGCCGTCGAGCGCGTCACCGATACCGGCGAATTAACCTCCGTGGCAGCCACTTACGCCGACGGCGGATGGCCGTGCAAGGTGGCGGGCGACGCGCTCACGGCGGAGTTCAGCGCCCAGTCGGCGGGCCCGCCGCCGTGGTATCTATATCGCGTCAAGGCGTCCACGGTGTTCGCCCTCGGCACGTCGGAACCGTTCGGCGCCACCAAGTTTCAGCTGGGCTGAGCGTGCCCGCCCGTCAGAGCGCGGCAAGCACCTCGATCGTGCGTTTCGTGTGCTCCGCATCCCCCACCGGAAGCGCACTGAACTCCGTCGCACCGGCGTCGGCGAATCGCCGAAGCTGCTCGACAACCTCGGCTTCGTCGCCCACGACGCAAACGTCTGCGGGGTTGGCGGCGCCGTCCAGACCGAGGATCGCCCGGTAGGCGGGCGTCTCGCCGGCAAGGCCGAAGGCCTGCGCGAGCTGGTCACGCGCATTGTCCGCATCAGCTGTCACGCTCACCGGCAGGCCGACAACAATCTGCGGCGCTTGCCGGCCCGCCCCCTCCGCGGCCTTGGTGATGCCCGGAACAATCTGGCGCTCAACGGCTTTCAATCCCGCCCACGCGGTCACTGTGCCGTCGGTCAGCTCACCCGCGAGGCGCAGCATCCGCGGTCCCAGCGCGGCGGCCAGTACCTGAGGCTTGGGCGCCCCGGGCAAATCGAGCTGACCGACCGCGGTGAGGCGCGCGCCGTGGTGGTCGACCGGCGAGCCCGCCAAGGCCGCGTTGAGCACCTCGAGGTATTCGCGCAGGAACGCCGCCGGCGCCGAATAGTCATACCCGAACATGTCGGCGACCATGGACCGATGGCTCACGCCGATCCCCAGGACGAGCCGCCCATCGCTTGCGGCCGACGCCGTCAGGGCCTGGCGCGCCAGCGCGAACGGGTGCTGATGGTAGGCGACCGCCACGCCCGAGGCGAGTTCGATCTCGGGGATGTGCGCGCCGGCCACGGCCAAGAGAGTCAAGGCGTCCCATCCCGCCACATTGGTCATCGGCGGTAGCTGGGGAAACCAAACTCGGGGAAACCCCGCGGCCGAGGCATCGCGGACGGTCGAGAGCACGCCACCCAGTCCTTGCGGGTCAGTCGGGTCCGGATACGCCATCAGGCTGATCTTCACGGCCACTCCCTCATACAATGTGGAGACTGTCTCCGGTAACTATACGGAGATAGTCTCCGCTTTGTCCATGGGAGGCATGGTGACGTCAACGCGGCCAGTGCGTGCCGATGCCGCGCGCAATCGCCGGCTACTGCTGGACGCCGCGCACGACGCGTTCGTGCGGGCCGGCCTTGCCGCCTCGCTCGACGAGATCGCGCGGGCGGCAGGCGTAGGTCCCGGCACGCTGTATCGACACTTTCCAACGCGAGATGAGCTGGTGCTGGCGGTGATTGACGAAGGGCTGACTCGGATCCACGAGCTCGGTGTCGCGCTCGCCGACGACCCCGATCCGATCGACGCGTTGCTGCGCTGGCTCGACGCTTACATCGAGCAGGGCAGCGTGTTCCAGGGCTTGGCCCGCACCCTGGTCACTCTTCCGCCCACGGCCGGTGAGGACAGCACCTGCGTGCTCGCCCGCAGCGCGGGCGCGGCGCTCGTGACGCGAGCCGCGGACGCCGGGCTGCTACGGGACGATGTTGGCGTCGATGACGTGCTGGACATGGCGGCGGCGATCGCCTGGGTAGGCGAGCAGCCCGACCGCGGCGCCGGCACTCGCCGACGGCTGCTGCGCGTGCTCATCGACGGACTGCGACCACCGACAGCCTGAGGGTTAGGGCCGAGCGGGAAGGCCCGCCGCAGCCCGGATCTCCCGGCGCGCCGCGGCGCGGTCAGCGTTGGGAAATATGTAGTGGCTCAAGGCGGTTCGCGCGACCGCCCCGGCAAGGTCGCGCGGGTTCACCGCTGTGGCGAAGGCGCCCTCACGGGCGCAGCGCTGCAGGACCGCAGTCAACCCGTCGGCCAGCACCGGCAACGCCTGCGCCATCTGGTCGTGGGCGAACGTCGGCTCGAGGTCGAGCAGCCGCCCGGGCGGTTGCGCCTCGACGAAGGTCGCGACGACGTCGACCGCGGCCTCCAGCCGCGCGACTCCCACGACTCCGGACATCGCGGCGTCCATCGCGTCGTTGAAGCGGCGGCGCTCCCGCTTTCCCAGCGCGTCGATGAGTTGTTGCTTGGACGCGAAGTAGCGGTAGACCGTGGGCCGCGATATCCCGGCCAGGGTCGCCACGTCCGTGAACGACATCTTCCGGGCGCCCGTCCGCAACACGAGCCGCTGGGCGGCGTCGAGGATCCGATCGGCCAGATCCCCGTGATCCGAACCGGCCCTGCGGTATTCGGCGATCGTCACTAGAGTTTCCCGATGTCGCGCAGCCATGAGATCAGCAGCCTTAGGCCGTCGTCGAACGACATCGGCGCATAGCCGAGCCGCCGGGTAGTCAGGTTGTCGGTCGCCCTGGGCTTGCGTTGGGTCTTGGCTGCTGCCTCCGCGATCGCCATCAGGGTGGGCCCGAATTCGGCGGTCAACGCCTCGGGGTCGCTGCGGTAGTCGAGATCCTCGACGCGGTGGTCGATCCCGGCGATCTCGCAGGCGCGGTTGATGCCGCCGGCGGTGCTGAAGGTGTCCTCGGGTCGGCCGACCAACAGGTAGCGCTCCCCGGCCACGCCCTTGTCCAGAGCGGCGATCGAGCCCTTCGCCACGTCCGCCCCCGCCACCCAGGTCACGGGAAAAGCCAGATAGCGCTTGATCTTTCCGCGCATGCCGGCCAGCAGCACCCGATTGAAGCTGGTGCGGTGCAGGGCGCGCGCGACGACCAGCCCGGGACCGAAGATCGCGCCCGGGTGGCACGTCACCACGTCGTCGCCCGCGGCGGCGCGCCGGTGTGCTTCCAAAAAGGCGGCGAGCTTGGTGACGGTGTACGGGTCGCGCGGCGGATTCTTCAGCACGGGCGCTTCCTCGAAGTCGACGCCGGTACTCAGGTCGAGGAAGGTGGCGGTGCTCAGCGCAACCACCCGGCGCATGCCGTGGGCCTTCGCCGCGTCCAGGACATGCGTGGTGCCGACCGTGTTGACGGCCTTGAAGTCCTCGAGGTCCTGGCTCGCGCCTCCGAGCAGCGCGGCGCAGTGAACGGCCGCCTCGGCGCCCTTCGCCGCGTCCAGCACGTCGTCGGCGTCGGTGATGTCGCCCTTGACCAGTTCCACACCGATCCCGGCCAGCGCCGCGGCGTCGTCGGGTTCGCGCACCAGCGCGCGGACGTGGTCACCCCGCTCGATCAGCTGCTGGCACACGTTGCCGCCGGTCTGCCCGGTCGCGCCGGTGACGAAGATCGTGCTGGCCATGGCGGCCCTCCGGGTTGTTACATATCGGACAGATTCAGTAATGACTGTAAACCTTGACGTCGATTTGTTCTATATTCAGCTGCATGACACTCGACCCCTCAAGTGTTCTCCTGACCGATCGCGTCGCGGTCGTCACCGGCGGTGGCGCGGGCATCGGTCGCGGCATCGCGCGGGGGCTGACGGCCTTCGGCGCCCGCGTCGCGATCTGGGAACGCAACCCCGAATCGTGCGCGTCGGCCGCCGAGGAGATCGGAGCGCTGGCGCTCACCGTCGACGTCCGCGACAGCGCCGCGGTGGACGCCGCGCTGGCGCAGACCTCCGCCGAACTGGGGACGGTGAGCATCCTGGTCAACAACGCCGGCGGGGTCTTCTGGTCGGGCATCCTCGACACCAGCGAGAACGGCTGGGACGCGCTGTATAAGGCCAACCTGCGCCACGTGTACCTGTGCACCCAGCGGGTGGCGCGCGTCCTGGTGGAGCAGAAGCTGCCGGGCAGCATCATCAGCGTCACCTCGATCGAAGGCGTGCGCGCCGCACCGGGTTACGCGACGTATGCGGCGGCGAAGGCCGGTGTGATCAACTACACGAAGACCGCCGCGTTGGAGCTCGCGCCGCACGGCATTCGGGTCAACGCGTTGGCTCCCGACATCACCCTGACCGAAGGCATCAGAGCGATCGCGCCGCCCGGATCCGAGGAGCGATTCGGCCTCACCGTCCCGATGGGGCGGGCCGGTCACGTCGACGAAATGGCGGGCGCGGCAGTCTTTCTCGCGTCCGAGATGTCCAGCTACATCACCGGGCAGACGATCCACGTCGACGGCGGCACCCACGCCGCCAGCGGCTGGTATCACCATCCGCAAACCGGCGCGTACGCGCTCGGCCCGACGAGCGGCTGAGCACCCGCCGCGACAACGGCGGGGCGAAGAGGAGTCGACATGGACGTGAACAACACCGGCGGCATGGCCTGGCGCCGCCGTTGCGCGGGGCAAACCTGTGCGACAGTGGCGCTATGGCATTCGATGAGTTGTCCACATCTCGCGGCACCCCGCCGTGGCGTGATCCGCTCACCATGTCGTTTGGGCTGCACCGCAGGCTGTTGCTGTTGCGGTTTCGCTGGCACGAGAAGGCCGCGCAGCGAAACGCTAAGCGCCTGTGTCCAGGCCGGAGTGTGCCGACATCCCGCCGTCGATCGAGAACATCTGCCCGGTGATGTAGCGGGACCGCTCCGAGGCGAGGAATACGACGAGGTTCGCGACGTCTTGCGGTTCGCCGAGATACGGCGTCAACGTGGCCCGGCCCAGCCGGCCGATGACGTCTTCGGACAGGTGCGCGCGAACGGCGTCGGTGAGGATCAGCCCGGGCACGACGGTGTTGGCTCGCACGCCGGCCTTTCCCTCGCTGGTCGCGACGTACATCGTCAGGGCGTGCACGCCGGCCTTCGACACGCCGTAGGCCAGGCGGGTCCGGTCACCCGACAGCGCCGCGCCCGACGACATGTTGACGATGGAACCGCCTCCGTTCCTTCGCATTTCGGGAACCGCGTGCTTGCACATCAGCAGCTGGCTGCCGAGGTTGACCTCCAGCGACCGCTGCCACACCTCCAGCGGCAGCTCGGTGACGGTGGTGTCCCGCGACAAGAAGTCGCTGGCCGTCAGCGCCGCGTTGTTGTGCAGCACGTCGACGCGGCCGAACTCCGCGAGCGTGGACTGCACCACTTGACGCGCCGTGTCCTCCTCGGCGAGATCGCCCCCGAGCGCGATGGCCCCGGCCCCGGTTCGCGCAATCTCGTCGGCGACCACGCCGGCCTTCGCCTCGTCGATGTCGACGACGGCGACGGCAGCGCCCTCGCGCGCCAACTCGTGCGCCGTCGCCGCACCAATTCCGCCGGCGCCCCCGGTGACTATCGCGACCTTTCCGGCAAGTCTGGACATCGAGTTCTCCCAAATCATCGGGGCTTTTCGGTGATGCACAAGAAAGTTAGCGTGATCTAATGCCGCGTATTGCGCCAATTCCGATGGAAGAGCTCAGCTCGCACTCCCGCGAAATCGTGGAGGCCGGCGTCGCCGCCGGGCTCTACGCGACGCCGGTGCCCCTGCAGATATTCGCGTATCGCAGCGCGCAGCTCGAACAGGTCAACATGGCCAGACACCAGCTGGGTGCCGGCACCCTACTCGGCGGCCGGATCCTGGAGCTGCTGCGCATCCGCAGCGCCCAACTCGGCGAATGCGAGCCGTGCAGCCAGTCGCGCAAACACGATTCGATCACCGACGAGGACGTCGCGTGCCTGCTCGCCCCGGGACACGGCGCCCTCACCCCCCAGGAGCAGATGGCCGTCGAGTTCCTCGACCTGCTGTCGGCCGGCCACCACGCCATGGACGACGAGTTCTACAAGCGCCTGGGGGAGCACTTCACCGCCGCGCAGATCATCGAACTCGGCTTCACCTGCGCCGGCGTGATGGGACTGCACCGCTTCATCCACACGCTCGACGTCTACGGCGACTCGGCGCCCGTCATCGAGTACGACCCGGATCAGGTCGACAGCGCCAAGCCCGCGTGACTACGTGAGCGGATAGGGCCCGAAGCGGCCCCAGGCGACGAAGATGGCGAGCGCCAGCAGCACCGCGTTCATCGCGACGAACGGTGTCTCCTTGCGCCGGGCGTGCACCACGGCCGCGCCGATCATCACCACCGCGAGCCCGAGGGCGGCCAGCGGCACCAGGATCGGCGCGATGTGCACCAGCGCCGGCACGATGAGACCGATGGCGCCGAGGATTTCGGCGATCCCGATGAGCCGGATCGTCGTCGGGCTGTAGTCCTCCGCCCAACCGAAGCCCGAGCCCACCAATTGGTCCTTGGTCCGAACGAGTTTGAGCAGCCCGCTGCCGACGAATGTGACCGCCAGAACGACCGCGACGATCCACAGCGCCAGGTTCATCCAGACCTCCTCGGGGGAGCGCGATCTCGTGATCATCCAACGACATGTCACCCGCGGCAAGGGCGGCACTCTTTGACACCTACTAGAGGCGGCGATGCAATTGCGGCAAGAATGACACCATGTCCGACCGCTCCTTCGACGCCACCAACCCGTTTCATCGAATGATGCGCACCTTCGCCGCCACGAAGGTGGGGGCGGCGTTTCTGCGCCCGGCGGCACACCATCTGGACCGGCTTGTCACCAAGATCACCGGCGGCCGAACCAGCTTCGCCGGAATCGCGACCGGGGTTCCCGCGGTCATTCTCACCACCACCGGCGCCAAGTCCGGTCAACCCCGCACCGTCGCGTTGTACGGAATCCCGCACCCCGATGGGGTCGGCCTCATCGCGTCCAACTGGGGCGGCGAAAAGCACCCCGCCTGGTACTACAACCTCAAGGCCAACCCGAAAGCCACGGTGTCGATCGGCCGCGACACTTGGCCGGCCACCGCGCGGCTCGCCACCCCCGCCGAGCGCGACGAGATCTGGGCGAAGGGGCTCAAGATGTACCCCGGTTGGCGCAAGTACGAGGCGCGCGCCGGTGACCGTCACATCGAGGCGTTCGTTCTCAGCCGGGACTGACGCTAGCTCCGCGGCGCAGAAAAGAGCAGGTCAGAAGGCATTGGGTGTGGTGCCCCCGGCAGGATTCGAACCTGCGGCCTTCTGCTCCGGAGGCAGACGCTCTATCCCCTGAGCTACGGGGGCGCAAAACAGGATGCTGCGCCATCGGGCCCAGCCAGAGTAACGCATCGACGTGACGGTCGTGACCCCGCCAGGGCTCAAGAGGCCTTCGCCTGGGCACTCGGACGCAGCGCCCCGGGCGATCGGCCGGTGTGCTTCTTCACCAGGCGGTGCAGCGTCGCCGGATCGGCGAGCCCGACCGCGGCGGCGATCTCCTCGAGCGGCATGCGGGTCGTGCGCAGCAGATGAAGCGATCGCTCCAGGCGAACCCGCTGCACGAGCTGCAACGGACTGAGGCCCACAGCGTTTCGCGTCCGGCGCGCCAGCGTTCGGGTGCTGAGGCCGCACAACCGGGCAAGCGAGTCGACCGTGTGCGATTCGTCCAACCGCGACCGGACGAAACGCTCCAGGGTCGCGACCGCTTCGTCGCGCGCCGCTAGGTGCGAGGGAATCAGGAAGCTCGCCTGCGACGTGCGCTGGTCGGCCACAAGGCGATTCGCGAGTTCGTCGGTTAGCGCCGCGCCGCCAAGATGGCGCATCAGCGCGAGCATCAGGTCGATGTGCGCGAAGGCGCTGCCGGCCGTCCAGATCGGCCCGTCGCGAACCACCATTTCATCGATGACGACGTTGGCCGCCGGCGCGACCCGGGCCAGATCGGCCCCGAGCCACCACGTCGTGACGCAGCGCCGTTGATCGAGCAGCCCGGCGCCGGCAAGGACGAACACGGCGGTGCACGACGCCGCGATCTCGGCACCGCCGCCGGCCGCCCGCGCCAACCACTCGGCGGCGACGGCCACGTCCGTCCCGCTGAGCCGGGCGGCGATCTCCTCGGGCTGGGCGGCCCCCAACCCCGGTACGACGACGACGTCCCGCGCGCCGGTGTCCGCCAGGGGCTGCGCGGTGACGGCCAGGCCACCGCGCATGGCAACGTGGCTTTCCGGCGAGACGAACCGCAGATCGAACGCGGTTTTGCCGAGGATCCGGTTGGCCGCCGAGACCACGTCGACCGTCACGCCCACGGCGCTCGCGCTCGCGCTTTCGAGCACCAGGACGTCAAAACCGATCATGTGGCAAATTATGCAAGAAAGCTGTCCGCCCCGCCACTGGCGTGCGGGGCTGCGCTAGAGGAGATTACGTAGGCAAGAACCGACGAAAGGACCATGTCATGCCGTTAATGCGCGTAACACTCACGCCCGGCGCGTTCGACGACGCGGGCAAGGAGCGCCTGGTCACGGGCCTCACCGAGGCGGCGTGCCGGGCCGAGTCGGTGCCCGACCAGCCCCAGCACCGGATGCGGGCGCTGGTCCTGCTGGACGAGCTCTCGCCCGGACGCTTCTACTCCGCCGGTGTCCCCGCCGACGCCGCGGTCGCTGGTGTGTTCATCGACTGGCAGGTCAGCGCCGGGGTACTCGACGGTGCCCGCAAGGCGCGCTTCGCCGCCGAGCTGCAGGAGGTCGCCGCATCGGCGGCGCACAGCAACGGCGACAGGATGGTCGTCACGTCGTGCGTCATCCATGAAGTGCCCGAAGGACAGTGGGCGCAGAACGGCGCGATCCGCCGGCTCCCCGACATCGCCCCGATTGCGGGATTCGAGCACCTGACCGCCGTCGCGCCCGGGTGACGATGCGTCCGGCGGAAGTATTGGCGCACGCCATGATTGGCGAACCCAACTCACGCTGCCGCCTGCCCACGCCGGCGCTGATCCTGGACGAGGCGGCGCTGGACGCCAACATCCGCCGGATGGCCGAGCGGACGCGCGACCGAGTGGCGCTGCGCCCGCACGCCAAGACCCACAAGTGCGCCTGGATCGCAAGAAAGCAGATCGCTGCCGGGGCGGTGGGGATCTGCTGCGCCAAAATCGGTGAGGCCGAAGCGCTTTCAGCCGCCGGCGTGCGCGGCATCCTCCTGACCTCGCCGGTCGCCGACCCGGCGATGCCGCAGCGGCTGTGCGACGTGGCGGCGCTCGACCCCGGATTTGCCTGCGTGGTGGATCATCCCGATCCGGTCACCGCGCTGAGCGCGCAAGCCTCTCGCCGCGGCATTCGCGTCAATGTCCTGATCGACGTCGACGTGGGCCTCGGGCGCACCGGCGTCTCCGGGCCCGAACAAGCGGTGGCGCTTGCCGAGCACATACATCGGTGCGAGGGTCTGACGCTGTCCGGCGTTCAGGGTTACGGCGGCCACTGGCAGCACATCCCCGGCTTCCAAAAGCGTTGCGGCGCTGTCCGCCTCGGCATGGAACGGCTTTCAAAAGTGGTCGACGCCCTGCGGAGCGCCGGCTACCCGGTCGGCATCGTCACCGGCGGCGGCACCGGAACCGTCGCGGCCGATCTGGATTTGGGCGTGCTCAACGAATTGCAGCCCGGCTCGTACGTTTTCATGGACGCCCAATACGCCGAAGCATTGGGCGACGACGACGACGGAGCCTTCGAAACCAGCCTCTGGGTTGCGAGCCAGGTCGTGAGCGCCAACGCCGAGGCGATCGTCACCGTCGACGCGGGCCTCAAGGCGTTCGCGACCGACGGCCCCATGCCGCGGCCGGCCGGCGCGCGGTTCGGCGGCTCGACCTATGGGTTCTTCGGCGACGAGCACGGCGCACTCACCCGGCCCGCCGGCGCACCCGTCAGCCTCGGGGAGCGCGTGGAGTTCACCACCCCGCACTGCGACCCCACCGTCGATCGGTATGACGCCTACCACATCGTCCGCGGCGACCGGCTCGTCGACATCGTGCCCATCGAGGCCGCCCGCGCCAGCCGATAGCGGCGGTCGCCGGGTCCCAAGCCGGCTAACGGCCCCGCTGCCGCCTGCAATAGATTCGGGGCAGGGGGACCCTAGCCAATAGGATGGACGCTCGTGACCCCCGCCGACCTGGCCGAGCTGCTCAAAGTCACCGCCGCCGCGGTGCTTGCCGAGCGCGGGCTGGATGCTGCCGCATTGCCGGCGACGGTGACGGTGGAACGGCCGCGTAACCCCGATCACGGCGACTACGCCAGCAACCTGGCCCTGCAGCTGGGCAAGAAGGTCGGAGCCAACCCGCGCGAGCTGGCCGGATGGCTGGCCGAGGCGCTGGCGAAAGCCGACGGCATCGCGGCGGCCGAGGTGGCCGGGCCGGGCTTCATCAACATGCGCCTCGAGGCGTCGGCGCAGGCCGTGGTCGTCATTAACGTCATCGAGGCGGGCGACGAGTTCGGTTACTCGGACGACCTGGCCGGGCAGAAGATCAACCTGGAGTTCGTCTCGGCCAACCCGACCGGACCGATCCACATCGGCGGCACCCGCTGGGCCGCGGTCGGCGACGCCCTCGGCCGCCTGCTCACGACGCAGGGCGCCGACGTGGTGCGCGAATACTATTTCAACGACCACGGCGCCCAGATCGACCGGTTCGCCAACTCGCTGATCGCCGCCGCCAAGGGCGAACCGGTGCCCGCCGACGGCTACGCGGGCAGCTACATCAACGACATCGCCGCGCAGGTCCTGCAGAAGGCACCCGACGCACTGAGCCTGCCCGAAACCGAAATGCGCGAGACCTTCCGCGAAATCGGCGTCGACCTGATGTTCACCCACATCAAGGAGTCGCTGCACGAGTTCGGCACCGACTTCGACGTCTACACCCACGAAGACTCGATGCACACCAGCGGCCGGGTCGAGCAGGCTATCGCCCGGCTCCGCGGGACCGGCAACGTCTACGAGAAGGACGGCGCAACCTGGTTGCGCACCAGCGCCTTTGGTGACGACAAGGACCGCGTCGTGATCAAGAGCGATGGCAAGCCGGCCTACATCGCGGGCGACATCGCCTACTACCTGGACAAGCGGCAGCGCGGCTTCGACCTGTGCATCTACATGCTCGGCGCCGACCACCACGGCTACATCGCGCGGCTGAAGGCCGTGGCCGCCGCCTTCGGCGAAGACCCGGCCAGCGTCGAGGTGCTGATCGGGCAAATGGTCAACCTCGTCCGCGACGGCCAGCCGGTCCGGATGAGCAAGCGGGCCGGAACCGTGCTCACGCTGGACGACCTGGTCGAGGCGATCGGAGTCGACGCCGCCCGCTACAGCCTGATCCGCTCGTCGGTGGACACCCCGATCGACATCGACCTGGCGCTGTGGTCCTCGGCGTCCAACGAAAACCCGGTCTATTACGTGCAATACGCGCACGCGCGGCTGTCGGCGCTGGCCCGCAACGCTTCTGAACTCGGCCTCATCCCCGACACCTCCCACCTCGAGCTGCTCAGCCATGACAAGGAGGGCACGCTGCTGCGCTCCATCGGCGAATTTCCCCGAGTCGTGAAAACCGCCGCGGCGCTGCGCGAACCGCACCGGATCTGCCGTTACCTGGAGGACCTCGCCGGTGACTACCACCGGTTCTACGACTCCTGCCGAGTCCTGCCGCAGGGCGACGAGCAGCCCACCGACCTGCACACCGCCCGCCTGGCGCTGTGCCAGGCCGCCCGCCAGGTCATCGCCAACGGCCTGACGATTCTCGGGGTCACCGCACCGGAGCGAATGTGAACGTCCACCCCGCCGGTCCCCGGCATGCCGACGAGACGCGGCACGCGGAAAGCCCGACGCGGCCACAGTCCCCCGAGGAGCTGCTGCGGTTGGCGCCGAACGTGTGGCCGCGCAACACCACTCGCGACGACGCGGGCGCGGCGGTCATCGGGGGAGTGCCGGTGACCCAGCTCGCCCAGGAGTACGGGACGCCGTTGTTCGTCATCGACGAGGACGACTTCCGCTCGCGCTGCCACGACCTGGCGGCGGCGTTCGGCGGCGGCCACAACGTGCACTACGCCGCCAAGGCGTTCCTGTGCACCGAGATAGCCCGCTGGATCAACGAGGAGGGCCTCTCGCTGGACGTCTGCACCGGCGGGGAGCTGGCCGTCGCGTTGCACGCGGACTTCCCGCCGGAGCGGATCACCTTCCACGGCAACAACAAATCCGTCGCGGAATTGACCGCCGCGGTCAAAGCCGGTGTGGGCCATGTCGTCCTGGACTCGATGATCGAAATCGAGCGCCTCGACGCCATCGCCGGCGAGGCGGGGATCGTCCAGGACGTGCTGGTGCGCCTCACCGTCGGGGTGGAGGCGCACACCCACGAGTTCATCTCCACCGCGCACGAGGACCAGAAGTTCGGGCTCTCGGTGGCCAGCGGCGCGGCGATGGCGGCGGTGCGCCGGGTGTTCGAAACCGACCACCTGCGGCTGGTCGGGTTGCACAGCCACATCGGCTCCCAGATCTTCGACGTCGCCGGCTTCGAGCTCGCCGCGCACCGCGTCATCGGCCTGCTGCACGAGATCGTCGACGAGTTCGGCGTCGAAAAGACGGCCCAGCTGTCAACGGTCGATCTCGGTGGCGGCTTTGGCATCTCGTACCTGGCTCCCGACGATCCGCCGCCGGTGGGCGAGCTGGCGGCCAAGCTGGGCGACATCGTGCGCAGCGAGTCGGCGGCCGTCGGGCTGCCCACGCCCAGGCTGGTGGTCGAGCCGGGGCGCGCCATCGTCGGCCCGGGCACCATCACGCTCTACGAGGTCGGCACCGTCAAGGACGTCGACGTGAGCACCACGGCGCACCGGCGCTACGTCAGCGTCGACGGCGGCATGAGCGACAACATCCGCACCGCGCTCTACGACGCGCAGTACGACGCCCGGCTGGTGTCGCGGGTCAGCGATGCGCCGGCGGAGCTGGCCCGTATTGTCGGAAAGCACTGCGAGACAGGCGATATCGTCGTCCGCGACACCTGGGTCCCCGGGGATCTGCAGCCGGGCGACCTGCTCGGGGTGGCCGCCACCGGCGCCTACTGCTATTCGCTGTCGAGCCGCTACAACATGATCGGCCGGCCCGCGGTGGTGGCCGTGCGCGGCGGGCGCGCCCGCCTGGTACTGCGCCGGGAGACGGTCGACGATCTTTTGAGTCTGGAGGTGAGGTGACCCGTGCCCGGTGACGAAAAGCCCGTCGGCGTAGCGGTACTCGGGTTGGGAAATGTCGGCAGCGAAGTCGTCCGCATCATCGAGGACAGCTCCGCGGACCTCGCGGCCCGTGTCGGCGCCCCGCTGGTGCTGCGCGGCATCGGGGTGCGTCGCGTGGCCGCCGACCGCGGCGTCCCGATCGGACTGCTGACCGACAACATCGACGAGTTGGTGTCCCGTGACGACGTCGACATCGTCGTCGAGTTGATGGGGCCCGTCGAGCCCGCCCGCAAGGCGATCCTGTCCGCGCTCGAGCACGGCAAGTCCGTCGTCACGGCCAACAAGGCGCTGCTGTCCATCTCCACCGGGGAGCTGGCGCAGGCGGCCGAAAACGCCCACGTCGACCTGTATTTCGAGGCGGCGGTCGCGGGCGCGATCCCCGTCATCCGCCCGCTGACCCAATCGCTGGCGGGCGACACGGTGCTGCGGGTGGCCGGCATCGTCAACGGCACCACGAACTACATCCTGTCCGAGATGGACAGCACCGGCGCCGACTACGACAGCGCCCTGGCCGACGCCAGCGCGCTTGGGTACGCCGAGGCCGACCCGACCGCCGACGTCGAGGGCTACGACGCCGCGGCCAAGGCCGCGATCCTGGCGTCCATCGCCTTCCACACCCGGGTGCACGCCGACGACGTCTATCGCGAGGGCATCACCAAGATCACCCCGGCCGACTTCGCGTCCGCGCGGTCGCTGGGCTGCACCATAAAACTGCTGTCCATCTGCGAGCGCGTCACGGGAGACGATGGCCAGCAACGGGTTTCGGCCCGCGTCTACCCCGCGTTGGTGCCGCTGTCGCACCCGCTGGCCACGGTCAGCGGGGCGTTCAACGCGGTGGTGGTCGAGGCCGCGGCCTCGGGGCGGCTGATGTTCTACGGGCAGGGGGCCGGCGGCGCGCCCACCGCGTCGGCGGTCACCGGCGACCTGGTGATGGCTGCGCGCAACCGCGTGCTGGGCAGCCGCGGACCCAAGGAGTCCCGGTACGCCCAACTTCCCATCGCGCCGATGGGCCTCATCTCCACCCGCTACTACGTCAGCATGAACGTCGCCGACGAGCCCGGCGTATTGGCGTCGGTGGCAACGGAATTCGCCAAGCGCGAGGTGAGCATCGCCGAGGTGCGCCAGGAAGGCATGGTCGACGAGGGCGGCCGGCGGGTGGGCGCCCGCGTGGTGGTGGTCACGCACACCGCCACCGACGCCGCGCTTTCCGAAACCGTCGCTGCCCTCGACGATTTGGACGTCGTGCAGAGCGTGACCAGCGTGCTGCGACTGGAAGGAAACGGCCTGTGAGCATCCCCCGTACGGCCACCCACCAACCGTGGCCGGGAGTGATCGCGGCGTACCGCGACCGGTTGCCGGTCGGCGACGACTGGACCCCGGTCACCCTCCTCGAGGGCGGCACCCCCCTCATCGCGGCGGCCCGGCTCTCGGAAAAGACCGGCTGCACGGTCCATCTCAAGGTCGAAGGCCTCAATCCGACCGGCTCCTTCAAGGACCGGGGCATGACGATGGCCGTCACCGACGCCCTGGCGCGCGGCCAGCGGGCCGTGCTGTGCGCATCGACCGGCAACACCTCGGCCTCCGCGGCGGCCTACGCCGCGCGCGCCGGCATCACCTGCGCGGTGCTGATACCGCAGGGCAAGATCGCGATGGGCAAGCTGGCGCAGGCGGTCATGCACGGCGCCAAGATCATCCAGATCGACGGCAACTTCGACGACTGCCTGGAACTGGCCCGCAAGATGGCCGCGGACTTCCCGACGATCTCACTGGTGAACTCGGTGAACCCGGTGCGCATCGAGGGCCAGAAGACGGCGGCATTCGAGATCGTCGACGCGCTGGGCGCCGCGCCGGACGTGCACGCGCTTCCGGTCGGCAACGCCGGCAACATCACCGCGTACTGGAAGGGCTACACCGAGTATCACCGCGAGGGCGTCATCGACAGCCTGCCCCGGATGCTGGGCGCCCAGGCCGCCGGCGCCGCGCCCCTGGTGCTCGGCGAGCCGGTCAGCCACCCGGAGACCATCGCCACCGCGATCCGCATCGGCGCCCCGGCGTCGTGGACGGCCGCCGTCAACGCACAGCAGCAATCCAACGGCCGCTTCCTGGCGGTCACGGACGAGGAGATCCTGGCGGCATACCACCTCGTGGCCGCCTCCGAGGGCGTCTTCGTCGAGCCCGCGTCCGCCGCCAGCATCGCGGGGCTGCTCAAGGCCGTCGACGACGGCTGGGTGGCGCGCGGCTCGACCGTCGTCTGCACGGTGACCGGCAATGGCCTCAAGGACCCAGACACGGCGCTGAAGGACATGCCGACCGTGTCCCCGTTGCCGGTCGATCCCGTCCTCGTCGTCGAACAGTTGGGTCTCGCGTAAGAAATGACCGCCCGAATGCTGCCCGCCGGGCTGGTGGCGAGCTCCGTGGTGTCGGCGTCCAGCGCCAACCTCGGCCCCGGCTTCGACAGCATCGGCCTGGCGCTTGACCTGCGCGACGAGATCGTCGTGGAGACAACCGATTCCGGCCTGGAGGTGATGGTCGAGGGGGAGGGCGCCGACCAGGTGCCGCTCGACGCCGATCATCTGGTCGTGCGCGCCGTCCGGCGCGGGCTGGACGCCGCGGGCGTCGGTGCGCCCGGCCTGGTGGTGCGCTGTCGAAACGCCATCCCGCACTCCCGCGGCCTGGGCTCGTCGGCCGCGGCCGTCGTCGGGGGCCTGGCGGCGGTGAACGGGCTTGTGGCGCAGACCAATTCGACGCCACTGAGCGTCGACGAATTGATCCAGCTGTGCTCGGAGTTCGAGGGTCACCCGGACAACGCCGCGGCCGCGGTGCTGGGCGGCGCGGTGGTCTCCTGGACCGACGACAGCGGTGAGCGGCCCCGGTACTCGGCGGTATCGCTGCGGCTGCACCCGGACATCCACCTGTTCTGCGCGATTCCCGAGGAACGGTCGCTGACCGCCGAGACCCGGGTGCTGCTGCCCACCCGGGTCAGCCACGACGAGGCCAGCTTCAACGTCAGCCGGGCCGCGCTGCTGGTGGTCGCGCTGACCGAGCGTCCCGACCTGCTGATGCCGGCCACCGAAGACCTGCTCCATCAGCCCCAGCGCGCCCCCGCGATGCCGGGCTCGGCGGAATATTTGCGGCTGCTGCGACGTCATAGAGTCGCAGCGACGCTTTCTGGGGCTGGTCCCTCGCTGATCGCACTGAGCACAGAGCAGGAGTTACCCCGGGAAGCGCTGGAGTACGGGGCCGCACACGGATTTGCCGTCACCAAGATGACCGCGGGCGAAGGGGTTCGCTGGAGCCCGGGCGTCACCGTCGCCGGTTAATCCGCGGCGTGGCCGGAGGGTTTGCTTGCTTCCGACAGTGATGCAGGTTATCCTCGGAGCCGTCCAGCAATCGCAGCATCTGCATCTGCAACTGCCTTGCCGCTAGGACAACACCAATTCTTCTCGTGAACGAGGTTCGCCGTCTTCTCCGCCGATCCGGGCGATCACCGTTGCAGAGTCGATGATTGGGCGCACTCGGCGAATTGGCTGAATGCAACGAACCCCCGTATGACCTGATCAGCGGGGAAGAAAGGAACTCCGTGACAGATACGGACCTATTCACGGCTGGCGAAAACACCGATAGCAACCACGCTTCGGACGCCGTGACCACAGACACACCCGACGTCAAAACCAACGCCTCGGCCGGCTCCCTGTCCACCATGGTGCTGCCCGAGCTGCGCGCGCTGGCCAACCAGGCCGGCGTCAAGGGGACGTCCGGAATGCGCAAGAACGAACTCATCGCCGCGATAAAGGAAATCAGGGGACAGGCCAACGGCACTTCGGCCCCCGCCGCCCCGGACACCGCCCCGGCGGACAGCGGCAAATCCGACCAATCCGACACGGCCACCGCCGAGGCGCCGGCCGAAACGCCGGCCGCCCAAGGGGAACAGAACGGTTCCACCCGCGAGGCGCCGCGCCGCGAACGACGCGGTGCCAGCCGCGAAGCGGGATCGCCGTCCGAGGACGCGGAAACCCAAAAGGGCGGCGCCAACCGCGAAGCCGACAAGCGCCAGGACCGCCAGCAGGACACTAAGACCGACGAGCGCGGCGGCGACCAGGGCGGCGATCAACAAGGCCAGGGCGGCCAGCAGAATCGCGGCGGGTCGAACCAGCAGGACGACGACGGCGAGGGCCGTCAGGGCCGGCGGGGACGCCGGTTCCGCGACCGCGACCGCAGGCGCCGCGGCGAACGGTCCGGCGACGGGGCCGACACCGAACTCCGCGAGGACGATGTCGTCCAGCCGGTGGCCGGAATCCTTGACGTGCTCGACAATTACGCGTTCGTGCGCACCTCCGGCTACCTGGCCGGCCCGCACGACGTCTACGTCTCGATGAATATGGTGCGCAAGAACGGCCTGCGCCGCGGCGACGCGGTGACCGGCGCGGTTCGGGTGCCCCGGGACGGCGAGCAGCCCAACCAGCGGCAGAAGTTCAACCCGCTGGTGCGCCTGGACAGCGTCAACGGCGGCTCGGTTGAAGAGGCCAAGAAGCGGCCCGATTTCTCCAAGCTGACGCCGTTGTACCCCAACCAGCGGCTGCGCCTGGAAACCACCCCGGACCGGCTGACCACGCGGGTCATCGACCTGATCATGCCGATCGGCAAGGGTCAGCGGGCGCTGATCGTGTCGCCGCCCAAGGCAGGTAAGACGACGATCCTGCAGGACATCGCCAACGCGATCACCAAGAACAACCCGGAATGCCACCTCATGGTCGTCCTCGTCGACGAGCGGCCCGAGGAGGTCACCGACATGACGCGCTCGGTCAAGGGCGAGGTCATCGCCTCGACGTTCGACCGGCCGCCGTCGGACCACACCTCGGTCGCCGAGCTGGCCATCGAACGCGCCAAGCGGCTCGTCGAGCAGGGCAAGGACGTGGTGGTGCTGCTCGACTCCATCACCCGCCTGGGCCGCGCCTACAACAACGCGTCGCCCGCGTCCGGCCGGATCCTCTCCGGTGGTGTCGACTCCACCGCGCTGTATCCGCCGAAGCGTTTCCTGGGTGCCGCGCGCAACATCGAGGAAGGCGGGTCGCTGACCATCATCGCCACCGCGATGGTCGAGACCGGGTCCACCGGTGACACGGTCATCTTCGAGGAGTTCAAGGGCACCGGTAACGCCGAGCTCAAGCTGGACCGCAAGATCTCCGAACGCCGGGTCTTCCCCGCGGTCGACGTCAACCCGTCCGGCACCCGCAAGGACGAGCTGCTGCTCTCGCCCGACGAGTTCGCGATCGTGCACAAGCTGCGCCGCGTGCTGTCGGGTCTGGACCCCCACCAGGCCATCGACCTGCTGATGTCCCAGCTGCGCAAGACCAAGAACAACTACGAGTTCCTGGTGCAGGTCTCCAAGACGACCCCCGGGTCGATGGATAACGACTAACTCAGCTGCGCCGTGGCGGAGACGCTGCAGCAACTGCTTCGCCAGCGCCTGGATCAGGACACGCCGGCGCTGAAATACGGCGATCGCGTCTGGGCCTGGCGCGAGCACCTGGCCGACGCCACCACCACCGCGGCCGCCGTCATCGCGATCGCCGACCCGGACCGTCCGCTGCACGTCGGCGCCCTGCTGGGCAACACCCCCGAGATGCTCACGGCCATGGCGTCGGCGGCGCTCGGCGGCTACGTGCTGTGCGGCATCAACGACACCCGCCGCGGCGCCGCGCTGGCCCGCGACATCGCCCGCGCCGACTGCCAGATCCTGCTCACCGATCCGGCGCACCACGCGCTGCTGGACGGCCTCGACCTGCCCGGTGTCCGGGTCTTCGACGTGTCCGCCGAGCCGTGGCGGGCGCTGCTGGACGGCGCCGGACCCCTGACGCCGCATCGCGAGGTCGCGCCGACCGACACCTTCATGATGCTGTTCACCTCCGGCACCAGCGGCGACCCGAAGGCCGTGCGGGTCACCCACCTCGTCGTGCTGTTCGCCGGGGCAACGCTGGTCGGGCGGTTCGGGCTCGACGCCTCCGACGTCTGCTACCTGTCGATGCCGTTGTTCCATGCCAACGCGCTGTACGCCGGGTGGAGCGTGGCGGTGTCGACCGGCGCGGCCATGGCCCCGGCGACGTTCTCGGCGTCCGGGCTGCTGGGAGACCTGCGCCGGTACGGGGCCACCTTCATGAACTACGTCGGCAAGCCGCTGGCCTTCGTGCTGGCCACGCCGGAGCGACCCGACGACCACGACAACCCGCTGCGGGTCGCGGTGGGCAACGAGGCGAGCGACCGAGACATCGCTGAATTCAGCAGGCGATTCGACTGCACGGTGTGGGACGGCTTCGGCTCCACCGAGGGCGCGATCGTCATCACCCGCGAGGACGGCTGCCCGCCGGGGTCGCTGGGCCGGGGCTTCCCGGGGGTCGCCGTCTACAACCCGGACACGTTGGCCGAGTGCCCGCCCGCCACCTTCCGCGACGGCGCCCTGACCAACCCCGACGAGGCGATCGGGGAACTGGTCAACACCACCGGCGCCGGGCTGTTCGCCGGCTACTACAACGACTCCGAGGCCACCGACGTGCGGCTGCGACACGGCATGTTCTGGTCCGGCGACCTCGCCTACAAAGACGCCGACGGCTGGCTCTACTTCGCCGGGCGCAGCGGCGACTGGTTGCGCGTCGACGGCGAAAACATGACCACGGCGCCCATCGAGCGCATCTTGGAGCGGTTGGCACCGATCAGCCACGTCGCGGTCTACGCGGTGCCCGACGACCACTCGGGTGACCAGGTGATGGCGGCCATCGTGCTGGCCGACGGCGCGGAGCTGACGCCCGAGGAATTCGGCAGGTTCCTGGCCGATCAGCCCGACCTCTCGCCCAAGGCGTGGCCCCGCTACGTCTGGCTCGCCGACCGGTTGCCGACCACGGCGACCAACAAGATCCTCAAACGCGAGCTCAGCGCGCTGGGCACCGCACCCGGCGGCGGCGTGGTGTGGACCCGCGACGCAAAAAGCCGCGTATACCGCGAAAGGTAGCGGCCCTGAGCAGCCGGGAATGCGGGCGACCAGCTCGCTGTTTGGGCTGATGTGGGTTGACCTGGCATAATCGAGGGTCGACTAACCCAGGACCAGATCAGGTTCCCGGAGTTCGCGCCCGGTCCGGGCGGCAAACGATCGAAGAGGACATCATGAAAGCTGACATTCATCCCGCGTACGGCGAGACGACCGTGCACTGCGGGTGCGGGAACACCTTCACCACGCGCAGCACCAAGCCCGGCGGCAACATCGTCGTCGAGGTCTGCTCGCAGTGCCACCCCTTCTACACCGGCAAGCAGAAGATCCTCGACAGCGGCGGCCGGGTGGCCCGCTTCGAGAAGCGCTACGGCAAGCGCAAGGCCGCGGCCGACTCGGCCGAGTCGACCGACAAATAGCTGGCTGACCGACGCCCGAACTGTGCGAGTCTGCACAGGCCGGGCGTCGGTTTTGTGTTCGGGGGTAGTCGGTCGGGTTTTCAGGAAGGAGGCCAGCGTGACGAAGCCGGTGCAGACCATCGACGTGCTGCTCGCCGAACACGCCGAGCTCGAAAAGCGGTTGGCGGATCCCGAACTGCACAGCAACCCCGACGAGGCGCGCAAAGCGGGACGCCGATTCGCCCGACTGGCCCCGATCGTCGGCACCTACCGCAAGTTAGAGGCCGCGCGCGGCGACCTCGAGGCCGCGCGCGAACTGGCCGTCGACGACGAGTCGTTCGCCGACGAGGTGACCGAGCTGGAGTCCCAGGTGGCCGAACTGGACGGCCAGCTCACCGACATGCTGGCGCCCCGCGACCCCCATGACGCCGACGACATCGTGCTCGAAGTCAAATCCGGTGAGGGCGGCGAGGAATCGGCGCTGTTCGCCGCCGACCTGGCCCGGATGTACATTCGCTACGCCGAGCGGCACGGCTGGACGGTCACGGTGCTGGACGAAACCACCTCGGATCTGGGTGGCTATAAGGACGCGACGCTGGCCATCGCGAGCAAGGGCGATGCGGCGGACGGCGTGTGGTCGCGGATGAAGTTCGAGGGCGGGGTGCACCGGGTGCAACGGGTTCCGGTGACGGAATCCCAAGGGCGCGTTCACACGTCGGCCGCGGGCGTGCTGGTCTATCCCGAGCCTGAGGAAGTCGGCGAGGTGCAGATCGACGAGTCCGACCTGCGCATCGACGTCTACCGCTCGTCCGGCAAGGGCGGGCAGGGCGTCAACACCACCGACTCCGCGGTGCGGATCACGCACCTGCCCACCGGAATCGTCGTCACCTGTCAAAACGAACGGTCGCAGCTGCAGAACAAGGCCCGCGCCATGCAGGTGCTGGCGGCCCGGCTGCAGGCCCTCGCCGAGGAAAAGGCGCTGGCCGACGCGTCGGCCGATCGGGCAAGCCAGGTCCGCACCGTCGACCGCAGCGAACGGATCCGCACCTACAACTTCCCGGAGAACCGGATCACCGATCATCGAATCGGTTTCAAGGCACACAATCTCGACCAGGTGCTCGACGGTGACCTCGACGCGTTGTTCGACGCGCTGAGCGCGGCCGACAAGCAATCGAGGCTGCAACAGGCATGACGGCCCTACGTACCGCGATCGACTCGGCGGCGGCGCAACTGGCCGAAGCCGGGATCGATTCCGCGCGTTACGACGCCGAGGAGTTGGCCGCCCACCTGACCGGCACCGAACGCGGACGGCTGAGGATGCTCGAGTCGCCGGGCGACGAATTCTTCGGCCGCTACCGCGAGATCGTGGCCGCGCGCTCGCAGCGGGTGCCGTTGCAGCATCTCACCGGGACGGCGGCGTTCGGGCCGGTGACGCTGCATGTCGGCCCCGGTGTGTTCATCCCGCGCCCCGAGACCGAGGCCATGCTGGAATGGGCCACCGCGCAACCCCTCCCGGCGCGGCCGGTGATCGTCGACCTGTGTACCGGATCCGGCGCCTTGGCCGTGGCGCTGGCCCACCACCGCCCCGCCGCGCGGGTGATCGGCATCGACGACTCCGAGGCGGCCCTCACGTACGCGCGCCGCAACGCGGAGGGCACCGCCGTGGAACTCGTGCGTGCCGACGTGACCGCCTCCGGGCTGCTGTCCGAGCTGGACGGGCTCGTCGACCTGGTGGTGGCCAACCCGCCCTACGTTCCCGACGACCATGCGGTGGAAGCCGAAGTGGCCCAACATGATCCGCCGCACGCGGTGTTCGGCGGGCCGGACGGGATGGCGGTCATCGCCGCCGTCGTCCGACTCGCCGCACGCTGGCTGCGCCCGGGCGGCCTGTTGGCCGTCGAGCACGACGACACCACGTCGGCGCGGACAGTCGAATTGATCAGGACCACAGGGCTTTTCGAGGATATCGAGGCCCGCCGGGATCTGGCCGGGCGGCCGAGGTTCGTGACGGCGCGAAGGGGGCCCCGTTGACCACCGTGTTCGACTGCGGCGATCCCGACCAGCGTTCGGTCGGAATCGCGTCGGCGGCGGGTGCGGTCAAGAACGGCCGGCTCGTCGTGTTGCCGACCGACACCGTGTACGGCATCGGTGCCGACGCCTTCGACAGCACCGCGGTTGCCGCGCTGCTCGCGGCCAAGGGCCGGGGCCGGGACATGCCGGTGGGCGTGCTCGTCGGCTCCTGGCACACCATCGAGGGCCTGGTCTACACGATGCCCGACGGGGCGCGCGACCTGATCCGCGCCTTCTGGCCGGGCGCGCTGAGCCTGGTGGTGACGCAGGCGCCGTCGTTGCATTGGGACCTCGGCGATGCCCGCGGCACCGTGATGCTGCGGATGCCGCTGCACCCGGTGGCCATCGAGCTGCTGCGCGAGGTCGGGCCGATGGCGGTGTCCAGCGCCAACGTCTCCGGCCGCCCGCCCGCGGTCGACGCCGGCGAGGCCCGCGACCAGCTCGGCGATCTGGTGGATGTCTATCTCGACGCGGGGCGCTCGCAGCAGCAGGCCGCCTCCACGATCGTCGACCTGACGGGGGACACGCCGCGCATCCTGCGGGCCGGCCCGGTCAGCGCCGAGCGGATCGCCGAAGTCCTCGGCATGGACCCGGCCGGCCTGATCGCCTAGCGCGAGCGCCGTCAATCCCGTCTCAGCCCGGTGCAGTACGGTTTCGTTGGTGTCCAGCCTTGCCGGTGGTCTGCTCGCCCTGTCCGATCGCGGCACCGGCGTCCCGCTGCGCGAGCTGGCGGTGGTCGGGCTGACCGCCGCGATCGTCACGTACTTCGCGACCGGACCGGTGCGCGTCCTGGCCACCCGGCTGGGCGCGGTCGCCTATCCGCGGGAACGCGACGTGCACGTGACCCCCACGCCGCGCATGGGCGGGCTGGCGATGTTCCTCGGCGTGATCTCGGCCGTCTTCTTGGCCTGGCAGCTGCCCGCGCTCACCCGCGGCTTCGTCTACTCCACCGGCATGCCCGCCGTCCTGGTGGCCGCCGCGGTGATCGTCGGCATCGGCCTGATCGACGACCGCTGGGGCCTGGACGCTCTGACCAAGTTCGCCGGCCAGATCACCGCGGCCAGTGTGCTGGTCACCATGGGCGTCGCCTGGAGCGTGCTGTACATCCCGATCGGCGGCGTCGGCACGATCGTGCTGGACCAGGCGTCGTCGATCCTGCTCACCCTGGCGCTGACGGTCTCGGTCGTCAACGCGATGAACTTCGTCGACGGGCTCGACGGGCTGGCCGCCGGGCTGGGGCTCATCATGGCGATGGCGATCTGCCTGTTCTCGGTCGGCCTGCTGCGCGACCACGGCGGCGACGTGCTGTTCTACCCGCCCGCGGTCATCTCGGTGGTGTTGGCGGGCGCCTGCCTCGGCTTCCTGCCGCACAACTTCCACCGGGCCAGGATCTTCATGGGCGATTCCGGCTCGATGCTGATCGGCCTGATGATCTCCGCGGCCGCGACGACCGCGGCCGGCCCGGTTTCGCAGAACGCCTACGGCGCCCGCGACGTGTTTGCTCTGCTGTCACCGTTCCTGCTGGTGGCGGCCGTGATTTTCGTGCCGATGCTCGACCTGTTGCTGGCGATCGTGCGCCGCACCCGCGCGGGTCGCAGCGCATTCAGCCCGGACAAGATGCACCTGCATCACCGGTTGCTGCAGATTGGCCATTCGCATCGCCGGGTGGTGCTCCTCATCTATTTATGGGTGGGCATTGTCGCGTTCGGCGCCGCCAGCACAATCTTTTTCAACCCGCGCGACACCGGCGCGGTGATGCTGGGGGCGATCGTGGTCGCCGGCGTGGCGACGGCGATCCCGCTCCTGCGCCGCCGCGACGACTACTCGGACGTGGACTAGACGAGGACTACGACACCCAGTAGTAGCGGTGCTCTTCGTATGGTACGGTGCAGGTAGAACCCCAAAAAGAGACCTTGAGGGTTGCCGGCCAGCCGGCCCTTCGGACGCTTGTCCGAGCGCGCCGACTCACGACCGACAAAGGGAGCTACCCCTTGGGTGATTCCAGCGTGACGTGCGATACGCTCGGCGGGCCACCGATCGGTCGGTCGAGGGTTCCCCGCTTTACTACCTGGGATTGAGGTGCTGCAGTGACGACACCAGCGCAGGACGCGCCGTTGGTGTTCCCCTCTGTTGCTTTCCGTCCGGTTCGGCTGTTGGCGATCAGCGTCGCGGTCACCGCCCTCGCGATGCTCGGCGCCGGATTGTCGGGTCGCCTCATGCTCGGCGTGTTCTTCGGTGTCGGGTTGCTACTGGGTTTGCTCAACGCATTGTTGGTCCGGCGTTCGGTCGCATCGATCACCGCGAAAGAGCATCCACTGAAAAGCTCGATGGCACTCAATTCGGCGACCCGACTGGCGATTATCACCGTCATCGCGTTGGTCATTGCCTACGTTTTCCGGCCGAACGGCTTGGGCGCGATGTTCGGCCTGGCGCTCTTCCAGGTGCTCCTGGTCGTGTCGACCGCGGTGCCGGTCTACAAGAAGCTGCGCACGGGCGAGCCGGCCGCGGCGCTGGGCCCAGACGGGTCGGACGGAAGGAGCACCAGCGATGACTGAGACGATCCTGGCCGGTTCCCAGATCGAGGTCGGCGAGCACACCACCGCAACCTGGCTGGGCCTGACCGTCAACACCGACACCGTGCTGTCGACCGCGATAGCCGGCGTGATCGTGATCGCCCTGGCGTTCTTCCTGCGCGCCAAGATCACCTCGAGCGGTGTTCCCAGTGGGGTGCAACTGTTTTGGGAGGCGCTCACCATCCAGATGCGCAACCAGATCGAGAGCGCCATCGGGATGCGGATCGCGCCGTTCGTGCTGCCGCTGGCAGTCACCATCTTCATCTTCATCCTGATCTCCAACTGGCTGTCGGTGCTGCCGCTGCAGTACACGGACAAGTCCGGCCACACCACCGAGTTGCTCAAGTCGGCCGCGGCGGACATCAATTACGTTCTGGCGCTGGCCCTTTTCGTCTTCGTCTGCTACCACGTCGCCGGCATCTGGCGCCGGGGCATCGTCGGCCACCCGCTCAAGGTGCTCAAGGGGCACGTCGCGTTCCTGGCGCCGATCAACCTGGTCGAAGAATTGGCGAAGCCGATCTCGTTGTCGCTCCGGCTCTTTGGAAACATCTTCGCGGGCGGCATCCTGGTGGCGTTGATCGCGCTCTTCCCGCCCTACATCATGTGGGCACCAAACGCGATCTGGAAGTCGTTCGACCTGTTCGTCGGGGCGATCCAGGCCTTCATCTTCTCGATCCTGACGATCTTGTACTTCAGCCAGGCCATGGAGCTGGAGGATCACCATGACTAGCCCAGCCAGATAAGCCAACGGATAGAGCTGGATAAAGGAGGAAAGAATGGACCCCACTATCGCTGCCGGTGCCCTCATCGGCGGGGGGATCATCATGGGCGGCGGCGCGATCGGAGCCGGTATCGGTGACGGTATCGCCGGTAACGCGCTGGTTTCGGGTATCGCCCGGCAACCCGAGGCGCAGGGCCGGCTGTTCACGCCGTTCTTCATCACCGTCGGTCTGGTTGAGGCGGCCTACTTCATCAACCTGGCGTTCATGGCGTTGTTCGTATTCGCCACGCCCGTCACGTAGTTCGCTGTGATGGGTGACCCGAACCCCATGGTGCTCGCCGCCGGCCAGGTGGTCGCCGAGGGAGGCAAGGGGGGCAGCAACTTCCTTGTCCCCAACGGCACGTTCTTCTTCGTGCTCGCCATCTTCCTCATCGTGCTCGGCGTCATCGGCACCTTCGTGGTGCCGCCGATCCTCAAGGTGCTGCGCGAACGCGACGCCATGGTTGCCAAGACCGCTGCCGACAACAAGAAGTCGGCCGAGCAGTTCGAAGCCGCCCAGGCCGATTACGAAGAAGCCATGAAGGAGGCCCGCGTGCAGGCGTCGGCCTTCCGCGACAACGCCCGCGCCGAAGGCCGCAAGGTCATCGAGGACGCGCGGGCCCGCGCCGAGCAAGAAGTGATGGCGACGGTGCAGCTGGCCTCCGAGCAACTCAAACGGGAACGGGACGCCGTGGAGTTGGATCTGCGCGCCAACGTCGGAACCATGTCGGCGACCCTGGCCAGCCGGATCCTCGGCGTCGACGTCACCACCTCCGCCGCGACAAGGTAAGGCTGATGTCGACTTTTCTCGGACAGTTGCTCGGGTTCGCGGTCATCGTCGCGCTGGTGTGGCGGTACGCCGTGCCGCCGGTGCGCAGGATGATGGCCGCCCGACAGGATTTGGTGCGCCAGCAGTTGGCCGATTCGGCCGCGGCTGCCGACCGGCTGACCGAGTCGACCACCGCCCACAGCAAGGCGGTCGAGGCGGCCAAGGAAGAGGCCGAACGGGTGGTCGAGGAGGCCCGCGCGGACGCGGAACGCATCACGGAGCAGTTGCAGGCGCAGGCCGGGGTCGAGGCCGAACGCATCGCGGCGCAGGGCGCGCGCCAGGCCGAGCTGCTGCGGGCACAGCTGACCCGTCAGCTTCGCCTCGAGCTCGGGTACGAATCCGTGCGCCAGGCAGGGGAGTTGGTGCGCAGTTACGTCGCCGACCCCGACCAGCAGTCGGCGACCGTCGACCGGTTCCTGGACGAACTCGAAGCCATGGCGCCCGCGCCCGCGGAGGTCGCGTACCCGCTGATGACGAAGATGCGCTCCGCCAGTCGCGAGGCGCTGCGCAGCCTGTCGGATCGATTCGGCACCATCGCCAAAAACCTTGAAAACAATACGCTTTCCAAGCTTTCCGCCGAGCTGGTGTCGGTGGCCAAGATGCTGGACCGCGAAATCGTCGTCACCCGGTACCTCACCGACCCGGCCGAAGACTCGGCGCCCCGGGTCCGGCTGATCGAGCGCCTGGTGTCCGGCAAGGTCAGCGACGCCACGCTGGACGTGCTGCGGGCGGCCGTTTCCGAGCGTTGGTCGGCCAACTCAGACCTGGTCGACGCCATCGAGCACATCTCGCGGCAGGCGCTGCTGGAGGTTGCCGAACGCGAGGATCGCGTCGCGGAGGTCGAAGAGCAGCTGTTCCGGTTCGCGCGCATCCTCGACGCGCAGCCGCGACTGTCCATCCTGTTGGGCGATTACGCGTCTCCCGCCGAGGGACGAGTTGAGTTGCTGCGCAAGGTGCTTGCCAGCGCCAGCGGCAGGGTCAACCCGGTCGCGCGGGCGCTGCTGAGCCAGACCATCGAGCTGCTGAGGGGCGAACCGGCCGAGGAGGCCATGAAGTTCTTGGCGCAGGTCGCGGTGGCGCGCCGCGGCGAAATCGTCGCGCAGGTCGGCGCGGCGGCCGAGCTCACCGACGCCCAACGCACCCGTGTCACCGAGGTCCTCAGCCGCATCTACGACCACCCGGTGTCGGTGCAGCTACAGATCGATCCCGAATTGCTGGGCGGCCTGTTGATCTCCGTGGCCGACGAGGTGATCGACGGGACGCTCTCGTCTCGGCTGGCCGCGGCGAAGGCCCAGCTGCCCGACTGACCACACAAACACAGAACCATCCGAAGCATGCTAGGACGAAGATCAAGTAGGAAGACGAAAAGCCATGGCAGACTTGACAATCTCGGCTGACGACATCCAAAGCGCCATCGAGGAATACGTAGGATCTTTCACCGCCGACACCGCGCGCGAGGAGGTCGGTACTGTCGTCGACGCCGGTGACGGCATCGCGCACGTCGAAGGTTTGCCCTCCGTGATGACCCAGGAGCTGCTCGAGTTCCCGGGCGGAGTCCTCGGCGTCGCGCTCAACCTGGACGAGCACAGCATCGGTGCGGTCATCCTGGGTGACTTCGAGAAAATCGAAGAGGGACAACAGGTCAAGCGCACCGGCGAGGTGTTGTCGGTCCCCGTCGGCGACGCGTTCCTGGGCCGGGTCGTCAACCCGCTGGGCCAGCCGATCGACGGGCGCGGCGACATCGACACCGACATCCGGCGCGCCCTGGAGATCCAGGCGCCGTCGGTGGTGCAGCGCCAGGGCGTGAAAGAGCCGCTGCAGACCGGGATCAAGGCCATCGACGCGATGACCCCGATTGGGCGCGGGCAGCGCCAGCTGATCATCGGCGACCGCAAGACCGGCAAGACCGCGGTCTGCATCGACACCATCCTCAACCAGCGCCAGAACTGGGAGTCGGGCGACGAGCGCAAGCAGGTGCGCTGCGTGTACGTGGCCATCGGGCAGAAGGGCACCACGATCGCGGCCGTCCGCCGCGCGCTCGATGAGGGCGGCGCGATGGACTACACCACCATCGTCGCGGCTCCCGCGTCGGACTCCGCCGGCTTCAAATGGCTTGCGCCCTACACGGGTTCGGCGATCGCCCAGCACTGGATGTACGACGGCAAGCACGTGCTGATCGTCTTCGACGACCTGAGCAAGCAGGCCGAGGCATACCGCGCGATTTCGCTGCTGCTGCGCCGCCCGCCGGGCCGTGAGGCCTACCCGGGTGACGTCTTCTACCTGCACTCGCGGTTGCTGGAGCGCTGCGCCAAGCTGTCCGACGACCTCGGTGGCGGTTCGCTGACGGGCCTGCCGATCATCGAAACCAAGGCCAACGACATCTCGGCCTACATCCCCACCAACGTCATCTCGATCACCGACGGGCAGTGCTTCTTAGAGTCCGACCTGTTCAACCAGGGCGTCCGGCCGGCGATCAACGTCGGCGTCTCGGTGTCCCGCGTGGGTGGCGCGGCGCAGATCAAGGCGATGAAAGAGGTGGCCGGCTCGCTGCGTCTGGACCTGTCGCAGTACCGCGAACTGGAGTCCTTCGCCGCGTTTGCGTCTGACCTGGACGCCACCTCCAAGGCGCAGCTGGAGCGCGGCGAGCGGCTGGTCGAACTGCTCAAGCAGCGGCAGTACCAGCCCATGCCGGTCGAGGAGCAGGTGGTCTCCATCTTCCTGGGCACCGGCGGCCACTTGGACTCGGTGCCCGTCGAGGACGTCAGGCGGTTCGAAACCGAGTTGCTGGACCACATGCGGGCTTCCGAGGAGAAGTTCCTGGCCGGCATCCGGGACAGCCAGAAGCTCTCGGAAGAGGGCGAGAACGAGCTGACCGAGATCATCAAGAAGTTCAAGAAGGGCTTCGCGGCCTCCGACGGCGGATCGGTGGTGCCGGACGAGCATGTCGAGGCGATGGACGAGGAAGACCTCGAAAAGGAGTCGGTGCAAGTCAAGAAGGAAAAGCCGAAGAAGGAATCCAAGGACTCCAAGAAGGACAAGAAGTAGCTAACAATGGCGGCGACACTTCGCGAACTGCGCGGCCGGATCCGATCGGCCGGGTCGATCAAAAAGATCACCAAGGCCCAGGAGATGATCGCGACCTCGCGCATCGGTAAGGCGCAGGCACGGCTGGAATCCGCGCGCCCCTACGCGTTCCAGATCACCGCGATGCTCACCACTCTGTCGGAGGAAGCTGCGCTGGACCACCCCTTGCTGGTGGAGCGGGAAGACCCGAAGCGGGCCGGCGTTCTGGTGGTGTCCTCCGACCGTGGCTTGTGCGGTGCGTACAACTCCAGCGTCTTTCGTCGCTCCGAGGAGCTGTTCGCCCTGCTCAGGGAGGAAGGAAAGACGCCGGTCCTCTACACGGTGGGCCGTAAGGCGCTGAACTACTTCAAATTCCGCAACTGGGACATCACCGAGTCGTGGGCGGGTTTCTCCGAGCAACCCCAGTACGAAAATGCCGCGGAGATCGCCACCACCCTGGTCGACACCTTCATGAAGGGCACCGGGGACGACGAGGATCAGCTGTCCGACGATGACCGGGGCGTCGATGAACTGCACATCGTGTACTCGGAGTTCAAGTCGATGATGTCGCAAACGGCTGTGGCGCACCGCATCGCCCCGCTGGTGGTGGAGTACGTCGAGGAGGAGGAGGAACTGCACACCCTCTACTCCTTCGAGCCGGACGCGACGACACTGTTCGAGGCGCTGCTGCCGCGGTACCTCACCACCCGCGTGTACGCGGCGCTGCTGGAGGCGGCGGCGTCGGAGCTGGCGTCACGCCAACGTGCGATGAAGTCGGCCACCGACAACGCGGACGACCTCATCAAAGAACTGACGCTGATGGCGAACCGCGAGCGGCAGGCCCAGATCACCCAGGAGATCAGCGAAATCGTCGGCGGCGCAAACGCGCTCGCGGACGCCAAGTAGCACACGAGGAAGAAGAGACATGACTGCTACTGACGAGAAGACCAAAGACTCGAAAGACACCGACACCAGCGGCCGCGTCGTGCGCGTCACCGGTCCGGTCGTCGACGTCGAGTTCCCGCGCGGCTCCGTGCCCGACCTGTTCAACGCGCTGCACGCCGACATCACCTTCGAGGAGCTCAAGAAGACGCTCACGCTCGAAGTCGCACAGCACCTGGGCGACAACCTGGTTCGCACGATCTCCCTGCAGCCCACCGATGGCCTGGTGCGCGGCGTCGAGGTCACCGACACCGGCAACTCGATCTCGGTGCCGGTCGGTGAGGGCGTCAAGGGCCACGTCTTCAACGCCCTGGGCGACTGCCTGGACAAGCCGGGCTACGGCGAAGAATTCGACCACTGGTCGATCCACCGCAAGCCGCCGGCCTTCGAGGAGCTCGAGCCGCGCACCGAGATGCTCGAGACCGGCCTGAAGGTCGTCGACCTGCTGACCCCGTACGTCCGCGGCGGCAAGATCGCCCTGTTCGGTGGTGCCGGCGTCGGCAAGACGGTGCTCATCCAGGAGATGATCAACCGCATCGCCCGAAACTTCGGTGGTACTTCGGTTTTCGCCGGGGTGGGCGAGCGCACCCGCGAGGGCAACGACCTGTGGGTCGAGCTCAAGGAAGCTGACGTGCTGAAGGACACCGCGCTGGTGTTCGGTCAGATGGACGAGCCGCCCGGCACCCGTATGCGGGTGGCGCTGTCCGCGCTGACGATGGCGGAGTGGTTCCGCGACGAGGCGGGCCAGGACGTGCTGCTGTTCATCGACAACATCTTCCGGTTCACCCAGGCGGGCTCCGAGGTGTCGACCCTGCTCGGCCGCATGCCGTCGGCGGTGGGCTACCAGCCCACGCTGGCCGACGAGATGGGCGAGCTGCAGGAGCGGATTACCTCGACGCGTGGGCGCTCGATCACGTCCATGCAAGCGGTTTACGTGCCCGCGGACGACTACACCGACCCGGCGCCCGCGACGACGTTCGCGCACCTGGACGCCACCACCGAGCTGTCGCGTTCGGTGTTCTCCAAGGGCATCTTCCCCGCGGTGGACCCGCTGGCGTCGAGCTCGACCATCCTCGACCCAGGCGTCGTCGGCGACGAGCACTACCGGGTGGCGCAGGAAGTCATCCGAATCCTGCAGCGCTACAAGGACCTTCAGGACATCATCGCCATCCTCGGCATCGACGAGCTGTCCGAAGAGGACAAGCAGCTGGTCAACCGGGCGCGGCGCATCGAGCGGTTCCTGTCGCAGAACATGATGGCGGCCGAGCAGTTCACCGGTCAGCCGGGTTCCACGGTGCCGGTGAAGGAGACCATCGAGGCGTTCGACAAGCTGACCAAGGGCGACTTCGACCACATCCCCGAGCAGGCCTTCTTCCTGATCGGTGGCCTCGACGACCTGGCCAAGAAAGCCGAAAGCTTCGGCGCCAAGCTCGATTCCTGAGGGCATGAGTCGAAAGGCACAGTGGTATGGCCGAATTGAACGTTGAGATAGTCGCCGTCGACCGAAAGATCTGGTCGGGTGAGGCAACGTTCCTGTTCACCCGCACCACCGTCGGCGAGATCGGGATCCTGCCCCGGCACATCCCGCTGGTGGCGCAGTTGGTTGACGACGCCATGGTGCGTGTCGAACGCGAAGGCGAGGACGACCTGCGGATCGCGGTGGACGGCGGGTTCCTGTCGGTCACCGAGGAGACCGTCACAGTCCTCGCCGAATCCGCGGAGTTCGAGTCGGAGATCGACGAGAGTTCGGCCCGGGAAGACGCCGAGTCCGACGATCCCCGCATTGCCGCCAGGGGGCGCGCCAGACTGCGCGCCGTCGGCGCGATCGACTAATTGCCGATGAGCGCGCCCATGATCGGCATGGTCGTGCTCGTCGTGTTGTTAGGCGCCGCCGTCCTCGCGCTGAGCTATCGGCTGTTGAAGCTGCGCCAGGGCGGAACCGCAGGAATCATGCGGGACATCCCCGCCGTCGGCGGTCACGGTTGGCGGCACGGGGTGATCCGGTACCGCGGCGGCGAGGCCGCGTTCTACCGGCTGTCCAGTTTGCGGTTGTGGCCGGACCGCCGCCTCAGCCGGCGCGGCGTGGAGATCGTCGCCCGGCGTGCGCCGCGCGGCGACGAATTCGACATCATGACCGACGAAATCGTCGTGCTGGAGCTGCGCGACACGACGCAGGACCGCCGGTCGGGTTACGAGCTCGCGCTCGACAAGGGCGCACTGACCGCGTTCCTGTCATGGCTGGAGTCGCGGCCCTCACCGCGCGCCCGCCGCCGCAGCGTCTGACTACCACGGGCTGACGGTCTGACACCCGTATTCTTCGGGCGCGACGTCGCGCACCGTCTCGGTGAACTGCCAGCGATGCGCCGCGAGATCCTCGACGGTGCACTCCCGTTCGCCGTACTCGCGGTCGACGGGCGGCTCGATCACCTTCGCCCCGGCCGCCCGAGCGCGCTCGAACCGGCCGTCCACGTCGTCGACCCGGACCTTGATCTCGTGCGTGACGACGCCCGCCGCCGGCGCGTGCCGCTCACCGGCCACGTCCGCGACGATCATTGCCCCGCCCGCGTCGATGCTGAGCTGCGCCCGGTGGCTGTCGCCGATCCGAGTTCGCTCGACGAAGCCGAAGGCGGCTCCGAGCCAGTCCACCGCCGCGCGCACGTCCGGGTAGACCAGCACCGGGATCACCGTCACCGGCGGGATCGACCGATTCTGTTGCATCACCGAAACTTTCGTTTAGTCCGCGTTCGCCGCGCCGCCGCCGGGTCGCCAGAGGACGTCCCCGCCGGGGTTGGCCACCCGCGCCAGGATGAACAGCAGGTCCGACAGCCGGTTCAGGTATTTGGCCGGCAGCACGCTGACCCCGTCCGGGTGGGAATCGAGCGCGGACCACGCCGAGCGCTCGGCCCGCCGCACCACGGTGCGGGCGACGTGCAACAGCGCCGACAATGGCGAACCACCGGGCAGCACAAAGGAATTCAGCGCCGGCAGGGGCTCGTTATATTTATCACACCACGCCTCGAGCCGATCGACGTAGGACTGGGCGACCCGCAGCGGGGGATGTTCGGGGTTCTCCACCACGGGGGTGGACAGATCCGCGCCGGCGTCGAACAAGTCGTTCTGGATCTGGCGCAGCACGCCGGCGATGTCCTCGTCGGGTTGGCCGAGGGCGATCGCGACGCCGATCGCGGAGTTGGCCTCGTCACAGTCCGCGTATGCGACCAGGCGCGTGTCGTTTTTTGAGACCCGTGAAAAATCGCTCAATCCGGTCGTGCCGTCGTCGCCGGTTCGGGTATAGATGCGGGTCAGGTGGATCGCCATGGGCCAAACGGTACTCGGCATGCGGCGCCCGGCTGACTGACAAGCCGATACCGCTTCACTAGACTGACGCGGGTGGCTGAGCGATTCGTGGTGACCGGCGGCACCCGGTTGTCAGGCGAAGTCGCTGTGGGGGGCGCCAAGAACAGCGTGCTCAAGCTGATGGCGGCGACCCTGCTGGCCGAGGGCACCAGCGCCATCACCAACTGCCCGGACATCCTCGACGTTCCGCTGATGGCGGAGGTGTTGCGCGGCCTGGGTGCCACCGTCGAACTCGACGGCGACGTCGCCCGCATCACCTCGCCCGACGAACCCAAGTACGACGCCGACTTCGCCGCGGTGCGACAGTTCCGCGCCTCCGTTTGCGTGCTCGGGCCACTTGTCGGCCGGTGCAAGCGCGCCAGGGTCGCGCTGCCGGGCGGCGACGCGATCGGTTCCCGGCCGCTGGACATGCATCAGGCCGGCCTGCGGCAGCTGGGCGCGCAGTGCAACATCGAGCACGGGTGCGTGGTTGCTCAGGCAGAAACGTTGCGCGGCGCGGAAATTCAGTTGGAGTTCCCCTCCGTCGGCGCCACCGAGAACATTCTGATGGCCGCCGTCGTGGCGGAGGGCGTCACCACGATCCACAACGCGGCGCGCGAACCCGACGTGGTGGACCTGTGCACGATGCTCAACCAGATGGGCGCGCAGATCGAGGGCGCCGGTTCGCCGACCATGACGATCACCGGCGTCCCGCGACTGCACCCCACCGAGCACCGCGTGATCGGGGACCGCATCGTCGCCGCCACCTGGGGCATCGCCGCCGCGATGACCCGCGGCGACATCGAGGTCACCGGCGTCGACCCGGCCCACCTGCAGGTAGTGCTGCACAAGCTGCACGACGCGGGCGCGACCGTCACCCAGACCGACAACAGCTTCCGGGTCACCCAGTACGAGCGCCCAAAGGCCGTCAACGTGGCGACGTTGCCGTTCCCCGGATTTCCGACCGACCTGCAGCCCATGGCGATCGCGCTGGCGTCGATCGCCGACGGCACCTCGATGATCACCGAGAACGTGTTCGAGGCGCGGTTCCGGTTCGTCGAGGAGATGATCCGGCTGGGAGCCGACGCCCGCACCGACGGGCACCACGCCGTCGTGCGTGGCCTGCCGCAACTGTCCAGCGCCCCGGTCTGGTGTTCGGACATCCGGGCCGGCGCCGGCCTGGTGCTGGCGGGGCTGGTCGCCGACGGCGATACCGAGGTCCACGACGTCTTTCACATCGATCGCGGCTATCCGTTGTTCGTGGAGAACCTCGCGATTTTGGGAGCGGAGATCGAGCGGGTAGAGTAGTCAAAGTCAGTGCCCCACAAGGGCGGTCACCTCACGAAGATGGCCGAAACCGGGGCCTTGACTCCCTCGCCGGATCGGTACTAGCCTGGCACGGCTGCCCCGCAGCGGTCACCACAATGAGATGGCCAAAACTGGGGCTTGACGCCTCCGCCAGACCGGTATTAAGCTGGCAGGGTTGCCCGGAAGCGGGCGAAAACAAGCGCGAGTGTTGTTTGAGAACTCAATAGTGTGTTTGGTCTTTTTATTTTGTTGTTGTTTTTGACCATACTTACACCCCCCGTGTGTGGGTATGGTCGTTTTTTGATGCCAGTAATATTGGTGTCTTTTGTTAGGTCAGATTTTCTCTGATTGTAAATTCACCTCGTTGTCGAGGGGTTTTTGTTTGGAGAGTTTGATCCTGGCTCAGGACGAACGCTGGCGGCGTGCTTAACACATGCAAGTCGAACGGAAAGGCCCCTTCGGGGGTACTCGAGTGGCGAACGGGTGAGTAACACGTGGGTAATCTGCCCTGCACTTCGGGATAAGCCTGGGAAACTGGGTCTAATACCGGATAGGACCCCGAGGCGCATGCCTTGGGGTGGAAAGCTTTTGCGGTGTGGGATGGGCCCGCGGCCTATCAGCTTGTTGGTGGGGTGACGGCCTACCAAGGCGACGACGGGTAGCCGGCCTGAGAGGGTGTCCGGCCACACTGGGACTGAGATACGGCCCAGACTCCTACGGGAGGCAGCAGTGGGGAATATTGCACAATGGGCGCAAGCCTGATGCAGCGACGCCGCGTGGGGGATGACGGCCTTCGGGTTGTAAACCTCTTTCAGCAGGGACGAAGCGCAAGTGACGGTACCTGCAGAAGAAGCACCGGCCAACTACGTGCCAGCAGCCGCGGTAATACGTAGGGTGCGAGCGTTGTCCGGAATTACTGGGCGTAAAGAGCTCGTAGGTGGTTTGTCGCGTTGTTCGTGAAATCTCACGGCTTAACTGTGAGCGTGCGGGCGATACGGGCAGACTGGAGTACTGCAGGGGAGACTGGAATTCCTGGTGTAGCGGTGGAATGCGCAGATATCAGGAGGAACACCGGTGGCGAAGGCGGGTCTCTGGGCAGTAACTGACGCTGAGGAGCGAAAGCGTGGGGAGCGAACAGGATTAGATACCCTGGTAGTCCACGCCGTAAACGGTGGGTACTAGGTGTGGGTTTCCTTCCTTGGGATCCGTGCCGTAGCTAACGCATTAAGTACCCCGCCTGGGGAGTACGGCCGCAAGGCTAAAACTCAAAGGAATTGACGGGGGCCCGCACAAGCGGCGGAGCATGTGGATTAATTCGATGCAACGCGAAGAACCTTACCTGGGTTTGACATGCACAGGACGCCGGCAGAGATGTCGGTTCCCTTGTGGCCTGTGTGCAGGTGGTGCATGGCTGTCGTCAGCTCGTGTCGTGAGATGTTGGGTTAAGTCCCGCAACGAGCGCAACCCTTGTCTCATGTTGCCAGCGCGTAATGGCGGGGACTCGTGAGAGACTGCCGGGGTCAACTCGGAGGAAGGTGGGGATGACGTCAAGTCATCATGCCCCTTATGTCCAGGGCTTCACACATGCTACAATGGCCGGTACAAAGGGCTGCGATGCCGCAAGGTTAAGCGAATCCTTTTAAAGCCGGTCTCAGTTCGGATCGGGGTCTGCAACTCGACCCCGTGAAGTCGGAGTCGCTAGTAATCGCAGATCAGCAACGCTGCGGTGAATACGTTCCCGGGCCTTGTACACACCGCCCGTCACGTCATGAAAGTCGGTAACACCCGAAGCCAGTGGCCTAACCCTTTGGGAGGGAGCTGTCGAAGGTGGGATCGGCGATTGGGACGAAGTCGTAACAAGGTAGCCGTACCGGAAGGTGCGGCTGGATCACCTCCTTTCTAAGGAGCACCACGAAAAGCACCCCAATTGGTGGGGTGCAAGCCGTGAGGGGTTCCCGCCTGTAGTGGGCGGGACCGGGTGCGCAACAGCAAATGATTGCCAGACACACTATTGGGCCCTGAGGCAACACTCGGATCGATTGAGTGCTTGTCCCCCCATCTTGGTGGTGGGGTGTGGTGTTTGAGAACTGGATAGTGGTTGCGAGCATCTAAACGAATGCGTTGCCTCCGAAATGGAGTGCGGCGGATTCGTTGAAATGTGTAATTTTTCTTTGGTTTTTGTGTTTTGTAAGTGCTTAAGGGCGCATGGTGGATGCCTTGGCATCGAGAGCCGATGAAGGACGTGGGAGGCTGCGATATGCCTCGGGGAGCTGTCAACCGAGCGTTGATCCGAGGATTTCCGAATGGGGAAACCCAGCACGAGTGATGTCGTGTTACCCGCATCTGAATATATAGGGTGCGGGAGGGAACGCGGGGAAGTGAAACATCTCAGTACCCGTAGGAGAAGAAAACAATTGTGATTCCGTTAGTAGTGGCGAGCGAACGCGGAACATGGCTAAACCGCACGCATGTGTAACCGGGTAGGGGTTGTGTGTGCGGGGTTGTGGGATTGATACACCTCAGCTCTACCTGGCTGGGAGGTAGTCAGAAAGTGTCGTAGTTAGCGGAAGTGGCCTGGGATGGTCCGCCATAGACGGTGAGAGCCCGGTACGCGAAAACTCGGCACCTACCTTGTATCAACTCCCGAGTAGCAGCGGGCCCGTGGAATCTGCTGTGAATCTGCCGGGACCACCCGGTAAGCCTAAATACTTCTCGATGACCGATAGCGGATTAGTACCGTGAGGGAATGGTGAAAAGTACCCCGGGAGGGGAGTGAAAGAGTACCTGAAACCGTGTGCCTACAATCCGTCAGAGCCTCCTCGTGGGGTGATGGCGTGCCTTTTGAAGAATGAGCCTGCGAGTCAGGGACACGTCGCGAGGTTAACCCGTGTGGGGTAGCCGCAGCGAAAGCGAGTCTGAATAGGGCGCATCCCCTTTGGGGTGTAGTGGCGTGTTCTGGACCCGAAGCGGAGTGATCTACCCATGGCCAGGGTGAAGCGCGGGTAAGACCGCGTGGAGGCCCGAACCCACTTAGGTTGAAGACTGAGGGGATGAGTTGTGGGTAGGGGTGAAAGGCCAATCAAACTCCGTGATAGCTGGTTCTCCCCGAAATGCATTTAGGTGCAGCGTTGCGTGTTTCACCACGGAGGTAGAGCTACTGGATGGCCGATGGGCCCTACTAGGTTACTGACGTCAGCCAAACTCCGAATGCCGTGGTGTATAGCGTGGCAGTGAGACGGCGGGGGATAAGCTCCGTACGTCGAAAGGGAAACAGCCCAGATCGCCGGCTAAGGCCCCAAAGCGTGTGCTAAGTGGGAAAGGATGTGCAGTCGCAGAGACAACCAGGAGGTTGGCTTAGAAGCAGCCACCCTTGAAAGAGTGCGTAATAGCTCACTGGTCAAGTGATTGTGCGCCGATAATGTAGCGGGGCTCAAGCACACCGCCGAAGCCGCGACAACCGCAAGGTTGGGTAGGGGAGCGTCCCCCATTCAGCGAAGCCGCCGGGTGACCGGTGGTGGAGGGTGGGGGAGTGAGAATGCAGGCATGAGTAGCGATAAGGCAAGTGAGAACCTTGCCCGCCGTAAGACCAAGGGTTCCTGGGCCAGGCCAGTCCGCCCAGGGTGAGTCGGGACCTAAGGCGAGGCCGACAGGCGTAGTCGATGGACAACGGGTTGATATTCCCGTACCCGTGTGTGGGCGCCCGTGATGAATCAATTCTGCTAACCACCCAAAAGGTGGTCTATCAATCCCTTCGGGGTGCGAAGATCACCGGCTGCGTGGGACCCGGATTGGTAGTAGTCAAGCAATGGGGTGACGCAGGAAGGTAGCCGTACCAGTCAGTGGTAATACTGGGGCAAACCTGTAGGGAGAGCGATAGGCAAATCCGTCGCTCATATTCCTGAGAGGTGATGCATAGCCGATTGAGGCGAATTCGGTGATCCTCTGCTGCCAAGAAAAGCCTCTAGCGAGCACACACACGGCCCGTACCCCAAACCGACACAGGTGGTCAGGTAGAGCATACCGAGGCGTACGAGATAACTATGGTTAAGGAACTCGGCAAAATGCCCCCGTAACTTCGGGAGAAGGGGGGCCGGAACACCGTGAACAGCCTTGCGCTGGGAGCGGGATCCGGTCGCAGAAACCAGCGAGAAGCGACTGTTTACTAAAAACACAGGTCCGTGCGAAGTCGCAAGACGATGTATACGGACTGACGCCTGCCCGGTGCTGGAAGGTTAAGAGGACCCGTTAACCCGCAAGGGTGAAGCGGAGAATTTAAGCCCCAGTAAACGGCGGTGGTAACTATAACCATCCTAAGGTAGCGAAATTCCTTGTCGGGTAAGTTCCGACCTGCACGAATGGCGTAACGACTTCTCGACTGTCTCAACCATAGACTCGGCGAAATTGCACTACGAGTAAAGATGCTCGTTACGCGCGGCAGGACGAAAAGACCCCGGGACCTTCACTACAACTTGGTATTGGTGTTCGGTACGGTTTGTGTAGGATAGGTGGGAGACTGTGAAACCCCAACGCCAGTTGGGGCGGAGTCGTTGTTGAAATACCACTCTGATCGTATTGGACACCTAACGTCGAACCCTTATCGGGTTCACGGACAGTGCCTGGCGGGTAGTTTAACTGGGGCGGTTGCCTCCTAAAATGTAACGGAGGCGCCCAAAGGTTCCCTCAACCTGGACGGCAATCAGGTGTTGAGTGTAAATGCACAAGGGAGCTTGACTGCGAGACCTACACGTCAAGCAGGGACGAAAGTCGGGATTAGTGATCCGGCACCCCCGAGTGGAAGGGGTGTCGCTCAACGGATAAAAGGTACCCCGGGGATAACAGGCTGATCTTCCCCAAGAGTCCATATCGACGGGATGGTTTGGCACCTCGATGTCGGCTCGTCGCATCCTGGGGCTGGAGCAGGTCCCAAGGGTTGGGCTGTTCGCCCATTAAAGCGGCACGCGAGCTGGGTTTAGAACGTCGTGAGACAGTTCGGTCTCTATCCGCCGCGCGCGTCAGAAACTTGAGGAAACCTGTCCCTAGTACGAGAGGACCGGGACGGACGAACCTCTAGTGCACCAGTTGTCCCACCAGGGGCACCGCTGGATAGCTACGTTCGGACAGGATAACCGCTGAAAGCATCTAAGCGGGAAACCTTCTCCAAGATCAGGTTTCTCACCCTTTTAGAGGGATAAGGCCCCCCGCAGAACACGGGTTCGATAGGCCAGACCTAGAAGCTCAGCAATGGGTGTAGGGAACTGGCACTAACCGGCCGAAAACTTACCAAACACAAACTCGCAACCACATTCCAGCGCCTGACAGAAATGTCGTGGCGCACCACACCCCCCACCAATACATTTAAATAGAGTTACGGCGGCCACAGCGACAGGGAAACGCCCGGTCCCATCCCGAACCCGGAAGCTAAGCCTGTCAGCGCCAATGATACTGCCCACTCGGGTGGAAAAGTAGGACACCGCCGAACATATACAAAAACACCCCCGGCAACGGGGGTGTTTTTGCATTCGCTATTAATCGAATAGCGTCAAATTCTCGCTGCGCTTTTCCAATTCGAGAAGGGTGCGCTTTCGGTCGAGCCCGCCACCGAACCCGGTCAGGCTTCCATTGGCGCCGATCACCCGGTGACAAGGGACGACGATGGCGATCGGATTGTGGCCGTTGGCCCAGCCGACGGCCCGCGCGGATCCCGGGGCCCCGATCTGGTCGGCGATCTCCCCATACGAACGGGTCTCGCCATACGGGATCGTCAAGAGCGCATTCCATACCCGCCGCTGGAATTCGGTGCCACCCAGCTCGAGCTCGATGTCGAACTCGGTGCGCTCGCCGGCGAAGTACGCGATCAGTTGTTCGACGGCATCGTCGAAGGCCCGCGGGTCCGGCGACCAGTCGGCGCGGTCGGGTTCGTACGTCTGGTCGACCATTCGCAGATTCGTCAGAACCGACCCGTGCCCGGCCAGGGTCAGGAATCCGATCGGGCTGTCGATGGTGCGGTAGCGGATCATGCGACCTCCTCTGAAGACGTAGGTGGCCAATGGTTTACCGGATGCTCGAGGGTGGTCCAGAGGTGCTGGGTGGCGTAGGAGCGCCAGGGTCGCCAACGCGCGCTGCGCTCGGCGAGCCTTCGCTGATCCGCGGGTAACCCGAGTTCCTCTGCGGCCAAGCGGAGTCCGAGGTCGCTGGCGGGAAAGGCGTCCGGGTCGCCCAGGGCGCGCATCGCGATCACCTCCGCGGTCCAGGGACCGACGCCCGGCAGCGCCAGCAGCTGGGCGCGGGCGCTGTTCCAGTCGCTGCCCGCGTCCAGGACGATGCTTCCGTCGGCGAGCCCCGCGACCAGCGCGGTGAGCGTTCGTTGCCGGGCCGCGGGGACCGCCAGGTGGATCGGATCGATCTCCGCCAGCTGTTCGACGGACGGGAAGGTGTGGGTCAGTGCGCCCGCGGGGTCCTTGATAGGGGTCCCGTAGGCCGCGACCAGCCTGCCCGCATGCGTTCTCGCGGCCTTGGTCGACACCTGTTGGCCGAGCACGGCGCGCACGGCGAGCTCGGCCTCGTCGACGGTGCGCGGAATCCGTTGCCCCGGGGCCTTTTTCACCACCGGTGCCAGCTCGGGGTCGGCCGCCAGCGCGTCCACCACGGCTTCGGGGTCGGCGTCGAGGTCCAGCAACCGCCGGCAGCGGGCGATCGCGGTGGTGAGGTCGCGGAAGTCGTCGAGCGTCAGTTGGCAGCGCACGTGGTCGACGGCCGGCGTCAGCGTCACGACGGCGCCGCCCCGGGGCAGCCGGAGGCTGCGCCGGTATGCGCCGTCGCGGACCTCCTCACAGCCGGGCACCATGCCGGCCGCGAGGTGACCGAATACGCCCTCGTACGCGAACGGCGTGCGCACCGGTAGCCGGAGGCACAGCGCCCCAGGCGAATTGGTGTCCGACGTCGACCGCGCCGCGGCGCGTTTGCGCAACACCGTCGGTGTGACCTCGAACACCAGACGCACGGTGTCGTTGAACTGGCGGATACTGGAAAACCCGGCGGCGAAGGCGACATCGCCGAACGGTAGGTCCGTGGTCTCGATGAGCACCCGGGCGGTCTGCGCCCGTTGTGCGCGGGCCAGCGCCAGTGGCCCGGCGCCGACCTCGGCCTGCAGGAGGCGCTCCAGCTGACGGGTCGTGTAACCGAGGCGGCCCGCGAGTCCGCCCACGCCTTCCCGGTCCACCGTGCCGTCCGCGATCAGCCGCATGGTGCGCGCGACAACGTCGCCGCGCATGTTCCATTCGGGTGATCCGGGCGACGCGTCGGGACGGCATCGCTTGCAGGCGCGGAATCCGGCTTTCTGCGCTGCCGCCGCGGTCGGATAGAACCGCACGTTGCGGGCGAAGGGTGGCCGCACCGGGCAGCTGGGCCGGCAATAGATCCGCGTCGTCAACACCGCGGTGACGAACCAGCCGTCGAAGCGGGCGTCCTTGGACTGGACGGCCCGGTAGCAGCGCTCGAAATCTTCGTGCACGGTTCCACAGTTACACCCGCCCACCGACAAAACTGGCGGAAAAGCGACATGATCGTGGGCGGGCGGCCGGTCGCTGGGTTGCTGCTTTCACAGGGTCGCGGCGGACGCGATGAAGTCGCGCGCCGGGCGGGACAGCGGGCGACCGGAATTCCAGATCATCCCGACGTCGCGGTAGGCGTCGGCGTCGGCCAATGGCAGCACACTCATCCCGGGCGCGTGCTCGGTGCCGTCGATGGGCACCAGGCTGATGCCCAGTCCCGCGGCGACCAGCCCCGCGGTTGTGGTGAGGTTGGCCGATTGCAGGACGATCCGCGGCTGGAATTGCGCTGCGGCGCATAGCTCGTCGAGCAGCCGCCGCATGCCGAACCCGGGATGCATGGCCACGAAAGGTTCGTCGGCCAGGTCGGTCATGCACACCACCGCGGCGGCCGTGAGCCGGTGCCCGCGCGGGACGGCGACGCCGAGCCGCTGACGAAACAGACTGCGCCAGGCAAACTCCGGTCCTCGCGGCCGCGGCGAAACCACCCCGACGTCCACCGACCCGGATTGCACCAGCTCCCCGATGGATTCGGCCGCACCTTCCTCGAGCGTGAATGCCACGCGCGGTGATGCCGCGGTGAACGCCGCGATCAAGCGCGGCACCACCGTCGACCCGAACGAACTCAAGAACCCCAGCCGGATCTCACTGACCGCCGGATTCGTCAGGTCCTCGATCGCCCGTCGGGCCGAATCGAGCTCAACCTGTGCCCGGCGCGCGTGTTCGTAAAAGATGCGGCCGTAGGTATTAAGCGCGAGGCGCCTGCCGCGGCGCTCGAACAGCGCGACGCCCAGCCGGCGTTCCAGGCGCGCCAACATCCGGGTGAGTGTCGGCTGCGCGATATGGAGCTGTTCCGCCGCGGAGGTGACGTGCTGCAGCTCCGCGAGTGTGACGAACCACTCGTAGTCGCCCTCAACCAACACTGTCACCTCTACTTATGCGATAAATGCATCATAACTCAGCAAACAATTCATTTCCTTTCCCCGGGCTCCGGCGCGGAGCATCGTTGTCATGCCTCGCGCGACCTCGCGTCCTACCGCCCACCGAGTCGGAAGTAGCGGATACCGGCGGGTGACCGCGGCGCTCTACGGCGCCGGCCTGGCCAGTTTCGCCGCGATGTACTGCACCCAGGCCCTGCTGCCGGCCCTCTCGACCTATTACCGGATCAGCCCCGCCACCGCCGCGTTGACGGTCGCGTTGACGACGGGAGTGCTGGCGCTGTCGATCATCCCCGCGAGCGTGCTTTCCGAGCGCTACGGGCGCATCCCCGTGATGCTGACGTCGGGGGTCGCCTCGAGCGTGATCGGGTTGCTGTTGCCGTTCAGCCCCTCGCTCGGCGTGCTGCTCGCGGGGCGCGCACTGCACGGCGTCGCGCTCGCCGGGATACCGGCGGTCGCAATGGCTTTCCTCGCCGAGGAGGTGCACGCGTCGTCGCTCGGTTCGGCGATGGGACGGTACATCGCCGGGACCACAGTCGGTGGGCTGACCGGGCGGATCGTCCCTTCGCTGGTCGTCGATGTCAGCAATTGGCGGGTCGCGCTGTTGGTGTGCTCGCTGACGACGCTGGCCGGCACGGCGGTCTTCGCCGTCCTGGTGCCCCGGTCGCAGTTCTTCACCCCGAAGGCCGCAAACGCGCGCGCCACTGCGCGCAACCTCGCCGCCCATCTGCGAAACCCCGTGTTGCTGAAGCTTTTCGCGTTGGGATTCACGCTCATGGGTGGCTTCGTCACGGTGTACAACTACCTTGGTTACCGGTTGACCGCCCCGCCGTTCGGACTGGCGCCGTCGCTCGTCGGGCTATTGTTCGTGCTGTATTTGGCCGGCACCTGGACGTCGGTGATGGCGGGTCGGCTGGCCGACCGCCACGGACGCGCGCTGGTGCTGGGCGGCGCCCTGCCGATCACGGTGGCCGGCCTGGCGCTGACCGTGCCGCACTCAGTCCTCGCGGTGGTCGTCGGGCTCGGCGTGTTCACCGGCGGATTCTTCGCCGCGCACACCGTGGCCAGCGGGTGGGTGGGCGCGGCAGCACGCCGGGATCGCGCCGAGGCGTCGGCGCTCTACCTGTTCAGCTACTACCTGGGCGGGTCGGTCGCCGGCGCTTTCGGCGGGCTGGTCTACGGCGCCGGCGGCTGGCCGGCCACGGTCTGGTTCGTGGGCGCCCTCATCCTCGGCGGCGTGGCGCTCGCGGTGCTGTTGGTGAGGGAAACGGGCTTCCGCTCAGGCGCCGAACAACTGGCCGATCTTCGAAAAGAGTTGCCAGACCCCATAAGTGAAGGGGACGGCGACCCACACCCAGGCCAGCGCGATGAGGGCGGGACCGATACGACGGTCGGGGATCGGCTTTGTCATGCGTGTGCCTCCGGCTGAAGATCCGAAATGGTCTCGGGCGCCGCGGCGTCGCCGGGCGGGGCGGGCACGTGATGCTTGGCGGCCACCGGCCTGATCAGCTCGTTGCAGACCAGCCCGACGACCAGGAGCGCGATCATCACGCTGAACGACACGATGTAGAGGTCGGGTCCGTGTTTCCCGGCCGCCTTCTGCGAGTCGGCGATGGCGTTCACAATCAGCGGGCCCAGCACGCCCGCGACCGACCAGGCCGTCAGCAGCCTGCCGTGGATGGCGCCGACCTCGTGGGTGCCGAACAGGTCACGCAGGTACGCGGGAACGGTCGAAAACCCCGCGCCGTAGAACGACAGGATCAGCACGGTGCACAGCAGGAAGGTCAGCTTGCTGGAATTGGTCGTCAGGGCCAACGTGAGATAGAGGAGGGCACCGCCGCCGAGGTATAGCCGATACATGTTCTTGCGGCCCAGCGCATCCGACAACGACGACCAGCCGATCCGGCCGAGCATGTTGGCCAGCGACAGCAGCGCGACGAACCCGGCGGCCGCGGAGGCCAACGCCGCCGCGCGGGGCGCCCTGGGGAAGAAGTCCTGGTAAATCGGCGAGGCCTTCTCCAGGATGCCGATGCCGGCGGTCACGTTGAAACAGAGCACCACCCACAACAGCCAGAACTGCGGCGTCTTGATCGCATTGGCCGCCGACACACCGGCCGTCGTGATCAGCGATCCGGCCTTCTGCGGCTTGGGTTTCCAGCCCTCTGGCGTCCAATCCGGCGCCGGCACCCGGATCAGCAGGCACCCCATCGCCATGAACACCGCATAGGTACAGCCCATCACCAGGAAGGTCCTGGCCACGCCGGTCGTGCTGTTGCGGCCAAACGCGTCGAGCAGGCTGTTCGTCCACGGGGACGCGATCAGGGCTCCACCGCCAAAGCCCATGATCGCCAAGCCGGTCGCCATGCCGGGCCGATCGGGAAACCACTTGATGAGCGTCGACACCGGCGAGATGTAGCCGATACCGAGGCCGACCCCTCCGACGACCCCGTATCCCACCACGACGAGCCAGTATTGGTGAACCGAAACTCCGCATCCGGCGATCAGCAACCCGCTGCAAAAGCACACAGTGGCAACCACCATGGCCCAGCGCGGTCCGTAGTGGTCCACCCGCGTGCCGAACGCCGCGGCCGAAAGGCCCAGCATCACAATGGCGACGGTGAACGGCATCGCGCTCGCGGTTCCGGAGACGTGCAGCGATTTCTCCAGCGGGATCTTGAAGACGCTCCAGGCGTAGGCCGAGCCGATGGCCAGATGGATGGACAGCGCGGCGGGCGGCACCAGCCAGCGGTTCCATCGGGGCCCGGCAACGATTCTCGAACGATCAAGCAACGCAACGGTTGTCAAGGTGCACCCTTCTGACGCGGGCACGGAGCTCCGTCCCGTCGTCACTATTGGCGCGGTCTCACGCGGCGGTCAAGGCGCGATTTCTATTGTCCGATAACGCATTTCTATCGAGGCTGCTGACGGGCGTTGACCACAGGCGTTGTCACCCGAATTTACTGCGCGTCGGCGAGGAAGGCCAGCCGGGTCGGACGCTCGTGCCCCCGAAGGGTCACCGTCTCGCCCAAAGACCAACGCGCTCTTTCCTCTTCGCTCGCGCCCTCGAGCGCGTCGGCCGTCGCGAGCAATCCGCCGGGACGGGACTTGGCCACTTCGCACAGCCGTGCGGCCTCGTTGACCGGTTCGCCGATCACGGTGTATTCGAACCGTTCCTTGGCGCCCACGTTGCCGGCGACGACCTGGCCCGCCGCCACGCCGATGCCCGCCTTGAGCTCGCACATGTCGTGGGCGAGCCGTTTCGCGATGCACCGCGCCGCGCCGAGTGCCTCGTCCTCGGGTGAGTCAAGATGATTCGGCGCTCCGAAAATGGCAAGCGAGGCATCGCCTTCGAACTTGTTGACCAGGCCGCGATGGCGGTCCACTTCGTCGACGACGATCGCGAAAAATCGGTTGAGCACTTCGACAACTTCGGTCGGGGGCTGCGTAGTGACCAGTTGGGTGGAGCCGACGATGTCGATGAAGACGACGGCGACGTGTCGTTCTTCGCCGCCCAGTTTCGGTCGCTCGCGTTCGGCGGCCAGGGCAACCTCGCGACCGACGTGCCGGCCGAAAAGGTCGCGCACGCGTTCGCGTTCGCGCAGGCCGTCGACCATCGCGTTGAACCCGCGCTGCAGCTCGCCGAGCTCGGTCCCGTCGAAGACCACCAGGTTGCCGCGCAGGTTGCCCTGCTCGACGCGGCGCAGCGCCGCGCGCACCACCCGCACCGGGGTCGCCGTCAGCCAGGCCAGAATCCACATCAGGGCGCACCCGAAGATGAGCGTGGCGACCGAAATGATCAGCACGCCGACCGCGAACTCGGTCTCGGTCAGGTTGCGCAGCAGGATCTGGAAAATTGCCAGCAGGCCGATGCCGATGACGGGCACGCCGGAACCGAGGAACCAGACCACCATCGTCCGGCCCATGATGCCTGCCGAAAACCGCCGTGGCGGCGGCCCGGCCTCGAGTGCCTGGGCGGCAATCGGGCGAAGCGCGAACTCTGCGAGCAGGTAACTGGCGGTGGCCACCAGGACGCCGCAGAAGCTGACGACGAGGAGGAACCGCGGGATGAACAAAGTGTTGACCTGGCCGTAGAGCGTCGTGTACACCGCCGTCCCGATGCTCCACAGGACGAGGTCGTACATGGCGAGTCGCCACGGGGCCAGGAAGGTGTTGCGCTCGTCCTCGGCGGTGGGCGCGCGCTCCGCGATCGCCCACCGCAACGAGAGCACGGTCCGGCGGGTGATCCAATACGTGCCCACCGCCAGGGCGACGGCGATGTAGGCCGGGGAGACACCGAACGTGAGCCAGGCCGGCGCGTCGTGAAAGATGCTCGGCTGGGGAATGGCGACTATCACCAACAGCAGTGCCACGCCGATGCCGATCAGGTTCGCCCCCAGAACCAGCACCGTCATGATGACCTGGATGCGGATGCGGCGTCGCCGTTGGCTTTCCGCCACCCGCCCGAGGATCAACGAGCCATATGCAGGGGTATCCGGCAGGCGGCCGCTCTGGCGGGTGATCCTCTCGAGCACCCGGCCGATACGTTGGGCCACGCTCATTTTGGCCGACATCGTGGCGCCAGCCTAATTTGTCGCTCACGCTCTAAGGTGAGTCGGGTGCGCCTTGTCATTGCCCAGTGCACCGTCGACTACGTCGGCCGGCTCACCGCACACCTGCCGTCGGCGCGACGGTTGCTGCTGTTCAAGGCCGACGGCTCGGTGAGCGTGCACGCCGACGACCGCGCCTACAAGCCGCTGAACTGGATGAGCCCGCCCTGCTGGTTGACCGAGGAGCTCGGCGGTCAGGCGCCGGTGTGGGTGGTCGAGAACAAGGCCGGCGAGCAGCTGCGCATCACGGTGGAGGACATCGAGCACGACTCGAGCCACGACCTGGGCGTCGACCCCGGATTGGTCAAGGACGGCGTCGAGGCCCACCTGCAGGCGTTGCTCGCCGAGCATGTGCAACTGCTTGGGGAGGGTTACACGCTGGTCCGCCGCGAGTACATGACCGCAATCGGCCCCGTCGATCTGCTGTGCCGCGACGAACGGGGCGGCTCGGTCGCGGTGGAGATCAAGCGGCGCGGCGAGATCGACGGCGTGGAACAGCTCACCCGCTACCTCGAGTTGCTCAACCGCGACAGCGTTCTGGCGCCGGTCAAAGGCGTCTTCGCCGCTCAGCAGATCAAACCGCAGGCGCGCACCCTCGCGACCGATCGCGGAATCCGTTGCATCACACTGGATTACGACAAGATGCGCGGCATGGATAGCGACGAGTACCGGCTGTTCTGATGTCTCCGCGCCGCAAGCCGCCACGTGCCCAACGGGCGATCCCGCCACCGGTGCTGAGCCGCGTGGAAATCGGCCCGGACGGTCACGAGTACGAAGTGCGGCCGATCGCGGCGCCCCGCGCGCTCAAGACCTACCGGTGTCCAGGTTGTGACCACGAAATACGTTCCGGCACAGCGCATGTGGTGGTGTGGCCGGCTGAGTCACCCGCAGCGGTCGAGGATCGTCGGCACTGGCACACGCCGTGCTGGACCAACCGCGCTACCCGCGGCCCGACCCGAAAATGGTCTTGAAGCTCTGGCATGGATCGACGAATGTGCGGCTGGCCGCACATTCGACACGGGCCAGGCTTTAAGAGGCCGGCTCCACCAGCTCGATCAGGACACCGCCGGCGTCCTTGGGGTGGATGAAGTTGATCCGCGAGTTTGCTGTGCCACGCCGCGCCGCGTCGTAGACCAGGCGGACGCCCTGCTCGCGCAGCTGCTCGCAAATGGTGTCCAGATCGCTGACCCGAACGGCCATCTGTTGGATGCCCGGGCCGCGCTTCTCCATGAACTTCGCGACCGTCGACGAGTCGTCGAGCGGGGCCATCAACTGGAGTTGCGCGCTGGTCCCGGGGACGGCCAGCATCGCCTCGCGGATTCCCTGGTCATCGTTGACTTCCTCGTGCACCAGGATCATGCCGAGGTGGTCGTGGTACCAGGTGATTGCGGCGTCGAGGTCGGCGACCGCAATGCCGACGTGATCCAGGCCGGTCACCAAGGAGGTTGCCAGGAGGTGACGCGCATCAACTTGGTCGGTCGTCATCACACCACGGTAACGTGGCAGCAAAGATTCCGCTTCTCCAGGTAGCGGAAACGGTCGTTGGTGCAGGCTCAGGAGGAACTCGTGACGACGTCGGTGATAGTTGCTGGGGCGCGGACGCCCATCGGCAAGTTGATGGGTTCGCTGAAGGATTTCTCGGCCAGCGACCTGGGCGCCATCGCGATCGCGGGGGCGCTGGAAAAGGCTAAGTTGCCGGCGAGCGCGGTCGAATACGTGATCATGGGCCAGGTGCTGACGGCCGGGGCCGGACAGATGCCGGCCCGGCAGGCGGCGGTCGCAGCGGGCATCGGCTGGGACGTTCCGGCGCTGACGATCAACAAGATGTGCCTGTCCGGCATCGACGCCATCGCGCTGGCCGACCAGCTCATTCGCGCCGGCGAGTTCGACGTCGTGGTGGCCGGCGGCCAGGAGTCGATGACGAAGGCGCCGCATTTGCTGATGGACAGCCGGGCGGGCTACAAGTACGGCGACGTCACGGTCCTGGACCACATGGCCTACGACGGGCTGCACGACGTGTTCACCGACCAGCCGATGGGCGCGCTCACCGAGCAGCGCAACGACCTCGACAAGTTCACCCGTGCCGAGCAGGACGAGTACGCCGCGCGGTCGCACCAAAAGGCAGCCGCCGCCTGGAAGGACGGCGTCTTCACCGACGAAGTGGTGCCGGTCAATATCCCGCAGCGCAAGGGTGATCCGTTGCAGTTCGCCGAGGACGAGGGCATCCGCGCCAACACCACCGCGGAGTCCCTGGCCGGCCTTAAGCCCGCCTTCCGCAAAGATGGCACCATCACGGCCGGTTCCGCGTCGCAGATTTCCGACGGCGCGGCCGCGGTAGTGGTGATGAACAAGGCGAAAGCGCAGGAGCTGGGGCTGTCGTGGTTGGCCGAGATCGGCGCGCACGGCGTCGTGGCCGGACCGGACTCGACGCTGCAGTCCCAGCCCGCCAACGCGATCAAGAAAGCGCTCGGCCGCGAGGGGATTTCGGTCGACCAGCTCGACGTCGTCGAGATCAACGAGGCGTTCGCTGCGGTGGCCCTTGCCTCGACCCGTGAGCTGGGCGTCGATCCCGAGCTCGTCAACGTCAATGGCGGTGCGATCGCGGTCGGGCACCCGATCGGCATGTCGGGCGCCAGGATCACGCTGCATGTGGCCCTGGAGTTGGCTCGCCGGGGTTCCGGATACGGCGTCGCGGCCCTCTGCGGGGCAGGCGGCCAGGGTGACGCGCTGATCCTTCGGGCGGGCTGACCGCTTCCGAACTGGCCGGTAACTTTGCTGCGTGCAGGCGCGTCGAATCTGGTGTGATTTGTGTCATATCAGGCGTTTGCCGTCGGCACCCGGGTGGACCCGTGACCGCCGCGCCGTGCCAAACTTGACGGCGTGACGCGTCCGCGACCCTCGATCGGGCCCGCGCTGGCCGGTGCGGTCGATCTTTCCGGTCTCAAGCAGCGAGCCCAGCAGAGCGCTTCCTCTCCCGGCGCGGGCGCGCCGGCGGGACCGACGACCCCAGGGGCAATCGAGGTCACCGAGGCCAACTTCGAACAGGAAGTCCTGATCCGGTCCGACGAAGTTCCGGTCGTCGTCGCGTTGTGGTCGCCGCGCAGTGACGCTTGTGTCCAGCTCGTCGAGACGCTGGCCGGCCTGGCGGCCGAGGACGACGGCAAGTGGTCGCTCGCGACCGTCAACGTCGACGTGGCCCCCAGGGTGGCCCAGATATTCGGCGTCGACGCGGTGCCGACCGTGGTCGCGTTGGCCGCCGGACAGCCGCTGTCCAGCTTCCAGGGAGTACAGCCACCCGACCAGTTGCGGCGCTGGGTGGACTCGCTGCTGTCGGCGACGGCCGGGAAGCTCAGGGGCCCAAGCGGTTCCGAGCAGGTGGAAGTGGACCCAGAGTTGGCCCACGCCCGCCAGCAGCTCGAGGACGGCGACTTCGCCGGCGCCAAGGAGTCGTATCAGGCGATCCTGGACGCCAACCCGGCGAGCTCCGAAGCCAAGGGCGCGATCCGGCAGATCGACTTCCTCACGCGCGCAACGGCGCAACGCCCGGACGCGGTCACAGTGGCCGCCGCCGCTCCCGGCGACATCGACGCCGCATTCGCGGCCGCCGACGTGGAGATCCTCAACCAGGACGTCGGCGCCGCGTTCGAGCGCCTAATCGCGTTGGTGCGCAGCACATCCGGCGACGACCGCACCCGGGTGCGCACCCGACTGATCGAGTTGTTCGAGCTCTTCGATCCCGCCGACCCCGAGGTTGTCGCCGGTCGGCGCAACCTCGCCAACGCGCTGTACTGAGTTCGCCCTTACGGGCCCGATATCCCGTTCGTGCCGGGCAGGCCGAGCAGCCCGCCCATGCCCCCGCCACCGCCGGCGCCGCCGAGGCCCGTCGCCCCGCCGACTCCGCCGTTGCCGCCGTTGCCGCCATCGCCGAGGAGTACGGCGTTGCCGCCCGCCCCGCCGGCCCCACCGGCGCCGGTCACCAGCATGCTGTTGCCGCCCGCGCCGCCGCCGCCGCCGTTGCCGACGAGTCCTGCCTTACCCCCGGCGCCGCCGGCGCCTCCGTCGCCGCTGAGCCCGAACGCGCCGTTGCCGCCGGTCCCGCCGGAGCCGGCGAGCAGGCCGGCGTTACCGCCGGCCCCACCGGATCCGACGCCGGCCAGGCCGCTGCCGCCGGTCCCGCCGGAACCGCCGTCGCCGACGAGTGAGCCGCCGTTGCCGCCGGCTCCGCCGGCCCCGCCGGTGCCGCCGACGTCGATCCCGAACCCGCCGGTGCCGCCGGAGCCGCCGGATCCGAGCAACCCGCCTCCGCCGCCGTGACCGCCGGCACCGGCTGCGTGTTTCAGGGCGTTCCCGCCGGTGCCGCCGGAGCCGCCTGCGCCTGCCAACAGGCCGGAGTTACCGCCGGTCCCGCCCGATCCGCCGACTCCGTTGCCGCCGTAGCCGCCCGTGCCTCCGGAGCCGCCGTTACCCATGAGCAGACCGCCGTTGCCGCCGAGACCGCCGACCCCGCCCGCGGCCTCGACGCCCTGGCCGCCGCTGCCACCCGGGCCGCCGGAAGCGAACAACCCGCCGCCGCCGCCCGTGCCGCCGGCCCCGCCGTTTGCGCTGTTGATACCGTCCCCACCGCTGCCGCCGGCGCCGCCGCCGGGGCCGAACAGGCCGCTGGCGCCGCCGGTCCCGCCGGTCCCACCCGCGCCACCGGTGCCACTGGCGAACCCGCCGGCACCTCCGGCGCCGCCGGCGGCGAACAGCCCGCCGGCCCCACCCGTGCCACCGGTTCCGCCGAAGAGGCCGATCCCGCCGTTCCCGCCGGCACCGCCGACGCCGAACACGCCTCCGCCACCGCCGGCACCTCCGATGCCGCCGGACCCGCTGGTTCCGCCCCCGAGACCGCCGGTCCCACCGATGCCACCCGCCCCCCACAGCAGGCCACCTCTGCCGCCGGCGCCCCCTGCCGCACCGTTGCCAGTGGCGGTCGCGGCACCGCCGCCGGCACCGCCCATCCCGCCGGTGCCGAAGAGGCCGGCGCCACCGCCCTTGCCGCCGGGCTGCCCGAGCCCGCCGGACCCGCCGGCGCCGCCGTTGCCGATCAGGATTCCGCCCGCGCCGCCGGGCGCGCCCGTGCCGGGCGCGCCGTTGGCGCCGTTGCCGATCAGCGGGCGCCCCAGCAGCAGCTGGGTGGGGGTGTTCACCAGGCCGAGCAGCTGCTGCTCCAGGCCCTGCAGGGGTGACGAGTTCGCGGCCTCGGCGGCCGCATAGGCCGCCCCGCCCGCGGACATCGCCGCGACGAACTCGGCATGAAAGGCCGCCGCCCGCGCGCTCAGCGCCTGAAACTCCTTGGCCTGTGCGGAAAACAGCGCCGCGACGCCCACCGACAGCTCGTCCGTGGCCGCGGGCACGATGCCCGTCGTCGGGGCCGCTGCGGTCGAGGTGGCCGCGCCGATCGCGGCGCCGATATTCGCTAAGTCAGAAGTCGTCCCGGAAATGGCTTCTGGCACAGCAAATAGGAATGACATGTATGCCTCCAGGCATGTACGGCGAGTCCGCGAGGACATGCCGGACCCGGGCATCGTCAAATCATTGAGCGGAATTGATCCTATCGGTAAGCATTCAAATTCCGAAAGGAAATCGGATCAATTGACGACGAATAATTTGGAGCTTTACTTATCGCAATGCGCCGAGTATAAGCCGCGGGCGTGTTTCTATTCGGGTTCCAGCCACAACGCCGACGTGGGCGGCAGCACCATCACCGCCGAGGCGGGGCGGCCATGCCACGGGTCGTCGGTGGCGTCGACGCCGCCCATGTTGCCGATTCCCGAGCCGTTGTACACCGTCGCGTCGGTGTTGAGCACCTCGCGCCAGCGGCCGGCATAGGGCAGCCCGAGCCGGTAGCCGCTGTGCTCCGAACCGGCGAAATTGAAGACGCACGCCATTACCGAGCCGTCTTTGCCATATCGCAGGAAACTCAAGACGTTGTTAGCCGAGTCGTTGGCGTCGATCCAGGAATAGCCCTCGGGAACGGTGTCCTGGCTCCACAGGGCCGGGCGGGTGCGATAAATCTCGTTGATGTCGCGCACGAAACGCAACACTCCGTTGGAGAAGCCCTGTTCGTCGAGCTGCCACCAATCCAAACCGTTCTGCTCGGACCACTCGGCGCGTTGGGCAAATTCTTGGCCCATGAACAATAATTGCTTGCCCGGGTGCGCCCATTGGTAGGCGAGCAGGCTGCGCAGCCCCGCGGCCTTGACGTGGTTGTTGCCCGGCATGCGACCCCAGAGGGTCCCCTTGCCGTGCACCACTTCGTCGTGACTGATCGGCAGCACGTAGTTCTCGCTGAACGCGTACAGCATCGAGAACGTCATCTCGTGGTGGTGATAGCTGCGGTAGATCGGATCGCGGCCGATGTAGTCGAGCGTGTCGTGCATCCAGCCCATGTTCCACTTCATCGAAAAGCCAAGGCCGCCAAGATTGGTCGGCCGCGTGACGCCCGGCCACGAGGTCGACTCCTCGGCGACGGTGACGATGCCGGGCGCGGCCTTGTGTGCCGTGGCGTTCATCTCCTGCAGGAACTGCACGGCCTCCAGGTTTTCCCGCCCGCCGTAGATGTTCGGGGTCCAGCCGCCCTCGGGGCGCGAGTAGTCCAGGTACAGCATCGATGCGACCGCGTCCACCCGCAGGCCGTCCACGTGAAACTCCTCGAGCCAGTACAGCGCGTTGGCGACCAGGAAGTTGCGCACCTCCGCGCGGCCGAAGTCGAAGACGTAAGTGCCCCAGTCGAGTTGCTCGCCGCGCTTGGGGTCGGCGTGCTCGTAGAGCGGGGTGCCGTCGAATCGCCCCAACGCCCACGCATCCTTCGGGAAGTGCGCAGGCACCCAGTCCACGATCACGCCGATGCCGGCCTGGTGCAGGGCGTCGACCAGCCCCCGGAAGTCGTCGGGCGTGCCGAATCGAGACGTCGGGGCATAGTACGACGTGACCTGGTATCCCCACGAGCCCGCGAACGGGTGTTCGGCGACCGGCAGCAGCTCCACATGTGTGAACCCGTGCTCCACAACGTAATCCGTCAGCTCGCGGGCGAGCTGGCGGTAGCTCAGGCCCGGACGCCACGAGCCGAGGTGCACCTCGTAGGTGCTCATCGGCTCGAACACCGGATTGCGCTGCGCGCGCCGCGCCATCCAGTCCGCGTCCTCCCACGTGTAGGTGCTGCGCGTGACGCGGGACGCGGTGTGCGGCGGAACCTCGGTGGCGAATGCCATGGGATCGGCCCGCTCGGTCACCACGCCGTCGGCGCCGTGCACCCGGAACTTGTACAGGCCCTCCACCGGAAAACCGGGCCAGAACAGCTCCCACACCCCGGAGGAGCCGAGCACCCGCATCGGCGCGTCGTTGCCGGTCCATCCGTTGAACTCCCCGATCAAGTTGACGCCCTTGGCGTTCGGCGCCCACACGGCGAACGAGACCCCGGTCACGACGCCGTCGGCCGTGGTGAACGAGCGGGGATGGGCGCCCAGGACTTCCCACAGCCGCTCGTGGCGGCCCTCGTTGAACAGGTGCAGGTCGACTTCGCCCAGGGTGGGTAGGAAGCGGTAGGCGTCGGCGACGACGTAGGGGTCGGAACCCTCGTAGGTCACCTCGAGCCGGTAGTCGATCAGGTTGGTGAACGGCAGCGCGACGGCAAAGAGGCCGGCTTCGACGTGCTGCAGCGGGAACCGGTCCTCGCCGACCAGCGCGACGACTTCCCGCGCGTGCGGGCGAAACGCGCGGATCACCGTGTGGTCGCCGTACTCATGGGCACCGAGGATGCCGTGCGGGTTGTAGTGCGCGCCGGCCACTAGGCGCGCCAAGTCCGCCGGATCGGGCGCCAGATCCAGTCCGGCCAGTTCGTCGGTTCGGCTCACAGCCCGTCACCTCCTACGCAGCAGCGTGATTCGCGATTCGTAAGGTATGAGCGGCATGTTGATGATGTGCGCGACCGCCTGCCCGGGATCGAGGCGAATGTAATTGGATTGCCCCCATTGAAATTCCTGACCGCTGATCTCGTCGCGCACCCAAAAACGCTCATAAGGTTCCATACCCAATGCGGCCATGTCCAACCACAGCGTCGCTTCCTCGGGCCCGAACGCGTTGAGCGTCACCACCACCAGCACGCAATCGCCGGTGGCCGGGTCGAACTTGCTGTAGGCAAGCACCGCGTCGTTGTCCACGCCATGGAAATGGATCGTGCGCAGCTGCTGAAGGGCCGGATGCAGCCGTCGAATCATGTTGAGCCGCTTGATGAATGGTTCGAGTGATCGGCCTTCGGCCAGCGCACCCGCAAAGTCGCGGGGACGCAATTCGTACTTTTCGGAGTCCAGGTACTCCTCGCTGCCCTCCCGCACCGCGCGGTGTTCGAACAGCTCGTAACCGGAGTACACGCCCCAGGCGGGTCCCATGGTCGCCGCCAGCACCGCGCGGATGGCGAACATGCCGGGGCCATGGTGCTGCAGCACCGCATGCAGGATGTCGGGGGTGTTGACGAACAGGTTCGGCCGGCGAAAGTCGGCGAGGGCGGCGATGTCGTTGCCGAATTCGGTGAGCTCCCATTTGGACGTGCGCCAGGTGAAGTAGCTGTAAGACTGCGTGAAGCCGAGCTTGGCCAGGCCGTACTGCCGGGCCGGCGGCGTGAAGGCCTCCGAGAGGAAGAGCACGTCGGGGTCGGCGTCCTTGACCTGACCGATCAGCCAGGCCCAGAAATCGGGCGGCTTGGTGTGCGGATTGTCGACCCGAAAGAACTTGATGCCGTGGTCAATCCAGTGCCGGACCACCCGCAGCACTTCGTCGTAAAGACCCGCCGGGTCGTTGTCGAAGTTGATCGGATAGATGTCCTGGTACTTCTTCGGCGGGTTCTCCGCGTAGGCGATGGTCCCATCGGGCAGTTCGGTGAACCACTGCCGGTGTTCGCGGGCCCACGGATGATCGGGCGCGCACTGCAACGCCAGGTCCAGCGCCACCTCCATGCCCAAATCGCGTGCGGCGGAGACGAAGTCGTCGAAGTCGTCGATCGTGCCCAGGTCCGGGTGTATCGCGTCGTGGCCGCCCTCGTCACTGCCGATCGCCCACGGGGATCCCACGTCGCCGGGCGCAGCCGTCGGGGAGTTGTTGCGGCCCTTGCGATGTACCTTCCCGATCGGATGGATCGGCGGGAGGTAGACGACGTCGAAGCCCATGTCCGCGATCCGGGGGAGCTGGGCGGCGGCGGTGGCGAATGTGCCGTGCACGGGCTTGCCATTCTTGTCCCAGCCGCCCGTCGAGCGCGGAAACATTTCGTACCAGGCGCCGAAGCGGGCCAGCGGCCGGTCCACCCACACCCCGAACTGCTCGCCGCGGGTGACCAGGTCGCGCAATGGATATTCCGCCAGGAGTTCCTCGATTTCGGGGGCCAGCGCCAGCGCGGTGCGGGTGACCGGGTCCCCGGGCGTCCGCAGCGCCTTGGCCGCCGCGAGGAGCGGGTCGCGATGCGCCCGCGGCACACCGGTCGCGGCACGCTCGAACAGCGCGGCTCCCACCAGTAGATCGTTGGACAGCTCGGTCGCGCCCTGTCCGGCGTCGAGCTTGGCGACCAGCCCGTGCCGCCACGAGTGAATCGGGTCACCCCACCCGTCGACGCGGAAGGTCCACAGCCCGACCCGGTCGGGGGTGAACACCCCGTGGAAAACGTAGGGTTCCTGGCCCTCGGTCATCGGGAGCAGCAGCGGCTTGATGCGCTGCTCGGCAGCCTTGCCGTCGACCGCCGGTGCGGTCCGTTCGGGGGCCTGAACGGCCTTGATTCGGCGCGTTTCGGTGACCTGCGGATAGCGCTGGCCGTGATAGCGCACGACCAGGGTCGCCGCGACCGCCTCGTGGCCTTCTCTCCAGACCGCGGCACTGACCGGGACCATCTCACCGACCACCGCCTTGGCGGGGTACGCGCCGCAGGAGACGACGGGCTGGACGTTGTCGATCTCGACACGACCGGGCACAACCACTCCGTTTCGATTGTGTGGCGAGACCGCGCTGTGCTTCGCCGCGGAATGCCTCGCCTCTCAGAAACTTCCTGCCGTGGGACTTCATCTAACGGAACCGCATCGTTGCGGCCCCATCACTAACCGATACCCAGCCTAGTGGGCGATCACACACCGGCGAATCCGAACGAGCACTCGCTGGACCTGCGAGCGGCGAAATCCTCAGTAAGGTAATGACGTGTGAAAGCCCTTCGCCGCTTTACCGTCCGTGCTCATTTGCCCGAGCGTCTCGCTGCGCTGGATCAGCTTTCGACCAACCTGCGGTGGTCGTGGGACAGGCCCACCCAAGACCTGTTCGCGACCATCGACGCGGAGCTGTGGGCGCGCTGCGGCTGCGATCCGGTGGCGCTGCTCGGTGCGGTGAGCCCGTCCCGGCTGGACGAGTTGGCGCTCGACGAAGGATTCCTGGGCCGGCTCGACGCGCTTTCCGCCGACCTGAACGATTACCTGAGCCGTCCGCTCTGGTATCAGCAGCGCCAGCATGCCGGTGCCGCGATGCCGGCCGCGATCGCGTACTTCTCGATGGAGTTCGGCGTCGCGGAGGTGCTGCCCAACTATTCGGGCGGCCTGGGGATCCTCGCCGGGGACCACCTGAAGTCCGCGTCCGATCTGGGCGTCCCGTTGATAGCGGTGGGCCTCTACTACCGCTCCGGCTACTTCCGGCAGTCGCTCACCGCGGACGGCTGGCAGCACGAGACCTACCCGGCGCTGGACCCGCAGGGGCTGCCCCTGCGGCTGCTCACCGACTCCGCGCGCAATCCGGTGCTGGTGGAGCTGACGCTGCCCGACTCGGCGCAGCTGCGGGCGCGGGTCTGGGTCGCGCAGGTGGGAAGGGTTCCGCTGCTGCTGCTGGATTCCGACGTCCCCGAGAACGAGCACGAACTGCGCGGCGTCACCGATCGGCTCTACGGCGGCGACCAGGAACACCGGATGCGCCAAGAGATCCTGGCCGGCATCGGCGGGGTGCGGGCGATCCGCGCGTTCACCGCGATCGAGGGGCTGCCCGCCCCCGAGGTGTGGCACATGAACGAGGGGCACGCCGGCTTCCTCGGGACCGAACGCATCCGCGAGCTGATCACCGATTCGGGACTGGACTTCGACACCGCGCTGACCGTCGTGCGGTCGGCCACCGTGTTCACCACCCACACGCCGGTACCCGCCGGCATCGACCGGTTCCCGGTCGACATGGTGCGGCTGTACTTCGACGACGGCCTGGGCGACGGCGCGGACGGGGACGCGAAGGCCAAGGGCGCGCCCACCTTGCTGCCGGGCGTGCCGACGGCCCGGATCCTCGAGCTCGGCGCCGAGGAAGATCCGACCAAGTTCAACATGGCCCACATGGGTCTGCGGCTGGCGCAGCGCGCCAACGGCGTCTCGTTGTTGCACGGGCGGGTCAGCCGGGCGATGTTCAACGAGCTGTGGCCGGGATTCGATCCGGCCGAGGTGCCGATCGGCTCGATCACCAACGGCGTTCACGCCCGCACCTGGGCGGCGCCGCAATGGTTGCAGCTGGGGCGCGAGCTGGCCGGGTCGGATTCGTTCGGTGATCCGGGCGTGTGGCTGCGCCTCCAGGAGGTCGACGCCGGTCACCTGTGGTGGATCCGCTCCCAACTGCGGTCGCTGCTGGTCGAGGATGTCCGGCGGCGGTTGCGCCGCTCGTGGCAGGAGCGTGGCGCCCCGGATGCCGAATTGGGTTGGATCGCAAAGGCTTTCGACCCCGACGTGCTCACCGTCGGGTTTGCCCGGCGGGTGCCGACCTACAAGCGACTGACGCTGATGCTGCGCGATCCGGATCGGCTGCAACAACTGCTGCTCGACAAGGATAGGCCGATCCAGCTGATCGTGGCCGGCAAATCGCACCCGGCCGACGATGGCGGCAAGGCGCTGATCCAGCAGGTGGTGCGCTTCGCCGACCGGCCGGAGGTGCGGCACCGCATCGCGTTTCTGCCCGACTACGACATGTCGATGGCCCGGCTGCTGTATTGGGGTTGCGACGTCTGGCTGAACAACCCATTGCGCCCCCTGGAGGCCTGCGGCACTTCGGGAATGAAGAGCGCGCTCAATGGGGGGCTGAACCTGTCCATCCGCGACGGCTGGTGGGACGAGTGGTACGACGGCGAAAACGGTTGGGAGATACCGACCGCCGACGGCGTGGCCGACGAGTCCCGTCGCGACGACCTGGAATCCACCGCGCTGTACAACCTGCTGGAGCAGTCGGTGGCGCCGAAGTTCTACGAGCGCGACGAACACGGGGTCCCGCCGCGGTGGATCGAGATGGTGCGCCACACCCTGCAGACCCTCGGCCCGAAGGTGCTGGCGTCCCGCATGGTTCGCGATTACGTCGAGCAGTACTACACGCCGGCGGCGGAATCGCTGCGCAGAACCACGGCGGCCGAAGACGGCGGCGCGGAATTCGACGCGGCCCGCGAGCTGGCCGTCTATCGCCGGCGCGCCCACGAGGCATGGCCCAAGATCACCATCACCGACGTCGACAGCACCGGCCTGCCGGACACCCCGGTGCTCGGCTCCAAGCTGACGTTGACCGCGACCGTGCAGTTGGACGGGCTGGCGCCCGACGAGGTGACGGTCCAGGCGCTGGTGGGCAGGGTGGACACCGGCGACGCGCTGCTGGACCCGGTCACCGTTGAGATGTCCTACACCGGCACCGCCGAGGGCGGCAACCAGGTCTTCTCGACGACCACGCCGCTGCCGCTCGCAGGAGCGGTCGGATACACGGTGCGGGTGCTGCCCAACAACCCCATGTTGGCCGCCAGCAACGAGCTCGGTCTCGTCACCCTGGCCCGCTAGCCGCGGGTGCGCGCAGCCGCTCCAGCGCGGCGCGGACCTGCGCCGGATTGGTGGTCTGCCAGAACGGCGGCAGCGACGCGCGCAGGTAGCCGCCGTAGCCCGCGGTCACCATCCGCGAGTCGAGGACCGCGACGACGCCGCGGTCGGTGACGCGGCGCAGCAGCCGGCCCGACCCCTGGGCCAGCAGCAGCGCGGCATGGTTGGCGGCGACGGCCATGAAGCCGTTGCCGCCGCGCGCGGCCACCGCGCGCTGCCGCGCGCCCAACAGCGGGTCGTCGGGCCGCGGGAACGGGATGCGGTCGATCAGTACCAGCGACAGCGACGGCCCCGGCACGTCGACGCCCTGCCATAGCGACAGCGTGCCGAACAGGGAGGTCTCCTCGTCGGCGCTGAACTGCTCGACCAGCGCCGAGGTGCTGTCGTCGCCCTGGCACAACACCGGCGTCGGCAGCCGCCCGCGCATGGCCTCGGCGGCGGCCCGGGCGGCCCGCATCGACGAGAACAGGCCCAGGGTGCGCCCGCCCGCGGCGGTGATCAGCTCGGCGATCTCGTTCAGCTGCTCCGCCGAGCCGGTGCCGTCCCGCCCCGGCGGCGGCAGATGGGCGGCCACGTAGAGGATTCCGGCCTTTGCGTGGTCGAACGGCGACCCGACATCCAGGCCGCGCCAGGGGGCGTCGCCGTCCTCCCCGCCGGCCAGGCCCCAGGAGGCGGCCATCGCGTCGAAGGACCCGCCGATCGCCAGCGTCGCCGACGTCAACACCGTCGTCGAACGCGAGAACACCTCGGTGCGCAGCAGGCCGGCGACCGACAGCGGCGCCACCCGCAAGACGGGCCGCATCGAACCCCGGTTGTCCTCGTGGTCGAGCCAGACCACGTCGGTGCGATCCGGGATCGGCGGGGTGAACGACGTGAGGATCCGCGACGCGGTGTCGGAGATTTCGCTCAGCGCCGCAACGGCTTCGGCGCGCGCCGACGCCGCCTTGCTGTCGCTGGTGGTGTCGATCGCCGACCGCGCCGCGGTGGCCACGTCGCGCAGCGCCGTCAAATAGGTCGCCATCTCGTCGTCGAGGCGGTCGATGCGGCCCGGCGTGCCGTCGTGGATGGCCGCGGCGAAGTTGGCGGTCGTCGCCTCCAGTCGTTGCACCAGTTCGGGATCCACCAGCCGGGTGATCCGGCGCGCGGCGACGCCGAGGCCGGCCGACGTCAGCTCGGCGGTGGCCACCGACGTCACCCGGTCGACGAGCTCGTGCGCCTCGTCGACCACCAGCAACGCGTGCTCCGGCAGCACCGCCGATTCCGCGACGGCGTCGATGGCCAGCAGCGCGTGATTGGTGACGACGACATCGGCCCGGCCGGCCTCCGCGCGAGCCCGCTCGGAGAAGCACTCGGCGCCGAAGGGGCAGCGCGCCACGCCCAGGCATTCTCGTGCCGAGACGCTGACCTGCGACCAGGATCGGTCCCGCACGCCCGGCTTCAGGTCGTCGCGATCACCGGAATCGGTCGTCGACGCCCAGGCGGTGAGGCGTTGCACGTCGCGGCCCAGCGCGCTGACCGCCACGGGATCGAAGAGCTCTTCCTGAGGCCGCTCGTCGTCCGACTCGCCGGCCGCTGCGCCGTTATGGATCTTGTTCAGGCACAAGTAGTTTCGCCGCCCCTTCAGCAGCGCAAAGCGGGGCCGGCGCGGCAGCGCATCGGCGAGCGAGTCGGCCAGCCGGGGCAGGTCGCGGTCGACGAGCTGACGCTGCAGTGCGATCGTCGCCGTCGACACGACGACCGGCGCCTCGTCGGTGACCGCGCGGACGATCGCGGGAACCAGGTAGGCCAGCGACTTGCCGGTGCCGGTGCCGGCCTGCACGACGAGATGCTCGCCGGTCTCGAAGGCCCGCTCGACCGCGCCGGCCATCTCGACCTGCCCGGGGCGCTCGCTGCCGCCGAGCGCGGCCACGGCGACGGCGAGCAACCCGGACACGGACACGTCGGACGTGGTCATGGCCTCGCTCTCAGGCCCGGATCTGGGTCGTCGGGATCGCGGGCTCGCCGTGCGAGAGGTTCAACCCCTCCCACGGCAGGCTGCGCAGGCCCGAGGCCACCAGCTCCCGCGCCGTGGCCAGATCCGCGTCGAACACCGCTTCGCCGCCGCGGACGAGCGGCGTCGTCACCGCCCGGCACGGCTCGGTGGTCTCCGGGGGGCGGCCCGCCGGATAGACCACCTCCTCGGTGATGGTGCCGGTCGGCCGTGCCAAGCGCAGCGCCTGTTTGCGGCCGCCGTGGGATTCCTTGTGGCTGCTTCGCTTTTGCACCGGCATGCCGTCCACCTCGACCAGCTTGTAGACCATGCTCGCGGTCGGCGCGCCCGAGCCGGTGACCAGCGACGTGCCGACGCCGTAGCTGTCGATCGGCTCGGCGCGCAGCGCGGCGATGCTGAATTCGTCGAGATCACCGGACACCACGATGCGGGTTTGGGTGGCTCCCAGCCCGTCGAGCTGGTCGCGCACCTGCCGGGCGAGCACCCCGAGCTCACCGGAGTCGATGCGGACGGCGCCGAGCCCGGTGCCGGCGGCCGCCACCGCGTTGGCCACGCCGGTCGTCACGTCGTAGGTGTCCACCAGCAGGGTGGTGCCGGCGCCCAGCGCGTCGACCTGGGCGCGAAAAGCCGCGACCTCGTCCGGGCCGTCCCGATGCGTATGCAGCATGGTGAACGCGTGCGCGGAGGTGCCCTCGGCGGGAATGCCGTACCGGCGCTGCGCCTCCAGGTTGGAGGACGCGGCGAAGCCGGCGATGTAGGCGGCACGGGCCGCGGCGACCGCCGCCTGTTCGTGGGTTCGGCGCGACCCCATCTCGACCAGCGGGCGATCCCCCGCGGCGCTGACCATGCGCGCCGCCGCCGAGGCGATCGCCGTGTCGTGGTTGAAGATCGACAGCGCCAACGTCTCGAGAACGACGCATTCGGCGAAGCTGCCGTGCACCGAAAGCACCGGCGATCCGGGGAAGTACAGCTCGCCTTCGGCGTAGCCGTCGATATCGCCGCCAAACCGGAAATCGCGCAGGTAAGCCACGGTGTCCGGGTCGAGGAAGCGGGCCAGCAATTCGCAGGCGTCGTCGTCGAACCTGAACTGCGGCAACGCTTCCAGGAGCCGGCCGGTCCCGGCGACCACGCCGTAGCGGCGCCCGTCGGGGAGCCGGCGGGCGAACAGTTCGAACGTGGTCCGGCGGTGGGCGGTGCCGTCGCGCAGCGCCGCCGCCACCATGGTCAACTCGTACTTGTCAGTCAGTAGCCCGGCTAGGACCGGCTCGGTCATTCCGCAACGGTAACGGCTGGCGGCGACGGGCGTGTGTCTCGGTATCGTAGGGGCCATGGTTGTTGCGTCAGCGCCCACGAAACCGGGCACTACCGGGCAACGCGAGTCGGCTCCGGTGGACGTCACGGCCAGCCCGTGGGTCACCATCGTGTGGGATGACCCGGTCAACCTGATGACCTACGTGACGTACGTCTTCCAGAAGTTGTTCGGCTACAGCGAGCCGCACGCCACCAAGTTGATGCTGCAGGTGCACAACGAGGGCAAGGCGGTGGTGTCGGCGGGCAGCCGGGAATCCATGGAAGTCGACGTGTCCAAGCTGCACGCCGCGGGTTTGTGGGCGACGTTGCAGCAGGACCGGTGAGGTTCCAGGTAGTCCGGGACTCCTTGTGCGCAAATGGAAGCGCGTCGAGACCGCCAACGGTCCCCGTTTTCGGTCCGCCTTGGCTTCACACGAGGCCGCCCTGCTCACCAACCTGGTGAGCGCGATGATCGGCCTGCTCGACGAACGCGAATCTTCCTCGCCCACAGACGAACTCGAGGAGATCACCGGCATCAAGACCGGCCATGCCGAACCGCCACGTGATCCGACGCTGCGTCGGCTGCTGCCGGATTTCCACAATCCGGACGAACTCGACGACCAAGCGGCCGATCAAACGCCCGACGGCCTCAACGCCGCGCTGCGCAGCCTGCACGAGCCGGAGATCATCGCGGCCAAACGCGCTGCGGCGCAACGGGTCCTGGACACCGTTCCGGGCGATGGCGGCCGCTTCGAGCTGACCGAGGACGACGCGAACGCCTGGATCGCGGCCGTCAACGACCTTCGGCTGACGTTGGGGGTCATGCTCGAGATCGGGCCGGAGGGCCCGGAGCGCCTGCCGGCTGACCATCCGCTGGCCGTGCACTTCGACGTCTACCAGTGGCTGACCGTCCTGCAGGAGTATCTGGTTTTGGCCCTGATGGGGACCCGATGAACTGCATCACCGACGTCGCGGGCATCCGCGTCGGCCACTACCAGCGACTCGACCCCGACGCGTCGCTGGGCGCCGGGTGGGCCTGCGGCGTGACGGTCGTGCTGACGCCGCCCGGGACGGTCTGCGGCGTCGATTGCCGCGGGGGCGCGCCCGGCACCCGGGAGACCGATCTGCTGGATCCGGCCAACACTGTGCGGTTCGTCGACGCGGTGTTGCTCGCCGGCGGCAGTGCCTACGGCCTGGCCGCCGCCGATGGCGTCATGCGCTGGCTCGAGGAAAACGAGCGCGGCGTGGCCATGGACGGCGGCGTCGTCCCCATCGTGCCGGGAGCGGTGATCTTCGACCTGCCGGTCGGCGGCTGGGACCGCCGGCCGACGGCCGATTTCGGGTATGCGGCCTGCGCGGCCGCCGGGACCGGCGAGGTGGCGGTCGGGACCGTCGGCGCGGGGGTCGGGGCGCGGGCCGGGGTGCTCAAGGGCGGCGTCGGGTCGGCCTCGGCGACGTTACCGTCCGGGGTCACCGTCGGCGCCGTCGTCGTGGTGAACTGCGCCGGCGAAGTCGCGGACCGGGCGACCGGCCTGCCGTGGATGGCAGACCTGATACGGGAGTTCGCGCTGACGCCACCGCCGGCCGAGCAGATCGACGCGTTCGCGCAGTTGCCGTCGCCGCTGAGCCCCGAGCACCCGCTGAACACCACCATCGCCGTGGTCGCGACCGACGCCGCGCTGAGCCCGGCCGCGTGCCGGCGCGTCGCGATCGCCGCCCAGGACGGCCTGGCCCGGACCATCCGCCCGGCGCACACCCCGGTGGACGGCGATACGGTGTTCGCGCTGGCGACGGGGGCGGTCGAGGTGGCCCCGGCCGTCGCTTCGAAGCCGCCGCCCGCCGCCTTCCTGCCCGAGACGGGGCTGGTCGCCGAGGTCGGTGCGGCCGCGGCCGACTGCCTGGCCCGCGCGGTGCTGGTCGGGGTGTTTGCCGCCGAGTCGGTCGCCGGAATACCGAGCTACCGCGACGTGTTGCCCGGCGCATTCGCCTGAGGGAAACCGTGACCTACCCGAGCCGCATCGACATCAACCGGTGCCTATGCCGGTAGCCTGGACCATGCCGAGAACGCTCTAGAAGGGCAGCTATGGGCATGACGCGCCGGCGACGACCCAGAGCGCAGCGATGAGGAGGAGCGGCGCTCAATGAACGGACATGTCGGCCAGCCGCGCACACCTGCAACCAAGTCGAAAAAGCGACCCCAGTGGGTGGTGGGCGGGGCCACGATCCTCACCTTCGTGGCGCTGCTGTATCTGGTCGAGCTGATCGACCAGCTGATGGGCGGCCGGCTGGATTCCAACGGCATCAGGCCGCTCACCACCGACGGCCTCTGGGGCATCATCTTCGCGCCCGTTCTGCACGCCAACTGGCAGCACCTGATGGCCAACACGGTGCCGCTGCTGGTGCTCGGCTTCCTGATGACGCTGGCGGGATTGTCCCGCTTCGTCTGGGCCACTGTCATCGTCTGGGTTTTGGGCGGCTTCGGCACCTGGCTGATCGGCAATGTGGGAAGCGCTTGCGGGCCGACGGATCACATCGGGGCGTCCGGCCTCATCTTCGGCTGGCTGACGTTTTTGCTGGTCTTCGGGATATTCGTGCGCAAGTTCACCGACATCGTCATCGGGTTGGTGGTGTTGTTCGCCTACGGCGGCGTGCTGCTCGGCGCGATGCCAGTGCTCCACCAGTGCGGCGGGGTGTCCTGGCAGGGCCATCTGAGCGGTGCGGTCGCCGGCGTGGTGGCGGCCTATCTGCTCTCCGCCCCGGAGCGCAAGGCCCGCGAAAAGAAAGCCGTCGCGCGACGGACCAAGACATGAGTTCGCCGTTGGCGCCCGTCGGGGTCTTCGACTCCGGCGTCGGGGGACTGACCGTCGCGCGGGCAATCATCGACCAGCTCCCCGACGAGGACATGATCTACGTCGGCGACACGGCCAACGGTCCCTACGGCCCGCTCTCCATTTCCGAGGTGCGCGCGCACGCGCTGGCCATCGGTGACGACCTAGTCGACCGCGGCGTCAAGGCGCTGGTGATCGCCTGCAACACGGCGTCGGCGGCCTGCCTGCGCGACGCCCGGGAGCGCTACGACGTGCCCGTCGTCGAGGTGATCCTGCCGGCGGTGCGGCGCGCGGTCGCCACCACCCGCAACGGGCGCATCGGGGTCATCGGCACCCGGGCGACGATCAACTCGCACGCCTACCAGGACGCGTTCGCCGCCGCCCGGGACACGGAGATCACCGCGGTGGCCTGCCCGCGGTTCGTCGACTTCGTCGAGCGCGGGGTGACCAGCGGGCGCCAGGTGCTCGGGCTCGCCGAGGGCTACCTGGAGCCGCTGCAGCGCGCGCAGGTCGACACCCTCGTGCTCGGCTGCACCCACTACCCGCTGCTGTCCGGGCTGATCCAACTGGCGATGGGCGAGAACGTCACGCTGGTGTCCAGCGCCGAGGAAACCGCCAAGGAGGTGCTGCGGGTCCTCACCGAAACCGACCTGCTGCGCCCGCATGACGCGCCGCCCGCCACGAGGGTCTTCGAGGCCACCGGCGACCCCGAGGCCTTCACCAAACTGGCCGCGCGGTTTCTGGGTCCCGCGGTGACTGGCGTGCAACCAGTGCATCAAACCCGCGCCCGCTAGCGCGCCGGGAGATTCTGGTCACACCAAAGCGGCCATGTTTTCTCCATCGCCCCATCGGGCATGGCACAGTAGTGTCCGTGCGAATAACCGTGCTCGGCTGCTCGGGCAGCGTGACCGGTCCGGATTCGCCTGCATCGGGTTATCTGCTTCGGGCACCGGATACCCCGCCGCTGGTACTCGACTTCGGCGGCGGTGTTTTGGGCGCGCTGCAGCGCTACGCCGATCCCGGTTCGGTGCACGTGTTGTTGTCACACCTGCACGCCGATCACTGCCTGGACGTGCCGGGCCTGTTCGTGTGGCGCCGCTACCATCCGTCGAAGCCGCTCGGCAAGGCGCTGCTGTACGGCCCCGGCGACACCTGGTCCCGGCTCGGCGCCGCGTCCTCGCCCTACGGCGGCGAGATCGACGACTGCTCCGACATTTTCGACGTACGTCACTGGGTCGACGGCGAGCCGGTGACGTTCGGCGCGGTTACGGTGACGCCGCGCGTCGTGGCACACCCCACCGAGTCGTACGGCTTGCGGATCACCGACCCCAGTGGCGCGTCGTTCGTCTACAGCGGCGACACCGGCCTCTGCGATCAGCTGGTCGAGCTGGCCCGCGGCGCCGACGTCTTCCTCTGCGAGGCCTCCTGGACACACGCGGCGGATCGGCCGCCCGCGCTGCACATGTCCGGCACGGAGGCCGGCCGGGTCGCGCGGCAGGCCGGTGTGCACGAGCTGTTGCTGACGCACATCCCACCGTGGACATCGCGCGAGGACGTGATCACCGAGGCCAAGGCCGAATTCGACGGCCCGGTGCACGCGGTCGTCTGCGGTGAGACGTTCGATGTCCGCCGCTCCGAAAGGGTCTGACCACCCGGCGTTGGCTAGGGTTACTGGGTGTCCAAACGAGAAGACGGCCGCCTCGACGACGAGCTTCGCCCCGTCGTCATCACCCGCGGATTCACCGACCACCCGGCGGGTTCGGTACTGATCGAATTCGGCCACACCAAGGTCATGTGCACGGCCAGCGTGACCGAGGGGGTGCCGCGCTGGCGCAAGGGATCGGGATTGGGCTGGCTGACCGCCGAGTACGCGATGCTGCCGTCGGCCACCCACACGCGCTCCGACCGCGAATCGGTCAAGGGCCGGCCGAGCGGGCGGACCCAGGAGATCAGCCGGCTGATCGGCCGGTCGCTGCGGGCGTGCATCGACCTGCGGGCGTTGGGGGAGAACACGATTGCCGTCGACTGCGACGTGTTGCAGGCCGACGGCGGCACCCGCACCGCGGCCATCACCGGCGCCTACGTTGCCCTGGCCGACGCGGTGACCTACCTGTCGGCGGCGGGCAAGCTTTCGGACCCGCGCCCGCTGTCGTGTGCCATCGCGGCCGTCAGCGTCGGCGTTGTCGACGGCCGGATTCGGGTCGACCTGCCCTACGAGGAGGACTCCCGCGCCGAGGTGGACATGAATGTCGTGGCCACCGACACCGGAACCCTGGTGGAGGTCCAGGGGACCGGCGAGGGGGCGACGTTCCCACGCTCGACGCTCGACAAGCTGTTGGACGTGGCGCTGGCCGCATGCGACAAGTTGTTCGCCGCCCAGATTGAGGCTCTGGCGCTGCCGTACCCCGGGGTGCTGCCCGAGGGACCGACGCCGTCGAAGGCGTTCGGCAGCTGACCGTGCCAGATGGTGATGACCCGCTGCGCCCGGCTCCGCCGCGCTTGCGATCATCACGGCTGCTGGTCGCTAGCGTGACCCTGGCCTAACTGCCCCGCGGCCTTCGACCACCGCCGAGACCGCGCCCAAGACTAGACCCATTCCGGTCGGTTATGACTCATCCTGCCGCAGCTCGAATATCGGGATGGTGCGCGTGGTCTTCGACTGATAGTTCGCGAACGCGAACGCAGGCACGGTCGCGTTGATCTTGGGGATGATCGCCTCACGTTCGGTCGAGTCGAGCTCGTGCGCAACGACCTCGAACGAGTCGGTGGCGACTTCAACGTGCGCCCGCGGGTTGGCCCGCAGGTTGTGCACCCACGCCGGGTTGATGTCGGCGCCGCCGTAACCGGCGACGATTAGCAGCTTGCCGTCGATACGGAAGACCACCAGCGGCGCGACGCGCGGCTCGCCGGACTTCGCGCCCTTCGTAGTGAGTAGCAGCAGCTCGTTGCCTTCGAATCGCCCGCCGACCTTGCCTGCGTTGGCACGAAATTCGTCGGTGATGTTTTTGTTGAGCGCCCTGAGCGTCTCGGTATCGGGTTGGTGACTCACTCTGGGCGTAGCCACTTGGTTGTCCCTTCTATTCCTCTGCACCGCTTGATGCCGCTCGCGTCGCCGACCCACCGTCTCGCAGTCCGTAAGGTGGCCGGGGTGGCAACGGCAACGACCCAGACCCATATTTGGGGATAGATGACGACTCGCCTGCTGGTCGCCAGCCGCAACCCCAAGAAGCTGGCGGAACTGCGCCGGGTGCTCGACGGCGCCGGCCTGTCGCGGTTGACGCTGGTTTCGCTGGACGACGTGGCGCCGGTCGACGAGGCCCCCGAAACCGGTGCGACGTTCGAGGACAACGCGCTGGCCAAGGCGCGTGACGGGTTCGCCGCGACGGGCCTGGCGTGCGTGGCCGACGACTCGGGCTTGGAGGTGGCTGCGTTGAACGGGATGCCCGGCGTGCTGTCGGCGCGCTGGTCCGGCAACCACGGCGACGATGCGGCCAACACGGCGCTGCTGCTGGCGCAGTTGCGTGACGTTCCCGACGACCGGCGCGGCGCGGCGTTCGTATCGGCCTGCGCGCTGGTCTCCGCGTCCGGGGAGGTCGTCGTCCGCGGCGAGTGGCCCGGCTCGATCGCGCGGGAGGCGCGCGGCGACGGCGGGTTCGGCTACGACCCGGTGTTCCTTCCCGACGGCAGCGACCGCACCGCTGCGGAGTTGAGCCCGACGGAGAAGGACGCGGTGTCGCATCGCGGTCGCGCGCTCGCGCTGCTGGTGCCGGCGCTTGGGGCGCTCGCCTGAGCGGCGCCGGTAATCACATACGCCACATCAGCCTCCGCAAAGGAGCGGTTGACTTTCTGCCCGCCTCATAGCGACAGGCCGTCAACCGGAGTCGCTATGAGGCGGGCACAACGTGTGTCGCCGCCGGGAGAGATGAAAGTGGCAGATGTGACTTAAAGCCCGAAGCGCGCTTTGACGTCCTTCGTCTGGAAGTGCTCGACGATGATGCCGAGCAGCGGGATGGTCCCGGACAACAGCACGCCGATGGTCTTGCCGATCGGCCAGCGCACCTTGATCGCGAGGTTGAACGCCGCCAACACGTAGGCGAAATAGACCCAGCCGTGTACCACCTCGATCCAACGGATCTCGTGGTGGAATGCCAGGTGCGAGACGATCTCATAGCACAACGCGATGAGCCAGAGACCCGTCGTCCAGGCCATCACCCGGTACGCGAGCAACGCGGTGCGGATCTTCTCTTCGGGGAAGGCGGGCGCGGGTGTCTCGGGCGTGCTCATGCGGTGGTCCTGTTCTCCTTCTGGGCGTCTTTCTGGGCGAGCTCGGCGAGGTAGGCGTTGTACTCCCGCAGCGCGGGATCGTCGGTCGGTGGCTGCGCCGGCTTGGGCCGCTCGGGCAGCAGGCCCGCGGGTATCTCGGTCATCTCGGCGCTGTTGGGCGCTTGCGGCGGCTCCTCCTCGTAGCGCACGAACTTGCGGTAGGCGTAGACGCAGAACCAGGCGAACAGCGGCCACTGCAGCGCGTAGCCCAGGTTCTGGTAGGTGCCAGAGACCGACTGAAACCTCGTCCACTGCCACCAGCCCAGGGCCATGCAGCCACACGCCGCGACGATCACCAAAGCGATCAGCGCGGGCCTGCGACGGCGGGTAGTCGGCACCCCTTGAACGTACCGCTCACGATTTCGGCCCGACGAATTCGTCGAAGCAGCGCGGTACGATCGGCTCCGCCGCGGGCGTGGCGAAATTGGCAGACGCGATGGTTTTAGGTGCCATTGCTCGAAAGAGCTTGAGGGTTCGAGTCCCTCCGCCCGCACCGATGCGGTGGGTGCATTCACGCTGGTAGACAGTGGTTTTCATGTTTGCTAGCTAACTCTGTGGCCGGTCCGTGGCCGCATTTTGGCCACAACTTGCGAGTAACTTCGGCGAGTCACAGTTATCCCGAGTGGAGTACCGGGCGTGCAGACTGATCGCCACGGCATCCAGGTCGTCGTCGAACAAGTCCGCATAGGTGTCGAGGGTGATCTTGGCCGACTTGTGGCCGAGCATGCGTTGCAACGCAAGGACGTTCACCCCGGCCGAGACCGCCAGGGACGCGCACGTGTGCCGAAGATCGTGTGGGGTGACCTTCTGCACCTTCGCCCGCTTCACAGCCGCCTGAAACCAACCCGTCGAAGACTTCGGCCGCTGCAAATACCCGCCATCGCGGCCCGGAAAAACGAGCTCGCCCGGAGCCTTCCCCTTGCACTGGCGCGACAATTCGTTGAGCACAAACTCCGGCACCGGAACCGACCGCGCCTGCCGACCCTTCGTAGGACCGACGGCATGCTTGGTGCCAATCTGGACGGCATTCTCCGAAACGGTGAGCCGGCGCCGCAGAAACTCCACATCGGCCACCCGCAGGCCAATAGCTTCGCCCCACCTGATCCCGGTATAGGCCAACACCAACACCAATGGCCGGTACTCGCCTGCCTCATCGGCCAGCCGTTGCACGTCATCGGCCGACAGGTAAACGTGGCGCCGCGCGATCTTGCGCGGGAGATTCTCGATTCCCTTGCAAGGGTTAGCCGCCAGCCGCTTCGCCTTCACCGCATCGGCGAGAATCCCCGACAGCACGCCTTGAGCGCGCAGCACCGTTGTGGCGCCACTGCCGTCACGGCCCATGGCGGCGATCCACGCCTCCACGCCGAGCGTGTCGACGTCGGCCACACTGACCGACCCCCACCGCGGCGCCACATGAACGCGATACGCAGACTCAAGCGTTCGGTAGTGCGCTGGCGCAGTTGCCTGTTGCTTGCGCACAAGCCAGTCGCCTGACAGCTCGCCAACAGTGATCCGACCCAACGATGGCTTGACGTACTGGCCGGCCATCATGTCGACCTCGACACTGTTGGCGAACTGCTCGGCATCACGCTTTGTTCGGAAGCCGCGCTTTTGTGTTTCGCCCCGGTCGGGCGTCCGGTACCGAACCCTGTAAAGAGTTGTGCCGTTTGAGGTTTCGTACTTACTGATCGTCGCCATCGTCTTCGTTCCGATCGCGCACCAACCTGGTCAGAGTCGGCCCAAGGCCCAACTCCACGAGTACGACCTCACGATGTCGCCAAGACGGGAGCGCTCGCGCAACAAACGTCAAGAACTCGCTATAGTCACCGTCGCGCAGCTGCCTATTTGCCTGCAGCCAGCCCCACAGTCGACGAGCTTCTACTTCGCCTTTCACGCCGGTTGCCGCAACCATATCTTCGCCGGTTTCGCTCGCTGGCATGAGTAGCGATATCGGCGAAACTCCAAGAGCCACAGCTAAAGCCATCAAGTCGTCGGCGTCGACACGACGTTCCCCGGACTCGATACGTCGCAAGCCCAGCGGCGGTATTTCGCGGCCGATGTCGGCCAGCCGGCGACTCAACTCGGCGTAGCTCAGATTCCCTCGAAGGTTGCGAACCGTGTGGGTCAGGTTAGTGCCGGTCGCCCCTAAGTCTGATTTCTTGCCTGCCACGTTGGCTACCGTACGCGATCAAAGATAGAGATTCAAGTGCTTACTTGATTCCACCCGCGGTAAATGATAAAGATGTAACTCAAGCGATCAACCATCGCCTAAGTGCGATCAAAGATGGAGCAAGCTTGATGTTCACACTCGATGCCCTGCCGGACCTCATCACTCCCGCAGAGCTGGCTCAATTCATGCGAACCACCACCAACAGCCTCGCCCAGGACCGTTATCTCGGCCGCGGCGTGCCGTTCGTAAAGCACGGCAAAAAGGTGCTGTACAGCCGCAATGACGTCGCGGCGTACCTCGATCGGAACCGCTGCCGGCGCACGGATGACCCGCGCGGAGTAGTTCGCGTAGGCGGTGACGGCGCGTGACCGAGAGCAGAAACGGTCCGCCGGAAAACAGAAACCGCCCCGCGGCCAACGGGGCGGCATCTCCGAAAACAGCAAGTAATGACACTGTACCGCGCGCTCGGCACGTCTGCCGCCTGCAGCGCGGCTGGGCAGCTCCGCAGGATTTGGCGAGCCAGCTCAACCGCCGCCGACAAAGTGCCAAACGAGTCACGCCGCTCGACTGCGGATGCCCGCGTGGACCGCACTCGGATCCGTTGAGTTGCAAGTGCACGCGCCCGCGTTTGTCAGAGCACGCCCTGGACGGGTGGCGCGACGCCGCCGAGCACGTGCTGGAAACGGGTCAGATTCCGTTGCTTCCATTGGAAGTCAGGCGTGCATTGTGGCGTCGCGGCGGGCACGACCGTGACCTCGCCGAGCTGCTGCACGATGCATGCGGCGGGGTAGTCGCATGAGCAACGCAGACGGAAACGGCGATATCGACGTCCTGGCCGGCATGTTCGACGGTGAATGGCTTGACGCCCAGCACTTCCCGCCGCTCGTGTACGCCATCCCCGACATCATCCCCGAGGGCTTCGGATTGCTCGTTTCACCGCCCAAGGCCGGCAAAAGCTGGATGGTGTGCGGGATCGGATTAGCCTGCGCCACAGGCGGTATAGCCTTCGGTCGCATTAGCGTGGAGCCGCGTCCCGTGCTGTACCTGGCATTGGAGGACGGACAGCGCCGCCTCCAGTCTCGATCCAGGCGCCTCATGTGCGGCCAGCCGCTACCGGGCGGCATCCACTTCATCACGAAAGCCAAGCCGGCTGAAGTCATTCCGATGATCTTGGAGTTCCTGCAACGGCATGCCGACGAAAAGCCACTAATCATCTTGGACACGTTGGGTAAAGCCCGACCACCGCGGCCGCCTGGCACCGACATGTACGCATGGGATTACGCGATCGGAACCCAGCTCAAGAACGTTATCGACACGGTCCCTGGCGCAACGCTGCTCATCGTGCACCACACCAGGAAGCAGGAAAGCGCCGATTTCGTCGACTCCGTTTCCGGCAGTGCTGGCGTCGCAGGCTCCGCAGACTTTGTGCTTGTGCTGTCTCGTAAACGTCACAGTGACGAGGCGTTACTGGCGGTCACCGGACGCGACGTCGCCGAAGCCGAATACGCGTTGCGGATCGACAAAGGCGTCTGGGAACTCGACGGCGCTAACCTGGCCGCGGCGTCCGAGTCCGCCCAACGCCGTCGCCTTTCGGACACTCGTTCGGACAGAAGCGTGGAGATCGTCTCCGTTGTCGCGGCGAGCTCGAAACCAGTGTCGCCGGCTGAAGTGTCCGAAAAGACGGGCATCGATAACGACACAGTTGGCCGCTACCTGCGAAGACTTGCAGAAGATGGGGTCCTAACGCGTGTCGGACGCGGTCTTTATACAACCGTGTCCGAAGTGTCCGGTGTGTCCGAAAGCCCGTTATTCGGACAAACGGACACTTCGGACACGGGTTCTTCGTGCGGCTGCGGCTCTTGCATCGAGTGCTGCATGACCGGCGACCGGAGCTGAGCTGTGAACCGCGCAGAACGCCGGCGCAACCAGTTACCGCGCAAGGCCCGACTTCGCTTAATGCACCGAGACTTAACGTCGCCGGCCGATATCCATCAGGCGGCCAGCTGCCCCGACTGCGACAGCGAAGTCACCATCATCGAGATAGCGCCCGGTCGCTGCGATGCCCAGGTCGCCCACGACGAGACCTGCCCCTTCTACAGCCAGCTCAAACGGGACCTGTCATGACGCCCGCTCGCGTCCAAGCCGCGCTTGAAACTAGCTGCGGGATGTGCGGCGCACCACCAGGAGAACCCTGCACCAACACCATCCGGCTCGGAGAACCATTGCCCGGCCGCGAAGTACATCAATACCGAATTACCAATGCCCGATAGGAGAGAACCGCATGACCACCACCAACCAGAACAACGCCGACGACCTCGACGCCACAGTGCAGTCAGCGTCCAAGATCCTGCGCCGGCGCATCGATGACATCGAGCGAGCCCGTGACGAGCAGCCGGAACGGTTAGCCAAAGCCAGATCCGACGCCGAAGAAGCACGCGGCTGGGCGCTCATCGAGGAGCCCTTCGACGGCCAGGTGACGTCGATTCCTAGCGTCGACGGCACCACGACACTGGCGCTTCCGAACATCACCGCAAAGGAACTGTGGGGCGCCCGCCTATGTTTCGATCTCCTTGACTGCGGCGACGACTTCGACCAGATCGACACCGTCATGTCGCGCCTGTTGTCCACTGTGAACGGCGACACCGGGCTGGCCTTCCTCATCGCCACGTCGGCGCTCTCGACAATCGCCGGCCTAGTGGTTCCTCAACTGTTGTGGGAAATCGAGCAAACCGCTTCGAATTACGAGGAGCGAGTGAGGCTGGCCGAAGCGCGCGCGAAGGCTTGGAACGGCCGGGTCAGCGAGATCAGCGAGATGAACAGGGATCTAAATGAGATGGGCGTGAAGCCGATCGACAATTTTGACATCGGCGCTACCGCCTTAGACCCTGAGGTGTGACCGGTGGGCATCGTGACCACACCCGGTGAAGGCGCCGACGAACTCTATTGGTTGCGCCTCGGACGTGATGTTTTGCAGTCCACCATCGGCGCTGTATCCAGTGACATCGAGCAGCTCGAAGCTGAGAGGGCGCGGCTGAAGGCGATCCTTGCGGCGGACGATTCCGAAGGAAACTGTCCCTGATGCTGCGGACTGCGGAGTATTTCGTACACGGTGACGGGCATGTCGCGGTGTTGGACGGCTGGATCTGTGCCGAGCTAAACCGGCTTTGCCTGGACAGGGTGCGGGCGCAGGTACGCGGGCAAGATCGCCAGCTGTACGAGGTCTTGTTGGCGATAAGACTCGTGGCACTCAAACACGAAAGTTCCGGTAGCGGAACAGTTGTGGCGCCGAAGCCGGAACCTGCGCAACACTGCAAATCACAACAACTGAACACGGTCAGCACCACCACCGCAGCAGAGGTTCTCGGGATCAGCGATACGGCAGTGCGCAAGGCGATCCGCGAAAACCGTTTGAAAGCAACGCAGTTGGATGGGCGATACCGAATCACCCGCGAGGACCTCGCCGCGTTCGCTGCGGCACGAATGTAGAGAAGGGCAACATGGCAAACGATAACCTCGAGGCCGCGGTCGATGCCGTGCAGCGCGCGCACGGCAAATTGCGCGCCCTGACCGCCGAGCACCCCGGCGACATGCTGTTCTACGAGGCCGAGAACAGGCTCGCCGCAGTCGCTCTCAGCCTCATCGGCCGGCTAAACCACACCCGCGCAACACCACCGATAAACAGCCCAGCAGACGCAGCCTTCTTCGGCAGCTAAGGAGACATCCACAGATGACTATCGATTACGCCGCTGGCGCGGACTTGACCGCAGCGGTTACTGCCTGCAATAACGCGCTGAAAGCCTTGCAACAGCTCGGCTGCTCGGACGACGCCGACCCAGCACTGACGGCCGCGGAGTCAAGCTCGGACTACGACGCCATCCTCAATAATCCGAACCTTTCGGACGCCGGCAAACGACAAGCTGCAGCCCGCAAGTACATCAACGTGATAACCGAACTGTCGAACGATCTCGCCGGCGCAGCCAACGTCGCATCGCGCCAATACAAGGCTGATGCGGCCGCGGTACTCGGAACTGCCGGACTACCGGGAGATCCGGCCACCCTTGTCATCAGCCGCCGGGACGCCGGGGAACGAGTCGCAGATGAGAACGACAGCATCAAGTTACAACGGTTGCTCGACCAAGCCGTGTTAAGCGGCGACGATGTACTGGCCCGCGCTATCGCCGAGAAGGCAATCAGCAACCAAGATCCTGGCACCATCAATGCATTCGCGAACGCGTACCCATCAAGCGCCGACGCGGTGCAGCGGCTTTGGACATGCGCCACCCGCAAGATGACCGGCGCGGACATCACAACCGCATGGCGAGTAGGCGCACTCAAGCCCGACATCCTGCGACCACTTCAGGATCACGAGGTCGTGGCGTGCGCCCTAGGCAACACCAACGCCGGCGCGTGGAACGCGAGTTAACCCATGATCGGCGGCGGCGCGGCGTCAACCGTCTTTCCTACTTTCAGGCGGAAGGACCGGCCAGGAGGGCAACTGCAGCACTTGCCGGAGCCGGTACCTGCGCCGTGGCCGCCGCACCAATATGCATGCCCAGCAACCACTAGACGTAGCCACCAGCTAACTCGATCTCAGGGCATCGCTCGGGCGAATGCAGCTGCATCCGAGCACAGCCACGTTAATCGGCCGCGCGACGTACAGCATCACCGCAGGTCAGACCGGTCACCGTCCGCACCCCTGGGGGGAGCACCCTCCACCACCCCCAACGGCCTCGCCGGTTGGCATAGCGCCCCGGTCCGCGTGCAGATTTCGGAACTTTTCAGCAAAGCGAATTTTGCACGCCAAATACCGTCAGCAAATGGGGCGGTGGTGTAGGTGGCGCTGCGGGGTCGGAGGCCGAAACCTGCTGGTCAGGCGGTTACTCGGCATAAGCCGGTCCATGACTGGACTGAGGTACCGAATGTGCCGTTTACCGGTGCGCCGAAGCTCCCGCAGCGGCGGATAAACGGCCGTTCGTGGTCATCTCGCGATCGCCAGACGTGGAGGGCGTTGTCATCGATGCCGCACTGCAAGTTGTGGGGGCCGGCGGAGTGGGAGTTCACGTTCGACACCATGGATATTGCCGCGATGGTGCATGACGGTGTGCCGAAGTTGGCGGCTGAGCTGCGGGCTCGGCAAAGAGTTTTGGGTATGACGAGCGATGCGCGGCTAGCTCAACGGATCAGGTATGTCGACCCGGCGCCCGAGAATCAGGTGCCGGCGACGGTGTCGCGCATCGATGACTTTCGGGATCTTTGATGCTGCTAGTCGTGTGGGTCATAAAACTCGGACAAGATGGCGCCCAGCGCGTCATCGGGCATTCCGGGGCGCCCCTCAAGCCGTTCAAGGCGGTTCTCCATGGTGGCGATGCAGATCGCTGTATGTGCCATCCATTCGTTGAACTTCTGTACCGGAATGTGTTGAGCCCCGGCCAGTTCAGGGCCAAATGTCGTCATCATCTGGTGCAGCGTTGTGATGGTGGCGGTCATCGTGATCGGAACTTGGTTGATGATGGCCCGGTGCGCAGCGCCGGCTTCGTCGGGAGTTGTCACGGCGAAAGCGTAGAAGACCCATGCCGCCTGGGGTTTGAGCGACGCGCCGGATTCGGCTTGCCAGCGGTGAAGGGCGTGGGTCTGTGACCAGTATGTTCGGCGGCGGCGATGGTTATGTGCAGCCGGAAACGCGTGTCCTGACGTCGATTACGGAGTCTCCGAACCCGAATGCCGCTGACTATTCAGACACCCAGAAGCTCATCGAGACGATCCAGCGCCACGACTACCAGATCAAAGATCTGGCGGCGGGGCAGCGGCAGTTAGAGAAGGGTGTCAACGACGCCACCCAGAACCCGCTGCAGCAGATTCAGCAGTTCATCGCCGACATCATCGTTCTCCTAGGCGGGGGTGAATTAACGGAGGGTGCAATCGATTTCGGTGACCTCCAATACATCCTCCCCGTCCTCGGGGCATTGTTTGGGATCGGGGATGGGCCGTTCCCGCTGAACCTGTTCGCCGCCGCGGAGCGGTTCTTCCTCGGCTACGTGGTGCCGGTCAAAGCGTTCACCGATGAAATCAACAAGATCATTGACGCCTGGGCCGGCGTCCTCGGGATCGACCCGAAATTCATCCACGACCTCAACGACCTCATCACCGCCGTCGGGGAGCTGTTCGGCGAAGTAGCCAACTTCCTCCCCACCATGAACACGTTCTTCGGCGCATTGGGGATGGGCGGCAGCGGCGCACCCGGAGGGGCTCTAGGCCCTTTGGGGCAAGTCCTGGGGCCGATCATCAAGTTGTTCTCCGGGATCAACCTGGCGGAGTTCGGCAACGTCATCGAGTTCATCACGTCCGCGATGGACCCGTGGATCGTCAACCTGACGTCGATCATCAACTTCATCAACGAAGTCCTCGCCGTCCTCGCGTTCCCCGGCGACGTCGTGAATGATCCACTGCCGCAACTGATCGTGCCCTTCAAGAATTTGGTCAGGATGCTCGGCAACGTCCAGCTCGGCCTGGAATCGTTCAACCCCGTTACCGCAGTCCAGTCCTGGCTCGGCCAACTGTTGATCCCGATCTCCGGATTCTCGGAGGTGCAGCCCAACCTGCAACTCAACCCCGGCTTCGACGACTCCTCAGACCTCGGCAACGCCGCAGACGGGAAGAACTGGACCCGCGAAGACCTCGACCCCCCCATCACCACAGGCGACTGGGTGTGGGATTTGGTGGGGCGGACCGCGGCTGGCTCGGCCACCGTCCACGCGAACGGTGTCGACCACGGACTGCTCGGGAACGTGGTGTATGTCGATGAGGGCCACACGTTCGACTTCGACGCCTACGTCTCCTGGACCGGCCTCACCGCCACCACGGGTGCGGTGGCGTTGCACATCCAAACCGACACCGGCACCAACACCCCCATCAACTCCCTCACCTCCCCGCCCAGCTCGGGGTCGTGGACGCACCTGGGCGGCTCCTACACCGTCCCCGCAGGTGTCACCTCCATCCGCCTGCGACTGTACGTGGGGTCGGGGGCTTCCGCCGGACAAGTGTGGTTTGACGACGTCAACATCCGCCGCACCAACCTGATCCACCAAGGGCTGATTCAGGATCTCGTCAGTGATTTGGCGGTGTTCACCTCGAACTTCCAGACACTCCTCACCGCGCTGGGTGCGGGCGACATCGTCGCCCTCGGCAACACGTTGGCGACTGGGGTGTCGAATGCGGCGACCGCCATCTCGAACATCGCCGCCATGCTCACCGCGGCCGCCGTCTCCACCCCCACCGCCCTGGGCAATCTGGTTGCGTCCGCGCAAAGCCTGGCGCAGACCGCGGCGAACAACATCAACGCGTTGATCACCGGGATTACCGGTACCTCGATCACCGATGTGGTGAATCTGTTGTTGCTGATTCAGCAGATCATCGACAACATCGCCAACGCCCTCGGCCACTCGGGCACCGGGCACACTGTCACCAACCTGCAAACCTATCTGCAGGCGATCCCGGGCGGCAACATTGCGGGCGCCCTGAACACCGCAGTCACCGTCGCAGGAACCGCTATTGGGACGCTGCTGCAGCATTTGAACGGGTCCGGCCAGTTCGACGCCTCCGCACTCGTCGGGGCGCTGAACGCTGCCGTCACGTTCGCCGGCGCCCCCCTCTCAACCCTGCTGCAATACCTGAACTCGTCCGGGCAATTCAACGCAGCACAACTCACAGGAGCACTCAACTCAGCAGTCACGGTGGCGGGGACAGCCATCGGCACTCTGCTGCAAAACCTCTCCGCCACAGGCCAATTCAACGCAGCACAGCTCACAGGAGCTATCAACACCGCATTGACGGTGGCGGGGCAGACGATCGGCACCGTGCAAGCCAACGCGCAAGGCCTGATTGATGCGGTCGTCCAAGCCGGGCTGAATGACGCTTCCCAGGTCAACAAAGCTGTAGCGGACGCGCAAGCGCAGTTAGTTGCGCTCATCAGTAGCGCCCCTCAGCAGCTACAGGGCCTCGCGGGGAATTTCGGTGTCTCCGCGTTCATTTCGGCGCTTGGTGCACATAAGGCCAACACCCAAGTCACCCAAACTCAAGTCACCAGCGTGGCTTCGGCGTTGAACACGGTCGCTGCGCCGTCGGGAACGAACGTCACGGTCGACTTCACGACAATGGCCAACCAAGCCAACATGTCCGGCGTTATGTCGCCGGGCACAGGGACGATGGGAATTACGAGCGGCCAGGCAGTGCTGACCGTTTCTGGGTCCGGTGACCTGCAATTATTCCCGACCCAATCCGGGAGCGACTATATCGTTTTTGAAGCGACACTAGGCTCCCTCTTTGATCTAGCTAATTCCACGAGTGTCACCACATATATCGTTGTCCGATCCGATTCCGCGCACAATGCCTACACGCTGGTGCAACTCGTTAAGTCCGGCAGCAATATACAGATCTCGGTCCAGGCGGTTTCCGGCGGTGTTCTCCACGCGATCGGTTCCCCGGCAAACCTGAACTCCGCCTCCACAGACGGAATCCTGAAGATCATCGCGGGTGACCGCCTCGCTGGAAACCCGTACGTGTTTGAAGTGCTTTACAACAATGCCGTTGTGCTTGGCCCCGTAACGGACACCTCTCACTTTTCGTCAATCGGCTCCGGGCAGCGATACAACGGCCTCGGCATGACATCCGTTGCTGCCGGCAAGTTCCCGCCCGGCATCAAGAAGGTCCACTACTACGACAACGCCCCCAGCGCCGGGGACCGGCCGTTCGCGCAGCTTCCCGCCAACAACTCCCTAACCCCGGGCGGCCTCTACATTCCCTCCGACACGGGCTTGATCTTGCGGGACAACGGAACGAGCTGGGACCGGGTGATGGGCGGTCCGCTAACCGCGTTCAAAGCACCCCCTTCGTCAGGTTGGTCGCAGCCTTTCGCCATGGGGACCGCCACCATCACCGCCGACAAAGATGGCAGAGTGCTGACCATTCCTCCCTCTGGCTCGGATACCTGGCGCGTTGAGGTGCTAACACCCACAGCCATAAGTAGTTTCGCGATGCCGACCTACTTTGAGTGGGCCGTTCAACCCGGAAACTATTTCAATGGCGGCCCGATCCTCTATGACTCGGTGTCGGGAAAATTCATCGTCTTATCGATGGTTTACAACGGAGGTTTTGTTCTCACCGCAACAAAGTGGAACAGCTCTACCAGTGTTAGCGCCTCATATGCGTCAAGAGGAATCAGCGATCTGATGGGCATTCCGAACTGGCTCCGATGGCGGGATGACGGCGCTAACCGCTACGCGGAATACAGTTTTAACGGTGTGGATTGGATAATACTTTATTCAGGCAGCCGAACTGATTTCATGACTCCTAATAAAGTTGGATGGGGGGCTAGTAATGACGCCGCCAATTCGGCAGTGGTGCGACTGCGTTCAATCGATGGAATTTAAGGGGTATAAATGACGGAATTGTCGGGTTTTAGCCCTGTCGCGAAGGTGGACCATATCGACCCGCAATCACTACAGCTACCGCCGAGCTTGGATGAACTGTTCGTCAAGGACGGCAACGGAGACTCCAAGCTCGACAAAATCTTCACCGCCCTCGTGGGTGCGGTCAACGCCGGTGTGACATCGAACATCCGGGTCGAGATCCTGCGCCACAACCCACCCGACGGCGACCCGGCGACGATTTGCCGCGTCACCCCGGTCAAGCCAGACGGGGTGGGGGACGCGCAGACCGCCAATCAGGGTGAATGGCTGGTTGCGGACAACTCCGGGCTGTACGGCATGACCAACGACGCCTACACGCAGACGTTCACCCCTGTCGACCAGCCGGCACCCACGGAATAGCAGTTGCCCACTACCTGCCACTACATCCGGGGTTCAGGCCGGCTGGCTGGAACTTCGCGGTGCGCCTTGACCGCATTGAGGAGATGTGGCCATATTGTGACATACGTCACTCATATACTGTTATTGGATGGCAGGGCACGCCGGCGGGAGATGCCGCATCATTTGCAACATGCACAACACCGTTGATGCACTATGACGAAACCTGACGGGATCGCCTTGCAAGTCCAGGCGATTTGGCCTGAGGGGTTGTCGGAGAGCGCACAGGTGGTTAACCAGTTTGCGCTGACGGACGATCCGGCTGGACCCGGGGCGGTGTACCTGCTGTTCGGGCATTTGGCGGCACCGGTGTGGTTGTCGCAGGACCACGCTGAGGAACGGCTCAAACAACTTGGTGGCGCTGTAACGATCAACCCGCGCGGAGCGTTCTATATGACAAAGGGGAACGCAGAGCGGCTGCGTGACCTGCTCAATGCACACCTGGCGAAGGGGGAAAAATGACCGTGCTTGCTGGTGCGCCCGGTGACGTCTATGACGCCCCCAGGTGGACGGGAGAGGCCCCCCACGTCCCAGTTATGCCGCCCGCCCGGGTTGTGTACCTCGGTCTGGCTTCGACGCTCTCCGGGGGAGAAGTCGTCGCCCACCACATCATCGGTGCAAAGCTGAACCAGCTCCTACAACTGGGAGACGGCTGGCTCGGCCCGGGAAGCCTCGCGCCAACACCGGGCGCGTTTGAGCACTATCGGCAATTCCTGGCCGCGCTGGGGCCCGCAGTGTCCCTCGACGCAGAAGCTGTTGCGGCCGGCGAAGGCACGCTGCAGGTGGAATGGGAGACCGACGACGGCGCCGAACGCGTGATTGAGTTCTCAGAGCATGGTGCATGGCTGCATGAGTCCGAGTCCCCTTCCGGCGCAAGTGCAGAGGTAACTGTCGACCCGTTTGACGTGCAGCGCGTGCTGAGCTTCTTCCATGGCCAGCCGCTCTGACTCTGGCGACCAAATTCGTTGGCTCACAAGCAATGAGGTCTTATACCGGCAAGTCCACCCTGCGCAGATGAAAGGAACCGAGCCGAATTACCTCGCGTTTCGGCCGATGAAATCTCACGACTACACGCTTTCGACAACGCGGCAGTGGGTTGGCCCTGAACGCGCTTACCAGCAACACGTCGCTCAAGATCTCAAATCGGCTGGCAGCTGGGGCATCTCAGTCGATGAGTGCGCCAAGGCAGATCTCGATGCTTTCGACGACTCTGCGCTTCCGGGATTGCCTCCCGGCCATGTGTCAATACCGTTCGGCATTCCGCCGACTGACAGCGAGAAAGACCCTGTCTTAATTGAGAAAGCCAGGGCACTGAGAAACCATGCCGCAGCCCGCGGATGCCTGTATCGGCCCTGACCGTGCTGGGGATGTTGCTCTGGGGCTTCGGCTACTAGCATGGCTCTCTTCCCTCTCCGAAGAAAGCTCCGAAGATGCACAGCTACGACGTCCAAGTGACACGAGACGGCCGCTGGTGGATGATCCACATTCCCGCCATCGACGGGCTGGCGCAAGCCAGATTTCCCGGCGAGATCGAAGCGATGGCGCGCGACTACATCGCCGTCAGCACCGACACCCCTATCGCTGAGATCGAGGTGCGGCTAGAGGGTGCCTTCAGCTCGCCGGAATAGGTTCTGTCGTCGACCAGTGATCAGCGGGACGCCTGCGCACCGGCGGGCCGCCGCATCACGGCGCGGACCATCAGCTCGCGGTGCTCATAGTCGGCCCGGGCCGCGATCGCCGCAAGGCGGTGATTCCGACGATCAACCCAGAGCGCCGCGGCGACCACCAGGACGGGCACAAAGAACCACGGGTAGGCCAGGATCACACCGACAAGCGTGTACCCGGCCGGCAGGGCGAATAGCACCGCGGCGAATGGGTGTCGATCCCACCAACGCCCGTGCGAACACTGTGATTCGAGCCCGCACCGCGGGCACGAGTGGCTGGTCATGTTCTCATCCTCTCGGTTAGGGCACGTAGCACGGAAGGCTCGCCGCATATCGGTTCAGTTCTGCGGCGGTGAACTTGTACTTTCGTCCGTCTCGCACGGCGGCGAGTGCACCAGCGCGCCGCAACTCGCTGATGCGCTTGGGTGTCGTGGACAGCAGCTCCGCTGCCCCAGGGGCGTCGTAGAGGATCCTGTTCGGTGTCATGCCGGCGAATGTAGTTCGGTGATCCGACAACGCTGTGACTTCCTCGCGTTCCGATGATGTGCGGCCCCGCTGGGCGCACCGTTAACCCCCAGCGGGGCCGCGGGCAATCACAACCGCCGGAACCGGGCGAATTGCTCGATCGAAGTGAACCGCTGGTGGCAGTCCGGACAACCGAAGTCCTCGTAGATGACGAGGTTGAGCAGGTTCCTCTTGAGCCACCGTTTGTAGTGGTAGGTGCACACCAGCTTGTGACCGCAGGGCTGATGCTGTGCCGCCAGCCACGCCGCTCGGTTCCGACACGGCCGTGGGCTCTGGCCGCTCTGGCAGCGCAGCGGCTCATCCCACCCGGCCACGATCTCATCGAGCGCGAGCGCGGTGGTGATGAATTCGGCGATCTCAAGGCGTTCTTCCGCCGTCCAGCTACCGAGTGGCTTCAGACGGATCTGCATCAGCCTGCGTGTTCGACTGACTTCCGCTTGAAACTCGTCGTGTTGCCTCATTGCTCGGCCCACCTGTCCAGCTCGGCGGCTGCCTCGAGCAACGCCGCGGCCAGCTCGCGGGCCTGGTCGCTGTTGAGCGCGTTGTCGCCGGGGACGACACCAATCCCGAACTCGGCATCAAGGCTGCCGTCGTCGTACTGAATCCCGCAAAGGTAGATATGCGAACTGCTGTCGGTGATGCGCCGCTCGGCGCCGTCGAGATAGCGCCATGCGCGCGTCTCGCTTCTGTCGACGATGTGTCCGGGCTGCCACTCAGAAGCTGAGGGAAAACCGGGCGGCAAGGGGATGCCGGGGGGGTTGTGGGTTGGGGTTGTCATACTCATAGCTGTCGGACTCCTCATTCTGTGTCTAGTTCGGCCATTCCCCGGGGCTGTTACCGCAGCCGCCGGGGCCTTTGATTTGTCGGATAGGGTCTCAGGTCGCTCCGACATCCGGGGGACCGCGCGCTGCGGCGGCGACGCCGTGGCCGCACTCTGGCCGCAATTTGGCCGCAGTTACAGATAACTGGAGTGAACTACCGTGATGTGTTTCAGCACCTGAAGCCGGTTTTGGCCCATTGACCTGGTAGCTGAATAGGGTTCGAGTCCCTCCGCCCGCACCGATGTTCATGCGCCAAATAACGGTTACTGGCTAGACGGGTGGGCTTTACTCCCTTAGCTGGCCCAGGATAAGACCCTCCCAATTTGGGTACTTCTTCTTGACTGTTGGGCATGTCAGCGTGCCCGAGCATTTAGGTAAAAGGAGCCGCCCAGGTGGGCTGGCATCATGCAATCAGGCCGGAGTGCCGGGCGGGGTGACCGGCACGTGAATCGCGACGACGACCGGAACCTCACAGAAGCAGCCGGCGAGACCACTGCCGACTTTGGCGACCACTTCCTCGATGAGTCGGATGACGGTTCGACCACTACGGTGGCGGAAACCGTCGAAGCATTGCCGAGCGGATCGGCGCTGCTGGTCGTGAAGCGCGGCCCGAATGCCGGTTCTCGGTTCTTGCTCGATGAGCCAGTCACCTCGGTGGGACGCCATCCCGACAGCGAGATTCTGCTGGATGACATCACGGTGAGCCGTCGTCATGCCGAGTTTCGCCTGGCAGAGGACGGTAGCTGGACCGTCGCCGACGTCGGGAGCCTCAACGGCACATACGTTAACCGTCAGCCGGTGGACTCAGCGGTGCTGGCCAACAACGATCAAGTGCAGATTGGTAAGTTCCGGCTCGTCTTCCTGACCGGATAAGTCGGACGGGCGATGTCGATAATCCAGCGCGACACGTCATCGTGTCGGCGCCAAACGCCCCACGTTTCGTTGCCCACTCCGCGGGTAACCGCGTTGAACCGCAATTAGGAAGGCGCGTCATGGCCACCGCACAGGACCCATACGAGCAAGCCATCGACCGCGCGGAAAGCCGGGCTGCCGCGGCTCGCGAACGGGCCGCCCTTGCAGGCCTGTCGGCGGCCCGCAGCTTCGAGGAGTCCGCCCGCCAGCACGAGCGAGTCGCGCACGTGCAAGACGTGACCGTCGCACAAGGCGTGTCCGACTCGGAGGTGCACCGCAAATCCGCGTCACGCCATCGCGAGGCGGCAGCCGAGGATCGAAAGCTGGCCCAGCTGAAGCGAAAAGAGTCCGAGGCCGACCTGGCCGTAGACGGCGACTGATCACTCGAACAGTTCGCGGTGCCGTTCGACGTAGTGCCGCACCGTCTCCGCGGGACGGCCGATCAGGCGTTCGACATCGTCGGTCGACCGGTTGTAGCGGTCCTCGCGGTGCAGTCGCGCCATGGTGGCGATGTGTTGCTCCACGTGCGGCGGCATGCCGAGTCCGCCGAGCTCGCGCAGCCACTCGTCGTCGGACGGCCGGACGGCGCTGACGGTTCGACCCAGGGCCCGCGAGTACTCCTCGGCGAGTTCCTCGACGGAAAGCGTCGCGGGACCGGTCAATTCGTAGACCGCGCCAAGATGGTCTCGCGGTTCTACAAGTATGGCGGTGATGACGTCGGCGACGTCGGCCGAGGCGACGGGGGAGGTGCGCCCGCTACCGAACGGCAGCGACAGTTGGCCGGTCTCGCGGATCGAGCGGGCCGCCAACATCCCGAAGAGCGGGTTTTCCAGCAGGACGGTGGGCCGGACGTGCACCGCCGGGACGCCCGACCAATTGATGACGCGCTCGGCGAGCCAATGTAGGCGTTGGTGCTTGGATTCCGCGGTGCTGGTGGCGGTCATTTGCGAGACCGTCATCTGCGACATGTTGACCAACACTTCCAGGCCGCCGAGCTCCTTCGCCGCCACGCACACCACCGTGGTGGCCTGTAGGTAATCCGGCGAGACGCTCATGTTGAAGAACATCCGGGTGACGCCCGACATCGCCGCGAAGACGTCGACCGGATTCGTCAGGTCCCCGGCGATCACCTCGGCGCCCTGTGCGCGCAGCGCGTCGGCGCGGGCGTCGTCGCGGTGCACCATCGCGCGCACGGCAGCGCCCAGGCTGAGCAGCCGAGTCACCACCTGCGGGCTGATGCCCGCCACCCCGCCGCCGGCGCCCGTGATGAGGTAGGTCGGCGGCTCTGCCATGAAAACACCTTTGTTTCAACGGATTTGGAGCTGATCGTAACCCCGTAACGGGGCTTACGCGTGTTCACAAATTGACCCTGTGTTCAATGGCAAGCGGATCTGTGCGCGATGGCGTGAATGCGCAGCTAGAACGCCATTGTCGATGTATATCGGCGGGCGAGCACAAATCGGCTCAGCGAACACGTGTTTATCGAACTCGGCGGATGGGAAGCCGATGGGGAGGCGTGAGCCAACCGGCCCACGTGAAACCCTGGATCAGACCGCTGGGATGACTTATGGCTTCTCCGCTTCGTAGCCTCACTCGTTGGAGCACCGCGCCCGCCAAAGGCGTGCAGACCGCCAAATCCTGGGTCAATGTGCCGCGTGGGCTGGCGGCCCGCGCGACCACCCCGTTATTGCCCGACGATTACCTCAAGCTGCTCAACCCACTGTGGTCGGCGCGGGAGTTGCGTGGCCTGATCGTCGACGTGCGCCCCGAGACCGCCGACTCGGCGACCGTCACGATCAAGCCCGGCTGGGGTTTTTCGGGGCGGTACAAGCCGGGCCAGTACGTCGGCATCGGCCTGCGGATCGACGGCCGGTGGCACTGGCGCTCTTATTCGTTGACGTCGATCCCGCGTCGCGACAACAAGAACATCACCATCACCGTCAAGGCCACCCCCGAGGGCTTTCTGTCGACGCACCTGGTCAACGGCGTCAAGCCGGGCACCATCGTGCGCCTGGCCTCGCCCAAGGGAGACTTCGCGCTGCCCGACCCGGCGCCGGCCAAGATCCTGTTCATCACCGCCGGCAGTGGCATCACCCCGGTGATGGCCATGCTGCGCACGCTCAAGTCGCGCGGACAGCAGGCGGACATTGTGCACATCCACTCGGCGCCGAGCGCCGACGACGTGATCTTCCACGACGAGCTGCGCGAGCTGGAGAAGGCACAGGCGGGATATCGACTTCACCTGCAGCTCACGAAAACCCAGGGTCACTTCGAATTCGATGAGCTCGCCGATATCGTGCCCGACTGGCAGGACCGCCCGGCCTGGGTGTGCGGCCCGAACTCCTTGTTGGACGCCGCCGAAGAGACGTGGAAAGGCGCTGACTGCAGCGATCAGCTGCACATGGAGCGCTTCACTATCGCCGCCACGGACAAGGGCGGCGAAGGCGGAACGGTCACCTTCGCCATCTCCGACAAGACGGTCGAAATCGACGGCGCCACATCGATTATGGAGGCCGGCGAACAGGTGGGCATCCAAATGCCGTTCGGGTGCCGGATGGGCATCTGCCAGACGTGTGTGTTGCCACTGGAGGCCGGACACGTGCGCGACTTCCGCTCGGGGACCGAACACGGCGCGGGCGACCGCATTCAAACCTGCATCTCCACGGCATCCGGAGACTGCACCATCAAGATCTAGGGGGAAGCAATGGCAATCACCGACATCAAGGAATACGCCCACCTCACCACCGAGGACGTCGACCAGCTCGCGCAGGAACTGGACGCCATCCGCGCCGACATCGAGGAGTCCCGCGGTGAACGCGACGCCCGCTACATTCGCCGGTCAATTCAGTTGCAGCGGGTCTTGGCCGCCGGCGGTCGAATCGTGTTGTTCGCCAGCCACAACAAGCTCGCCTGGGTCTCCGGCACCGCCATGCTCGCCATGGCCAAGATCATCGAGAACATGGAGTTGGGCCACAACATCATCCACGGCCAATGGGACTGGATGAACGATCCGGAGATCCACTCGACGGAGTGGGAGTGGGACACCACCTGCCCGAGCGTCCAGTGGAAGCGCTCCCACAACTTCGTCCACCACAAGTACACGAACGTCGTCGGCCTCGACGCCGATGTCGGCTACGGCATTATGCGCGTCACCCGCGACGAGCCGTGGGAACCCTGGATGCTCGGCAACCCGATCTACAACATGCTGCTGGGCACGTTCTTCCAGTACGGCGTCGCGTTGCACCACATCGAGACGGCCAAGCTCCGCAAGAAGCAGAAGAGCTATGCCGAGGCGGCCAAGGATCTGCGGGTGATCATGAAGAAACTCGTCAGGCAGGAGGGCAAGGACTACCTGATCTTCCCCGCGTTGACCGGGCGCAACTGGAAGCGCACCATCAAGGCGAACATGACCGCCAACCTGATCCGCAATATCTGGGCCTACATGGTCATCTTTTGCGGCCACTTCCCCGACGGCGCGGAGAAATTCACCGTCGACGAGTTCGAGAACGAAACCCAGGGCGAGTGGTACCTGCGCCAGATGCTGGGATCGGCGAACTTCAACGCCGGCCCGCTGATGGCCTTTATCAGTGGCAACCTGTGCTACCAGATCGAGCACCACCTGTTTCCCGACCTGCCCAGCAACCGCTACGCGGAGATCGCGGTGCGGGTGCGCGAGCTGTGCGACAAATACGACCTGCCCTACACCACGGGATCCCTTGGCCGCCAATACCTGCAGACGTTCTGGACGATCCTCAAGCTCGCCCTGCCCGACAAACTTCTGCAGGCGACGCCCGACGACGCACGTGAGACGCGCTCGGAGCTGAAGTTCCGCGTCCGCGAGGGGCTGCGGGAAAGCTTCGTCGATCCCAAGACCGGCAAACGGCGCGGCCTGCGCACCGCCCTGCGCGAGTTGCGGGGGGCCGGGCAGGCGGCCTAGCCGGCCCCTCGACCGAGGCTCGCCCAGATTGACGCCAGCGCGAAAAAGTTCGAGCAGAGCGCACGGTTTCGTCGACCTCGACGCGCGAACGGGGCCCGGGCGGGCGTCGTAGCCGCCCCCTAGTTGACCTTTGGTAAGGCAACCCTTAGTTTGTGGGTAACTTACCTACTCGGAGGGTCGCTGAATGCAGTCGGTTGCGTCTTGTCGGGGCGGCCGGCCGCCGCTGAGCGCTGAGACAGAGGTCGTCGGGGCGGACCGCTGATGGCGCGCGGATTCCAGGGGGTGATGCTGCGCAGCTTCGGCGCCCGCGACCACATCGCGACGGTCGTCGAAACCGTCCGCATCGCACCACATTTCGTGCGGGTGCGGATGCAGTCACCCACGCTGTTCGACGAGGTCGAGGCCGAACCCGCGGCGTGGCTGCGGTTCTGGTTCCCCGACCCCGACGGATCGAGCACCGAGTTCCAGCGCGCCTACACGATCTCGGAGGCGGACGTCGCCGCCGGCCGCTTCGCCGTCGACGTCGTCCTGCACGAGCCGGCGGGCCCGGCCTCGTTGTGGGCACGAACCGTGCAACCCGGCGCGACGATCGCGGTCATGTCGCTGATGGGCTCGTCGCGCTTCGACGCGCCCGACGAGCAGCCGGCCGGCTACCTACTGATCGGCGACTCGGCGTCGATACCCGGGATCAACGGAATCGTCGGGACCGTCCCCGGCGACGTCCCGATCGAGGTGTACCTCGAGCAGCACGACGACAACGACACGCTGATCCCGCTAGCGGAACACCCACGGCTGCGGGTGCATTGGGTCCCGCGCCGCGACGAGAAGTCGCTGGCCGCGGCGATCGAGAGCAGGGACTGGTCGAACTGGTACGCGTGGGCCACGCCCGAGGCGACGACGCTCAAGCACGTCCGCACGCGGCTGCGCGACGAGTTCGGGTTTCCCAAGTCCGAGGTTCACGCCCAGGCCTATTGGAGCGCCGGGCGCGCCATGGGCACCAGCCGCGGCGACGAGCGGGAAACCTCAGAACCCCTTGTGCCACAACCCGAACCGTCGACAGCGTCGCCGCCGCCCCGCGGCAGCTGGCGCGCCCAGGGCGCGGGCCGGCTGCTTGCCCCGCTGCGCCCCGCGCTCATCCTCTCCGGCGTGCTGCAGGCGGTGATCACGCTGGTGCAACTGGCGCCGTTCGTGCTCCTGGTCGAGTTGGCCCGGCTGCTGGTATCCGGCGCCGGCGAGCAGCGGCTGTGGACGCTGGGTATCGCGGCGGTTTCGCTGCTGGGGCTCGGCACGGTGCTCGGCGCGGCGCTCACGCTGTGGCTGCATGTCCTCGACGCGCGCTTCGCCAGCGACTTGCGCTCGCGGCTGTTGACCAAGCTGTCCCGGTTGCCGCTGGGCTGGTTCACCGCCCGCGGATCGGGGTCGATCAAGCAACTGGTACAGGACGACACCCTGGCGCTGCACTATCTGGTCACCCACGCCATCCCGGACGCGGTCGCCGCCGTCGTCGCGCCGGTGGCGGTGCTGATCTACCTCTTCGCCGTCGACTGGCGGGTTGCGCTGGTGCTGTTCGTTCCCGTCTTGGTCTACCTGGTGCTGACGTCGTCCATCACGATTCAGTCCGGCCCACGCATCCCCCAGTCGCAGCGCTGGGCGGAGCGGATGAGCGGGGAGGCCGGCGCGTATCTCGAAGGGCAGCCGGTGATTCGGGTCTTCGGCGGCGCCGCGGCGTCCAGCTTCCGCCGCCGCCTCGACGAGTACGTCGGGTTCCTGGCGGCCTGGCAGCGTCCCCTCGCCGGCAAGAAGACGCTGATGGATCTGGCCACCCGTCCCTCGACGTTCCTGTGGCTCATCACGGCGGCCGGCACCCTGCTCATCGCGGGCGGGTGGATGGATCCAGTCGACCTGCTGCCGTTCCTGTTGCTGGGCACCACGTTTGGCGCGCGCCTGCTCGGCATCGCTTACGGGTTGGGCGGCATCCGTGCCGGGACGCTGGCCGCCCGGCGGCTGCAGAACGCCCTCGACGAGCCCGAACTCGAGGTGCGACGGCAGGAAGCGCTCCACGGCGACCCGCCGGCGACCGTGGTGTTCGATCGCGTCCGCTTCGGGTATCGGCCCGGCGTTCCGGTGATCCGGGACGTGTCGCTGACGCTGCGGCCCGGCACCGTCACCGCGCTGGTCGGCCCGTCGGGTTCGGGCAAGTCGACGCTGGCCGCGCTGCTGGCCCGATTCCACGATGTCGAGGAGGGCGCGATACGGGTTGGGGGACAGGACATTCGGTCGCTGAGCGCCGATGAGCTCTACACGCGCGTCGGCTTTGTGCTGCAGGAAACCCAGCTGGTGCACGGCACGGTCGCGCAGAACATCGCGCTGGCCGTCCCGGATGCCACCGCCGCGCAGATCGAGGCCGCGGCGCGCGAGGCCCAAATCCACGACCGCATCATGCGGCTGCCGCAGGGCTACGACACAATGCTGGGTGCGGGCAGCGGGCTGTCGGGCGGGGAACGCCAACGGCTCACCATCGCCCGCGCCATCCTCGCCGACACCCCGGTCCTGATCCTCGACGAGGCCACGGCCTTCGCCGACCCGGAATCGGAATACCTTGTGCAGCAAGCCCTCAACCGGCTCACCCGGGAGCGGACGGTGCTCGTGATCGCCCACCGGCTGCACACCATCAGCCGCGCCGACCAGATCGTCGTTCTCGATGAGGGCCGGATCGCCGAACGCGGCACCCATGAGGAGCTGCTCGCCGCGGACGGACGCTATCGCCGGCTGTGGGACACGGGCCACGGCAGCGCGGTGCCGGCGGCCGCGGCCGGGGAGGCGGCCCGATGATCCGCACCTGGATCGCGCTGGTTCCGAAAGAGCGCCGCGCCAACGTGTTTTCGTACGCCGCGCTCGCCCTGATCTCCGTGGTGGTGCGGGCGGTGGCCACGGTGCTGCTGGTCCCACTGGTGGGCGCGCTGTTCGGCGGCGAACCGCACCGCGCGCTGGTGTGGCTGGGCTGGCTCACCGCCGCGACCGTGGCCGGCTGGGTGATCGACACAGCGACCGCGCGCATCGGCCTGGATCTTGGCTTCGCCGTGCTCGACCACAGCCAGCACGACGTGGCGGACCGGCTTCCGGACGCCCGGCTGGATTGGTTCAGCGCCGAAAACACCGCGACCGCGCGGCAGGCGATCGCGGCGACGGGTCCGGAACTCGTGGGCCTGGTGGTCAACCTGCTGACTCCGCTCGTCACCGCGATCCTGCTGCCTCCCGCGATCGCGCTGGCGCTGCTGCCGGTTTCCTGGCAACTGGGCCTGGCCGCGCTGGGCGGCGTGCCGTTGCTGCTGGGCGCATTGTGGGGTTCCGCGCGGCTCGCGCGCCGCGCCGACACCGCGGCCGCCGCGGCCAATACCGCGCTCACCGAACGGATCATCGAGTTCGCCCGAACCCAGCAGGCGTTGCGGGCCGCGCGGCGCGCCGAACCGGCCCGCAGCCTGGTCGGCGAGGCGCTGGCCGCGCAGCGCGGGGCGACGATGCGGCTGCTGGCCATGCAGGTTCCGGGCCAGCTGCTGTTCAGCATTGCCAGCCAGTTGGCCCTCATCCTGCTGGCGGGCACGACGACGGCGCTGGCGCTGAGCGGGACCCTGAGCGTGCCGGAGGCCGTCGCGCTGATCGTCGTGATCGCCCGCTACCTCGAGCCGTTCACCACCCTCAGCGAGCTGGCCCCCGCGCTCGAGAGCACCCGCGCCACCCTGGACCGCATCCGGTCCGTGCTCGCCGCGCCCGTCATGCAGGCCGGGACCGCCATGCTGCCCGGGCTCGCCGCGGCCCCGCACATCGAGTTCGACGACGTCACCTTCGGCTACGACGGGGCGGGCGCGCCGGCGCTCGACGGACTGAGCTTCTCGCTGCGGCCCGGCACCACGACGGCGATCGTCGGGCCGTCCGGATCGGGCAAGAGCACCATCCTGGCGCTGATCGCCGGCCTGCACGAGCCGACCCGGGGCCGCGTGCTCATCGACGGCGTTGACGCGGCGACCCTGGACGCCGAGGCCCGGCGCGCGACCAGCAGCGTCGTGTTCCAACATCCGTACCTGTTCCACGGCACGATCCGCGAGAACGTCCTCGCCGGAAACCCGGCCGCCGGCGACGAGCAGTTCGCGCGCGCCGTCGCCCTGGCGCGGGTCGACGAACTCACCGGCCGGCTGCCCGACGGGGCGGACACGGTCGTCGGCGAGGCCGGGTCGGCGCTGTCCGGCGGAGAGCGGCAACGTGTGAGCATCGCGCGTGCCCTGCTCAAGGACGCGCCGTTGCTGCTGGTCGACGAGGCGACCAGTGCCCTGGACACCGAAAACGAGGGCGCGGTGGTCGACGCGCTCAGCGCCGATCGGAATGCGCGCACCCGGGTGATCGTGGCGCACCGCTTGGCGAGCATTCGCCACGCCGACCGGGTGCTCTTCGTGGACGGCGGCCGCATTATCGAGGACGGCACGGTCGACGAACTGCTTTCCGCGGGCGGACGTTTCGAGGAATTCTGGCGCCAGCAGCGCGAGGCCGCGGAGTGGCACATCGCGGTCGATCACGGCGGTTGACCGCGGCTCTTGCCGTATGCCTTACAGTTGATCGGTCAATTGACCGTCGGAGCGCTGGAGGCCTGCTCATGGATGCGGTGGTGTCGATTCCCCGGTACCCCGGCGACGTGACCCCGGAATGGCTGTCGGGCGTGCTCAGCGAACGGCGCGCGCCCGTCGCGGTGTCGGGCGTCGATGTGGTTGCCATCGGTACCGGCCAGACCGGCGCCACCTACCGGGTCACGGCCAGCTACGCGACGGATCCCGGTGACCTGCCGCAGACCTTCGTCATCAAGCTGCCCGCCCAGGACGACACCGTGCGCGACCGGGTCGTCATCGGGTATCGCAGCGAATGCGCGTTTTACTCATCCGTGGCCGATCGGGTGCAGGTGCCGACGCCGGAGTGCTTCTATTGCGAGATCACCGAGGACGCAATGGATTTCGCGCTGTTGCTCGCCGATCAGGCCCCGGCGGTGCAGGGCGACCAGCTCGCGGGCTGCGGCGAAGCCGAAGCGCGCCTTGCGGTTACCGCCCTGGCCGGCCTGCACGCCCCTACCTGGTGCGATCCGGCCTGGCTGGATTTCGAAGGCATCGCGTTCGGGCGGCCGGACGAGGCCGGTGCCAACGGCATGGGCGAGGTGGCCAAGATGAGCGCCGACATCACGCTCGAGAAGCTGGGCGGCCGGATGAGCGCCGAAGACCGGGACACCTTCACGGCGGCAATGGGTTTGGTGGCGCCGTGGCTGCTGGCCGAGTACGACCGGTTCGCCCTGCTGCACGGCGACTATCGGCTGGACAACATGCTGTTCGATCCCGACCGGACGCGGGTCAGCGTGGTCGACTGGCAAACGCTCGGCGTCGGCCTGCCGGCCAGAGATCTGGCCTACTTCGCCGCGACCAGCCTGGATCCGCAACTGCGCGCCGACATCGAGGAAGGCCTCGTCGCCGACTATCACCGGGCGCTGACGGCTTGCGGGGTCACCCGCTACGACCGCGAAACGTGCTGGCGCGACTACCGGCTCGGCGTGCTGCAGGCACCGCTGATCTCCGCGCTGGGATTCGCGTTCGCCGCGGCAACCGAGCGCGGCGACGACATGGTGCTCGCCATGCTAACCCGCGGCTGCCGGGCGATCCGCGAGTTGGGGACGCTGGAGCTGCTCGGCTAGAGGTCGCCGGTGAAGTCGGCAGACAGCCACCGGTCCGGGCGGATGGTGTACAGCACCTCCTCGACACCCTCCATGCTGCGCAGGAACGCGCGCGCGCCCTCCTCGCCGAGGTAGCGGATGGCGATGGCTTCTTGCGCGTCGGCCGGGGCCGGCTTTGTGGTCCCGACGACGGTGCCCTCCACCACCACATATTGGTACGGCAACTCCTCGCGCTGAACCACGAGCGTCACCGCACCCGCGCGCTCGATGAGCCGCGCCTTGCGGCTCGACGCGCCCGTCATGATCCTGATGTCGCCCCCGGGCGTGTAGTCGTACCAGATCGGGACGCTGGCCGGCGGCCGGCCGTCGGCGGCGACGGACAGGACGCCAACGTGGGTATCGGCGAGGAACTCCTGGCGTTCGGTTTCGCTGAAGGCTTTCATGCCGCCTAGCAACGCCAATCCGTGTTGGCTATTCCCCGCGAGGGCCGATCAGTATTGCGTCGAACCCTGGTCGACCGGGATCTGCGCGGCGGTGATGTTGCGCGATTCGTCGCTGGCCAGCCAGCAGACGGCGTCGGCGACGTCTTCGGGCTCGGCGGCCCAGGTGGGCAGGAAGGGCGTGAGCATGTTGGTCAGCTGCGGGTTGGTTTCCATGGCCTTGGCCATCGCCGCGATCATGTCGCCGGATCCCATCGGGGTGTTCACCGGTCCCGGGTGCACGCTGTTGACCCGGATCGAATGCTTGCCCAACTCGGCGGCGAACGCGCGCGCCATCCCGGCAACCGCGTGCTTGCTGGTGGTGTAGTGCACCATGAACGGCTGCAGCTTCATGCCGGCCGCGGAACTGATCAGGATGATGGAGCCGCCGCGGCCACCTTCGATGATCTTGTCCGCGCCGGCCATCACGGTGTTCCAGGTGCCGGTGACGTTGATCTCCATGACGTCGCGGAACGATTCGGGGGTGATGTCGTTCCACGCCTGTGGCGCCGAGATGCCGGCGTTCGCGACGATGATGTCGAGGCGTCCGAAGGCGCCGACGCCGTCTTCGACCACCCGACGGAGTTCGCCGAAGTCGCGAACATCGGTGTGGGTGGCCAAGATTCGACGGTCCTCCTGTTCGACCATGCGGACGGTTTCGGCGAGGTCGTCGGGAGTCGCGGAATCGTAGGGCACGCAGGACGGGAGCTTGCCCGCGATGTCGACGGCGATGATGTCGGCGCCCTCCCGGGCCATCCGAAGTGCGTGAGCCCGGCCCTGGCCGCGCGCCGCCCCGGTGATGAGCGCCACCCGCCCCGCCAACCTGCCGCTCATCGCTGCGCCGCCTTCACGAGGTTCGAACCGATGATCAGGCGCTGGATCTCGCTGGTGCCCTCGTAGAGCCGCAGCAGGCGGACGTCGCGGTAGATGCGTTCGACGGGAACGCCGTGCATGTAGCCGCTGCCGCCGTGCACCTGCACCGCGAGATCGGCTACTTTTCCGGCCATTTCGGTGCAGAACAGCTTGGCGGCCGACGGCGCGATCCGGCGGTCTTCGTTGCTGACCCACAGCCGCGCGGCCTCCCGCACCAGCGCGCGCCCGGCCAGCACCCCGGCCTGCTGGTCGGCGAGCATCGCCTGCACCAGCTGAAAGCTCCCGATCGGCGTCCCGCCCTGCGTCGCCGTGGCCGCATAGGCCACCGATTCATCGAGCGCGCGTTGCGCCGCGCCCACCGCGATTGCCGCGATGTGCACGCGGCCGCGCGCCAACGACGTCATCGCGGCCCGGTAGCCGATATCCTCGCTGCCGCCGATCAGCGCGTCGCCCCCGACGCGGACGTCGCTGAAGCTGACGTCGGCGGTCCAGGCGCCCTCCTGGCCCATCTTCGCGTCCTTGGCGCCCACCTGGACCCCCGCGGCGTCCGCGGGGACGAGGAAGACGGCGATCCCGGGACCCTGGTCGTCGGCCGGTCGGGTGCGCGCGAACACCACGAACAGGTCGGCGACGGGCGCGTTGGTGATGAAGCGCTTGTCACCGGAGATCACCCACTCGTCACCGTCGCGAACGGCCTTGGTCCGCAGGCCTGCCGGGTTCGACCCGGCGCCGGGCTCGGTCAGCGCGAAGGAGGCGACGACCTCACCGGACGCCATCGACTCCAGCCAGCGTCGCTTCTGTTCGTCGGTGCCGAAGCCGACCAGAACCTGTCCCGCGATGCCGTTGTTGGTGCCGAACATCGACCGCACCGCGAGCGAGGTGTAGCCCAATTCCATTGCCAGCTCGACATCTTGGACGAGGTTCAGGCCGAGGCCGCCCCACCGCTGTGGGATCGCATACCCGAACAGGCCCATCTTCTTGGCGTGCTCGCGCAGGTCGTCTGGCACCCGGTCGTCGGTCAGGATTTCCTGCTCGCGCGGGACGACGGCGCTGCGGACGAAGTGCCGGGTCTGGGCGAGGATCTCCCGGAAGTCCTCGTCGGGTACTTCCTGAATTTCGGCAGTCGTCATAGGCGGGCGCTCCTCTTTGGAAAGTTTGTCGCTTGGCCGCGGCGCACCCGGCGCCGAGCGCGATCCTATATGAAATATGATATTCGACCGACGGGCACCCATGGCGGGAGCAAAGCGAGGGAGGCGGGATTAACGTGTCGTTGCTGGATGGTCAGACTGCAGTCGTCACAGGTGGCGCCCAAGGGCTGGGCTTCGCGATTGCGGAGAGATTCGTCGCCGAGGGGGCGCGGGTCGTGCTCGGGGACGTCAACCTTGAGGCGACCCAGGCCGCGGCCGACAAACTGGGCGGCGACCAGGTGGCGCTGGCCGTCCGCTGCGACGTGACGCGGGCGGCCGAGGTCGAGACGTTGATTCAGACCGCCGTCGAGCGCTTCGGCGGCCTGGACATCATGGTCAACAACGCCGGCATCACCCGCGACGCGACGATGCGCAAGATGACCGAAGAGCAGTTCGATCAGGTCATCGACGTGCACCTGAAGGGGACCTGGAACGGCATCCGGCTGGCGGCGGCGGTCATGCGGGAAAACAAGCGCGGCGCCATCGTGAACATGTCGTCGGTGTCGGGCAAGGTCGGTATGGTCGGCCAGACCAACTATTCGGCGGCCAAGGCCGGGATCGTCGGCATGACCAAGGCTGCGGCCAAAGAGCTTGCCTACCTCGGGGTGCGGGTCAACGCGATCGCTCCCGGCCTGATTCGCTCGGCCATGACCGAGGCTATGCCGCAACGCATTTGGGACGAGAAGGTGGCCGAGATCCCGATGGGCCGCGCCGGCGAGCCCAGCGAGGTCGCGACCGTCGCCTTGTTCCTCGCCTCCGATCTGTCCTCGTACATGACCGGCACCGTGATGGAAGTCACGGGGGGCCGGCACATCTGAGCGGAGCAACGACTATGCGTCAGACCGTCATCTGTGAGCCCGTGCGCACGCCCATCGGCCGCTACGGCGGAATGTTCAAGTCGCTGACCGCCGTCGACCTGGGCGTGACCGCCCTCAAAGGGCTACTCGAGCGGACGGGAATCGCGCCCGACGCCGTGCAGGACGTCATCCTGGGGCACTGCTATCCCAGCAGCGAAGCGCCGGCGATCGGGCGGGTCGTGGCGCTGGATTCCGGCTTGCCCGTGACGGTTCCGGGGATGCAGGTCGACCGGCGCTGCGGGTCGGGACTGCAGGCGGTGATCCAGGCGTGCCTGCAAGTGGGCAACGGCGACCACGATCTCGTGATCGCCGGCGGCTGCGAAAGCATGAGCAACGTCGCCTTCTACTCGACCGACATGCGTTGGGGCGGTGCCCGCGGCGGGATCCGGGTGCACGACGGGCTGGCGCGGGGACGCACAACCGCCGGTGGCCGGCACTACCCGGTGCCGGGCGGGATGCTGGAAACCGCCGAGAACCTGCGCCGCCAGTACGGCATTTCGCGCCGGGAGCAAGACGAGCTCGCGGTGCGCTCGCACCAGCGCGCGGTGGCCGCCCAGAAGGACGGCGTCATGGCCGAGGAGATCATTCCGGTCTCCGTCCGCACCCGCCAGGGTGAAGAATTGATCGATACCGACGAGCATCCGCGCGCCGACACCTCGGTGGACTCGTTGGGCAAGCTCAAACCCGTTCTGCTGGCCGAGGATCCGGAGGCGACCGTGACGGCCGGCAACGCCAGCGGGCAGAACGATGCGGCGTCGATGTGTGTCGTGACCACGCCGGAGAAGGCGGCCGAATGCGGCCTGACGCCGCTGGTCCGCCTGGTGTCGTGGGGGTCGGCGGGCGTGGCGCCCAACATCATGGGCATCGGCCCGGTGCCGGCCACCGAGGTCGCCCTCGCCAAGGCGGGCCTGCGGCTGTCCGACATCGACGTCATCGAGCTCAACGAGGCGTTTGCCGCGCAGGCGCTTGCGGTGATGCGCGAATGGAATTTCGGCGCCGCCGACCACGACCGGACCAACGTGCACGGGTCGGGAATCTCGCTGGGCCACCCCGTCGGCGCGACCGGCGGCCGGATGCTGGCGACCCTGGCGCGCGAACTGGGCCGCCGCCAGGCCCGCTACGGGTTGGAGACCATGTGCATCGGTGGGGGCCAGGGCCTGGCCGCGGTCTTCGAGCGGGTCGCCGCGTCGTGAACGCCCCGCTGAGTGGCGTCACCATCGTGGAGGTGTCCAGTTTCGTCGCCGCACCGTTATGCGGGATGACGCTGGGTCAGCTTGGCGCGCAGGTGATCCGCGTCGACCCGATCGGCGGCGCCTCCGACGTCCAGCGCTGGCCGCTGTCCGCCGACGGCACGTCGATCTACTGGACCGGCCTGAACAAGGGAAAGCGTTCGGCCACCATCGATCTGCGCTCTGCCGAGGGCCAGGAGCTGGTCCAGCGGCTGATCGTCGAGGGCGACGGCATCGTCGTCACCAACGCCGCCGGGCTGTCCTGGCTTGGCCACGATGTGTTGGCCGCCAAGCGTTCCGACGTCATCCACGTCCAGCTGCTCGGACGCGGCGACGGGTCCACCGCGGTGGACTACACCGTCAACGCGGGCATCGGGTACCCGCTCGTCACCGGCCCGGCCGAGCACGCCGGCCCGATCAACCACGTGCTGCCGGCCTGGGACGTGTGCTGCGGCCTGTACGCCGCGCTCGCCGTCGTCACCGCCGTCCGGCGCCGCGACAGGAGCGGGGCGGGCGCGCGCATCAGCCTGGCGCTGGAGGACGTCGCGCTGGCCACGGCCGGCAACCTTGGGCTGCTGACCGAACCACAGGTCAACGGGACACAGCGCCAACGGCTCGGTAATGCCATCTACGGCCAGTACGGGCAGGACTTCACCAGCCGCGACGGGGTCGGCTTCATGGTGGTCGCCTTGACGCGCAGGCACTTTCGCGACCTCGTGGAGGTGACCGGCACGGCTGCCGCGGTGTCGGCGCTCGAGGAGGCGCTGGCGGTGGATTTCGGTTCGGAGGGCGACCGCTATCGCTACCGCGACGCCCTGTCCGGGCTGTTCGGCACCTGGTTCGCCGACCACACGGCCGACGAGGTCACCGCCGCGCTGTCGGAGACCACGGTGCTGTTCGAGCGGTACCGCACCTTCGCCGAGGCCGCCGCCGACGCCAAGGTGACGGCCAACCCCCTGTTTAACCGGCTGCACCAACCGGGCGTCGGGGAGTACCTCGCCCCCGGCCTGCCGGCCGCGTTCGACGGCACCCATCCCTCGAGCCCGCCGGCCCCGGCGCTGGGACAAGACACCGCCGACGTGCTCGCCGAGCGCTTGGGGTTGACGACCGCGGACATCGCGCGCCTGACGAGCGCCAAAACGATAGGGACGGAAAGCGCATGACCAGACTCGCCCAAACCCTCGGCCTCACCGAGTTCCAGACCGAAATCGTCGCCACGGTACGCCAATTCGTCGAGAAGGAAGTCATTCCCACCGCGCCGCAGCTCGAGCGCGACGATGCCTACCCCCAGGCCATCGTCGATCAGATGCGTGAGATGGGCCTGTTCGGGCTGATGATTCCCGAGGAATACGGCGGGCTGGGGGAGTCGCTGCTGACCTACGCGCTCTGCGTCGAGGAGTTGGCCCGCGGCTGGATGAGCGTGTCCGGGGTGCTCAATACCCACTTCATCGTGGCCTACATGCTGCGCCAGCACGGCACCGACGCCCAGAAGCAACGGTTCCTGCCGCGCATGGCGACCGGCGAGTCGCGCGGCGCGTTTTCGATGTCCGAACCGGAGCTGGGCTCCGACGTCGCTGCGATCCGCACCCGGGCCCAGCGCGACGCGGGCGGTGGCTACACCATCAACGGCCAGAAGATGTGGCTGACCAACGGCGGCAGCTCGACCCTGATCGCGGTGCTGGTGCGCACCGACGAAGGCGCGGACAAGCCGCACCGCAACCTCACCGCATTCCTCGTCGAAAAGCCAACGGGCTTCGGCGAGGTCGTGCCCGGCCTGGTGATCCCCGGCAAGATCGACAAGCTCGGCTACAAGGGCATCGACACCACCGAGCTGATCTTCGACGGTTACCGGGCCAGCGCCGACGACATTCTCGGCGGCACGCCCGGCCAGGGCTTCTTCCAGATGATGGACGGCATCGAAGTCGGCCGGGTCAACGTGTCGGCGCGCGCGTGCGGCATCGGCATCCGCGCCTTCGAACTCGCGGTGCGCTACGCCCAGCAGCGGCACACCTTCGGCAAGCCGATCGCCGAACACCAGGCCATCGCCTTCCAGCTGGCCGAGATGGCGACCAAAGTGGAAGCAGCGCACCTGATGATGGTCAACGCGGCGCGGCTGAAGGATTCCGGCGAGCGCAATGACGTCGCCGCCGGCATGGCCAAATACCTTGCCAGCGAATACTGTTCGGAAGTCACCCAGCAGAGCTTCCGGATCCACGGCGGCTACGGCTATTCCAAGGAATACGAGATCGAGCGGCTGATGCGCGACGCCCCGTTCCTGCTCATCGGCGAGGGAACCAGCGAAATCCAGAAGTCCATCATCAGCAAGCGGCTACTCGCCGAGTATCAGGTGTGAGGCGATGACCACCCCGGATTTCGCTGCGCGGCCACAACTTTCCGACGACGTCGCGCGCTTCGTCCGCAGAAGGATCTTCGACGGCACCTACGCGAGCGGAACGTATGTGCGCCTCGATCAGTTGGCCGCCGAGCTCGGGATCAGCGTCACGCCGGTGCGCGAGGCGCTGTTCGCGCTGCGCGCGGAAGGGTTGGTCGCCCAGCAGCCGCACCGCGGTTTCGTCGTGCTGCCGGTGACCGGCCGCGACGTCACCGACGTCGCCAACGTGCAGGGCTACGTGGGAGGCGAGCTGGCCGCCCGGGCCGCGGTCAACATCACCGACGAGCAGCTGGGCGAACTCAAGCAGATCCAGGCCGAGCTCGAAGAGGCCTACGCCGGTGACGACACCGAGCGGACCGTGCGCCTCAACCACGAGTTTCACCGCGCCATCAACGTCGCCGCGGACTCGCCGAAGCTCGCCCAGTTGATGTCGCAGATCACCCGTTACGCACCGGAATCGGTGTTCCCCGCCATCGAAGGCTGGCCGGAGCAGTCGATCAAGGATCATCGCCGGATCCTGTCCGCCCTGAAAAAGCACGACCAGGAGCTCGCGCGGGCGGCGATGTCGCAACATCTTGCCGCGGGCGCCGTCCCGCTCATCGATCACCTCACCGCGCGGGGGGTCGTGGCAAATGGGAGCCACCCGGCGCCTGGGTGAGCCGGGACAGCTGTTGTTGCCGACCCACGCCTGGGCTTAGGCTGCCATCGGAGGGGGCAAACAACACAAAGCGAGGAACAATGCCCCGAACGCTTCGCGCAGCGGCCGTATTCGTCGCATGTGTGGCCGCAATTCCGCTCGCGGCGCCCGCCGTTGCCGACCCGATGGATCCGATACCCGGCAACGGTGTCTTTGTCGTGGGTCCCGACATCGCGCCCGGCCTTTACCGAACGTCCGGTTCGGCCTCGGCCTTTGGCGTCTGGATAAACAACGTGCCGACCCAGGACTCGATGTGCGCGTGGTTCACTTACAGCACCCCCGATGCGAACAAGGACCACGTGCTCCAGACGAACATGTCCGTTGGCCCGATGTTCGCGAACATCAACACGTCGGTTAAGGCCTTCGAGTCGCAGAACTGCCAACCCTGGACGCGGGTCCCCTAGGGCACGTTCGCCTCGATCAGCATCTCCCGCAGCCGGTGGACGTCGACCTTGCCGGTGACCCCGCGCGGAACGTCATCGTCGGATCCCAGCACCAGCCACACCGTCGGGACCTTGAACGCGCTCAACAGCTTTCGGGCCGATGTGCGCAGCTGCTCGGCGGTCAGCAGGCGCGCGCACACCACTGCGGCGCCCACCCGTTCGCCCGCATCACCGGCCACGTTGGTGACGTAGGCGGTCTGGACGCCGTCGATCGCCCGCAGCGCCCGCTCCACCTCCGCGGGATAGACGGTGGCGCCGCTGACCTTGAACATGTCGTCGGATCGCCCGTGGTAGAACAGGAATCCGTCCCCGTCGAGGCGGCCGAGGTCACCGGTGGGGTAGAAACCGTCGGGGGTGAACAGCTCCTCCCGGCTGCGACGGCAGATGCCGCGCAGCGTATGTGGGCCCCGGATCTGGATCTCCCCAACCGATCCCGGCGGCACCGGCTGGTGATCGGTGTCGACGATGCGGACCTCCATGCCGGGAAACGGCTTGCCGCAGCTGCCCCACGCCGAAGGCGGCATGTCGGTGTCGGCCGCGTAGCCGCAATAGGGACCGAACGCCTCCGTCATGCCGAACAGTACGGCCCGCGCGCCGGGTTGGGCCCGCCGCTCCGGCGGCAGCAGGGCCTCCAGGCTTCCCGGCCGCAGGGCCGACAGGTCGGCACCGACGGTGTCAGCGTGCCGTGCCAGCGCCTCGGCCTGATCGGGCCATCCGCGAAACAGCGTGACCCGTCCGGATTCCAGCAGCCGCAGGGTGGTTTCGGGCCGCGGTATTTCCTCGGTCACCAGGGTCGCGCCGGCCAGCAGCGTGGACAGGATGCCGCTGCCGAATCCGCCCACCCAGAAGAACGGCATCGGAAGATACAGCCGGGTGTCGGGCGTGATGCAGCGCGCCGCCAAGCCCGACCCCACGGCGGCCAACGCGTTGCCGTGGGAGTGGATGACGCCCTTGGGTGCTCCGCTGCTGCCCGAGGTGAACATGATGACCATCGGATCGGCGGCCGTGACCGTCTCGGTCATAGCGTCGACGATCCGGCGGGCGGGCTCGCTCGAAACGGTGTGGTCGAGCCGGTCGATCGGCCAAACCTGGCGCAGGGCGGGAAGTTCCAGTCGCGGCACCGCCTCAATATCCTCCAGGTACCGGTGGCCACGGAACTCTTCGACGCTCACCAGGAATTGAACCGAGGCGGCCCGCAGCTGGGCGACCAGTTCGCCGGGTCGTAGCAGGGTGCTGAGCGGAACCAGCACGGCGCCGAGGCGCGTCAGGGCGATCGCCACCTGCACCCAGCGGACGCTGTTCGGCATGATCAGCCCGACGCGGGTTCCCTTGCCGACACCGGCGTCGACGAAGACCGCGGCTAGATCGCTTGTGGTGGAGTCGAGTTCGCGGTAGCTCAACCGGGCCGTGGGGTCGATCAAAGCCGGCTTGGGGCCGTGCTGTGCGGCGCGAGACCGCACGAGTTGGTCGATGGTGCACTCAGGCATCGAACAGCTTCCGCAACCGATGGCTGTCGACCTTCCCGCTCGACAGCCGCGGAATCTCGTTGCGCGGCAGGGCGATGAACCGCTTCGGGATCTTGTACGCCGACAATTCGGTTTTGAGCCGCTCCCGCAGCGCGGCTTCGTCGAGACCCGGACGGGCGACGACGGCGGCGACGAGTTCTCCCCGTCGCGGGTCCGGAATGCCCACGACGTGAGCCTCGGCGCCGGTGACCTTGGCGATCGCCGTCTCGACCTCGGCCGCCGAGACGTTGGCGCCCGCCGTCTTGATCATCGCGCCGAGCCGGCCGGCGAAATAGAAAAACCCGTCGGCGTCGATGCGCACCAAATCGCCCGTGTGGAACCACCCGTCGGCGTCGAAGCACTCCTCGCGGCTGCGTTTGTAATACCCCCGCATCACGTAGGGCCCGCGGATGCACAGCTCCCCGATGCCCGAGGCATCCGGTTCGATGATCTTGGTGTCGAATCCGGGGGCCGGCTTGCCGAAGGATCCGCGGCGGTGTTCGGGTTGGTCGGATTCGTCGCCACTGATCAACACCACGCTGCCGGCCTCGGTCAGGCCCAGCATGTTGTGCCGCAGTTCCGGATCGGCCGGTCGGGCGTTGGGCGCCATGATCGGATACAGGTTGCCCCGGCGCATCGACGACAGGTCGCGCCCTGGGAAGCTGGGGTGATCCGCGATGTGCGCGATCCCGGCGACGAAACCATTGGTGATGGTCGGCCTTTCGGCCTCGAGCAGGTCGAGGGTCGCGCCCGGGTCGGTGGCATTCGAGCAGACCAGGGTGGACCCGGCGACCAGCGTGGCGAGCAGGCCGAACGCGAACCCGCCGATCCAGAAGAACGGCGAATTGCAGAACAGCCGGTCCGCCGCGGTCAGGCCGCGGATCTCGTTGAGGTTCCGCTGGTGGGCGAGCAGGCCGGCGTGCGTGTGCACCACGCCCTTCGGGGCGTTGGTCGAGCCCGACGTGTACACGATGGCCAGCGGATCGCAGCCGTCGACGTCGTCCTCCATCGCCTCGAGCAGCCCGGGCGCGAGGGTGCGGGCTATCCGGTACGCACGGTCGGAATTGACGATGACGTGACGCAATTGTGGTGCTGCGGTCACGAAAAGCCGCTCATCGGGGACCGGCTCGGCGCGCGACAGCGCCTCGGCCAGCCGTTGCGCGTAATCGTGGGAGCGAAATGAGCCGGCGGACAGCAGGATTTCGGTGTCGCTGTCGACGAGCTGCTCGCGCAGCTCGCGAGCGGTGGCGAATGTGGAGAACGGGATCACCACCGCGCCGATTCGCGCGGCCGCGAGCATGCCGACGACGAATTCGACGCCGTTCGGGTAGAGCAGCCCCACGTGGGTGCCCTTGCCCGCCCCCAGCGCGATCAGCCCGCGGGCCAGCTCGGCCGAGCGCCGCTCGGCCTCGGCGTAGCCGATGCGCTCGCCGTCGCACACCAGCAGCGCGTGCTCCGCGCGGGCCTGGGCCTGGCGCCGCAGAACGTCGGCGACCGTGGGGGAGTCACCGGGCATGGTCGCGATGGGCGGCGGACTTGCTGAAGTACAGCCTGACCTGGCTGAGATCGGCCTTGCCCGAAGGCGTTCGCGGGATCGCGTCGACGATCGCGATCTCGGTGGGGATTTCATAGCGGGCCAGCCGCGTTCGCAGATACTGCACCAGTGTGTCGGCGTCGGCGGACGCGGGCTGGCGCAGTTGCACCATCGCGACGGGCGTCTCCCCGAGGCGTTCGTCGGACCGCGCGACCACGGCGGCGCCCGCCACCGCGGGATGGTCTTCCAGCGCGACGCGTACGTCGTCGGGCATCACCTTGAACCCGCCGCGGATGATCGCCTGGTCGGCCCGGCCGACGACCCAGACGAAGCCGTCCGCGTCGATGCGGGCCAGATCGGTGGTTCGCATCCATTTCGCCGATGGGCCCAGTTGCCCGGGCTTGACCTCCAGCAGGCCGACCCGGTCGGGCCCGAGCGGCGCGCCCTCGTCGTCGACCACCCGCAGGTGTGCGCCCGGATTGGCCCGCCCGACGCTGCCGCGCTTGGCTTGCCAGTGCTTTTCGTAATCGGCGAGGGTCCAGCCGGCGACACCGCCGCCGAATTCCGTTGCCGCATAGGAGGTGAGGACCGGGATGCCGTACTTCTCGGTGAAGGCGTCGGCGTCGTCGGCCGACAGCGGTGCGGTGCCGCAGGTGACGGCGCGGATGCTCTCCAGGTCCGCGCGCGTCAGGTCGGAGTGCAGCACCGTCCGCAGCGCGGCCGGCACCAGCGACACCGTGCGGGGCCGGTGGGTGCGCACCGCCTCGGCCCATGCCTGCAGCTCGAAGCGTTCCAGCAGCACAAAGGGTCTGGCCTCGGCGACGCACTGCAACACCCGGAACACCCCGCCGATGTGCACCAGCGGCGAGTTGACGATCGCGACGCCGCGGCGCAGCTGCGTTGGCGCCGGGGCGCCTCCCGGGTCGGGGCCCATCACGCTGCGCGCCAGCATGTCGTAGCTGAGATCGATCCGCTTGGGCGGCCCCGTCGTGCCGCTCGTCAGCATCCGCACCGCCACGCCGGGCTGGGCGGCGGATCTGTGGCAGGCCTGCCCCCGGGCGTCGACGGAGGTACCGATGACCGCCACCGTCGCGGTGCCGGCCGGGACCAGCGTGGCCAGGTCGTCGGGTTCGCCGATGATCAACGGCAGCCGCAGGGCGGCGATGTCGGCCCGGGTGCGGTCGTCACCGCGGCCGGGGTTGATGGTGACCACCGTTCCGCCGCCCAGCAGCACCCCGAGGAAGGCCGCGACGTGGCCGGGCCGGTTGCGCAGCAGCATGCCGACGCCGGAGGCCCCGGCGGCCAGGGATGCGACGCGCCGCGCGGTGTCGCCCACCTCGCGCCACGAGATCCATTGGCCCCCATACTCGATCGCGTGCGCGTCGCGCTGCAGGTCGAGCACGTCGGCGATGCGCCGGCTGAGCGGGTGCATCACCGGATCTTCGGTTCGCGCGCAGCGACCTCGCCTTGCTGGGCGCGCAATTCGCGCAATTCCGCGGTGCCGAGCGGGTTGCCCAGACGCGTGTAGATGAGCCCCTGCTCCAGGGCGGCGCGGTAGGGCCGGTCCAGCGACTCCCAGATCGCCTTCACCGTGCCCTGGGTCGCCGACGGCGGCTTGGCGGCGATGGTCGCGGCGATCTCGTGGGCGCGCCCCCACAGTCGATCGCGGGCGACGACCTCCGAAACCAAGCCGATGCGCAGGGCGGTGTCGGCCCCGACCCGCTCGTCGTTGCCCATCAGCGCCATCCGCAAGGTCTCGCCCAGGCCGATGCGCCGCATCAGCCCGATCGGCTCCAACGCGCACACCAGGCCCGCCGATACGTGCGAGTCGAAAAACGTTGCGTCGTCCGAGCAGATGACAACGTCGGATTCGTTGAGGAAATAGAACGCGCCCGCGGTGCACATGCCCTGGACGGCGCACACCACGGGTTTCCACATCTTCTGCCACTTGGGACTGAGCGCCTCGCCCGGATCCTCGTGGTTCCACACGTTTTCCGGTTGACCGTACGGTGTCTTGACGTCCAGACCGGCGCTGAACGCCCGGTCGCCGGCCGCCCTCAGCACCACCGCGTGCACCGACTCGTCAAGCTTGACCGCGCGCCAGGCCCGGGCCATCTCCTCGCACATGGTGCGGTTGAACGCGTTTAGCTGCTCGGGCCGATTCAGCGTGATGGTGGCGACGTGGTCGTCGGCGTCGACCTCGAGCAGGATGGTTTCAAAGCTCATCTGCATTGCCAGTTCGGCTTCCGCTTTTCGACGAAGGCCTTGGGGCCTTCCTGCGCATCCTCGGTTCGCAGCACGCGCTCGCGGAAGGTCTCGGCGAGTATCTCGGCCTCGTGCAGCGGCACGTTCAGGCCCTTGAGGATGGCCAGCCGGGTCCCCCGCACCGCCAGGGGCGCGTTGGAGTTGACGATGTCGGCGATCTCGTAGGCCCGGTCCAATAGGCGGTCGTGCTCGACGATTTCGCTGATCAATCCGAGCTCGTAGGCGCGTTGCGCGCTCATCCGCTCGTGCTTGCCCATCAGGGCCATCCGCAGCGCGATCGAGCGGGGCAACACTCTCGACACCCGCACCAATTCACGCCCGGCCACCAGCCCGATGCTCACGTGCGGATCGAAAAAGGTCGCCTGCTCGGACGCGATGACGATGTCCGTCGTCGTGACCCAGTCCATGCCGGCGCCGCAGCACAGCCCGTTGACCGCGGTCAGCACCGGCTTGGCCATGGTGCGAAACGGCGGGGTGCCCTCCTGCGGTGCCTCCCACTGGTCGTATGTCGACAGATACGGACGCTCGTAGATCACCTTCCCGTCTTCGGGAATGGCCTTCACGTCGGCCCCCGTGCAGAACGCGCGGCCGGTGCCGGTTACGACGAGCAGCCACACCTTGTCGTCGTTCTCGGCTTCGTCGTAGGCGGCGCGGAGTTCGGTGATCATGTGCGGACTCAGCGCGTTGAGCGCCTCCGGACGGTTCAGTGTGATGGTGGCCGTGTGCCCGTCGACGTGGTAGTTGATGGTGTCGAACGAGTCAGTAGGCATCCGCGCTCCCTCATCTGCCCTGGAACTTTGGCGCCCGCCGTAGCCGAAACGCCTCCAGCCCCTCTTTGAAATCGCCTGTCCGACAAGAGAGTTCCAGATTGAACAGCTCCTGCGTCAGCGATTGACTCAACGTCGCGTGCTGACCGAAGTTCAGGGCCTGCTTGGCCAGCCCGATCGCGGCCGTCGGTCCCGAGGCCAGCCGCTCCACCAGTTTCCCGGTGGTGTCGTCGAGTTCGGGCCCGCTCACCGCCTGGTGGATCAGCCCCCAGGCGGCCGCGTCGGTCGCGTTGACCTTCTCGCCCAGCAGCAGCATCCGCCTGGCCCGTGCCAGCCCGACCAGGCGGGGCAGCAGCCAGGTGGAGCCCGAGTCCGGGCTGAAACCGCGGTCCACGAACGGTTCCCAGAACACCGCGTCGGCGGCGGCGATGGTGAAGTCGGCGGCCAGTGCGAGGTTGCAGCCGAACCCCACCGCCCATCCCCGCACGCTGCAGACCACCGGCAGCTGAACGCTCGCGACGAGCTCGATGACCCGGTGAGCAGCGTGCGGGATCCGTCGCACCAGATCACCCGCGCGGGGACGTTGGCCGCCGGGCTCATTGGCCGCTACCCAGTCGGCGCCGGCGCAGAAGTCTTCTCCCGCGCCGCGGATGTGGATCGCGCGCAACGAATCGTCGGCGGCCGCGTCGGTCAGCGCGCCGACCAACTCACCGATCATCAAGTGGGTCAAGGCGTTACGCCGCGCCGGGCGATTCAGGGTGATCCGCAGGACCGCGCCATCCCGGCACGCGTCGACCGATCCTTCGGCCTCGGCCGCGTCGGCCCCATGACTCACCGTCTACCCGGCCTTTCTCCGCCGATACGGTTACCCATACAGTAGGCAATACGATTGATACGAGGTATAAGTTAGCAAGGAAACCCTAACGACGGAACAGAGCGGGGCGAAACCCGTGGATAAGGGCAGCATGGCCGACGGCACAACCGCTTCGCCCTACGCCGGCGACGCCAAATTCGGCGAGGCGCCGCTGGCCCAAACGGTCGCGGCGGCCGGCGCCATGCGGCGCCTCAGCTCGCTGCTGTTATCGCTGGAGCACCCGCACCCCACCGTCGACGCGATGCTCGCAAAGTTCGCCGAGTGGGAAGGCGAGTTGGCCGCCGCGGCCCCGACGGACAGCGCACCGCGAATCGGCGAGGTTGCCGACGACCCCCGGCGCGTATACCTCAACCATGCCACCGACATCGGTGCGTACAACCCGTGCTTTCCCGAGTACCGGTTCGACGAGCTCGATGCCGAGAAAGCCGCCGGGATGGTGTGCTTCCCACTCGTCTACGAGGGGCCACCGGGACTGGTGCACGGCGGCTTCCTCGGCGTGTTCTTCGACAGCGTGATCCAGCACCACAATTGCGTCACCGGCCTTTCCGGCAAGACCCGGTCGCTGCTTGTCACCTTCCGCCGGCCGACGCCCGTGCTGACCGACCTGCGCTTCGACATCGTTCGCTCACAGGTGGAACGGGGCATCGAGTCGACAGCGCGCCTGCTGCTCGAAGACGAGGTGCTGTGTATGGGCGAGGTCAAGACGTTGGCGTCGCGGCCCGAGGAGCTGACCGGCTTCAAATTCGGCAGGCGGCGAAAGGAGTCCGGCAGATGAGCACCTCCAGCGTTTCGGACGATCGTGTGCTCTTCGACGTTGACCCCGAGCGGCGCATCGCGACGATCACGCTGAACAACCCCAAGCAACGCAACTCCTACGACGCGACGATGCGCGAGGCCATCGCCCGCTGCCTGGACCGAGTGGCGGAGGACGACGACCTCACCGTGGTGCTGTTGCGCGGAGCCGAGGGAGTCTTTTCCACCGGCGCCGACATGAACAACGCCTACGGCTGGTACGGCGATAAGGCCAAGGCGTCCGATGACGCGTCGGCCAAGCGTCGTCCCAGTCAGCGCCGGCGACTCACCGTGGACCGCAAGTCCTTTGGCTTCTACCACAACTTCATGGGCTTCCCAAAGGTGACGGTGGGGGAGATTGCCGGCTACGCGCTCGGCGGCGGCTTCGAGATGGCGCTGATGACCGACATCTCCGTCATCGCGCGCGACACGAAGATCGGCATGCCGGCCACCCGCTTCCTCGGCCCGGCCCTGGGCAGCCTGCACATGTTCTTCCACCGGCTGGGGCCGGTGCTGGCCCGGCGGCTGCTGCTGACCGGTGACATCATCGAGGCCGCCGAGATCGAGCACCTCGGAATCTTCACCGACACTTGCGATCCCGGCGCCGTGACGGCGCGGGCTCGCTACTGGGCCGAGAAGGCGGCGAAGATGCCCGCCGACGGAGTCGTCATCGCCAAGGAGGCGTTCCGCCTCGTCGAGCAGAGCCAGGCCTACCAGGGCGAAGAAGTCGCGAGCTACCTGTTTCACGCCTACGGCACCAACTTGCAATTCGCACCGGGCGAGTTCAACTTCGTCAAAACGCGAGCAGAGCACGGCGCGAAGGAAGCCTTCCGGCTACGTGACGAGCATTTCCACGTGCCGGAGCCGCCGGAAACGCAGGGGTAGCCGCCGCGTCAATTCGCTTCCGCCATAAGAGATCCAGCACGAGAGGGATCGACAATCTGCCCGCCTCCGAGCGACAACGTGGGCGCATCGTCTGCAGCTGACGGGCTTGTCGCTATGAGGCGGGCACAGGGCATTCCCCCTCCGCTAGAGACGCGTGTGGCGGATGTGATTGGCGGGCAGTTACCGCGCCGCGGCGGTCTTGGCCCGTCCGCGCTGGGCGGGCGCCTTGGCCGCCTTGCGTTGCCCCGACGGCGCGGACTTGCCGCCTTTGCCGCCCTTTTCGATCAGGCTGGCCGCGTGGTTGAGGATGCAGTCCAGGCCGAATTCGAAATTCGTTTCGTCGGGCGCCCCGATGCGGTGTCCCTGCCCGGTCACCTGTGCGATCAGCGGCGTGGTGGCGGGATCGATGGCCACGGCGTCCTCGATGGCGCGCGGCCCGCTGTCCGGGGTCTGGTTCTTCTCGTACAGCCGATGCAGCACCACCGAACCGCGGACGTGAACCGAAACGGCGGAGTAGGTGTCGAAGGCATCCTCGGGTGACAGGCCGGCCTCGACCAGGTTGGCTATCGCGCGCTCCATCTCCTGGGCGCCCAACCGCGCGGCCTTCGGACTGAGGGCGGCGCGAATCAGAATCAGGTCGCACAGAATTGGATTGCCCATGAACGTCTTACGCATCAGGCGGGCATGGTTGCGCAGCGTCTCGCGCCAGTCGCTGGCCTCGACGTAGGGGGTGGCGAACACGTATTTGCTGAGGGCGCGGTCCGTCATCGCGTTGAGCAGATCGTCCTTCTTGCGGAAGTACCAGTAGATGCTGGTGACGCCCACGCCGAGATGTTTGCCGAGCAGTGGCATGCTCAGGTTGTCTATCGACACTTGCTCCGCGAGTTCGAATGCGCCGCTGATGATGTCGTCGGGATTGATGGACCCACGCTCGCGCCGTTGACGCTTATCAGCGGTTGCCTGCTTTGCCACTACGGGCACCTCCATCACGATCTAGCCGTGCCACCGGTAAGGTGGAATCTACCGGCGGTTCCTCTCTGACCTGCGTATACGCGGGCGTGTCGTCGAGTTTTCCATCTGCTACTGTAATACCTATCGTAGGCTTTTTGGTAAAACGGCTGGACACATGGATCTAGGGCTGGCGAATGCCACCGCGGTGGTGGTCGGAGGAAGTCGCGGCATGGGTCTGGCCACGGCCCGCTGCCTGGCCGACGACGGCGCCCGGGTGGCGGTGGTCGGCCGCAGCCGTGCGGCGCTCGATTCCGCGGTGACGGACTTGACCGGTCGCGGCAGCCCGGATGCGCTCGGGCTCGACGCCGACATCGCTGACGCCGGCGCGGTCGACAAGGTGTTCGCCGAACTCGCCGAGCGCTGGGACGGCGAACTCAACGTGCTGATCAACACCGTAGGGCCCGGCGCGGCAGGCAGTTTCGAGGATCTCAGCGACGAACAGTGGCACCAGGCTGTCGAAGAGGGCGTCATGGGCATGGTGCGCTGTGTTCGTTCGGCACTTCCGCTGCTGCGCAAGGCCCAATGGGCGCGGATCGTCAACTTCTCGGCGCACTCGACTCAGCGGCAAAGCGTGATGCTGCCGGCCTACACGGCGGCCAAGTCGATGTTGACCAGCGTCTCGAAGAACCTCTCGCTGCTGTTGGCCAAGGACGAGATTCTGGTCAATGTGGTATCGCCGGGCAGCATCGCATCCGAGTCACTGGTCGGCTGGGCGAAGTCCGTCGGCGTCGACGGCACCGACCCCTATGCGCTGATGGACGCCATCGCCAAGCATTTCGGGCATCCGGCGCAAATGCCCCGGGCGGGCCTACCGGAAGAGATCGGCCCCGTCGCCGCGTTCCTGGCGTCGCGGCGCAACTCGTACATGACCGGAGCGAACATCAACGTCGACGGTGGATCGGACTTCACCTGACTCGAAATCGTTTGGCCGACAGAAGGAGTGGACGATGGCGACGGCTGACGAGGCGCGTGTTTGGGCGCGCGGGGCGTTGCGGGGAATCGGCGACTCCCTCTACACGCCGTTCTGTGGCACCGACGGTGACGACATCGACTGGGACGCCTACCGGACGTTGGTCCGCTACTGCGTCGGCGACCTTGGGCACCCGATGTTGTGGTGCACCAGTGGGATCGCGGAGTTTTGGTCACTGACCCTCGATGAGCGCAAGCGGTTGCTGGAGGTGGCGATCGAGGAGGCGCGCGGCCTCGACCCCCACGTCGTCATCCAGGCCTGCACCGCGGCGACGTCGGCGAAGGACTGTCTGGAGCTGACACGGCACGCCCAAGAGGTGGGCGCCGACATCGCTTACATCCAAACGCCGATGATGGAGGCCCACGGCGGCGAGGGCGTGCTGAGGTTCTTCAAGTACGTTGCCGCACGCACCGATATCGCGTTGGGCATGTTCAACTCCCCGTCCTCCGGCTACGTGCTGACTCCGGCCGAAAGTGCGCGGATCTACGACGAGGTGCCCGCGGTGTGCGCCACCAAGGAGGGCGCGTTCCGCCCGGAGGCGAGCCGGCGGCTGCACGAGTTGGCGCCCGGCCTGGCGGTCTGGGAATGCGACCGGACCGTGTACCGCGCGGGGTGGCTGCGGGCCGGCATCGTCTGTCCGGCGCAATTGGGCACGGCCGGTTACCTGTTCGAGACCCCGCAGCGGCGCATGTTTTCCGAGTACTGGGATCTGGTGTGGAACGACAAGCTCCTCGAGGCGATGGACTACGGGCGAGAGTCCGGGATGGACCAGTTCGACCTCGACATCGGATCGTGGTGGACCTGCTACCCGGGCCGGTCGGATTACTTCACCCACTGGGGCGGTGCGTTCAAGTATGCCGCCGCACTGCTGGGTTTACCGATAGGCGACTATCCGCACTCCCGGCCCCCGCAGGCGCAGTTGCCGAGCGAGGCGAAGGCCCAGATCGAGAACGCCTACCGGCGGCTGGGGCTGATCGCGGCGTAACCACCGCACCGTTACGGCGCAACCGATTACAACGGAAACGGGCCCGGTCTCTAACCGGGCCCGCTCCATCGACTTTCTATTTAGTTCTGCTCAGCGCGCTCGCGCGATTCGGCAGCCTTGGCCTTGGCGCGAGCCTTCTCGGCCGCAGCTTCCTTCTTCCCCGCGTTGCGCTGCGCTTCGGCCTTGTCCTGCTGGGCCTCACCCTCGTTGATCAGGTCATCCCGGCCGAGGATCGTCCCGATAAATTCCTTGGCTTTACCGAAAACGTCCTCGATGATGCCCCGGACCAGCTCGATGGGACCGCTCTTGCTGTCAACCATTTGCATCTCCTCCCGTTGATGGATGGCTTACCTCAAGCCTTCCCGGTTGCCCCGTCAGCGCAAACGTGATCACAACGTGGCACACGCCACAACCTCAGTCGACCGGCGGCGGTGCGACCGCATCGCCCGCCCGCGGCAACTCACGTCGCATCCGGCGCTGCCGGGCCCGCAGCGCGAGACCGACCGGAGCGCCGATCAGTGCCACCCAGAACAGGATCTGGGCGCCCGTCAGCGCCAACTGGGCCCGCAGCAACACTCCGCGGGCCTGGCGGAGGCGATGGGCAAGCGCTCTCAACAGTGTCTTCACCAGTCGTCGATAACCCGCCAGATCGCCGTTTCAAACGCCCGCAACCGGCATAGGGTGATGGCTACTCGCCTACCGAAGGGATTGCGGAATGCTCACTCTCGGTGTGATCGGCTGGATAGTCATCGGGGGACTGGCCGGTTGGGTCGGCAGCAAAATCATGGGGACCGACGCCCAGATGGGGCTGATCCTCAATATCGTGGTCGGCATCGTGGGCGGCTTGATCGGGGGGTTCCTGCTGCGCGGCTTCGGCGTGGACGTCGCCGGCGCGGGCCTGTTCTTTTCCTTCCTCACGTGTCTGCTCGGCGCGGTGATCTTGCTGGCGATCGTCAAGCTCGTCACCGGGCGACGGGCGCCCCGTTAGGCGACCGCCGGATGACCGGAAACCCAAGATCGCCAAGGACCTTCGACCATCGCGCGGTTAGCGGTTCAGCGGCGGCAAAATCGCTGCTGGACCGGGCTGCCGCCGGCCGGGGAGGCAGTTGTGGAATGCGCTACCGATAGGTATACAGTATGCGTACAAAGTCGGTGGGGATCCGGTAGGCAGGCGTGAGGAGGTGCCGCGGCAGATGTCCGGCAGCGACGGTGCCTCCGAAGACGCCGTGCTCTACGAGGCCACGGCGAGCGGCGTCGCGATCCTGACCTTCAACCGCCCGGATCGCCTGAACGCCTGGGGCCCGGACATCGCCGCCGGCTTCTACGCCGGGATCGACCGAGCCGAACAGGATCCGGACGTCCGGGTGATCGTGGTGACCGGTCGGGGCAATGGATTCTGCGCCGGCGCCTATCTGGGCGCGCCGAGTTCCGCGGCCAACTATGGCGAAACGATGGAGAAGGCGGGTGAGACCGACCTGGCCGAGCTGGTCGGCGAGCGCCCACCCCATTTCGTGACCACACTGCGCAAGCCCGTCATCGCGGCCATCAACGGAGCCTGCGTCGGCATCGGCCTGACGCAGGCACTCATGTGCGACGTCCGGTTCGCGGCCGCGGGCGCCAAGTTCGGCGCGGTGTTCGCGCGCCGCGGCCTGATCGCCGAATTCGGCATCTCCTGGATACTTCCGCGCCTGACGACCTGGGGCGTCGCCCTCGACCTGTTGTTGAGCGGGCGCACCTTCCTCGCCGAGGAGGCGGCCGATCTCGGCCTCGTCAAAGAAGTCGTCGCGCCCGAGAATCTGCTGAGCCGCGCCCTGGAATACGCGGAGGACATCGCGCGAAACTGCTCGCCGGCTTCAATGGCGGTGATCAAACGGCAGGTATACGGCGACGCGACTCGCGACGTCGTCGACGCCACGTCACGGGCCGAGGTCCTGCTGCACGAGGCGATGCCGCGCCCGGACGTCATCGAGGGGATCACCAGCTTCCTCGAGAAGCGGCCGCCGCAATTCCCGCCCTTGTTGGGGAACCTCACCCCAACCGACGCTTGAATTTTCGCCGGTGGTACCGGGAAAGGATGATCATGGCCCACTTGGATTACAAGGCGATCGACGTCGACAACCACTATTACGAGCCGCTGGATGCCTTTACCCGTCACTTGGACAAGGCATTCAAGAACCGTGGCGTGCAGATGGTCACTCAGCGCAAGCGCACTTTGGCCGTAATCGGTGGCCGCGTCAACCATTTCGTTCCCAATCCCACCTTCGACCCGATCATCGTGCCGGGCTGCCTCGACCTGTTGTTCCGTGGTGAGATTCCGGAAGGCGTCGACCCGGCGTCTCTGATGAAGGTCGAGCGGCTCGCCGAACACCCCGAGTACCAGAACCGCGAAGCGCGCGTTGCGGTGATGGACAGCCAGGACATCGAAACGGTTTTCATGCTGCCGACGTTCGGCTGCGGCGTGGAGGAGGCGCTCAAGGGAGACATCGACGCGACGATGGCGTCGGTGCACGCGTTCAACCTGTGGCTCGACGAGGATTGGGGTTTCGACCGCCCCGATCACCGCATCATCGCCGCGCCGATCATCTCGCTGGCCGACCCGGCCGGCGCCGTCGACGAGCTGGAGTTCGTGTTGGCGCGCGGCGCCAAGCTGGTCCTGGTGCGGCCGGCGCCGGTGCCCGGCGTCGTCAAGCCGAGGTCGCTGGGCGATCGCAGCCACGACCCGGTGTGGGCCCGGCTGGCCGAGGCGGGGGTTCCGGTCGGATTCCACCTCAGCGACAGCGGATACCTGCACATCGCGGCGCAGTGGGGCGGCAAGGGAACCTTCGAGGGGTTCGGCGAAAAGGATCCACTGGACACGGTGCTCCTGGACGACCGCGCCATCCACGACACGATGGCATCGATGATCGTGCACGGCGTGTTCACCCGGCACCCCAAGCTTCGCGCGGTCAGCATCGAGAACGGCTCCTACTTCGTGCACCGGCTGGTCAGGCGCCTGAAGAAGGCGGCCAACAACTATCCGCGGCATTTTCCCGAGGATCCGGTGGAGCAGCTGCGCAACAACGTGTGGATCGCGCCGTACTACGAGGACGACCTGACGGAGCTGGCCAAGGTCATCGGCGTCGAAAAGATCCTGTTCGGTTCTGACTGGCCGCACGGCGAAGGCCTCGAGTCGCCGCTATCGTTCGCCGAAGAGCTCGTCGGATTCAGCGACTCGGATATTCGGAAAATCATGCGGGACAACGCTCTAGATCTCCTCGGCGTCCAGGTCGGGTCGTCCGCTTGATTATTCGAGGCTGGTAACGCTAGTGAGCGAATGGACCGTAGGCGCGGTTCTTGACGCCATCGCCGACGTCATCCCCGACCGTTTGATGACCGTCTGCGGAGACCGCCGCAGCACGTTTGCCGAATCCGCCCGGCGCACCGATGGTCTGGCGAATTACCTCAGCGGCAAGGGATTCGGGGCGTACGCCGAGCGCGAGACGCTCGAGCCGTGGGAATGCGGCCAGGACCGGGTCGCGCTCATCATGTACAACGACCTGTACCCGGACATGGTGATCGGATGCCTCAAGGCTCGCACCGTCCCGGTCAACGTGAACCACCACTACTCGCCGCGCGAAATCGCCGACCTGCTGGCCTATGTCCGCCCCAGGGCGATCATCTATCACCGCGCCCTCGGCGCGCGGTTCGCCGACGTGCTCCCTCCGGAGGGGACGGAGCTGCTGGTGTCCATCGACGACGGCAGCGGCGCCCCGGAATTGCCGGGCGCCGTGTCGCTGGACAACGCGCTGGCGGCCGGCGCCACCGGCTTTCGTCCGGCGGGATCGCCCGACGACCTGATCATGATGTGTACCGGCGGAACGACCGGACGCCCCAAGGGAGTCCTGTGGCGCCAAAGCGACATGTACGTGTCGTCGATGGTGGGTGCCGACCACGCGAGCGTCACCGAGATCCATGACAAGGTACGCGGCGGCGGGCCGCCATGGTTCGCCGTCTCGCCGCTGATGCACGCGGCCGGCATGTGGACCGCGTTCGCCGCGCTGTGTGCGGGCCTGACGGTCGTGCTCTATGACGACCGCACCAAGCTCGACGTCCGGTCCGTGTGGGAAACCGCCGAGCGCGAAAAGGTAGGCATGATGACGATGGTGGGCGACGCGTACGCGGGGCCGCTGATCGCCGAACTGCGCGCCCACCGCTACGACTTGTCCGCGCTGAACTCCATCGGCACCGGCGGGGCCGCCACCAACGCGAAATACAAACGCGCGCTGATGGAATGCATTCCGCACATCACCATCATCGAAGGCTACGGATCCTCGGAGAGCGGAAACATGGCCTTCGGTCACAGTCACAACGGCACCGCGAGTGAGACCTTCGCACCACGGGAAGGCGCCACCGTCGTCTCCGCCGATCGCACCAGGTTTCTGCGTCCCGGTGACCACGAGATCGGGTGGGCCGCCAGGACGGGACGGATTCCGCTGGGCTACTTCGACGACGCTGAGGCCACCCGGCGCACCTTCCCCCGGATCGAGGGCCAGCGGGTGGTGATACCGGGCGACCGCGCATCCATCGAAAAGGACGGCACCATACGCCTTTTCGGTCGTGACTCGCTGGTGATCAACACCGGCGGCGAAAAGGTCTTCGTCGAAGAGGTCGAGGAAGTGCTGCGCGCACATCCGGGCATCGCCGACGCCCTCGTGGTGGGACGGCCCAGCGAGCGGTGGGGCCAGGAAGTCGTCGCGCTCGTCGCGCCACATCCGGGCGCCGACCTGAGCGTCGACGGGCGTGCTCTCTATACCTTCTGCACCGCGCAACTGGCACATTTCAAGGCGCCCAAGGCGTTCATCTTCGTCGAGCAGATTCAGCGTCTGGGCAACGGCAAGCCCAACTACCGGTGGGCCCGAGAGCAAGCTGAAGAGAAGGTGTCATGAACACCAAGGCGATTGACTGCCTCGTCAACGTCCACTTTGGTGAGGCGGACTCCCAACCCACCTGGATGCTCAAGGTCCGAGACGACTACTTCAAGGGGCCGGAATCGATGTTCGCGCCCGTCGACCTGTCCGAGCTGCTCGACGAGATGGACGAACAGGGAGTGCGGCGGGCGATCCTGATGGACTCGCTGGCCAGCCCGTCCACCACGGCGCGCAAGTTCATCGAAGCCAAGCCGGACCGGTTCGCCCTGGCGATGGGTGGGGCGAACCTGCTGCGGCCGGTCCGATCCCTGCGCGAGCTGACCGCCGTCGTGAGCGATCTGCCGGTGGCGTATGCGGTTGTGGGACCGAGCTTTTGGGGCGACGGGCAGTACCCGCCCAGCGACGCCGTCTACTACCCGCTGTACGCGAAATGCGCCGAGCTGGACCTCCCGCTGTGCATCAACACCGGCATTCCGGGCCCGCCGATTCCGGGAGAGGTCCAACATCCCATGCACCTGGACCGGGTGTGCGTGCGTTTTCCCGAGCTGAAGCTGTGCATGATCCACGGCGCCGACCCGTGGTGGGACGTCGCGATCCGGTTGCTGCTCAAGTACGCCAACCTGCGCCTGATGACATCGGCGTGGTCGCCCAAACGGCTGCCGGAATCCCTGCTGCACTACATGCGGACGCGCGGCCCGAACAAGGTGATCTACGCGTCGGACTGGCCGGTGCTGCGCATGCGCCGGATTTTACCGGAAGCCCGCGCGCTCGACCTGCCCCCCGAGGTGCTCGACAACTACCTCTACAACAACGCGCAGGAGTTTTTCTTCGGGAAGGAACGTTGACATGGACCGCTTCGAACTGCGCAGACTCGATTACAGCCTGTCCGAGGACCACGTGGCTCTGCAGAATGCGTACAAGCAGTTCTTCAAGACCCAGTGCTCCATCGAAACGGTGCGCGCCGCGGAACCGTCCGGGTTCGACAAGAACCTGTGGGAACGGCTGTGCGCCATGGGCGCGACCACGATGGCCCTGCCGGAGTCCTGCGGTGGCGACGGTGCGACGCTGGTCGATCTCACCCTGGTCGCCGAGGAGATCGGCCGCTCGCTGGCGCCGGTCCCGTGGATCGACCACGTGTGCGCGGCGCGGCTGCTCGGGCGCCTGGGCGGGCTGAACTCCGACACCGCCGGGGTGGCCGATGGTGAACAGCTCGCGGGCCTCGATGCCCGCCTCGACGGTCCGCCGGGCGCCCGGCTGATTCCGGCGGGCTCGATCGCCGACCACATCGTCGTGCGTGAGGGCGACCAGGTGGTGCGGCTGACGTTCGGCACCCGGCCGGCCAAGGTCGACAACATCGGCCGGTTGCCGATGGCCTGGGTGGACCCGGCCGCCGCGGACACCCGCACCGTGATCGGCGAGGGCCCGGACGCGGTGGCGAATTACCAACGCGCCCTCGATGAATGGCGGCTGCTGACCGCGGCGGCGTTGGTGGGCCTGGTCGAGGAGACGATGACCATCGCCGCGGAATTCGCCAAAACCCGCTACACGCTGGGCGTGCCGATCTCGACGCTGCAGGCCATCTCACACCCGCTCGCGAACATGGCCATCACCGTTCAGGGCGGGCGCAACCTCGCCCGCCGGGCCGCCTGGTTCCTGGACAACGAACCCGACGAGCGGCCCGAGCTGGCGCCGTCGGCGTTCGTCTTCATGGCCGAGGAGGCCGCCAAGGCGGCGACGATGGCGGTGCACATCCAAGGCGGCCTTGGGGTTTCCTCCGAAGCCGCGGCCACGGCGTATCTGGTGCGCGCCCGGGGGTGGCCGCTGGCCGGCGGCGATCCCGGCGCTACCGCCCTGCGCGTCGCCGAGATCGTGACGGCCCGCGAGAGCACACCACAGCCCGCCTAGATCGGCTCAAGACAGGAGCGAACAACGATGGACTTCTCCCGCGTCGAGCTCTCCGAGGAGGATCAGGCCTTCCGTGAGGAAGCGCGGAACTTCTTGAGCACCCACATGACCGAAGAGGTGCGGCGCCGCGACCGCGAGACGGGCGACAACTTCGACGAGGGCCTGCACCTGAAGTTCGGCGCCGCAGGCTATTTGGAGGCCGAGTGGAAGCCGGAATCCGAGGGCGGGTTCAGCCGTGTCCGGCGGCGCATCTGGGAGCTGGAGAAGCGGCGGGTGCATGTGCCCTGGGTGACGTGGGGCACCACTGCGATGGTGGCGCGCTCGGTGGCGAAGTTCGGTAGGGCCGAACTGCGTGACGAGGTGCTGCCGAAGGTCTTCAGCGGCGAGGTCCGGCTGTGCCTCGGCTACACCGAGCCCGAGGGCGGCTCCGACGTCGCCACCTGCAAGACCCGCGCCGTGCGCGACGGTGATGCGTGGATTATCAACGGCTCCAAGATGTTCACCACCGGCGCGCACAACTGCCAGTACGTGTTTCTGATCACCAACACCGCGCCCGAGGCGCCGAAACACAAGAGCCTGACCATGTTTCTGGTTCCGCTGGACTCGCCGGGCATCGACATCCAGGGCATCCGCACGGTGGACGGTGACCGCACCAACATCGTCTACTACAGCGACGTCCGCGTCGACGACAAGTACCGGCTGGGTGACGTGAACGCCGGCTGGACCGTGCTGCGCGAGCCGCTCAACGTCGAGCATGGCGCGGTCGCGGCGGCCCCGGACGGGCTGCAGGACACCTCGATCATGATGCACCAGGCGGGATTCATGTCGGAGGCCGTCGACAAGGCCGCCGCCCGCGTGGCGCGGCCAGGCCCGGACGGGCGCCGGCTGATCGACGACAAATCCGTCGCGTACCGCCTTGGCCGGTGCGCGGCCCGGTTGGAAATCGCGCTGTCGTCCCCGAGCATCTACGGCCGGGTCGCCATCGCACAGACCATGCGCGACATCTCTCCCGATCTGATGGACATCCTCGGGGCCGCGTCGACCCTGCCGTTCGGTACCGACGGCGCCGCCGACGATGGCAGCGCCGAATACACCTACCGGTTCGCCCCCTTGGTGGGCATCTACGGCGGCACGCTCGAGGTGTTCCGCAACATGATCGGCCAATACACGCTCGGCTTGGGCAAGCCGAATTACTCGCCGCTGCTGAAGAAAACGTCCTGAATCTTCGCCGGGCGGGTGGAGGGCTCACACAGCAACTTCTCACGCGTTGGCCAGACTCTCCACTCACGGATCGGTGCTACATCGATAGTTGGGCTCTTCGGAAGCGTTCGGCCTCCGTGAATAGTAGGGAAAGCCCTGATTCCGACAGCGGTGCTGATCCGTAACGTGGGGCCGATGGGTGAGCCGGATCTGGGGCGATTCCTCGTCGAGTGGTACGGACCCGCGGCCGGCGCCGGTCCCATCGGCGAGAGGGCGGGGCGTCTCAACGACGGCGCGGCGTCTCTCGCGGCCGGCGGGGCTCGGATTCGGCTGCTCATGGCGCTGGCCATCCCGGCCGACGACTACGCCTTCGGTGTATTCGCGGCCGAATCGGCGGACGAGGTCGCGCAACTGTGCGCCGACGCGGGTGCGCCTCCGGACCGGATCAGCCCGGCGGTGGGCTGGCTGCGTACGCCCGACGGCTGATTCCGTCCTGGGAAATGGAATCTTCTGGCCTCCAGCTCGACCGTTGGCGGCCTAGCGCTCGATTTCGTTGCGAGGGTCGGTTGTCGGCCTTTAGGCTTGGTGTTTGCTGGAGACCGCTTTAGTGAATGCGGGAATCGCCAATGTCGTTTGTCGTTGTGTGTCGACGGTGGATGACATCTGCTGGCCTGTGCCGGTCGTGCCGAGTGGCTGATGGCCGCGTTGCTAAGGATTGACCGTGCCTGTCAGTGTTGTTGGTCGCTCGACCGAAGCTGAGGCGGTTGTCGGCTTCCTTGATGCCGTGGCTGGTGGGCCTGCGGCGTTGGTGGTGGAAGGCGAGCCGGGCATCGGCAAGACCACACTGTGGCTCTACGCCCTCGAACGGGCGCGGGAACGGGGTTTTCGGGTGTTGTCAGCTCGGCCGTCGGCGGTCGAATCGGTGCTTGCCTATGCCGGGCTGGCCGACCTGTTGGTCGGGGTCGACGGGGGTGCGTTGACGGCACTGCCGGATCCGCAGCGGGTTGCTTTGGATCGTGTGTTGTTGCTGGCCGAGCCCGATGACAGGCCGACTGATCAGCGGGCGGTCTGTGCGGCGTTTCTTTCGGTGTTGGAAGTCTTGGCCGATGAGGCGCCGGTGCTGTTGGCGATCGACGACCTGCAGTGGCTCGATGCCTCGAGCGGTCATGTTCTGGCGTTCGCAATCCGGCGCATCGTGGGTCCGGTGGGCGTTTTGGTTGCGGTCCGCGATGATCGCGAAAGTCTGCGTTCTGTGGAGTTGTTGCGGTTGGCTTCACCTGATCGTGTTCATCGGATTACGGTCGGACCGTTAAGTATTGGCGCGTTGCATACTGTGATTTCGGACCGGTTGAAGCGGTCGTTGCCGCGGCCGGTGATGATGCGGATCCGTGAGATATCGGGTGGGAATCCGTTGTATGCCGTCGAGTTGGCGCGAGCGCTCGACGGGCATGCGGCCAGTCTTGATGTGGGATTGCCGAACACGCTGGCCGGGCTGGTGCATGCGCGTGTGGGCAATCTCGAGGCGGAGGCCCGTGACATGTTGCTTGCCGCGGCGTGTTTGGCTACGCCCACAGTCGAACTCGTGGCGCGTGCCACCGGTTTGGATGCCGAGCGTGTTGTGGAGGCCCTCGCCGATGTGGAGCGCAACGGCGTCGTCACTATCGAGGGCAACCGGCTGGAGTTCGCGCACCCGTTGCTGGCGACCGGCGTCTACACCGACGCCAGCACCGCGAAGAGACGTGAAATGCACCGCCGGCTGGCTGATCTGGTCGATCAGCCCGAGCTCAAGGCGCGACACTTGGCCCTGAGCGCCGCCCACGCAGACGGCGAAGTGCTGCGAACGCTGGATGCAGCCGCAGGCATGGCAATGGTCCGGGGTGCCCCGGCCGCGGCAGCGGAGCTTCTTGAACTGGCCATCGGGCTCGGTGGCGATTCAGCCCAACGGCGAATCATATTGGGCGGCTGTTTGTTCTACAGCGGCGACGGCGCCCGGGCCGCAGATGTTCTCAACGAGGTCCTCACCGCGCCGGCTCCAGGACGGCTGCGCGCCCAGGCACTGAACCTGCTGGGCATTATGAGCCAAACCGGGGACAGTCTGCTCGACGGTGCCGACCAACTCCAGCGGGCGCTCGCCGAAGCCGGCGACGACGACGCCTTGCGCGTTCAGATCCTGGTCTCGCTGTCGTGGGTTCAGGTGCGGATCGGTCAATTCGCCGCAGCTGCGCACAACATCGACGAAGCGGTCGAGGACGCCACGCGCCTGGGGCGACCGGAACTGCTCAGCCAGGCGCTGGGGATGTCCGTCGTGGTGCGGGTGCTGTGCGGCGACGGCATCAACGATTCGCACCTTCGTCGCGCGCTGGAATTGGAAGATCGACAAGCGGCGCTCTCTGTGATGTTCCGCCCTTCGGTTCAGCGGGCGATGGTGTCGTCGTGGACCGGACAGCATGAAGCGGCCCATGACCAGTTTGTGGCCATCAGACAAAGCTGTATCGAACGAGGCGAGGAAGGCGAACTCGTCTTCATCTCGTTCCACGCTGTTCTCAATGAGATTTGGCGTGGTGACTTCGCCGAGGCCGCACTGATCGCCGAGGACACCGTCGAACGGGCACAGCAACTGGAGGGGCCGCTACAGCTGTCGGCGGCGTTGACGGCTCGGAACATGGTGTCCGCATACGCGGGATGCGTGGACGACGTACGGCGTGACTTCCGCGAGGCGATCGGGCCGATTGTCCGCAGCGGCTCCCATCTGCTGGAGTGTTGGGCTGTCGCGGCATTGGGTTTTCTCGAGGTCTCACTGGGCAATTACCACGCCGCGGAAGCCCTCTTCGACCCCCTGTTGGCCAGGGTGTTGGCGGCGCCGAAAGCGACGGAGATACGCGTCGCCGGATTCGTCCCTGACGCGGCAGAGGCTTTGATTAATCTAGGTCGGCTGGCGGAAGCCAAATGGTTGATCGACACATTCGAAACGAACGGCCATGGGCTAGACCGCCCTTGGATGCTGGCGGTGAGTTATCGGTGTCGCGCCATGCTGCTTGCCGCGCATGGGGATGTGCCTGCCGCGACTGCCGTTGCGCAACAGGCGATGACAGAGCATGACCGGCTACCGATGCCCTTCGAGCGCGCCCGTACCCAATTGGTGTTGGGTCAGCTGCTCAGGCGCCAACGCCAAAGAAACGCTGCCTCGACGGTGTTGCGGAAGGCGCTGGACACATTCGAAGCGCTCAACACGCCGCTGTGGGCCGCCCGCGTCCGCGCCGAACTCGCGCGGACCGACGTCAACGCAGACTCGGCCAAACTTTTGACCGACGGCGAACGCAGGGTGGCGGAACTCGCCGCGTCGGGGATGACCAACCGCGATGTGGCCGCCGCCTTGTTCATCAGCCCGAAGACTGTGGAAGTCCACCTCACCCGGGCTTACCGGAAGCTCGGCGTGCACACCCGCGGCGAACTGATCCGCCGCATCGACGAGCTGGGGACGTGATACTAATCTCGTCAAACTGCTGCGATCCGTATCGGCGTGTCGTCGCAGTAGTTACACGTTCGGTCAGAGCACGGCTTTCTCCGCGCCGATGCCGGTAAGCGAACGGACCTCCATCTCCGCGTTGCGCTCCGGGTCGCCGCGGTCGGAAGACGACAGCGTCCCAACGATGCCGAGGACGAACGCCAGCGGGATCGACACGATTCCGGGGTTGGCAAGCGGGAACCAGGCGAAGTCGGCGCCGGGGAGCATCGCCGTCTTCGCGCCCGACACCGCGGGCGAGAAGACGATCAACACGATGGTCGAGATCAGTCCGCCGTACATGCTCCACAGCGCGCCGCGGGTGTTAAACCGCTGCCAATAAAGCGAATACAGGATCGTCGGCAGGTTGGCGGAGGCGGCGACCGCGAATGCGAGCGCCACCAGGAAGGCGACGTTCTGGCCGTTGGCCAGGATCCCGAGTGCGATGCCGAAGATGCCGAGCACCACGGCGGTGATGCGCGACACGCGGACTTGTTCTTTCTCGGTGACCTTGTGGCGCTTGATCAGGCTGGCGTAGATGTCGTGGGCGAACGACGTCGACGCGGTGATCGTCAGACCCGCGACGACGGCGAGGATCGTGGCGAACGCCACGGCGGAGATGACGCCGAGCAGGACCACGCCGCCGAGATGGAACGCGAGCAACGGCGCCGCCGAGTTCTGGCCGCCGGCGGCCTTGAGGATGCGGTCGGGACCGACGATGGCGGCGGCGCCATAGCCCAGCGCCAGCGTGAACAGATAGAAGGCGCCGATGAGGCCGATCGCCCAGACCACCGACCGGCGTGCCTCTTTCGCGGTGGGGACCGTGTAGAAGCGCATCAACACGTGGGGTAGGCCCGCGGTCCCCAGCACCAGCGCAAGGCCCAGCGACAGCAGGTTGATCTTCGACGTCGTCGACCCGCCGTATTGCGCGCCCGGGGCCAACACGTTGCGGCTGGAGACACCCTTGGTGGTGGCGTGTGATACCGCCGACTGCGCCGAGCCCAGGATGTCGGAGAAGTTGAAGCCGAACTTCGCCAGCACCATCACCGTCATCGTCGCCGCGCCAAGGATCAACAGCACGGCCTTGATGATCTGCACCCACGTGGTGCCCTTCATCCCACCGACCAGGACGTAGACGATCATCAGGACACCGACGACCGCGATGACGATCGACTCGCCAAGGCGGCCTTTGACATTGAGCAGCAGGGCAACCAAACCACCCGCGCCGGCCATCTGGGCGAGGAGGTAGAACAGGGAGACCGTCAGCGTCGAGATCGCCGCGACCAGCCGCACCGGGCGCTGCCTGAGCCGGAAGCTCAGGACGTCCGCCATGGTGAATTTCCCTGTGTTGCGGATCAGTTCGGCGACCAAGAGCAGGGCCACCAACCAGGCCACCAGGAATCCGATCGAATACAGGAACCCGTCATAGCCGTAGACCGCGATCGCGCCGGCGATGCCGAGGAAGCTGGCCGCCGACAGGTAGTCGCCGGCGATGGCGATGCCGTTCTGCGGTCCCGAGAACGCCCGGTCGGCGGTGAAGAACTCGGTCGCGGTGGCGTTCCGTTGGCTGGCCCGGATCACCACGTAGAGGGTGATGAGGACGAAAACGGCAAAGATGGCGATGTTGGCGACGGGATTCCCGATCGTCTGCTGTCCGGCGGCAGACAGCGTCATGACGCCCCGCCTTCCGCGCGGATGGCGGCGGCCCTCGGATCAAGCTCCCGGTCGGCGAACCGTACGTAGAGTCCGGTGATGATGAATGTCGACAGGAATTGGCCCAGTCCGATCAGCAGTCCGGCGTTGACGTTCCCGAACACCTTGGTCGCCATGAAGTCGTGCGCGAAGGCGCCCAACAGCACGTAGGCGGCGTACCAGGCGAGGAAGATCGCGGTCATCGGGAACACGAATCGGCGTAGTTTGCGGCGAAGTTCGGCGAACTCGGGGCTCGCTTGGATGGTCACGAACTGCTCGCCCGTCGCTAACGGGACGTCTTCGGATGGAAACTCGGTAGTAGACAACGCAACTCCTGACCTCGGGTTCGAGCAGGGCTTTTCCGGCGTTAGCCTACGAGCAAACCCGATGACAACAGGAGTGCGATTTCCGCCTGTGGGTCTAAATTAACCCTGGCGTCGCCGCGCGGGCACCTGACGGCAACCCGATTGAGGGCGTTTGTTAAGCCGGCACCTCGTGCGGCGAGTCTTTCTTGAATGCCTCCCGTCGAACCATTTCCCACACCGTCGGAGTGTGCTCGGTGGTCGAGACGACAACGGTCTTCCGTCGCGCCGTACCCTCCTGAGCGAGCCTGACGAGGTAGTCGGCCAGGTCGACGCGAGCCGTGAAAGCACCGACCGGATCGGCCTCTCCCGCAACATAATTGGTCACGCGAGGCAAATCGAACAATCCCGACGGGCGCACGACCGTCCACTCCAGGCCGCTCTCGCGCACCAGCGTTTCCATCCGGCGGATGTCGTCGTAGACGGTCCTGCCGATGGTGCGGGCGATGATCGGCTCGATTAGCCGCAACGCCAGTGGCGTGTGGCGGCGTCCGCGCGCGGGGTAGGCGCCGGTGGAACTCACCACGACAAGCCGGCCGACGCCGGACTCGCGCATCGCGTTCACGATATTGCGGGTGCCGACGGAATACGTGTCGACGGGCCGGCGCGCGAACGGCACCCCGAGCGTCGACAACACGACATCGGCGCCGGCGACGATCCCGGCCAGGTGATCGCGCCGCACGTCCGCGCCCGCGACCGTCAGCCGGGCATCGGAGATGGGGAACTCGTCGGGCCGCCGGGTCATCGCCACGGCCGTGTGACCGGCGTCCAACGCCCGACGCGTCAGCAGTCGTCCGGTCGATCCGTTGGCGCCAAAGATGACGATTTGCATGAGAACTCCTCCCGTTCGCCACTACGACGAAGCGGGCCGGCCGAAAGTTACAGAGGTTCGCAGCACGGCGCATGCTCTTCGCAACCTATTGCGATCCGGCTTAGTTAGGGTACCCTAACTTCATGACGGAAACATTGTGGGGCGCGCTGAGGCGCAAGCGGCGCGAGGTGCACTCTCCCTTCCCGCACCAAGCGGCCATCGTGCTGAACAACCCGCTACGCCGGGTCATGATGAAACCGGCCGGCATCATCGAGCGTCTCGGCCTGACGGGAACAGAGCGCATCCTCGAGATCGGGCCGGGCCCGGGCTTTTTCAGCGTGGAGATCGCGAAGCGGCTCACCGGGGGGACGCTGGATCTGTTCGACATCCAGCCGGAAATGCTCGAAAAAGCCAAGCGGCAGCTCGAGCGGGCCGGCTTCCATGACGTCGGCTTCACGGCCGGTGAGGCGGGTGATGGGCTTCCCTTCCCGGATGGCAGCTTCGACGTCGCCTTCCTGGCCGCGGTGATCGGAGAGGTGCCCGACCCGCGGGCGTGTCTCCGATCGTTGCGCAGCGTCCTGAAACCGGGTGGGCGGCTGACCTTTCTGGAGATGTTCCCCGACCCCGACCGGCTCAGTGTCCATGAGCTGCGCGAGCTGGCCGAACCCGAGGGCTTCACCTTCGTTGGCTCGGAGGGCAACCGCTGGAAGGAGATCGTGTCCTTCCGCAGCGATCCCGCCTGACATTCAACCCTTGCGCGGGTCAGGTCGTCAGGATGGTCGCCGCGGCGGTGCCCGGGGCGCCGTACAGCTGGGTGAACCCGACCTTGGGATCGCCGGCGACCTGACGATCGCCGGCCTCGCCGCGGAGCTGGCGCACGATTTCGTGGATCTGGCGCAACCCGGACGCGCCGATCGGCTCGCCGTTGGCGATCAGCCCGCCGTCGGTGTTGACGGGCATGGGGCCGCCGATCTCGGTGGCGCCGTCGGCCAGTAGCTTCTCCTGATCGCCGTGCGCACAGAACCCACACTCGGCCATGTGGATGATTTCGGCGCCCGCGTCGGTGTCCTGCAGCTGGATCACGTCGACGTCGGCGGGTGCCACGCCGGCTTTTTCGAACGCGGTGCGCGCGGCGTACACCGTTGGCGCCACGTCCTCGTCGACCGGCGCGAACGTGGTGTTGACCTCGTAGGCCCCGTAGCGGCGGGTGCGGACCTCCACCGCGCGTAGGTAGACGGGCTTGGAGGTATAGCGATGGGCGATGTCGGCCCTGCACATCACCGCGGCCGCGGCGCCCTCGTCGGGCGCGCAGAACATGTATTGGGTCAGCGGGTAGTTCAGGACCGGCGATTCGAGGATGCTCTCTTCGGAGATCGGCTTGCGGCGAAACGCGTTGGGGTTCAACGCCCCGTTACGGAAATTCTTGGCGGCGACCTTGGCCAGCGTCTGCTGGGAGATGTTGTGGTCGTGCAGATACCGGTTCGCCTTCATGCCGAAGAACTGGGTGGTCAGATACTGCCCGTTCTCGGCGTACCACCTCGGCATGCCCACCAGCGCCGGATCCTCGGTGAACGCCCCGCGCGGGTGCTTGTCCAGACCGATGGCGATCCCGATGTCGTAGTCGCCCAACCGGATTCCGTCGGCGCAGGCCTTGACCGCGCTGGCGGCCGTCGCGCAGGCGTTGAAGACGTTGGTGAACGGGATGCCGGTCAGCCCGACCATGCCGACGATGGCGTCCGGGTTTGCCACCGTCCAGCTGCCGCCGGTGGCGAACTGGACGTCCTTCCATTCGATGCCGGCGTCCGCGACCGCGGCGAAGATCGCGTCGACGCCCATCTGCATGGCCGACTTGCCCTCGAAGCGGCCGAAGGGGTGCAGACCCACCCCGATGATCGCCACGTCGTTCGTCATCCGACTCTCCTTGTGTCCGGCGGCCCTAGCGGCGGCGCACCAGTTGGGCCTGCTGAAGGGCGGCCACCGCCCCGTGCTCATCGAAGAGCGTGGCAACGGAAACGCCCACCCCGTCTCGGCCGTAATGGTTTTCGGCGCGAACGCCGATCCATTCACCGTCGGGCACGCGGTGGATGTGCACGGTGAGATCGGTGTTGAGGAAGAGCCATTCGGCGACGCTGAGCCGGCTGCCCATGCCGTTGGCGATGTCGGCCACAGCGAACAGGCGCTGCACCGGGGTCATCGCTTCGCCCTTGACGAGGTCGACGACCGGTCGGGCCCAGCACTCCCCGGGGACATCGTTGAGGATGTCGTTCAGCCACCGCCAATCCAGGCTCTGGATGTAGGTCTGGTTCGCGTCGCTGTCCGGGCGGCGGGGACGCCCCTCGCCAAGGGGGCGCAGCGGGGGAGCCGGTGTGAAATACAACTCCGCCGTGTCGCCCTGCTGAAAGCGCCAGGCGATCGCGTTGGCCACCGGTCGCGGCCGTTCGTCGGGACCCGGCGCCAGCATTTGGGCGCCCAGCAACTCGATCTTGGTTCCTGGGCGCTCGACGTGCGCGCGCACCCACAGCGGCCCGTCAACCGGCACCGGCCCGAGCAGGTCGACGACGACGCGGCTCAGCCGGGTGTCGTCGCGTGCCGAGCAGCCCTCCAGCGCGCGCACCAGCAACGCTGAGACGGGTGCCGCATTCTGCATCGTCGGCGACCACGTGCTGATGACGTGATCCGAGGCGCCGAACCTCTCACCGAGTGGATCGTGCGGATCGACCAGCTCGTAGTAGGCGTCGGTCAAGCGATGGCCCCCGCGTCCTTGAGTTGTTCGATGCGGTCCCAGTCCATGCCGAGCTCCATCAAGACGATCTCGGTGTGCTCGGACGCTTGCGGCGCGCGGGTCGTCACCAGCGGCTCGTGGTTGAACTGGACCGGGCCGCGCACGACGCGGAATGGCTTTCCGCCGCTGGCGAGTTCGACCTCGGCGATCATGTCGTTGGCGACCGCCTGCTCGTCGTCGACCAGATCGAGGAGGCTCTGGAAGGGCGCCCACTGGCCCTTCATCGTCTTCAGGTGCTGGCGCCAGTAATCAAACGGCTTGCCGGCGAAGGCTTTTGCGATCAGTTCGGCGGCGGCGTCGGCGTTCTGGATCAGCGGGAGCACCTCGGAGAATCGCGGATCGTCGGCGGCCTCGGGGATGCCGAGATGCTCGAACGTGTCCCGGATCAACCCGGTCGGGCTGATGATGCACAGGTTGATCGTGCCGCCGTCGGAGGTCTCGTAGTTGCCCATGAAGGGATTCACCGACTTGCCGGCTCCGGGCATGGGCGTGCGCATCACCTCGCCGGTTTCCATGCCCTGGGTCAGGCTGGCGCCGGCCGCCCACCAGGCGGTGCTCAGCAACGACACGTCGAGTTCGACGGCCTCGCCCGTGCGCTCGCGATGCAGCAGCGCGGCCGAGATGCCGCCGGCGATGAACATGCCGCCGATGGAGTCGCCGAACGCCGGAATACCCTGTCCCAGTGCGCCGCCCAACTCCTCCGGGGTGAGCGCGTAGCCGATCCCGCTGCGCGTCCAGAACACGGTGCCGTCGTAGCCACCGATGTCGCGTTCGGCGCCCTTGTCGCCGTGGGCCGAACCGCGCGCATAGACGATGTTCGGGTTCGCCGCGCGGATGTGCTCCACGTCGAATTTGTGCTTCTGGCGCTGCGCGGGCATGTAGTTGGTCAGGAACACATCGGAGGACTTGGCGAGCTCGTAGATCACTTCTTGGCCGCCCGGGGTGGAGATGTCGATCCCGACGCTGCGCTTGCCCCGGTTGGGGTGCTCCATCAGTGGGTGCCGCTCGGGGTCGACCTGGATGCCGCCCATGTTGAGGAAGCCGCGTTGGGTGTCGCCGCGCAGCGGGTGCTCGACCTTGATGACGTCGGCGCCCCAGTCGGCGAGGATGGCTCCCGCGGCGGGGACGAAAGTGAACTGCGCCAGCTCGAGGACCCGAAAGCCCTCCATTACCTTGATCATTTTCGGACCCTACTTCGCGTCGAATGTCACCGGAAGGGCGGTCGGGGAACGGAAGGGCTGTCCGTGGATGTGCGGATCGCCGTCCGACAGCAGGGTGAAGTTCGTCAACCGATCCAGCAGGCAGCGGACCGCGACCCGGGTTTCCAGCCGCGCCAGGTGCAGACCCAGGCAGGTGTGCTCACCGGCGGCGAAGGAGATGTGCGGCACGTGCTTGCGGAAGATGTCGAATTCCTCCGCACGTTCCCAGCGCCGCTCGTCGCGATTCGCCGAACCCATGCACACGCCGATCACCGCGCGCGCCGGAATCTCGACGCCCTCGAGCACGGTGTCCTCCGTCGCGAACCGCTGCACCGTGGTGAGCGGCGTCTCGTAGCGCAGCCCTTCCTCGATCGCCTGTGGCAGCAGCTCTCGGTCGGCTTGCACCGCCGCGAACTGATCCGGATGGGTGAGCAGCAGGTAGAGCAGGTTTCCCGACGACCGGTACGTGGTCTCCAGCCCGGCGGGCAGCAGCAGCCGCAGAAACGAGTAAATCGCCTCGTCACTTAGCTTTTCGCCGTCGATCTCGGCGGTGACCAGGTCGCCGATGATGTCCTCGGTGGGCTTCGACTTGCGCTGCTCGATCTGCTCGACGAAGTAATCCTTCAGCGCCGCCGACGCCTCGAATGCGCGCTCGTAGTTGACGTGGTAGCTGATCAACGCGACGGCGTGCTTGCGAAAGCTCGGCAGGTCCTCGGCGGGCAAGCCCAGCAGTTGGGCGATGACGCGGGTGGGAAATTCGAAGGTGAATTGCCGGACCAGGTCGGCTTCGCCGGTTTCGATGAACTCGTCGATCAACGCGTTGCAGATCGGCCGCACGATGGTGGGCTCCCACCGGGCAAGGGCTTTGGATTTGAACGCCGCGGACACCAGGTTGCGGTGGTCGCGGTGCTTCTTTCCCTCCATCGCCAGAATGGTCGGCCCCATGAAGAGGCCAATCGTCTTGTCGTACGGCGCGGAGCTGAACACCCGCCCGTCGCGAAACACCGTGTTCACCGCGTCGAACGACACCGCTGAATATTCCCGCTTGGGCCGCAGCGACTCGGGCGTCTTGGAGTAGTCCATGACGGTCCCGCGGAATACGCCGGCCTGCCGTCGTTTATGAGCGAAGAATGGGTAGGGGTCACGCAGGCTGACGGTCTCCGGGCCGGTTTGGGAACCGGTCTGAACGTTGGTCGTCACCTAGATCTCCAGCATCTTCAGCAGGGACAGGCTGTCCTTTCGTAAGATCGTACTGTAATTATTACAGTAGACAATATGGGCGCGGTTTCTCGTTCCGTAGCGGTACGCGACCAGCGCGACCGTCCCTTGGCGGTGAGGACGCGGTTGACGACATCGGCGGTCGTCGCCCGTCGGAATCCGTGGCGGCACCGTCTTCCGTAACATGGTTCCTTAGCACTTATTGGCCTGGGCCGCCGAAGCTGTTCACCGCTGAAGAAGGTGACCTGATGACGATCGAAATGATCGCTGACGGTCTGGGATTCACCGAAGGACCCACAAATCTGCCCGACGGCAGGGTGGCGGTGGCGTCGGTCAGCCACGGCTGCGTGTACATCGTGGACCCGGGCGGGGGCGCACCGGAAAGGATCGATACCGGCGGCGGGCCCAATGGGCTGTGCAGCGGATCCGACGGGTCGATCTATGTCGCCCAGAACGGCGGTAATTTCGGCTCCGACGTGGCGGCCGAGCCCGGGGTGCAGGTCATCCGCGACGGCCGGGTCGACTACCTCGCCGAAGGCATGGACGCGCCGAACGACCTCATGATCGGTCCCGACGGAAAACTTTGGGTCACCGACACCCGCGCCGAAATGGAACTCTTCAACCCCGACGAAAGCAAGCGCGGGTGGGTGTGGGCCGTCGATCCCGTCACCGGCGAAAAGGACTTGATCCTCGACTCCGGGCCGGTTTGGATCAACGGCCTTGGCTTCAGCCCGGATTCGACGCGGCTGCTGGTAACCGCAACGTCCCCCGCGAAACTCGTGCGCTATCCGATCGGGGCGGCGGGCTCGCTGGATGGTCACGCCGGCGAGGTGGTGTGCACCTTCCAGCGGGCATGGCCGGCGGGGATGGCGGTGCGGGCCGACGGGGCATCGTGGGTGGCGCTGACCGGCGCGGACCGCCTCGACCTCGTCGCCGAGACGGGCGAAATCCTGGATGCGGTGGTGCTGCCCGGTGGGGCGCTCCCGACGAATGTGTGCCTGGGCGCGGCCTCCGCGGACGAACTGCTCGTCACCGCCTCGTATCAGCAGGCGCTGTTGAAAATTCGGCTGCCGGCCTAGCCTTCAACCGTTCTCCGCTTGCTCGCGCGCCCACCGGTAGTCGGCCTTGCCCGACGGGCTGCGCTCGATCACCGGGCGGAACACGATCGCCTTGGGAAGCTTGTAGCGGGCCAGCGACTCGCCGGCGTGCTTGATCAGCTCGTCGGCGTCGGCGCTCGCGCCTTCGGCCAGGGCGACGACCGCGACGACCTCCTGTCCCCACCGCTCGCTCGGCCGCCCGGCGACCACCACGTCGGCCACCGCCGGATGCGACGCGAGCGCGGTTTCCACCTCCTCGACGAAGATCTTCTCGCCGCCGGAATTGATGGTCACCGAATCACGGCCCAGCAGTTCGATCGCGCCGTCGGTGCGGTGCCGCGCGCGGTCGCCCGGAACCGCGTAGCGCACCCCGTCGATTACCGGAAATGTCTTGGCGGTCTTGGCCGCATCGCCCTTGTAGCCGAGCGGAACGTAGCCGCGTTGCGCGAGCCAGCCGATGCCGTCGTGACCGGGCGGCAGGATCGCGGTGAGGTCTTCGGAAGCGACGAAGGTGTCGGGTCCGGCATTGAAGGTGCCGGTCGACACGGCCCCCGACATCGACATGTGATGCATCTGCGCGCCGGTCTCCGACGACCCGACGCCGTCGATGACCAGGGCGTTGGGCAGCGCCTCGATGAGGCGTTGCTTGACGTACGGGGTGAGCAGGGCGCCGCCGTTGGCTACCACGGCCAAGGACGACACGTCGGCGATCCCCTTCTCGATGGCGGCAACCAGGGGCCGCGCCATCGCGTCGCCGACCACCGTCACCGTCATCACCCGCTCGCGCTCGATGGTGCGGACGACGTCCTCGGCGTCGAAATGGTCTACGACGGAGGGGAATACGACAGTCTGCCCAGTGGTGATCGCCGTCATCACGCTCCACTGGGCGGCACCGTGGATCAGCGGTGGCAAGATCATCAACTTGGTGCCGGCGCCCGCGGCGGCCGCGGTGACGATCTCGTCGACGGAGCCGAATGGCTCGCCCGTCACCAGGTTTCGCCCGCCGAAGGACGTCATGAAGATGTCGTGCTGGCGCCACAGCACACCCTTCGGCATGCCGGTCGTCCCGCCCGTGTACAGCACGTACAGGTCGTCGGGGGAGTGCTGCAGCGGCGGCGGTTCGGGCGAACTGGACGCGACGATGGTCTCGTAATCCACCGCGCCGTAGATCAACTCGTTGCCCGAGTCGTCGGCGATCTGAATCAGCACCCGCAGTTGCGGCAGGTCGGGCAGGATTTCGGCCACGCGCGGCGCGAACGCGGCATGGTAGATCAAGGCGGTCGCGCCGGCGTCCTTCAGCAGGTACTGCAGCTCGCTCTTGACGTAGCGGTAGTTGACGTTGAAGGGCGCGACCCTGGCCTGAAACGCGCCCAGCAGCGCCTCGACGAATTCGTTGCCGTTGTAGGCGTACAGGCCGAGCAGGTCCTGACCCGCCTCGTGGCCGGCGAGCGCGGAGCGCTCAGTTTGGCACCCCAGGCCCCGCGAGCGCAGGTATGCGGCGAGCCGGTTCGCCCGGTCGAGCAGTTGCGCGTAGCTGAAACGCCGTTCGCCCCGGATCACCAAGTCGCGGTCGGGGATGGCCGCGGCGACGGCCGTCGCGACTGCGGGAACGGTGAATTGTGTTGCGGTGTCTGACATCTTGCCTCTCACGGCTGGTGGGGTAGCAGGCGAACCATCAGGCCGTTAGCTTCGCTGAGCACTGTGCCGTCGGCAGCCGTCATGCTAGCGGCTACGAAGAATTTCCTGCCGTCGACGTTCGAGATACTGCCCTGGGCGCTCAGCGGCTCGTCGATCGGCGTGATGCGGCGGTAGTCGACGTGCAGGTAGGCCGTTCGGGTAGGGGGGACGCCCGCGGTCGAGACGATCATGCCGAACAGCCAGTCGTACAGCAGGGGGATCATGCCGCCGTGCACGGCGTTGTTCCCGCCCACGTGGGAGCGGGTGAAGTGCCCGTGCATGGTGACGCCGTCCGGCCCGGATTCGGTGACCAGCCAAGGCGGCAGCAGCGGATGTCCCAGCCCGGGCAGCTCGATGACCCGCCCGCCCGGCGACACGCCCTCGGGAACCTGGTGTCCGTCCAGCAGCGCGCAGGCGCTTTCGACGTGTTCGGCCGCGCTGCTCCACAGCGAACTGTCCGTGGAGACCGTCAGGTCCTGCAGGCGGCGCATCGCCGCGACAAACCGTCCCAGCCCGGGCGGCGCATGCTCGGCCGGCTCGATCTGGGGGAATCCGCCTCGAACACCTGGCGCGGTTTCGGTCACGGCTGGGCCCACGCTTGCAGCAGGTCGTCCGTTGTGGTGATGGTCGCGAGCAGCGACAGCGTGTTGGCGATGATGGCCTCACCGTACTCGGTGGGAACGCCGGCCACGGCATCCTTCGGCACGACGACGCGGTAGGCGGCGTTGACCGCGTCCATCACGACGTTGGGGATCGCAATGTTAAGCGAGACGCCCACCACGACGATGGTGGACACCCCAAGGTTGCGCAGCACCGCGTCGAGGTCGGTGCCGCCCATCGGGCCGACGCCGTGCCAGCGGCTCAGGACCAAATCCGTTGGCTCGGGCCCCAATTCGGGTAGCAGGGCGGCTCCAGGGGTACCGGGAATGATGCCTACGTTCCCACCCCCGATGCCGAAGATCCTGGCGTTGTGGTTGGAACCGAGCCCGTCGGGGCGTCGCTGCACCAGGCAGTGCACCACGCGCACCCCGGCCGCCCGCCCGGCCGGCAGCAGCCGCACGATGTTCGGCAGCGCGACGCGGCGCGCCTCCTCGGCCAGCACCGGCAGCCCTGCGTTCGGACCGATGACCGCGCCCTGGCACTCCTGCGTGACGATCGCGGTGTGCCCGGGCGCCACGAGGACGTCGAGCTTAGCCACGCGCGCCGCTCTCCCCCGCAAGCGGGAGGTGCCCCCACCTCATCGCTTCGTCCCCCGCAAGCGGGCGGTACCCCCACTGCATCGTCGCTGGCGCAGTCATGCCGGCACTTCATAGAACTGCGTGGCCCACTTGCGGAGCGCCATATAGCCTTTCGCGTCCACCTTCGAAAGCGGCGGGTGTTCCACGTACCTCTGGTAGCGCCAGATCTGCAGGTCGTCGAAGACGGTGGACAGGAACTGCCGTTCGATCACCTCCCGCAGCTTGCCCTCCGGCACGTCGGACTCGTCGCCGGGGATGCGCGGCCACCAGATCGAGTAGAAGAGGTCCGAGCATTCGTCGTCGACCGGGGTGCAGGTGAAGATCAGCCGATGATTCTGCGCGCCCTCGAAGACGCTGATCGCGCCGCCGAGGCCGAACAGGTGGCTGTGGAAACGCAACGCGAGATCGTCGGGGTTGTCGCTGCCGGCGTCCGGCCAACCGGCGACGAATTGCCACTCGTGTTCGACGATCTTCCAGTCCAGCACCCGGGGCGTCACCGTGGCGTGGTGCACGAATTCGAAGTGCGCGCTGTCGGGTGCGTTCTCGGCCACGATCTGCGGGTGCACCGGTTCGCGCTCGGCCCGCCGGGAGAACTCCGGATAGGCGCGATAATAGGCCGCCGGATCGGTCTCGAACTGGGGGAACTTTCCGAAGATGTCCGGCATCTCCCACTGCGGCTCCTTGCCGTCCGGCTGATGCCAGATGAACACGCAGTCGTACTGCTCGCGGACCGGAAACACCCGCAACCGTAGCGCGCGGTTGGGGCGGTCGGGCTGATAGGGGATGTAGCGGTTGGTGCCGTCGGGACCCCAGCGCCAACCGTGGAATGGGCACTCGACGCAGTCACCGACCACCTTGCCCCCGTGGCCGATGTGGGCGCCGAGGTGTTTACAGTGGGCTTCCAGCACGTGCAATACGCCCTGCTCGTCCCGGTAGGCCACCAGATCCTCGCCGAAGTAGTGCAGCGGCCGCACCTCGCCGACCGGGAACTCGGGTGACCACCCCACCATGAACCACCCGGTCACCTTCCAGGTGAACGGCACTTTCACGCCGGCGCCTCCCGCGATCGTTGATACTAACGTCGTTACAGTATAGATTTCAGCAGTTCGTCCGGTAAGCCACAAGGAGACAGATGACGCAGGCGGCTGACGGGCTGGAAGCGATCCGGCAGCTCAAGGCCCGCTACTGCCGTTTCCCGGACACCAAGGATGTCGAGTCGTGGCGCGCCGTGTTCACGCCCGATCTGGTGGTCACCCTCGATATGGCGGTATCCGCCGGCGGCGCCGATCCCCAGACGGCGCCACCGCTGGAAGGCGTCGACAACTTCGTACCCATGGTGATGGACGGCCTGGAGAACGTCAGCGACCATGCAACCCTTGGCCTGGAAAGCCACACCCCGGAGATCACCCTGACCTCGGCCACCACCGCGACGGGGATCTGGGCGATGGAGGACCTGCTGGTCTTCGCGGACGGCCGCGAGTTGCACGGCGCCGGTCACTATCACGAGACCTACGAGAAGCGGGAGGGCAGCTGGCGGATCAAGACCCTGCATCTGACGCGGACCATCCTGCGGATGCGGGGTGGCGATGGCGGATAGCGAGTCCTTCGACGTCCTGGTCATCGGCGCCGGGTTCTCCGGCCTGTACATGCTGCACCGGCTGCGGCAACTCGGCATCCGGGCCCGGGTGCTGGAGCGGGCCGAAAACGTCGGCGGCACCTGGCTGTTCAACCGATACCCGGGCGCGCGATGCGACATCGAAAGCATCGAGTACTCGTACAGCTTCTCCGACGAGATTCAGCAGGAATGGGTGTGGACGGAGTCGATGCCGGCCCAGCCGGAGATCGAGGCCTACCTGAACTTCGTCGCCGACCGGTTGGACCTTCGGCGCGACATCCGGTTCGGCGCCGACGTCGTCGCGATGACCTTCGACGAGGAAGCGGCCGCATGGGTGGTGCGAACCGCGGTTGGCGAGCGCTTTTTCGCGCCGTTCGTCATCGCCGCCACCGGCATCCTGTCGGCACCGCTCGAGCCCGACATCCCGGGGATGGGCACCTTTGCCGGAACGCCGCTGTTCACCAGCCGCTGGCCGAAGGAGGGCTTCGACCTCACGGGGAAGCGCGTCGGCGTCATCGGAACCGGTTCGACCGGTGTTCAGCTCATCCCCATCGTCGCCGAGGAAGCCTTGCAGCTCTTCGTCTTTCAGCGTTCGCCGGCGTACACCCTGCCGTGGCGGGTGCGGCGATTCGAGCCCGGCGAGCTCGACGAGATGAAGGGCCGCTACGACGAGATCCGGGCGGCCCAGCGGGCCCACCCCGTCGGGGCGGCGCGGCTGAGCGCGTTCTCGGTGCTGCTCGGGATGCTCGGCAGGCCGCAACTGAAGTCGGCGACGCGCGAGGAGCAACTGCGCGCCGTCGAGGAGAACGGCATACTGGGCGCGCTGAGTTGGGGCGACATCTTCTTCGACATCGAGGCCAACCGGATGGCCGCCAAGCTCTACGGCGAGGCGGTGGCGCGGATCGTCAAGGACCCGGAGACCGCGGCCGCGTTGGTGCCCGAGCATCCCTTCGCCTGCAAGCGACCGATCATCGACCAGGGCTACTACGAGACGTTCAATCGCGACAACGTAACGCTCGTCGACCTCCGCACGGCGCCGATCCGCGAGGTGACACCGGCCGGCATCCGCACCGCGCACGATTCGTACGAACTCGACGTGATCGTCTACGCCACCGGGTTCGATGCCATGACCGGCGCGCTGAGCCGCATCGACGTCCGCGGCCGGGACGGCATGTCGCTCGCCGAATTCTGGGCCGGCCAGGGGCCGTTGTCCTACCTCGGTTTGGCGGTCGCCGGCTTCCCCAACCTGTTCACGGTCCAGGGGCCCGGGAGCCCCAGCGCCGCAACCAACTTCGTGGCCGCGCTGGAGCAGCACGTGGAGTGGATCGGCGACTGCATCGCGCATCTGCGCGCCAGCGGCATCCGCACCATCGAGGCCCTGCCCGCCGCACAACAGGAGTGGATGGACCACACCACCGCGCTGGTGGCTCCGACGGTTTTGGTGCACCCGTCGTGCAATTCCTGGTACAACGGTGGCAACGTGCCCGGCAAGAAACGGATGTACATGGGCTATACCGGCGGAATTCCCGAATACCGGCGCCGCTGCGACGAGATCGCGGCGGGCGGATACATCGGGTTCAAGCTGACCTAGCCGGGACGAGGTGATCGGTATGTCATGGGCGACGCGGGGGCTGGGGCTCTCCAGGGAAGTGGCCCGCGAGCTGAGCATGCTGCTGCCCCGCACCGTGACCGGCCTGAACGAATCGACCGGTTGGGTGCCGGTGTCCCGGCGCGGCCTGCGCCAGTTTGGCGAGGTGATGCTGGACGAGCTTGTGCTGAGCGGCTTTTCGCTGCTGGGTGGCGACCCGGCGGAGATGCGGCCGGTCAACTCGTGCAGCGCGGCGGCCGAGGAGTTGTCGGCCCTCGGCATCGACGGCGCGCATGCCGAGCCAAAACCGTTGCGCGCGACGTCGATATGGCGGCGGCGGATCGCCCGACTGGAATACGAGCGGATGACGTTCGAACACGATCCCGCGCTGCCGCCGACGCTCGAGGCCGAAGGCTTCGGCGGGCCGGCCCGCGCGGTGGTGCACCTGTGCCGGCATCGCGACGGCCCGCGGCCGTGGCTGGTCTGGGTACACGGCGCCGGTCAGGGCGGCACGGAAGACTTGCTGCTGTCCCGGATCGGCCGGATACATCACACGCTGGGGTTCAACGTCGCGATGCCGGTGCAGCCCGGCCATGGCAGCCGGCGCCGGGAATGGCCGGCCTATCCGGACGTGGATCCCCTGGGCAACGTCGCGGGCATGATGCGGTCGGTCTCGGAGGTCCGCGCCGTAGTGCGCTGGGTGCAGCCGCAGGCCACCGCCGTTGTGGTGGCGGGGATTTCGATGGGCACCCCGGTGGCCGCGCTGGTTTCGCACCTGGAGCGGCAGATCGACGCGGTGGCGCTGTACACCCCGATCCTCGGGCTTAACGCGATGATCGCGCGGCACCTGGGACGCTGGGGGCAGTCGCGTGCGGGGTTCCGCGAAGTGTTGGGCTCGCCGGAAGTCGCGAAGCTGACCTCGGTGATCGACCCGTTGCGGGCCGACCCGGCGCCACCACCGCACCGTCGGCTGATCGTCGGGGCCTGGCACGACCGGATGGCGATGCGCGAGCCGGCGGTCGCGTTGCAGGAACGCTGGGGCGGCCAGTTGTTCTGGTACGACGGCAGCCACGTCGGTCACATATTTTCCCGGCGGGTGCAGGCGGTCACCGAGCGGTTTCTGAGTGCTGTGGCCGGCTGATGGCGAGAATGCGGACGGCCCGCGAAGTCGTCGAGCTATACAACTTGGTGGTCTGGAACGAACGCGATTACGACCTGGCCGAGGAGTTGTTCGCCGACACCGTCATCCGGCACGAGGTCGGTGAGGCACACGCCCTGACCCGCGAGCAGGCGGTCAACCGGATCAAGGACCTCTGGGAGATTTTCGACAAGCTGCGCTTCGACCTCAACATCGTGGTCGCCGGCGACGACGGCGAGCACGTGGCGCTCGTCTACGACTCGTCGATGACCACCAAGGACGGCACCGAGACCAACGTCGCCAGCATCGAGGTGTTCCGCGTCGTCGCCGGCAGGATCACCGAGGTGTGGAATTGCGGCTACCAGCAAGGGGTTTGGAATTGAGCGAGCGCGCGCTTGACGAATTGGGCTACTACCTGCTCGCCGGGGCCGGCGGCGAGGGGCCCGCGACGCTCATGGACGAGGCCCGCCGCGGCGAGGAGCTGGGCTTCGGCACCGCGTTCATCTCCGAGCGCTGGAACGTCAAGGAGGCGTCGTCGCTCGTCGGCGCGGCGTGCGCAGTGACCAGCCGGATGCAGATCGCCACCGCCGCAACCAATCACAACACTCGCCATCCGCTGATCACCGGATCGTGGGCGACCACCATGCATCGGCTCTCCGGCGGGCGATTTACCCTGGGTGTCGGCCGCGGCATCGCCGCGATCTACGGGGCGTTCGGCATCCCGGCCGTGACGACCGCGCAGATGGAGGACTGGGCCCAGGTCATGCGCCGGCTGTGGCACGGGGAGCTGATCTTCAACCACGACGGGCCGATGGGGAAATACCCGATCCTGTTCCTGGACCCGGACTTCGACGAGGACATTCGCCTGGCGCTGGTGGCGTTCGGACCGAACACGCTGGCGCTCGGCGGCCGGGTCTTCGACGATGTCGTCCTGCACACCTACTTCACCCCGGAGACGTTGCAGCGCTGCGTGGCGACCGTCAAGTCCGCCGCGGAAAAGGCCGGCCGCGACCCGGACAGCGTACGGGTGTGGTCGTGCTTCGCCACGGTCGGCGACCACCTTCCCGAACAGCTGCGGCTGAAGAAGACCGTGGCGCGCCTGGCCACGTATCTGCAGGGGTACGGCGATCTGCTGGTGCAGACCAACGAGTGGGATCCCGCTGTGCTGCAGCGCTTTCGGGAGGACCCGGTGGTGACGTCGATCGCCGGCGGGATCGACCACAAGGCCACGCCCGAGCAGATCGAGCACATCGCGACGCTGATCCCCGACGAGTGGCTGGAACCCTCCGCGACCGGGTCCGCCCAGCAATGCGTGGACCGCATCCGCAAGGAATTCGACTACGGAGCCGACGCGGTGATCATGCACGGCGCGACGCCCGACGAGCTCGAACCCGTCGTCGCGGCCTACCGAGCCGGCGGCGCATACATAGCCCGCTAGGGCAGGATGACCGTCCGGCTGACCGGCTCGGCCGCGGCCTGACGACTGGACAGGCCGCGAAGCAGCGAACCCAGCAGGGCGTCACGGGTTTCGCGGGGATCGATGAGCTCGTCGAATCCCAGATGTTCGGCCGAGCGATAGGACGCCTGCAACTCGGCGTCCCGCAGCTTCGCGGTGGTGTCCTCCCCGGCATGCGTCGCCCGGCCCAGCGCCGCCGCGCTCATGGCGCCCATGGTCGCGCCCGGGTAGGCGAAGGTCGCGCTCTGGTGGTCGAAACCCAACAGCGACATGACCATTGAGCCGAATCCGTATGCCTTGCGCAGAGTGACGTGCAGCTTGATCGTGGTCGCTGCGGTCTGTGCGGCGAACATCCGCGCACCGGCGCGCAGCACGCCGCTGCGCTCGGACCGGCTGCCGGGCAACATGCCGGGGTTGTCGGCGAGGAACACGATGGGCAGGTGGAACGAGTCGGCCACCAGGATGAAATGCGCCGCCTTATCCGCGGCGGCGGCGTCGATGGAGCCCGCGAGCACGTTGGGCTGATTCGCGACGACCGCGACCGGGTGCCCACCGAGATGGGCCAACGCGCAGATGATCGCCTTGCCGTACTGCGGCTGGACTTCGAACCAGTCGGGCCGGTCGAAGACCACGTCCAGCACCCCGCGCATGTCGTAGACGCGGCGGTTGTCGCGGGAGACGATGTCCAGCAGTTCGGGTGTCGCACGAGGCTGGCTGGCTTCGTCCGGCGGCAGCGGCGCCGGGTATGACCACGCGCTCGGCGGGAAATACGACAGGTACCGCCGGATGTCCGCGATGACGGCCTCGTCGTCCTCGGCCACGTTGTGAATCACCCCGCTCGGTAAGGCGGTGACGGGCCCGCCGAGGTCTTCCTTCGAAATCTCTTCTCCGGTCGACTCTTTGACGACCGGCGGCCCCGCCGTGAAGATCGCGCCCTGCGTGCTCATGATCCGGAAGTCGCAGACGGGCGCGACCAGAGCGCCATGCCCGGCCGACGGGCCCAGCACGGCGGCGACGGTTGGCACCCGGCCCGAGCACTGCGCCTGGGAGAGCAGGTCGGTCGGGGTGCGGCCGTAATGTCCACCGCCGGGGCGAAAGCCGGCGCCTTCGAGCAGCATCACCAGGGGAATCTTGTCGCGCAGCGCCAATTCGGCGATCCGGTAGCGCTTGGAGTTGCCACCGGGGCCGATGCTGCCGGCCATGGTGGTGAAGTCCTCCGAGCCCAACATCACCGGCGAACCGTTGATCGAGCCGGAGCCGACGACCAGCCCGTCGGCTGCGATCTCGCCACCGACCAGCGTGCCGATCTCGCGGAAGGTTCCCGGGTCGACGAGCCGGTCGATGCGTGCGCGGGCGTCGAGCTTGCCCTTGCCGCGGTGCTTGTCGAGGCGTTCGGGTCCGCCCATGCCCCACGCGCGCCGCCGGCGACGGTCGAGGTCGTCGAGCGTCTCCTGCCAATCGGGGGGTTTTGTCATGCCTATGTCCTACCTCACGGGAGATCCATCGTGCGCCGGGTCCGGCGGTGGCGACCCGCTGCGCCCGGCTACGCCGCGCTTGCGATCGCCACAACACCAGCAGGGTCACATACTGGATTGCTTACTGTAAAGTTACCCGCATGTCTGACGGCCCTCGCCTCAAGATCGACGGGGGCATCCCCAATCAGCTGGCGCGGGCCGCGGAGGCCGCCCGAGTCCTGGAAGAGCAGGGGTACGACGGGGGATGGACCCCGGAAACCAGTCACGACCCTTTTCTGCCGCTGTTGCTGGCCGCCGAGCACACGTCGCGGCTCGATGTCGGCACCAACATCGCCGTGGCTTTCGCCCGGAACCCGATGATCGTCGCGAACATCGGCTGGGACCTGCAGGCGTTCTCGCAGGGCCGGTTCATCCTCGGCCTGGGCACCCAGATCCAGCCTCACATCGAGAAGCGGTTCAGCATGCCGTGGAGCCATCCGGCGCGCCGGATGCGGGAATTCGTCGCGGCGCTGCACGCGATCTGGACGGCGTGGCGCGACGGCACCCAGCTTCGTTTCGAGGGCGACTTCTACACCCACAAGATCATGACCCCGATGTTCACGCCCGAGTCCCAGCCCTTCCCGCCGCCGAAGGTGTTCGTGGCCGCGGTCGGTGAAGCGATGACCGAAATGTGCGGCGAGGTCGCCGATGGCCACCTGGGTCACCCGATGGTGTCGAAGCGGTACATCACCGAGGTCACCACCCCGGCGCTGCTGCGTGGGTTGCAGCGAGCGGGCCGCGACCGCAAGGACATCGAGCTGTCGGCCGAAGTGCTGGTGGCCACCGGCGAAAATGACGCCGAGCTGCAGACGGCCACGGCCGCGGTGCGCAAGCAGATCGCCTTCTACGGATCGACTCCGGCCTATCGCAAGGTGCTGGAGCTGCACGGCTGGGAGGACCGGCACGAGGAGCTGAACCGGCTGTCCAAGCAGGGGGAGTGGGACGCCATGGCTGCATTGATCGACGACGAAATGCTGGCGACCTTCGCCGTCGTCGGCCCGGCCGGGGAAGTCGGCACCGCCCTGAAAGACCGCTGTGCGAACGTCGTCGATCGGGTCCTGCCGATCTTTATGACCGCCTCGCAAAACTGTATTAGCGCCGCAATGAAGGAGTTTCGCCAGTGACCACGCCGACGATGGACGACGCCGCCAAGCTGTTGACGGATCCGTTGGCCTACACCGACGAGCCGCGGCTGCACGCGGCGCTGACCCACCTGCGGGCGAAAGCCCCGGTGTCGTGGGTCGACGTGCCGAACTATAAGCCGTTCTGGGCGATCACCAAACACGCCGACATCATGGACATCGAGCGCGAGAACACGTTGTTCACCAACTGGCCGCGCCCGGTCCTGACGACGCGGGAGGGCGACGAGCAGGCGCTCGCCGTGGGCGTGCGAACCCTGATCCACCTCGACGATCCGCAGCACCGGGTGGTGCGCGCGATCGGCTCGGACTGGTTTCGCCCAAAGGCAATGCGGGCGTTGAAGGTTCGGGTCGACGAGTTGGCCAAGATCTATGTCGACAAGATGATGGCGGCAAGCCCCGAGTGCGACTTCGTCCAGCACGTCGCGGTCAACTACCCGCTCTACGTCATCATGTCGCTGCTGGGGCTGCCGGAGGCCGACTTTCCCCGCATGCTCAAACTGACCCAGGAGCTGTTCGGAAGCGAGGACTCCGAATTCAAACGCGGCACCACGAACGAGGATCAGCTGCCTGCGTTGTTCGACATGTTCGAATACTTCAACGGCGTGACGGCGGCCCGACGCGAGCACCCGACCGAGGACCTGGCGTCGGCGATCGCCAACGCGCGCGTGGACGGCGAACCGCTCTCGGACATCGACACCGTCTCGTACTACCTCATCGTCGCCACTGCGGGACACGACACCACCAGCGCGACCATCTCGGGCGGCATGCAGGCGCTCATCGAGAACCCCGACCAGCGCGAGCGCCTGCGCGGCAACCTCGACTTGATGCCGCTGGCCACCGAGGAGATGATCCGCTGGGTCACCCCGGTCAAGGAGTTCATGCGGACCGCCGCGCGGGACACGACCGTGCGCGGAATCCCCATCGCCGCAGGGGATTCCCTGCTGCTGTCCTACGTCTCGGCCAACCGCGACGAGGACGTCTTCGACGACCCGTTTCGGTTCGACGTCGGGCGCGACCCGAACAAACACCTGGCCTTCGGCTACGGCGTGCACTTCTGCATGGGCGCGGCGCTGGCCCGCATGGAGGTCAACAGCTTCTTCTCCGAGCTGCTGCCCCGACTGAAATCCATCGAGCTGACCGGCGATCCGGAACTAATGGCCACCACCTTCGTCGGCGGCCTGAAGCACCTGCCGGTGCGCTACTCGCTGACTCCCAGCTAGAGAGCGGCGGAGATCTGCCTGAGCATCGCGGGCCCATGGTTGTCGGCGATCACCGCTGGCCCGTCCTTGTCCCAATAGCCGTTGACCAGGATTGCGATGCCCAACGGTTCCTGGTGGGGACCCGGCGGAGTGAAGCCGATCCAGCTCGAGCAGCCGCCCACGGATGTCAGGCCATCCTTCCAAATGATCTGTGGCGGACCGGATTCGACTTGCCACGCCAGGCCCATGTTGGCCGGGCCGCGTTGGGTTTTCCCGCAGACGTCGACCGACAACGGCGTGGGCTGTACCGCCGTCGCGATGCCCTTGATCAGGGTCGGCGGTCCGTTCACCGCCCCTAGTTGCGCCAGCAGCCAGGTGTGCATGTCCGCCGCCGACGACTTGATGTCCGAGGCGGCGTCGGACGACACCTCTCGGCCGTTTGGATACGCGCGCGCCACCGGGGCGTCGTCCGGTACGACCGTCATCGTGTCGGGCATGCCCAGCGGTCCGGTGATCCGATCTCGCAGCAGCCCCGCATTAGACGCCCCCGCACCAGCGCAACCGTAGGCGGCGACGGCGGCGTAGCCCAGGGTGACGAAACCAAGGTTGGAATAGACCCAGCAGCTTCCCGGCGGCGGGCCGTCATGGGTCCGCCACACATCCACCAGCCGGGGCGGCGGCGCGGCCGGATCCTTGAGAAACAGGCCGACGCCGTCCTGCGGGCCGGTGGAATCGCGCGCCAGACCAGAGGTGTGCTGGGCGAGCATTCGCGGAGTAATCTGCCGCATCGTCGGGCTCAGGTCGCCGGGATTGCCCAGGTAGCGGCCCAGATAACGTTGCATGCCCGCGTCCCAGTCGAAGCAGTCCGGGCGCATCGCCGCGCCGTCAGCGAACAGCGTTGCGGTGAAGGTCTTGGTGATCGACCCGATCGAGAAAATCGTTCGCGGGGTGGGCGGGGTCTTTTCGGCCACCGTCCCGTACATATAGAAGCGGGTGAATTCGTGGTTCGGGTATGCGAACGCCACCGCGACTGCGTAGTCAGGGCCGGGGGCCTTGGATCGCAGATGGTCCCGCAGCGTTTGGGCGTGGTCGCCGATAATCCGGTCCAGGTCGGCTTGGGTCAGCCTGATCGGCCGGCTCCGGCTGTCCGGGATCGGGGTGGCGGTCTCGGTCGGCTCCGCGCGGGGCGGCGCCGACGGCGAACCACACGCGGCCAGCGTTCCAGCGGCGCCGAGCATGCCGACATCGGCGGCCAGGCGCCCGAACTCGCGGCGTGAAATGCCGTTCATCTGGCTGCCTTTCCCCTCCGAAGGCTGAGCGAACCGCTTACTGATCCACAGTGGCCAATCACTCGTCCATGGTCAATGGCGCTCACTACACTCCCCCCGGGAGGACTTGGCAATGACGCGCAGGACGATCGTCATCACCGGCGCCAGTGACGGCGTCGGCGCCGCGGCGGCCCGCCGGTTACATCGGAGCGGCGAGAACGTTGTCGTGGTGGGACGCTCGCCGAGCAAGACCGCCGCGGTGGCCGCGGAGTTGGGCGCGGACCATTTCGTGGCCGATTTCGCCGACCTGTCCCAGGTGCGGGACCTGGCGGACAAAATCCGCTCCACCTACCCGCGTGTCGACGTGCTGGCCAACAATGCCGGCGGCATGTTCACCGAGGTCCAGACGACCGGAGACGGGTCACGAAATGACTTATCAAGTCAACTACCTGGCGCCGTTTCTGCTGACCACGCGGTTGATGGACGTGCTCGTCGATTCCCGCGCCACGGTCGTCAACACGACCAGCTCGTCACACAAGTTGCTTCCCCGCGTGCGCGCCACCGATCTGGAGAACACCGCCCGACGCCGGCCTAGCACCGCCTACGCCCTGACCAAGCTGGCAATCGTGTTGTTCACCAAGGAATTACACCGGCGATACCACGCGGCGGGAGTGTCGTCCGCGACGTTTCACCCGGGCTATGTCAACACCAACTTCGGCGACGCATCCGGCTCGCGGCCCATCCTCTTCATGAAGTACCGCGTGCCGATCATCACCCGGTTCATCTCCAGCGCGGACGAGGGGGCCGACCAGTTGGTCTGGCTGGCGTCGAGCACCCCCGGAGTGGATTGGAGGTCCGGCGAGTATTACGCGAAGGGCAAGCTCGCGAAGGCCCACCGCGCGGCCTACGACGCCGACCTCGCGCGCGAGCTGTGGGATCGCACGGCGGCGAAGATCGCGTAGGTGGGGTTGCCGAGCGCCACGCTGGCGTGACTGTCGCTGTCGAGCGCCACGCTGGCGTGACGCTCGAGCTCGCACGGCACCGTGAAGTGCCATTGGCAGTTGCCGGTGGGACCAAAGTCATCAGTACGCGGCACGCCGCTGGATGAGCGGGAAAGTGACTCTGTCCCGCAGCATGATCGGTGCATGTACCACGCCAGTCGCCCGAATTCTGCTACGCAACCGATGATCACGCTAGCGCTCGACGAGCACCACGGAAGGACATGCGCGAAGGTCGAGCTGCGATGGGGTAGCGCGCATCTGGCCGGGGTAGGGATCGCTTACCGTCACCCCGCCGACCGTCTGGGGCGCGAGGCCCGCGAGGAGCTGGCGACCGCGCGGGCGTTGTCGGACCTGGCGGATCAGGTTGCCGCGCTATCCCAGCCCACCGCGACCGCTGGGCCCGGACGGCGGTAGCGCCCCGACCAGCGAGGAATAAAATCGGACTACGGTCCGATTAGTCCTGCGAGGGCGTCGGGCAGGCCGCCGCCCCGAACAGGAAAGACGGACAAACATGACTGCAACCGCAACGACGCAGGTCACTTCCGGCACGTGGGCGATCGACCCGGTGCACTCCTCGATCAACTTCTGGGTACGCCATTTGATGGTCAGCAAGGTGCGAGGCAGCTTTGGCAACTTCAGCGGAGCGATCGCCATCGCCGAGGACGGCACACCGTCCGTGTACGCGGAGATCGCGGTGGATTCCGTCAACACCGGCAACGCCCAACGCGACGCCCACCTCAAGTCGACCGACTTCTTCGACGTCGACAAGTACCCGGTCGCGACATTTACCTCCACCTCGGTGGAGGCGAACGGCGATAGCTATGTGCTCCGCGGCGACCTGACCATCAAGGGCATTACCAAGCCGGTCGCCTTGGACCTCGAATTCTTCGGTGTCAATCCGGGCATGGGCCACGGCGAAGTCGCTGGCTTCGAGGCGTCGGTGGTGTTGAACCGCAAGGACTTCGGCATCGACATCAACATGCCGCTGGAATCCGGCGGTGTGGTCGTCGCCGACAAGGTAACGGTCACCCTGGAGATCGAGGCGGTCAAGCAGTCCTGAGGCCGCCCTGGTGACGACGCCGGGCCGGAATTCGTGTCGAATGATCGGCCCGGCGCGTCCAGAAGACGTGTCTCGCATTCGAACTGAGGTGACGCCTAATCTGGGCGTATGCCTGGTATTCACCACGCCGCGATCTGTACCTCCGACGTCGAACGCTCGACGAAGTTCTGGCGCGACGGCCTGGGATTCGCCGAACTGTTCGACCACACCTTCACCGGCGACTGGCCAGAACTCTTCGGCGCCAAGACCGATCGGCTGCGCTCGATATTCCTCGGCGACCCGCAGGCCCCCGACACCGGGATCGTCGAATTGGTCGTCTTCGACGGCGCCGACGACGGTTCAGCACCAGCGGGGCGACCGCGGCACGGATTCTTCCTGCTCTCCCTGCAGCGCGAGGTCGACGAGACGCTTACCACGTTGGCGGCGCTGGGTTTCGCCGACGGCGTCCGCCGCATCGGCGTGCCGGCCCCAGGCGGCAAGACCGTCCCGATGGCGGTGATCACCGCGCCCGACGGGGTGCTGGTCGAGCTGATCGGGTCCCCGCAGTGACGGCCCTGGTGACCGGCGGCGCGTCGGGCATCGGGCGTGAGGTAGCCGCACGGCTGCGCGAGGCGGGTCACGCCGTGGTGGTGTGGGACCTGTCCGGCGGCGACATCGCCTGTGACGTCAGCGATCCCGACGCGGTGTCGGCGGCGATGGAACAAACCGTGCGTGACCACGGTGTGCCCACCCGGATGGTGACCTGTGCCGGAATCGGGGCGTCGGGCATGCTGCTCGAACAGCCACTCGCGGAATGGGAACGGGTGTTGGCCGTCAACCTCACCGGAACCTGGCTGACCCTCCGCGCCGGGGCGCGGGCCATGATCGACGCCGGCGTGGGCGGCTCCATCGTTGCCGTGTCGAGCATCAGCGGCACGCTCGTCGACCGCGACATGGGCGCCTACTGCGTGTCCAAGGCCGGTGTGAACATGCTGGTGAAGGTCGCCGCCGCGGAATGGGGCGGGCACGGCATCCGGGTGAACGCCGTGGGGCCTGGTGTCACCCGCACACCGATGCTGGCGAAACCGGAGCAACTGCCGGGCTGGGTGGAAGGGCTGTCCGAGCGCACGGCGTTCGGCCGCCTCGGCGAGGCCACCGACGTGGCCGGGGCGATCGTGGGCGTCCTGGAATTGCCTTGGGTGACAGGTCAAGTCGTGCACGCCGACGGCGGCCTGGCGCTACACAGCCCGATCGACGCGTACGGCCAAACGCAGCGGGTGATGGGCGGCAAAGGCAAATAGTTGCGCCGAGAGTGTATTCAGGGTTTTGAGTATGCGGTGGCGGCTTTCAATGTGTGCCCAGGGCGGGGTTTTGGCGATTTGCCCGCCCACAGCTCACATACAATGCCCACGATTCACAATCAACGTATGCGCGGCAGGGCCTAGCTGATCCCGTAATCGATGATGCCGCGGACGATCTTGCCGTTGAGCAGGTCGTCGTAGGCGTCGTTGATTTCGTCGAGCCGGTAGCGCCGGGTGATCATCTCGTCGAGCTGCAGCTGACCGGTCTCGTAGAGCCTGGCCAGCCTGGCGACGTCCGCCCTGGGGTTGCACGAGCCGAATATGGTGCCCGCCAGCGTCTTGTTCATCAGGATGAAGTCCTGCAGGTCGATCTTGACCGACCGGGTCAACTGCGAGGTCATCCCGGTGAGCACACACGTCCCTCCCTTGCGGGTGAGTTGCACCGCGTCGCGCACGTCCTCCGGGGTGATCAATGACGGCGAGACCACCACCGCGTCGGCCATCACCCCGTAGGTCAGGCCGCGCACCAGGTCCAACGCCTCGGCCACACTTGCGGCGCTGTGCGTCGCACCGAACTGCAACGCCGACTTCTGTTTGAACTCAATGGGATCCACCGCGACGATCTGTGCGGCCCCGTTGATCCGGGCACCTTGGATCGCTCCGGTGCCAATGCCGCCGACGCCGATCACGACGACGGTATCGCCGGCGCGCATGTTGGAGCGGTTCGCGACGGAACCGTAGCCGGTCGGGATGGCGCACGACAGTAGGGCGCTCGGCGCCAGCGGCAGGTGCGGCTCGATCTTGACGAGCGAATTCGTCGACACCACAGTGTGTTGCGCGAACGCGCCGACCTTGGCGATGTGACCGAGGTTTCGGCCATCGGACGTGTGATGGCGGAAGGTGCCGTCGGTGGGCATCCCCGGAACCATGGTGCCGATTCCGACGTCGCAGATGTACTCCATCCCGGTCGCGCACCAGCGGCACTGCCCGCACACCGCGACGAACGACATCACCACGTGGTCGCCGGGCTCGAAATCGGTTACGCCCTGGCCGACTTCACGCACGATGCCCGAGCCCTCATGCCCGCCGATCATCGGGAACATCGTCGGCAGGCCCATGGATCGCATCACCTCGTTGGGCGCCGACATGTCGCCCTTGAGTATGTGGTCGTCGGAGTGGCACAACCCGGCGGCGGCCAGCTCAACCAGGACTTCGCCGGCACGCGGCGGATCCAACTCGAATTCCTCGACAGACCATGGCCCGCCGACGTCGTGCAGGATCGCCGCCCGGCTTTTCATGCGGCCGGGGCGAAGGTGACCGGAAGCTTGTTGGGGGACCGGAAGGTGAGCCCGACGATCTTGGACTCCTGGCCGCTTCCGTCGTCTGGCACCAGCGCCAAATCCTTGACCCGGTCGAACAGGCTGTTCAGCATGACCCTGGTTTCGAGCCGGGCCAGGTGCATGCCGAGGCACATGTGGATGCCGGCGGCGAACGCAATGTGGGCGTGGCGCGGCCGGTGGATGTCGAAGGTGTTCGGGTCGGGCCAACGGGTTTCGTCGCGGTTGGCCGAGCCCATGCACATGTCGACCTGCGCCTCGGCCGGGATTGTCTTGCCGCCTATTTCGATTTCCTGGGTGGTGGTCCGCATGACCATCGTCAGCGGCGTCTCCACCCGCAGGCCCTCTTCGATGGCGGCGGGGATCAGCGACCGGTCCTGTTGCACCATCGCCAGCTGCTCCGGATGCGTCAGCAGCAAGTACAACAGGTTGCCCGAGGATCGATACGTGGTCTCCAGGCCGGCCGGCAGCAGTAGCCGCAGGAACGCGATGATCGCCTCGTCGGTGAGCTTCTCGCCGTCGATTTCGGCTGCGACCAGGTCCCCAATGATGTCGTCGGTGAGCTTGTGGCGCCGCTGCTCCACCTGTTCAAGGAAGTAGCCCTGCAGCTCCGCCGCGGCGTTCAGCCCGGCCACGATGTCGGTCGGAATCGAGATCAGGTCGAGCGACAGCCGGCGGAACAGGTCGAGATCCTCAGGGGGGAGCCCGAGCAGCACGGAGATGATCCGGGTGGGAAATTCGAACGTCAGCGCCTTGACCAGGTCGGCGTGGCCGTCATTTTTGATTTCGTCGATCAGCCGATCGCACACCGGCCCGATCACCGACGGCTCCCACCGCTCCAGCGCGGTGGCCCGGAAGGCCTTGGCCACCAGGCTGCGGTGGTCGTGGTGTTCCTTGCCGCCCATCGCCAGGATGGTGTGACCCATCACCAGTCCGATGGTCTTGTCGTAGCTCGCCGACGTGAAGACCCGATCGTCGCGAAACGCCTGAAACAGCCCGTCGTAGCCGAACAACACCCATTCGTCGTTCGGCCGCAGTTCCTCGGGCATCTGCGAGTGGTCGGCCAGGGAACCGTGCCAGACGGGATCGGTGCGCCTCATGTACTCGAAGAACGGGTAGGGGCTGGTTTCCCCGGTGAGGTCGAGGGTGACGGGCTGGCCGTCCGCATCCGTGCCGAGCGTCATTCGCGCTCCTCCTGAGCCACCGGTAAGGGCGGATATCTGTGCCGAGGGGAATATGGCTATCATAGTATAAATAGCAACGAAGCCCAACGGCTTGTGGTCTTTACCGTAATGCGCACAGTATTGACCCTTGAAGGCGGTGATTCCCAGGTGCCCAACCGGCGATTCGTGTGCTCGCTCGACGAGCTGCCGCCCGGCGGGATGAAACTGGTCGACGTCGGCAAGTTCGGCGTGGGCGTCTACAACGTGCACGGTGAGCTTTACGCGATCGTCAACTACTGCTCACACGAGGGCGCCCCCTTGTGCCTTGGCCTGATCGGCGGCACCAACGAATCGGCCCCCGAATCGCCCGACGGGATGCGCCGCGTTCGTGACGGACAGATCGTTCGATGCCCTTGGCACAACTGGGAATTCGACGTAACCACCGGTCAAAACCTGGCCGACCCGCGGCGTCGCGTCCGCACCTATCAGGTCGACGTCACCGACGGTGAGGTGTACCTGACCGCATGAACCCCATGATCATCGACGCGAATGTGCAACCGCACTTCCGCTATAACGCCGAGATACGCCGCTATCTCCCGGCCGCGCATCAGCTGCGCTCGATCCCGGATGTCGAGCAGCAGTGGTATCAGGCGCCGGGTGGCGACTACCGGGCGGACCTCTACGGCGAGCACTACCCGGGTTCGGATCCCGATACGGTGGCCCGGCACCTGTTCGACGACATGGGCGTCGATTACGCCATCCTGAACCCGCTGACCCGCGGCAACATCGCCGATTACCTGCTCAACAGCCGCATCTGTGCCGCGGTCAACGACTGGCTGCTGGATCGCTGGCTGGAGCCCGACACCACCGACCGTTTTCGGGGCACCATCCGGGTCAACCCCGAGGACGTCAGGGGCGCGGTGGCCGAGATCGAGCGCCTGGCCGGTCACCCGAAGCTGGTGCAGGTCGGTGTGCCGATGCAGTCGCGCGAGCCGTACGGCAAACCGATGTTCGAGCCGATCTGGGAGGCCGCCGCCGCGCACGGGCTGCCGGTTGCGGTGCACATCAACGGCGGCAACGGCGTCGACCACCCGCCGACCTTCGCCGGGCACGCGCACACCTACCCGGGCTACGCGGCGTTCATGCCGCTGAACTACTTCGTGCACCTGGCCACGCTCATCATCGAGGGCGTATTCGGCAGGCACGCAGGCCTGAAGTTCGTGTTCGCCGACGGCGGCTACGACATCCTCACCCCGCTGATGTGGCGGCTGGACACGTTCTGGCTGTCGATGCGCGACCAGACACCCTGGGTGGACCGGTATCCCAGCGAATACCTGCCCCGCCACGTCCGGTTCTGCTCGTCGGCGTTCGACGGGCCGACCGAGACCGGCGCGATGCGGCGCTGGATGGATTTCACCGGCAAGTCCGACCTGCTGATGTACGGATCGAGCTATCCCCACTGGTCCACATCGGCGCCGGAGGCGATCGCCGACGGGCTGGATGCCGCCCAGCGCGAAAAGGTGTTGTGGCGCAACGCCAGTGAACTCTACGGGCTGAAGGAGCGTGTGTGATGACGACGATCGAACGGGTCGATTCGCCCACCGGCCGCGAGGACGAGATCGCGGTCACCATCGTCGACACCGACGTGCACCCGTTGCCGCTCTCGGTCGACGTGCTCAAGTCCTATGCGCCGGCCGCATGGGTGGACAAGATCTGGCCGACGGGCAACGCCGTAAGCCCGGTGCCTCACTTCTACGACACCCCCGACTCGTTCAAGACGTCGTCGCTGCGCGTGGACGCGTGGCCGCCCGGCGGCGGAGCCGCCGGCAGCGACCCGGATTTCGCGGCCAAGCAGTTGCTTCTCGATGCCGGTGTCAGCATCGCGACGCTCGAGCCGATGTGCGACGCGCAACTGCCGCAGGCCGAACACGTGCTCAAGTCGACCTACAACGACTGGCTCGCCGACGTCTGGCTGGACAAGTACAACTGGCACGGCCGCTGGCGCGGATCGATCAGCGTCAGCGCGCAGACGCCGGACCAGGCCGGCCGCGAGGTGGAACGGTGGGCGGGACATCCGTACATGGCCCAGGTGCTGATGACACCGCAGACGCGTGGAATCCCGTTCGGCAACCCGCATTTCGACCCACTTTACGAGGCGGCCGCACGCAACGGCTTCCCGATCGCCACGCATCTGATGGGCCAGACGCCGTTCGAACTGATACCGCTGTACCCGGTCGGCAACCCCGCGCACTGGCACGACTTCTTCGCCTCGTGGCCGTTGCTGTACGTCTCGCACCTGATGAGCCTGGTGTTCGACGGCGCCTTCGATCGCCACCCGGACCTGCGGGTGGTCTTCGTGGAGGGCGGCTTCACCTGGGCGATGCCGGTGATGTCGCGAATGGACCGGATCTGGGAAGCGCGCCGCGGCGACCTGCCCCACGTGCGTCGCCGCCCATCGGACTATGTGCGCGAACACGTCCGGTTCACCACCCAGCCGCTGGAAGACGCCGACACCGTGCAGTTCCGCGAGTACCTGGAGTTGATGGACCTCGGCGACAACCTGATGTTTTCGACGGACTACCCGCACTGGAGCTACGACTCGCCGACCTACGCGATCAACCGATTCCCCGCCGACCAGCGGGAGCGGATCATGCGCGGCAACGCGACGGCGCTGTACGGGCTACCGGCGACCGTGAAGGCGCTTCCCGGAGAACGGTGACAAGTGGCCGATCTGGCCGCCATGCTGGCCTCTTTGGTCGGCGAATACGACGAGAAGTGGTCGGCGCTGGACTTCGCCGGCGTCGCCAACCTGTGGGAGCGTCAGGACCCGCGGCCGATCTACATCGGTGACGAATACGCGGTGCCGCTGGTCGGCGCGGACGAGCTCGATCGGCACTGGGCCAGGATCGGCAGTCGGCTGAAGCGCGCCTCGGTGTCGTCACGGTTGTGGTCTGCCGATGGGTTGGCCGGGGGAGTGGCGCGTTGCGTTTTGCTGAGCCGATGGAGCTTCGTCGGGCAAGAATCCGATGTTGCGCACACCGGTGCCAGCTGGATCACGTGGTTGCTGACTTTTCGCCGTGATAGGTACCGCATCTTCCACCAGATGGAATCGCAGGTCTACCTTGAAGATGGTTTCCCGGACGGAAGTTGAGGGGTATGACGCAGACCAACCTGACGCGGCCGCAAGGCCTTAGCCGGATCGACCCGGTGCTGCGTGATGCGGCGATCGAGCTAAGTGTCGTCGATTTCCGCACCGAGACACTGCCCGCGGAGCGCAAAGATGCCGAGGCCCGGGCCGCCGACCGGGCCGCGGCCGTCCAAACCGCCGGTGTCGCCGTGGAATCGCGATCGATCGCCGGTCCGGACGGCCAACCGCTGGGCATTCGCCTGTATCGCGGTGGCGCGGGATCCCGGGCGCCCCTGGTGATATACGCCCACGGCGGCGGCTTCGTGACGGGAAACCTGGACACCGATCATGCGCATTGCGTGGAGCTGGCCCGTGCCGCCGACTGCCTTCTGGTCTCGGTCGACTACCGGCTCGCACCCGAAAATCCGTGTCCGGCCGCGTTGGACGACGTGGATACGGCCTTGCGCTACGCCGTGGACAACTGCGCCGAGCTGGACGTCGACCCCAGCCGCATCGCGGTGATGGGACGCGACGCCGGTGCGGCGCTGGTCGCGAGCCTGGCCCAGCGCGTGTTCGACGAGGAGGGCCCGTCGGTGCTGGTGCAGATCCTGCATCAGCCGATGCTCGATTCCGATGCCACCCCGTCGCGACGGGAGTTTCAGCGCACGCCGGGCCTCAACGGCCCTGCCGTGAGCCGGGCCTGGGGTCACTACCTCGGCCACACCACGGCGAGCGGTCAATATGTCCCCGCGCATCGGGCCAACCTCGAGGGCCTGCCACCCACGTTTATCAGTTGCTCCGAGATCGACCCGTGCCGTGACGAAGCCATCGACTACGCCAACCGGCTACTGCATGCCTACGTCCACACCGAATTGCACGTCATCGCAGCGACATTCAACGGCTTCGATTCTTTGGTTCCCGATTGGGTTGTCGCGCAAGAGAACCGGGCGCTGCACGCCCAGACGCTGCGCCGCGTGTTCGCCATGTAGCGGCTGCGGCTAGACCGGTGTGAACTTGGTGATCAGCCACTTGCCGTTGATCCGGGACATGCGCACCAGGATGCTGCTGACCGCCACCGACGGCTGGGCGCTGTCCTTGGTCGTCGTGACTTGATCGACGAAGACCAGAACCCCCGCCGAATCGGGGTGCAGTTCCGACACGGCGGCGCCGGTCACCTTGGCCTTGGTTTTCATCGACTTCTGCCTGGCCACCGGGGCCACCGTCTGCTGACTGAATTGGTCGAAGTACGACAGGAAATCCCCGGCGAGGTGTGTCCTGGCGGCGGCGAAGTCCTGGTCGAGCGAGTCGGAGGAATACGACAGTACCGCGGTCGTTCCATCCGTCGCGGCGTTGACCACCGAGCGGGCGACGCCGGCGTCGGTCTGTTGGTCCGGCCGGTACTGCTCGAAGTACAGCCACGTCGCCACGCTGCCCGAGATCAGTAGCAGCGCAACTAAAACCGCCGCAATGACCTTGCGGGCCCTGGGCGAGAGGGTACGGCGGCGGCGCTCGATCGGCGCGGCGTCGTCCGACCCCTCGTCGGCGGGCTCTTCGTCGTCGGCCACGCCGTCGGCGGGCTCTTCGTCGGTGGGCTGCTGGTCGATTGGCTCCTCGGCCACGGAGGTGTCGTCGTCTTCGGCCGGCCCCTCGGTGGGTTCCGGTGCGGCCGAATCGATGTCGCGCACGTCTTCGGTCACGGCACGTACTCAACTTTCGACATCTTGTATTTCCCACCGACATCGGCGACCGTCACCCTGAGGCGCCAAATTCGCGGCGGCTCGTCCTTGCCCGGAGGCGAATTGGTGACTTGCGATGTCGCCGAAACCAATACCACCGCCGAGTTGTCGTTCATGGACTCGAGGGCGGCGGCGTGCACGGTTCCTTCCGTGACCGCCTTCGACTGGATGACCACGGATATGAAGTCGTTGGCCCGCTGCTGGAAATCGGCTTGGAATTCGCCGGTGGAGCCGTCGATCACGCGCTGGACATCGGCCTTGGCCTTATTGAAGTCCAACGAAATCATGTTGAGGACACCCTGCTTGGCCCCGGCGACGAACGCGGCTTCGCGCTGTTGGTGCCTGGTCGTGTCGCGATGTTGAAGCACCATGTATGCGCTGGAGCCGACAAAGGCGATGATGCCGATGACGGCCGCAATCGCGGCGAGCAGCGGCATTCGCCGCCGCCATGCAGCTTGCTCGGTTACCGACTCGGCGGAGTCGTCCTCGCCGTATTCTTCGTCGTCCTCGTAGTCATCCTCGTCCTCGTCGTAATCCTCGTCCGCGGCGTAATCCTCGTCCGCGTCGTCGTACTCGTCGGGATCCGGCAACCCGAGGGCCTCGCGTCGCAGCCGAGCGGCGCGGGCGCGGGCTTGGGCCGCGGCGGCACGCGCTTCGGCCGCGGCGGCCTCCGCCTCGGCCTCTTCGAGCAACGCCCTGGCGTCGGCCTCCGATGCGGTCGAATGATCGGGCGTTTCGTTCGCCTCAGCCACCGCGATTACCGCTCGTGATGATCATTATCGATTGGACTCCGGTATCTCTTACCGTACTGCTCATTGCTAACATCAGAATCCACAGCGAACCCCGACGAGAACCGACCAGGCGGATGATCAACCACCCACGCTTCCTCTCGAATCTGCCGGCATCATGACCGCTGTCGACTCTCCCGAAAAGATACTCTTCGCGTCCACAACCCAGGCCTTTCTGCAAAAAGAAGCGCCCCTGAGTCGCGTCCGCGAACTGCACGCCGCGGGACTGTCCTTCGACCCGGCGTGGTGGCGGCGCGCCGCCGAACTCGGGTGGACGGCCCTCCTCGTGCCGGAGGAGTTGGGCGGCGGCAGCGTTTCGGACAGCGGCGTCGTGGACCTGGCCATGGTGGCCGAGCAGCTCGGCAAGACGGTGGCGCCCGGGCCGCTGTATCCGGTCAGCGTCGTGCTCGCGGCGCTCGCCGAGTGCCCGGATCCGCGGGCGCACGCCGAGACCATCGAGTCGCTGATGTCCGGTGAAACCGTGGCGTCGTGGGCGGTTTGCGAGCCGGGCAGGGGCTGGGCTCCGCTGGATCCTTCGGTGGCGGCCACCCGGACGGAGTCCAGCTTCCGCATTGATGGTGCCAAGGACCGTGTCGAGGCCGGGGCGCAAAGTGGGGTGCTGTTGGTCGTGGCGCGAAGCGATGACGGCGTTCGTCAGTTCCTGGTGCCGACAGACGCGCCCGGTGTCCGGATCACGCCGCAGCAGTCGGTCGACTTGGTCAAGCAATACGCAAAAATCGACTTCGACGGCGTGGTCGTAGACCGCTCCGCCGCAGTCGGCGGCCCCGCCGAGGCCGCCGCGCTGATCGGGCGGCAGAGCCAGCTCGCCCAGGTACTGCAGTGCGCCGAGGTGGTCGGCATTCTGCAAACGGTGTTCGACTTCACCGTCCAATGGGCGCTGGACAGGCATACATTCGGCCGGCCGCTGGCCTCCTACCAGGTCCTCAAGCACGGCTTCGCCGACATGAAGTTGTGGCTGGAAGCGTGTCGTGCCACCACGTCGGCGGCGGTTGCCGACGTCGCCGCGCGCTCGCCCAAGGCGGGCTTGTCGGCGAGTATCGCCAAGTCATACGTCGGCGAGATGGCGGGCCGGATCGTGCAGGCCTGCGTTCAGATGCACGGCGGCATCGGCGTCACCTGGGAACACGACCTGCACCTCTACCTGAGGCGGGTCACGTTGTACCGCTCCATGTTCGGCACGCCCGAGGAACATAACCTGAGGGTGTACGACGCGGAGAGGGCGGCCCGATCGGTGACGAACGCCCGATGACGACCACCGAAACCGTCGCCGAATTCGCAGCCCGGGCCCGAGTGTGGTTGGCGGACAACCTGCCCGCCATCGACCCCGAGAACCCGCCGCCCGCACCGCGCGACGACGAGCGATCCTGGAACAGGGCCCGCGAACTGCAAAAGCTGCTCTACGAGGGCGGATTCGCCGGTATCTGCTTTCCCCGCGAGTACGGTGGCCTAGGGCTGGACTACGAGTACCAGAAGGCATTCGACGCCGAATCCCTCGGCTACGAGATGCCGCTGATCCTGAACACCCCGACGTTCACCATCTGCTGCGCCACCCTGCTCGACACCGGAACCGAGGACCAGAAGAAGCGGCACATCGCGGCCGCTCTGCGAGGCGACGAGGTCCTGGTGCAACTGCTGTCCGAACCCAGCGGCGGTTCGGACCTGGCCGGTGTCATCACCCGAGCCGAACGCCAAGGCGAGCGTTGGATTATCAACGGCGCAAAAACTTGGAGCACAAGCGCTTTCGCCGCCGACTACGGATTGTGTCTGGCGCGCACCGACTGGGACGCGCCCAAGCACGAAGGCCTGACCATGTTCCTGGTGCCGATCCGCCATCCGGGAATCACGTTGCGGCGCATCACCATGCTGAGCGGGTCCACCGAGTTTTGCGAGGAGTTCCTGGACGGTGTGGACGTCGGCGATGACGCCGTCGTCGGCGAGGTCAACGGCGGCTGGGCGGTCGCCTCGCGCCAGCTGTACCACGAACGCCGGGCGGTGGGGCAGGGTTCGGAGTTCGCCAGTGGCGCCGGCCACGAAGGCGGGCACACAACGCCGGTCGACTATGTGGCGCTCGCCGAGAAGATGGGCCAGGCCGACAACGAACGCATCCAGGAGATCGCCGGCCGGGTGCTCGTGCAACGCGCGGTCGGCGAGCAGCTGATCGATCACGTGTACCGCAATGTCCGGGATGGTGTGCTGCCCCCCACCGCGGGAACCCTGATCAGGCTCTTTCACTCCGAGACGGTGACCATGGACATGGACGCCGCGATGGCGATCACCGGAAGCGCCGGTGTGGTGGGGGAATTCGGCGAAGGCCTCGAGGCCGGGCTGCGGTACCTGTCCCGGCAGAACGTCGCCATCGGCGGCGGCACCACCGAGATGGCCCGCAACGTGATCGGCGAGCGGGTGCTGGGATTCCCCCGCGAATACGCCGCCGACCGCGGGGTGCCCTTCAATCAGGTTCGGCACGGTCAGGGCCGCTGACCTGCGCCCGCCGCCGGTCGGCGAGAGTGCTTAGCGATCGCTGTTGTCCACGGGCATTTGGACCAGCGACAAGACGTGATGCGCGGGGGTTCCGGGGGCTGCGACCAGGGTAAGGGCGCCGCCCTGCGTGCGTGCCCGGTCGCGGGCGGCCGCCAGGGCGCTCACGCCCGCCGATCCGAGATGTGTCACCCCGCTGAGGTCGACCGTCAACGACGCTACGCCGGAACGACTTTCGACCGCGATCTGTCGGTCCAGGGTGGCCGCGGTGGCCGCGTCGACGTCCCCGCTGACCACGATGCGGCCGGCCTCGCCGACCAAGGAGACGAATTCGGAGTTGACGGATCGTGGGCGGGTTGAGCGGCTGACGGTCGTGTCGGTGATGAAGTTCGCCGGCCGCGACAGGCGGTGCGTCAGGCTGGCCGTCGTCCCACCGTCACCGTGGGTGACCTGAGCCTTGTCCACCAACGCTTCGGCCATCGCCAGTCCGCGCCCGCGACCTCCCTCACCTTCGCGGTAGTCCTTCCACCGCCCCTGGTCGACGACCGAGGCGTGCAGGTTGCCATCGCCGGCCAGCGCGGCCTCGACCACGATCCATTTCGAAAGCCGGTCGGAAACCGTTGTCGCGTACCCGTGCTCGATCGCGTTCTCGACGAACTCCGAAACCGCGTGGACGACATCGCAGAAGTCGTCGAGGTCGGCGCCGATTTCCGACAGCCACTCACGAAGCTCGGCACGGACCGCGCGCGCGGCATGAATAGTCGCGTCCAGCGTGATCCGCAGTGGTTCGGGCGGCGTGCGCCGTTGCACCGCAAGCAATGTGACGTCGTCCTTGTAGCCCGTCGACCGCAGCAGCAATTCCAGTGTCTCCGAACAAATCCGGTCGATCGGCCGGCCCGGCGCACCCATGACGAAGCCGCGGCTGCCGGCGGCAATGTTCGCGGCCAGCTCGGCGAACTCCGCGGTGCTCGCGCCCAGCGGTCGGCCGGGACGTTCGATCAGACCGTCGGAATACAGCAGGACCGAGCCGCCCACCTCCAGCACCTCGGTGCGCACCGGGAATCCGGTGCTGCTACCTAAGGGACCCGCACCCGTCGGCTCCGCATAGCGCGCGCCCGCGCCGGCGCTGACAAGCAGCGGTGGTGGGTGTCCCGCTGTGCAGTACTGGAATTCGCCCGTCGCCAAGTCGAGCGAACCGACGCACAAGGTCGCAGACTTCGACCCCGGGACCTGTTCATGAAAGCGGTCGACCGCTTCGAGCGCTTCGACGATGTTGTGGCCCAAGGCAATCTGCATCCGCAGCGCGGTGCGCAATTGCGACATCACCGCCGCGGCCTCGACGCCGTGCCCGACGACGTCGCCAACGACTAGCACCAGCCGATCACCCAGGGCCATCGCGTCAAACCAGTCGCCACCGGCCGCGGTGTCCTCCGCGGCGACGAGGTACTCCGCGGCGACATCGGCGCCGGGAACGATAGGCACCGACGGCGCCAACAACGCCTGCTGCATGATGGTGGCCGAATCGCGGACGTGCCGGTAGCGCTCGGACAGCTCCTCCATCCGCTCCTCGGCGGCCTCCCGCGCCCGCACCCGGGCGGTGACATCGTCGAAGATGATCTGCACACCCTCGACCGATCCGTCATCCCCCGGGCGAGGCGTGACGATGAAGTCGAAATACCGTTCTTCGATTCCCGAGCCGTCATAATCGGCCTGCAGCCGCCATTCCGTCCCGGTTTGCGGTTCGCCGGTCGCGTAGACCCGGTCGAACATTTGGTAGATCTGCTGGCTCTCCAGCTCGGGGAAGACTTCGCGCGCAAGCTTTCCCACCGGGTTGCCGGTCGGGTTGAATGCCCGGTAGGCCGCGTTGACCGCCACAAACCGGTGGTCGGGCCCTTTCAGGCCGACCAGCATCGCGGGGACATTCTCGAAGACGCGCCGAACCTCGTCGGGCGCACCAACGGTGTTGTCCCAATCCTTTTCGGCGACCATCTGGCCGTCCCTTCCCGCGGAACCTCGCTATGCAGCCACATAACCAGGCCGAATGCACGGCGTTTGCACACGTAGATATTCAGATTAGCAATGCCTGTTAGATACCCATTGCATCAGTTTGCTAACGGCTGTCCGGGCGCGTCTCCTGGTTACGCTGGATTTCGACGGGTACCTCAGGTCACATGAGCGGTCTCCGCCTAACCCGAATCGCGTCGACGTGAGGGATCTGCTGCTGCAGTTCGTCGACGGCTGGCGCCCGGCGGCCTTTGCCGCGCTCAAGGCGCTCGCGTTATTCGTCACCGCCGCAACGGCTTTCCGGCTCATGTTGCGGCGCACCATCGCCGAGTTCACGCCGTTCGACTGGGTGACCGCCGTCGCGGTGGGCGCCATTGTCGGGCGAACCGCGACGGCCGCCGACACTTCGTGGTTAACCGGGGCGGCCGCCCTCGTCGCCTTGATCGCCGCCCACGACCTGGTCGCGCGGCTGCGGTTCGTCCCGTGGGTGCGCCGTCTGGTAGACCCGCCGGTGCGGGTGCTGATCCGCGACGGCGAACTCGATGAGGCGAATCTGAAACGCTGCCGGCTCACGCACTCGGACCTGGACGCGATCCTGCGCCAGCACGGCCACCAAACACCCGCGGACGTTCGCCTCGCGGTGTTCGAGACCAGGGGCGTCGTCTCCATCATCGACGACGCCGACCGCTCAGGCTGAGACCGGCTTTTTCCCAGGCGAGGAGACCTTCATCAGCTTCATCAGGTTGCCGCCCATGATCTTGGCGACGTCTTCCTCGTCGAAGTCGGTCAGCTCGTCGACGAAGGAGATGGGGTCCTTCAGGCCCTCGGGGTGCGGCCAGTCGGATCCGAACAGCACCCGGTCGGTTCCCACCATCTTGACGATCTCGGTGAAGCGGTCCTCCCAGAACGGGGTGATGTACACGCAGCGCTTAAACGCCTCGATCGGGTCCTCGCTGAACGACTGCGGCATCTTCTTGTAGACGCCCTTGAGGCCCTTGAAGAGGTCCGGCACCCAATCCGCGCCGTTTTCGATGGACAGGATCCGCAACTCGGGGTTGCGTGACAGCGCGCCGTGGCACACCAGCGCGCCCATCGCGTCGATGATCGGTCGGTGGCCCATCACCAGGCTGCGGAAGGGGGTCGGCTTGAACGGCAGGAACTCGTCGCCCGGCTCCCACACGTTGGCGAACTCGGAGTAACCGCTGTCCGAGGCGTGCATCGACACGGGGATCCCGGCTTTGACGCAAGCCTGCCAGAACGGGTCGAACTCCTCGAGGCCGAACGACCGGCTGCCTTTGTAGCCGGGCACCGGTGCGGGGCGGACCAGCACGGTGCGGGCGCCGCGCTCGAGGACCCACTCGAGTTCTTCGAGCGCGCGCTCGACGATCGGCAGGGTGATCACCGGGGTGGCGAAGATGCGGTCCTGATGGTTGAACGACCACTGTTCGTACATCCACTCGTTGAGCGCGTGGATGACGTCGTGGGTCATCTCCGGGTCGTCCTTCATGCGCTCCTCGACCAGGCTGGCCAGGGTGGGGAACATCAGGGCGTAGTCGATGCCGAGCTCGTCCATGACCTCCAGCCGCGCGCCCGGTTCGCGGAACGCGGGGATGGCCTTCATCGGCTCGCCGAGAATCTCGCGATAGCTCTTGCCCTGGGCGCCGTTGCGGAAGTAGTCCTCCTGCGCCCCGGGCCGCGCGACCACCTCGAACGTCGGGTTGGGGATGTACTCGCTGATGTGGCCGCGCACCACGATCTTGGTGCGGCCGCGCACCTGGACGTAGTCGATGACGTTCTTGCGCTTGTCGGGCAGGAACTTGGTCAGCGCTTCCTGCGGCTCGTACATGTGGTTGTCGGCGTCGAACACGGGGAAGGAAAGTTCGCGAGACGGCATGGCGATCTCCTTGCGGAAGTCTGTGGTTCTCAGTATCTGGTAATGACGTTACCACTTCTGCGCGGCGAGGAGTACCGGGACCTACATGTCGGCCTGCAGGCCGGTCGGCGTCGCCCCGTTGATGATCGCGAAATTCACGGTCGCGGTCGCGGCGAGCTCGTCGCCGTCGCCGTAGATGTCGACCTGCATGACCATCGCGCGCCGGCCGGACCGCAGCATTCTGGGGACCGCGCGCGCGGCGCCCTGCCGAATCGGGCGCAGGTAGCGGATGAAGAGGTCGGCGGTGGTCATGGTGGTGCCCTGCTGCAGATAATCCAGCCCGAACTGCCCGCCCGCCACGTCCACCAGCGTGGCGATCAAGCCGCCCTGAAGGGCGCCCGACGTGTTGACGACATTGGGGCTGACCGGCATCGTCATCGCGAACTCGCCGTTGTGGATTCCCGGCCGCATTCCGATTTGCGCGAACAGCTCACCCAAGGTGGGCGTGGACGATTCCTCGTCGGTCTCCCGGATGCCCAGCGCGCGGCTGCAGTAGTCGTAGAGCTGGCCGGCGTCGATCGGTTTGCCGATCAATTCGGTGCCCAGCCAGTGCAACCGTTGGGCGCCCATGATGGTCTGCATGACGATCGCGGCCGCGGCCCCGATATCGAGTCCCGGGTTGAAGACCCCTTCCGTGATTCCCTGCCCGACGATGTCGCGGATCAATTGATGCAAGGGGGACAGCACTCGGGTGTAGTCGCGGGGGCGGGTTTCGGCCAGATGCTGGTTGTACAGGCTCAACGCCCTGTTGAGGCTGTCCTGGGTGCTCGACTCGGGTTGTTGGCTGACGCGGTCGATCACCAGCTTCAGCGCGGCGGTGCTGTCCAGTCCGTTGGTCTCGGCGCGCCAGGCCTGCACCGATTGCGCGATGGTCCGGTCGAACAGCGCGAGGAGCAGTTCGTCCTTGCTGCTGAAGTGCTGGTAGAAGGCGCGAAGCGAGGTCTTGGAGCGCGCGACGACCTCCTGCACGGTGAAGTCGGTGCGTCCCGTTTCGCCCAGGATCGCGACGGCCGTCTTGATGAAGCGGTCACCGCGCGTCACTTCGGCTTCCTCGGTCGGTTCAGCCATGAGAATGAGGTTACCGCGCATTGTGGGATATGCAGGAAAGGTCAGCCGTTGCAGTCGCGCAGGTCGATCGTCGACCCTGGGCCCGCGCCGTCCAGCGCTGCCGCGTCGGCCGCGTCCTGGGTGAGCGCCTCTCGCCCCGCCAAGACCTTCCCGTCGCTGCTCTCCGCGATCGAGAAACAACCCAGTCCGGACGCGAGCACCTCGCAGTCGTTCGTCTTTCCCTTGACGTCGCACCACAACACGGCGGCGTCCTCCGCCTCGTGCCGGGTCCGGTAGTTGAGCCGGATGGATTCCTCTCCGGTCGAGAGCGACCCGGCGGCCGCGCCCCAGCATCCGGGTCTGCAGGAAAAGTCGATGTCGGCTTTGACCGCCGGCGCCGCCGCCAGTGGCCCGGCGGCGCCGAGTACGGCGATCACCGCGGGCAGCGCAAGGTTCCTCATGGCCACGACCCCATCTCGCCCCCGATGAACGACGTTCACAATGTCGCAGGCGCAGCTCTGAGCGGGTTGTGAACCGGCCCTGAGCCCCGTTAGAGCGGCGGTTGGATTACTGGGCAGGTCGCGGCGGTGCGACTAGCATCAAACGGTTATGAGGGCGGTCGTTCTCGCGGTTTCCTCCGTGATCGTCTGGGTCTTCGTCAGCGTTCCGGCGGTGGCGCACGCGGACCCGTGCGTCAACGGCACCGTCCGGCCGGGTGGTTGGGGTGGGGACTCGTTCCTGTGTCAGGACGGCGGGTGGTTGCATGTCGTGCCGAACGGTGTCGCCGGTAATCGCCCCGATCAGCCGCCGCCGCCGGGGTGTGTGAGGTTTCCGGACAAGTACATGTGCCCCGTCGACAGACCCGGATAGCAGCCGCGCCAGGACCTAGCCGCCGCGGGACTCGATCATCGCCGAGCGATTGACTTTGGTGGCCGCGGTGCGGGGGATCGCATCGACGAACTCGACGGTCTTGGGCGCCTTGTAGTGGGCGAGCCGGTTTTTCGCGTACTCGATCACCTCTTCCTCGGTGAGGCGCACCCCGTCGGCCGGCTGGACCACCGCATGCACCCGGCGCCCCCACTGCGGGTCGGACAGCCCGATGACGACGACGTCGGCGATGCCCGGGTGGCCCGCGAGGGCCGACTCCACCTCCGCCGGAAAGACATTGGCGCCGCCCGTGATGATCATGTCCACTCGCCGATCGACGATGTAGAGGTAGCCGTCCTCGTCGAGATACCCGATGTCGCCGGCAGAGCGGAAGCCGTCCTCGGTCGACGGCAGCGGCGCCGCCCCGCCCAGGTATCGCGATCCCGCGGCCATCGGTGACCGCAGGTAGATCTCGCCGTGTTCACCGGGGCCGAGCGGGATCTTTCCGGCGTCGAGAATCCGGATCTCGGTGTCCCGAAAGCCGCGGCCGACACTGCCCGGATGCGCGAGCCACTCGTCGCCACGCAACGCGGTGAGTCCGAGGTTCTCGGTCATGCCGTACGCCGACACGATCTGCTCCGGGCTCAGCAGCTCGAACCAGGTGTGCATCAGCGACGGCGGCATCACCGCGGCGCCCTGCAGGACGAAGACGACGCTGGACAGGTCGCGCTGGCGGACGTCCGGACGCGCCGCGATGCGCGCCAGCATCGTGGGTGTGGCCGTGAAGTTGGTGATCCTGAAGCGTTCGATCACATCCAAAACGAGTGCCGCGTCGAACTTTTCGAGCACCACGAGGTGATCACCGGCCAACAGGAAAAAGAACGTGGCGAAGCCGTTGGTGTGATACATCGGCGCGGGCACCATGATCGTCTGCGGCTGGGCCACCGGCGTCCAGTTGGATAGGAACGGCTCGCCGTGCTGCGGCGTCCAGAGCGAGGGCGCCAGGCTGAGGATCACCTTCGGCACACCGGTCGAGCCGCTGCTGCAGATGCCGTTGGCGTGAGGTGAAACGACCGGGGGCAGCGGGGTTTCGGACTCGGCGGCCGCCCGGGCGTCCAGCTCCCACCGGGTTTTTTCGTCGACGACCACCGCGGGGTCGATGACCTCGCGCACCCGGTCCCGCTCCCACTCGGGCAGGTCCCAGTGCATGGGCACGGGAACAGCGCCGATCTTCCAGCACCCCAGCGCGGCCAGCATCAGGTGCTGTGAATTCGGGATCGCCAGCGCCACAAGGGAGCCGACCCCCGCGCCGCCGGCCGCCAGCGCGCGACCCCACTGGTTGGCGCGGGCGTCGAGTTCACCGAAGGTGAGCGTGTTCGCGGTGCCGTCGAGCCCGACGACCGTCACCGCCTTGTCGTCGGGGCGTTCCTCGGCGAGCTGCCGGAGCTTGGCGCCGAACGGGATCCCTTCCTCCAGCGGATTGGGGCCCGCCTCGGACGCGATCCGTTCGGTCGTCACGCCGGCACCGACCCCGAAAACAGTGTCTCCAGGTGGCCGCCCCGGACGTCGGGTATCAGGCGCAGCGCGAGCGCCTCGGCGCTCAGCGGCAACCGGATCAGCGGTTGGGTGTGCCGGTCGAGCACGCTGACGTCGGATTCGTCGCAGAAGCCCAGGGCGCCGAGCAGTTGATGCGAGGTCCGCAGCACCTGCCGCGCGGTGTCGGCGGCCTTGTAGCGCAGGACGAGCGCGTCGGCCGAATGAACCTGCACCGGAAGGGATTCCGGCCGGCAGATGGTGTACTTCGCGAGTTCGTGCAGGCCGCGCACCCCGACGGCGGCGTCGGCGACCGCGAACCTGACGGCCTGGAAGTCGGCCAGCGGCTGGCCGAACTGGACCCGCGCGCGCACGTGTTCGGTGACGATGTGCAGCGATTGCTGCAGGGCTCCCAGAATCCGCCATGATCCCAGCACGAGATGAAGGTTAACGTCGTCGGCCGGGACGGCTCCGTCGGGTGCGCTCAAGGTGGCGGGCACCAGAAACGGCCCCAGCTTGGCGTTCGTCCGCACCCCCGGTTGCGGGTGATACCGCACGCCGTCCAGGTCGGCGGCGATCCAGTCGCCGGGCAGGTCGCCGTGATCGATGCGCGGCGCTTCGGGATTGACCAGGGTCAGGCGGGCGCCGTCGATCGCCAGTAGCTCCTCCACGACGGGGTAGGGCAGCGCGTTTGCGCCGGCGGCCTGGCAGAGCACCGCGGCGGCAAGCAAGTCGTCGGCCTCCGACCGCACGTCGAGTTCGAACGCGCCGACGTCGGTCAGGGCGCTGCGTGCCGCGTCGCGCACGCTGTCGTCGGCCTCGGCGCGCAGCGCCGCCGGCGGGCCGCCCACCCGGGCGAGCCGCTTGGCCGCGACGGCGGCGAAGTCGCTGATGTCTTGTGGCAGTTCGGTTTTCACCGATGTCCTCCCAGAACGTCGCGTGCCACCAGCATGCGCTGCACCTCGATGGTGCCCGACGCCACGGTGGCGGCCTGTGCGTAGCGCCAATGGTCTTCGATGGCCCCGTGCAGGGGGGCGGACGCGCCGCTGTCCAGCGCGGACGGGCCCAGTACGTCGAACAGCAGTTCGGCGACCTGCTGATCGCACGTGGTGGTGGCTATGCGGGCGGCGCTGGCCGCCGCGCCCGCCGACGGGTCGTCCTGCAGCGAGATGGCCCGGTACGCCAGCAGCCTGGCCACCCGCAGGTCGACCAGCGCCCGGGCCCAGCGGGCGCGAATCGATTCGGGCAGCGCGTCCCAGCCGTCGCCGAGTTGCTTTTGCAGCCGGTCGAGAAGGGACTCGCACCGCGCGTAGCGAGCGATGCCGACCCGCTCGAACGCCAGCGCTTCCCGCATCACCCGCCAGCCGTCGCCGACCTCGCCGAGGACGTCACCGGGGAACGCCGGCACGTCGTCGAGGAACATCTCGTTGAGGTGATGCGGTCCCAGCATCGATGGGATCGGCCGGACGGTGAACCCCGGCCGGTCCATGGGTATCAGGAACAGGGTGAGCCGCTTGGCCTTTGGCGCGTCGGGATCGGTGCAGGCCGCCAGCACGCACCAGGACGCCATCTGCGCGTACGAGGTCCACACCTTCTGGCCGGTGATGCGCCACCCGTCCCCGTCCGGCACCGCGCGGGTGCGCAGCGAGACGAGGTCGGTTCCGGCCTCCGGCTCGGAAAAGCCTTGGCACCAGATCACATCGCCGGACGCGATGGCCGACAGGTGCTTGGCCTTTTGTTCGTCCGTGCCGTAACGCATGAGCGCCGGGCCGACCCAGTTGATGCCCATGTACTGCGGACCGCGGGGCTCGTGCTGGGCCCACATCTCCTCGCGCAGTACGGTCTGCTGCCAGACCGAACCACCGCCGCCGCCATGCTCTTTCGGCCATGCCAACGCCAGCAGTCCCTCGGTGGCCAACAGCTTGCAGAACGTCTCGGTGGTGGCGAGATCCTGGGGGTTTTCGGTGCAGGCGCCGAGGAAGTCGGCGGGGATGTGGTTGGCGATCAACTCCCGTAAGTGATTTCGGAGTTGTCCGGCGTCCTCGCCGAGGTCGTAATCCATCCGAGTCATCCCTTCGGCAGTCCGAGCAGCCGCTCGGCGATGATGTTGCGCTGCACTTCCGACGTTCCGCCGTAGATGGTGGCGGCCAGCGCGTCCTGGCGTTCGAAGAGCAGATCCGGATCGCTGACCCACTCCTGTCCCTTGGCGACGGCGGCCAGTTCCCAAACGCGTTGCAAGGTAACCGATCCGAGCAGCTTCATGATGTCGGCCTCGGGGCTCGGCCGACCCGCCAGTTCGTTACCCAGGGCCCGGTATCCGGTGGCGCGCAGCGCCTCGGCGTCGGCCAGCAGCGCGCCGAGCTCGGCGCAGATGTCGTCGGTGGGACGGGCCCTACGCACCGCGTCGAGCCCGCGCTTGATCTCGACCCAGTTCATGATCCAGATCATCTGGCGCTCGTGGTGCAGCGACGACAATGCGACGTTCCAGCCGCCGTTGAGCGGCCCGAGCAGGTTTTCCGCAGGAACCTCGACATCGTCGAGGAAGACCTCGCAGAACGTTTCGTCGGAGATCGAGGCCATGCGGATCGGCTCGATCCGTACCCCGGGCGCTTGCAGGTCGAGGATCAGGCAGGAGATGCCGCGGTGTTTCGGCGCCTCGGGGTCGGTGCGGGCGTAGAGCGTGCACCAGCGCGACTCGTGGGCCTGGGTGGTCCAGATCTTGTGACCGTTGACCCGGAAGATGTCCCCGTCACGCTCGGCCCGGGTGCGCAGCCCGGCGAAATCGGACCCCGCTTCCGGCTCGGACATGCCCAAGGCCCACCACTCGTCGCCGCGCAACAGGGGAACCAGGAGCCGCTCGATCTGGGCGGGCGTGCCGAATTGGCGGATACCCGGCGCGGCGACGCCGGGACCCTGAATGTTGGGCAGCTTGGGCGCGGACCGCAGCGCCGCCTCGATCCGAACCTCCATCGCGTCGCGCAAGCCGAGCGAGCGGCCGCCGTGCTCGCGGGGCCAGGTCGGCTGTATCCAGCCGGCCTCGAAGGCCGCACGCTGGTAGTCACGCCGCAGCGGCAGGTCCCAGCGGTATTCGCGGTACTTCTCGTAGTAGTCGTTCGGCAGGAATTCCGTAAGCCACGCGCCGAATTCGTCGACTATGGATTCCACGGCGGTCATCCGCTGCCTCCCGCGAACCGGCGGCCCACCTCGTGGTAGAGCGCGCGGCTGTCGCCCAGCATCGCGGCGCCCTGCCAGGCGTGCCGGACGTAGAGGTGGATGTCGTGCTCCCAGGTCTGCCCGAGGGCGCCGTGCACCTGCACCGCGGTCCGCGCGCAATTGACCGCCGCTTCGCCGGCTGCCGCCTTGGCCAGGGCGGCGGCGGTCCAGGCGTCACCCGGGTCGGGATCGGCGAGCCGGGCCGCGGCGGCGTAGGTGAGGCTGCGCGCCCGCTCCAGGCCGACGTGGTTGTCGGCCAGTGCGTGTTTGATGCCTTGGAACGCACCGATCGGCGTGCCGAACTGCCGCCGCGTCTTCGCGTGTTCGACCGCGCGGTGCAGGGCGGCGCCGGCCACGCCGACCAGATCGGCGGCCGCGGCCACCAGCGGCGTGGTCAGCGCGGATTCGAGATCCACCGGCGCGGCGGCCAACGGCTGGGCGTCGACCTCGACGTCGGCCACCGGTTGCGCGGGGTCGGTCGACTCGCCCGCCAGCACGGTCACCCCGTCACCACAGCGCGCGACGACCGCCATGACCTCGTTGTCCGCATGGGCCAGCGTGACGAGCAGCTCGGCGCGCGACAGGTTGGGGACCGCGACCGCCCGCCCGCGCAGCCGTCCCCCGCGCAACGTCATCGGTGCGCCGGGCAGCCGAGACCCTTTCGAGTGGACCGCCAGGGTGGCGACGGCGCCGCCGGCGATGTCGGCGAGCACCGAGTCGAGGCCGCTGGCCCGCAACGCGCCCGCGGCCAGCCCGACACTGCTGAGCAAGGGGATAGGCGCGATCGCTGCACCGCATTCCTCGAGGACGACGGCCAGCTCGACGGGTCCGTAGTCGGTTGCTTCAGGGGCCGCGAGCTCCGTCCAGCCGAGGTCGACCACCGTCTTCCACGGGGCGCGCCAGCGCTCGGGGTCTACCATCGCCTGACGGGCGGCATCGGGCGGACACTCGGCGCGCAGGACGCCGCGCACGGTGTCGCGCAGCGACAGCTGCTCCGAAGTCAGTCCGACATCCATAAGACCCCTAACATAATAAAAATAGTAAACTAGCGCCGCTGTTGCAATCGGCGCGAGCATAGGTGGGCGCATGGTCGAGTGGTATCTGTTCCTGCCCCAAGTTCGGTTGTCGGCCGCCGACATCACGGAGCGGACGCTTCATGCCGAGGCCGGCGGTTTCGACGGGGTGGCGTTCATCGATCACCTCGAGGCGCCCGGTTTGCCCGACGAAACCATTTGGGAGGCAATGGGCATCGCCACCTGGGTGGCCGCCAGGACGGAGCGGCTGCGGATCGGCCACCTGGTGCTCTGCGACGCGTTCCGGCATCCGGCCGTGCTCGCCAAACAAGCCGTCACCCTCTCGGACGCATCGAACGGCAGATTCGACCTCGGCCTCGGCGCGGGCTCCTGGCCCGCCGAGTTCACCAGATTCGATGTGGGTGAGCAGGATCCGAAGGCCAGGGTCGCACAGCTCGGGCGCCACATCGAGCTGATCCGGCAGTACTGGGGCGACGTGCCGGGGGAGGACGGGCAGGTCCCGCGCAGGTCCCATCCGATACCGCTGCTGCTGGGCGGCACCGGACCCCGGATGATGGAACTCGTTCGTAAATACGCGGATTGGTGGAATCTGCCGGCCAACCATCTCGACAAATTGCCCAAGCTGGCCCCCGCCGCGGGCACGGCGCGCGTGTCGATGCAGCAGATGGTGGGATTTGTCCGGACAGGCAGCGATCCGGGCAAGGTGCGCGAGGTGAGCACCCGGCGATTCGGCAACCTGGGCTCGGGACTGGTCTGCGGTGACGCCGACGAGCTGATCGCGCACTTCGGCGGTCTGGCCGCCCAGGGCGTCGAGCGGTTCTACGTGTGGTTCGCCGATTTTGCCGCGCCGGAATCCCTGCGCGAGTTCGGCGAGTCGGTGATCAAGGGGTTCGCTGGCGCCGGCGGCGGGCTTCCGTAGGCACGACCGGCGGCCGCGCGAACGGACCGCGCTGCACGGCCGACAGCCGGATCTCCGGCAGGTCGACCGACGGGTCGACGGTGTCCAGCCAGGCGACCGCCTCGGCGACGTCGGACACCTGGATCGCGTACATCTCGAAGGGAACGTCCTGCAGCATCTCGGTTTCCACCGGGCCGGGCGTCACGATGTGCACGGCGATGCCGTCACGGTCCACCTCGAGCGCCAGGGCGCGGGCGAACGCGTTCATGCCGGCTTTCGACGCGGAGTAGGCGGTGCGGGCCATCATCGGCTCGTGCGCCGCCGACGACGAGATGAACACGAACCGTGAGCCCGCGCGCATCCGGGGCAGGGCGGCGGCCGTCACCACGAAGCAGGAATCCAAGTTGGCCGAGATGATGGTCCGCCACTGGTCGAATGTCTGCTTACGCGCGTACGTTCCGCCGAGGGTGCCGGCCGCGTGCACGACGAGGTCGATCCGCTCCAAACCGCTTATGGCAGAGGTGAACCCGTCGGGATCGGACGCGTCGGCGACGATGTGGCGGGCACCGAGCTCCTCGGCGGCCGCGCGGAGCGGGGCCTCGCGCCGCGCCGAAAGCACCACGTCGTAACCGAGCTCGCTGAGCTTGCGGGCGCATCCTTTGCCGATCCCGCCGCTGCCGCCGGTGACTAGTGCGGTTCGCATCGACGTCAGGGGCGCCGGACGTTCCGCGGGCGCGACCCCGAACGTGAAAGAGCCTGCGGCGACAGCGCGTAGATGCGTTGATCGGGTCGGCCCGACAGCACGTAGGTCTGGGTGTCGGCGAGGTGGCGGCCCGCGATCCGGCGGGCGCGGTCGACGTCACCCTCGGCGATGGTCTCGGTCAGCTTGACGTGCGTGCCGAGCACGGCGCGGCGCTGAGCCAGCGAGGGGTAGGTGCCCCGAGCCGCGCTCTCGTCGGCCCACTGTTGCTCGTGACTGGTCCACAGCGTCTCCAGGCTGCCGACCACCGCGATGATGGTGTGGTTCCCGCAGCCGCGGACCACGAGATCGTGGAATTGGCGGCCGATTTCGGTGAACAGTCGGCCATCCTCGAGATGCTCGGCCATCGAATCGTTGACCCGCTTGAGTTCCGGCACCAACGTGTCCATCCGGTCGGGCCGCTGGGCCGCCAGCGCGGCGCAGGCGGGTTCGAGTTCCCGCAGCGCGAAGCCCAGGTCGGCCACCTGGACGGACTCGCTCTGCAGTAGCAGGCCGAGCATGTAGGCGGCGCTGGTCTTCGCGGGCGCGTGCACCACGGCGCCGCCGCGGTTGCCACGCCGGACCGAGACCAGGCCCTCGGTTTCCAGGATCCGCAGCGCCTCGCGCAGTGAAACCAGACTGACGTTGAACTGCTCGACGAGCACCTCCTGGCGCGGCAGCAGATCGCCGTCTGCGAGCTCACCGTCGATGATCTGACGGCGTAGTTCGTCGGCTACGATTTCGGCGATCCGCGGCGCCGACAGTCGGCGACGGGCGTCTTGGCCAATTCCCAGGGCGGTCATCCAATCCTCGCGCGTGCTCGACTGGCTTAGCTATTTTAGCAGTAATGGTATAAATAGCCGCGTGAGGCGCGAGCCCGACAGCCGGCCGACACCCCTCGACGGATTGCGTGTCGTCGAGGTCAGCGACCGGATAGCCGGCGACTACTGCGGCAAGCTGCTCGTCGACGCCGGGGCGCAGGTGCGCAAAATCGAACCGCCGCAAGGGGATTGGCTGCGGCGGTACTCCGCCAGCTGTTCGCCCGTGCCGGACGGCCAGCCATCCCCGTTCTTCGGCTACCTCAATGCCGGCAAGCGCAGCCTGACCGTCGCGGCGGACTCCGAACGCTATCGCGCCGAGCTGGCCGGCGCCGACGTCGTGGTGGTCACCGCGGGCCGGTCTCGGGCCGCGGCGCTGGGCATCGACCCGCAGCGGCTGCTGGCCGATTCGCCGCGGGCGATCGTCGTCACGATCTCCGACTTCGGTTGGACCGGACCCTACGCCGAGCGCGCCGCGAGCGAATTCACGTTGCAGGCGTGGGCCGGCTCGCCCGGCTTTCGCGGCGACCCCGCCGGGCCTCCGATCGCGATCGGCGGCGACCTGGGGGAGTACATGGGCGGCGTCTACGCCGCGTTCGGCGCGCTGTCCCTGCGTCGCCGAGTCGAGCGTGGCGGCCCCGGCGAGCATCTCGACCTGTCGATGCTCGAGGCGATGACCGCGATGCAGAGCAGCGAATGGTTGCATTCGCAGCTGCTGCGCGTCCCGCCCGTCCGCCGCACGTTGGAAGTGCCCTCGATCGAACCGGCCAAGGACGGCTACGTCGGCATCACCATGGTCACCGGGCAGCAGTGGCTCGACTTCTGCGCGATGGTCGAGTGCCCGCAGCTGGAGGAGATCGAACAGCTGCGGTTCCAGATCGGCCGGTGGGCCTACCGCGACCTGATCCGCGAACACATCGGCCCGTGGCTGGCCGAACGAACGGTGGCGGAGATCGTCGAACTCGGTCAGCTGTTCCGGTTGCCGATCGCGGCGTTGGGCAACGGCTCCACCATCCGCGACCTGGAGTACGTGCGGGAGCGCGGGGTGTTCACGCCCAACCCGGCCGGCTTTGACCAGCCGCGCCCGCCGTGGCTGATGGCGGCGTGCGCGCCCGCGCCGCTGGGCGTCACACCGGCGCCGGGTGAGGCCAACGACGAACCGGCCAGGGAGAGAAGCGAATCCGATCCAGTGCCCACTTCACGGGGTCTGCCGCTGGAGGGCCTGCGGATTGTCGACCTGACCGCGTTCTGGGCCGGGCCGGCCGCGACCCACCTGCTAGCCGCGTTCGGCGCCGACGTGGTCAAGGTGGAGTCGATCCAGCGGCCCGACGGCATTCGCTACTCGGGCGGGATGCGCACCGACGTGGACGACTGGTGGGAGTACGGCTGGGTGTTTCACGCGATGAACACCAACAAACGTTCCGTCACACTGGATTTGGGCTCGGATCGCGGACGCGAGCTGTTTCTGGATCTGGTAACCGGCGCCGACGTGGTGATCGAGAACTTCTCACCGCGGGTGATGGACCAGTTCGGCCTCACCGCGGACGTGCTGCTGAAGGTCAACTCGAAACTCGTCGTCGCCCGGATGCCGGCGTTCGGCCTGGACGGTCCGTGGCGTGAACGCGTCGGATTCGCCCCGACCATGGAGCAGATCGCCGGCCTGGCCTGGGTGACCGGGTTGCCGGAGGCCCCGCCGGTGACGCCGCGCGGGGCCTGCGATCCGCTGGCCGGCGTGCACGCCGCGTTCGCCGTGCTGGCCGCCCTGGATTTCGCCCAACGCACCGGCACCGGCCAGCTGCTCGAGCTGCCGATGCTGGAGACGGTGCTCAACGCCACCGCGATACAGGCGATCGAAGCCGAGGTGTTCGGGGTGACGCTGGGTCGGCGCGGCAATCGCGGTCACGGGGAGGCGATCCAAAACATCTACCGGTGCGCCGGTGACGACGACTGGATCGCCGTCACTGTGCGCGACGACCCGCAGTGGCAAGCCCTGGTCGACGTGATGGATCGTCCCGCTTGGTGCGACGAGGGCCTGGCGACCGTGGCGGGGCGGCGGGAGCGCGCCGACGACATCGATCGCCGGCTGCGGGATTGGTTCGCCGCGCAACCGCTGGAACCGACGGTGGAGCGGTTGGCCGGCGCGGGCGTTCCCGCCGCGCCCGTGGTGTCGCCGTCGCTGGTGACCGAGAATCCCCAACTGCGCGACCGGGGCTTCCTGGAGGCCCTGAACCACCCGAGCACCGGGCCGGGCCTGTATCCGTGCCCGCCGTTCGCGAAGCTGGCCGGCCAGGACAAGTGGCTACTACGCCCGCCGCCGCGGCTAGGCGAGCACAATGGGGAGGTACTGCGCGATCTGTGTGGACTGACCGACGACCAGCTGGCAAAGCTGGCCAGCGACAAAGTGATCGGGACCCGCCCGGCGGGCCTCAAAAGATAACGGTGAGGAGGTCGCCTGATGCGCGTTACGGTCGACGAGAACCTGTGTGAGGCCAACGGCTTTTGCGAATCGCTCGCCCCGGAGGTGTTCGAGCTGGGCGACGAGGACGTGGTGCAGATCGCGGACGGTCCGGTGCCGCCGCGGCTGGAGATCGATGTGCGCGCCGCGGTGGACCAGTGCCCCAAGGCCGCGCTGCGGCTGATCGACTGAGGGCCTGAAGGAAGCGCGGGCAACTGACCACTGGGTGAGTTTCATTTGTGATATCGCCGGTGATAGCGCAATTGAGAATCGCCTTATGGCCGGCTCACCGATCCGCAGCTGCGCTCTACCGGCGCTCGGTCAGCGATATCGCCATCTCGTCATAGATCGACATGTTGGTGAGCAGGTTCGGGTAGGCCACCTTGGCCGGACCGAGGGTGATGTCGTCGCAGCGCAGCAGGAGTTCGTCGAAGACCGCGCGGAGTTCCGCGCGCGCCAGCATGGCGCCCAGGCAGTGGTGCGGTCCGCCCCCTCCGAACGCCACGTGCGGGTTCGGCTGACGCCCGATGTCGAAGGTGAACGGTGTGGGGAACACCTCCTCGTCGCGGTTGGCCGAGCGCAGCATGGACACCACCCGCTCGCCCTGCGCAATGTGCTGGCCGTCCATCTCGACGTCGACCTTGGCGGTGCGCGTCCAGTAGGCAACCGGTGACGCCCAACGCAACACCTCCTCGACGGCGCTCGGCCGCAGCTCCTCCCGCGCGCGGTACCGCTCGATCTGCTCGGGGTTCTCGACGAACGCCTGCAGCCCGATGGCCAACGCGTTCTTGGTGGTGTCGCTGCCGGCGAATGTCAACACGAAGAAAAAGAACTCGAGTTCGTTGGCGGGCAAGCTGAATTCCTCGCCGTCCTCGCCGGTGATCACCGCGGAGGCCAGTGTGCTCCAGATGTCATCGGTGGGATGGCGCCGCTTTTCCGCGGTGAGCTCCATCGCGTACCCGAAGATGGTGGCGTAGAGATCGGTGTAGTCCTGAAAGGTCGGGCGGGCCCCGGGCGCATTGGCTTTCAGGATGCTGTCCAGGCAATCGAAGATTCGCGGCCGGTCCTCTTCCGGTATGCCGATGATGTCGCCGATGACCGTCATCGGCAGCGCGTCGGCGACATCCTCGATCCAATCGCCGCCGCCGCTGGCGAGTAGGCGGTCGATCATCCGCGCGGCGCGCGCCCGGATGCCGTCCTCGAGTTTGGCGATCGCGCGCGGGTTGAACGCGTTGGAGATCAGCTTGCGGCGCTTGTTCAGCTCCGGCGGGTCCATGTTGATGATCGTCGGGTACGACGAGAACATCCCGACCGGCTGGATGAGCGGGCCGTCGACCGCGGTGAACGAATCGGTATCACGATGCAGGCGCACCGCGTGCCGATGCTTGGTGGCCACCCAGAATTCACGGTGGACCGTTTCGGCTACCCCAGGCGTCATCTCGTGCCGGAACAGCGGGCGGGAGCGTCGCAATTCGGCGAACAGCTCGTCTGGAAAACCATTGCGCCACAAGGCAAGATCGGATAGATCCACCGCCGCAGCCGTCATCTGAACCCCGCTTCTGGCGCAATGCGGGCACCTTACCGGCGCCGCGTTGACGTTCAATGCTTAAGATAGTAAAAATAGAGCCTATCGTCGAACCCGCTGGGAGGGGTCGTGACGGATACAATTTCGGACTCGGCATCAGAGTCGGCCGCAGATCCTTCGGAGCGTGAGTTCGGGCAGGCCGGCATCGCGCTGTCTACCTACCGGTTCCCGACGGGGTGGTTCATCGTCGCGTTCGGCTCGGACCTGCCTCCTGGTGAGGTCAAGCGCGCGCACTACTTCGGCGAGGAGTTGGTGCTCTTCCGCACCGAATCCGGCCAGGTGCACGTGATGGACGCGTACTGCCAACACCTCGGCGCCAACCTCGGCGTCGGCGGCACCGTCGAGGGCGAGAACATCGTCTGTCCCTGGCACGGCTGGCGGTGGCGCGGCGACGGCACCAACGCCCTGATCCCCTACAGCAAGATCGGCTGCAAGAACAACGTCCGCATCCGCACCTACCCGAGCATGGAGTGGTACGGGTTCATCCTTGCGTGGCACGAGCGGCACGGGCGCGCGCCATACTGGCAGCCGCCGGTGCTGCCCGAGCTCGAAACCAACGAGTACTACCCGCTGCACCCGCACACGCAGATGCTCAACCGGGTCAAGGTGCACCCGCAGATGATCATCGAGAATGCCGCCGATCCCTACCACGTGCAGTACGTGCACAAGGCCGCCAATCCCGCCACCACCTCGTCGTTCGAGGTCTCCGGATACCACCTGCACGCCACCGTCAACGCCCATTTCGGCGGCGGCCGCGCCTCGACCTGGCTGACCCCGAACGGGCCGGTCGACGCCAAGATCATCTACGACAATTACTCGTTGGGATTGGGCCTGGTTCGCTTCCCCAGCGAGCTGGTGGCCACCGTGCAGGTGACCGGGCAGACGCCGGTCGACGAGGACTACACCGACTACTTCTACACGCAGGCTTCGATCCGCGAGCCCGGCGACACCGGCGACGCACCCACCGGCCGCGCCGCCAAGTTCCTGGCGCTGCAGCAAGAGGTCATCAAGCAGGACTTCTTCACGTGGGAGAACATGAAATACCTCGAAAAGCCCAACCTGGCACCCGAAGAGGCGCACGACTATGCCGCCCTTCGCCGCTGGGCGCACCGCTTCTACCCGGGCCCGCAGCCCTCGCCGTCCGACTTCGGCTACACGGCCGACGGCGAACCCGACCCGGCGGCCGCGAAAGCCTGATGCCGGGACCGTCGGATTTCGGCGTCGACAGTTTCACCGTGCCGGCCGTCCTGGATCGGCGGGCGGAGCAGCACCCCGACCGGGTGATGATGTCGATCGCCGGCGTGGACGTGACGTTCGAGCAGATGCGCCAGCGGTCCCGCGCGGCGGCCCACGTGTTGGCCGGTTTGGGCGTCGGACCCGGCGATTGCGTGGCGCTGTTCACCGCCACTTGCCCGGAATGGGTGTACTTCTGGCTGGGCGCGGCGCGCATCGGCGCGGTCAGTGCTGCGGTGAACGCCGCCAACAAGGGCGATTTCCTGCTGCACACGCTGCGCTTGTCGCGGGCCAGGGTGATTCTCACCGACGCCGAGCGCCGGCCCCGGGTCGACGAGGTCGTCGGGCAGCTGGACACGGTGACCGGCGTTGTGGTGCAAGACGATTCGCTCACCGCCACGTTGCACCTCGACGCCGACGTCCCGGTGACCGAAAGCCCCGTCGGCCCGGCCGACGTGGGGGTGTTGTTTTTCACCTCCGGCACCACCGGGCCGTCGAAAGCGGTTGCCACGACGTGGCATTACCTGTTCTCGGTCGCCGCTACCGCCGCCGCCGCGTGGGAATTCGGCCCGGGGGAGGTGCTGTGGACGGCGATGCCGCTCTTCCACCTGAGCGCGGCGCCCAGCGTGCTGGCACCGATGCTGGTCGGCGGAACGACCTTGTTGGCCAAGGCATTTCATCCCGGCGAGGTCTGGGACGACATCCGCGCCCGCGGGGCCATCGGTTTCGCCGGCGCCGGCGCCATGGTGTCGATGCTGCAGAACCTGCCCCCGGATCCGCGTGACGCGCAGCTCCCGCTGCGGTTCATCTCCGCCGCACCCATCGACGCGGATGCCTACCACGAGATCGAAAAGCGTTACGGCTGCCGCATCGTCACGATGTACGGCATGACGGAGGCCTTTCCGCTCGCGGTCAAGGGCGTGTCCGACGACGGCGTGCCCGGCACCTCGGGGCGGCCGAATCCGAATTTCGAGGTGCGCATCGTCGATGAGCGCGGCGACCCGCTGCCGCCCGGCGGGGTCGGCGAGATCGTCTGCCGTCCCAGGCACCCGCATGTCATGAGCGAGGGCTACGTGAGCGAGGACTCGCGGGTGGAGCCGCACCCGGAGTGGTTTCGCACCGGTGATTTGGGCCGACTCGACGCCGATCGGAACCTGACGTACGTGGACCGCATCAAAGACTCGTTGCGCCGGCGCGGCGAAAACGTTTCCTCGGTCGAAGTGGAGGCCGTCGTCGTGCGCCATCCCGCGGTGGCCGAAGCCGCGGCGGTCGGGGTGCCCAGCGACTTGGGCGAAGACGACATCCTGTTGATCGTGACGCTGCGCCCCGGGGCGGGCCTGGACTGCGCGGAGTTGCTCGACTTCTGCACCGCCCGGATGCCCTACTTCTGCGTCCCGCGATTCGTCGAGGCGGTGGATGAACTGCCGAAGAACGTCATCGGGCGGGTGCGTAAAGACGTGTTGCGCGCTCGCGGACTGGGTCCGGGCGCCTGGGATCGTGAGAAAGCGGGGTATATCGTTCGCCGGTAAGTTACGTTAACGTTACGTAATCGTCGGTAAGTTAATTTATTGTTACGTAACCACCCCTTGTTGGCCGTCGTCCAAGAGAGGCTGCAGAGCACATGACCATGACCTATCAGGAACAGCAGATGCTCCAGGCCGCCACGGCCCGCGCTGCCATCCTGGATCTGACCGCCCGGCACAACAGGGCGTACTCCGACGGTGACCGCGACCGCTGGATCGCCACTTTCCGCCACACCGGCGCCAGCTACACCCGCGATGGCGACCTGTTCACCGATCTGCGCGCGGCCTTCGACGGCGGCGACGGGCAGCGACTGGTCACCCTCGACCACGAGATCCGCGTCGACGGCATCAACGCGAGCATGCGTTGCGTCGCGGTGCTGTTCGCCGCGATGTACGGCGACACCACCCTGCGGGCCACCGGAACGTACCGGGACACGCTGATCTACGAGCGCGGCGCCTGGTACTTCACTTCCCGTGCGCTCGAATGGGATTCGGTGCCCAGCCGGCACCCGCTCGTCATGTGAGTGGGGATCACGACCTCAGCTACCAGCTAGCCTTTGGTAGCTACGAAGACGCGCTGCGCTTGGTCGGCGCGAAGAGCGAACCCCGCACCGCGGCTACCCCCGTCAGCGGCGCACGCATCCAGTTGTTTGCCGCGATGGTCCACGACGGGAACCGATCGTATTGGGATGCGGAGTTTGCCCGGGAGAAGTGGGGCGGGCTGCTCGCCCCGCCCGCCCTCCTGATGGGTTGGCTGATCCCGCCGCCCTGGCAGCCGACGGGCAGACCGCCCGCGGCCTCGGTGGTCCTGCGAGTGCCGCTGCCCGGCACCACGTTCATCAACGCCTCCAACGACGTTGAGTTCCTGCGGCCCATCGTCGAGGGAGACGTGCTCACCGCCGTCGAGGAGCTGGTGTCGGTGTCACCAGAGAAGCGGACCCGGCTGGGCGTCGGCCATTTCGTCGAGACGCTGGAGACCTATACCCGTCAGGACGGCGCCGTGGTGGCCACGTGCCGAAACACCTTGTTCCGGTTCACCCCGGACGCCGCCTCGTGACCGACCTGGACTGGAACACGATCGACGTGCCCGTTGAGTTGCCGGAGGTGGTCGATCACATCAGCTATCAGCGAGTGGTCGAGAACGCCGGGGCGACGTGGGACTATTTCCCGGGGCATTTCGACCCCAGTTACGCCCAAAATCAGGGCAACCCGACGATTTACGTCAACACCATGCACCTCGCGGGGTTCGCCGACCGGGTCGCCACCGACTGGGCGGGCCCGGGCAGCCGCGTGGTGCGCCGCTCGATGCGGCTGGTCGGCTCGGTGTACGCGGGCGACACGATGATCGGGCGCGGGCGGGCGCTGACCAAGCGGCGGGACACCTCGGTGGATCCGCCGCGTTGCCTTGTCGACATCGAGATCCAGGTGACCAATCAGCATGGCGCCCTATGCTGCCCGGTCGAACTCACGCTGCAGATGCCTTGTGGTTGACGGTGTAAGCGAACTGCACCTGGCGGCGTGCCGGCGGTTCGGCGAGGCGGTCGCCGCGGCGGAGGGCAGGTGGGACCGTCGCTCACCGTGTGATGCCTGGGACGCTCGGGGGGTGCTCGAGCACGTGATCGGCTTTCACGACGTACTTGTCCTGCGGCCCCTCGGGCTGAAACCCGACCGGCCCCGGGACGATCCGCGGGCGCGTTGGCAATTGACCTATTCCTCGCTGACCGGGGCGCTCGAGTCCGGTAGCGCGACGCGGCTGGACGCCTACCGGCTGATGCCGAACCTGACCCGCGATGTCGTGGTGCACACCTGGGACCTCGCCCGCGCGGTGGGCGCCGACGATCAGCTGGATCCCGGCTGGTGCGAAAGGTTTTACGCCGCCTTGCCGCCGGATACCCGGGAGCTGACCGCGTCGGGAATGTTCAAGGCACCGGTTGCGGTGAACGACGAAATCGGCGCGCAGGCAAGGCTTCTCGCGCGGCTGGGCCGCGACCCCGCGTGGCGACCGCCCGAGCTATAGCGGCGGCAGCTTGCCCTTGCACACCAGCGTCTGAAGCTCGACGTACTCGTGCAGGCCCTCCGGTCCGAACTCGCGCCCGATTCCCGATTGCTTGAAGCCGCCGAACGGGGCACCGATGTCGAGGGTGTACATGTTGATGCCGTAGGTGCCGGTGCGGACCCCCGCCGCGACCTCCAAGCCGTGGGCGATGTCAGAGGTCCACACCGAACCGGCCAGACCGTAGTCGCTCTCGTTGGCGATCCGGATGGCGTCGTCCTCGTCGCGGTAGCGCAGCACGGTCAACACCGGTCCGAAGATCTCCTCCCGGGCGATGCGCATGTCGTTGGTGGCGTCGGCGAACAGCGTCGGCCGCACGTACCAGCCGCGCGGACTGTCTTGGTCAGTGTTCAAGCCGCCGACCACAACGCGGGCCCCCTCAGTCTCGCCCGAGCGGATGTACTCCTGCACCCGACGTTGTTGCCGTTGCGCCACAAGGGGTCCGATGTCCGTGGCCTCGTCGGCCGGATCGCCGACATTGAGCGCCGACATCATCTCGGCCAGCGCGTCGACCACCTCGTCGTGCCGGCGATCGCTGACCAGGATGCGGGTTTGCGCGACACAGGCCTGGCCGTTGTTCATCAGGCCGGCGGTTTTCAGCCCGGCCACCGTCTTGCCCACGTCGGCGTCGTCGAGAATGATCGCCGCCGACTTGCCGCCCAGCTCGAGGCTGTAGCGCTTCAGCTGCTCGCCGCACAGCGCGGCGATCCGGCGCCCGACGGCGCTGGAACCCGTGAACGCGATCTTGTCCACACCGGGATGGCGGACCAGCGCCTCGCCGATATCGGGTCCGCCCGGCAGCACCGAGACCACCCCGTCGGGCAGGTCCAGTTGCTCGATCATTTCGGCCAACCACAAAGCGTCCAAGGGCGTTTCGGGCGCGGGCTTGATAATCACGGTGCAACCGGTGATCAGCGCCGGGATCAGCTTGGGCATGATCAGGAACTGCGGCACATTCCACGGCACGATCGCCCCGACCACCCCGACGGGTGCCCTGCGCAGGTGCACTTCCCCGAGTACGCCCTGGCGGCGCTCCGTCCAGGGAAAGTCGCGCGCGGCGGCCAGGGCGAGATGGATCAGCGAGGCAGCGGCGGCGCCTTGACCCAGCCGGCTGAAACTGCGCGGAGAACCCATCTCGTCGGTGATCAGGTCGGCCATCTCCTCGATGTGGCCGCCGTAGATCCCGGCGAGCTGCTCGACCTTGGCCATCCGATCGGCGTGGGTCATGCGGGGCCAGGGGCCGTGGTCGAAAGCGCTTCGCGCCGCGGTGACGGCGGCGTCGACGTCCTCGGGCCCGGCCACCTGGACGTGGCCGACCGGCTCTTCGGAGTGCGGCGAGATCACGGCGAGCTGTTGTGGGTTGGCGGGCTTGCGCCACTGCCCCCCGATGAAGAGTTCGTTATAGGAACGATGGCCGGGATTGTCTGTCATCGGGACACTTCCTCGGGGAATGGGACCGCGACCGCAACTTCGCTATTGACGCTAACATAGTGAAAAAAGCAGGATGGCGCCGTGGCAAGGAAGCGACATGGATAGCGACTGGCGCACTTACCCGTTCCGGTTGGTACCCGGCGATCCCCAGCTGGACTTCCCCGCGGCCGAAGGCGAACACGCCGACCAGGAGTCCGACACCTGGTTCATCGCCGGGCAGCTCGATGCCACCGAAAGCGGCCGCTCGTTTGCCTTCCTGACCATCTTCAACAAGAACCGGCCGGGCGGAACGATCGTCGCGGATTTCTACACGCTGGCGCTGTTCGACCTGGACACCGGAGACTACGGCACCTACACGGACTACGACATGCCGCCGGCCAACATGGAGCCGGGGGCCCAGCGCAAGCTGAGCATGGCGCCGGGTTATCTCGACCTGAGCTACCACAGCGGCGCGGGAACCGCGTCGTGGAGCGCCTGCCGCAACGGCGACGGGGAACTGTTGCCGTTCACCTATCGCGTCAGCCTGGTGGGCGAGGACCACTCCGGCCGCCCGATGCGGCTCGACCTCGCCGTAACCCCAACGCGCGCACCGACACCGGTGGGTGCGTCGAGGTACAACGGGAAGATCGTCTGCTTCGGCCAAAGCGACACGTACTCGTACTTCCAAACCGGAATGGCGATGACGGGAACGCTGCGCTGGGGAGACGTCGTCGAACAGGTCTCCGGCAGCGGCGGGCACGTCGACCGGCAGTGGTTCCCGAAGTACGCCGGCGGCGGGGGAAGTGGGGGAGACCCCCGGGCGAGGTCACACGAGTGGCGCACCATCAACTTCGACAATGGCGTGGACCTGAGCATCTGGCGGCAATTCGACCGCACGAACGGCAATGCGCTGCAACCGTTTACCGGTGTCACGACCAGCTATCCCGACCCGGCCACGCCGCCCGACTGCGCGGAGGACGTCGAGATCACGATCCACAGCTACGTCCGGTGGCCGAACGCGCTGCGTCCGCTGGTGCGGCCCGTCGCGTCGGCTCGATACATGCCGGACCGTCACCGGATCCGCTGCGCCACACTGCAACTCGATATTGTCGGGGAGCCGCTGGTGGCGGCCCCGGCGCACGGCCTGCCGATCGAGTACATGGAAGGTCCCTACCATTACCAGGGGACGCTGTGGGGCAAACCCGTGACCGGGTTTGCCTTCAACGAGCGCTCGCTCGCGCTGTATCGAGATTGGGAGTTGGTCGAGGTGCTGGCGACGACCGTCGCGAACGTCGAACCGACCGCCCCGGAACTGCAGACGATCGTCGACCGGGTGGTGCCGTTGGTCGCCGCCGGCCGTCGCGCTGAGGCGGTCGAATTGCTGAGTCGCGTGGCTCCGGTGGAAAATGGGTTGCTGGCAACGGTTCTCGAGGATCTGATCGCCGTCTTGTCCGAGCAGAATTGAGAGACTCCGCGCCGAGCCTGTAAATTCGCAGGCCTTCACTCGCACTTTCGCTGCAAATTTACAGTCTCGGCGCGAGCGCTCGTGCCCAGTTGATGTGGCGGTGCTGCAGCCCCGGTTCGTTGCGGCCGAACACCAGGTGATCCCGAGCGCCCGACTCGAGGTTGGCCTGCAGGCCCTCGGCCAGCCGGTAGTCCTCGTCGCGGACCGTGGCGTGGGCGTATTCGAAGACGGCTCGAGCGCCGGCGGCCACGGACTCGTCGGACAGGTCCAGCGGTGTCGAGTTCTGGTGCACGGTGATCGACCGACCGGGCCGGTCGCCCGGATAGATGCGGAAAAGCTCGCCGTTGGCGATCGTCACGGACAGCACGATGTTCGGGAACAGCGCGTAGATCACGACCATGTTGTGGAACGGGTCCCATTGCTCTTCGGGAATATCGTCGAGCTCCAGGATCGTGTTGAGCGGGAAGACCAACCGGTGATGGGGGCCGAAGGCGTCGAACACCGTGCAGTTGCTCCGTGCGATGGTGGCAAAGGTCTGTCGATGCACGGTGGCGAAATGGTAGTTCTCCGCGAAGGTGTCGGCCGCCAGCTTCCAATTGATCGGAAAGTCGAGCACCTTCTCGCCCAATGGGGACCACCGCCCGATGCCCCAGGAATCGAGCTCGTCGGCCAGCGGTCCCAGATGCGCGGCGACGTCCAACGCCGCGCCGGGATCCAAAGCGACCCAGAGGAATCCGGCATATTCGGCGGCCGGCAGTTCGGTCAAGCCATCGGACTTGACGGTCGCCTCCGCTGATGGGCGCCGACCCGTCCCCCGCAAGCGGGAGGTGCCCCCAGCGCCCGGCTTCGCCGCGCTTGCGATCGACGCCTCCGGGAACCCCTCATGTCCCGGAAGCGCCACCAAGCGCCCCGTGTTGTCGTACGTCCACGCGTGGTAGGGACACGTGAACCGCTTCGCCGTGCCGCATCCCGTTGCGACCTGCGATTGACGGTGCAGGCAGACGTTGTCGAACGCCTTGACCGAACCCGCTGACGTGCGCGTCAGCAGGATCGATCGACCCATCACCGTCTTGGTGCAGTACGCGCCCGGAGCCGGCAGCTCCGAGACGTAGCCGACCAACTGCGGACTGGCCAGCAGCATGGCCCGATCCCGTTCGTGCCGCTCGACCGACGTGTAATCCCGTGCGTCCACCCGATGCTGCGACGGCGCGAGGTCGGTCGTCTTGTCACGCGCCAGCTTCAACGCACGCCGCGTCAGGTCGACGAGCTGGTCACGCTCCATATGCCCAGTACAGACCTTGTGACAGTTGTAAGGTCAAGCCGTGGCTGAGCAGTTGCTGATCGGCGACGTCGCGGCCCTGACCGGAATCGCATCGGGCCGCATCCGCCACTACGAGAAAATCGGGTTGCTGCACGCCGAATACCTGAGCAACGGCTACCGCGTCTTCGAGGTCGACCAGGTGCTCGAGCTGCTGCGCATCGACCTGATGAGAAGCCTCGGCGTCGGCATCAACGACATCCAGCGCTTGCTCGACGGGGGGCAGACCACCCTGGCCGGGCTGCTCGACGAGCACCGCACCTTGCTGGTGCGCGAGCGCGATCGGCTCGATCAGCTGATCGCGGCGATCGATGCCGCGACCGATAGCGGCCCGTCCGGCCTCAACGAAGACATCCTGCGCCGGCTGGCGACGCGGCATCGCGACAGCATCGGCGTCATCGGCAGGCTCACCGCCCCGCTTTCCCCGTCCGTCACCGAGATGTACGCCCAGCTCTTCGACGGGTGGGAGCTACCGGTTCCCGCCTTGTTCGGGCAGATGGCGTTGCCCCCGGCGGCCAGCACGCTGCTGGAGCAACTGGCCGAGACGCCGGGGCATCAAGTGCTCTTCGACCGGCTGCGCAAACTCGCCAACGACGTGGTTGCGTTAGACGAAAGCGATTCCGCGGCAACAGAACTCGCGCGTACGTGGATCGACGCGCAAGTGGCCGACCCGTTGCCCGAAGACGTGGTCGGCGTGCTGCGGCGGGTGCAACCGTTGCTGGTGAACGACCCGGTGATGGTGCAGGGATTCCGCGCCTGGGCCGGATCCATAAGCCCTGCGGCCGCCCATTTCCTTGATGAGATCTCGCGGCAGACCGCCCGCCGCGGCCTGGAGGCCATCATCGTCATCGTGCTGCCTGGCGATGCGCCGGTGTGATGCATATGTGATCTCCGATGCTCAAGTGGTTGACGTGACAATTGATGTTCCTGTCGTACCCTGTGGCATGTGTCGGTTTCGCGCCGCGACGTGCTTAAATTCGCGGCCGCGGCCCCGGGCCTGGTAGGGCTGGGCGTCGCGGCGGCGTCGTTGCGGGCCGCGCCGGCCTCAGCGTCACTGGGCGCCCTGCTGGACTACGCCGCGGGGGTCATCCCGGCCAGCCAGATCAGGGCCGCCGGAGCGGTCGGATCCATTCGCTACGTCTCCGACCGCCGGCCGGGCGGCAACTGGATGCTGGGCAAGCCGATCCAGGTGGGTGAGGCCCGTGACCTGAGCAGCAACGGGCTCAAGATCGTCTCGTGCTACCAGTACGGCAAGGGGTCCACGGCCGACTGGCTCGGCGGGGCGGCCGCGGGGCTGCAACACGCGCAGCGCGGGATGCAGTTGCACGCCGCCGCCGGCGGTCCGGCGAACGCCCCGATCTACACGTCGATCGACGACGACCCGTCGTACGAGCAGTACAAGCAGCTGATCGTCCCGTATCTGCGTTCCTGGGAATCGGTGATCGGGCACGAGCGCACCGGGGTGTACGCCAATTCGAAAACCATCGACTGGGCGCTGCACGATGGCCTCGGCTCGTACTTCTGGCAGCACAACTGGGGCTCGCCGAAGGGCTTCACCCATCCGGCGGCGAGCCTGCATCAGGTGGAGATCGACAAACGAAGCGTCGGCGGGGTGGGGGTCGACGTCAACGAGATCCTCAAACCGCAATTCGGTCAGTGGGCCTAGGGTCCCGGCGGTCCGACTTCCAGCAAACACTCGTTCGCTCATTTTCGGCCGCCGTGGGCCGAGCCGACGGGACTGACGCGGTGTCAACGGCAGTCAAGCGAACCGATTTTTTTAACATAACGATTACATAACAATCGTGCTTTGATCAGCGCAGTTATAGCTACTCGACCGTAACCACCTGCATGCAGCAGGTTTGTTCGCCGCGCCCGCGCGGGCGGTTAAACCCGGTGTTACCCACGACACGGTTACCCGTGCGTAGAACTCACCAGTAACCGATCAACATGCAAAAAGGGCACTGATCCTTATGACACTCTTATTGGAGCCGATGCGGTCCGCCGCCCCTTCAAGGCGCCACCGGGGTGGCCCGCGACAGCACACCGGCCAGCCGTCCTCCGGCTGTGATTCGACGGGGAATCGCGTTATAGCAGCAGGCCCATCCGTCGGGACCGGCCGAATGACCGAGATGTAAAGACGCAAGCAGGGGAGATACAGAAGGTGACGATCCACGAGCACGACCGGGTGTCCGCCGACCGCGACGGGAACAGCCCGCACAGCGCCCATGCTCTGGTCGACCGTCTGACGGCCGGCGAGCCGTATGCCATCGCCTTCGGCGGGCAGGGCAGCGCCTGGCTGGAGACCCTGGAGGAGCTGGTGTCGTCGGCCGGGATCGAGTCCGATCTGGCAACGCTGGTCGGCGAGGTGGAACTGCTGCTCGAGCCGGTGGCCAAAGAGCTGGTCGTGGTGCGTCCGATCGGCTTCGAGCCGTTGCGTTGGGTGCGCGCGCTGGCCGCCGAGGATCCGATCCCGTCGGACAAGCACCTGACGTCGGCGGCGGTGTCGATCCCCGGCGTGCTGCTCACCCAGATCGCGGCGGCGCGTGCGCTGGCCCGGCAGGGCATGGATTGGACCGCCGCGCCGCCGGTGGCCGTTGTCGGGCATTCGCAGGGCGTGCTCGCAGTCGAGGCGTTCAACGCCGCGGGCGCCCGTGACATCGAGCTACTGGCGCTGGCCCAGCTGATCGGCGCGGCCGGGACGCTGGTCGCCCGTCGGCGCGGGATCTCCGTGCTGGGCGACCGGCCGCCGATGGTGTCGGTGACCAACGCCGACCCCGAACGCATTCGCCGGCTGCTCGACGAGTTCGCCCAGGATGTGCGGACCGTGCTGCCCCCGGTCCTGTCCATCCGCAACGGCCGCCGGTCGGTCGTCATCACCGGAACCCCCGAGCAGCTCTCGCGCTTCGAGCTGTATTGCAAGCAGATCTCCGACAAGGAAGAGGCCGACCGCAAGAACAAGATCCGCGGCGGCGACGTCTTCGCGCCGGTCTTCGACCCGGTCCGGGTCGAGGTGGGCTTCCACACGCCGCGGCTGGCCGACGGCATCGACATCGTCGGGAGCTGGGCCGAGAAGGTCGGCCTCGACGTCGCGCTGGCCCGGAAGCTGACCGAGGCCATCCTGGTGAACGGCGTCGACTGGGTGGAGGAGATCACGAGCGTTCACCAAGCCGGCGCCCGCTGGATTCTCGACCTGGGGCCCGGGGACATCCTGACCAGGCTGACCGCACCGGTGATCCGCGGCCTCGGCGTCGGCATCGTGCCCGCGGCGACCCGCGGCGGACAGCGCAACCTCTTCACCGTCGGGGCCACCCCCGAGGTCGCCCGGGCCTGGTCGACCTACGCCCCCGGCGTGGTCCGCCTCCCCGACGGCCGGGTCAAGCTGTCGACGAAGTTCACCCGGCTGACCGGACGCTCGCCGATCCTGCTCGCGGGCATGACCCCCACCACCGTCGACGCCAAGATCGTCGCGGCCGCAGCCAACGCCGGGCACTGGGCCGAGCTGGCCGGCGGCGGTCAGGTCACCGAGGAAATCTTCGCCGACCGCATCGAGGAGCTCTCCGGACTGCTCGAGCCCGGCCGCACCTACCAGTTCAACGCCCTGTTCCTCGATCCCTACCTGTGGAAGCTGCAGGTGGGCGGCAAGCGGCTGGTGCAGAAGGCGCGCCAGTCCGGCGCCGCGATCGACGGCCTGGTGATCAGCGCCGGCATCCCGGACCTCGAGGAGGCCGTCGAATTGATCGACGAGCTCAACGACGTCGGCATCAGCCACGTGGTGTTCAAGCCCGGCACGGTCGAGCAGATCCGCTCGGTCATCCGCATCGCGACCGAGGTGCCCACCAAGCCGGTGATCATGCACATCGAGGGCGGCCGCGCCGGCGGGCACCACTCCTGGGAGGACCTGGACGACCTGCTGCTGGCGACCTATTCGGAACTGCGGTCGCGGGCCAACATCACGGTCTGCGTCGGCGGCGGCATCGGCACCCCCGAGCGGGCGGCCGAATACCTGTCCGGGCGCTGGGCCGAGGCCTACGGCTTCCCGTTGATGCCGATCGACGGCATCCTTGTCGGCACCGCGGCGATGGCGACACTCGAATCCACCACCTCGCCGTCGGTCAAGCGGATGCTGGTCGAAACCACCGGCACCGACCAGTGGATCAGCGCCGGAAAAGCCCAGGGCGGCATGGCTTCCAGCCGTAGCCAGCTCGGCGCCGACATCCACGAGATCGACAACAGCGCCTCGCGGTGCGGCCGGCTGCTCGACGAGGTCGCCGGCGACGCCGACGCGGTCGCCGAGCGCCGCGACGAGATCATCGCGGCGATGGCCAACACCGCCAAGCCGTATTTCGGCGACGTGGGGGAGATGACCTACCTGCAGTGGTTGCGGCGCTACGTCGAACTGGCCATCGGCGACGGCGATTCGACCGCCGACACCGCGTCCCCCGGCAGCCCCTGGCTGGCCGACACCTGGCGCGACCGTTTCCAGCAGATGCTGCAGCGCGCCGAAGCGCGTTTGCACCCAAAGGATTTTGGGCCGATCGAGACGGCCTTCGCCGACAGCGAGCTGCTCGAGAACCCCGAGGCGGCGATCGAGCTGCTGATCGCCCGCTACCCGGACGCCGAAACCGTGCAGCTGCACCCGGCCGATGTGCCGTTCTTCGTCACGCTGTGCAAGACCCTGGGCAAGCCGGTCAACTTCGTGCCGGTCATCGACAAGGACGTGCGGCGCTGGTGGCGCAGCGACTCGCTGTGGCAGGCCCATGACGCCCGTTACGACGCCGACCAGGTGTGCATCATCCCGGGCACCGCGGCGGTGGCCGGCATCACCCGGATGGACGAGCCCGTCGGCGAGCTCCTGGACCGCTTCGAGCAGGCTGCCATAGATGAAACGCTGGCCGCGGGTGCGGAGCCCCGGCCGGTCACGTCGCGCCGGCGCGGCCGCGCGGACGTGACGGGACCGCTGGCCGTCGTGCTCGACGCGCCCGACGTGCAGTGGGCCGGCCGCACCACGACCAACCCTGTTCATCGGATCGCCGACCCGAACGACTGGCTGGTGCACCCAGGCTCTGGAGGACCGGAAAGCCAGCGTGCCACCCACTCCTCCACCGGGGCGCGGCTCGAGGTCAACGGCGAGGGCGTCGTGCTGAGCGTGCCCGTGTCGGGCGCGTGGGTCGACATCCCATTCCAATTGCCCGCCAACACCATTGACGGCGGCACACCGGTGGTGTCCACCGAGGACGCCACCGCCGCCATGCGCGCGGTCCTGGCGATCGCCGCGGGCGTCGACGGGCCGGACCTCCTGCCCCCGGTCACCAACGGGACGGCCACCCTGACGGTGGACTGGGATCCCGAGCGGGTTGCCGATCACACCGGCGTCACAGCCGTCTTCGGCGAGCCGCTGGCGCCGAGCCTCACCACCGTGCCCGACGCGCTCGTCGGCCCTTGCTGGCCCGCCGTTTTCGCGGCCATCGGCTCGGCGGTCACCGATTCCGGTGTCCCGGTGGTCGAGGGCCTGCTGAGCCTGGTGCACCTTGACCACGCCGCCCACGTGGTCGGCACGCTCCCGACGGTGCGGGCCCAATTGACCGTCACCGCAACGGCTTCGGGCGCCCTCGACACGGACATGGGCCGGGTGGTCCCGGTCACGGTGTCTATTTCGGACGCCGACGGCGCGGTAATCGCCACGCTCGCGGAGCGTTTCGCGATCCTCGGGCGCACCGGCGCGGCAGACCTCACCGACCCGGTCCGGGCCGGCGGGGCGGTGTCGGAGAATGCGACCGACACGCCGCGTCGTCGCCGTCGCGACGTCACGCTGACGGCGCCGGTGGACATGCGCCCGTTCGCGGTGGTGTCCGGTGACCACAACCCGATTCACACCGATCGGGCCGCCGCGCTGCTAGCCGGACTGGAATCGCCGATCGTGCACGGCATGTGGCTGTCGGCTGCGGCGCAGCACGCGGCGACCGCGACCGACGGCAAGGCCCGCCCGCCCGCTCGGCTGGTCGGCTGGACGGCGCGTTTCCTGGGCATGGTGCGCCCCGGTGACGAGGTCGATTTCCGGGTGGATCGCGTCGGAATCGACCGGGGCGCCGAGGTTTTGGAGGTAGCCGCTCGGGTCGGTTCAGACCTGGTGATGTCGGCCACCGCGCGGCTGGGCTCCCCGAGGACCGTCTACGCGTTCCCCGGGCAGGGCATCCAGCACAAGGGCATGGGCATGGAGGTCCGGGCCCGGTCCAAGGCGGCGCGCAAGGTGTGGGACGCCGCCGACAAGTTCACCCGCGACACGCTGGGTTTCTCGGTGCTGCATGTGGTGCGCGACAACCCGACCAGCATCATCGCCAGCGGCGTGCACTACAACCACCCTGAGGGTGTGCTGTACCTGACGCAGTTCACCCAGGTCGCGATGGCGACCGTGGCCGCCGCACAGGTTGCCGAGATGCGTGAGCAGGGTGCCTTCGTCGAAGGCGCCATCGCGTGCGGCCACTCCGTCGGTGAATACACCGCGCTGGCCTGCGTGACCGGCATCTATGAGCTGGAAGCCTTGCTGGAGATGGTGTTTCACCGCGGGTCGAAGATGCACGACATCGTGCCGCGCGACGAGCTGGGCCGCTCCAACTACCGACTCGCGGCGATCCGGCCCTCGCAGATCGACCTGCCCGACGAGGAGGTTCCGGCGTTCGTCGCCGGGATCGCCGAGAGCACGGGTGAATTCCTCGAGATCGTGAACTTCAATCTGCGTGGCTCGCAGTACGCGATCGCCGGCACCGTGCGCGGCCTGGAGGCACTGGAGGCCGAGGTCGAGCGTCGGCGTGAGCTCACGGGCGGCCGGCGCTCGTTCATCCTGGTGCCGGGCATCGACGTGCCTTTCCACTCGCGGGTATTGCGGGTCGGCGTGGCCGACTTCCGGCGCGCGCTGGAGCGGGTCATGCCGCGTGACAAGGATCCCGACATCATCATCGGCCGCTACATCCCGAACCTGGTGCCGCGACCGTTCACCCTCGATCGCGACTTCGTCCAGGAGATCAGGGATTTGGTGCCCGCCGAGCCGCTCGACGAGATCCTCGCCGACTACGACACCTGGCGTCGTGAGCGGCCGGCCGAGCTGGCCCGCAAGGTGTTGATCGAGCTGCTGGCCTGGCAGTTCGCCAGCCCGGTGCGCTGGATCGAGACCCAGGACCTGCTGTTCACCGAGGAGGCCGCGGGCGGTCTCGGTGTGGAGCGGTTCGTCGAGATCGGTGTCAAGTCGGCGCCGACCGTCGCCGGCCTCGCGACCAACACGCTCAAGCTGCCCGAATACGCGCACAGCACCGTCGAAGTCCTCAACGCCGAGCGTGACGCCGCCGTGCTGTTCGCCACCGACACCGACCCGGAGCCGGAGCCCGAGGACGAGGTCGACGATTCCACGGCGGCCACCGCGGACGCGGCGGTGCCGGAAACCGACGCCGCCGCACCGGTTTCCGCACCGGCCGCGCCGTCGGGGGCAGCTCGGCCGGACGACATCACGTTCGACGCCGCCGACGCCACCCTGGCGCTCATCGCGCTGTCGGCCAAGATGCGCATCGACCAGATCGAACAACTGGACTCCATCGAGTCCATCACCGACGGCGCGTCGTCGCGGCGCAACCAGCTGCTGGTGGACCTGGGTTCGGAGCTGAACCTGGGGGCCATCGACGGCGCCGCCGAGGCCGATCTGGCCGGTCTGCGCGCGCAGGTGACCAAGCTGGCGCGCACCTACAAGCCTTACGGCCCGGTGCTTTCCGACGCGATCAACGACCAACTGCGCACGGTGCTTGGGCCGTCGGGCAAGCGGCCGGCCGCGATCGCCGAGCGGGTCAAGAAGACCTGGGAGCTGGGCGAGGGTTGGGCCAAGCACGTCACGGTGGAAGTGGCTCTGGGCACCCGCGAGGGCACCAGTGTTCGTGGCGGCGCGATGGGCCACCTGCACGAGGGTGCGCTGGCCGATGCCGCCTCCGTCGACAAGGTCATCGACGCGGCCGTCATGTCGGTCGCCGCGCGGCACGGCATTTCGGTGGCGCTGCCCTCGGCTGGCGGTGGTGGCGGCGCGACCATCGACGCGGCCGCGCTCTCCGAATTCACCGACCAGATCACCGGTCGCGACGGCGTGCTGGCCTCGGCGGCCCGCCTGGTGCTGGGCCAGCTGGGCCTCGACGACCCGGTGAGCGTGTCGCCGGCGGCCACCGATGCCGAGCTCATCGACTTGGTCACCGCCGAATTGGGCGCGGACTGGCCACGTTTGGTGGCTCCGGTGTTCGACGCCAAGAAGGCCGTCGTGTTCGACGACCGCTGGGCCAGCGCCCGCGAGGACCTGGTCAAGCTCTGGCTGACCGACGAGGGCGACATCGACGCCGACTGGATGCGGCTGTCCGAGCGGTTCGAGGGCGCGGGCCACGTCGTCGCCACCCAGGCCACCTGGTGGCAGGGCAAGTCGCTGGCCGCCGGCCGCCAGATCCACGCGTCGCTGTACGGCCGCATCGCCGCCGGCGCCGAGAACCCGCTGCCGGGTCCGTCCAGCAGCGAGGTCGCGGTGGTGACGGGCGCGTCCAAGGGCTCGATCGCGGCCTCGGTGGTCGCGCGGCTGCTCGACGGCGGCGCCACCGTCATCGCGACGACGTCCAAGCTCGACGACGAACGGCTCGCGTTCTACCGCGGGCTCTACCGTGACCACGCCCGTTACGGTGCCGCCCTGTGGGTGGTGGCGGCCAACATGGCGTCCTACTCCGATATCGACGCCCTGGTCGAGTGGGTCGGCACCGAGCAGACCGAAAGCCTTGGGCCGCAATCCATTCACATCAAGGATGCGCAGACCCCGACGCTGTTGTTCCCGTTCGCGGCCCCGCGCGTCGCCGGCGACCTGTCCGAGGCCGGCTCGCGCTCCGAGATGGAAATGAAGGTCCTGCTGTGGGCCGTGCAGCGGTTGATCGGCGGCCTGTCGAAGATCGGCGCCGAGCGCGACATCGCGTCGCGGTTGCACGTGGTGCTGCCGGGATCGCCCAACCGCGGCATGTTCGGCGGCGACGGCGCGTACGGCGAGGCCAAGTCGGCGCTGGACGCGCTGGTGAGCCGCTGGCACGCGGAGTCGTCATGGGCGGCCCGAGTCAGCTTGGCGCACGCGCTGATTGGCTGGACTCGCGGCACCGGGCTGATGGGCCACAACGACGCGATCGTCAGCGCGGTCGAGGAGGCCGGCGTCACCACCTACTCCACCGACGAGATGGCCGCGATGCTGCTCGGCCTGTGCGATGTGGAGTCCAAGGTGGCCGCGGCCAGTAAGCCGATCGAGGCCGACCTGACCGGCGGGCTCGCCGACGCCAACCTCGACATGGCCGAACTCGCCGCCAAGGCGCGCGAGGAGATGTCGACCGAGGCCGCCGGCGAGGACGACGATGACGCGGCCGCGGGCACCATTCGCGCGCTGCCGTCCCCGCCGCGCGGCTACCGCCCCGCGCCACCGCCGGAATGGGCCGACCTGGACGTCGACCCGGCCGACCTGGTGGTGATCGTCGGCGGCGCCGAGCTCGGACCGTACGGTTCGTCGCGCACCCGGTTCGAGATGGAGGTCGACAACGAGCTGTCGGCCGCCGGTGTCCTCGAGCTGGCGTGGACCACCGGGCTGATCCGCTGGGAAGACGACCCCCAACCCGGTTGGTACGACACCGAATCCGGCGACCTGGTCGACGAATCCGAGCTGGTCGAGCGCTACCACGACACGGTGGTGGAACGCTGTGGGATTCGCGAGTTCGTCGACGACGGCGCGATCGACCCCGACCACGCGTCCCCGCTGCTGGTGTCGGTGTTCCTGGACAAGGATTTCGCGTTCGTGGTGTCCTCGGAGGCCGACGCGCGCGCGTTCGTCGAGTTCGACCCGGAGCACACGATCATCCGGCCGGTGCCCGACTCGAGTGACTGGCAGGTGATCCGCAAGGCGGGCACCGAGATCCGAGTGCCGCGCAAGACCAAGCTGTCCCGCGTCGTCGGCGGTCAGGTGCCGACCGGCTTCGACCCGACGGTGTGGGGCATTAGCCCCGACATGGCGAGTTCCATTGACCGGCTTGCCGTGTGGAACATCGTGGCGACCGTCGACGCGTTCCTGTCGGCCGGCTTCAGCCCGGCCGAGGTGATGCGCTACGTGCACCCGAGCATGGTGGCCAACACCATGGGTACCGGCATGGGTGGTGGCACGTCGATGCAGACGATGTACCACGGGAACCTGTTGGGCCGTAACAAGCCGAACGACATCTTCCAGGAGGTGCTGCCGAATATCGTTGCCGCACACGTGGTTCAGTCCTACATCGGCAGCTACGGCGCGATGATCCACCCCGTCGCCGCCTGTGCGACCGCCGCCGTGTCGATGGAGGAGGGCCTCGACAAGATCCGGCTGGGCAAGGCCGAGATGGTGGTGGCCGGCGGCATCGACGACCTGACGCTCGAGGGCATCATCGGCTTCGGCGACATGGCCGCCACCGCGGACACCGGCATGATGCGCGGCCGGGGAATCCACGACTCGAAGTTCTCCCGGCCCAACGACCGGCGCCGGCTGGGCTTCGTCGAGGCACAGGGTGGCGGCACGATTCTGCTGGCGCGCGGTGACCTGGCGCTGAAGATGGGCCTGCCGGTGCTCGCGGTGGTCGCGTTCGCGCAGTCGTTCGGCGACGGCGTGCACACCTCGATCCCGGCCCCGGGCCTGGGTGCGCTGGGCGCGGGCCGGGGCGGCAAGGACTCGCCGCTGGCGCGGGCGCTGGCCAAGCTGGGTGTGGGCGCCGACGACATCGCCGTAATCTCCAAGCACGACACGTCGACGCTGGCCAACGATCCCAACGAGACCGAGCTGCATGAGCGGCTGGCCGACTCGCTGGGCCGCTCGCCGGGCGCCCCGTTGTTCGTGGTGTCGCAGAAGAGCCTCACCGGCCACGCCAAGGGTGGTGCCGCGGTCTTCCAGACGATGGGCCTATGCCAGATGCTGCGCGACGGTGTCATCCCGCCCAACCGCAGCCTGGACTGCGTCGACGACGAACTGGCGGGCTCCTCGCACTTCGTGTGGGTGCGCGAGACGCTGCGGCTGGGTGAGAAATTCCCGCTCAAGGCGGGGATGCTGACCAGCCTCGGGTTCGGCCACGTGTCCGGGCTCGTCGCGCTGGTACACCCGCAGGCGTTCATCGCGGCGCTGGACCCGGATCAGCGCGCCGACTATCAGCGGCGTGCGGACGCGCGCCTGCTGGCCGGTCAGCGCCGACTGGTGTCGGCCATCGCCGGCGGCCCGCCGATGTATCAGCGGCCCCCGGACCGTCGCTTCGACCATGACGCGCCGGAGAAGCGGCAGGAGGCGGCGATGCTGCTGAATCCGGCCGCCCGCCTGGGCGAGGACGAGGCCTACGTCGGGTGACTTCGGTTATCGGTTAGCCTGGCCAGCCATGGGCATTGTCGGTGTGGGGATCGATCTCGTCTCCATCCCTGATTTCGCCGAGCAGGTAGACCAACCGGGAACGGCTTTCTCCGAAACGTTCACGCCGGGCGAGCGGCGCGACGCCTCGGACAAGAGCTCGTCGGCGGCGCGTCACCTGGCGGCCCGCTGGGCGGCGAAGGAAGCGGTGATCAAGGCGTGGTCGGTGTCGCGGTTCGCGCAGCGGCCCGTGTTGCCCGAGGACATCCACCGCGACATCGAGGTGGTCACCGACATGTGGGGCCGACCCCGGGTGCGGCTGACCGGGGACATCGCCAAGCATCTGGCCGACGTGACGATCCATGTGTCGCTGACGCACGAAGGGGACACCGCCGCCGCGGTCGCGATCCTGGAGACTCCTTGAGCGCCAGCAGACATAGAATCGCAGGAATTCCTGCCGATCAACACGATTCTGCGTCTGCTCGCGAGATAACGGAGCGCGTCCGCGAGGTGTTGCCGTCTGTGCGCCGCGACCTCGAGGACCTGGTGCGGATCCAATCGGTGTGGGCCGACCCGGCCCGCCGCGACGAGGTGCACCGCAGCGCACAGGCCGTGGCGGACCTGTTGTCGCAGGCCGGTTTTGGCGACGTGCGCATTGTCAGCGAGGGCGGGGCGCCGGCCGTCATCGCGCGGCATCCGGCGCCGCCAGGAGCGCCCACCGTGTTGCTGTACGCCCACCACGACGTGCAGCCCGAAGGTGACCACAGCCAGTGGGCGTCGCCGCCCTTCGAGCCGACGGAACGCGACGGGCGGCTGTACGGCCGTGGCAGCGCCGACGACAAGGCCGGTGTCGCAACACATTTGGCGGCGTTTCGGGCCCATGGCGGCCAGCCGCCGGTCGGCGTGACGGTCTTCGTCGAGGGCGAGGAGGAGTCCGGCTCGCCGTCGCTGGGTCGATTGCTCGCCGCGCACCGCGACGCGCTGGCCGCCGACGTGATCGTGATCGCGGACTCGGACAACTGGAGCACGGACACACCCGCGCTGACCGTTTCGTTGCGCGGGCTGGTCGACTGCGTGGTCGAGGTCGCCACGCTCGACCACGGGCTGCACTCCGGCCTGTGGGGCGGTGTGGTTCCCGACGCGCTGAGTGCCCTGGTGCGGCTGCTGGCCAGTCTGCACGACGACGACGGCAACGTCGCCGTGGCCGGCCTGCACGAAACCGACATCAGCTCACTGAATTACCCCGACTATCCGCCCGAGCGGGTCCGCGCCGATTCCGGTGTGCTGGACGGGGTGTCCGAGATCGGCTCGGGTTCGGTGCCCCAGCGACTCTGGGCGAAACCGGCGATCACGGTGATCGGCATCGACACCACACCCGTTGCGGCAGCGTCGAATACGCTCATCCCGCGAGCCCGGGCCAAGGTCAGCATGCGGATAGCTCCCGGCGGCGACGCCGAGGCGCACCTGGACGCATTGACCGCGCATCTGCAGCGGCACGCCCCGTGGGGGGCGCGGGTCAGCGTCACGCGCGGCGACAAGGGCGAGCCCTACGCCATCGACGCCAGCGGCCCGGTGTACGACGCCGCGCGGGCGGCCTTCCGGCAGGCCTGGGGCGCCGAGCCGATCGATATGGGCATGGGCGGCTCGATCCCGTTCATCGCCGAGTTCGCCGCCGCGTTCCCGAAGGCGAAGATCCTCGTCACCGGCGTCGAAGACCCGGCGACCCAGGCGCACAGCGTCAACGAGAGCGTGCACCTGGGAGTGCTGGAGCGCGCGGCGATCGCGGAGGCGCTCCTCCTGGACAATCTGGGCTAGGTTTCAGCGGTTGCTCGGCCGCTGCGAGACGATGTTGTTGTTTCCCGTCCTGTTGATCGTCGGCGCGCCGCCCCGGTAGGTCACCAGGTTGTCGTCGCCGATGATGCCGATGGTGTCGGCGCTGTCGACGGTGACTTTGTTTGCGCTCCCTCGGATGTCGAGCCGCACGCAGTGGCCAGTGACGGTGTAGGTGTTGTTGCCCCCGTCCAGCTCGAGGTTTCCGTTGTTGCAGTCGATCGTGCCCGTCGTACCGGCGTTGATCATGATGAGGTGCCCGTGCACCGTGTCCTTGCTGTAGTGAGTCGCCACGTAGCACCCGATCGCGATCAGGGCCGCGACCCCACAGACCAAGAGAAATCTCTTTCGCGGATTCTTCGCCAGCTCGACCACGCTGGGAAACCGCCGCCACAAAGACTCGCCAGGTACCGCCCCACGTCCCGAGTCGGTGCTGAACGGCTGGGGCGGCGTCCCGGGTGTCGGGCCGACGCCGCGCTCCAGGTCGCGTATGTACTGCTCGGGGTCTTCTCGGTCCCTCATCGTCGGCTCCTTACGCGTCTCTCTCTAGGCGCGCGAACAGTCTGCCCCATAACGCTTGCGAGATCCTTGCGTGGCCACCGGACCGGGCTGCTCTCTACGAGTTGCTGAAACCGGCGAACGCGCGCAAAGTACCCGTGAGCGGGGGCGAGAAAGGTGCACTTATGAAGTCCCTGTTTGCCCCAACCCTCGCGCTATCGGTCGGGGCTTCGCTGGCGATGGCGACGTGCACGATCACCGTCAACGGGACGGTGAAGGATACCCAGTCCAAGACCTGGTCCGGCGAAGCCAACCTGGAGCAGTGCAGCGTCGTTTAATCAGGGTCCGGCCAAATTTGCTGCTGCCTAGCCAAGCTGCTGGATGATCTTCGGGATATTCGTCGCCGTGTGTGCCGCCTTGACGTTGTACTGGGCGACGGCGATTTTGCCCTTTTCGTCCACCACGAAGGTTGACCGGATCACCCCGGTGACCGTCTTGCCGTACATCTGCTTCTCGCCGTAGGCGCCCCACGCCGTCAGCACCTTGCGGTCGGGATCGGACAGCAGCGGGAACGTGAGCTTCTCGGCGTCGCGAAACTTCGCCAGCTTCTCGGGCTTGTCCGGCGAGATGCCCACGACGTCCAGGCCGGCGTCGTTGAGTTCGCTCAGGTTGTCGCGAAAGGCGCACGCCTGTTTGGTGCATCCCGGCGTCGAGGCGGCGGGATAGAAGTAGACGATCACTCGGCGTCCCTTGTAGTCGGCCAGCGACACCTTGTTGCCGTCGGCGTCGGGCAGGCTGAAGGCGGGCGCCTTATCACCCGGGGCGAGCCGTGTCGTCTCGGTCAAGGGGGGTCCTTTCTCTTCACCGGCGCGAGGGGGTTATCGCCGGCTGATCTAGGGTAGTGCGGGCGGGTGTATCACCTGAAGACTGGGACTTGGAGGACAGACACGTGGCGGACCGGGACCCCGAGGCCATCAAGCGCGACATCGACCTCGCCCGCGACCAGCTGGCGGCCACTGTCGACTCACTCGCCGAGCGCGCCAACCCCCGGCGTCTCGCCGACGACCTCAAGGCCCGCGCGGTCGAATTCGTGAAAAAGCCCGTGGTGATCGCCTCGCTCGTGGGGATCTCGTCGGTCGTCGTGATCGTCGTGGTCCGCAGAGTCAGGGATCGCTGACCATCGCAAAAAGTGGCGAGTCCCTTATTTGGGGAGCCGTTGTTTATCGCGCCGCTTTGGCGGCTTCGCGACGAGCCTTCTCTTTCGCGCGGGTCGAGCAGCAATGTCCCATATCGCAATGGAACCGGTCGGCGCATTCATGCGAACAATAAATTGAGGCGGCCGGAAGCCAGTCCGGATCGGACAGGTCACGCCGTCGATCGTTCGGATCGAACGTATGGCCGCAATGTACGCAGACCTTGACCTTGGCCTTGGTAGCCATGTCGATCAGCGTACGCGCTATCGCCTTAAATCTGTGCTGGTTTCAACCCGTGACAACGATCGACGTCTTGTAACGAGTTTGCGCTAGCGAATTGGCTATCGCCCGAGACTGATTTTCGACACGACCGCGCGGCCATCCCGATGAGAACGACGGCTGGAGGTCGACACCATAAATCAATGCCTCAGTGAAATCGCTTGTAGCGCAAGTTGTTCCACGTCTCCGGCTCGAACAACCGCTCTCGAGGGCCTTTCGCCCGACAACACGGTCGTGCGTGTCCTGTGTTTAGCGTCGCTTGTTGCTGTCCGCGCGCGAGCAGCCCGCCGTGGCGTTGCGGCGTCGCCCAGCGAACTGGGTCAGGGGGAGTACGACGAGCGGTGCGGTTGCCGCGCGGTTCCGAGGCGCCCGCGCACCACGCAGGAATTAACTCGACCGTCATGGCGTTGGCTAGCGATTGCGCGGGCGCCGAGATGCCTAGATGGTGAGCCTGTGGCACATTCCTAGTCGGAGGGGACGGTGTTGAGGCTTCTCAAGCGGGCATGGGTTGTGCTGGTCGTCGTCGTGGCAGTGGTCATCGGCGGCGTTGCGGTGGAGCGCCTCAGCGGCGTCTTCCCGGGACCCGGCCTACCCAAGCCCGACCCACGCGACGCGACCCCGCCCTACGCGGCCAAGACCGCCATCTACGAAATCCTGGGACCACCCGGGACAACCGGCGTCGTCAACTGGATGGATGCCGACGCGCAACCGCAGAAGGCCAACTTCACCACGTTGCCGTGGTCGCAGACGATCGTTGCGGAAATGCCCGGCATCTTCGCCTACGTCGTCGCCCAGGGCGACGGCCCCTCGATCGGCTGCCGGATCACCGTCGACGGCAAATTGGTCGATCAGCAACAGGTCAACACGCGTGATGCGCAGGTCTCCTGCTTGGACAAATCCGCGTGACCGATAACTCGAGCGACACGGACGAGATACCCGTCGCGCAACGTGCCGAAGTCGAGCACAAGCCGCGTCTAGCCCGCGCCATCCGCGTTTTGGCGTTGCCGATCGTGGTGATCTGGCTGTTGATTGCGGTGGGCGTCAACGTCTTCGTCCCGCAGTTGGAGAAGGTTGCCGAGGACGTCTCGGTGCCGCTCTCGCCATCCGACGCGCCCTCGGTGACCGGGATGAAGCACATCGGGGAGAAGTTCAAGGAGTACGACTCCGACAACCTCGTCCTGGTGACCCTCGTCGGTGACCAGCCGCTCGGCCAGGACGCCCACCGCTACTACGACGATCTGGTCAAGAAACTGAAGCAGGACACCAAGCACGTCGAGCATGCGCTCGACTTCTGGGGGCAGCGGTTCACGGCCTCGGGTGTGGAGAGCTATGACCACAAGTCGGCCTACGTCCAGGTCAACCTGCGTGGTGATCAGGGCGGTGCTGTCGGCGACAAGTCGGTTGACGCGGTTCGCAAGATCGTCGCGGACTCGAAACCCCCTGCGGGGGTGAAGGCCTACGTCGCGGGTCAGGGGGCGCTGACCGACGACACGATCGTGGTGGGTAATGCGAGTCTGTTCAAGATGACGATCATCACCGTCATCATCATCGCGATCATGCTGATGTTCGTCTATCGGTCCATCGGCACTGTGCTGTTGACGATGGTGATTCTGTTCGTCGGACTGGCCACCGGCCGAGGCGTGGTGGCGCTTTTGGGCGACACCGGCATCATGGGGCTTTCGACGTTTGCCGTCAACTTGCTGACCGCACTGGCGATTGCAGCCGGCACCGACTACGCGATCTTCATGGTGGGCCGTTACCAGGAGGGTCGCGAGCGGGGACTAGACCGCGAAGCCTCCTACTATGACACCTTCGCCGGGGTCACCAAGGTGGTGCTGGGCTCGGGTTTGACGATCGTCGGAGCGCTGGCCTGTTTGCATTTCACTCGACTGCCGTACTTCAATTCGCTGGCCTACCCGTGCGCAATCGGTCTGCTGGTCGTGGTGGCCGCCGGGGTGACCCTGACGCCGGCGCTGATCGCGTTCGCAAGCGGCTTCGGCCTTTTCGACCCGAAGCGCAAGTTCAACTACACGCGGTGGCGCCGCCTGGCGACGGCCATCGTCCGGTGGCCGGCGCCCATCCTCGCTACCTCCGTCATCCTGGCGATCGTCGGCGCCATCGGGCTGATGGGCTTCAACCCGCGCTATAACGACCTGTACTACCTGCCCAAGAGCGCTTCCTCAGTGCAGGCGTACGACGCGGCCGATCGTCACTTCACCCAGGCCCGCCTGAATCCGGACCTGCTGATGATCGAATCGGACCACGATCTGCGTAACCCCACCGACATGCTGGTCCTGGACAAGATTGCCGGAGCCATCTTCCGGGTGCCCGGCATCGAACGGGTGCAGAGCATCACCAGACCGCTGGGGCCGCCAATCCAGGATGGGTCCGTCCCGTTCCAGCTCAGCGTGCAAACCGCGCCGATCCGCAGCAACCTGAACTACCTCAAGGACCGCGTCGCCGACATCAAGAAGATCACCGGTTTCCTCGACACTCAGATCGCCCTGTTGGAGCGCCAGTACGAGGTGACCAAGAAGCTTGCGGCCGCCGCGGAGGACAGCTCGAAAACCACGGGGGAGACAGCGGCGATCACCGACGAGATCCGGGACCACATCGCTGATTTCGACGACTTCTGGAGACCGATTCGCAGTTACTTCTACTGGGAGAAGCACTGCTACGACATCCCGATCTGCTGGTCGCTGCGATCGCTCTTCGACGCACTGGACGGATTCGATCAGCTGGCCGAAAAGTTCCACGCCCTCACGAGCGATCTCTCCGACACGGCTAAGGCCACGCGCGAGCTGCTGGCGATCATTCCCGAGAATATTGCCGTCAGTAAGGCGATCCGCGACACGACACTGACCATTTACAGCACGTTCGACAACCTGGTCGATCAATTCGATCGGCTGACCGACACGAATGCCGTAATGGGCAAGTCCTTCAACGACTCTCAGATCGAGAGCCTGTTCTACCTGCCGCCCGAGATCTTCAAGAACCCGGACTTCCAGTTGGGGTTGAGCTTGATGGTGTCGCCGGACGGCAAGGCTGCCCGGTTCATCATCACCCACGCCGTGGATCCGGCGACGACGAAGGGAATCGCGTCGGTCGAGCAGGAGCGCCAGGCGGCCAAGGAGGCGATCAAACTCACCTCGCTGCAGAACGCCGACATCTACCTCGGCGGCACTGCGGCGACGTTCAACGACATCGCCCACGGCGCAAAGTTCGACCTGATGATCGCCGGGGTCGCCTCAATTGTGCTCATCTTCATCATCATGGTGATCGTCACCCGCGCTTTGGTCGCTGCGGGCGTCATCGTCGGCACGATCGTGCTGTCGCTGGGGGCCGCCTTCGGATTCTCGACACTCATCTGGCAGCACCTCCTTAATTTCGAGTTGCACTGGGTGGCAACCGAATTCGCGTTGATCGTGCTCTTGGCGGTGGGGTCGGACTACAACCTGATGCTGGTGTCGCGAATCGAGGAGGAGATCGGAGCGGGCCTGAAAACGGGTCTCATCCGCGGCATGGGTCTCACCGGCCCGGTGGTGACCGCAGCCGGTCTGGTGTTCGCCGTCACCATGGCCACGATGATCACCAGCGACCTCCGGGCGATCGGCCAGTTCGGCACCACGATCGGGCTCGGCCTGATGTTCGACACCTTCGTCGTGCGATCGCTCATCACGCCGTCGATCATGACGGTGATGGGACGCTGGTTCTGGTGGCCAAAACGGGTACGCGTCCGCCCGGCCAGCCAGATGCTGCGGTCCGTCGGGCCGCGCCCGCTGGTTCGCGCACTGCTGTACCAGCCGCGGCACGCGGATGTGCAGAGTAGCGACCGGGACAGCACGCCGGTTGCAGGTTGAGGCGTCGCCCAGACGCGTCCGGTCAAAGTGCGCCGTCAGGGTTTCGAACCCCGGACCCGCTGATTAAGAGTCAGCTGCTCTACCAACTGAGCTAACGGCGCCGTGTACGGCCGAGACCGCGTAGGCGACAATAACAGGCGTCCTGCCGCCAAGCGAAATCCCGATGTCCCCCAGGATAGCGGTTGAGTCGCGAGGCGGGGGTGCCCTGCCCGGTGGCGTAGGAAAGGTCTTGTTCGCCAAGAACTATCAAAATAGCGTCCCGCAATAGGGCGCCCGCTCGGTGCTGAACGCCGCATCCAGTTCGCGGATCGCACCCGGACGCAGTTCGGTGACGCGGTCGGCTCGCACCAGTTCGGAGGCGCGATGCGCCCCCATGTAGATGGTCGACAATTCGGCCAGGCCGATTTCGACGTCCGCCGGCCCCTCGTGCGGCGTGCATTTGGCGGCGCCGTCACGGGTCTGCAGCTGGAATCTTCCGCCGGCGAGGTTGAGCGGGTCTGTGACTTCCAGCACGAGGTCGGTGTCGGCGGAGTACTCGCGTGCGCCAAGCACTTCGGGCACGTCGTTGATCCGCACCCACAGGAAATCGCTCATCCCCGTGGTTTGGGCGGTGCGCTGGTCGCGCAGTTTGAGCCGAAGCGGATCATCGACCGGCACGTCGATCTCGATGTTGTCGAACATCTCCAACACCAACAGCGTCTGCAGCAGCTCGGTGTGGGCTTCGTCCGTGATGGGGCAGAAGTCTTCGACGAGCACGGAGCCGAACGGCGGCCGGAAGGCATGTTTGCCCGCACCGACCACGCGATATGCCAGGAAGCCGTCCGGGTGAACGGTGAAGTTCAGCGCTGACCCGTTGCCCCGCTGGGTGGGCCTGTCCTCCAAAAAGTCGGCCCACCATGCGTCGTCGCGCTCCACCGCGCCGTTCGTGACCGCGCACCACCGTTCGTAGATTTCGGGCAAGAGTTCCTTCGCCTCCGCGACGTTGACCTCGCGCGCCCGGTTGCCGTTCGGCGCGTGTCGAAGCTTCGCGAAGCGGCGGTCGATGGAGTAGCAGTGGGCGTAGCTCGCCACACCGGCGCCGAAACCGTCGTACATCGCGGTCTGGGTGGGCACTCCGCAGACGATCGGGTAACCGCGCTCGAGCAGCTTTCCCAGCCCCTGCGCGCTGAGCTGCGCCCAGATTCCCGTTCCCTGGTGCGTCGACGCGACCGCAATCATGGTCAGCCACGCGGCGCGCAGGCTGCCGCCACCCGGCACGGTGAGCCGGGCGCGATAGATGATCGATGTTCCCACCAGGGTCGGATGCTCGGGGTCCGAGACATCCTCGGCCACCAGGATGTCCTCGAGCTCGACGCGGCGTTTCCAGGCTTCCACGGCGCGCGGGTCCACCGGATCCCCAAAAGTGCGAGCCTGGTTCTCATAGACCGCCTGCCAGTCATTTTCGGTCGGATGCCTAATTATGATCGCGTCGTCGGTCGTGTTCATCGGTGATCCAATCCGCTTCTAGCCCAGCCGAATCGGCGCTCCGGACGCCGAATCTATATACCGGGGGCCCGCTCTCGTTCGATACCCGGGTGTCGGACCGTCAAACGTCAATCGACGTGCGCAACCCACCGGTGGGTGGGTCGGACGGCCCGGGTTTGGGTATAGCCATACCCCATGCTGCAAGGAATCACGCGGCTCGCCATTGCCGCGCCGCGTCGCATCATCGCGGCTACCCTCCTGATCCTGATAGGCGCCGCCATCTTCGGAATACCAGTGGTCAACCGCCTGTCCGGCGGCGGCTTCCAGGACCCGACGTCGGAATCCGCGCGGGCGACCGCCCTGCTCAGGGACCGATTCAACCAAACCGATCAGCAGATGCTGATCGCCGTGACCGACCCCGCCGGCGCCCAAAGCGGCCCGGCGCGCCAGGTCGCCACCGACATCGTCGACCATCTGGAACGGTCGCCGTGGGTGCTGAATGTGTCCTCGGCGTGGACGTCTCCGCCGCAGGTCGCTAACCAGCTGGTCAGCAAGGACAAAACCTCGGGACTGATCGTGGCCGGGCTGAAAGGCGGCGAGAACGACGCGCAGGATTACGCCAGCATCCTCGCCCGCGAGCTGGTGCACGACCGCGGCAGCGTCACCGTGCGCGCCGGCGGCATGGCGGTGGCGTATGCGCAGATCAATGACCAGAACGCGCGCGATCTGCTGTTGATGGAGTCCATCGCGATCCCGCTGAGCTTCGCGGTGCTGGTCTGGGTGCTGGGCGGGGTGGTGGCCGCGGCGCTGCCGATCGGCGTGGGCGGGCTGGTCATCGTCTGCACGATGTCGGTGTTGCGGCTGATCAGCTTCGCGACCGACGTGTCGACGTACGCCCTGGACCTGAGCATCGCGATGGGTCTGGCGCTGGCGATCGACTACAACCTGCTGATCATCAGCCGCTATCGCGAGGAGCTGGCACGGTCGGGCGAACGGGATCGGGCGCTGTTTCGGACGATGGCGACCGCCGGCCGCACCGTGCTGTTCTCGGCCACCACCGTCGGGTTGTCGATGGCCGTGATGGCGCTGTTCCCGATGTACTTCTTGAAATCGTCCGCCTACACCATCGTGGCCACCGCGGTCATCGTGGCGATCGCCACCGTGGTGGTGACACCGGCGGCGATCACGCTGCTGGGTCCCCGACTGGACGCGCTCGACGTCCACCGGTGGTTCGCGCGCGGGGTGGCGCCGCGGTCGAAGTCGTGGCGCGACCACGCCCACAAGCCGGTCTATTCGCTGTTCTGGTACCGGTCGACCAAGTTCGTGCTGCGCCACGCCATGCCGGTCGGCTTGGCCGTCGTCGCGCTCCTGCTGTTGCTGGGCGCCCCATTCCTGGGGGTGAAGTGGGGCTTCCCGGACGAGCGCGTGCTGCCCCGCTCGGCGTCGGCGCGCCAGGTGGCCGACATGCTCGACAACGATTTCGGCAACGGATTAGGAACCTCGATATCCGTCGTCCTCCCCGACGCCCGCGGGGTGACCACCGCCGACCTAGAGCGCTACGCCGCCGCGCTGTCGCGCGTACCCGACGTATCCGCCGTCACGGCGCCCACCGGGATGTTCGTGGCCGGATCCCTGGCCGGGCCGCCCGCCGCGGCCACCGGCATGGCCAACGGCAGCGCATTCCTCACCGTGGCCACCACCGCGCCGCTGTATTCGCAAGCGTCGAACACCCAGCTCGACCGGTTGCACGCGGTCAGCAGACCGGCCGGGCGGTCGGTGGAGATGACCGGGCTGGCGCAGATCAACCGCGACAGCGTCGACACGATCACCCAGCGGCTGCCGGCCGTGCTGGCGCTCATCGCCGCCATCACGTTCACGCTGCTGTTCTTGCTAACCGGCAGCGCCGTGCTACCGCTGCAGGCACTCGTGTGCAATGTGTTGTCGTTGACGGCGGCGTTCGGCGCGATGGTGTGGATCTTCCAAAACGGGCACCTCGGCGCACTCGGGACCACACCGAACGGGACGTTGAACGCCAACATCCCAGTGTTGTTGTTCTGCATCGCATTTGGGCTCGCCATGGATTACGAGGTGTTCCTGGTCTCGCGGATCCACGAGTACTGGCTGGCCTCTCCGGTCGCCCGCGAGGAGCGACCGAATCCCGCTGAGGCGCGTGCGGTGACGGACGAAAGCACGGCGCTGGGCCTGGCCGGCATCGGCCGGGTCGTCACCACCGCCGCGCTGGTGATGTCGATCTCATTCGCCGCGCTGATCCCCGCGCACGTCTCGTTCATGCGGATGCTCGGCGTCGGCCTGACGCTTGCCGTCCTGGCCGATGCCACCCTGGTGCGGATGGTCCTGGTTCCCGCGTTCATCCACCTGCTCGGCCGGTGGACGTGGTGGGCGCCCAGGCCGTTGGTTCGGCTGCGTGAACGGTTGGCGACGGGGGAGGCCGACGCCGCCAAGGTTGGTCGGCGCCGTTGGGCCGCCGACGCCCACGAGCCGCGGCAGCCCCGGATCAGGAGGTGGCCCAGCCGGGCGGTGACAGAGCGTGGTTAGCGCCGCCGTCCTGGCGTTGAGCTCCGCGCTCTGCATCGCCATCGGCGACGTCGTGCAGCAACGGGCGGCGCACTGCATCGAGGACAGGTCCATCGGCCACATCGCATTGCTCACCACCCTGCTGCGCAACCGGCGGTGGTGGTGGGGCGCGCTGTTGCTCATCGCGAGCATCGCCTTGCAGGCGGCCGCCCTGGGCAAGGGGTCGGTGCTCCTGGTGCAGGCGCTGCTCATGCTTTCGCTGCTGTTCGCGCTGCCCATCAACGCGCGCGCGTGGCATCGCAGGGTGACCGGCGGCGAGTGGATCTGGGGCGGCCTGCTGACCGCCGCCGTGGTCGTGGTCGTGGTGGTCGGCAACCCAGGGGCCGGTCGCTCGAGCGCCCCGCTGGGAACCTGGCTGACTGTGGCTGTCGTGCTTGCGCCGCTGCTGGTGGCGTGCGTCGTGGCCGGTCGGATTCGTGGTGGTGCCATGGCCGCCGCGCTGTTCGCGTTCGTGTCGGGGTCGCTGTGGGGTGTTTTCGGGGTGCTGACCAAGGAGGTCGTCGCCCGGCTCGGCGATGGCGGGTGGGCGGTGGCCCGAACCCCGGAGCTGTACGCCTGCGTCCTGGCCGCGGCGGGGGGCGTGGTCTGGAGTCAGGCGGCGTTCCGGGCCGGGCCCCTGACCGCGTCGATGCCCATGCTGCAGATGTCGCAGCCGGTGGTGGCGGCGGTGCTGGGCGTCGTCGTCCTCGGCGAGACGCTGAACGCGGGCCGCGCCGGCATAGTCGCCCTGATCGTCGCGGCGCTGGTCATGACGGCGGCGATCGTCAAGCTCGCCCGTGTCGAGGCCGTCGTGACCCGTGATGGCGTCGAGGCCGACCGCCGGCGCCAGGTCAGCCAACCGGCGTAATCGCGTCCGGGCGGTCCGCGGGTTTCCCAGGCGGAGTGCGCAATCCGTTCGCAGGACGCATTGTGAGCGGCCAAAAACCCATTACAATGCTTCCACTCTGGTCAGCGGTGACCGAATATGCCGATTGAATTGGAAGGTCGCTCGATGACGCCTTTGCGCAGACGTCGATCATGGCTGGCTGCCGCCATGGTCGTGTTTGCTGTCGTCGCCGTTGCCTGCAGTAGCAGTCACACCGCGGCGCCGACGAAGGTCATCTTCGACAAGGGCACTCCGTTCGCCGACCTCCTGGTCCCCAAGCTCACCACCTCGGTGACCGACGGCGCCGTCGGCGTCACGGTGGACGCGCCGGTGACGGTCAGCGTTGCCGACGGTGTCATCGGGTCGGTCACGATGGTCAACGAGAACGGCAAGACGGTTAATGGTCAGCTGAGCCCCGACGGGCTGCGCTGGTCGACGACCGACCAGTTGGGCTACAACCGGCGCTACACGCTGAACGTGAAGGCGCTGGGGCTCGGTGGGGCCGCGACCCGGCAGATGACCTTCCAGACGAGTTCACCGGCCCACCTGACGATGCCCTACGTGGCGCCGGGCGACGGTGAGGTGGTCGGCATCGGTGAGCCGGTGGCGATCCGCTTCGACGAGAACATCGCCAACCGCGCCGCGGCGCAGAAGGCGATCGTCATCACCACCAACCCGCCCGTCGAGGGCGCGTTCTACTGGCTGAACAACCGCGAAGTGCGTTGGCGCCCAGAGCATTTCTGGAAGCCGGGCACCGCCATCGACGTGGCGGTCAACACCTACGGCGTCGATCTGGGTGACGGGATGTTCGGCGAGGACAACGTCAAGACGCACTTCACAATCGGCGACGAGGTCATCTCGACGGCCGACGACAACACCAAGATGGTGACCGTGCGCGTCAACGGCGAAGTCGTCAAGACGATGCCGACTTCGATGGGCAAGGACAGCACGCCCACGGCGAACGGCTTTTATATCGTCGGCGGCCGGTACAAGCACATCATCATGGACTCCTCGACCTACGGCGTGCCGGTCAACTCGCCCAACGGGTATCGCACCGATGTCGAGTGGGCCACGCAGATTTCGTATAGCGGCGTCTTCGTGCATTCCGCGCCCTGGTCGGTCGGCGCCCAGGGCCACACGAACACCAGCCACGGCTGTCTGAACGTGAGCCCAAGCAACGCCGAGTGGTTTTACGACCACAGCAAGAGTGGCGACATCGTCGAGGTGGTCCACACCGTGGGATCGACGCTGCCGGGCACCGAGGGATTGGGCGACTGGAACGTCCCGTGGCCGGTGTGGCAGGCCGGTAATGCCAATACTTAGCCTGGCGCGTCCTTCCGGCGGCTCGGCAATGCGTCTTTCACGTTTCATTCATTCGTCCGCGACCTGAACGTTGTAGGGTGCCGGGCCATGAGCACCCCTTCTCCCGGGCCCGGTTGGTGGCTGGCGTCGGACGGCAATTGGTACCCGCAGCGCTGGGAGACCACCTTCGTCCATTACACGAACGAGTCGTTGGACGCCGTGATCGAAGAGGCGGCCCGCCAGTCCAAGGTCTACGGAGAACAGGGCTGGGAGATCGTCGGCTCCTCGGTGCAACGGGTCCAGGTCGCCCGCCACTTCAGCGACTACGACAAGGGCGGCGACCACTATTTCGAGTGGAGCATCGTCTGCACGCTGAAACGGCCGCTGGCGCCGGGATAGACGCACCCTTGCAAAAAAGGCCGGAGGACGAGACGCCCTCCGGCCTGTTGGGTGGCTGACGGGACTCGAACCCGCGACACCCAGGATCACAACCTGGTGCTCTACCAGCTGAACTACAGCCACCATTGCCGCGAGCCGGCACCCATACCTGGGCCAACGAGCGGCGACCATCGATACTAGCCGCTCGGTGGCTCGGTCTCCGAATCGATTGTTTGAGTTGGATTCTCTCCGTCCTGGAGATCGGCGACCACCATCTCGATTTCGCTGGTAGACGGCCCTGGCAGGGGGACGAACGCGGTCCGCCGGTAGTACTGCAATTCGCGGATGGATTCATGGATGTCGGCCAGCGCTCGGTGCGTAAGCCCCTTGGCGGGCTGTCCGTAGTAGATGCGCGGGTACCAGCGCCGGCAGAGTTCCTTGATGGAGCTGACGTCGATCATCCGGTAGTGCAGGTAGGAGTCCAGCTTCGGCATGTCGCGGGCGATGAACGAGCGGTCCGTGGCGATCGAGTTGCCCGCCAGCGGCGCCGTCTTGGGTTGCTTGACGTGTGTGGTGATGTAGTCCAGCACCATCGCCTCGGCGGTGGCCAGGTCGACGGTGGACGCTTTCACCTCGTCGATGAGCCCCGAGCGCGAATGCATTTCGGCGACCACGTCGATCATCGACGACAGCGCGGCGTCGTCGGCGTGGATCACTACATCGACCCCGTCGCCCAGGACGTTCAGCTCGGCGTCGGTGACCAACACCGCGATCTCGATCAGCTTGTCCGAGGCCAGGTCCAGCCCCGTCATCTCACAGTCGATCCACACCAATTCGTCGCGCACAGCGCTCAGCGTATGCGCATTTCAGCTCTGCCTCTGCCGGGGCCTGGGAAGTAGTGTGAGTGTGCCGGACCGGACGGGCGCGACTCGGAAAGAGGGGCGAGCACGATGACCACCGACTCAGCGGCGACACCCGCGCAGCGGATCGCCAGCGGCTACGCCGTCCAGGGCCAGGCTTTGGAATTGGGCACGGTCGTCGTCGACGGGGCGGCGGACCCGACCGCGCAGATTCGCATCCCGCTGGCCACCGTCAACCGCCACGGGCTGGTGGCCGGGGCGACGGGAACCGGCAAAACCAAGACGCTGCAACTGATCGCCGAACAGCTAAGCGCCGCGGGCGTGCCCGTGCTGATGGCAGATGTGAAGGGCGACCTGTCCGGGCTGTCCCGGCCCGGAGAAGCCAACGACAAGACCAACGCGCGTGCGAAAGACACCGGCGACAACTGGACGGGAACGGCGTTCCCGGTGGAGTTCCTTTCGTTGGGCACCAAGGGAATCGGCGTGCCGATACGTGCGACGGTCGACAGCTTCGGCCCCGTTCTGTTGTCAAAGGTATTGGGGCTCAACGCGACCCAGGAGTCGACCCTCGGGTTGATCTTCCATTGGGCGAAGGGTCGAGACTGGCGGCTGGTCACCACCGACGATCTGCGCGGCGCCATCAGCTACCTGACCAGCGACGCGGGCAAGGAAGACCTGAAGTCCCTGGGCGGCGTGTCGGCGACGACGGCGGGCGTCATCCTGCGGGCGCTGGTGAACCTCGACGCCGAGGGTGGCGACACGTTCTTCGGCGAGCCCAAGCTCGATCCGAACGATCTGCTGCGCACCGACGGCCAGGGCCAAGGGATCATCTCCCTGCTGGAGTTCACGGGTCAGTCGGTGCGTCCCGTCATCTTCTCCACCTTCCTCATGTGGTTGCTCGCCGACCTGTACGCCAAACTCCCCGAGATCGGCGACGTGGACCGGCCCAAGCTCGTCTTCTTCTTCGACGAGGCGCACCTATTGTTCGCCGACGCGTCCAAGGCGTTCCTCGAGCAGGTCGAACAGACCGTCAAGCTGATCCGCTCCAAGGGTGTCGGGGTCTTCTTCTGCACCCAGCTACCCACCGACATACCCAATGACGTGCTGTCTCAGCTGGGCGCTCGGGTGCAGCACGCGTTGCGGGCGTTCACGCCCGACGATCAGCAGGCTCTGTCCAAGACCGTGCGCACCTATCCGAAAACCGATGTCTACGACCTGGAGTCGGCGCTGACGTCGCTGGGGATCGGCGAGGCCGTCGTGACCGTGCTGTCCGAAAAGGGCGCACCGACTCCCGTCGCGTGGACGCGCATGCGGGTGCCCCGTTCGTTGATGGCCTCGATCGGCACCGACGCGATCGCCGCCGCGGCCAAAGACAGTCCGCTGCAAGCCAAGTACGGGCAAACGGTTCAACAACCGGCGCAACCCCAGGCCGGTCCGCAAGTTCCGCAAACCCATTCCGACTACCCGCCGGTCCCACCGAACGAGCCGATTCCGCCGATGCCCGCTCCCGTGGAGCCGGCGGAACCGAAGGGTCCGGCGATGTGGGAGGAGGTCCTGAAGAACCCGACGGTGAAAAGCGGCATCAACACCGCGATCCGCGAAGCGGTGAAAGCGATCTTCGGTACCGGCGGACGCCGCCGGAAGTAGCGCCTAGCGCAAATTCGGCGTTTTTTCGGCTGACTGCGTGACGGCCCCCGGCTTGAGGTGGCTGACCACAATGCAGTCCAACATCTCCTCGGAGAAGTAGTGTTCGCAACCGCGCAGGTACTTCACGTACTGGTTGTAGGTCTCTTCGGAGGTGACCTCAACGGCCTTCTCCTTGTTGGACTCCAGCGCGTCACCCCAGAGATGCAGCGTTCGGATGTAGTGTCGACGCAACGAAACCGGTTCTGGCACAATAAATCCCGCCTTCTCGGCGTGTTCGACCATCATCGACGTTGACGGCAGCCGCGCACCGGGGAAGATATCGGTGATCATGAACCTGATGAATCGCATCGTCTCGAAGGTCAGCTTCTTGCCGCGGGCGGCCAAGTCGTAGGGGTGGTAGCTGATGTTGGTCTGGATCGTCATCCGACCGTCGTCCGGCATGATGTCGAAGCACCGCTTGAAGAAGTCGCTGTAGTTCTCGTGCCCGAAGTGCTCGAAGGCCTCAATCGATACGATCCGGTCGACGGGCTCGAAAAAGTCTTCCCAATTCTGCAACCGAACCTCGCGCGACCGAGTGCTGTCGATGGCGCTGAGGACCTGTTCACAGTGGGCGTGCTGATTGTGGGACAGCGTTAAGCCGATGACGTTGACGTCGAATCTTTCGACGGCGCGCTTCATGGTGGTGCCCCAGCCGCAGCCGATGTCCAGCAGCGTCATCCCCGGCTTGAGGTCCAGCGTGTCGAGGTTGAGGTCAATCTTGGCGAACTGCGCCTCTTCGAGGGTGAGATCCGGCGGCTCGAAGTAGGCGCAGCTATACGTGCGGCTGGGGTCCTGGAACAGCGCGAAGAAGTCGTCTGAGAGGTCGTAATGTGCCCGGATGTCCTCGGGACGGGTCCGTGTCTTGGTCGGGCCGGGCTGCACGTCAGCTATGTTCGTCATCTCCCCCCCGAACGAAATGCACTGTCTGTGCAGAATACCCGCGTCGCTCCCCGAATGAGGGGAAGTCTAAGGGGTTCGCCGGGCGCGTGGCCTGTCGTTCGTCGGATACCGCTGGGGTGACCCCGAACACACGCCCGAGACCGGCTCACCGCACTCGGGGCGACACTTCGGAATGGTTCTGAGCCTGCGCGCCATGGGCGGCGACACAGCGAACCCTTTTGTGACGAACTGGAGAGCCGCCGGAAGTAGCCCCTACCCACCACCGAGCTTCTTGTAGAAACTGCCCGCGATCGGTGCGACGATCGCGCGAGGGGCGTACCCGCTCGCCACCGACATGGCCTTCGATGTCAGGCCGGGCACCACGCGCATCTTGTTGCGCTCCAACGCATCCAAGGAAATCTGTGCGGTGTGCTCGGTCGAGATCCACAGAAAGTCGGGTACCAGCTTCTCCACCAGGGACCGTTCGGCCTCATCGGGGAGGTCGGTGCGAACCGGCCCCGGCGCCAACAGCGTGACGTGCACACCGGAATTGCGCAGTTCGCCGCGCAGAGATTCGCTGAACGTGTTGGCGAACGCCTTGGTGGCCGCATAGGTGGCGTTGTAGGGAATCGGCGAATTGCCGGCCGCCGAACCGGAAATCAGGATGCCGCCCGCCTTGCGCTCGACCATGCCCGGCAGCACCGCCAACGTAAGGTCATGCACGGCAATGGCGTTCAGCTGCACCTGGGCCTTCTCGCCCGCCGGGTCGAGGCCCGCGACCGGACCGAACGTCGCCGTGCCCGCGTTGGCGCACAGGATCGAGACGGGACGGGCGGCGAGTTCGTCGCACAGTTTCGCCCGTTCCGTCGGGTCGGCCAGGTCGGCGGGGCGCACCTCGACGACGACTCCGTACTTGTCGGTCAGCCGGGCGGCCAGGCCGTTGAGCAGGTCCTCGCGGCGCGCGGTCACGATCAGGTTGTGCCCGCGGGCGGCAAGTTCGGTGGCCAGCGCCGCGCCGATGTTTTGCGAAGCCCCGGTGACAACGGCGCGCGCGTCGGGACTGGGAGCTGGGACCGGCATGCGGCCCATGGTAGACAGCCTCGCACCCAATAGAGTGCCGAGCATGAGTCAGCGAGGGCCGGACGCCGTCGGGCCCGTGCCATCGCAGGTGGTGGCGTGGGCGCTGTACGACTGCGGCTCCCTCGGCATGAACGCGATCGTGGCGACCTTCGTCTTCTCGGTCTACCTGACCGGCAGCGTCGGCGCCGGAATGTCCGGTGGCACCTCGCCGGCGAGTTGGCTCGGTCGCTCGCTCGCGGTCGCGGGGTTGACCATCGCCGTGCTGGCGCCGGTCGTGGGGGTGTGGGTGGAGGCCCCGCACCGTCGGCGGGTGGTGCTGACGGTCTTGAGCGGTCTCGCCGTCGCGTCGACCAGCTCGATGTTCTTGATCCGCGACGATCCCAGCTATCTTTGGGCGGGCCTGGTGCTGCTGTCCGCCACGGCCGCGTGCGGTGATCTCGCCGGGGTTCCCTACAACGCCATGCTGCGTCAGGTCTCGACGCCGCGGACGGCGGGGCGCATCTCCGGCCTCGGCGCGGCGTCGGGGTTTACCGGCAGCGTGGTCCTGCTGCTACTGGTCTATTTCGGGTTCATCGCCGGAACCGGTCCGGAGCGCGGGCTGCTGCACGTGCCCGTCCACGACGGGCTCTATGTCCGGGCGGCGATGCTGCTGACCGCGGCGTGGTTCGCCGTGCTGGCGCTACCGCTGCTGTTCGTCGCCCACCGGCTGCCGGACTCCGGCGAAACGTCGCGCCCGACCAGCATGCTGGGCGGCTATCGCAAGCTGTGGGCAGAGGTGCGTACGGAATGGCGCCGCAATCGCAACTTGGTCTATTTCCTGGGGGCCAGCGCGCTGTTCCGGGACGGGCTGGCGGCCATCTTCGGCTTCGGCGCCGTGCTCGGCGTCAACGTGTACGGCCTGTCCCAGGCCGACGTGCTGGTGTTCGGCGTGGCGGCCAGCGTCGTGGCCGCAATCGGCGCGATGACCGGCGGGTTCGTCGACCACCGGATCGGATCCAAACCGGTGATCGTCGGGTCGCTGGTCGCGCTCATCGCCGTGTCGGCCACCATGATGGCGGTGTCCGGTCCGCACGCGTTCTGGCTCTGCGGATTGCTGCTGGCCATGTTCGTCGGTCCTTCCCTTGCGTCGTCGCGCGCCCTGCTGCTGCAGTTGGCGAAGGACGGCGGGGAGGGTGTCGCGTTCGGCCTCTACACGATGACGGGACGGGCGGTCGCGTTCGTGGCGCCATGGCTGTTCTCCGTCTTCGTCGACGTCTTCGGCGCCGTGCGTGCCGGGATTGCCGGGATCTGTCTGGTGCTGACCGCCGGACTGGCGGCGATGCTGGTGGTTCGGGTTCCGGCGCGCGCCGGCCAGCCCGCGTAGGCCTAGCCGCGCGCGTCGCAGACCGTCAGGCCCACCCCTTCGCGCTGGCTCACCTGGACCCCGGCGACGGTCAGCGAGCAGGTGACGTTGTGTCCGAAGTTGACGACCGTGACGTTCGGCGGGTGCGTGGCCGACTTGGACAGGCTGACCTCTTTGCTCCACGGCAGCGCGACGTTGAACTCGGTCTGCAGCATGTCGCCGGTGCCGATGTAGACGATGCTGAGCGCGCGGCCCTCGCCGGTGACGTTGTAGACGACGTCTTGCATCTCCACCGGGCCGGTCGTCTCGGGCGGCGCGCCCGACGCCGTCGGCGGCGGCAACGGCCGGAACGTGCGCGACGGCGGGGTCGTCCGGGTCGACGGGCTCGGCGTCGGCGTTTCCGCAGTCGAACCGGGCATGGCCGGCAGCGGCGGAACAACGGTCTGGTTCCTGATCGCGTCGTTGACCAGCACCAGCGCTATCACCAGCGCGACCGCCAGCAGCACCGCCACACCGGCGCCGATCCACAACCAGCGCGGCGGCTTCCGGCCCCCCGGCGCCGGGGGAGCGGCCCCCTCGGGCGGTGCGTCACCCGACGTCGGCAGCTCCTGCTGCCAGTAGCCGGGCAACTGTTTGGTGTCGTTCAGATCGGAGGTCCATTGCGAGCCATACCCACCATAGGTGGGCGCGTAGGGCCCCGCCTGGTCGGCGTATGCGGGGTCGACGGGCGGATACGGGTAACCCTGCCGCCCGGCCGGTCCTGACCCCGGTAGAGGGGGACTAAACCGCTCGGGTCGACGTGGATCGTTCATGTCCACCTCATGGCTTGCAGGGTACCTGGACCGGGCGGTTCGGCGGTGAGACTCCGAAGTACGCGACTCAGGGGCAGGAATTGGCGGCACTGAGTGCGGCGACCGTCATCGCCCGCATGACAGCGCGTGACCGCGTCGCGCGAGCCGGTCGTGACCGCGTATCGTCCGGGGACTTCATGCTGTGCGGTGTCGAGTTCAGCAGGCCGAACACCGCGTGCGCCGTCAGCCGGGCGTCGGCCTCGGCCAGCTTGGGATTGAGCTCACGCAGTACACCCACCCAGACCTCGACATATTGACGCTGCGCCTTGCGGACCTGCCTTTCGGCGGCCTCGGGCAGGTGCGCCAGGTCGCGATCCTGGATCCGGATCAGGTCGGGTTCACCCAGGGCGAAGTCGAGGTGGAAGTCGATGAGCTCGTCCAACGCGGCCGTCGCGTCGGCATTGCGGGCCCGTGCGCTCCGGGCGCCGGCAAGCAGCCGGGTGCTGATCCCCACCAGCAACTCGACCAACATCGACTCCTTGTTGGGGAAGTGGCGATAGATCGCCGGGCCGCTCACCCCGGCGGCGGCACCGATGTCTTCGAGGCGCACCGCGAGGAAGCCGCGCTCGGCGAAGAGCCGTTCGGCGGCCGACAAGAGTTGCACGCGCCGGTCGGACTTCAACTGGCTCCGGCGATTTGGGGCGTCGGCCTGGCCCTCTGGCGCGGATGCAGTCAAGGCGGGCCTCCGTCCACAGCTCGTCCGTTCGGTTAATCGTCACTAACTTAGCACGAGCGGGCCCGGTTACAGATGTCCGAGAAGGGTTTACGGTTGGTAACCGAACCAGCCGGAGGCGCCGTGGCACACCTTTCATACGACCGGGGGCCGAGCGATCCGCCGTTGCTCGAAACGACGATCGGGGCCAACCTCGCCGCCACGGCCGCCGAGCATCCGCAACGCGACGCACTGGTCGACGTGGCCGCGGGGCGACGCTGGAGCTACGTCGAATTGCTGGCCTTGGTGCGCAGGTTGGCAACGGGATTGGTCGGCGCGGGGATCCGCCGGGGCGATCGCGTCGGGATCTGGGCGCCCAACCGGTGGGAGTGGGTGCTAGTCCAGTACGCGACCGCGGAGATCGGCGCGACCCTGGTGACCATCAACCCGGCCTACCAGCAACGCGAATTGGACTATGCGCTAAGGCAATCCGGGGTCGCGATGGTGGTCGCCGCCCGGGATTTCAAGACCACCGACTACGCCGCGATGCTGCGTGAGGTGGCGCCGCACTGCCCCGACCTGAGCGACGTGGTGCTCCTGGACGGCGAGCGGTGGAACGAGCTGTCCGGCACCGACGCCGACCCGGCGAGGCTGGCGGCGATCGCGACCGCCCTGGATTGCCGCGACCCGGTCAACATCCAATACACCTCCGGCACAACGGGATACCCGAAGGCGGCGACGCTGACCCACCGCAACATACTGAACAACGGCTACCTGGTGGGCGAGCTGCTCGAGTACACCGCGCGGGATCGGATCTGCATCCCGGTGCCCTTCTACCACTGCTTCGGCATGGTGATGGGCAACCTGGCGGCGACCAGCCACGGCGCGTGCATGGTGATTCCGGCGCCGGGTTTCGACCCCGCCGCTACGCTGCGGGCGGTGCAGGCCGAACGCTGCACCAGCCTCTACGGCGTCCCGACCATGTTCATCGCCGAGCTCGGCCTGGCGGACTTCGACGACTACGAATTGGGCAGCCTGCGCACCGGGATCATGGCCGGCTCGCCGTGCCCGGTTGAGGTGATGCGCAAGGTGATCGAACGCATGCACATGCCGGGCGTCTCCATCTGCTACGGCATGACCGAAACATCGCCGGTATCAACCCAGACGCGCATCGACGACTCACTGGAACGGCGGGTCGCGACGGTCGGCCGGGTGGGCCCGCATCTGGAGGTCAAGGTGGTGGACGCGACGGGCGGGCACACCGTGTCGCGCGGGGTGGCGGGCGAGTTCTGCACCCGGGGCTATTCGGTGATGGCCGGGTATTGGAACGACCCGGAGCGGACCGCCGAGGTTATCGACGCGGACGGCTGGATGCACACCGGGGACCTGGCCGTGATGGACGAATGCGGCTATGTCCAGATCACCGGTCGCATCAAGGACCTCATCGTCCGTGGCGGCGAGAACATCTCACCGCGCGAGATCGAAGAGTTCCTGTACACCCACCCCGACGTCGTCGACGCCCAGGTCATCGGGGTGCCCGACGAACGTTATGGCGAGGAGGTCATGGCGGTGGTGATCCTGCGCGCCGGAGCGCCGGCGCTGACCATCGAGAGCCTGCGCGAGTTCTGCGCCGGGCGGATCGCGCACTTCAAGGTCCCGTGTTACCTCCGGGTCGTCGACGAGTTCCCGATGACCGTCACCGGCAAGGTGCGCAAAACCGAGATGCGCGAGCAAGCGATCGAGTACCTGCGTGACCAGGGCTGAGCGCCCTGGACGCAGCGTGCTCGGCGATGGTATTCTCACGCCAGTTAATGAGGATTAACTGAAATCAGGAGGCTGCTGCGGCGATGGACAAGGTGGTCACCTCACCTACGGCGGCTGCCGACGCCGTGGCCGACATAACCGACGGGTCGTCTCTGGCGGTCGGGGGATTCGGGTTCTGCGGCATCCCCGAGGCGCTGATCTCGGCGCTGGTCGACTCCGGCGTGCGCGACCTCGAGACGGTGTCCAACAATTGCGGCGGTTACGGTGTCGGCCTGGAAGCGCTGTTGCACCACAAGCGAATTCGCCGGGCCGTCGCGTCGTACGTCGGCGACAACAAGGAGTTCGCCCGCCAGATCCTCGCCGGCGAACTCGAGGTGGAGCTCACCCCGCAGGGCACTCTGGCGGAGCGGCTGCGCGCCGGCGGGATGGGAATCCCGGCCTTCTACACCCCCGCAGGGGTCGGCACCCCGGTCGCCGACGGCGGCCTGCCATGGCGCTACGACGCTTCGGGTGGGGTGGCCGTGATGTCGCCCCCGAAGGAGACCCGCGAGTTCGACGGCGTCACCTACGTTCTCGAGCGGGCGATCCGCACCGACTTCGCGCTGGTGCACGCCTGGAAGGGCGACCGGCACGGCAATCTCGTCTACCGGGCGGCCGCCGCCAACTTCAATCCCGACTGCGCGACGGCCGGCAGGATCACCATCGCCGAGGTCGAACACCTGGTCGCGCCCGGGGAAATCGACCCGGCCGCGGTGCACACCCCGGGCGTCTTCGTGCACCGGGTCGTGCACGTGCCCGACCCCGCCAAGCCGATTGAGAAGGTCACGGTGCGGTGAGCTGGACCAGGGAGGGCCTCGCCGCGCGGGTGGCGGCCGAATTCGAGGACGGCCAGTACGTCAACCTCGGCATCGGCCTGCCCACCCTGATCCCGAACCACATCCCCGAGGGAGTCACCGTCGTCGTGCATTCGGAGAACGGGATACTCGGTGTCGGGCCGTATCCCAGGCCCGAGGACGTCGACGCGGATCTGATCAACGCGGGCAAGGAAACGGTCACCACGATGCCGGGTGCGGCGTTCTTCGGCTCCTCGACCTCGTTCGGGATCATCCGCGGCGGGCACCTCGACGTCGCGGTGCTCGGCGCCATGCAAGTCTCGGCGACTGGCGACCTGGCCAACTGGATGATTCCGGGAAAGCTGGTCAAGGGCATGGGCGGCGCGATGGACCTGGTGCACGGCGCCCGCAAGGTGATCGTGATGATGGAACACACCGCCAAGGATGGCAGCCCGAAAGTCGTTGAGCGGTGCACCCTTCCGCTGACCGGCGTCGGCTGCGTCGACCGCATCATCACGGACCTCGCCGTCATTGACGTCCGCGACGACGGCCTGCACCTCGTGGAGACCGCCCCCGAGGTCTCGGTCGACGAGGTGATCGCCAAAACCGAACCGCCCCTTATGCCGGCGACCACCGGGAGGCCTACATGAGCACCGCCGTCACCACCGCGCCGTCGTTCGCCGACGAGCACCGGCGGCTGGTCGCCGAATTGAACGCCAAGTTGGCCGCCGCCGCGCTAGGCGGCAACGAACGCGCGCGGGAACGCCACGTCAGCCGCGGCAAGCTGCTGCCCCGCGAGCGGGTGGACCGCCTGCTCGACCCCGGCAGCCCGTTTTTGGAGCTGGCCCCGCTGGCGGCCGGTGGCATGTACGACGACGAGTCCCCGGGGGCCGGGATCATCACCGGGATCGGCCGGGTATCCGAGCGCGAGTGCGTGATCGTCGCCAACGACGCGACCGTCAAAGGCGGCACCTACTACCCGATGACGGTCAAGAAGCACCTGCGCGCGCAGGAAGTCGCGTTGCAGAATCGGCTGCCGTGCATCTACCTGGTCGACTCCGGCGGCGCGTTTCTGCCGCGCCAGGACGAGGTCTTTCCCGACCGCGAGCACTTCGGCCGGATCTTCTACAACCAGGCGACCATGAGCGCCAAGGGGATTCCGCAAGTGGCCGCGGTGTTGGGATCGTGCACGGCGGGCGGCGCCTACGTGCCGGCGATGAGCGACGAGGCCGTCATCGTGCGCGAGCAGGGCACCATCTTTCTCGGCGGCCCGCCGTTGGTCAAAGCCGCCACCGGTGAGATCGTCTCGGCCGAGGAACTCGGCGGCGGCGACCTGCATTCGCGGGTCTCCGGCGTCACCGACCACCTCGCCGACGACGACGAGGACGCGCTGCGGATCGTCCGGTCCATCGCGGCCACGTTCGGGCCGCGCGAGCCCGCCCAGTGGGAGGTGCAACCGTCGGTCGAGCCCAGGCACGCACAGACTGAGCTCTACGACGTGGTGCCACCGGATCCCCGCGTGCCCTACGACGTGCACGAGGTCATCGTGCGCCTGGTCGACGGCAGCGAATTCAGCGAATTCAAGGCCAATTACGGCAAGACGCTGGTGACGGCCTTCGCGCGCATCCAGGGCCATCCCGTGGGCATCGTCGCCAACAACGGCGTGCTGTTCAGCGAATCGGCTTTGAAGGGCGCGCATTTCATCGAGCTGTGCGACAAGCGCAGGATTCCGCTGCTATTTCTGCAGAACATCGCCGGGTTCATGGTCGGCCGCGACTACGAGGCCGGCGGCATCGCCAAGCACGGCGCCAAGATGGTCACGGCCGTGGCCTGCGCCCGGGTGCCCAAGCTGACCGTCGTCATCGGCGGCTCCTACGGGGCGGGCAACTACTCGATGTGTGGACGCGCGTATTCGCCCCGCTTCCTGTGGATGTGGCCCAACGCACGCATCTCGGTGATGGGCGGCGAGCAGGCCGCGTCGGTGCTGGCGACGGTACGCGGCGAGCAGCTCAGCGCGGCGGGCAAACCGTGGTCGGCCGACGACGAGGAGGCGTTCAAGGCCCCCATCCGGGCGCAGTACGAGGACCAGGGCAACCCCTACTACTCGACGGCGCGATTGTGGGACGACGGCATCATCGACCCGGCCGACACCAGAACGATTCTTGGGCTTGCCCTTTCGGCGTGCGCCCATGCGCCGCTGGAACCGGTCTCCTACGGCGTATTCCGGATGTGAGGCGATGTTCGAAACCGTATTAGTGGCCAACCGCGGCGAGATCGCGGTGCGGGTGATCCGCACGCTGCGCCGGCTCGGCATCCGGTCGGTCGCCGTCTACAGCGACCCCGACGCCGCCGCGCGGCACGTGCTCGAGGCCGACACCGCCGTGCGCCTCGGGCCCGCCGCGGCGCGGGAAAGCTACCTCGACATCGACAAGGTCGTCGACGCCGCGGTGCGCACCGGGTCCCGGGCGATCCACCCGGGCTACGGGTTCCTCTCGGAGAACGCGCATTTCGCCGCGGCGTGCGAGCGCGCCGGCGTGGTGTTCCTGGGCCCGCCGCCACGGGCGATCGAGGTGATGGGCGACAAGATCACCGCGAAGAACGCCGTCGCCGCGTTCGACGTCCCGGTGGTGCCCGGAATAGCCAAGCCGGGCCTGACCGATGACGAACTCGTCGCCGCCGCCGACGAGATCGGCTATCCGGTGTTGATCAAGCCGTCCGCCGGCGGCGGCGGCAAGGGCATGCGGCTGGTGGAGGACCCCGCGCGGCTGCGCGAGGCGCTGGTGGGTGCGCGACGGGAGGCCGCCTCCTCGTTCGGCGACGACACGCTGTTCCTGGAGCGGTTTGTGTTGCGGCCCAGGCATATCGAGGTGCAGGTGCTCGCCGACACGCACGGCAACGTGGTTCATCTGGGCGAGCGCGAGTGCAGCCTGCAACGGCGCCACCAGAAGGTCATCGAGGAGGCGCCCTCGCCGCTGCTCGATCCCGCGACACGCGCGCGGATCGGCGCCGCGGCCTGCAACACCGCCCGCAGCGTGGACTACGTCGGCGCGGGGACGGTGGAGTTCATCGTCTCCGCGGAGCGTCCCGACGAGTTCTTCTTCATGGAGATGAACACCCGGCTGCAGGTGGAGCATCCGGTCACCGAGGCGGTCACGGGCCTGGACCTGGTGGAGTGGCAGCTGCGGGTGGCCGCCGGCGAGAAGCTGGGGTTCGCCCAGGACGACATCGAACTGCGCGGGCACGCGATCGAGGCCCGCGTGTACGCGGAGGATCCCGCGCGCGGGTTCCTGCCCACCGGCGGCGAAGTGCTCGCGGTGTCCGAACCGTCGGGTGCCGGCGTGCGGGTGGACTCGTCGCTGCTGGCCGGCACGCGGGTCGGCAGCGACTACGACCCGATGCTGAGCAAGGTGATCGCCCACGGCGACGATCGCGAGGAGGCGCTCGCGAAACTCGATCGGGCACTGGGGCAAACCGTGATCCTCGGCGTGCAGGCCAACGTCGAATTCCTCCGCTTCCTGCTGGCCGATGACCGGGTGCGCGCCGGTGATCTGGACACCGCGCTGCTCGACGAGCGGCTGGCGGACTTCGCGCCGGCGCCGGCGCCCGACGACGTGCTCGCCGCAGGCGGGCTGTACCGCCAGTGGGTTCTGGCGCGCCGCGGCCGGGGGAACCCGTGGGCGGTGCCGACGGGATGGCGGGTCGGTGGTGGCGCCGCGCCGGTGCGCACCGCGATGCGCACCCCGCTGCGCAGCGAGACGGTGTCGGTATGGGGAACGCCCGAGGCCGCCCGGGTTCAGGTCGGCGAGGGCGAGATCGTTTCCGCCAGCGCGGAACTCGACAGCGCACGGATGAGCGCGACGCTGGACGGGCGGCGCCGCGACTACTGGTGGGCCGAGGCCGACCGGCACCTGTGGATCGCCGACGAGCGGGGAACCTGGCACCTGCGCGAGGCTGAGGAGCACAAGATTCACCGCGCGGCAGGCGAGCGGCCGGCCGAGGTCGTCAGCCCCATGCCCGGCAACGTGATCGCCGTGCAGGTCAGCTCCGGCGACGAGGTCTCCGAGGGCGACGTGATCGTCGTCGTCGAGGCGATGAAGATGGAACATTCTCTGCCCGCACCGGTTTCGGGTCGAGCGGAGCTGCTCGTATCGGTCGGCGATCAGGTGAAAGTCGATCAGGTGCTGGCTCGAATTAAGGACGGATCATGACGACAACAATTACTACGATTTCCGGGGGAACGTTACCCAAGGAATACGAGGACCTTCGCGACACCGTCGCCGACTTCGCGCGGACCGTGGTCGCGCCGGTGTCGGCCAAACACGATGAGGAACACAGCTTCCCGTACGAGGTCGTCGCCAAGATGGCCGAGATGGGCTTGTTCGGGCTGCCCTTTCCGGAGGAGTACGGCGGCATGGGCGGCGACTACTTCGCGCTGGCGCTCGCGCTGGAAGAACTCGGCAAGGTCGACCAGTCGGTGGCCATCACGCTGGAGGCTGGCGTCGGGCTCGGCGCGATGCCGATCTACCGGTTCGGCACCGAGGAGCAGAAGCAGAAATGGCTGCCGGACCTGACCGCCGGCCGGGCGCTGGCGGGTTTCGGGCTGACGGAGCCGGGTGCCGGCTCCGACGCGGGCGCCACTCGCACCACCGCCCGGCTCGACGACGGTGAGTGGGTGATCAACGGCAGCAAGCAGTTCATCACCAACTCCGGCACCGACATCACGTCGCTGGTCACCGTCACGGCGGTCACCGGAACCCTGGCGGGCGACAAGAAGGAGATCTCGACGATCATCGTGCCCAGCGGCACACCGGGGTTCACCGTCGAACCGGTCTACAACAAGGTCGGCTGGAACGCGTCCGACACCCACCCGCTGAGCTTCGCCGACGCCCGCGTCCCGGAGGAGAACCTGTTGGGCGCCCGCGGGACCGGCTACGCGAACTTCCTGTCCATCCTGGACGAGGGCCGCATCGCGATCGCCGCGCTGGCGACCGGGGTCGCGCAGGGCTGCGTCGATGAAAGCGTCAAGTACGCCAAGGAACGCCAGTCGTTTGGCCAGCCGATCGGTTCGTATCAGGCGATCAGCTTCAAGATCGCGCGGATGGAGGCCCGCGCCCACGTCGCGCGCACGGCGTATTACGAGGCCGCCGCGAAGATGTTGGCGGGCAAGCCCTTCAAGAAGGAGGCGGCGATCGCGAAGATGGTTTCCTCCGAGGCCGCGATGGACAACGCCCGCGACGCCACGCAGATCCACGGCGGCTATGGCTTCATGAACGAGTATCCGGTGGCGCGCCACTATCGCGACAGCAAGATCCTCGAGATCGGTGAAGGCACTACGGAAGTGCAGCTGATGCTGATCGCGCGGTCGCTGGGGCTGTCGTGACGCGCGCCGGCGACGATGCAGTGGGGGTGCCCCCAGCCGCGCAGCGGCGAGGGGGACTGAGCGATGAGGTGGGGGCACCTCCCGCTTGCGGGGGAGAGCGGCGCTCATGACGGAACCCCGGTCGATTATCCAGCGGGGCTTGTGGTTTGAGGAGTTCGAGATCGGCACCACCTACCTGCACCGTCCCGGCCGCACCGTCACCGAGGCCGACAACGTGTTGTTCACCACGCTGACGATGAACACCCAGTCGCTGCACCTGGACGCGGCGTGGGCCGCCGAGCAGCCGGGCTTCCGCGGCGAGCGGTTGGTGAACTCGATGTTCACCCTCTCCACGCTGGTGGGGCTGTCGGTGGCGCAGTTGACACTCGGCACGATCGTCGCCAACCTCGGCTTCTCCGAGGTGTCGTTCCCCAAGCCCGTCTTCCACGGCGACACCCTGTACGCCGAGACCGTGTGCACCGACAAGCGCGAGTCGAAGAGCCGGCCCGGCGAGGGCATCGTCACCCTCGAGCACACGGGCCGCAACCAGCACGGCGACGTCGTGGCGCGGGCGGTGCGGACCACCCTGGTACAAAAGCGGCCAGACACAGAGGAGTCGTGATGGACCTGCGCGCCGCCGGCCCGGCCTGGTTGTTCTGCCCGGCCGACCGTCCCGAGCGTTTCGCCAAGGCCGCCGCCGCGGCCGACGTCGTGATCCTCGACCTCGAAGACGGCGTGGCCGACGCCGACAAGCCCGCTGCCCGCAAGGCGCTGCGGGAAACCCCGCTGGACCCCGAGCGCACCGTGGTGCGGATCAACGCCGCCGGCACCGACGAGTACGCCCGCGACCTGGAGGCACTGGCCGAGACCGCCTACACCACGGTGATGCTCTCCAAGACCGAATCGGCCGCGCAGGTCACCGCGCTGGCGCCGCGCGAGGTGGTCGCGCTGATCGAGACGCCGCGCGGCGCGGTGTTCGTCGCCGAGATCGCCGCGGCCGAGGGCACCGCGGCCGTGATGTGGGGTGCCGAGGACCTGGTCGCCACCCTCGGCGGCAGCTCCAGCCGGCTGGCCGACGGCACCTATCGCGACGTCGCCCGGCACGTGCGCTCGGCCGCCCTGCTCGCGGCGTCCGCGTTCGGCCGGATCGCGCTCGACGCCGTCCATTTGGACATCCGGGACATCGAGGGCCTCCGGGCCGAGGCCGACGACGCCGTCGCCGTCGGTTTCGACGCGACCGTCTGCATCCACCCCAGCCAGGTCGCCGTCGTGCGGGAGGCCTACCGCCCCAGCGAGGAGAAGCTGGACTGGGCACACCGGGTGTTGGCGGCGGCGCGCACCGAGCGTGGCGTGTTCGCGTTCGAGGGACAGATGGTCGACTCGCCGGTGCTCAAGCACGCGGAGATGTTGCTGCGGCGGGCGGGGGAGCCCGCGTCGGGCTAACTGATCGACGTCGCGGAGCCGTCGTGCTTCTACCGCCGCGACCGACCTTGGTCAACTTGGGGCTCGGAGTCAACGGGTGCGTTGCTATCGAACCCGACTGCTACGTCACGAGAAAATACACGTCGAAACCGACCGATTATCGGTAAGCTCTTATATCGGAATATTTTGTGGTACAACGACTTCTGAACGCGGCGCACTCTACTGATAGCCCCCGGTATCCGATTTCGTCGTACGCTCAGATGCTGACGTCCATTCGAGCCTGCTGGGCCGAATCGCTTCTTTAAGATAATGAGTTTGTTGGCGAGCAGAGCCGTTTGCGGGCAATACGAATTCGGTCACCGAACCTGCCGGCTTGCTATGGCGTCAGCCGGAGCAGTCAACTGCGACCTCAAGGGCAGTGCAGATCGCGCGCATCCGGGTATCGGCAAGCCGGCCAAGCCGACTGACCAATACTGCGATCGAGACACTTTCGACCGAGTCCAGGTTGACCGCCGAACGCCGGGGGATCGGATCGACACCAGGTTCAAGGATGACTTCGCTTGCCAGCCCTCGGACGGTCGTGGTGCAGGGAGCGACGAGTGCGCGTCGAAGCCGAGGGATCGCCGCATCACGCGACAGCACCACAACCGGGCGCCGACCGATCTCGGGCATTTCGCACCACCACACCTCTCCGCGTGCTGGCAGTTCACTCACGAAGCCCCCGCCGCCCGCCGCCAGGACGCCAGGTCACCCCACTCGTCAGGCTCATCGGCCGGGTGCTCGTCGTAGGCGGCATAGCTCGCATTAATCTCACCCGATCGATGACGAGCGAGTAAGGCACCGAGAGCCTCATCGATGAGGGCGGCGTCAGTGATGCCCGCACGCACGTCGCGCGCACTGCTCAATAACTTGGCGTCCACCGTGGTGCTCAATCGTATGCGATTCATGCCATAACTATGCCATACCTGCATGTTCGCCACGCTCCGCTCCCGCGGCCGTTAGGACCCGACTTTGATCGTCTGGGACCGCCGGGGCGTCGCTAACGCTGGAAAACTATTCGGCCGCATGAAGCGCGCAACCAGTCACTGACTCAGATTGTCAACGGCGTCCAGCATCTCAGCCAGAGCGGTTGCCGCCCGCCACAGGTGATCCTCGGGCGATTCGTCATAGCCTTTGTGGCGTCGGCGCCAGTCGCGGTCCCAGTAGCCCTCGAGCACAGATCGCAGGTGCTCACGCGACACTGCCAGCTCGGCCCGCAACTGCGTCGTCAGCTCGGCGTCGGACGGCTGGACAATGGCCAGGCGCTCCAACCGGCGCGACCGGAGGGCGTCGATCGCCGACAAGTCAAGGCCGGTGTCAACGGCCCAGACCTTCACTACCCGCCGATGCTGATGACTCCATGCCGGCCATGCTCGCGGTCGGTAACACCAGAGAAACGGCCGCTTACCGAGACCCAGTTGGTGGCCAATCGCTTCTCCGGCGGGGTGTATTGCCAGCCAGGGAAGCTCCTCGGCGGGAAGATCGAGAACGAGCACGACTGCTCCCGTGTCCAGGGTCTCAGCGAGCGACAGCAGCCCCCCGGTCACCCATATCTCATTCAGGGGCCACCGATGTCGGTCGCCGAGTTCCAGCCACTGCGCCGCGACCGTCGCCATCTCGACAAGATGCCCGATGGCCGTCGAACGCTTCATGGCGTTAGGGTAATCACATTGGCCGAGTGTCATGGCACCCACGGCGGGGCGCCCGTATTGATTGGGTGTCGATTGATCGAAACGCGCACCGCGACAGGCATTCCGGGCCGAACATGCCCATGCCTCGGGGTGGGCAGACGATGTCCGCTCCAGGTTTAGTTGACATCCGCGCACCCTTCAGTCGTCTCCGCGGACCACCGGCAAGATGTTAGCGGGTCGCTTATGCGACACGCTTTTTGCTGAGCCGCGATCAACGCGGCGTCTTCGTATTTGGGCGCATAATGGGGGATACGCCAGTCTCGCGGCGAGCGGAGACTCTCCTGGAGTTGGCGATCGCCAAGGAGGCGGTATGACGGAATTCGCTCGGAAGCCGATGACCGTCGACCTGGAGCCGATCCAGCTCATCGCCGCCGACGGCACGCCGACCGCCGAGCGGCGCTACGGCCGCGACCTTCCGCCGGAGACGCTGTGCTGGCTCTACGAGATGATGGTCGTCACCCGCGAGCTCGACACCGAGTTCGTCAACCTGAAACGCCAAGGGCAACTGGCGCTGTTCGCGTCGTGCCGCGGCCAGGAAGCCGCCCAGGTCGGCGCCGCGGCGTGCCTGCGCAAGACCGACTGGCTGTTTCCGCAATATCGTGAGCTCGGCGCCTATCTGGTGCGCGGTATCCCACCCGGGCACGTGGGGGCCGCGTGGCGGGGAACGTGGCACGGCGGCCTCGATTTCACCAAGAAATGCTGCGCCCCAATGTCGATCGCGATCGGCACCCAGACCCTGCACGCCGTCGGCGCGGCGATGGCCGCGCAACGCCTGGGGGAGGATTCGGTGACGGTGGCCTTCCTCGGCGACGGCGCCACCAGCGAGGGCGACGTGCACGAGGCGCTGAACTTCGCCGCCGTGTTTACGACGCCGTGCGTGTTCTACGTGCAGAACAACCAGTGGGCGATTTCGGTGCCGGTCTCCAAACAGACGGCCGCTCCTTCCATCGCGCACAAGGCAATCGGCTACGGAATGCCCGGGATCCGGGTGGACGGCAACGACGTCCTGGCGTGCTACGCGGTGACGGCCGAGGCCGCCGCCCGGGCCCGGGCCGGTGGCGGCCCGACGTTGATCGAGGCGGTCACCTACCGGCTCGGCCCGCACACCACCTCCGACGATCCGAGCCGATACCGCAGCCAGGATGAAGTGGACCGGTGGGCGGCGCTGGACCCGATCCCGCGCTACCGCACGTACTTACAGGGCCGGGACCTGTGGTCGCAACGCCTGGAGGATCGGGTCATCGCGCGCGGAAAGCGGCTGCGGTCCGAACTGCGCGAGGCGGTGTTCGACGCGCCCGACTTCGACGTCGACGAGGTGTTCACCACGGTGTACGCCGAGATCACGCCCGGGCTGGAGGCACAACGCCAACAGCTTCTGGCCGAACTGGGGAGGCTCGAGTGACCCAGCTCGCCGAGCCCCCGGGTCTGCCCGCCCTTGATGCGGCAACCGGAACGCAACAGCTGACCATGGTGCAGGCGCTCAACCGCGCGCTGCACGACGCGATGGAAGCCGACGATCGCGTCCTGGTGTTCGGCGAGGATGTCTCCGTCGAAGGCGGGGTCTTCCGGGTGACCGAAGGGCTCGCCCAAACCTTCGGCGAGCAAAGGTGTTTCGACACGCCGCTGGCGGAGTCGGCCATCATCGGCATCGCGGTCGGCCTGGCGCTGCGCGGCTTTGTCCCGGTGCCGGAGATCCAGTTCGACGGATTCTCCTACCCGGCCTTCGATCAGGTGGTCAGCCACCTGGCCAAGTACCGCACCCGCACCCGCGGCGAGATCAACATGCCCGTCACCGTCCGGATCCCGTCGTTCGGCGGAATCGGTGCGGCCGAACATCATTCGGACTCCACGGAGTCCTACTGGGCGCACACCGCCGGCCTGAAGGTGGTGGTGCCGTCCAGCCCGGGCGACGCCTATTGGCTGCTTCGCCACGCGATCGCCTGCCCCGACCCGGTGATGTACCTCGAGCCGAAGCGGCGCTACCAGGGCCGCGGCCTGGTCGACGTCAGCCGGCCGGAACCGTCCATCGGGCAGGCGATCGTGCGGCGCCCGGGCCGGGACGTGACCGTCATAACCTACGGCAGCCTGGTGAGAACCGCCGTGGCCACCGCGGAAGATGCCCAGCGCCAACACGACTGGAGCCTGGAGGTCATCGATCTGCGGTCACTGGTCCCGCTGGACTTCGACACGATCGCCGCGTCGATCCATCGGACGGGGCGCTGCGTGGTGTTGCACGAAGGACCGCGCAGCCTGGGCTACGGGGCCGGCCTGGCCGCCCGCATCCAGGAGGAGATGTTCTACGAGCTGGAGGCACCGGTATTGCGCGCCTGTGGTTTTGACACGCCCTATCCGCCGGCCCGGTTGGAAAGGCTGTGGTTACCCGGCCCCGACCGGCTGCTGGACTGCGTCGAGCGCGTGCTGGGCCTGCCGTGAGCACCGACGAGCGCATCAAGCCGTTCCGGGTTCCCGACCTCGGCGAGGGGCTGGAAGAGGTGACGGTGTCGTGCTGGTACGTCACCGCCGGCGACGAGGTCGAGCTCAACCAGGTCTTGTGTTCGGTGGAAACCGCCAAGGCCGAGGTGGAAATCCCGAGCCCGTACGCCGGGCGAATCGTCGAGACCAACGGGGCCGCGGGCGATGTGCTCAAGGTCGGCGCGGTGCTGGTCCGCATCGACACCGCGCCCGCCGGCACCAACGGTGAGGCCGCGGCGCCGACGCTGGTCGGCTACGGCGCCGACGCGGCCATCGACGCGAGCCGACGGGCCGCCCGGCCGCTCGCCGCGCCACCCGCGCGCAAGCTGGCCAAGGAACTCGCGGTCGACCTCGCGTCGATCCGGCGCGATCCGGGAGAGATCATCACCCGCGCCGACGTGCTGGCGGCCGCCCGCGGGACGGGGCGGGACATTCGGCCGGTCCGCGGCGTGCAGGCCCGGATGGCCGAGAAGATGGCGTTGTCCCACAAAGAAATCCCGGCCGCCACGGTCCGCGTCGACGTCGACTGCAGCGCGCTGCTGCGGCTGCGCGACCGTTGTCGTCCGGCTCACCCGGAGATCACGCCGTTCGTGCTGACGCTGCGGCTTCTCGTTATCGCCTTGGGCCGCAACCTGATTCTCAACTCGACCTGGGTCGACTCGCCCGAAGGACCGCAGGTGCAGGTCCATCGAGGCGTGCATCTGGGGTTCGGCGTGGCCACCCAACGGGGGCTGCTGGTCCCGGTGATCAGCGACGCACAGAACAAGACGACCCGCGAACTGGCTAGCAGGACAGCCGAATTGATCGCCGGCGCGCGGGAGGGCAGCCTGACGCCCGCGCAGTTGCTGGGCTCGACGTTCACGGTGTCGAACTTCGGGGCGCTGGGCGTGGACGACGGCGTGCCGGTGATCAACCATCCGGAGGCGGCGATCCTGGGCATGGGAGCGATCAGGCCACGACCGCTTGTCGTCGGCGACGAGGTTGTTGTCCGGTCGACGATGAGCATGACGTGCGTGTTCGATCATCGCATCGCCGACGGCGCCCAGGTGGCGCAGTTCGTCTGCGAGCTGCGGGATCTGATGGAGTCGCCCGAGACCGCTCTGCTGGACCTGTAGGCGTCAGGAGGACGCCGGCGTCTGCGTCGGCGTCGGCGTCGCCGACGTCGAGGGGGTCTGTTCGATCTTTATCTGGTCGGTCTCGGTGTAGCCCGCCGGTCGGCCGCAGGCCGGCACGATGTAGGTGTGTTGGGCCGTTCCGGTGAGGGTGTTCGGATCCCACGTCATGTGCGAGCTCGCCCCGTATTGCGTGTATGAACCGTCCGCGCAACTGATGTTGTTGAGCGTGTCGAGCACCCATTGCCCGTCGACCAACCGCGCCTGGCTCCCGCCCGCGCCCGCCTTGATGAAGACGCATCCGTCGCCGCAGGAGTTGACCGTCCAGCTGGAGGTGAGGGTTCCACCGGAAGGCAGTGTCGCGGTCTCGGTGTAGCTGCCGTCCATGGTCGGCGTGTCAGCCCACGCCGTCCCGGCCGCGACGACGACTAAACCGGCGAACATCGTGGTAACTACGAATCGTCGTCCGATGGCCATGCTCGTGTTCCCCTCTGGATCCGTTCAGGTGCGCCGAGCGCTGGTGATGGTGTACCACAGGTTGCGCCTCCCCGCGATTTGAGAAACGACTCCTCGCGGTAAACGTGCAGGTCAGGGCGGTGGTGGCCGGGCTGCTGTCGCGCGCGCAGCGGTAACGGGGGAGAATCGTCTCCTCGCGCTTACCTGCGCCACTGCGGCGCAGCGCAATGGGAAAGGGCGGGGAGCGCCATGAAGAAACCAGCGGCCGTAGCAATCGCGATCGGGATGGCATTCGCGGCAATGCCGCTCGCTCATGCCGACGACCCGTGGATTGCCATGGCGATCTCGGATTCCACGGGGAAGATCAAGTTCACCACTGGGGGAAGCAGCCAATCCGACGCGGAGAAGACGGTGATGTCGGCGTGTCGCAATACGATCAGCGACTGTCGCCTGTTGGCCAGCGGGCCGGGCGGGTGCGTGGCGATCGCCATGCCCCCGGCGCACACCAGATACTTCGGCGGCTGGGGTGCCACACGTGAGGACGCGGAGGCCGCCGCAGTTGCAAACTCCGCCGGGGGAACGGTCCTCAAGGACCACACCCATTGCGCGGGAGATCCCACGAGCTAGCGGCCCCGCTGAAACGCGGACGCGGTGGTCGTCTAACGGCGCCGCGCCGCGGCCAATCTGCTTGCGAATTCCGGCGATTGGATGGAGAACGCCTGCGGGCCGAGCTCCGTGAGCATGGCGAGGTCGTGCTGCTCGGTGTCCACCGATCCCGGGTTGATCGTGGCGCGCATGGTCGCCTTGGTCGCCAGCACCACGTCACGGGGAGCCGCCGCGGGACCCGCGGCCAGCTCCAGCGCCGCGGCGACGGGATGGTCGGCGACGGTGAGCGCCAACCCGTGCCGCACAGCGGATTCGGCGTCGAAGCGCATCCCGAACAACAGGGCAGCGCGCGCGACCTGGGGACCCACCGCGCGTTGCAGCATCCAGGTCGCGCCCCCGCCGGGGTGGAGGCCGAGCTTTTGGAAGCGGGCGTCGAACAACGCGCCGGGCCCCGCGATGCGCACGTCGGCGGCCAAGGCCAGGTTCAGGCCCGCGCCGACGGCCGCCCCGTTGACCGCGGCGATCGTGGGCAACCGGCAGTTGCCGACGGCCATGAAGCCGTCGTAGATGCGCCGCAGCCCCGACTCCGCCGCGCCCGCACCTGCGGCGCCCAGGGCGCTGAGGTCGGCGCCGGCGCAAAAAGCCTTGCCCGCGCCGGTGACCACGACGGCGTGCACGTCGGGATCGGCCTCGGCCCGCTCCACGGCCTCCCGCAGGCGCGCCGACATCTCGTCGGTGAAGGCGTTGCGCCGATCGGGATCGTTGACGGTGATGAGCGCGACGCGGGCGTCGACGCTGTATAGGACGGGGTCGGACTGGCTCACCCGGATAACGGTACTTGGCGCGCTCACCGGCCCAAACGCTCACCAAGAATCCATTGAGGATCCCTCAAGCCCTCCCGCCGATGCTCAGTTCACGAGCAGCAACGATCCGGCATCTGACGGGAGGAGCACCCCATGCGCACCACGGCGGAGAAGAAGGCGAACAGGAAACTCGGATTCCTCCGGTTGGCGATGGTCTCTTCCGCCACCGCGATCATCATCGCGATCGGTATGGCGGTCGCCTACTTCAACCTCCCGGCCGCTGGCCACCCGTGCTCCGTGCGGAACGCCACCGCGCGCGACGCCGCCGGGCACACCATGTGGTGCAACCCGACGACGGCGGCGGGCCACGACACGGTCTGGCAGTACGCGCCGGGCGCTTAGCAACTAGGTGAAGTCGATTCGGACGGACACCGGCGTCGTCTCCAACGCCTTCACCATCTTGGCCGCCAGCCGTCCGAACTTGCGGGCGCGCGCGACGACGTCGTCGTCCGGCCGGAATGTCGCGAACCCGGTGCGCCACTGATTGCCCTGTCGCAGGCGGACATTCGGGTTGTCGGCGATGTTCTTGCCCCAGCCGGAGCGGCTGCCGTGCTGGCAGATAACCCACGCGCCGCCGTCGTCGAATTGGGCCGACACCGGAACCCGGCGCGCCTGGCCGGTCTTGCGGCCGATGGTCTCCAGTTCGGTGGCCATGGCGGTGCGCACCCCGAGCGCGCTCAACCCCTTCACCGCCGGGTTGAGCAGATAGCGTCCGATCGCACGTTCCCTCCGGAACTTTCGCAGCGTCTTCTGCGCGTTGGTGCTCGTCATGGCGCTCAGGCTAGTAGACCGATTGGTATAGTTCAAGCCTTAGGTGCAACGAAAGGCGGCGACATATGTCGGCGCGGGATGCTCTCATCGCCAGCGTCACGGGATTGGTGCGACGGCGGGGAGTCGCCGGAACGGGCCTCAACGCGCTGCTGGAGGACAGCGGAGTCGCCCGCAGGACCGTCTACCTGAACTTTCCCGGCGGCAAGGCCGAGCTCGTCGCCGAAGCCACCCGCCTGGCGGGGGACGAGTTGACGGCGGTGATCCGGTCGGGGCACGACGGCGGGGATCCCGCCGAGGCGATCCAGACCTTTATCGACGCGTGGAAGGCGCAGCTGACCGCGACGCAGCTCCAAGCGGGCTGCCCGATTGTGGCGGCCGTCCTGGGTCGCTCCGAAGCGCCGGCGGCCGCCCAGGCGGCCCGCGAGGCCTTTGGTGACTGGCAGGCGATCCTGGCCGACCGGCTGGTCAGCTCCGGCGCCGATCGTGACAACGCACGCTCACTCGCGACCCTCACGGTCGCCGCCATCGAAGGCGCCGTCATCCTCGCGATCGCGACGCAGTCGACCGATCCGCTCGACGACGTCGGACGTCACCTGATCGAGGTCATGAGGCTGCACCTGCCCGCGTAGCAGCCGGGAGCCGAAGCGAAAACCCACGTGCTCAGCCGCGCGCCAGCGGCTTTTCTGGGCTGGGCGGTTTCGCCGACGCCCCGTGCGTTCATCGGTATCGTCAAGCTGTGCTTGAGCATTCCATTCCCGAGGTCCTGCGGGAGCGTGCCAGTTCGCGGCCCAACGACCTGGCGTTCACCTATGTCGATTACGAGAACGACTGGGAGGGCGCTGCGGAAAGCCTGACGTGGTCACAGCTGTATCGCCGCACGCTGAACCTCGCACGGGAACTCAAATCTTGCGCGTCAACCGGCGATCGCGCCGTCATCCTGGCGCCGCAGGGGCTCGAGTACGTCGTCGGCTTTCTCGGCGCACTGCAGGCCGGTCAGATCGCGGTTCCGCTGTCGATGCCGGTGGGGGGCGCCAGCGACGAGCGGGTCAGCGCCGTCCTGCATGACGCGTCGCCTTCGACGATTCTGACCACATCCGCTGCCGTGGACGTCATCGCCGAGTATGCGAAGTCGGAGCCCGGTGCGCCATCGGTCGTCGAGGTCGATCGGCTGGATCTTGACTCTCGGCAAACGGTCGCCGCGGACGCCCACGGCGCGACGAGCATCGCGCACCTGCAATACACCTCCGGGTCGACCCGGACGCCCGCGGGAGTTGTCGTCTCGCACAAGAACATTCAGGTCAACTGCGAGCAGATCATGGCCATGTACTACGAGGCGGACGGGGGCATGGCACCGCCGGACACCACCGTGGTGTCGTGGCTGCCGCTGTTCCACGACATGGGTTTGATCCTGGGCATCGCCTTCCCGGTCCTGTGGGGATTCCCCACCGTGCTCACGAGCCCGCCGGCCTTCCTGCAGCGCCCGGCGCGGTGGATGCAAATGCTGGCCGGCAATCCGCACGCCTTCTCGGCCGCACCCAACATCGCCTTCGAATTGGCGACGCGAAAGACGTCGGACGACGACCTGGCGGGGCTGGACCTCGGGGGCGTGCACACCATCCTCAACGGCGCCGAACGCGTGAACCCCCCGACGCTATGGCGCTTCGCGGACCGGTTCGCCCGCTTCAACTTCCGGCCCGAGGCGTTGCGTCCCTCCTACGGACTCGCGGAAGCCACCCTCGTGGTGGCGACCCGCGAATCGGGCCACCCCCCGGTGACCGTTTCTTTCGATTCGGAGCAGATGACCGCCGGCCGTGGTGAGCGGTGCGCGGATGGTGCCGGTATCCCGCTGGTCAGTTATGGCATGCCGAAGTGGCCGATCGTGCGAATCGTCGACCCCGAGACGAGCATGGAGTGCCCGGAGGGCACGGTCGGCGAGATCTGGACGATCGGCGAGAACGTCTGCTCGGGCTATTGGCAGAAACCCGAAGAGACAGAACGTGTCTTCGGCAGAACGATCGTCGGCGCGTCGGACGGCACACCGGAAGGGCCATGGCTGCGGACGGGGGACCTGGGCTTCTACTCCGAAGGCGAGATGTTCATCGTCGGCCGGATCAAGGATCTCCTGATCGTCTACGGGCGCAACCATTCTCCCGACGACATCGAGGCGACGATCCAGGAGATCACACGCGGCCGCTGCGTGGCGATCGCGGTTTCGGATGATGACGGTCCCGAGAAACTTGTCACAATCGTCGAACTCAAGCCCGGCGGCGATTCCGAAGAGGACGCGCAACGGTTGATCGCCACCCGGCGTGAAATCATCGCAGCGATATCGAGGACGCACGAACTGAGCGTCGCGGATCTCGTTCTGGTGCCGCCACATTCGATTCCCCTCACCACGAGCGGCAAGGTGAGGCGACGGGATTGCTCAAAGCTTTATCAGCAGGGCGCATTCACCCGTTTGGACGCGCACATCGGCCCGTCACAGCCGCGCGCGGTCGAGGACACCGCCGCGGACGCCGGGGCCGACTCGGGATTGGCCCAACGTGTTCGCACGCTAAGCCAGCAGCAACAAGACCTGCTGGTGGGGATGGTCTGCGCGCAGGCGGCGGCGGTGTTGGGGCGTCCCAGCCCGGACGACATCGACCCCGGGTCGGCGTTTCGCGACCTTGGTTTTGATTCGGTGAAAGCCACCGAATTGCTCGACCGGCTCAAGACCGAGACCGAGCTGCCGTTGCCGCCGACGCTGGCGTTCGACTATCCCACCCCCGACGAGTTGGCCGCCCACCTAGCCCAGCTGCTGATCGGGCCGGTCGCGGCGGCCTCGCCGGTGGAGTCGCAGGTGGCGGTGGACGAGCCGATCGCCGTGGTGGGCATGGCGTGCCGATTCCCCGGTGGGGTGGATTCGCCGGAGGCATTGTGGGACCTGGTGGCCAGCGGCACCGACGCCGTCGGGGCGTTTCCGGCCGACCGGGGTTGGAATTTGGGGGAGTTGTTCGACCCCGACCCGGATGCGGTGGGCAAGACCTACACCCGCTCCGGAGGGTTCCTGGCGGACGCGGCCGAGTTCGACGCCGAGTTCTTCGGGATCTCGGGGCGTGAGGCCCAAACCATGGATCCCCAGCAGCGGCAGCTGCTGGAGGTGTGCTGGGAAGCGTTGGAAACGGCCCGAATTGACCCGGCCGGGTTGGTGCGTACCGCGACCGGCGTGTTCGTCGGCGCGTGGTCACAGTCCTACGGCGGGGGTGGCTCGGAGGGAGTGGAGGGCTACGCGCTGACCGGCCTGTCCCCAAGCGTGGCCTCCGGGCGAATCGCTTATGCGCTGGGGTTGCAGGGCCCGGCGATCACGATTGATACGGCCTGTTCGTCGTCGTTGGTGGCCACGCATTTGGCGTGTCAGTCGCTGCGCAATGGCGAGTCTTCGTTGGCGTTGGCCGGTGGGGTGACGGTGATGACGACGCCGTCGGTCTTCACCGAGTTCGCCCGCCAGCGCGGATTGGCCGCCGACGGGCGCTGTAAAGCGTTCTCGGCCAACGCCGATGGCACCGGCTGGGGCGAGGGCGCGGCGGTGCTGGTGCTCGAGCGGCTCAGCGATGCGCGGCGCAATGATCATCCGGTGGTGGCGGTGATCGCGGGGTCGGCGATCAACCAGGACGGCGCCTCCAACGGGCTGACGGCGCCCAATGGGCCCGCGCAGCGACGCGTCATCGCCCAGGCGGCGGCCAACGCGGGCATCGGGCTTGGTCAGGTCGATGTGGTCGAGGCGCACGGCACCGGCACCACGTTGGGTGATCCGATCGAGGCCGGTGCGCTGATCGCCACCTATGGTGCGGCCCGCTCGGCGGATCACCCGTTGTGGGTGGGATCGATCAAGTCGAATATCGGGCACACCCAGGCCGCCGCGGGGGTGGCGGGGTTGATCAAGATGATCGAGGCGCTGCGGCATGACAGTTTGCCGCCGACGTTGAATGTGGAGGCCCCGAGCCCGCATGTGGATTGGTCGGCGGGCACGGTGCGGCTGTTGACCGAGCCGGTGCCCTGGCCGCAGGCCGATCATCCGCGCACCGCGGCGGTGTCGTCGTTCGGGATTAGCGGCACCAACGCCCACGTGATCGTGCAACAAGCCCCCGAAGCGCCGGTCGAGCCGGCCGAAGAACCCGGGGGTGTCGACTTCGGGCTGCGGGTGTGGCCGGTGTCGGCGCGCACGCCCGCGGCGTTGCGCGCGCAGGCCGACCGGCTGCACGAATACTTGCTCGCTCATCCGGAACTGGATCTCGCCGATGTGGCCTACAGCCTGGCCACCACCCGCACTCATCACCCGTATCGGGCGGTGATCGGCGGAGCGGTCGACCGCGCCGATCCCCGCGAAGACCTGCTGGGCGCGCTGCTAGCCCTGCGCGACGGCCACGCCCACCCGCAGCTCACCCAACACCACTACCTGGCCCAGGTCCGCGGCAAGACCGTGTTCGTCCTGCCCGGCCAGGGCGGCCAATACCCGGGCATGGGGCGCGAGCTTTACGAGCGCCACCGCGTCTTTGCGGCGATGGTCGATGACTGCGACGAGGCGTTGCGCCCGTTCACCGGCTGGTCGGTGCGCGCGGTCCTGTTGCAGGAGCCGGGGGCGCCGGCGCTGGATCGTGTCGATGTGGTTCAGCCGGTGCTGTTTACGATGATGGTCTCGTTGGCCGAGGTGCTCAGCTCTTACGGCATCGTGCCCGACGCGGTGATCGGACACTCGCAGGGCGAGATCGCCGCGGCGTACATCGCCGGCGTGTTTTCCCTGCCCGAGGCGGCCCAGATTGTGGCGCGGCGCAGCCAGGCGCTGGGCGAACTGTGTGGGGCCGGTGCGATGGCCTCGGTGCTGCTGGGCGCCGAGCAACTCGAGCCCCTGCTGCGCCCGTGGGGCGCGGCGTTGAGCATTTCGGCGATCAACGGCCCGTCGCACACCATCATCAGCGGCGAGCCTTCCGCGATGGAGCAGTTCAGCGCGGCCTGTGAGCGCGATGGCATACAGTTCCGGGCGATTGCGGTGGATTACGCCTCGCACTGCGCGCAGGTTGAGGCGGTGCGCGAGCGGCTGCTCGCCGAGCTGGGCGAAGTCAGCCCGGCCTTATCCCGCATTCCGTTGTATTCGACGGTGGGACATGCGGTTTTGGGTGACCCGTTGGACACCACCACGATGGACGCCGGCTACTGGTATCGCAATCTGCGTGAGCCGGTGCGCTTTTATGACCGGGTGTCCGAGCGGCTGGCCGCGGGGGAGTGCACATTTGTCGAGCTGTCCCCGCATCCGGTGTTGGCGCCCGCGCTGGCCGATACGCTGGCACAGACCCCCGGGCGTGCCCAGTCGACGGTCGTCATCACGCTGCACCGGGAACGTCCGGACCACGACAGCCTGGCTATGGCGTTGGCGCAGTTGCACACTCACGGCCACAGCCCCTCATGGCCAGCGCTCTACCCACACGCCCGCACCGTCGCCCTGCCCACCTACCCCTTCGACCACCGCCGCTACTGGCTCGCCCCCACGCCGGCCGATGACGCCGCCGCCCTCGGCCTGGACCGCGCCGAGCACCCCTTGCTGGGAGCGGTCGCCGAATTGGCCGACGAAGACCAGATCATGGTCAGCGGGCGGCTGTCGCCCGGCACCCAGGAATGGCTGGGCGGCCATCGGGTCAACGACACCATCTTGTTCCCGGCGACGGGGTTCATCGAAGTGATCCTGCGGGCCGGGGAGCTCGCCGGTGCCCCGATGATCGACGAGCTGATCCTGCACACCGCCCTGGCGTTGTCGGAGCAGGCGCCGACCGATCTGCAGGTCCTGGTTCACCCGCTCGACGAGCTGGGCCGACGCCCGTTCAGCGTGCACTCGCGCGCCGGCGGCCAGCTTCGTGCCGCGTGGACGCTGCACGCCAGCGGCGCGCTCACCGTGCGCCAGCCGGCCGCCGGTTCCCCGCCGCCGGCGCTGGGTGCGGAGGCGCTCGACCAGGACGACTTCTACGACCGGCTGGCTCAGCAGGGCTACAACTACGGCGGTCCGTTCCGATCGGTGCGGAGCATCGGCACCGATGCGGCCCGACCCGACGCCGTCTACGCCGAGGTGGCGCTGCCCGCCGGCACCGAGGTCGCCGGCTACGGCATCCACCCGGCCCTGCTTGACGCGGCCCTGCACCCGTTGGCCTCCGTGCTGGACGGGAATGACTCGGGATCGCCGCGACTTCCGTACGCGTTCAACGGAATTGCGCTGCATGCCACCGCGGCCACCGAGCTGCGCGTGCACCTCACCCGGACCGGCGAGGACACTTTCACGCTGCACGCCACCGACCCCACCGGCGCTGCGGTGATCACCATCGGCGCGGTGACGTTGCGCGCCATGTCCGACCAGATCGGCCGGCCCGCTTCGACGGCCGGGCTCTCCGAGAGCATGTTCGAGCTCACCTGGCCGTCGCTGCCCGACCTGCCCGGTGTGTCCGCGGACGAGCCAACGGCATGGGCGGTGTGCACCGATTCACCCGAGCAGTTGCCGAATGACCTGTCCCGCGCCACAATTCATGACGACCTGGCCACCTTGACCCCGTGCCCGGAGCTGGTCATCTGGGCCCTACCGCGACCCGCCGAAACCGATCCGCTTCGGCGGGTGCACGCCCTGGCCCGGCATGCCTTGGCCCAACTTCAGGGCTGGCTGACCCGTCCGGACAATGCCAGCGCCCATTTGGTGATCGTCACCCGCCATGCGGTCAGCATCGGCGCTTACGATGGTGTCCCGGATTTGGCGCACGCCGCGGTCTGGGCGCTGATCCACACCGCTGCGAACGAGCACGCCGGCCGCATCACCCTGATCGACACCGACGACACCCCAGCCACCGCCGCCACCCTGCTGGCCATCGCCTCGGCGCGACCGGCGGGCGAGCCGGAGTTGGCCCTGCGCAACGGTGTTGCCCACATCCCCCGCGTGGCCCGCATCCCAACCCTGACCCCACCCGATGGTCCCGACTGGCGGTTGGGCACCACCGGCAAAGGTGACCTGACCAACCTGGCCCTGCTCCCCACCGATGCGCCAAATACCCTGGCGCCGGGGCAGATTCGCGTTCAGATCCGGGCCGCCGGGCTGAACTTCCGAGACGTGGTCGTCGCCTTGGGCGCGATCGCCGATGACGGAATGGGCAGCGAAGCAGCGGGGGTCGTCCTCGACGCCGCCCCGGGCGCATCGCTGCGCCCCGGTGATGCGGTGATGGGGCTTTTCCCGCATAACGCGTTCGCGCCCACCGCGATCGCCGACGAGCGCATGGTGGTGCCCGTCCCGGACGGATGGTCGTTCACCCAGGCCGCATCCGCGCCGATCGTGTTTCTCACCGCCTATGCCGCGTTGGTCGACATCGCCGGGCTATCGGCCGGCCAACGCGTGCTCATCCATGCCGGCGCCGGAGGCGTCGGTCAGGCCGCCATCCAGATCGCCCGCCACCTCGGTGCCGAGGTGTTCGCCACCGCCCACCCGAACAAACACCACGTGCTGGGCCAGCTGGGGCTCGACCCCGCCCACATCGCGTCGTCGCGCACGCTGGACTTCGTCGACACCTTCAAAGCTGCCACCGATGGGCAAGGCATGGACGTCGTGCTCAACAGCCTGGCCGGCGAGTTCATCGACGCGTCGCTGCAATTGCTGCCCCGCGGAGGCAGTTTCGTCGAAATCGGCAAGACCGACATCCGCCGGTCTGGCGACATCGCCGCGTCCCATCCCGGAGTCGACTATCAGGTCTACGACCTGTCCAGCGAACCGGCGCAAACCCTGCAGCCCGCATGGGCCGCCCTGACCGAAATGTTCGCCGCCGGCGTGCTCAAGCCGCTGCCCACCACGAGCTACGGCCTGCTGAACGCCCCGCAAGCCTTCCGCGACATGAGCCAAGCCCGCCACACCGGAAAGATCGTGCTGATCCCGCCCGCGGTATTGGATCCCCAAGGCACGGCGCTGATCACGGGCGGCACCGGGATGCTTGGCGCGCTGTTCGCCGAACACCTGATCATCCGCTACGGCGTCGAACATTTATTGCTGTTGTCTCGCAGCGGAATCGACGCGCCCGGGGCCGGCGAACTGCAAGAGCGGCTGGCCGGGCTCGGCGCCCAAGTCGCGATCGCCGCGTGCGACACCAGCAACCCCGCCGCGGTGGCCGCTGCGCTCGACACGATCCCCGCCGACCACCCGTTGATCGCGGTGATCCACGCCGCGGGCGTCCTCGACGACGCGCTGGTGACCGATTTGAGCCCCGAACAGCTCGATGCGGTCTTGGCCGCCAAGGCCGACGCGGCCTGGCACCTGCATCACCTCACCGCCGACCGCGACCTGGCCGCGTTCGTCCTGTTCTCCTCGGCCGCGGGCATCCTGGGCAGCGCCGGGCAGGCCAACTACGCGGCCGCCAACGCGTTCCTGGACGCGCTGGCCCGCCACCGGCATCACACCCAACGCCAGGCCACCAGCCTGGCCTGGGGCTATTGGCAAACCCCGTCCGGGATGACCGCCCACCTCAGCACCAGTGACCTGACCCGCCTGAGCAGCACCGGGCTCACCCCCATCACCAACGAGCACGGCCTGGCGCTCTTCGACGCGGCGCTCACCAGTCAGCCGACCAACCTGCTGGCCAGCCCGTTCAACACCGCCGCGCTGGCCCGCCAGGCGCGCAACGGCACGCTGGACCCGATCCTGTCCGCCCTGACCACCAGCCGCCGCCAGGCCGCCACCGCCAGCCCGCGCACGCTGGCCGCCACGCTGGCCACCCAAACGCCGCAACAACGGCTGGACACCCTCACCGCGATGGTCACCGCCACCACCGCCACCGTGTTGGCCCACCCCGACCCGGCCGCCCTCGACCCCGAGATTCCCTTCAAGGAACTCGGCATTGACTCCCTGACGGCCCTGGAACTGCGCAACACGGTGAACCAACGCACCGGCCTGGCCCTGCCGGCGACGCTGGCCTTCGACCACCCGACCCCGGCGAAGCTCGCCGGGCACCTCGCGGAGCTGCTGACCGACACCACCGCGCCCGCCGCGCCGGCGGCTCAGGTCAGCACGTGTGGCGACGAGCCCGTCGACAATCGGCTCGCATACCTGGATCAGGCGGCGTTCCTGGCGCTGCGAGCGGTGCACGGCGCGCTGATTCAGGTCACCTGGATCTACGACCGTGCCATCGACGTCGAGGGGCTAAAGCGTTTTCACCGCAACCTGGGCCGCGGGTTGTTGGGACGCCGGATCGAACGGTCCACGTTGCCATTCGCGCGCGATCGCTGGGTGAAGGCACCGCCGCCGGAGGAGATCGACTTTGCCGCGGCGCCACGTCCGCGTGCCCAAGTGAACGCGTGGGCCGACGAGCGGGCCCGCCTGCCCATCGACCCGGAATGGGGGCCGGCCTGGCACCTCGGGGTGCTTCCGCTCGAGGACGGCGGCACCGCGGTAAGCCTGGTGGCCTCGCACACGATCGTCGACGCCATCGCGTTCGGCCAGGCGATAGAAGACGCCGTCGAGGGCAGGACGCGCGATCTGGGCTATCCCCCCGCGGGATCGCGCACCCTCGGGCGGGCCGTGCGCGAGGATCTTCGGCAAACCGTCAAAGACCTGCCCGACATAGGGCACGCGTTGGCCGCGGTGGCTCGCCGGGCCCGGCGCGACCGCAAGGAACTCAACTCATCGTTCAAGGCGGCACCGCCGTCACCGAGGAGGTCGGCCGACGACCGGCCGGTGGAGGTGCCCGCCCTCACGGCATACGTCGACCTTGCCGAATGGGATGCGCGCGCGAAAAGCCTTGGCGCAAGCAGCAACTCACTGGTGGCGGGTATCGCTTGCCGGCTCGCGGTGCGGATGGGTCGGGTTCAGGACGACGGGACCGTCACCCTCCGATTCATGGTGACGCTGCGGACCGAAGGCGATACCCGGGGCAACGCGCTCACCAGCGTCGACGTTCCGGTCGACCCGACGCACGCGGCGACGGACCTGGCCGATATGCAGGCCAAGATCACGCAAACGATCCTCGAGGCGATGGAGGACCCCGACAACGAGTGGCTGGCGCCGCTGCCGCTGGCCGCGTTGACGCCGGTATGGGCGGCCAGGAAAGTCGCGGGGATGGCGACGGGTGGCTCCACGCTGCCGGTCACTTGCTCCAACGTCGGTGACCTGTCCCCGTCGGCGAACCGCCCCGACGGCACCGACGCCGATCACGCGTACATGAGAAACCTCGAGCCCGATATGAAGCAAAGCACGCTCGAGGCCATGGGCGGACAATTGTTCCTGGGTTCGGGGCGGGGCCGCGGCAAGATGTTCATCCGAATCTCGGCGTATCTTCTCGGGCGGTCGAACACCAAAGAGGAGCTACGGGAAAGCGTGTCGCGCACGTTCGCCGAATTCGACCTGAACGCAGAGATCGACTGCTAATCGCGGCGCGTCGGTGCCGTTGTAACCGATTGCTTAGCGGCTTTCGGTGTCGACGGAATCTCTGTTGCCTTGTACCGCAACGTGTTTGAGCTGATCCGGCTCGGCTCAGGAAATCGGGTATTTACCGCGGAATCGCGGTGATTTATTATGAACGGATTGGTTAACAAAAGATGAACAAATGGTGAACGGATTCTAGGTATAGCAGTGTTGGCACGTGCGCCGTGAAACCGGAGGGGCGGCGCACGTGCGTGGTGTAGATGGCAATTCGCCCGTCACGCGACGGCCCGACCAGAACGGAAATCCCTCCTATGTTCACCGGCACCACCGGCCGCTCCGGTGCCCTGATTACCGCCATTGTGGTGCTAACTGGAGCTGCAATTGTGCGCGGCGGCGCGGCTATTGCCGACCCGAGCCAAGACGAGCGGTTCCTGGCACTGCTCGATCAACAAGGCATCCCCGCACTCCGTGGCGTCCCGAGCCTCATCGAAACGGGCCATGACGTGTGCCGCACGCTCGACGCCGGCATGCCGGCGGCCGGCTTGGTGGACGCGATGGTCAACAATGCGGTTGGCATCGACCCGAGCGAGCGCGATTTCGACCTGGGCCGCCTCGCCCGCACCGAGGCGCGCTTCATCACCGCCGCGGTCGGGGCCTACTGTCCCTACGATCGGGGCAAAATCGCTTCCCTCAGGACCAATCCCAGCGGGTGGGAAGGGTCCGCGCACCGGGTGACCCGGCCGGCGGTCGACTTGCGGAGCGATCCGCGGGAGACACCGTGGGCCGTTCCTGTCGGGGAGATCGACGATCCCAATCCGCCGCAGCTTCCGGTACCGCCACCGCAAGCGGCGCAGATCCAGACGCCACGGCAGCCGATAGCGGCGCCGTCCGCACCAAAGCACCCGCCGCCCCCGCCGCAAACCGCGAAGCCCCCGCCCCAGCAGCCGCCACCGCCACCGCAGCAGATGGAGCCCGCAGGGGGCCCGCAGCCGGGCGGCGCCGGAGGCAGCGGCGGCGGTAGCACCGGTGGTGGCAACGGCGGTGGTAGCCCCGGCGGAAATGGAGGCGGGGTCCCCGCGGATCCGTCGCCAGGCTTTGTCCGGCTCGCACCCTGACAGGCAAGAAGGCGGGGGCTTGGCGGTCTGCCGGCTCGCGCACATGCCGGACCCGTTCTTGCTTCTACACCAACAGGTTTGGTGCGTCCGTGAAGGTGAAGAACACTACGGCTGGGTCCGACTCGGCGGTGGGGTGTAGCCATCCGGCCACCGGGTGGACGCGGAGTACGCAATGCCATTGAGCTTCGTGCCGGTCAGATTCGCTCGGGTCAAATCCGCGCCGGTCAAGTCTGCGCGGGTCAAATCCGCATTTGTCAGATTGGCGTCGGTCAGATTCGCGTCCCTGAAATCGGCCTGGGTCAAATCCGCGTCGGTCAGAATTGCGTAGGTCAGATTCGCGCCGGTCAGGTTCGCGTCGGTCAGGTTGGCGTTCGTTTGCTTTCCGTCTTTTCCAAATTTATCGGTTTTGCCGAGATACGCATTTTTCAGAATTGCGCCCGACAAATCCGCGTAAGCTAGATTAACCCCGGCTAGGGCTGCTCCAGTGAGAGTCGTGCGTCTCAGCCAGGCGTTATTGAGTCTTGCCTCTTTCAGTTCTGCGCCGATTAAACAGACGTTGGCGAGGTCAACCTTCTCCGGAAACCTATATCTTCCGATCACTGTTAGGGCGGCCTTAACGTCGGCAGACGGTGGGGAAACGTTAGCAAGGGGGGCGAGCTTAGGGCATTCCGTGGGCGAGTGGCTGGCAACATACGTCTCCAGCACATCGAACACCACCATCCGAAAGTTATCATCCGCCAAGTTATCCTGGCTGATCTGTTCTAACGAGTAAATGCCGCCCACGACTACATCTTTGGCGTTGTTATTATTAGGGTTAAGATAGCCAATCGCCTTGTTAAGTCGATCGCTCAGCTGACCTTTTGCCGATTGCGTGTTCTGGTTTATAGTCGATTGTAATGATTTAAACGAGTAAATTGTTCCTACGAGCGCACCCACGGCCGCGATGAATGCAATGACCTTCGCCCAATCAAGCCTAACGACCAGCTTGGCGAGATTCTGCTTGACCCCTCCTAGCATTCGGTGCCTGCGGTTTTGAACAACGGGACGCGCCGGTCGGGTTAGCCGTAGACGCTGCTGCCGTCTCGCGGTTTGGCGCAATAGCGTTGCGGTGGCGTGTGAGCTCGGCTCGCGCGAGGCTGGACTCATACGGCGCCCTCCCGAGTGATTGGGTTGCGGGCAGGGCGGCGATTCCGCGGGAACCGACCGGGCGACGGGCGTCGTCAGCTCGTGAGAGGGAGTTGTGCTGACAGTGGCGGTCATTGTCTTAACTCCTTTCGAGGGGGAATCCAGTTCTTTGCCTCGGCTCCGGGCCGGCATTCGGCCGGTTTGTTAATTCGAAGGGCATGACACGTCGATCTGGACCAGCGTGTGCTGCCTTTCCTGCAGGCCGACCGATGGGTCGAGATAGCTGGGGTGTTGTCCCTTGACCAAGCACTGCGGCAGCTGCGATCTCGGGACCTGGGGTAGCCACTGCACTTGGTAGCCCTGCGTTTCCAGGTTGCTCACAACGTCAGCGCCGGTATCCGCCGCAGCCGGAGCTGCAAGCCCCAACGTCACCGCGGTAAGGGCCCCCAAAGCTTCCGTCGCTACGACAAACTTCCTCATTTCGGAGCCTTCCTTTCAGGCCGTCGACGCCCGGAGGTTGCTCAAAGCTCGGGGGTTGCTGAGAGGTCTGATACCCATGCCACGCCTCGACCTCATGGTGCCGTGTCCGCCATGCCGAATTTCTCTGTGAAATCAAGAAGTGAGTTCACACCGGTGATCCTCGACCGTCCCCGATGTGGTTGGCATGAGTAGTTGGCTACCTCATCTTTTCGACCCAATGCCACGGGACGACATGTGCGCAGCTTCGAGACTGTGCCAACGATTGCGAGCGCTATCCCGAGCAGCGGCGGTGTCGACAGTGATGACTCGTCAGCGTCACGCCGCTTACCGTCGAAATCGTCGTCCGCGCCGCAGGCGTTAGAGGTGACTCGCCACGAAACTCGCTGCCTGACTGGGCATCCCCGACTGCTGATACGACAAGTGCTCCGGGGAGAACATCTGGTCGTGCGAGGGCAGCGACAGGCCGCCCCCAGAACACACCGGATCGCCGGGCGCGCACAAGTCGATGGCCTTGGCCCCGTACCAGGGGCTGGCCTCGTTCATGGGCCCTACAACCCTGTCGGCCATATTCCCGAACACGGCGACGGCGGCCACGTGGGCTGCCTCGTCGGCCGACAGCGTGTCGGCGTTGAAACCCGCGATCGACGCTCGGGCGATGGTGATCAGATCTATCACCATGGCGCCTTCGGAATATCCGCCGAGCACCAGCTTGGTGTTGGGACAGGTCGCGACCATGGATTGAACATGGGCGTTCGCGTCGACGGCGCCGGCGGATGCGGACGGGGGCCAATCCTCGGTGGCCGGGTAGTTGACGGCATACACCCCAAGGGACCGACCGCCGACCTGCGAACGTAGCGAGTCGATGAAAGCCTGCCCGACGCCGCCGACGCCCGGCGGCTCATCGGTGCCGCGGGCGAACGTCACGTCGACGTCGGGGCAGGGGGCGGCCGAGGCGGGGGGAGCGAGGATCGGTGCGCCAAGGAGCGCCGCCCCGGTCGTCACCACCGCGGAAACAAGCAAACGAGCCAATTGGCGTGCGTTCACGATTCCAATGCTGACATATCGGGATCGAAGCGTTCCGCCCGCATCGCACCACCGGATGGCACGCCCGGGGACTCAGTGGCCGTTGGCCGCGGAATTACTCCCGAGTTTCGACCTCGATGCGTTTGGCCGCCGGCGCGCCGTTGGGGACCGGCACCGAGACGGCGAGGATGCCCTTTTCGTAGGTGGCGTGGACGTCATCGACGTCGGCCCCGGCGGGCAGTGGGACGGAGCGCGCGAAGGCCCCGTAGCTGAATTCGGACCGACCGTGGGATTCGACGGCCTGGCTGCGCACGGCCTTGATGGTCAGCATCCCGTCGTGCACGGTGATGTCGATGTCCTTCGCGGGGTCGACGCCTGGGATCTCGGCGCGAACCTCGTAGCGGCCGTCGTTCAACTCGTCCTCGACCCGCAGCAGGTTGCGGTCGAAAAGCGGGCGCAGGCCCGCCAATAGGGGGGTGCCGCTGAAGAGCTCGGTGAGATCGGGCATCAGGGTTCTGGGTTGACGCTGGACCGGCAGAGTTGCCATGGATTCTCCTGAAATCGTTGCATCTCTTTCGATTTCGATCGAACCACCGTGCGGCCGCCGGTGCTAGACGGGGGGCGCCGAAGCTGCCGAGAGGTTCATTGCGCGTTCAACCGGCCGGTCCCGGACGCTGGCCAAGGTGCACAACGGGTTTCGTTTCGGTGGAATGGACCCAATCCCTAGCCGGGACGGAGCGGCCGTTTGAGCGTGCAGACCATGCTCCATTCGAAATACAGCTCGCCGTCCTTGTCGTAGCCCTTGAAGTGGTGGGCGACCTGAGTGCGTTGCACCGAGGAGTTCACGATTTCCCAGCCCTGTTCCCCGTAGGCCTTCGACAGTCGGCGACCTCCTCGACGACGGCTTGCAGAGACTCATTCGTGCGGTAGATGAAATTGCTCTCCCACCGCTGCGGGTACCACTGACCGTCGGATGCCAGCCACCACCCCGGCCCGGGCGAAGGGGTGCTGGTAGGAGCGCTCATGCCCGGCGATCTTATGGCGCCGCGCGCCCGTCAAAGCGATCTCCTAGTTAATTCTGAGGTAATTCCGTCGACGTCCCGCCGGCGGTCTTCTATAGATATTCGGCATTCCCGCGGCCCGTTGGTTAAGAGCATCACCGCGCGCAAATGATCCGTGATTTCGCCGCTGAATTGGGCGCAGCAATTGACGCGTGGTCTCCGCGCGGTCAGCCGACCTGCTTCAGCGTGTAGTGCGCATTGGTGCGCCTGGGGTCGTCTGCGAGCCGCTTCACCTCTTGGCGGATCGGATCCACGGCGCCGCCGAATACGCCGGGGCAGCCGTCGGGGCATCGGACTTCCCACCACGAGTCCGACGGGTGTTGCGGCCACGCCGCGAGCATTCCGCCTCTGGGCTGATAGCCGATCTCGGCTGCAAACTTTCTGAGGTTGCCGACGTGGTGTTGTGCCGGGCAGAAGAGCGCTACGTCGATTCCGAGGTTGTCTGGTTCGTTCATGGCCGCCATTCTCGCCTGTCCGCGCGTCGCTGACCCCTCCTTCGCGACGACCATCGGCGGCGACAGGGTGACCACGTTCACGTCCCGTTGAGGCCGTTAGTCACTTGACTACACACCGTGCAGGTGGTGTAGTCAACTGACTAACACGGGCCGAGTGGGCCCCCACGACCCAAGGAGAACCGACCATGACCACAGCCCAATCGCGGGACCTCGCTGCCCCCAACGGGGCCACCTGCGTCGACGAATGGGAGAGCTTCGGGGCGGCCTTCAGGGTGTTCGACGGACCGGAGTGGCGGATCAAGCACGTCACCGACCACGGCCGATGCGCCGACATCGAGGACATCGTGGTGTCGGTCATCGGGCGGCAGTACGTGGATGGGCGCGCTGAGCGCAAGATCATCATCGACGGCGCTCACACCCCGGTCATCACGTCGAGCGAAGCGCGGAAGCTGGGCAGCGCGTTGATCGCCGCCGCAGACGCCGCTGACGGTGACGTGATGGCCGCAAAAAAATGCCAGTGCCCCCGGCACGACTCGAACGTGCGACCTAGGAATTAAGATTTGGGGGCGTCGCGGTTTCTCGACTTTACCTGTGTTGCCTTGTGCGACAACGGATTTTACTGCTGATCGGCATCGGTGAGAACCCGCCGATTACCGTCGAATCGTGGTCATTGGCGATGAATAAACGATGACTCGCCGTGCGCATCAGCGCACTGAGGGCTTCGCATCATCGCGAAGGGCACGAGCCGTTCACCGTCGAGGCGGTGCTCTTCGTCCAGCTAAGCGAAGACGATGACCCTTCCTCAGTCCTAGCATAAAACTACGGCTACTGTTACCTTGTAGGTAGTTTAAGACGTCAAAAAGAGGTGTTGCATGCCTGTCCGCTACACGGGGGTCCCGCCCGCTATAGCTCAAGCTCCGCTGCGCACCGTGCGTCCGCGAGACGTAGATGCATACGCCAACCCAAGCAAGGAATTAGCGAGGCTGGAAGCGCGAGGTCTCATGCATCGGCTTGCTGAGGGCTTCTACACGCTGGTTCCACAGGATCGAGTGGGTGGCGACTGGCTGCCAACTTTGGAGGGCGCTGCAGCCGGAATCGGCGCTGCGGAATTCGGCGCGGGCCAATACGCCTTAATGGGCATGACGGCTGCCCGGCTACACCGAGCAGTTCCGCGGGCGATCGCGGTCGCGATACTCGCTGCCCCTCGCAGGCGCGAAACTTTGCGACTGACGGATCGCCCAGCGACGATACGATTCTTCGTTCGCGACATCGCTGAACTCCAGCTAGAGAAGATGCAGACTGATCTAGGCGACTGTCTCGTCACAACGCCTGAGCAGACGGTCCTGGATCTGGCCCACCTGCCGAAGATTGGTGACATGGAGAAAGAGGCATTAGCGGCGATCCGTGCGCTGCTGCCGCGGTGCGACAGAGAAGTGATGGCCGAAATTGCTGCAACACAACGCCTTCGCCAACCATACAACCGGGTACGCAAGCTGACCGCATGACATCCGAAGGATTCGGGCTCGTCCGGGAAGACTTGGAAAGGGAGACTGCACGCTTCGGCGTCGCCGACGACCAGGTCCGGCGGGATCATGCGATATCGCATATTCTCGGCGCCATCTCCAGCAGCCTGCGCGATGACGTAATTTTCTTTGGCGGAACCGCCCTAAGCCGCACGCATTTGGTGCATGCACGGCTAAGCGAAGACATCGACATGATCGCCCTTGGCAATCGCACCGACGCCACCAAGGGCCTTGTGAAGGCAGTTGACGCCGCACTTTTGCGAACTCACGGCCGACCGACATGGTCTCCATCGTTCAGCACACGCGACGTCGAGCCCGCTATCGTCCATATCCCGGGCGGCATTTCGATAAAGCTTCAATTGCTTTCCAGGCGTGGATATTCAGCATGGCCAACCGAGCGGCGCGACATCGAGCAGCGCTACCAGGATGCGCCTCACGCCACGTTAATTGTTCCGACCGTCGAGTCATTCGCTGGTTGGAAGACTGCGGCGTGGTACGAGCGGCGCGCAGCCCGCGATCTTTATGACCTATGGGCGCTGGCAGAGATCGGATCTTTAACGGCGGCAGCCGCTGCCCTATTCGCCAAGCACGGACCAATCACAGGGCCACCGCGTGAATTCATGTTCACGCATGGACCCAGCGAAGAGGAGTGGCAGACGTCTCTCTCGGGGCAGACGCGCCTAGAAGTTACGGCGGCCGAAGCATTAGCAGCGGTACGTACCGCGTGGTCAAAAGTCGTCGGCGAGAATTGGGAGCGAGGTTGAACAATCATGACGACGCCCAACATCGTTCACACCGCGTCGGGTACGTGAAACTTCGTGCAGGATGCTCACCACCGCTGCAGTTGTGATGGTCGCGCGGCGAGTATCGACGCGGTCGGCTAAGAGGCCAACGAGGGCCGATCTAGCTCGATGCCCTGGTGGCTCCGATCGAGTCCCTGGACCGTCGGACATCCCGGGGGTTTGAGACCGCAGGGTTCAACGCCCCGGAAGAGCAATACCGCTTCGGTCGAACCATAGGCGAGAATATCGGCGACGAAGGGAAGCTATGTGAAGATCAAGGAGTACGGCCTACGGTTGCCGGACGGTCATATTTCCATCTACCGCACCCGTGAGAGCGCCATCGGCGCGAGGGGCAGGTTCAACAAGATTCCGGCCACGGCGCACAGCGTGCTCCTGGTGCGTGAAGTGGACATCGGGGAGTGGCGCAAGGTGGCGCCCGAGGAAGAAGACCCTTAGCGAGAAACCGAGCCGACGATTGCGCACAGCTGGGCCCGCGTCGGCACACCCTGCGTTCCGCCGGACCGAGGCCCAGTGGTTCGAGCTAATCGATCGGGTCAGAAAAGAACGCGACGGCGTGCCGAAGATGATCGACAGATTTCCACCTTTTCATGGTCGCTTCGTACGCCGAGGTAACTTGTCCAAGTTGCGTTGACATATCAGTTTCACGCTGACCGTCAATCGCAACAACGGCATCAAAGAGATTCTTCCATGCATCCCATAGATGATCGGTCATTTCAGATAATAGGGTGGCATAAGAAATAGGCTGTACGCGACCCTGCGAAGCAATGCGCGCCCCATCGGGCGTTGGATGGCCACCCTTTTCGCAATGAATCCAATAATCCTTTTGGCGATAGTCGTTATCTACATCCCTGTAGATCTTCGCCGGCTTCCAATTTTGACGGCGTTCGTCGGCCGTGGAGTGCAGCCAAAGCGGCATCAGGGTGGCATCCTGCGAGAATTTCCAAAAGATAAACTCTGCCTCTACTATCTGCCGGAGCAACGTCCAAGCGGGGTAAATATTATGAAGTCTGACGAGTTGAATTATGCCGGTTGCCAGCGTTTTGGTTGTGACTGCGAGCAGAGCGAGTGCCTCAAGAGAATCTTGGCATGTATTTGATATGTCCTCGCGCAGACTTGCGAGGTGCAGCTGGTACGCGGCAGACTGCCAGTAATTTGCTGATTCAAACGCCGCTGTCGCGCGCACCTTCCGCATCTCATCGTCTGCGGCGTACTTGATGGCTGCTTCTATGGCGCCATCGCGATCGGATATTTGCACGCGGTCGCCTTGCTCCTTGAGCTGGACTCTCAGATCCGCAATCACCTTATTTATATGTTTTTTGTTACTGGCGCTGATTTCAGTTGCGGCGCCGATCGCGATATCGTGCGCAATCATAGCTACGGCGCCGTGATGAATATTTTGGAGGGACCCGGGGCGCATGCCTGATATTAATTCCGTAATCAATGATTCGACTTTTTGCACCTGGCCCGGCGGGATTATTTCGGTGTCGACATGCTGATATGCGAGCGCTAGCGCAGATTCGATGGTGCCATTAGTCGCCTCCCTGAGCATTCGGATCAGAATGGTCGCGACGGTTACAAGCGGATCGGCCGCCACAATCAATGCTTTTTCGTCTTCGTTGACAAGGGCGGTATCGAGACTGTCATCGGCACCCTTTAGGTGCCCGAGCAACAGGTCAACCCCGCGTTTTGCCATCCTGAGCTGATCTCGGCGCATGGCTGGATGGTAGATCCCGTCACCGACACGATTGCGAGCCGGACGCACCCGCGTTGGCGGATGTCGGCCGCCGAGCTGGGAGGCTTTCGATTGTGCAGGTGTGTCGGGCCGGGAAGCCTGGTTCCAGGTGGGAAAATCCACTCCCATGGGTGAAGTCTCGGTAGACCCGTTCGTGGGCGAACGCGTGGAGGAGTTCGCTGCTAGGTGCGTTGTCGAGCGAAATTCTGACTACACGCTTCAGCTCCTCGATGACGGCGCTGTGGATCAGAGCGTTGATTATCTGGTCCTTGCGGAGTGTGGTGTCACCGAGCTCGGCGTCCTCGAGGTCGGCCGTAATACCAGCGAAAGCGCCCGAGCCAGTGAGGCTGCGCACGAGAGGCGTACTGCGGGGCCTCGTCGGATTGCGGGACTCCGTCGCTCTTGGCACATCGGGATCGATCGCGACCGGGCGAGATTCCGGTCCGTACTCCCAAGCGTAGGCGCGCTACTTCTTGAGGCAGAGTCGCTCTCGCGATGGGAGATAAGCACCTGGGGTGCGTACGGATACGGTGCCGATGGCCAGACTTTGGAGTGGCGTTTAGCGAGACTCGGAGTGCGGTCGGCGACGGCGTTGGAAGTCGCCGGCGAACCGGCGATTTGGATCTCGCCGATGCACGGCTGGAGCGCAGGGGCCAATCCCGACAGCGCGGTTGATGAAGTTGAAGCCTGGCTCGGATCCGGCTCAAGTGATCAGCGCGGCATTCGGAGAAAGCTCTTGACGCGCCTGGATCTCCCCGAGCGTCATTTGTTCGTCTGGGCTGACCGTCAAAAGATGCGCGCCGCATACGCGCTAGGCCGTGGTGAACTGCCAAGTAGGGCTCCGCAACTTCCTGCGCATATTACTCACCTTTGGCTTGCCGCCGAGTCCGGCTTTAGCGGCTGTGGAGGATGGGCCTGGGCGGCGGTGAGCGGCTGGCGACCGCTGACGGATGTCGAGCGCATTGTTAACGAGGCATACGCCACATACGCGAACTCACTCGACGCCGCTGCCCGCTGGAACTGAACAATTGACCTGACGACAGGCTGCCGATAACGGTGACGACAATCGAGCTCCACGACGCCTGCACCCACACGTCGGCCGAGGACATATCGTGCCTGTTCACTTCGCATCCGGGCACGGCCCGGCGCGGGGGCGAATATGACGCCTGCCCAGTTGAAGATGAGTCGATGATCTGAGCGCTCGCCGTGGCCGGGTGTCGGCGCTTGGCGCGATAAGCAAGCAACCCTGATTGGCGCTGTGCGGTTGCGGTGGCTGCAATTACTTGCCGTTTTGCGTGTAGTCGAGACTTTCAGCGTTGGTGAACAGCTTGTCGAGTGGCGGATAGGCCGCGATGATCTGATTCCCTTCCTTCGATAGCTCCCTCGGACCGCCAAATAAGAACCCTGAGGGGGACGGAAACGAGGTCTTGGTTCTACTCACTTGCAGACCAAGGAATGACTCTGTGTTGACTAGTGGGATGACGCGGAATTCCCGCGTTGCGAGTACGTGCTCTCCGAACTTTATCCCGCCGACGTGGATCCTCATGTCGTCGGCACTGCCGCGCACCCCGTGCCACATCTCCGCCGCGAACAGCCAGCCTTCCAGCGCATAGCCGTTGAATGAGTCAGGCGTGCACAGGTAATGGTAAAGATCTACGTGGCGGAATATTCGATCTGTTTGCCGTGGAGTCTCAACCTCCTTGTAGCTGTTCATGCCCCAGGCAGTTATCCCGAATGCCGGCCCTGAAGGTACGCCACGGTCGATTGGGCCGCTAAATACTCCGATACCCTTCGGCTGACCCGTAAGGGGGTTGATACCTGACTTGATCTTGCCCTTGACCTCGCTGCTGAACTGCACAAGTCCATCCCGGTGGTGGGACAGTTTGACGCGGTCGGAAGCAGAATAGTGAACCGCATCTTCGACCGAGACGAGCGTGGGAGCCGCCGGGCGATGACCAAGTCCTAGAGGCAGCTTGAACAGCCAGCCCTCACGAGCAGAGTGGTATGGGCAGAGTACCGAGTACCCGCCATCAGCCAAGGTCTGGATCTTGCATAGCGCGCGCAGCTTTCCGTCAACGTCCTCGATGAGGATGCGCCACCCCGGACCGCTCATGTCCCGATTATTGTCCGTCGTCGGCGTGGGATGGCTTGGTCCAGGTCTGCCGACACCCATGCTTGGCGGGTGACGATTCGACAGGAGGCGACGCGCGCCTGTACGAGGGAGCCCTCGCCGACGTCGGTGATCCGAACACGTACGCCGGCCGGTCGTTGGTCCTCGCGAAGCTGTGGATGCGCCAGTATCGGCGAATGCTGTCGGTCCGCCTCAACAGGGGGCCAGCGATGACGCGATACCGCGCGCACCAGCCACTCCATCGTCTTGGTGCGCGACGACCCGTCTCACGCTTAGGCTGCTGTCGATTGCAGTTACGACGCTCGAGGCGCTGGCCCGAGCCGGTGATCCCGCGCGTGATCATGCACGTTACGTCGAAGACAGCGACCTGTGGGGGCACCGACGCCGCGAACGCCGCGCTTTACAAGCACCGTGCAGAAAGTTTGGCGACTGAAAACCCCAGCCTCGCAGGTGAATTCCACCCGACAATATGGCGATGTGACCGCCGCGCAGGTTCATCCAGGCAGTAACACCACGTTTTGGTGGAAATGCAGAATTTGTGGTCACGACTGGCGACAGAAGGTGTCGATCCGCGCGCGAGGTCACCGCTGTCCGCCTTGTTTGGGGCCGAACGTCGCGCCCGGTTGCGCGCCATCCCAGCGCCGGGTCGATCGTTTGCTGATCTATTTCCCGACATTGCAAAACTGTGGCACCCAACGCGGAACGCCTTCGGACAGGAAGAGGTGGCAGCTGCGAGCAGCGAGGTGGTCTGGTGGCAATGCGCCAACGGCCACGAGTGGGAAGCCCAGGTCGCTGCGCGACGCGCCTATGGACGTTGCCGGCGCTGCCCATGTTCCGAGGGTGGGTCACTGCGACGACGCCAGGTTCTTCGCCCGACGCCTTCGTAGGAAAGAATCGCCGCCGCAACGACTGCGGCGCGGACGTGTCATAACCCTCATCGCGGGCAAACCCGATTGTCAGGGCGACGTGGCCGCGCCTGGCTGGCAGCCGGTGGGCACCGAAGCCGAGCCGTCAACTTTGACTTGGCCACCGCACGACAGGCGGAGCACAGTATGCCTGGACAGATGGGACTCGGTGAGGAGTGAGATGACCGACCCGAACAGCGCCGACATCGATCGCGACATTCGTAGCGAACTGGGGCGGGTGCTCGAAATCGGATTACTCGTGCAGCAGAAGCCCGATCACCACGCCGAGCCCAAAAGTGACCTCGCTGACGATGAAGCCCGCTTGCCTGACATCTGGGCGGCGACCGTAGCCCGCCGGGGGCTGCTCTACGCGGTCGAGAACGTCAAGGCCGCGTGCACCCTAGTGCTCAATTGGCAGTGGACAACCCCACAGTTCGCACTCCTGCGTGCCGCATACGAGTCGGCCGGCGCCACGGCATGGCTGCTTCAGCCGGATGATATCGACACCCGGCTCGCCCGGCTCATCTGGCAACACCGCGAGTCGTGGCGCTACTCGGAAAAAGCGTACGGCGGAACGCCGCTCGATGACGACGGTGAGCACCAGGAACGGCAGCAGTGGGCCACCGACACCGCGCAGAAACTAGGCATCGACCTGGCGACTGGGAGATCCGGCGGGTTCGAGAAGCTGATCGAATCGATCGACGAATTGCCCGGGCACCCCGAATCCTTGCTCACCGCGTGGCGGATCTGCTCCGGCGTCAGCCATACGAAGACGTGGGCGCTGACGATTGTGACCACCGAGGTGGACAGCAAGCCCGTGTACGAGCACGGAAGGATGAGCGCGCGTGTGCCGGCCATCGGTCTGTTTCTCAAAAACCTGGCTGTTGCACGGCGGGTGGTGCAGCACGCGTGGTGCCTATACCGGATACGCACCACAACGCGACCTCACGCGATGACGCTGAAAGTCTTGCCGCTCGACCGTCACGGGAACGTGGTGTCAGGCGACCACCTGTGAATCCCAGGCTTGCCTGGTTGTTCAGTTACAGGAGCGTGCGCTCCCGCAACCAGTCGTCGCGCCAGCGATGAAACTCAACGGCGAATGCCGAGCAACGTTCCAGCTCTGCGAGAACGTTCGCCCGTTGCTTCTTCGGGGCGTGCTGCTCGACTAACGACGGCCCGCATAGCACCGCCAACGTCTTCGGGTACGTCCTCCACCTGAGCACCAGGCGCTTGCTTACGAACGTGAGTAGCTCGGACGTCACCTCGCCCGAGTGCTTCGACTCCGGCTCCGACGGAGTGCGTCCGGAGTGGATGACGCTGTTGCGGACATCAACGATATGTTCCCGCCAGCGACCCACCGGACCGTCCCCGTCGACCTGCCAACTCCCGCCTAGACGGCCCGCATACAACGACTTGACCCGATGGGTGATCGAACTTGCGTTAGCCCACACCTGCGCGGCTTGGGCGGGTGTCTGGCCTTCTTCCCAGAGCATCGCGGCCAAGGCGCTGTCGAGCATCAGCTCGCACGTGATGGCGAGACTCAGTACCGACGCTCGGCGGTCGCCCGCAGAGTGCTCTGCATACGCGCGAGCAAAGTGATCGTTGATCAGCGCGCTGATACTGCCGCGAGTGAGTTGCACGAAAATCCTGCCAACCCCTGCCGGGTCGATTGACGGCACTGACGCCAGCCTTGCAGGCAGGTGATCCAGCAAGATAGCGGTCTGCGCCGGGTCGAAGCTGATCTGCCCGCCGCCTACCATCTCACCGAACGAGGCAGGCACGATCGGGTTCAGTGCCCGATAGTGCAGCTCGGGAATCGGGGCCCGGGAGAGTATCCGCGAAGATCGCACAGAGTCGGCGATCAGCCAGTGAGCAAGCGTCAGCGGATCCACCTTGCCGTCGTGCGGCGGGGTGAGGGCCGCGGCGCGGTTCTTGACCGGGATCAGGACAACCACAGCCGAGCGCTTGCGACCGTAGTCATCACTGGGCCGTGGAGCCGGCTGCGGCTCCCCGCCGGTGATGTGGGCTAGCGCAGCGGATGCAACCGTCGTGTCCTGGATGACAGGGTCAGTCTTTTCGGCCGCCACCGACCACACCGTCAAGCATCTGAGCGGCAGCTGCATCCACGCGTCGTCGAACTCGGCTGGCGCTACCCCGCGGATTCGCAAGTACTCGGCGTCGACGCCGATTGGTATGGCCTGGGGTTCCAGCGGAAGCAGGAACGGCAGCACGAACGAGAACGCGACAACCCCCTTGAACCGCCGGTGTGGGTTATCCCGATCCGCGTTAATCGATTGTTCCGGTGCAGCGGCGCCGTCGGTCACAATCGCAATCGTCGCACGGGTCGGCGACACCACCGGCTGTCTTCCGACGCTGCAGGACCGTACATAAAGATTGCGCAGGAATCCAGTCGGTGCGTGAACAGTGGGAAGCAGCGGCATCGACTAGCCGACAAGAAATTTGTGAACGGAATTGTGAACGAAACCGGGCGAAACCGCCGGGATCCGGCCGAATGATGCTCTGCGCGTGAGACCTTCAGTGCGCTCTGAGCCGCAGATTTGAGACTGATCGACCGCCTCGAACGACCGAGCGATGAGGTCATAACCCAGAGGTTTCGCGACCTGGACGACGGCCGAGGAAAATACCGGAAGTCGGTGACCCCGGCGAGTCTTACAGTTATGTGATCCAGCCTCGCTGCGGATTGAAGGGGAATAACCGCCATGGAGGAAATCGACGAGGACAAGTGGCTCACCCGCCAAGAACTCGCAGACCGGTACGGGCTGCCGGTCAAAACCCCAGCCGAATGGGCGACGAAAGGCACCGGGCCACGTTTCGCCAAAATCGGACGACACGTGCGACGTAATTGATTGGGAAAGAACGCGATTCAACGAGAACGAGCGCCCTTCGGCTTAACTACGATAGGTCCATGTTCGACATATCTGTGCGGCCGGTGGAGACGGCTGCAGCTGCCCTACTAGCCCAACGCTGATGGCTGGCAGGCCTTCGCTGCGGATCGGGCAGCACGGCAAGGTGAAACGCATCTATGTCGGCGGGGGAGTGTGGCTGGCGAGGTGTCGCTACCGCGACACCGACGGCGTGACGCGGATCGTCCAGCGCGTCGGCCCCGCAGACGAATTCGACAAATACGGAAAGCTCGCCGAGGACGCCCTGACCGAGGCCATCGCGGAACGGCGCCCGCCGAGCGGCCCGGACGCGATCGGGCTCGACACGCGAATCATGGCTTTGATCGAGCAACACATCACGCGCCTGGCCGAAGACGGCCGGTCGGTACGAACGCTAGACACCTACCGCTACGACGCAACCAAGCTCGCCAAGTTCATCGCCGGCGTGCGTGTCGGCGGAGCGACCCCGGCACGCATTGACGCCGCCCTCAGGTCGATGCGCAACGCTCACGGCCCCACGATGGCGCGCCGTGCGCGCACCCTCTTGCGGGGCGCGCTTCAACTCGCGGTGCTGAACAACGTCCTCGGCACCAATCCGGTGCGCGATGTGCAGTCGATCAGATCCAAGGCGGCTCCCAAAGGCGCCTCGGCGCTCACGGCCGACCAAGTACGGGATTTGCTGACGAAGGTGCGAGCATCCGAAGAATGCCAACGGCGCGACTTGGTCGACCCGATCACCCTGTTGCTCGCGACCGGCCCCCGCCGCTCCGAGCTCCTGGCGTTGCGGTGGAGCGATTTTGACGCCGATGCCGGCACCGTCGCCGTAACCGGCAAGGTGGTGCGCCAGAGCGGTGTCGGCCTGACGCGCATCGACGAGACCAAGACCGCCGCCGGGCGCCGGACCATTCCGTTGCCGTCGTTCGCCGTGATGGTTCTCAACGACCGCCGCAAGCGCCCGTTCATCGGCCAGCAGGAGACGATCTTTGCGTCCAGCAGCGGAACGCTTCGTGACCCGGAAAACTTCAACACCGCGTAGCGCATGGTGCGCGAGGGGCTTGGGATGCCGAACGTGACGTCGCACAGCTTCCGCAAGACCGTGGCAACGCTCATCGATGACGCGGGCCTTTCGGCGCGGATCGGTGGGGACCACCCCGGCCACGCCAGGGTGTCCATGACCCAGGACCGGTACATGTCCCGCGGGCGCGTCCACAACCAGGTCGCCGACCTGCTGGATCGCGCCGTCACGGACATAAACGATGAATAAACGATGACCGCCATTCTCAGAGGCCTCAAAATCACCTCTGACCAGTGCCCCCGGCACGACTCGAACGTGCGACCTAGGGATTAGAAGGCCCTTGCTCTATCCACCTGAGCTACGGAGGCAATGTGCAGGTCAGTCTATCGAACGCGACACGCCGAAAGACTGGCTGAACGCGACGCGCCCGAAAAGTCTTCCGCCGCCGCACTTATCGGTTATGGTGTGAAACCTCGACACACGCACAACACCGGTTGATCATCAGCCGTTAACCGCAACGAAGCGTGTGCATAGCCGTCGAGGGGTGCGTTGTTATGAGCGTGGCCTTGAACCTGACTTCGCGGTGCTCGGAGGCCGGCGCGCAGGCGCTGCGACTGGCGGCTGACGCCAGGGACACGTACCGCGCAGGTGCGCTGTTGCTGCGCGGCTCGCCGTTTGCGGTCGGCTGGTTTGCCGGCTGGCTCTCCGCCGAATTTCCCCCGCACGTGGTGACCGGGCACGCGTTGTCCCGGGTATCGCCGCCCGCCATCGGCCGTGTCGGTGCCTCGTGGGCCGCGCAAAAAGCCGACCAAGCCCTCACCGCGGCGTTGGTCGACTGCTTCGGGCCGGACTTTCGTGATCTTGTTCGCCACCCGGCCTATGTCCAGTCCGAGGGTGCGCCGCGCGGCGGGCTGCTGCGCAGGCCCGGGCCACACCGCCGGTACGCCGCGGAGACGTCCGACATCTCCTACGGTCCCGGCGGCAGCGAACACCTGCTGGACATCTGGCGGCGTCACGACCTGGCGCCCGGCCGGCGCGCACCGGTGCTGATTCAGGTCCCCGGCGGGGCGTGGTCGGTCAACGGCAAACGCCATCAGGCCTACACGCTGATGAGCCACATGGTCGAGCTCGGCTGGATCTGCGTCTCGATCAACTACAGCAAGAGCCCACGCTGCACATTTCCCACGCACCTCATCGACGTGAAGAGGGCGATCGCGTGGGTCCGCGAGAACATCGCCGACTACGGCGGTGATCCTGACTTCATCGCAATCACCGGTGGGTCGGCGGGCGGTCACCTGGCGTCGCTGGCCGCGCTCACCCCGAACAATCCGACGTTCCAGCCCGGCTTCGAGGACGCGGACACCACCGTCCAGGCCGTCGCGCCCTATTACGGCGTCTACGACTTCACCGACTTCGAGAACATGCACGAGATGATGCTGCCGTTCCTCGAGCACTTCGTACTCAAATCCCGCTACAGCGAGAACCCTGAGCGCTTCAGGGCGGCGTCGCCGATCACCTACGCGCACAGCGACGCTCCGCCGTTCTTCGTGCTGCACGGCGAGAAAGACGAACTGGTTCCCACCGGCCAGGCTCGGGTCTTCTGCGCGGCGCTACGGGATGCCGGGGCCGCCACGGTGGGCTACGCCGAACTCGCCAACGCGCACCACGCGTTCGACATCACCCCGACGGTGCGGTCGCGGTTGGCCGCCGGGGCCGTCGCCGACTTCCTGGGCATCGTCTACGGCGGCCGCGCCGGCTCGCTGGCGCGTTCGTTGCCGCTGTCGGCGACTTCGGCCAGCTGAGCAGGGGCCGCTTTGCTGCCTTGATGCCGACTGGATCGCGCCTTTCACCAGCGCGGCAAGCCGACTAGCGTGGGTTGGGCAATCCGGTTTGCGGGTCCCAGACAGGAGGCTTGGTCAGCGGTGACAACGTTGGCGCGTCGAGTTCGCGATCATGGCTGAGTCGGGCGACGAGATTCGATTGTCCGACGAGCTCGGGCCGGTGGACTATCTGATGCATCGGGGGGAGGCGAACCCCCGGACCCGGTCCGGGATCATGGCGCTCGAACTCCTCGACACCACACCGGACTGGGATCGGTTCCGGACCCGATTCGAAAACGCGTCCCGGCGGGTGCGCCGGTTGCGCCAGAAGGTCGTCGTACCGACGTTGCCGACGGCGTCACCGCGCTGGGTCGTCGATCCGGACTTCAACCTCGACTTCCACGTGCGACGGGTGCGGGTGTCCGGGTCAGGCACGCTGCGCGAGGTGTTCGACCTAGCCGAGGTGATCCTGCAATCGCCGATGGACATCTCGCGGCCGCTGTGGACCGCCACCCTGGTGGAGGGCCTGGCCGACGGCCGGGCGGCGACGCTGCTGCACGTCAGCCACGCGGTCACCGACGGTGTCGGCGGCGTCGAGATGTTCGCTGAAATATATGACCTCGAGCGCGAGCCGCCGGCCAGGCCGACGCCGCCGCAACCCGTTCCGCAGGACTTGACGCCCAATGACCTGATGCGCCAAGGCATCAACCGCCTGCCCCTGGCGATCGTCAACGGTGTCGTGGGCGCCGTGTCCGGGGCGGTGTCGGCGGCCGGCAAGGCGGTGCTGGACCCGGTTTCCACGGTCGGCGGAGTGGTCGGCTACGCCGTGTCGGGCATGCGGGTGATGAACCGCGCCGCCGAGCCGTCGCCGCTGCTGCGCCGCCGCAGCCTCGCCACCCGCACCGAAGCGATCGACATTCCGCTTTCCGACCTGCACCGGGCCGCGAAAGCCGGTGGGGGATCGATCAACGACGCCTACCTGGCCGGCCTGTCGGGCGCCCTGCGCCGCTACCATGTGGCGCTCGGCGTGCCCATCAGCACGCTGCCTATGGCGGTGCCGGTGAGCCTGCGTGCCGACGCCGACACGGCCGGCGGCAACCGCTTCACCGGCGTCAACCTGGCTGCGCCGCTGGGCACCGCCGATCCGGTCGCCCGGATGAAGAAGATCCGCGCCCAGATGACGCAGCGCCGCGACGAGCCCGCGATGAACATCATCGGCTCCATCGCCCCGGTGCTCAGCGTGCTGCCTACGCCGGTGCTGGAGGGGATCACCGGCTCGGTGATCGGCTCCGACGTGCAGGCCAGCAACGTCCCGGTCTATCCCGGCGACACGTACATCGCCGGCGCAAAGGTCTTGCGGCAGTACGGCATCGGCCCGCTGCCTGGGGTGGCGATGATGGTGGTGCTGATTTCCCGGGGCGGCTGGTGCACGATCACCGTGCGTTACGACCGGGCCTCGGTGCGAAACGAGCCGCTGTTCGCCCAGTGCCTGCTGGAGGGCTTCGACGAGATCCTGGCGCTGGCGGGTGATCCGGCGCCGCGCGCGGTGCCCGCCTCCTTCGCCGAGCCGGCCGTCTCCGCGCGATCGGTGGCGAGTTCATGAGCCCCTCGCAAGGGCAGGCCAAAAACGGTGGCGCGCAAAAGCAAACGGCGGGCGACATGCGGTTGCCCGGCTCGGTCGCCGAGATCATGGCCAGCCCGCCCGGGCCGAAGATCGGCGCGTTTTTCGACCTGGACGGCACGCTGGTCGCCGGGTTCACCGCCGTCATCCTGACCCAGGAGCGGTTGCTGCGCCGCGACATGGGGGTGGGCGAGCTGCTGAGCATGGTTCAGGCCGGCCTGAGCCACACCCTGGGGCGCATCGAGTTCGAAGACCTCATCGGCAAGGCCGCCGCGGCGCTGGCCGGGCGGCTGCTGGACGACCTGGAGGAAATCGGCGAGCGGCTCTTCGTGCAACGGATCGAGTCGCGGATCTACCCCGAGATGCGCGAGTTGGTGCGCGCGCACGTGGCCCGCGGCCACACCGTGGTGCTGAGCTCGTCGGCGCTGACCATTCAGGTCAACCCGGTGGCGCGCTTCCTCGGGATATCCAACATGCTCACCAACAAGTTCGAGACCAACGAGGACGGGATACTCACCGGCGGTGTGCAGAAGCCGATCCTGTGGGGGCCGGGCAAAGCCGCTGCCGTGCAACGGTTTGCCGCCGAGCACGGCATCGACCTGAAGGACAGCTACTTCTACGCCGACGGCGACGAGGACGTCGCCCTGATGTATCTGGTCGGCAATCCTCGGCCGACCAACCCCGAGGGAAAGATGGCCGCGGTGGCCAAGCGCCGCGGCTGGCCGATCCTGAGATTCGAGAGCCGGGGTCGGCTCGGTCTGCAGCGGCAGTTGCGAACGCTCGCCGGCTTCAGTTCGATGTTCCCGGTCGCCGCCGGCGCCGTCGGCATCGGAGTGCTGACCCGCAGCCGTCGGCGCGGCGTGAACTTCTTCACCTCCACCTTCTCCCAGTTGTCGCTGGCGATCGCCGGGGTGCAGCTCAACGTCATCGGCCAGGAGAACCTGACCGCGCAGCGTCCGGCGGTCTTTATCTTCAACCACCGCAACCAGGTTGACCCCGTCATCGCGGGCGCGCTGGTGCGCGACAACTGGGTCGGCGTCGGTAAGAAGGAACTGCAAAAAGACCCGATCATGGGAACGCTCGGCAAGCTGGTCGACACCGTGTTCATCGACCGGGACGATCCGGTCGCCGCGGTCGAGACGATGCACACGGTCGAGGACCGGGCCCGCAACGGGCTCTCCATCGTGATCGCGCCGGAGGGCACCCGGGTCGATACCACCGAAGTGGGGCCGTTCAAGAAGGGGCCCTTCCGCATCGCGATGGCGGTGGGAATCCCGATCGTCCCGATCGTCATCCGCAACGCCGAGATCGTCGCCGCGCGAAACTCCACCGTCATCAACCCCGGCACGGTCGACGTCGCGGTGTTCCCGCCAATTCCCGTCGACGACTGGACCGTGGAGACGCTGCCCGACCACATCGCCGAGGTGCGTCAGCTCTATCTGGACACGCTGGCCAACTGGCCCGTCGATGAACTGCCCGAGGTCGATCTGTACGCCGAGAAGAAGGCGGCGAAAAAGGCCCAGGCGCCGGCGAAGAAGGCGGCCGCCAAGAAGGCTGCCGCGAAAAAGGCGCCCGCCAAGAAGGCCGCCGCGAAAAAGGCTGTCGCGAAAAAGGCTGCGCCCAAGGCAAAGCCGGCGAAGGCGAACCCGAACGAGTCTCAGGTGGCGCTCAAAGACGGTGAGGCGCAACGGCCCAGCGGGCAGGGAACCGTCAGCGGGGAGTCGCCGGGTGCCGCGCCGAGAGGGCGGCAGTGACCAAACCGGCCGCGGATATCAGCGCCGTCGTCGCCGCACAAGACTCGCTGATATTGGCGTCCATGGCCTCTCCGGTTGAGCGGGAGCTGGTCATGGCGTGGGTGGGTCAGGAGCGTGCCGGCAACCCCGACGCGACGTTCGAGGTGTTGGCGCTGCCCGAAGAAAACGCGCCGCCCACGGCGCTACCCGCGCTGGTTGAGCGGCTCGAATCCGAATCCAACGACGACCGCTCGGTCGTTCCCGTGCGGGTGTTCTGGCTGCCGCCCGCCAATCGCGGTCGGATCGCCAAGCTCGCTGGGCTGCTCCCGGGCCAGGATCCCTACCACCCCAACCCACGTCAGCAGCGGCACATCATTCGCAATGACCCGCTACGCGCGCGGGTGGTGGCCGGCGAGCCGGCGAAGGTTTCCGAATTGCGCCAGCAGTGGCGCGACACCACCGTCGGCGAAGACAGACACGACTTCGCGCACTTCGTCACCCGTCGGGCCATCTTGGCGCTGGAACGCGCCGAATACCGGATCCTGGGGCCGCAGTACAAGTCGCCGCGCCTGGTCAAGCCAGAGATCTTGGCCTCCACGCGTTTTCGTGCCGGCCTGAAAAAGATCCCGGGGGCCACCGTCGAGGAAGCCGGCAAGATGCTCGACGAACTGTCCACCGGGTGGAGCCGGGTGTCCGTCGACCTGGTCGGCGTCCTGGGCAGGGCGCTCAGCCGCGGATTCGACCCCCAGATCGACTATGACGAGTACCAGGTGGCCGCCATGCGCACCGCGCTGGAAACCCATCCCGCCGTGTTGCTGTTTTCGCACCGGTCCTACATCGACGGCGCGGTGGTGCCGGTGGCGATGCAGGAGAACCGGTTACCGCCGGTGCACGTGTTCGCCGGCATCAACCTGTCCTTCGGGGTGATGGGTCCGCTGCTGCGCCGTGCCGGGACGATCTTCATCCGCCGCAACATCGGCGACGACCCGCTCTACAAGTACGTCCTGCGCGAATACGTCGGCTACATCGTCGAGAAGCGGTTCAACCTGAGCTGGTCGATCGAGGGCACCCGCTCGCGCACCGGAAAGATGTTGCCGCCCAAGCTCGGTCTGCTCTCGTACGTCGCCGACGCGTACCTGGACGGCCGCAGCGAAGACATCCTGTTGCAGCCGGTGTCGATCGGCTTCGACCAGCTGCACGAAACCGCCGAGTACGCCGCCTACGCCCGCGGCGGCGAGAAGACACCGGAGGGCGTCGTCTGGCTCTACAACTTCATCAAGGCGCAGGGCGAGCGCAACTACGGCAAGATCTACGTGCGCTTCCCCGAAGCGGTCTCGATGCGGCAGTACCTCGGTCCGCCGCACGGGGCACGGGCGCTGGATGAGGACGCCAAAAGGCTTGCGCTGCAGAAGATGTCTTTCCAGGTTGCGTGGCGGATCCTGCAGGCGACCCCGGTGACGGCGACGGGCTTGGTGTGCGCGCTGCTGCTGACCACCCGCGGCGCGGCGTTGACGCTCGGCCAACTGCACCACACCCTGCAGGACTCGCTGGATTATCTGGAGCGCAAGCAGACCCCGATGTCCACGAGCGCCCTGCGGCTGCGCCGGCGCGACGGAGTGCTCGCCGCGGTCGACACGCTGTCCAACGGACACCCGATCACCCGCGTCGACGGCGGCAGGGAACCGGTGTGGCGCATCGCACCCGAGCAGCAACACGCCGCCGCGTTCTACCGAAACTCGTTGATCCACGCCTTTTTAGAGACCTCGATCGTCGAGCTGGCGCTGGCGCACGCGCGGCGCGTCACCGATCCTGATGGCGACCGCGTCGCCGCGTTCTGGGCGCAGGCGATGCGGTTGCGGGATCTGCTGAAGTTCGATTTCTATTTCGCCGACTCGGCGGCGTTCCGGGACCACATCGCCGAAGAGATGGCGTGGCACGACGACTGGGAAGCGCACGTCACCGCCGGCGGCGACGAAATCCGCGCGATGCTGTTCGCCAAGCGTCCGTTGATGGCGGAAGCCATGTTGCGGGTGTTCTTCGAGGCGTACGAGATCGTCGCCGACGTGTTGCGCGACGCGCCGCCCGACGTCGGGCCCAAGGAGCTGAGCGAGTCGGCGCTCGGGGTGGGCCGGCAATATGTGGCGCAGACCAGGGTCCGCAGCAGCGAATCGGTATCGACGCTGCTGTTCGCCACCGCGTATCAGGTCGTCGTCGACCAGGATCTGGTCGCGCCGGCCCCCGACCTCGCCGAAAGGCGGACCGCTTTCCGCCAAGAGCTGCGCGACATCCTCGAGGATTCCGAGTACGTCGGCCGGATCGCCCGCGAGCAGTTCATCGCCCGCGAGGCTCGCGCGCGACGGGAGCGGCTGGACGGCCAAGCTCGGTAGTTGGCCGCGCCCAATACGCTGGGTGCATGAGCGTTGACCGGCCGGTGGCCACCCGCGCGGCGCGGGTGTGGCCGGTGTTGATCGGCGTCGCGGTGCTTGCGGGCTGCACGGCCGCGGGAATCGGGGCGCTCTCGTTGGCCGGCGCGCTGACCGCCACGGGATTGCCCGACCCCGGCCCGGCGACCACGCTGGGGCTGCCATTCGTCCGCGCGGTGGGGGAGATCGCCGCGGTGCTGGCCGTCGGGTCGTTCCTGTTCGCGGCGTTTCTGGTGCCGCCCCAGGGCAGCGGCGTCCTCGATGTCGGTGGCTATCGCGCGCTTCGCCTCGGGACTGTCGCGTCGGGGGTTTGGGCGGTGTGCGCCGCCCTGCTCGTCCCGCTGACCATCTCCGACGTGTCCGGTCACCGCGTAGCCGACCTCAACCCGGGCACTATCTGGTCGCTGGCCGGCTTGGTCAACACCGCCTCGGCCTGGCGCTGGACCGCGATCCTGGCCGCGGTCGTCACCCTGGCGAGCCTGTCGGTGCTGCGCTGGTCGTGGACGCCGCTGCTGCTGGCCGGATCGCTGGTGACGCTGGTTCCGCTCGGGCTGACCGGTCATTCGTCGGCCGGCGGTTCGCACGACTTTGCCACCAACAGCCTGCTGATCCACCTCGTCGCCGCCTGTGTGTGGGCCGGCGGACTGCTCGCCCTGCTCGCCCACGGGCTGCGCGACGGTGACCACCTGGGCCTGGCGGCACGCCGGTTCTCGACACTCGCGCTGTGGTGCTGGGTGGCGATGGCGCTCAGCGGAGTGGTCAACGCCCTGGTGCGGGTGCTGCCGTCCGACCTGTTGACGACCGGGTACGGGCGGCTGGTCGTCGCCAAATTCGTCGCACTGTGCGCGCTGGGCGCACTCGGCTGGCGCCAGCGGCGCTCGGGAGTGGTTGCGCTGCAAGGAAATTCGAGTCGGTCCCAAGCGCGCCGACTCCTGATCAAGCTCGCCCTGATCGAGGCCGCGGTGTTCGGCCTGACGTTCGGCATCGCCGTCGGGCTGGGTCGCACCGCGCCGCCACCGCCCCCGGCCCGGCTGCCCACCATCCCGGAAGCCGAGATCGGCTACGACTTCGACGGACCACCCACCGCGGCGCGCATCCTGCTCGACTGGCGCTTCGACCTCATCTTCGGCACCGCCGCGATCGTGTTCGCCGCGCTGTACGTGGCCGCCGTGCTGAGGTTGCGCCGCCGCGGCGATCACTGGCCGCCGGGGCGGACCGTGTCCTGGCTGCTGGGCTGCCTGACCTTGCTGTTCGTGACCTCGTCGGGCGTCGGTCGCTACATGCCGGCGATGTTCAGCATGCACATGGTCGCGCACATGGGCCTGTCGATGCTGGTCCCGATCTTGCTCGTGTTGGGCGCCCCGGTCACCCTGGCGTTGCGGGCGCTGCCCGCCGCCGGGCGCGACGGCCCGCCCGGCCTGCGCGAGTGGCTGCTGGCCGCGCTGCACAGCCACGTGTCGCGGTTCCTCACCAACCCCGTGGTCGCGACGGTGCTGTTCGTCGCCGGTTTCTACGGGCTGTATCTGTCGAACCTTTTCGACACCACGGTGAGCAGTCACGCGGGGCACCTGGCGATGAACGTCCACTTCCTGCTCAGCGGCTACCTGTTTTATTGGGTCGTCATCGGGGTGGACCCGACGCCGCGTCCCATCCCGCCGCTGGCCAAGGTCGGCGTGGTGTTCGCATCCCTGCCGCTGCACGCGTTCTTCGGGGTGGTGCTGATGGGCTGGCGGAAGGTGCTCGGCGCCGACTACTACCGCTCACTCGGCCTGAGCTGGCACACCGATTTGCTGGGAGACCAACGATTGGGCGGTGGAATCGCCTGGGCCGCAGGCGAAGTACCGCTGGTGATCGTCATGATCGCGCTGCTCGTGCAGTGGGCGCGCAGCGACAGGCGCACCGCCCGGCGCCTGGACCGCGCGGCCGACATGGACGACGACGCCGACCTGGCCGCCTACAACGCGATGCTGGCCGAGCTGGCGCGGGGGGAAACGCCCGGGCGTAGTGGGAGTCCGCGAGCGTAACCACACTGCGAAATACCGGGCAAATTTTCGCAGGGACGTTACGCTCGCGGGGCCTCGCCGCGATCGCGTGGCATCCGCCCCGCCTAGGTGTAGCGGTACCGGGTGCCTGGCGGCTCTGCAGGTCATCGCGACGACGCGGTAGACGAGGCGATGCTCCTGGGTAATCCGCCGAGACCAAGCGCCGGTGGCGATCACAGCGAGCGAGGCGCGTAAGAACCTCTTTCGTCTGATTGAAAAGGTGAACGCCGACCGGATGCCGGTCGAGATCACGTCGGAACAGGTACGCCGTCTCCTGCCACGCTTCCCAGTCGTCCGCGGACATCAGCATGGCGCGACCTGCCCGACAGTTGTTGACCCCGTTCCCTTAGTCGGTGAAGTCAACTCGCGGGTCATGGCCTCGGTCGAGAGCGAAGACTTGCACAGCGGCTGACTTTCCTTTCAGGGCATGGAAGCCACGGTCGATGAGCCCGGGCGGTCGAGACTCCAATGCGTCGACGCATTGCTGGGTGAGAAGAATTGCGTCTCCAGTGGTTTTTGTGAGCTGTTCGACGCGGGCAGCGACGTTGACGGTGTCACCGATCAGGGTGAACTCGAGCTTGCCGCCGCCGCCAATAGTGCCAGCGATCACCGCGCCGGTGTTGATCCCGATGCCGATCTCCAGGGTCCCGCCGAATCGCTCAGCGACAAGACGGTGAATCAGGACAGCGGCGCTCACGGCGGCGTCGGCGTGATCTGCGAGGTCATTGGGGGCGGCGAAGACCGCCAGAGCCCCATCACCGAGGAACTTGTTGACATGCCCCCCTGCGTCCATGACAGCCGGCACCATGATCTCGAACAGCGCGTTGAGGCGAGAGACAGCGTTTTCGGGGGTGTTCGCCTCGGCGAACGGGGTGAAGTCGCGAACGTCAACGAACATCACTGTCACCTCGCGCCGCTCGCCGGTGAACACGTCGTCACCCTGTTCGAGCAGCCGCGCCGCAAGGGCGGGGCCAACGTAGGTGCCAAATGCGGCCTGAAGGCGTTGCCGCTCAGCCAAACCGGCCTGCATGCGGTTGAACGATGCCGCCAGCGCACCGAGGTCGTCATCCTGCACCACCGGCACCCGTTGGCGGTAGTCGCCGGCCGCGACACGTTTGGTTGCTTCGGTGAGCTCACGAATGGGTCGCAAGGACGGTGAGAAGGAGGCGCCGACGGTCATCGGCACCCCGAAGACAAGGGTTAGCGCGCATCCGATCACCACGGATGCTACGGGGACCTCACTAACCCGATTGAATACAGCCGCCACCATCGCCCCCCCAACCGTGAAGACGAACGCGACCGCGACCACAAGCATGTCCGACCAAACGGCGAACGTCGGGCGGGAGCGCGGCAGCGAATCACCGATGCTCATGTCACCGGCGATGGCGATCCTGGCAGGTCGTAGTGCGGCTTCCGCGAAGCTGTGCACGGCTATCACCTGTATGCCCGCGCCGTAGGCGGCGCCGAGAATTCCGTATTGGACCAACCGTGACCATGTCGCCCCCACAGCCGCACCGACAACAACCAATATCACCGTTAGCGCAACGGCATTGCTCACCAAGGCTCGGGCAACCGTCCGCCGAGCCCAGGTATACGTGGCCTCCAGTGCCTTCGCTCGATCGACCTCAACGCCCGCTGCGCACTGCTCCGCAAGGCGGATGTCTCCAAGGCCGGGAAGTAACGTCACATACACCGGCAGCAGCAGGCCGACAGCCGTGATGGCCGCCGCTTCGAGGTAGCGATCCGACTTCTCTAACGCAACAACGACAAACGACGGAACAAGGTAGACCGGCAGCAAGAATTGGAAGACGATCGCCCAAAGCGCCCATGAGTACCGCGACCCATACCTGTCCCACACAAACTGCCACAAGCGACCCATGCCAGCGAGATTAAACGTCCGCCAAGTTAACGACTTCAGTAAACCTGGAAGTGTTGACGATTCCGCGGACAGCGCCAAAGACGATCTGAGATGTGCGCGCAGATGTTGGGTGCGGTGGGCGGAACCTATCGCTGCTTTCAATCTCAGGAAACGACACAACATTTCGGACGCCCGGCTCGGTCAAGTGATCCCAGCCAAGCAGCCTGGTAGTTGGTCTTGAAATCCCCAATCCGGACAAAACGGGGAACTATCCACAGTCACGGTTTTTTTCACACGGGCAGCGGGTGCGAGCGGTATTGCGCCGGGTCCGTCGGTAGTGCCGGGGTCAATGGTCACCACAGAGCGAAATGCAATCGAGAAAGGGAATTGAGCCCATGTTTGAAACACCGCTTACGGTCGTCGGCCACATCGTCAACAACCCCGAACGCCGACAGGTCGGTACCCAGGAGGTCATCAAGTTCCGCGTCGCCAGCAACTCCCGGCGGCGCACGGCCGACGGCGGCTGGGAGCCGGGCAACTCACTGTTCATCAACGTCAATTGCTGGGGCAAGTTGGTCACCGGCGTGGGTGCCGCCTTGGGCAAGGGCGCGCCGGTGATCGTGGTGGGCCACGTGTACACCAGCGAGTACGAGGACCGCGACGGCAATCGCCGCTCATCGCTCGAGATGCGCGCAACGTCGGTCGGGCCGGACGTGTCGCGCGCGATCGTGCGCATCGAGAGACCGGGCTACACCGGTCCGACGACCGCGGACGCGGCGCCGTCCACCGCAGCAGCGGCCGATGGCGCCGCTGAGGACACCGATGCCGAGGACAGCGTCGAGTCCGACGATTCGGCAGCGCTGCCGCTGACGGCTTAGCTGCGGGATCGGCGCCGCGGCGCGATGCCTAGGATGGGCGGCGAGATCTCTCTCAAAGACCAGAAAGGCAAAACCGCGGCATGGCTGAGTTCATCTACACGATGAAGAAGGTCCGCAAGGCGCACGGCGACAAGGTGATCCTGGACGACGTCACGTTGAGCTTCTTCCCGGGCGCCAAGATCGGTGTCGTCGGCCCCAACGGCGCCGGCAAGTCGAGCGTCTTGCGGATCATGGCCGGCCTGGACAAGCCCAACAACGGCGAGGCGTTCCTGGCCACCGGCGCCAGCGTCGGCATCCTGCAGCAGGAGCCGCCGCTGAACGAGGAGAAGACGGTCCGCGGGAACGTCGAAGAGGGCCTGGGCGACATCAAGGTCAAGCTCGACCGCTTCAACGAGGTGGCCGAACTGATGGCCACCGACTACTCCGACGAGCTGATGGAGGAGATGGGCCGGCTGCAGGAGGAGCTGGACCACGCCGACGCGTGGGACCTCGACTCCCAGCTCGAGCAGGCGATGGATGCGCTGCGCTGCCCGCCGCCCGACGAGCCGGTCACCAACCTGTCCGGCGGGGAGCGGCGCCGCGTCGCGCTGTGCAAGCTGCTGCTGTCCAAACCGGACCTGCTGCTGCTCGACGAGCCGACCAACCACCTGGACGCCGAGAGCGTGCAGTGGCTCGAACAGCACCTGGCCGCGTACGCGGGGGCGATCCTGGCGGTGACCCACGACCGCTACTTCCTGGATAACGTCGCCGAGTGGATCCTCGAGCTCGACCGCGGCCGCGCGTATCCCTACGAGGGCAACTACTCGACCTATCTGGAGAAGAAGGCCGAGCGGATCGCCGTGCAGGGCCGCAAGGACGCCAAGCTGCAGAAGCGGCTGACCGAGGAGCTGGCCTGGGTCCGCTCCGGCGCCAAGGCGCGCCAGGCCAAGAGCAAGGCGCGCCTGCAGCGCTACGAAGAGATGGCCGCCGAGGCGGAGAAGACGCGCAAGCTCGACTTCGAGGAGATCCAGATCCCGGTGGGGCCGCGGCTGGGCAACGTGGTCGTCGAGGTCGACCATCTCGACAAGGGCTACGACGGGCGCACCCTGATCAAGGACTTGTCGTTCACGCTGCCGCGCAACGGCATCGTCGGCGTCATCGGCCCCAACGGGGTCGGCAAGACCACGCTGTTCAAGACCATCGTCGGCCTCGAGCAGCCGGACAGCGGCACGGTCAAGGTCGGTGAGACCGTCAAGCTCAGCTACGTGGACCAGACCCGCGCCGGCATCGATCCCAAGAAGACGGTGTGGGAAGTGGTCTCCGACGGGCTGGACTACATCGAGGTCGGCCAGAACGAGATCCCGTCCCGGGCCTACGTGTCGGCGTTCGGTTTCAAGGGGCCCGACCAGCAGAAGCCGGCGGGCGTGCTGTCCGGCGGTGAGCGCAACCGGCTGAACCTGGCGCTCACGTTGAAGGAGGGCGGCAACCTCATCCTGCTGGACGAGCCGACCAACGACCTCGATGTCGAGACGCTGAGCTCGCTGGAGAACGCGCTGGAGAAGTTCCCCGGCTGCGCGGTGGTGATCAGCCACGACCGCTGGTTCCTCGACCGTACGTGCACGCACATCCTGGCGTGGGAAGGCGACGAGGACAACGAGGCCAAGTGGTTCTGGTTCGAGGGCAACTTCGGCGCGTACGAGGAAAACAAGGTGGAACGCCTCGGAGTCGACGCCGCCAGGCCGCACCGAGTGACCCACCGCAAGCTGACGCGCGACTAGTGTCAGGGCTGCCCCGCTGAGAAGTGGGGCAATCGGGCGCGGGCCCCGCGACGATGCGGCCGGGACGGCGGCTGAGGAGTGGGGCGATGGGCAGAGTGGCATCCGTCGCGAGTTGGGAGCAATCGGCATGACGATCGATCCCGGTGCTAGGCAGGATCTCAAGCCGTGGACCACGTTCACCACGAGTGACGACATCCCCGACTGGATCGCGAACGCCTACATCGAGAGCTATCGCGGTCCCCGCGGCGACGAACCGGGCGCGGCTGAACCCGGTCCCGTCGACCCCGCGGCCATGGTGACCCCCGCCATGCTGCGCGCGCACTATCGCCTGGCCGAGTGCCGATCGCAGGGCAGGAGCTGCGTCTGTGTGCACCCGGCCGACGATCCCGACGGATTCGGGCCCGCCCTGCAGGTCGTCACCGATCACGGCAGCATGCTGTTGGACTCCGTCACGGTGCTGCTGCACCGGCTGGGAGTCGCCTACGCCGGCATTATGACCCCGGTGTTCGACGTGCACCGCGACTCGGTCGGCGACCTGCTCAGCGTCGAACCGAAACCGCCCGGCAAATCGCAATACGACGGCGAGGCGTGGATCTACGTCCCGCTGTCGCCGACCGTCGACAGCAAGGTCCTCGCCGAGGTCGAACGGCTGCTGCCCAAGGTGCTGGCCGACGTCGAGCAGGTCGCCACCGACGCCGCCTCGATGATCAGTGCCCTGAGCGAGCTCGCCGAGGCCGTCCACATCAACGCCGACGACCGATTCTCGGCGCCCGACCGCGAGGACGTCGCCCAGCTGCTGCGCTGGCTGGGCAACGGAAACTTCCTGCTGCTCGGTTATCAACGCGCCCGGGTGCACGACAACGTGGTCTCCGCCGACGGCGCGACCGGCCTCGGGGTCCTGCGCACCCGCACCGGTTCGCGCCCGCGACTGACCGACGAAGACCACTTGCTGGTCCTGGCCCAATCCGTGGTCGGCAGCTACCTGCGCTACGGCGCCTACCCGTACGCGATCGCGGTTCGCGAATACGCGGACGACGGCCAGGGCGGCAGAGCGGTCTTCGAGCACCGCTTCGTCGGACTCTTCACGGTCGCCGCCATGAACGCCGACGTCCTGGACATCCCGACCGTTTCGAGCCGGGTCCGCGAGGCGCTCGCGATGGCCGACGGCGACCCCATCCACCCCGGCCAGTTGCTGCTCGACGTCATCCAGACCGTCCCGCGCTCGGAGCTGTTCACGCTCAGCGCCGAACGGCTCCTGACGATGGCCAAAGCGGTGGTGGACCTGGGATCGCAGCGGCGCGCCTTGCTGTTCCTGCGCGCCGACCGGCTGCAGTACTTCGTCTCGTGCCTGGTCTATGTGCCCCGCGATCGCTACACCACCCCGGTGCGCCTGCAGATCGAGGACATCCTGGTCCACGAATTCGGCGGCACACGACTGGAATTCACCGCGCGCGTCAGCGAATCACCGTGGGCGCTGATGCATTTCATGGTCCGGCTGCCCGAGAACGCGACGGCCGTCGACGTCTCGGAAGCCAACCGCATCCGGATCCAGGGGCTGCTCAGCGAAGCCGCGCGAACGTGGGGCGACCGCCTGATCGCCGCCGCGGCCGAGGTCTCCGACGGACCCGTCTCGCACGCCGACGCCGAGCACTACGCCGCCGCCTTCTCCGAGGTCTACAAGCAGGCCGTCACGCCCGACGACGCCATCGAGCACATCGCGATCATCGAAGAGCTGTCCGATGATTCGGTCAAGCTGGTGCTCTCCGACCGCGGCGAGGACGCGGCCGCCCAGCTGACCTGGTTCGTGGGTGGTCACACCGCCTCGTTGAGCCAGCTGTTGCCGATGCTGCAGAGCATGGGCGTCGTGGTCCTCGAGGAGCGCCCGTTCACCGTCACCCGGCGGGACGGGCTGGCCGTGTGGATCTACCAGTTCAAGATCCAGCCGCACCCGACGATCCCGCTGGCGACGACGGCGGCCGAACGGCAGTCCACCGCGGAGCGATTCGCCGACGCGGTCACCGCCATCTGGCAGGGACGCGTCGAGATCGACCGCTTCAACGAGCTGGTGATGCGCGCGCGGCTGACCTGGCAGCAGGTCGTGCTGCTGCGCGCCTACGCGAAATACCTTCGGCAGGCCGGCTTTCCGTACAGCCAGTCCCACATCGAATCGGTGCTGAGCGAGCATCCGTCGACCGTGCGGTCCCTCGTCACCTTGTTCGAGGCGCTCTTCGATCCGAGGGCGTCCGCTGCCAAGGGGTCGCCGACCGGTCGCGACGCACAAGCGGCCGCCGCCGCGGTTGCAGCGGACATCGACGCCGTGGTGGGCCTGGACACCGACCGCATCCTGCGCGCGTTCGCGTCGCTGGTGCAGGCCACGCTGCGGACCAACTACTTCGTGACCCGCGAGGGATCCGCCCGCGCCCGTAATGTGTTGGCGCTCAAGCTGGATGCGCAGCTGATCGACGAACTTCCGCTGCCGCGGCCAAAGTTCGAGATCTTCGTGTACTCGCCGCGAGTGGAGGGCGTGCACCTGCGGTTCGGCCCGGTGGCGCGCGGGGGCCTGCGCTGGTCCGACCGCCGCGACGACTTCCGCACCGAGATCCTGGGTTTGGTCAAGGCGCAGGCGGTGAAGAACGCCGTCATCGTGCCGGTCGGGGCGAAGGGCGGATTCGTCGTCAAGCGGCCACCACTGCCGTCGGGTGAGGCCGCCGCCGACCGCGACGCCACCCGCGCCGAGGGCGTCGCCTGCTATCAGCTGTTCATCTCCGGCCTGCTCGACGTCACCGACAACGTCGATCACGCAACGAAAAAGGTCAGCCCGCCGCCCGAGGTGATCCGCCGCGACGGCGACGACGCCTACCTAGTGGTGGCCGCCGACAAGGGCACCGCCACGTTCTCCGACATCGCCAACGACGTCGCCAAGTCCTACGGGTTCTGGCTGGGCGACGCGTTCGCGTCCGGCGGGTCGGTCGGCTACGACCACAAGGCCATGGGCATCACCGCCAAGGGCGCCTGGGAGGCCGTCAAACGCCATTTCCGTGAGATGGGCGTCGACACCCAGACCGAGGACTTCACTGTCGTCGGCGTCGGCGACATGAGCGGCGACGTGTTCGGCAACGGCATGCTGCTTTCCAAGCACATCAAGCTGCTCGCCGCCTTCGATCACCGGCACGTCTTCTTGGACCCGGACCCCGACCCGGCGGCGTCGTGGCAGGAACGGCGGCGGATGTTCGACCTGCCGCGGTCCAGCTGGGACGACTACGACAAGTCGCTGATCAGCGAGGGCGGTGGGGTATACAACCGCGACCAGAAGGCCATCCCCATCAGCCCGCAGGTCCGCGAGGCGCTGGGCATCGACAGCGACGACGTCACCGAGATGTCCCCGCCCAACCTGATCAGAGCGATCCTGCAGGCGCCCGTCGACCTGTTGTTCAACGGCGGCATCGGCACCTACATCAAGGCCGAATCCGAGTCCGACGCCGACGTGGGCGACCGCGCCAACGATCCGGTGCGCGTCAACGCAAACCAGGTGCGCGCCAAGGTCATTGGCGAGGGCGGCAACCTGGGGGTGACCGCGCTGGGCCGCGTCGAATTCGACCTGTCGGGCGGGCGGATCAACACCGACGCGATGGACAACTCCGCCGGCGTGGACTGTTCGGACCACGAGGTCAACATCAAGATCCTGATCGACTCGCTGGTCACCGCCGGCAAGGTCAAGGCCGAGGAGCGCAAGGAGCTGCTGGAGTCGATGACCGACGAGGTCGGGCGGCTGGTGCTGCTCGACAACGAGGACCAGAACGACCTGATCGGCACCAGCCGCGCCAACGCGGCCAGCCTGCTGCCGGTGCACGCGATGCAAATCAAGTACCTCGAAGACCGCGGCATCAACCGCGAGCTGGAGGCGCTGCCGTCGGAGAAGGAGATCCACCGGCGCATCGATGTGGGCATCGGGCTCACCTCGCCCGAGCTGTGCACGCTGATGGCCCACGTCAAGCTGGCGCTCAAGGAGGAGATGCTCACCACCGAACTGCCCGAGCAGGATGTCTTCGCATCCCGGCTGCCGCAATACTTCCCGACGCCACTGCGCGAACGGTTCACCCCGGAGATCCGCGGCCACCAGCTGCGCCGGGAGATCGTCACCACCATGCTGATCAACGACCTGGTGGACGCCGCGGGCATCAGCTACGCGTTCCGGATCACCGAGGACGTCGGCGTCGGGCCGATCGACGCGGTGCGCACGTACGTCGCCACCGACGCCATCTTCGGCGTGAGCGAGATCTGGCGGCAGATCCGCGCCGCGAGCGTGCCCGTCGCGCTGTCGGACCGGCTGACCCTGGATACCCGACGGCTGATCGACCGCGCCGGACGCTGGCTGCTCAACTACCGGCCGCAGCCGTTGGCCGTCGGCGCCGAGATCAACCGGTTCGCCGCGAAGGTTAAGGAGCTGACGCCGCGGATGTCGGAGTGGCTGCGCGGCGACGACAAGGCCATCGTCGAAAAGGAAGCCGCCGAATTCGCCTCGCAGGGCGCACCGGAGGACTTGTCTTACATGGTGGCCGCCGGCCTGTACCGCTACAGCCTGCTCGACATCATCGACGTCGCGGACATCACCGAAATGGACAGCGCCGAAGTTGCCGACACCTATTTCGCCTTGATGGACCACCTGGGCACCGACGGCCTGCTGACGGCGGTTTCGGAGTTGCCCCGCCACGATCGCTGGCAATCGTTGGCGCGCTTGGCGATTCGCGACGACATCTATGCGTCGCTGCGATCGCTGTGCTTCGACGTGCTGGCCGTCGGCGAGCCCGACGAGAGTGGTGAAGAGAAGATCGGCGAGTGGGAACACATCAGCGCGTCCCGGGTGGAGCGGGCCCGCCGCACGCTCAGCGAGATCCAGGAAAGCGGGGCAAAGGATCTCGCGACGCTGTCGGTGGCTGCCCGGCAGATCCGCCGGATGACCCGCACCAGCGGCAGGGGATCGTCGAGTTGAGCGTTGGCTTCGTTGCGCCGGTGCCCGTGCGCTGGTCGGACATCGACATGTACCAGCACGTCAATCACGCCACCATGGTCACCATCCTCGAAGAGGCGCGGGTGCTGTTCCTCAAGGAACCCTTCGCCGCCGACGTCACGACCATCGGGTTGCTGATCGCCGACGTGCGCGTCACCTACAAGAGCCAGCTGCGCCTGGCCGATTCGCCTCTGCAGGTGACGATTTGGACCAAACGACACCGGACGGTCGACTTCACGCTCGGCTACGAGGTGCGCTCGGTCAACGCCGATCCGGCGTCCAAGCCCGCCGTCATCGCCGAGACGCAACTGGCCGCCGTGCACATCGAGGAGCAGCGGCTGTTTCGGCTTTCACCCCAGCATCGGGAGTATCTGCAACGGTGGCTCAGGGAATAAGCGGGGTAGCCGAGCGCGGTGTGTGGTTGCGTGACGCCACCCACCGCGGGGATCTCGCCACGTTCGTCGATCACGCGATGCGCCTCGACGACGCCGCGGTCATCCGGCTGCGGTCCAGATCCGCCGGGCTGCTGACCGCCTGGGTGGCAACCGGTTTCGGCGTGCTGGCCAGCCGGGTGGTGGTCGGCCGGGTGCGGCCCGACGATTTGTCGGTCGCGGCGGACGGGCTGGCGCGCGGCCTTTCGGCGATGGACGCCGAGGGCTACGTCGATCCGGGCTACGCGATGGACTCAGCATGGCGGGGGGCCCTGCCCCCCGAATCCGGCTTCACCCACCTCGACGACGTACCCGCCCGGGTGATGCTGGACCTCGCGCAGCGCGGCGCGCAACTCGCTAAGGAGCACGGCAGCTCTCATGGCCCCCCGGTGTCGCTGCTCGATCAGGAGGTCATCCGGGTCAGCTCGGCCGAACTCAGCGTGGGCCTTCCGATGCGCTGCGTGTTCGCCTTGACCGCAATGGGTTTCCTGCCCCAATCACCCGATGCGATCGGCGCCGACGAGATGGTCCGGGTTCGGATCCTGCCCAACTGGCTGCGGGTCGACGCCAAGTTCGGCTCGGTGTACCGGCGCCGCACGCACGCGGCGCTGGTGCTGCACTGACGGGCTGGGGCCGCTCAGATCAGCCAGGCCGCCGAGTCCGGCGGCAGCTTGCCGTCGACCAACTGCGCGCTGGCCAGGATCACCTCGCCCGGCGGCAAAGCCATCGGCAGCCGGCCGGCGTTCAGCGCGCATACCAGCGCGCCGCCGTGCCGCTCAAAGATCAGCAGGTCGTCGTCGGCGGCCAGCCATTCGAGCTCGTCGCCGTCGAATTCGCTTCGTTCCCTGCGTAGTTGGATGGCTCGCCGGTAGAAGGACAGCGTAGAGTCGGGATCGTCGAGCTGCTTTTCGACGGTCAGCGCCGCCCAGTCGGCCGGCATCGGCAGCCAGGTGTCGGCGGAGGTGGAGAAGCCGAACGGGGGAGCGTCGCCCGACCAGGGAAGCGGGACCCGGCACTTGTCGCGGCCGCGTTCGGTGTGCCCGGAGCGTTCCCACGTCGGGTCCTGGAGCACCTCCTCGGGCAGGTCCACGACATCGGGCAGGCCCAATTCCTCACCGTTATAGATGAATACGGCGCCGGGCAGGGCCAGCATCAGCATCGCCATCGCCCGCGCCCGGCGCAGCCCGACCTCGCCGCCGCCGTAGCGGGTGACCTCCCGGCCCACGTCGTGGTTGGAAAGCGTCCAGGTCGGGGTGGCGTTCTCAATCGCGGTGGCTTCCAACGAATTCTGGATCGCGTCGTGGATTTCGCGCGCGTCGAAGTCGATCTTCGTCAGCCGGAAATTGAAGCCGAGATGCAGTTCGTCGGGCCGCAGGTACTCGGCCCAGAGGAGGTTGTCCATCACCCACACCTCGCCGATCGTCACCGCCGGCGAGTAGTCGTCGACGATCTTGCGGATTCCGCGGTGAATCTCGTGCACGCTCGGGTGGTTGAAGCGCGGGTCGTCGTCGCTGTGGCTCAACACCTTGACGTCGTCCTTGGCATCGGGCAGGCCCGGCGGCTTGGCCATCCCGTGGGCCACGTCGATGCGGAAACCGTCCACGCCGCGCTCCAGCCAGAAGCGCAGCGTCTTCTCGAAGTCGTCGAAGACTTCGGGGTGCTCCCAGTTCAGGTCGGGCTGCTCGGCGTCGAAGAGGTGCAGGTAGTACTGGCCGGGGTTGCCATCCGGTTCGATCACCCGGGTCCAGGCCGACCCGCCGAACACCGATGTCCAGTTGTTCGGCGGCAATTCGCCGTCGGGACCGCGGCCGTCGCGAAAGTAGTAGCGCTCCCGCGCGTCGGTGCCCGGACCGGCGGCCAGCGCCGCCTGAAACCACGGGTGCGCCGAACTGGTGTGGTTGGGCACCACGTCCATGGTGATCTTGATGCCCCGCTCGTGGGCCGCCGCGATCAGCCGCTCGATCGCGGCCATCCCGCCGAACAGCGGGTCGACGTCCCGCGGGTCGGCGACGTCATAGCCGTGGTCGGCCATCGGCGAAACGGTGACCGGGTTGAGCCAGATCGCGTCGATGCCGAGCTGCGTGAGGTAGTCCAGGCGGGCGGTCAACCCGTCCAGGTCGCCGACGCCGTCGCCATCGCTATCGGCGAACGACCGCGGATAGACCTGGTAGAAGACCGCGCTCAACCACCACGGCTCGGGGCTCATGCTGCTCCGTTCGGTTACTGGGATCAGAACGATGAATTGACCAGCGAGTGCGCGGCCATTTCCAGGTATTCAAGCAACTCGCGGCGGTGTGCGTCGTCCAACGTCTGCGAGTCGATGGAGGCGACGGCGGTGTGCATGCAGCGCAGCCAGGCGTCGCGCTCGATCGGGGTGATCCGGAACGGCGCGTGTCGCATCCGCAGCCGCGGATGTCCGCGCCGGTCGGAGTAGGTGCGCGGGCCGCCCCAGTACTGCTCGAGGAACATCCGCAGCCGCTCCTCGGCGCCCGCCAGGTCGTCCGCGGGGTACAGCTGAGAGAGAATCTCGTCCTCGGGGACCTGCGCGTAAAACCGCGACACGATCGCATTGAAGGTTTCGGCACCGCCGACGGCGTCGTAGAAGCTCACCTGATCCATCCCCTCCATTGTGGTGCATCGCCGGGTTGGCAAGGCCGTACGGGCCCGCCTCGCGCCTTCTGTTCACCGGTTTGTCACGGCGCGCACCAGCAATAAGGGTGCGTTTGGCGGCGAATCATGGTGGACTATCGGCGGAGGATCTATGGCGCATGGCAAGAGACGCCGCAGCCACCGCAGTTCCGGTGCCGCGGCAGGGTTAACCGGGCCCCCAACCGCGTCACCCCTGCATAGCGTCGATACCCACCCGCCTACCCGCCACGAAACCGCGTCCATCTGGAGCCGGCGGCGGGTGCTCCTGCTCAATTCCACCTACGAGCCGCTGACCGCGCTGCCGATGCGGCGGGCCATCGTCATGGTGATCTGCGGCAAGGCGGACGTGGTGCACGACGACCCGGCCGGGCCGGTCATCCACTCGGCGACCAGGTCGATCGTGGTGCCTTCGGTGATCCAGCTGCGGTCCTACGTGCGGGTTCCCTACCGGGCGCGCGTGCCGATGACCCGCGCCGCCCTGATGCACCGCGACCGTTTCTGCTGCGCCTACTGCGGGGCCAAGGCCGACACCGTCGACCACGTGGTGCCGCGCAGCCGCGGCGGTGACCACTCCTGGGAGAACTGCGTGGCGTGCTGTTCGACCTGCAATCACCGCAAGGGCGACAAGCTGCTCGCCGAATTGGGCTGGGCGCTGCGCCGCGCGCCGTTGCCGCCCACCGGGCAGCACTGGCGGCTGCTGTCGACGGTCAAGGAGCTGGACCCGTCCTGGGCCCGGTACCTCGGCGAGGGCGCGGCCTGACCAATCCCGTGTCCAAGTGTGCGGGTGCATCACCCGGTGGGATACGGTTTGCGTCGTGAGCCCTGGAGAGATTCACCTGTACTTCATCGGAATCCCGCTGGCGCTGGTTGTGGTGCTTTCCCTGCTGATCTGGCGGCACAAGGGGCCCCACCCCGCGACCTACAAGATGTCGGAGAAGTGGACGCACCCGCCGATCCTGTGGGCCGCCACCGACGAAGACGTCGGCGGCGCGCATCACGGACACGGCACGTCGGAGTTCTCGGTGGGAGGTGGCGCCAGTGGCACCTGGTGAGGTTGCGACGATCGAGCGCAGCGAGCTGCCCAAGGGTTCGGTGATCACCACCAGCGGCCGGATTTCGGGCGTCACCGAGCCGGGTGAGCTGTCGGTGCATTACCCGTTTCCGACCAAGGACCTGGTCGCCATCGACGATGCGCTGAAGTACGGCTCGCGGGCGTCTCGGGCGCGGTTCGCCATCTACCTCGGGGACCTGGGCAGCGACACCGCCGCGCGGGCCCGCGAGATCTTGGCCAAGGTGCCGACGCCCGACAACGCGGTGCTGCTCGCCGTGTCGCCCGACCAGTCCGTCATTGAGGTGGTCTACGGCTCGGCGGTCCGCGGTCGTGGCGCCGAGTCGGCCGCGCCGCTCGGGGTGGCCGCCGCATCGTCGGCGTTCGAGCAGGGCCACCTGGTGGACGGGCTGGTCAGCGCGATCCGCGTGCTCAGCGCCGGGATCGCACCGGCCTAGCCTCTCCGCCCACCACGCGAGGGCGCGCAAATGTACGCCGAATGCGGCGTGTCGGCGTGCAGACACGCGCGCTCGCCGGGGAGCCCGATCAGGACGCGTCGAACGTGCGGGCGCGCAGCGACCGCTTGACCCCGGCCTGACCTTCCAGCACCAGGCGCCGCAGGGCAGGCGGAATCTCCGGGTCACTCAGAAACTCGTCCGCGGCCGCGACGCCGGCCTCGCTGATGTCCCAGTGCGGGTAGAGGCCGATCACCACGGTTTGGGCGACCTCGCTGGAGCGCCGCGCCCAGACCCCGGGGATCGCGTCGAAGTAGCGCGCGGTGAACGGCTTGAGCAGCTCGTGTTGTCCCGGCGGGGCGATGCCGGCGATGATCGATCGGGCCGTGATGTTGGCCAGTGTGTCGTCCTCCATCACCGTCGTCCAGGCCCGCTCCTTGACCTCGAGTTGGGGCCGTGCCGCCGCCGCTTGGGCACCGTGGCGCTTGCCGGCGGCGGTCGGGTCACGCCGCACCTCGGCGTCGATGAACGGTGTCGCGGACCCGTCGGCGTCGATCTCGCCGGCGGCGGCCAGCGCGGTCACGATGCGCCAGCGCAGGTCGGTGTCGATCTCCAGCCCGGCCAGACCCCGCTCGGCCGGGTCGTGATCCAACAGGTCGGCCAGCGTCACGACGTGCCGCGTCGACAGGACGGACGTGCACAGCGTGTTGACGAACGCGAGCTGGTGGTCCGATCCGGGCGCCGCGGCGCGGGCCAGCTCCAGCAGCCGGTCGGCGAACTGCGGCCAGCCGTGCTCGCGCGCCCAGGCCGGCTCGGCGTAGGACGCCAGCGCCGTCTGGGCCTGCATCAGCAGCCGTTGCGCCACCCCGACCTCCGTTTCGGCCTGCACGCCGCCGGAGACCAGCGCCACGAAATCGCGGGCGCGCAGCTCGGCCTCGCGGGTCATCTCCCACGCGGCCGACCACACCAGCGAGCGCGGCAGCGGCTCGGCGATGTCGGCGATCCGCTCCAGCGCGGTCTGCAGCGACTGGCTGTCCAGCCGCAGCGAACAGTAGGTCAGGTCGTCGTCGTTGACCAGGATCAGCTTGCCGCGCGAAACCCCAACCAGGGCAGGCACTTCGGTGTCCGGGCCCTCGACGTCGAGTTCCTCGCGGTGGACCCGCACCAGCTTGCCGGCGCCGCCGGGATCATCTTCGTCGTAGATGCCGATCGCCAGCCGGTGCACCCGCGTCTCGCCCGCGCCGGGCGCGGCGCCGCTTTGGCGCACCACGAACCGGGTGAACTTGCCGTCGGCGTCGACGTCGAAGTCGGGGCGCAGCGTGTTCAGGCCGGTGGTTTTCAGCCACTGCTGACCCCAGTCGGACAGGTCGCGACCGGACGCCTTTTCCAGCGCGGCGATCAGGTCGCCGAACGTGGCGTTGCCGTACGCGTGCGTGCGGAAGTAGTCGCGCAGCCCGGCCAGGAAGTGCTCCAGCCCGACGTAGGCCACCAGTTGCTTGAGGACCGACGCGCCCTTGGCGTAGGTGATCCCGTCGAAGTTCACCTCGACAGCGGCCAGGTCGGGGATCTCGGCCGCGATCGGGTGCGTCGACGGCAACTGGTCCTGGCGGTACGCCCACGACTTCTCGACGGTGGCGAACGTCGTCCACGCCTCGGTGAATTCGGTTGCCTCGCTTTGGCACAACACCGACGCGAAGGTCGCGAACGACTCGTTGAGCCACAGGTCGTCCCACCACGTCATGGTGACCAGGTCGCCGAACCACATGTGCGCCATCTCGTGCAGCACCGTCTCGGCGCGCCGCTCGTAGGAGGCCCGGGTGACCTTGCTGCGGAAGACGTAGTCCTCGAGGAAGGTCACCGCCCCCGCGTTTTCCATGGCGCCGGCGTTGAACTCGGGCACGAACAGCTGGTCGTACTTGCCGAACGCGTAGGGCAGGCCAAAGTTCTTGTGGTAGAAGCCGAATCCCTGCTTCGTCTGGGTGAACAACCGCTCGGCGTCCATGAAGTCGGCCAGCGAGGCCCGGCAGTAGATGCCCAGCGGGATCTCGCCGTGTTCGTCGGTGTAGGAGTCCCTCCACTCGGCGTACGGGCCGGCGATCAGCGCCACCAGGTAGGTGCTCATCCGCGGGGTGGTGGCGAAGGTGTGTATGCCGTCCTCCACCGATACCGTCGCGCCGTTGGAGATCACCTTCCAGTGTTTGGGCGCGGCCACCCGCAGGTCGAACGTCGCCTTGAGGTCGGGTTGGTCGAAGCACGCGAACATGCGCTTGGCGTCGGCCGTTTCGAACTGCGAATACAGATAGACCTCGTCGTCCACCGGGTCGACGAAGCGATGCAGCCCCTCGCCGGTGTTGGAGTAGCGGCAGTCGGCGTCGACGACGAGGACGTTTTGCTTCTCGAGCCCGCGCAGCGCGATGCCGGTCGATTCGTCGTATCCGGACACGTCGAGGTCGCGGCCGTTGAGGGTCGCGCTGCGGATGGCGTCGGCGGCGACGTCGATGACGGTGTCGGCGCCGGCGAGCGCCTCGAACGCCACGGTGGTGGTGGACCGGAAAGTCCGGTCGCCCGGGGCGCCCGAGCCGTCGGTGACGTCGAGGCTGATCCGGTAGCTGTCAACGGTGATCAGGGCCGCGCGTTCGACGGCCTGGTCACGGGTGAGGTTGGGAAGGGCCACGCGTCCAACTTAAACGTGTTGGTGAACGCCTGGTAACCGGAGCGACGGGGCGGGAACACGCGCCGCGCGACTACGGTTGTGCTGAACGGTGATCTGACCGTATCTGCTCTCGAGGAGAGGACCGCGCTATGTCCGAGAAGGCCAACGAGAAAAACCGAGCCGATTTCTGGTTCGATCCGCTGTGTCCCTGGTGCTGGATCACGTCGCGCTGGATCCTCGAGGTGGAGAAGGTCCGCGACATCGAGGTGCACTTCCACGTCATGAGCCTGGCCATCCTCAACGAAAACCGCGAAGGCCTGTCCGACAAGTACCGCGAGATGATGAAGCACGCCTGGGGGCCGGTGCGGGTGGCGATCGCCGCCGAGCAGGCCCACGGCGCCAAAGTGCTGGACCCGCTGTACACCGCCATGGGCACCCGGATCCACAACGAGGACAACAAGAACCTCGAGGAGGTCATCAAGCTCTCGCTGGCCGACGCCGGCCTGCCGGCGGAGCTCGCCGAGGCCGCGCAGAGCGAGGACTACGACGAGGCGTTGCGCAAGAGCCACCACGAGGGGATGGACGCGGTCGGCGACGACGTCGGCACGCCGACCATCCACGTCAACGGTGTGGCGTTCTTCGGGCCGGTGCTCTCGAAGATCCCGCGCGGCGAGGAAGCGGGCAAGCTCTGGGACGCCTCGGTGACCTTCGCGTCGTATCCGCACTTCTTCGAGCTCAAGCGGACCCGTACCGAGAAGCCCGAATTCGACTAGACCCTCGACTGGCCCCGGTGGGCGCGCGGCTGTAAAGATGGCGGGCATGCGCGTCTACCTGGGTTCCGACCACGCCGGATACGAGCTCAAGCAGCAGATCATCTCCCACCTCAAGGAATCCGGGCACGAGCCGATCGACTGCGGCGCGTTCAGCTACGACGCCGAGGACGACTACCCGGCCTTTTGCATCGCGGCCGCGACGCGCACGGTGGCCGACCCGGAGAGCCTGGGCATCGTGCTCGGCGGGTCGGGCAACGGTGAGCAGATTGCCGCCAACAAGGTGCCGGGAGCGCGCTGCGCGCTGGCGTGGAGCGTTGAGACCGCAACCCTGGCGCGCGAACACAACAACGCGCAGTTGATCGGCATCGGCGGCCGCATGCACACCGTCGAGGAGGCGTTGACGATCGTGGATGCCTTCCTGAGCGCGCAATGGTCGAAAGCCGAACGCCACCAACGGCGTATCGACATCCTCGCCGAGTACGAACGCACCCACCAGGCGCCGCCGGTGCCCGGCGCCCCGGCTTAAGAGATGCCCGAAGGGCACACCCTGCACCGGCTGGCCCGGCTGCATCAGCGCCGGTACGGCGGGGCGGCGGTCGCGGTGTCCAGCCCGCAGGGCCGGTTCGCGGACGCGGCGGCCGTCGTCGACGGTCGGGTGCTGCGGCGCACCAGCGCGTGGGGCAAGCACCTGTTTCATCACTATGACGGCGGCCCCATCGTGCACGTGCACCTCGGGTTGTACGGCGCCTTCACCGAGTGGGAGCGGCCTCACGATGCGCCGCTGCCGGAACCGGTCGGGCAGGTGCGGATGCGGATGGTCGGTGCCGACTACGGCACCGACCTGCGCGGTCCGACGGTGTGCGAGGTCATCGACGAAGGTCAGGTCAGCGACGTCGTGGCCAAGCTCGGTCCCGACCCGTTGCGCAGCGACGCCGACCCGGCGTGGCCGTGGGCTCGAATTAGCAAGTCACGCAAGCCCATTGGCGCGCTGCTGATGGACCAGACCGTGATAGCCGGCGTGGGCAACGTCTACCGCAACGAGTTGCTGTTCCGCCACCGCATCGATCCGTTCCGGCCCGGCCGCGCGATCGGCGAGGCGGAGTTCGACGCGGCGTGGACCGATCTGGTGGCGCTGATGAAGGTCGGTTTGCGCCGCGGCCAGATCGTCGTTGTGCTGCCCGAACACGACCACGGCCCGCCGTCGTACCGGCAAGGGCGGCCACGTACCTACGTGTACCGGCGCGCGGGGGAGGCGTGCCGCGTGTGCGGCGGACCGATCCGCACCCAGGTGCTCGAGGGCCGAAACGTGTTCTGGTGCCCCAACTGCCAGAAGTGACAGAGCTCACGGGGCTTCGGAGCGGTAAACACGCAGGTGCTTCGACTGACAGGAAACCCTAAGCAAGAAACGCTTGCGTCTACTGTTTCGGCGGGGCGGCGCTCGGGTATTGGTTGGATCCGTGAAACTCCTTCCACGTTTAGTTGCAACCGTTTTCGCGATTTTCGTCGGTCTGGGCCTGGCGGGGCTGGGCGCCGCCACCGAGGCGCAAGCGCAGCCCGGGCCGTTCCCGCAATGGTGCCCCGGGGACTTCTGGGATCCGGGCTGGGGAGACAACTGGGACCGCGGGCACTGCCATGACAACTGGCGCGGGCCGGGCCCCAACCCGCACCCCGAGCCGTGGCGCGGCCCGGGTGGACCGGGCGGCCCCGGCGGCCCGGGTGGACCGGGCGGCCCCGGTTGGGACCATCGCTGACCCGTTGACCGAATGACCGCGCCCCGCCGGCAACGGGTCGGCGGGGTGCGGTCTTACGTTTGGGCGCGCTCGAGGACGCCCAGCGCGGCGTAGACCTCGTCGCTGAGCGCGACGCTCCGCGGGTCGGCGTTGGCCTTGGTCGCGTCGAAGCGATTCATCACATACGCGTAGCCGATCCGGTGCTCGAGGTCGACAAACCCGAATGAGCCACCCAGGCCGCCGTGCCCGAAAATGCGGGGGTTGGGGCCGTTGACGCACCGCTGGTTGAGCATGTAGCCCAAACCCCAGCCGTGGTCGGCGACGCGGGGGCCCAGCACCAGGTCGGTTTCGAAGCCACCCTGCGACACCCGCACCCGTTCCATATGCTCACGGGTCAGCAGCCGCTCCTGCGCGAGCGCGTTATAGAACGTCGCCAGTCCCAGCGCCGACACCTGGCCGTTGGTGCCGGGGAATTCGAGCTGGCGCCACAGCTCCAGGTCGTGCGAGCCGAGTTCGTCGTCGGGGGCGAAGCCCATCGATATCGACAGCGCCGCCTTGGGGTGTTCGGTCAGGCTCGTCGGGTAGCCGGGCGCCTGCGCCTCGGCCAGCAGATCCCGGGCGTGCGGCTTGTTGACACGCTCGGCGCAGCGCCGTTGCTCGGCGGGCGACAGGCCGATGTGGACGTCGGCGCCGAGCGGTTCGGCGATCTCGGTGCGTAGGTACTCACCGACGGTGCGGCCCGTGACGCGGCGGAACACCTCACCGAGGATGAAGCCGAACGTGGTCATGTGGTAGCCCTGCGCGGTGCCGGGCTCCCACCACGGTTCGGCGGCGGCGAGCTGCCCGCAGACGAAGTCCCAGTCGGCGACGTCCTCCCAGCGCATCCGGGTGCGCGGCCCGATGACGCCGGAGCGATGGCTCATCACCATGGCCAGCGTGATGGCTTCCTTGCCCGCCTGTGCGAACTCGGGCCAATAGCGCGCCACCGGCGCGTACAAGTCCAGCTCGCCGCGGTCGGCCAGCTGGTGGATGCAGGTGGCCGTCATCCCCTTGGTGCCCGACAGGACCGTCGTCAGGGTGTTCTGTTGCCAGGGCCGGGTGCGGGCGGCGTCGGCCCAGCCGCCCCACAGGTTGACGACGAGCTCCCCGTCGACCCACACCGCGACGGCCGCCCCAACCTCTCCCTGCAGCACGAAGTTGCGCTCGAACGCGTCGCGCACACCGACGAAGTCGGAAGCACATGAGCCCTTCAGTTCGACGTCGCTCATGGCGCCTTTCTGTCGAGCAAGCATTAGCCCGAGCGGGCGACGGGAATCGAACCCGCGTAGCTAGTTTGGAAGACTAGGGCTCTACCATTGAGCTACGCCCGCAAGTTTTAGTCGAGCGAGACTGTATCTGGCGGCGAACATCAAATCTAATCGAAGCGGTTTTGTGATCGCCCCGTGAGGTCCCGCACGTCTTGACGGTCGCTGCGGAGCCGACGGCCACCTTTGCGTTGAAGGGCCGTAGGATCTGCGAGGTCAGCGCGGGGTGTAGCGCAGCTTGGTAGCGCATCCGCTTTGGGAGCGGAAGGCCGCAGGTTCAAATCCTGTCACCCCGACCGATACTGCGCCGATCCACCGAATACCGAGGAGCACACCCGTGAAGAGCAGCGTCGAGCAGTTGAGCCCCACCCGGGTGCGCATCAACGTTGAGGTGCCGTTCACCGAACTCGAGCCCGATTTCCAACGCGCCTACAAGGAGCTGGCCAAGCAGGTCCGGCTGCCCGGGTTTCGGCCCGGCAAGGCGCCGGCCCGGCTGCTCGAGGCCCGTTTCGGCCGCGAGGCGATGCTCGACCAGGTCGTCAACGACGCGCTGCCGGCCCGGTACGGACAGGCGGTCGCCGAGGCCGAGGTCGAGCCGATCGGCCAGCCCGAGATCGAGGTCACCAAGAAGGAGTACGGCGAGGAGCTGGCGTTCACCGCCGAGGTCGACGTGCGTCCGAAGATCACCCTTCCCGACCTCGGCTCGCTGAAGGTCTCGGTCGACCCGATCGAGGTCAGCGACGACGACGTCGACGCCGAACTGGAGTCGTTGCGCGCGCGGTTCGGCACCCTGAAGGGAGTCGAGCGCCCGGTTGCGCTCGGCGACTTCGTCTCGATCGACCTGTCGGCCACCGTCGACGGCGAGGAGGTGCCCAACGCGGCCGCGGAGGGCCTGTCGCACGAGGTGGGCTCCGGCCGGCTCATCGCGGGCCTGGACGACGCGCTGGTCGGCCTGTCAGTCGACGAGTCCAAGGAGTTCACCGCGAAGTTGGCGACGGGGGAGCACGCCGGCAAGGACGCACAGGTCACCGTCACCGTCAGGTCGATCAAGGAACGCGAACTGCCGGAGCCCGACGACGAGTTCGCCCAATTGGCCAGCGAGTTCGACACGATCGACGAGCTGCGGTCCGACCTCCGCGAGCAGGTGGGCCGGGTCAAACGCGCCCAGCAGGCGGAGCAGATCCGCGACGCCACGATCGACGCGATTCTCGAGCAGGTCGACGTGCCGCTGCCCGAGGCGATCGTGAAGGCTCAGGTCGACAGCGCCCTGCACAACGCGCTGCACAGCTTCGAGCACGACGAGGCCAAGTTCGCGGAGGCGCTGCGCGAGCAGGGCAAGTCGCGCCAGCAGTTCGAGGTCGACGCGCATAACGCCGCCGAGTCGGATGTCAAGAAGCAGCTGTTGTTGGACGCGCTGGCCGACGAACTGGAAATCCAGGTCGGCCAGGAGGACCTGACCGAGCGACTGGTGATGACGTCCCGGCAGTACGGCATCGAGCCGCAGCAGCTGTTCACCTATCTGCAGGAGAACAACCAGCTGGGGGCCATGTTCGCCGACGTGCGCCGCGGGCTGGCCGTCGCGGCGGCGGTGGAGGCGGCGACCGTCACCGACACCGACGGCAACACCATCGACACGAGCGAGTTCTTCGGCAAGCGGGGCGAAGCTTCGGACGAGGCCGCGGAGGCTTCGGACGACGCCGGCGCGGTCGAGGCGGCCGACGAGGCTGAGGATTCCGAGGACGCCGATGAAGCCGCTGAGGCCGACGACGAGGCGAAGTGACCCGCGATGACGCTGTGAGCGAACGGGCCCATTTCAGGGGGCGCGCGACCGGCACACGGCGGGCTTGGTTGGTTAGGGTCGGAACAGAGAAGAACTCGAGAAAGCAGGTAACCCAGTCGTGACTGACATGCGTTCGCCCTCGCAGGGGCTCAACCTCACGGACTCGGTCTATGAGCGCTTGCTCTCCGAGCGCATCATCTTCCTGGGTTCGGAGGTGAACGACGAGGTCGCCAACCGGCTCTGCGCGCAGATCCTGCTGCTCGCCGCGGAGGACGCCGACAAGGACATCTCGCTCTACATCAACTCCCCGGGCGGATCGATCAGCGCCGGGATGGCGATCTACGACACCATGGTGCTGGCGCCATGCGACATCGCCACCTACGCGATGGGCATGGCCGCCTCGATGGGCGAGTTCCTGCTCGCCGCCGGCACCAAGGGCAAGCGCTACGCGCTGCCGCACGCCCGGATCCTGATGCACCAGCCGCTGGGCGGGGTGACCGGCAGCGCGGCCGACATCGCCATCCAGGCCGAGCAGTTCACGGTCATCAAAAAGGAGATGTTCCGGCTCAACGCCGAATTCACCGGCCAGTCCATCGAACGGATCGAGGCCGATTCCGACCGCGACCGCTGGTTCACCGCCCAGGAAGCCCTCGAATACGGTTTCGTCGACCACATCATCACCCGCGCCGCCCACATCACCAACGGAGAAGCCCAGTGAATCCCGAAACGCAACCCCAGGCGCGGTACATCCTGCCGTCGTTCATCGAGCACTCCAGCTTCGGTGTCAAGGAGTCCAACCCGTACAACAAGCTGTTCGAGGAGCGCATCATCTTCCTCGGCGTGCAGGTCGACGACGCGTCGGCGAACGACATCATGGCGCAGCTGCTGGTGCTGGAATCGCTCGACCCGGACCGCGACATCACCATGTACATCAACTCGCCCGGCGGCGGGTTCACCTCGCTGATGGCGATCTACGACACCATGCAGTACGTGCGCGCCGACATCCAGACCGTGTGCCTGGGCCAGGCCGCGTCGGCGGCGGCGGTGCTGCTGGCCGCCGGGACGCCGGGCAAGCGGATGGCGCTGCCCAACGCCCGCGTGCTGATCCACCAGCCGTCGCTGTCCGGCGTGATCCAGGGCCAGTTCTCCGACCTGGAGATCCAGGCCGCCGAGATCGAGCGGATGCGCACGCTGATGGAGACCACGCTGGCCCGCCACACCGGCAAGGACGCGTCGGTGATCCGCAAGGACACCGACCGGGACAAGATCCTGACGGCCGAAGAGGCCAAGGACTACGGGATCATCGACACCGTCCTGGAATACCGCAAGCTCTCCGCGCAGACCGCCTGACACCTCGCCGAGCCTGTAATGCTGCAGGGAAAGTCCGAGTAGCGCGCGGCGAAATTACAGGCTCGGTGCAAGCGCCCTCGCCACTTCGGCGATGTCGGCCGGCCCGACGCGGCAACACCCGCCGACGATGCGAGCACCGGCGGCCGCCCACTGGCGCGCCAGCTCTGCGTCGAACCGCGACGGCCCGACCCACGCGCTTCCGTCCCAGCGCTCGCCGCTGTTCGGGTAGACGATCACCGGCTTGCCGACGGCGCGGGCCATTTCGATCGCGGGCAGCACGTCCCCGGGCGCGCAGCAGTTGACGCCGATCGCCACGATCTCCGGGACGCCGGCGGCCACCGCGAACGCCTCGGCCAGCGGTTGTCCGGCGCGGGTCGTCGTCCCGTCGATGGTGTAACTGAGCCACGCCGGCACGCCCGCGGAGCGGACCAGATCGACCAGCGCCTCGGCCTCGTCGACGTCGGGCACCGTCTCGCACGCCAGCACGTCGGCCCCGGCGGCGCCCAGGACCTCCAGGCGGGGCCGGTGCCAGCGCCGCAACTCCGCGACCGACAGGCCGTAGCGTCCGCGGTATTCGGAGCCGTCGGCGAGCGCGGCGCCGTACGGGCCGACGGAGGCGGCGACGATCAGCCCGCCCGCGCCGGTTTCGGCGCGCGCCGCCTTCGCCAGCTCGACGCTGCGGCGCAGCAGGCCGGCCGCTTCGTTCCGGTCGATTCCGCGAGCCGCGAAACCGTCGAACGACGCCTGATAGCTGGCCGTGGTCGCGATCGCGGCGCCGGCCCGGAAAAACGCGGCGTGCACGGCGACGATCTCCTGCGGCGCGTCCGCCAGCAGCTTGGCCGACCACAGCGGGTCCGAAAGATCGTGCCCGCGGGCCTCCAGCTCGGTGGCCAGGCCGCCGTCGCTAATCAGTACGGACTCGGTTGGCCCTCCAAAACCGAAAGCCAATCCCACCCGATAACTGTAGGGTTGTGGCAGCCCACTGGACTCGATCGGGTAACGAGCGCGACACGCCAAAAACACGGATTGCGCGTCTCGGCGAGTGAGGGGCGCCGTCTGCCTATATGTTTCATGCAGACAACGGACATGAATACCAACGACGCGATTCGGCGGTAATGGTCGCGGGGGGCCCAAGCAAGCGGGTAGCGTCGGGGAATACATGCGGCACAGCACGACGAACGGCGAACAGGAAGTAGGCCCTCAGCACCATGGCGCGCATCGGAGACGGCGGTGACCTGCTTAAGTGCTCGTTCTGCGGGAAGAGCCAAAAGCAAGTCAAGAAACTCATTGCTGGCCCCGGTGTGTACATCTGCGATGAGTGCATAGACCTCTGCAACGAGATCATCGAAGAGGAACTCGCCGACGCCGACGACGTCAAGCTCGACGAACTGCCCAAGCCCGCCGAGATCCGGGAGTTCCTGGAGGGATACGTCATCGGGCAGGACACCGCCAAGCGCACCCTGGCCGTCGCCGTCTACAACCACTACAAGCGGATTCAAGCCGGGGAGAAGGGCCGCGACTCACGCTCCGAGCCCGTCGAGCTGACCAAGTCCAACATCTTGATGCTCGGCCCCACCGGCTGCGGCAAGACCTACCTCGCCCAGACGCTGGCCAAGATGCTCAATGTGCCGTTCGCCATCGCCGACGCCACCGCGCTCACCGAGGCCGGTTACGTCGGCGAGGACGTCGAGAACATCTTGCTCAAGCTGATCCAGGCCGCCGACTATGACGTCAAGCGCGCCGAGACCGGCATCATCTACATCGATGAGGTCGACAAGATCGCCCGCAAGAGCGAGAACCCGTCGATCACCCGCGACGTGTCCGGCGAGGGCGTCCAGCAGGCCCTGCTGAAGATCCTGGAGGGCACCCAGGCGTCGGTTCCCCCGCAGGGCGGCCGCAAGCACCCGCACCAGGAATTCATCCAGATCGACACCACGAACGTGTTGTTCATCGTCGCGGGTGCGTTCGCCGGGCTGGAGAAGATCATCTACGAGCGGGTCGGAAAACGCGGCCTGGGCTTCGGCGCCGAGGTGCGCTCCAAAGCCGAGATCGACACCACCGATCACTTCGCCGACGTCATGCCCGAGGACCTGATCAAGTTCGGCCTGATCCCGGAGTTCATCGGGCGGCTCCCGGTGGTCGCGTCGGTCACCAACCTGGACATGGAGTCGTTGGTCAAGATCCTGTCCGAGCCGAAGAACGCGTTGGTCAAGCAGTACACCCGCCTGTTCGAAATGGACGGCGTGGAGCTGGAGTTCACCGACGACGCGCTGGAGGCGATCGCCGACCAGGCAATCCACCGCGGCACCGGCGCCCGAGGTCTGCGCGCGATCATGGAAGAGGTCCTGCTGCCGGTGATGTACGACATCCCGAGCCGCGACGACGTCGCCAAGGTCGTGGTGACCAAGGAGACGGTGCAGGACAACGTCCTGCCGACGATCGTGCCGCGCAAGCCGTCGCGCAGCGAACGCCGCGACAAGAGCGCCTAAGCAATTCCCTGATTCCGGCCGCCTGAAGCTTTGAACAGCCCGGCCGAGGTCCCGCGGCGCCTGGCGCGTGGGCTGGACCTGCTCAACTTTTTGCTGGCCGATGTTCGCGACGGGTTGGGCCCGTACCTGTCGGTCTACCTGCTGGTGACCCATCACTGGGACCAGGGGTCGATCGGGTTCGTCATGGCGGTCGGCGGCATCGGGGCGATCGTCGCTCAGGCGCCGGCCGGCGCGCTGGTCGACCGGACGACGGCCAAGCGGGCGGTGATCATCGCGGGCGCGCTGACCGTCACCGCCGGATCGTTGGCGATGCCGTTGTTTCCGGGCTTCTACTCGATCTCGGTGCTGCAGGCTCTCACCGGAATCGCGGGCTCCGTCTTCGCGCCGGCGTTGGCCGCGATCACCCTGGGTGCGGTTGGCCCTCGTCTCTTCTCGCGGCGGGTTGGGCGCAACGAGTCGTTCAATCACGCGGGCAACGCGTCGGCCGCGGCCGTCACCGGTGCCTTGGCTTACTTCCTTGGGCCCGCGGTGGTGTTCTGGGTGCTCGCCGCGATGGCGGCCGGCAGTGTCGTTGCGACCCTGCGGATTCCGGCCGACGCGATCGACAACGACGTGGCGCGGGGCATGGACCACACCCCGGGCGAGCCGCACCAGCAGCCGTCGCGGCTAACGGTGCTGCTGCACAATCGCCGGCTGATGATTTTCGCCGTCACGGTCATCGCCTTTCACTTCGCCAATGCGGCGATGCTTCCCCTGGTCGGCCAACTGTTGGCGTTGCACAACAAAGACGTCGGGACCGCGCTGATGGCGGGGTGCATCGTGGCCGCGCAGGTCGTCATGGTCCCGGTCGCCTACCTGGCCGGGGCCAAGGCCGATTCCTGGGGGCGCAAACCCATTTTCTTGGTCGGATTCGCGGTCTTGGCCGCGCGTGGATTTCTCTACACCTTGTCCGACAACTCGTACTGGCTGGTGGGCGTGCAACTGCTCGACGGCGTGGGGGCCGGTGTGTTCGGCGCGTTGTTTCCGCTCGTCGTGCAGGACGTGACACACGGAACCGGCCGGTTCAACATCAGCCTGGGCGCGGTGACGGCGGCGACGGGCATCGGCGCTGCGGTCTCGAACCTGGTTGCCGGCTCGATCGTGGTGGCGGCCGGCTACGACGCCGCCTTCGCCTTCCTCGGTGCCCTGGCCGCCGCGGGCCTCGTGTTGTATCTCGTCGCGATGCCCGAGACGGCGCCGCGTTCGCAGCGCATGCCGGGCAGGCGACGAACGTGACCAATACCACAGTTTCGCTGCCTACGCACCAGTAGCCCGCGCTGACTTCGGCGTTTAAGCGTAAATCCGCTGCATGCAATGCTTTCGAGACGCCCATGCTTCTCTTAAAGAAGTGCCATAATTGGTACTACTAGTGACACACAAGCTTGTGGGCCAGGGAGCCGCCCCAGCGGGCGTACCCTAATGCTCCAGCGCGAAGTGCCTATCCGGTTAACGAATGGAAGGCGGATAAGTGGATCCGAACGGCAGTGGGGCCGGGTCTGATTCTCCCAATGGCTCCTCTCGCAATGGGTCGGACCGCCAGCGTCTAGAACAAGTTGTCATTCGATTTGCCGGGGACTCCGGCGACGGCATGCAGCTGACCGGCGACCGGTTCACCTCCGAGGCAGCCCTTTTCGGCAACGACCTGGCGACCCAGCCGAACTATCCCGCCGAGATCCGCGCCCCCGCAGGCACATTGCCCGGGGTTTCGTCGTTCCAGATTCAGATCGCCGACTACGACATCCTGACCGCCGGCGACCGCCCCGACGTCCTGGTCGCGATGAACCCGGCGGCGCTCAAGGCCAACATCGGCGACCTGCCGCGCGGCGGAATGGTCATCGCGAATTCCGACGAGTTCACCAAGCGCAACCTGACCAAGGTGGGCTACGTGACGAACCCGCTGGAGACCGACGAGCTCGAGGAGTACGTCGTGCACTCCGTCGCGATGACGACGCTGACGCTCGGGGCCGTCGAGTCGATCGGCGCGTCGAAGAAGGACGGCCAGCGCGCCAAGAACATGTTCGCGCTCGGCCTGCTGTCGTGGATGTACGGGCGGCCGATCGAGACCAGCGAGCGGTTCATCCGGGAGAAGTTCGCCCGCAAGCCCGACGTCGCCGAGGCCAACGTGCTCGCGCTCAAGGCGGGCTGGAACTACGGCGAAACCACGGAGGCGTTCGGGACGACGTATGAGGTCTCGCGGGCGGTCCTGCCGTCGGGCGAATACCGCCAGATCTCGGGTAACACCGCGCTGTCCTACGGCATCGTCACGGCCGGCCAGCTGGCCGGGATCCAGGTCGTGCTCGGCAGTTACCCGATCACGCCGGCCTCGGACATCCTGCACGAGCTGTCCAAGCACAAGAACTTCAACGTGATCACCTTCCAGGCCGAGGACGAGATCGGCGGCATCTGCGCGGCGATCGGCGCGTCGTACGGCGGCGCCCTCGGCGTCACCAGCACCTCCGGCCCGGGCATTTCGCTGAAGTCCGAAGCGCTGGGCCTGGCCGTGATGACCGAGCTGCCGCTGCTGGTCATCGACGTTCAGCGGGGCGGCCCGTCGACCGGCCTGCCCACCAAGACCGAGCAGGCCGACCTGCTGCAGGCGCTGTACGGCCGCAACGGGGAGTCCCCGGTGGCGGTGGTCGCGCCGCGTTCGCCGTCCGACTGCTTCGAGACCGCCATCGAGGCGGTGCGCATCGCGGTGTCCTACCACACCCCGGTGATCGTGTTGTCGGACGGCGCGATCGCCAACGGCTCGGAGCCGTGGCGCATCCCGGATGTCGGCTCCCTGCAGCCGATCACGCATGCCTTCGCCAAGCCCGGCGAGCCCTTCCAGCCGTACAACCGCGACCCGGAGACCCTCGCCCGGCAATTCGCCGTCCCCGGCACCCCCGGGCTCGAGCACCGCATCGGCGGCCTGGAAGCGGCGAACGGCTCCGGCAACATCTCCTATGAGCCGGTCAACCACGACCTCATGGTCCGGATTCGGCAGGCCAAGATCGACGGCATCGCGGTGCCCGACCTGGAAATCGACGATCCGACGGGGGACGCCGAGCTGCTGCTGATCGGGTGGGGGAGCTCGTACGGTCCGATCGGCGAGGCCTGCCGGCGCGCCCGGCGCAAGGGCATCAAGGTCGCGCACGCGCATCTGCGCAACCTCAGCCCGTTCCCCGCGAACCTCGGCGACGTGTTGCGGCGCTACCCGATGGTGGTGTGCCCGGAGATGAACCTGGGTCAGCTGGCGCTGATCCTGCGCGGCAAGTACCTGGTGGACGTGCAATCGGTCACCAAGGTCCAGGGTGTGGCCTTCCTGGCGGACGAGATCGGGCGTCTGATCCGCGCTGCGCTGGGCGGCACGCTGGCCGAAATCGAGCAAGACAAGAAGATGGTCGCCAGAATGGCGGCAGCAACGGTTGGAGCGGGAGCTAGCGAATGACGGACCTGATCGGCACGGACCTCGGGGTGACCCCGAGGCTGTCCAAGAACGACGGGGTCCCCACGCTGTCGGCGGAGGACCCGCCGCAGAAGGGCAAGGACTTCACCAGCGATCAGGAGGTCCGTTGGTGCCCCGGCTGCGGTGACTACGTCATCCTCAACACCATCCGCAACTTCCTGCCCGAGTTGGGTCTGCGCCGCGAGAACATCGTGTTCATCAGCGGCATCGGCTGCTCCAGCCGGTTCCCGTACTACCTCGAGACCTACGGGTTCCACTCGATCCACGGCCGCGCGCCGGCCATCGCGACCGGCCTGGCGCTGGCCCGCGAGGACCTCTCGGTGTGGGTGGTCACCGGCGACGGCGACGCTTTGTCGATCGGCGGCAACCACCTGATCCATGCGCTGCGCCGCAACGTCAACATCACCATCCTGCTGTTCAACAACCGGATCTACGGGCTGACCAAGGGCCAGTACTCGCCGACGTCGGAGGTCGGCAAGGTCACGAAGTCGACGCCGATGGGCTCGCTCGACCAGCCGTTCAACCCGGTGTCGCTGGCGCTGGGCGCCGAGGCGACCTTCGTCGGCCGCGCGCTGGACTCCGACCGCGCCGGCCTGACCGAAGTGCTGCGCGCCGCCGCCGAGCACCGGGGCGCCGCCGTCGTCGAAATCCTGCAGGACTGCCCGATTTTCAACGACGGTTCCTTCGACGCGCTGCGCAAGGAGGGCGCCGAGGAGCGGGTGATCAACGTCCGCCACGGCGAGCCGATCGTGTTCGGCGCCAACGGCGAATACTGCGTGGTGAAGTCGGGCTTCAGCCTGGAGGTGGCCAAGACGGCCGACGTGCGCACCGACGAGATCGTGGTGCACGACGCGCATGCCGACGACTCGGCCTACGCGTTTGCGCTGTCCCGGCTTTCGGACCAGAACCTCGACCACACCGTGCTGGGCATCTTCCGCAACATCAGCCGGCCCACCTACGACGACGCGGCGCGCGCTCAGGTCCACGCTGCACAGGCGTCGAAGCCATTCGACTCCGCCGCGCTGCAATCGCTGCTGCGCGGGCGCGACACCTGGACCGTCGACTGACATGGCCGACCAGGGACCCGACACAGTGCCACTGGCCGGGGTGATAGTCGCTGGAGGCGAGTCGCGCCGCATGGGCCGCGACAAGGCCACGCTGCCCGGGCCCGGTGGATCCGGCACGCTCGCCGAATACGTCGTCGGCATCGTCGCGCAACGCTGCGAGCCGGTCTTCGTGATGGCCGCCCCGGGGCAGCCGCTGCCGTCGCTGCAGGCGCGCGTCGTGCGCGACGAGGTGCGGGGGCTGGGACCGCTGTCGGCGACCGGGCGGGGATTGCGCGCGGCCGCGGAGGCCGGCGCCCGGTTCGCATTCGTCTGCGCCGTCGACATGCCGCTGCTGACCGCCGAACTCATCGACGACCTGGTCCACCTCGCCACCGAAACCAACGCCGAGGTGGTGTTGCCGTGGGACGGCCGCAGCCACTACCTGGCCGCGGTGTACCGCACCGATCTCGCCGATCGGGTCGACGCGCTGGTCGCCGCCGGCGAGCGCAGAATGAGCGCCCTGATCGACGCCTCGGATGCGCAGCAGATCGTGCTGCCGGATTCGCGCGCCCTGACGAACGTCAACACCGACGCCGAGCTGCGCGCGGCGACGCAGGCGCGCGTCTGACGCCGAGCGGTACCGTCATTTAATTGGCGACCGACGCGCTATTCGATGAATCGTTTCGCCTAAATTCGGCGATTGTCTTGGCATGACAGCCATAGTCCGTCGTTATCTGCGCAACGCGGCCCCCCGCCGCTTCTCCGATTCGTCGAATCGCCTTGGTGCGGAGTGGTTTTCAGGATCTGGCCAATGAAACCTCGACTCCGCCGATTCGGCAATCCATTACGGGCGTGGCAAATTGTACACGGGGTATCGAAAGTGGTTGGCGCAGTTGCTAACTGGATTTCGATTGCCAAATCCCATGTTGGGCAGCAACTTTCACTCGATGATGTACGTCTACGTCTGTTCCGGCGTGTCGGAAGCGATCTCGCGTATTGTGTTGTACCCTGCGCCGGTTCACCGTCGCGGCCCAGATGGCAAAATCCGCGCTCCGGAGGGGTCGCCGAACCAGCAAACACGTGTGCCAGCTCACAAAAAGGGCGTGATTCGGCTCACGATCCGGTTGCGATTTCGCCTGATGGGCACCGCGCCAAAATGCGCGACTGACCTGCAGAGATGATTCCGCGATCGCGGCGTGATCGGCTCGTTACCCAACCGAGATATCCGATTTCCGAAGATGACGAACGCCCGTGGGTTTCGTACGGTCCCTGGTAGCCCGAAACGGGTTAACGGATAAGTAATCGAAAATTGAAAACACGGACCCGCGTGCGAGCGGGGCTGCGGACGGCATGTAAGCGCCGCGGCCCGGGGTAGGACCCCGCCGGGCAGATCGAGAGCCCGCCGCTGTCGTGCCCGAACGAGACGGCACGTCCCCGAGCACCTTTTCGGCACCAACCAAACCTTCGACCCACTCCGGTGGGTCTGCTTTGGCGCGCGCACCGCGAAAGGAAGAAATTTGAAGAACGTCCGCAAGACGCTCATCCTCGCCGCGATCACCGGCAGTTTGGTGGCGGTACCCTCCGCCAACGCGGAACCGATGGGCTTTGACCCGAACGTTCCCCCCGTCGGAGCCCCCGACGCGCCCCCGGCGCCGGCTCCGGACGCCCCGCCGGCAGCTCCGGCGGCCTTCGACCCCAACGTTCCGCCGCCGGCGGCCCTTCCGGACGCCCTGGCGCCGGTTGACGTGCCTCCCGCGCCGGCGCCCGACGCGCCGCCGCCTCCCGCGCCGGACGCGCCGCCGCCTGCCGCGCCGGACGCGCCGCCGCCCGCGCCCGTGGGCTTCGACCCGAACGTTCCGCCGCCGCCGGCGCCGGACGCTCCGCCCCCGCCGCCGGTTCACAAGGCGTACAGCGTGAACTGGGACGCCATCGCGCAGTGCGAGTCCGGTGGCAACTGGGGCATCAGCACCGGTAACGGCTTCTCCGGTGGTCTGCAGTTCACCTCGAGCACCTGGCACGCCAACGGTGGCTCGGGGTCCCCGGCCAGCGCCTCCCGCGAAGAGCAGATCCGGGTGGCCGAGAACGTGCTGCACTCGCAGGGCATCGGCGCCTGGCCGGTCTGCGGTCGCCGCGGCTGACCTGAGCCGTCAATAGAGGTACAAGTAGTGCCGGGCCATCGCGCCCGGCACTACTTGTTTTGGGGGTTTCGACCGCGGGCGTAGCGTCGGGCCGGTGACCGCAACGACGCGCGAATTCGACATTGTCTTGTACGGGGCGACCGGCTTTGTCGGTCGGCTGACCGCCGAGTACCTGGCGCGCGCCGGAGCCGGCGCGCGGATCGCCCTGGCGGGCAGGTCGCCGGACCGACTAAGCGCGGTCCGCGACAGCTTGAGCGAATCGGCGCGGGACTGGGCCGTCCTGACCGCCGATGCCGCGTCGCCCTCGACCCTGGACGAGATGGCCGCCCGAACCCAGGTCGTCGTCACGACGGTCGGGCCCTACACCCGCTACGGGCTGCCGCTGGTGGCGGCGTGCGCGGCGGCGGGCACCGATTACGCCGACCTGACGGGTGAGGCGATGTTCGTGCGCGAGAGCATCGATCTGCACCACAAGCAGGCCGCCGACACCGGTGCCCGCATCGTGCATGCCTGCGGTTTCGACTCCGTCCCGTCGGATCTGACCGTGTACGCGCTGTACCGGGCGGCGCCGGACGACAGTGCCGGCGAGCTGGGCGACACCCATCTCGTGGTGCGCTCGCTGCGCGGCGGCCTGTCCGGCGGCACCGTCGCGTCGCTGCTCGAGGTGCTGGACACCGCCTCGAACGACCCCGAGGCCCGTAACCTGCTCAACGACCCGTACACGTTGAGCTCCGACCGCGGCGCCGAACCCGAACTGGGCCGCCAGCCCGACCTGCCGTTGCACCGCGGTCGTGACCTGGCGCCGGAACTGTCCGGCCTGTGGACCGCGGGATTCATGATGGCGCCCTACAACACCCGAATCGTGCGGCGCAGCAACGCGTTGCTGGACTGGGCGTACGGCCGGCGGTTCCGCTACGACGAGAACATGAGCGTCGGGTCGTCGCCCCTCGCGCCGGTGGCATCGGCCGTCGTCACCGGTGTGGGTAATGCGACGTTCGGGCTGGGCAGCCGCTACTTCCGGTTCCTGCCGCGGGGCCTGGTCGAGAGGGTCGTCCCCAAGCCCGGCACCGGTCCGAGCGAGGCCGTCCGCGAGCGCGGCTACTACCGGATCGAGACCTACACCACCACGACCAGCGGCGCCCGCTACGTGGCGCGCATCGAGCAGCGGGGAGACCCGGGCTATAAGGCCACCGCGGTGCTGCTGGGGGAGTGCGGCCTGGCCCTCGCGCTGGACCGCGACAAGCTTTCCGATCTGTCCGGCGTGCTCACGCCCGCGGCCGCGATGGGCGACGCGCTGCTGGCGCGACTGCCGGTCGCCGGCGTGTCGCTGCAGACCGAACGGCTGGCCTGATCCGGGTTGCCGCAACGGCTTTCGATCGGGGGCCCCTGGGTCTAGTGTCGTAATCGACTTGGCTCTACTCGAGAAGGTGGACACACCGATGGCCGGTCTCGACGATCTGTACTCCCAGATTCCCACTGCTGACATCGCGAACAGGCTCGGCGCCGACGAAGGCGACGTCGACAACGCTGTTCACACCCTGGTGCCGGCCCTGCTCGGCGGCCTGCAACAGAACTCTGACGATCCCGAGCACGCCAGCCGGATCGAGTCCATGGCAACAACCAGTCAAGCCGCGCGTGGCCTGCTCGACGCGGGCGGCGGCGAGGGCGACGGGCACCAAGCGGTCGCGACGCTTTTCGGTGGCAACGATGCCGACCAGGTCGCGTCGGCGCTGGCCGATCGGGGTGCCGGCGACCGTGAGCTGCTCAAGCAGTTGCTGCCGGTGGTGCTGCCGATTGTGTTGGCATACATCGGAAAACGGCTCGGCTCGGGCGGGGAGAGCGGCCCGTCGAAGAAAGAGGCATCTTCCGGCGGCCTGGGTGAAGTCCTGGGCAGCATCCTCGGTGGTGGCTCCGGCGACAAATCCCTCGGCGGCATCCTCGGCAGCGTGTTGAGCGGCAAGGGTGGCGCGCTCGGCGATTTCCTCGGCGGCCTGCTCGGCGGCAAGAAGTAGTCCCGGCTGTTCACGGGCAGTTCCCGGACGATTTCGATTGCGTCGGGTTCACGGCTGCCCAAGGCGAACCAGGATGAGTAGGTTTGTCCTTATCGGACAAGGGAAATGACGTCCGACCCCAATCGGCCGGACGGCGACAACGAGAGGGGAACGAAGTGTCGGACACACTCACCGCGGGACAGAAGCTGGTGCGGGGCGAAGCGCTCACCTCACACAACGGCGCCTACACCCTGACCTTGCAGGACGACGGCAACCTGGTGTTGGCCGCGCGCGGTCAGGCGCTCTGGGCCACCGGGACCGACGGCCAGGATGTGGTGCGGGCCGAGGTGCAGCCCGACGGCAATTTCGTTGTGTACACGGCCGACAAGCCGGTGTGGCACACCGCCACGCAGGGCAAGAAGGACGTCAGGCTCGTGCTGCAGGACGATCGCAACCTGGTGCTCTACGCCGCCGACGGCGCGGCCTGGTCGACCAAGACCGAGACCGACGCGCCGCCGCCCCCGGCACCCGACGCCGCGGCGGCCACCGAGGAAGCGCCCGGCATCGACGAGCCGGTCGCCGAAACCGCCGTCGAAGAGCCCGCAGCCGAGGCTGCTGCCGAACCAGAGCCGGAACCTGCCGCGCGGACGTACACCGTCGAATCCGGTGACACCCTGTGGGCCATCGCCGAGCGCTTCTACGGCGACGGCAGCAAGTATCAGGTGATCGCCGACGCCAGCGGCATCCCCAACCCCGACCTGATTCAGCCCGGCCAAGTGCTCACTATTCCCTGATCGCTGGGGACGGCGTTAGCGGTCGGATCCGCTTGACCAGCGGATTCGACCGCTTACGCGCGGGCAACCGAGTCTCCCTAGAATTGACCGGTGACCGCCACCCCCCACCCCGCTGCCGACCAGCTCCCCAAGTCGTGGGATCCGGCCGCGATGGAGGACGCGATCTACCAGAAGTGGCTGGACGCGGGCTACTTCAAGGCCGACGCGAGCAGCTCCAAGCCCGCCTACTCGATCGTGCTGCCGCCGCCCAACGTCACCGGCAGCCTGCACATGGGCCACGCGCTGGAGCACACCATGATGGACGCGCTGACCCGGCGAAAGCGCATGCAGGGCTATGAGGTGCTGTGGCAGCCGGGCATGGACCACGCGGGCATCGCGACGCAAAGCGTGGTGGAAAAGCAGCTCGCGGTCGACGGCAAGACCAAGGAGGACTTCGGCCGGGAGCTGTTCGTCGACAAGGTGTGGGACTGGAAGCGGGAGTCCGGCGGCGCCATCGGCGGCCAGATGCGCCGCCTCGGCGACGGCGTGGACTGGAGCCGCGACCGCTTCACCATGGACGAGGGCCTCTCGCGCGCGGTGCGCACCATCTTCAAGCGGCTCTACGACGCGGGTCTGATCTATCGGGCCGAGCGGCTGGTGAACTGGTCACCAGTCCTCGAGACGGCGATCTCGGACCTCGAGGTGAACTACCTCGACGTCGAGGGCGAGTTGGTGTCGTTCCGGTACGGCTCGCTGGACGACGCCGAGCCGCACATCGTGGTCGCCACCACCCGGGTGGAGACGATGCTCGGCGACACCGCGATCGCGGTGCATCCCGACGACGAGCGGTACCGCCACCTGGTCGGAACCAGCCTGCCGCACCCCTTCGTAGACCGTCCGCTCCTCATCGTGGCGGACGAGCACGTCGACCCCGAATTCGGCACGGGCGCGGTCAAAGTCACGCCTGCGCACGACCCCAACGACTTCGAGATCGGGCTCCGGCACGAGCTGCCGATGATCTCGATCATGGACACCAAGGGCCGGATCGCCGACACGGGAACGCAATTCGACGGGATGGACCGATTCGTGGCGCGGGTCGCGGTGCGCGAAGCGCTGGCGGCGCAGGGCCGAATCGTCGAGGAGAAACGGCCCTACCTGCACAGCGTCGGGCATTCGGAGCGCAGCGGCGAGCCCATCGAACCGCGGCTGTCGCTGCAGTGGTGGGTTCGGGTGGAATCGCTGGCCAAGGCCGCCGGTGACGCGGTTCGCAACGGGGACACCGTGATTCACCCCGCCAGCCTGGAGCCACGCTGGTTCGCCTGGGTCGACGACATGCGCGACTGGTGCATCTCGCGCCAGCTGTGGTGGGGCCACCGCATCCCGATCTGGTACGGGCCCGACGGCGAGCAGGTGTGCGTCGGTCCCGACGAGGCGCCGCCGGAGGGCTGGGAGCAGGATCCCGACGTGCTGGATACCTGGTTCTCCTCCGCGCTGTGGCCGTTCTCCACGCTGGGTTGGCCGGCGGAGACCCCCGAGCTGGAAAAGTTTTATCCGACAAGCGTTTTGGTGACCGGCTACGACATATTGTTCTTCTGGGTCGCGCGGATGATGATGTTCGGCACCTTCGTCGGCGGCGACGACGCCATCACGCTCGGCGGCCGCCGCGGCCCGCAGGTGCCGTTCACCGACATTTTCCTGCACGGGCTGATCCGCGACGAGTTCGGCCGCAAGATGAGCAAGTCCAAGGGCAACGTTATCGACCCGCTGGATTGGATGGAGGCGTTCGGGGCGGACGCCCTGCGGTTCACGCTGGCCCGCGGCGCCAACCCCGGTGGCGACCTGTCCGTCAGCGAGGATGCCGTCCGGGCCTCGCGCAACTTCGGCACGAAGCTGTTCAACGCCACCCGCTATGCGCTGCTGAACGGGGCCGCGCTCGCGGAGCTACCGGCCCATGACGACCTGACCGACGCCGATCGATGGATCCTCGGGCGCCTGGAAGAGGTTCGCGCAGAAGTGGATTCGGCCTTCGACGGCTACGAGTTCAGCCGCGCCTGCGAATCGCTGTATCACTTCGCGTGGGACGAATTCTGCGACTGGTACGTCGAACTGGCCAAGACGCAGCTCGCCGAGGGCCTCGCCCACACCACCGCCGTGCTGGCCGCGGTGCTCGACACGTTGCTGCGGTTGCTGCATCCGGTCATCCCGTTCCTCACCGAGGCGCTGTGGCAGGCCCTGACCGATCAGGAGTCGCTGGTGATCGCCGAGTGGCCCAAACCGTCGGGCGTCACCCTGGATCCCGTTGCCGCGCAACGGATCGCCGACATGCAGCGGCTGGTCACCGAGGTCCGCCGGTTCCGCAGCGACCAGGGTCTGGCCGACCGGCAGAAGGTGCCCGCCCGGCTGGCCGGTGTGGAAGCCTCCGACCTGAGCGGCCAGGTGGCGGCGGTCACGTCGCTCGCGTGGCTCACCGCGACGGAGCCGAATTTTCAGCCGTCCGCGTCGGTGGAGGTGCGTCTGTCCGGCGGCACCGTCGTCGTCGAACTCGACACGTCGGGCACCATCGACGTCGCCGCCGAGCGCCGGCGCCTGGAAAAGGATCTGGCCGTGGCGCAAAAGGAGCTGGCGTCCACGGCCGCCAAACTGGGCAACGCCGACTTCCTCGCCAAGGCGCCCGACCAGGTCGTCGCCAAGATCCGCGACCGTCAGCGCGTCGCCCAGGAGGAAACCGACCGGATCAACGCCAGGCTGGCCGCGCTGCAATGACGTTGGAGCCGCCCGAGCGGGCCACCAGCGCGGCTCCCACACCGGATGAGATCGCGTCCCTGTTGCAGGTCGAGCACCTGCTGGACCAACGCTGGCCGGAGACCCGCATCGAGCCCAGCCTGACCCGGATCAGCGCCCTGATGGACCTGCTGGGGTCGCCGCAGCTCGGGTATCCGTCCATCCACGTCGCGGGCACCAATGGCAAGACCTCGGTGGCGCGCATGGTCGACGCCCTGGTGACCGCGCTGGGCCGGCGCACCGGCCGGACCACCAGCCCCCACCTGCAATCGGCGGTCGAGCGCATCGCCATCGACGGGCAGCCGATCAGCCCGGCCCAATACGTGGCGACCTACCGCGAGATTGAGCCGTTCGTGCAGATGGTCGACGCGCAGTCACAAGCCGACGGTGGCCCGGCGATGAGCAAGTTCGAGGTCCTCACCGGAATGGCGTTCGCCGCGTTCGCCGACGCGCCCGTCGACGTGGCGGTGGTCGAGGTGGGCATGGGCGGCCGCTGGGACGCCACCAACGTGATCAACGCGCCGGTCGCGGTCGTCACCCCCGTCGGCATCGACCACGTGGAATACCTCGGCGGCGACCTCGCCGGGATCGCCGGCGAGAAGGCCGGCATCATCCATCAGGCGCCCGAGGGCGCCCCGGACACCGTCGCCGTCATCGCGCGGCAGGCGCCGGAGGCCATGGAGGTGCTGCTGGCCCAGGCCGTGCGCGCCGACGCCGCGGTCGCCCGCGAGGATTCGGAGTTCGCGGTGTTGGGCCGCCAGGTCGCGATCGGCGGGCAGGTGCTGCAGCTGCAGGGCCTGGGCGGGGTCTACTCGGACGTCTACCTGCCGCTGCACGGCGAACACCAGGCCCACAACGCGGTGGTGGCGCTCGCGGCGGTCGAGGCCTTCTTCGGGGCGGGCGCGCAGCGACAGCTCGACGTCGAGGCGGTCCGGGCCGGTTTCGCCGCGGTCACCAGCCCCGGCCGGCTGGAACGACTGCGCAGCGCGCCGACGGTGTTCATCGACGCCGCCCACAACCCGGCCGGGGCGACGGCGCTGGCGCAGACGCTGGCCGGCGAGTTCGACTTCCGGTTCCTGGTCGGCGTGCTGAGCATCATGGCCGACAAGGACGTGGACGGCATCCTGGCCGCGCTGGAGCCCGCGTTCGATTCGGTCGTCGTGACCCATAACGGCTCGCCGCGCGCGCTGGACGTCGAGTCGCTGGCGCTGGCCGCCCGTGAGCGGTTCGGGCCCGATCGCGTGACGACGGCGGAAAACCTGCGCGACGCGATCGACGTCGCGACCGCCCTGGTCGACGAGGCGGCCACGGAAATCGGTGAGGCGGAATCGTTTTCGGGCACGGGGATCGTCGTCACCGGCTCGGTGGTCACCGCCGGGGCCGCGCGGACCCTGTTCGGTAGAGACCCGCAATGACAGACCAGAGTCCCGACCCCTGGAAGAGCTTCGGCGGCGTGATGGCCGCGACGCTGGTCCTGGAGGCGATCGTGGTGCTGCTGGCGATCCCGGTGGTGGGCGCCGTCGGCGGCGGTCTGAACGCCGCGTCGCTGGTCTATCTGATCGGCCTGGCCGTCGTTTTGATCCTGCTGGCCGGGCTGCAGCGCCGGCCGTGGGCGATCTGGGTGAACCTGGCCGTGCAGGTGGTGCTGCTCGCCGGTTTCGCCATCTACCCGGGGGTGGGATTCATCGGCGTGCTGTTCACCGGGTTGTGGGCGCTGATCGCGTACTTCCGGGCCGAGGTCCGGCGGCGTCAGTCGCCGCCAAGCTAGACGCGAATCGGTTCTGTACGCTGTCCGCCGTGACCGAACGGACCCTGGTATTGATCAAGCCGGACGCCGTCGAGCGGCATCTGATCGGCGAGATCATCGGCCGCATCGAGCGGAAAGGCCTCACCATCGCGGCGCTGGAGCTCCGGCACGTCAGCGAAGAGCTGGCCGGCCAGCACTACGCGGAGCATGAGGGCAAGCCCTTCTTCGGATCGTTGCTGGAATTCATCACCTCGGGGCCGGTGGTGGCGGCGATCGTGGAGGGGCCGCGCGCGATCGCAGCGTTTCGGCAGGTCGCGGGCGGTACCGACCCGGTGGACAAGGCCACGCCCGGCACCATCCGGGGCGACTTCGGGCTGGAGACGCAGTTCAACCTGGTGCACGGGTCCGATTCGGAAGATTCCGCCAAGCGCGAGATCGCGCTCTGGTTTCCCGGAATTTAGCGCCGGGGCGATCCGGGCCACACCGGGGCCCCGGCGGCGTTTGCTGGCGCGCGCGGATCGGGCGCGGGTGGGCACTGGAAGTGATGTGGGATACTGACAGCGGGTGAACGTCGCCGGACCGGTGTCGGACACCCGAATGAAGACTTAGACAAGCGCGACCATCGCGTCCCCGCGATGTTGCGCCGCATGTCAGGCCTACATTCAGTACGGCGCCGAGTGAGTTCTACCTGAGCCGCTCGGGGCGAGACCATCACAAGCCTGGGAGAAGCGACCCGGGCCTATAGCGAAGCCCTCGCGTGGCCGCGTCGAAACGACGCGCCCGGGGGCTAAAGGAGAATACGTGGTAGACAGTGCACCACCCACAGACTCGTCACGAGAGCCGGCCCACAATGAGGACCTGCCCGACCGCCTGAGGGTCCACCAGCTGGCACGAGCGCTGGGAAGCACCAACAAAGAGGTGCTGGCGGCGCTCACCGCGATCGACGGGCGGGACCGCAACGTGCACTCCGGCGTGGACCGCGAGGACGCGATCAAGGTGCGCGAATTGCTCTTCGCCCAACCCCTGCCGAACATCCCGGGCTTCAGCAGCGCGGCCGCCGCACAACAACCGTTGCTGCTCGACGCCTCAAGTGCGGGAAGGGATTACATGCCGTTGTTCGTCGCGCCGCAGCCGGTCGAGATCGGCGGCGAGCGCGACACCGACGACGATTCGGCCGACTCCGACGATTCCGACGGCGACGATGACGAACAGGCCGACCGGCCCGCCAATCGGCGGCGGCGCCGCGGCCGCCGGGGCCGGGGCCGCGGTCGCGGCGAACAGGGCGGCGCCGACGGCCAAGACATAGATGAGGACGCCGACTCCGAGGACGCCGACGAGGAGGACTCCGACGCCGGCGACGACGAGAACGGGTCCTCGGAGGCCGCCAGCCGGCGCCGCCGGCGGCGGCGACGGCGCAAGTCGGGGGCCGGGGACGACGGCGACGAGGGCCCGTCGCCCGACGATCCGCCCAACACCGTCGTGCACGAGCGCCCGCCGCGCAGCGGCAAGAACGGCGACGAGAGCGGCAGCTCAAACGCCGAGATCAAGGGCATCGACGGCTCCACCCGGCTGGAGGCCAAGCGGCAACGCCGCCGCGACGGGCGCGACGCCGGGCGGCGCCGCCCGCCGGTGCTGACCGAGGCCGAGTTCCTGGCGCGCCGCGAGGCCGTCGAGCGGATGATGGTCGTGCGCGACCGGGTCCGCACCGAGCCACCGCATCCCGGCGCGCGCTACACGCAGATCGCGGTGCTGGAAGACGGCATCGTCGTCGAGCACTTCGTGACCTCCGCCGCCTCCGCCTCGCTCGTGGGCAACATCTACCTCGGGATCGTGCAGAACGTGCTGCCCTCGATGGAGGCGGCCTTCGTCGACATCGGCCGCGGCCGCAACGGCGTGCTCTACGCCGGGGAGGTCAACTGGGAGGCCGCCGGACTGGGCGGGTCGGACCGCAAGATCGAACAGGCCCTCAAACCCGGCGACTACGTCGTCGTGCAGGTCAGCAAGGACCCGGTCGGCCACAAGGGCGCCCGGCTGACCACGCAGGTCTCACTGGCCGGCCGCTACCTCGTTTACGTGCCGGGCGCATCGTCGACCGGGATCAGCCGCAAGCTGCCCGACACCGAACGCCAGCGGCTCAAGGAGATCCTGCGCGAGGTGGTGCCGTCCGACGCCGGGGTGATCATCCGCACCGCGTCCGAGGGAGTCAAAGAGGAGGACATCCGCAAGGACGTCACCCGCCTGCAGGAACGCTGGGAGCAGATCGAGGCCAAGGCCGCCGAAACCAAACAAAAGGCCGCCGGCGCCGCGGTGTCGCTCTACGAAGAGCCCGACGTGTTGGTCAAGGTCATCCGCGACCTGTTCAACGAGGACTTCGCCGGCCTGATCGTCTCCGGCGACGAGGCCTGGAACACGATCAACGAGTACGTGAATGCCGTTGCGCCAGAGCTGGTTTCGAAACTCACCAAGTACGAGCCCGCCACCGGGCCGGATGACTCGAGCGGGCCAGACGTGTTCGCGGTGCACCGCATCGACGAGCAGCTCGCCAAGGCCATGGACCGCAAGGTGTGGCTGCCGTCGGGTGGCACGCTGGTGATCGACCGCACCGAGGCGATGACGGTGATCGACGTCAACACCGGCAAGTTCACCGGGTCCGGGGGCAACCTCGAGCAGACCGTCACCAAGAACAACCTGGAGGCGGCCGAGGAGATCGTGCGCCAGCTGCGGCTGCGCGACATCGGCGGCATCGTCGTGATCGACTTCATCGACATGGTGCTGGAGTCCAACCGCGACCTGGTGTTGCGCCGGCTGACCGAGTCGCTGGCCCGTGACCGCACCCGCCATCAGGTCTCCGAGGTGACGTCGCTGGGCCTGGTCCAACTGACCCGCAAGCGGTTGGGAACCGGGCTGATCGAGGCGTTCTCGTCGACGTGCCCGAACTGCGGCGGCCGCGGCCTGCTGCTGCACAGCGATCCCGTGGATTCCGCCCCGTCCAACGGCCGTAAGTCCGAATCCGGTGGCCGCCGGGGCAGGCGGTCGAAGAAGAAGGGCGCCGAAGAGCCCACCGTGGCCAAGGTGCTGCCGGCCCACACGCCCGGGGAACACCCGATGTTCAAGGCGATGGCGGCCGGCACGTCGGGGGCGTCGGAAGCGGCCCAGGGCGACGGGGAACCCGAGGAGTCCTCCGAGGAAGTCACCGCGAAGGTCGACGGCGAAGCCGAAGAGCCGGCCGCCGCGGCGCTGGCCGACACCGAGCCGGAGGACTTTGAGGACAACGGAGACGACAGCGACGACGAGGACGAGGACGACCTCGACGACGATGACGACGACCTCGATGACGAGGACCTAGACCTGGACGACGATGACGACGAGGACGACGACGACGACCTCGACGACGACGATTCCGAGGACCGCGCGGCCGGTGATGCCGGATCGGCTTTCGGCCGTCCGCGCCGTCGCCGCGCCGCGGGCAGGCCGGCCGGCCCGCCGATCCACGTGGACTGACCTGCGTCACCCGAGCGGTCAGGCGAGCCGGTTTGACCCTGTAGCCGCTGGTCACGTACCCTTGGACAGTTGTCGTCAGGCCAGACCGACAAGACTTTGGCCGGCGACGGGCGGGACTCCCGGGTGACCGGCGCGGACCCGCACCCCAGACCCACCACGAACGAGCCGGTGGCACGTGCGCGAAGGAAAGAGGCAGGAGCAACGATGGCGACGTACGCAATCGTCAAGACCGGCGGCAAGCAGTACAAAGTCGCCGTCGGAGACGTCGTCAAGGTCGAGAAGCTGGACTCCGAGCCGGGCGCCAACGTGACGCTGCCGGTCGCCCTGGTCGTCGACGGCGCCAAGGTCACCAGCGACGCCGCCGCGCTGGCCAAGGTCGCGGTGACCGGCGAGGTGCTCGAGCACACCAAGGGCCCCAAGATCCGCATCCACAAGTTCAAGAACAAGACCGGCTACCACAAGCGTCAGGGTCACCGTCAGCAGCTGACGGTCCTGAAGGTCACCGGGATCAAGTAGCGAGGACCACATGGCACACAAGAAGGGCGCTTCCAGTTCGCGCAACGGCCGCGACTCCGCTGCGCAGCGGCTGGGCGTGAAGCGGTTCGGCGGCCAGGTCGTGAAGGCCGGCGAGATCATCGTCCGCCAGCGCGGCACCAAATTCCACCCCGGCGACAACGTCGGGCGCGGCGGCGACGACACCCTGTTCGCCAAGGAATCCGGTGCGGTCGAGTTCGGGACCAAGCGCGGCCGCAAGACCGTCAGCATCGTCGCGGCCGGGCAAATCACCGACTAGGCGTTGCCCGGGCCCGGCCCGGGCGCTGCGTCCGGCGGCGGGCCCCGGCCCGCATCGGCGCCCGCGGTAGTTGAGAGGACCCTCGATGCCCCGGTTTGTCGATCGCGTCGTCATCCACGCGCGCGCGGGTTCCGGCGGTAACGGCTGCGCGTCGGTCCACCGCGAGAAATTCAAGCCGCTCGGCGGCCCCGACGGCGGTAACGGCGGCCGCGGCGGCAGCATCGTGTTGATCGTCGACCCGCAGGTGCACACCCTGCTGGACTTCCACTTTCACCCGCACGTCACCGCGCCCTCGGGCAAGCAGGGGATGGGCAACAACCGCGACGGCGCCGCCGGCGCGGACCTGGAGGTCAAAGTCCCCGACGGCACCGTCGTCCTCGACGAACGCGGCCGCCTGCTCGCCGACCTGGTGGGGGCCGGCACCCGCTTCGAGGCGGCCGCCGGTGGCCGCGGCGGCCTCGGCAACGCCGCGCTCGCATCGCGCGCCCGCAAGGCTCCCGGCTTCGCGCTGCTCGGCGAGCCGGGCCAGGCTCGCGACCTGACCCTGGAGCTCAAGACCGTCGCCGACGTCGGCCTGATCGGGTTTCCCTCGGCCGGCAAATCCTCACTGGTGTCCGCGATTTCGGCGGCCAAACCGAAGATCGCCGACTACCCGTTCACCACGCTGGTGCCCAACCTCGGCGTCGTGTCGGCGGGCGAGCACACCTTCACTGTCGCCGACGTGCCCGGGCTGATCCCGGGGGCGTCCGAGGGGCGCGGCCTCGGCCTGGAATTCCTGCGCCACATCGAGCGATGCGCCGTGCTGGTGCATGTCGTCGACTGCGCCACCGCGGACCCCGGTCGCGACCCGATCTCCGACATCGACGCGCTGGAAGCCGAACTCGCCGCCTACACCCCGACCCTGCAGGGGGACGCGGCGCTGGGCGATCTGGCCGAGCGGCCGCGGGCGGTGGTGCTCAACAAGATCGACGTGCCCGAGGCCCGCGAGCTTGCCGAATTCGTCCGCGACGAGATCGCCGCGCGCGGCTGGCCGGTGTTTCTGGTGTCCACGATCACCCGTGATGGGCTGCAGCCCTTGGTCTTCGGGCTCTGGCAGATGATTTCGGAGTACAACGCCGCGCGCCCCCAGATCGTGCCGCGCCGCCCGGTGATCCGACCGCTGCCCGTCGACGACAGCGGTTTCACCGTCGAGTCGGACGGGGAGGGCGGGTTCGTCGTCACCGGCGCACGGCCCGAGCGGTGGGTGGGCCAGACCAACTTCGACAACGACGAAGCGGTGGGTTACCTCGCGGATCGCCTGGCGCGCCTCGGTGTCGAGGAGGAACTGCTGAAACTCGGCGCCAAACCGGGCTGCGCCGTGACCATCGGCGAGATGACGTTCGACTGGGAGCCGCAAACGCCTGCGGGAGAACACGTTGCGTTGTCCGGCCGCGGCACCGACGCGCGGCTGGATCGCAGCGAACGAATCGGGGCCGCCGAGCGCAAGGCCGCCCGTCGGCAGCGCCGCCAACACGGTGACGACGAATGAGCGCCGGCGACGATGCAGTGGGGGCACCTCCCGCTTGCGGGGGACGAAGCGATGAGGAGGAGCGGCGCCATTGAGTAGGGCTCGCGAAACCATCCGAACCGCGCGCAGCCTGGTGGTCAAGGTTGGCACCAACGCGCTGACCACGCCGTTGGGGGTGTTCGACGCCGGTCGGCTGGCCGGACTGGCCGACGCCATCGAGGCGCGGATGAAGGCCGGCACCGACGTGGTCATCGTGTCGTCGGGCGCCATCGCCGCCGGCATCGAACCGCTCGGATTGTCCCGTCGTCCAAAGGATTTGGCGACCAAGCAGGCTGCCGCCAGCGTCGGCCAGGTGGCGTTGGTCAACTCGTGGAGCGCGGCGTTCGCCCGCTACGGCCGCACGGTCGGGCAGGTGCTGCTGACGGCGCACGACATTTCGGTGCGGGCCTCACACACCAACGCCCAGCGCACCCTGGACCGGCTGCGCGCCCTGCATGCGGTGGCGATCGTCAACGAAAACGACACGGTGGCCACCAACGAGATCCGGTTCGGCGACAACGACCGGCTCTCGGCGCTGGTGGCCCACCTGGTGGGCGCCGAGGCGCTGGTGCTGCTCTCCGACATCGACGGCCTCTACGACTCCGATCCGCGGAAAACCAAGGGCGCCAGGTTCATCCCCGAGGTGTCCGGCGCGGCGGACCTGGAGGGTGTGGTCGCCGGCCCGGGCAGCGCCCTGGGCACCGGCGGGATGGCGTCGAAGATGTCGTCGGCGCTGCTGGCCGCCGACGCCGGCGTCCCGGTGCTGCTGGCCGCGGCGACCGACGCCGCGACCGCGCTCAGCGACGCCTCGAGCGGGACGGTGTTCGCGCCGCGGCCGGTTCGCATGTCGGCCCGCCGGTTCTGGGTGCGTTACGCCGCCGAGGCCGCCGGTTCGCTGACGCTGGACGAGGGAGCGGTGCGCGCGGTGGTGCGGCAACGCCGCTCGCTGCTGGCCGCCGGCATCACCACGGTCACGGGCCGGTTCTATGCGGGGGACGTCGTCGAACTGCGCGGACCGGACGCGACCATGGTGGCCCGGGGCGTGGTCGCCTACGACGCGACCGAACTGGCCACCATGATGGGCCGATCGACCGCCGAGCTGCCCGGCGAGCTCCGCCGGCCGGCGGTGCACGCCGACGACCTGGTCGCGGTGTAGCCGGCTAACTGAACGGGCTGCTGTTGTCCTGCCACCTGGCCGACTCGGGACGCGGCCCGTAACGGCGGGCGTAGTCCTCGTGCATCTTCGACTCTTTCTTGCGCCTGATCACGTCGACCAGGTTCGGGTCGAGGCCATGCTGCGCCAGCCGGTGGCGCCGCCAAACCTTGTTCAGCGCAAGCGAAATCAGCACCGCCCAGATGTAGAGCGGCACCGTCATCTCCGTGTGCACGTACAGCGAAGCGGGCAGCAGCCAGAACGGTGCAAGCACGAACAGCGGCGGTATCGCCCACCGGATCATGTGCCGGCGCACGGCTCCCTTGCCCGCCAGATCGTTCGCGACCCAGCTGCGCATCGAATCCGGTAGGCGTCGACCGTACGAATAGCCGATGTACTGCCAAAGGTTGGGCTTGGTGATGGTCATGCTTACTCCCAGGGTCAGGTCTGTAATGCGCCGGCCGCCAGGGCGGCCGAGTTGATGCGCGTCAGCACCTGGTGCAGGCGCCGAAGTTCGTCCATGCCGACGCCCAGACGCGCGACAACGGCGGGCGGGATCTTGCACGCTCGCCGGCGCAAGGCGGTGCCGCTGTCGGTGAGTTTGACGTCGGTGGTGCGCTCATCGACGGCGTTTCGGGTACGGGTGATCAGGCCCGACGCCTCCAAGCGCTTCAGCATCGGCGACAACGTCGCCGAATCCAACTGCAGCGTCGCGGCAATCTCCTTGACCGACAGCGGTTTCTGGTGCCCGGCCTTCTGGCGATCCCAGAGCGTCAGCATCACCAGATACTGCGGATGCGTCAGCCCCAACGGCTCCAACAGCGGCCGGTAGACCGCCAGGACGGCGCGGTTGGTGATGCTCAGCGCGAAACAGACCTGCTGCTCGAGGGCGAGGGGGTCGATCTCCGGAGCGGTCGGCGCGGCCATATTCGCATCGTACACTAATAGTTAGGACGCTAACTATGTTGAACTGGTCACAGGAGGCTTCGGCGGTGACGCCCATTGGCCCTATCGCCCCGCGGGATCCGGCCATATCATCTGGCATCGATCACCTTCGTCCGCAGAGGAAACACATGAACGGTTATCGCGAGCTCTACCAGACCAGCCTCGATGACCCGGCGGCATTCTGGGCCGATGCCGCGTCGGCCGTGACATGGCTCCGGTCCTCGCGGCGAATCCTGGACGACGACCGCCCGCCGTTCTACCGCTGGTTTCCCGACGCCGAACTCAACACCTGCGCCAACGCGCTCGACCGGCACGTCGATGCCGGCCGCGGCGGCGCGCCCGCGCTGATCTACGACTCACCCGTGACGGCGACGAAGCGCACCTACTCGTATGCCGAATTGCTGGATCTCACAGCGCGTTTCGCCGGCGTCCTGCGTGACCTGGGGGTAGGTAAGGGCGACCGCGTGGTCATCTACATGCCGATGATTCCCGAAGCCGTCGTCGCCATGCTGGCCTGTGCCCGAATCGGGGCCGTGCATGCCGTCGTCTTCGGCGGATTTTCCGCCCACGAACTCGCCGCTCGGATCGACAACGCCCGTCCCAGCGTGATCGTCTCGGCGTCCTGTGGCATCGAACCGACCCGGCTGGTCGAGTACAAACCGATGCTGGACGCGGCGATCGACGCCAGCGCGCATCCGCCGCGGCACTGCGTCATCGTCCAGCGGGAGCAATTGCGGTGCGGCCTGGTCGACGGGCGCGACCAGGACTGGGAGACCCTTATCGGCCGGGCCGAACCGGCGCCGGCCGTCGCCGTCGCCGCGACGGACCCGCTGTACGTCCTGCACACCTCGGGCACCACGGGACGACCCAAGGGCGTGATGCGCGACAACGGCGGCCACGCCGTGGCGCTGCTGTGGAGCATGCGGCACATCTACGACATCGGCCCCGGCGACGTCTTCTGGGCGGCCTCGGACATCGGCTGGGTGGTCGGGCACTCCTACATCGTTTACGGTCCGCTCCTCGCCGGAGCCACCACCGTGCTCTACGAGGGCAAACCGGTGGGAACCCCCGACCCCGGCACCTTCTGGCGGGTGATAACCGAGCACAACGTGAAGGCCCTCTTCACCGCGCCGACTGCCATCCGCGCGATCCGGCGGGACGACCCCGATGGCGCTTGGCTGCGCCGATACGACCGTGCCGGCTTTCAGTCGCTGTTCCTGGCGGGCGAGCGGCTCGACCCTGACACGTACCTGTGGGCGTCCCGCCAACTTGGCGTCCGCGTCATCGACCACTGGTGGCAGACCGAGACGGGTTGGGCCATCGCAGCCAATCCGGTTGGCGTGGAGGAACTTCCGATCAAGATTGGTTCGCCGGGCGTGCCGATGCCGGGCTACCGGGTCGCGATCCTGCAGCCGGACGGCACCGGCTGCGCACCCGGCGAGGAGGGCGCGATCTGCCTGAGCCTGCCCCTGCCGCCGGGGACGTTTCCGACGCTGTGGGAGGACGACGCACGGTACGAGTCGTCATACCTGTGCGAGCATCCCGGCTACTACCTGACCGGCGACGGCGGATACGTCGACGAGGACGGCTACCTGTTCGTCATGGGCCGGATCGACGACGTCATCAACGTGGCCGGCCACCGGCTGTCCACCGGGGCCTTGGAAGCGGTGCTGGCGTCCCATCCCGCCGTGGCCGAGGCCGCGGTCATCGGCGTCGCCGACGACATCAAGGGTCAGGTCCCGCGCGGATTCGTCGTCCTGCAGGCCGGGTCGGCGCGGGACGGACTCGAAGACGAATTGGTTGCGCTGGTCCGTGACGAGATCGGCGCGGTCGCGTGCCTGAAGCGGGTCGACATCGTCTCGGCGTTGCCCAAGACGCGCTCCGGCAAAATCCTGCGCAAGGCGATGCACCGGATTGCACACGGTCACGACGACGAGATGCCCGCCACCATCGAGGATCCGGACGTGCTGCACGCCCTGCGCCCGGTGTTGAAGCCGGTGGGGAGCCGCTAACCGATCAGCTCGGGGATATCGGCTCGAGATATAGTGCGCCCCAGATGATTTGAGCCAGGGACTCGGCCAGCTCGGCATCGTAGGTCCCCGGGGCGGTCGGCAGGTTCTGCTGGCAGGCGCGCTCGACCATCCAGGTCAACGCGCTGGCCGTCGCGGTCGGCGGCAGCTCGGGGCGGATGGAGCCGTCGGCCTGCCCGTCCTCGATGACGCGGGTCACGCGCCCGGTGATGGCAGTCAGCAGGTTTCGGTAGGTCGCCCCGACCACCGCGTCGTAGCCGGCCATTTCGTTCAGCGCGACGAGTACCGGTTGGTGGCGCCGGTAATTTCCGATGATCCCCGCCATGGCGGCGCGGACGTCGTCGGGGTCGTGCCGCCACGCCATGCTCCACCAGCGGTCCGCGCTGTCGGCGAGGTCGGCGAAAACTTGGCCGGCCAGCCGGCGCAACAGGTGGCCCTTGTCCTCGAAGTAGATGTAGAAGCTGGCGCGCGAGATGCCGGCCTCGCTCGACAGCCGGTCCACGCTGAGCTCGGTGAAACTGGCGCCGTCGCGCATCAGCCGCTCGGTGGCGTCCAGCAACCGACGCTCCATCTGCTCGCGTCGCTGCTGACGACCCTGTTCGCGATTGGCCTGCGCCTTTCGGGTGACCGACGGCATTCGCCCAGCATAACCGGCCGCTCAACATGTTGACTAGACATAGTGTCTAGGCATATTGTCGGGGCGGAGTCTGTGATTGGGGTCATAAGGGAGGGCCGACGATGACAGTGGCGACCGGGGTGTCCAGCAGCCGTGCCTACGACCCGATCGATCTGTCGTCGCGCGCGTTCTGGTCCACGACCGCGGCGGAGCGGGAGCGCTCCTTCGCGGTGCTGCGGGCCGAGCGCCCGGTGAGCTGGCATCCTCCCGTCGAGGATGCGCTCATGCCCGATCCGGCGGACCCCGGCTACTGGGCGGTCACCCGTCGCGCGGACATCGTCACGGTGAGCCGCAACAACGAGGTGTTCCTGTCCGGGCACGGCGTCATGTTCGAGAACATTCCCGTGGAGTTGCTCGAGGCGTCGCAGTCCTTCCTGGCGATGGACCCCCCGCGGCACACCAAGCTGCGCAAGCTCGCCCACGCCGCGTTCACGCCCAGGCAGGTCCGCCGCATCGAGGAGTCGATCCAGGCCAACGCCAAGACCATCGTCGAAGAGCTGCGGGCCGCCGGCAGCGGTGCGGATTTCGTCGACCTGTGCGCCAAGGAGCTGCCCATCCGCACGCTGTCGGACATGGTCGGCATCCCGGAATCCGAGCGGCAGCGCATGGCACACGCGACCGACGCCATGGTGTCCTGGGCCGACCCCGCCTACCTCGGCGGTCGGCACCCGATGGAGGTGTTGTTCGAGAACCAGACGTATGTGCACCAGGTCGCCGGCGCGCTCGCCGCCGAGCGCCGCGAGCATCCCGGCGACGACCTGTTCAGCAGCCTGGTGAACGCCGAGGTGGACGGGGACCGGCTGACAGACGCGGACGTGGCGGCGTTCTTCGTGTTGCTCTCGGTCGCGGGCAACGACACCACCCGGCAGACCATCAGTCACGCGATGAAGGCGGTCACCGACTTTCCCGACCAGCGGGCCTGGCTGCTGGAGGATTTCGACAACCGCATCGGCACGGCCGTCGAGGAGTTCGTCCGATGGGCCACGCCCGTCATGACCTTCCGCCGCACGGCGGCAACGGATGTCGAGCTGGGCGGTCAGAGCATCCGGGCGGGCGAAAAAGTGGTGATGTTCTATTCGTCCGGCAACTGGGACGAAGAGGCATTCGACCATCCGGAGCGCTTCGATCTGAGCCGCAGCCCCAACCCCCACGTCGGCTTCGGCGGCGGCGGGTTGCACTTCTGCCTCGGCGCGCACGTGGCCCGGGCGCAGTTGCGGGCCATCTTCGGTGAGTTGCTGCGCCAGTTGCCGGACATTCAGGCGGGCGAGCCGACCTACGTGGCGGGCAACTTCGTCCACGCCGTCCGCAGCATGCCGTGCACGTTCTAACGCGCTGCCGTCGGCGACAACTCGTCAACTAGCAACGTCAGCAGCTCCGAGCAGCCGCCGTCCACCTTCACGGTGGCCAGGTCGTCACCGCGGGTGCGTCCCCGATTGACGATCGCGATGGGAAGGCCCAGCGCCGCGGCGTGCCGCACGAACCGGTAGCCGGAGAACACCGTCAGCGACGAGCCCGCGACCAACAGCGCGTCCGCCTCGTCGATCAGCGAATATGCCTTAGCCACAACGTCTTTGGGGACGCTCTCGCCGAAGTAGACGATGTCGGGCTTGAGCATGCCGCCGCAGCGCGGGCAGTCGAGGTAGCGGAACGACGCGGTGTCGGCGACGAAGGCGTCGGCGTCGGGAGCCACCGCCAGCCCGCCGACGGCCTCCGCGCGCTCGATGAATCCGGGGTTGAGCGCCTCGAGTTGTTCGGCGAGCGCGGCCCGGCTCATGCCGTATCGGCAGCTTAGGCAGACCACCCGCGCGTAGGTGCCGTGCAGGTTGACGACGTTTCGGCTGCCGGCCTTGGTGTGCAGCAGGTCGACGTTCTGGGTGATCACGCCGGTCACCACGGAGGCGCGCTCCAGCGCGGCCAGAGCCCGGTGCCCGGCGTTGGGCGCGGTGTCGTCCATGTGCCGCCACCCGACGTGGTTGCGCGCCCAGTACCGCTGCCGGAACACCGGATCCGAGGTGAACTGGCGGATGGTCATCGGGTTGCTCGGCGGCGAATCGGGGCCGCGGTAGTCGGGAATGCCCGAGTCGGTGGAGATCCCGGCACCGGTCAGGGCCGCGACGCGGCGGCCGGCGAGCAGCGCGACGAGTTCCGGCGATTCCGCGCGGCAGGAGGTCACCCGTTCGAGGGTACGGACAATCAGGACGTCTCGAGGCAGTCGGCCGCCGTGGTGAGCTCGGCGGACATGTTCTGCTGCATCATCTTCAGCGCCGCCTTGCCCAGATCGGCGTCGATGTGGGCGACGGCGTCGGTCGGGATCACGACGGGAAAGTGGCGCACGTAGGCGTCGAGCGCGGTGTAGAGGATGCACTGCTCGGTGACCTGCCCGGTGAGGATCAACCGCTTGGTTTCCAGACGCCCGAGCAGATAGGCCAGCGCCGTCGCGTAAAAGGCGCTGTGGCGGACCTTTGTCATCACTCGGCAGTCCTCGCCCGGCACGATCGGCTTGATCAGATCGGGCCGCGCGCCATCGAGGGCGGATCCGACGATGTCGGAGAACTGGGCGGCGAAATTGCCGTAGTTGTCGTTGACGTAGACCAGGTCGACGCCGTCGGTGTCCCGCGCGCGGCGGATCAGGTCGGCGAGTGGGTCCATGATTTTCTCGACATTGGGTATCAGATCCTCAGCGTCGGGATGCTGATAGGTGTTCATCATGTCGACGACTACGACGGCGGTATCGCTCATGCCGTTGGGGATACCCGGCGGCGACGAGTTGACAACCGTCGCGCGACAATGGGAGGGTCATGGACTTTTACAACGCCTACCACCAGGGTTTTGTCCGCGTCGCCGCCTGCACACACCACACCTCGATCGGCGATCCGGCGGCCAACGCCGAGTCGGTGCTGCGGTTGGCTGGCCAATGCCACGACGACGGCGTCGCGGTGGCCGTCTTCCCGGAGCTGACGCTGTCCGGGTACTCCATCGAGGACATCGTCCTGCAAGACCTGCTGCTCGACGACGTCGAAGGCGCCGTCAACGACGTCGTGGCGGTATCGGCCGACCTGCTGCCGGTGTTGGTCGTGGGCGCCCCGCTGCGCTACCGGCATCGCATCTACAACACCGCGGTGGTGATCCACCGGGGTGTGGTGCTGGGCGTCGTGCCCAAGTCCTACCTGCCCACGTATCGGGAGTTCTACGAGCACCGCCAGATCGCTCCCGGCGACGACGAGCGCGGCATCATCCGCATCGGCGACATCGAGGCCCCGTTCGGCCCGGATCTGCTGTTCGCCGCGTCCGACCTGCCGGGCCTCGTGCTGCACGTCGAGATCTGTGAGGACATGTTCGTGCCGATCCCGCCCAGCGCGGAGGCGGCGCTGGCGGGGGCGACGGTGCTGGCCAACCTGTCCGGCAGCCCGATCACGATCGGGCGCGCCGAGGACCGTTGCCTGCTGGCGCGCTCGGCCTCGTCGCGGTGCCTGGCCGCCTACGTTTACGCCGCCGCGGGGGAGGGCGAGTCGACGACCGACTTGGCTTGGGACGGCCAGACCATGGTCTGGGAGAACGGCGTGCTGCTCGCCACGTCCGAGCGCTTCCCGAAGGGGGAGCGGCGCAGCGTCGCCGACGTCGACCTCGAGCTGCTCCGCGCGGAACGGCTGCGGATGGGCACCTTCGACGACAACCGGCGCCACCACCGGACGACGGCAGAGTCGTTCCGGCGCATCGAGTTCCGGCTCGACCCGCCCGCCGGTGACATCGGGCTGCGCCGCGAGATCGAGCGCTTCCCGTTCGTGCCGGCCGATCCGCAACGGCTGGAACAGGATTGCTACGAGGCCTACAACATTCAGGTCTCCGGTCTCGAGCAGCGGCTGCGGGCGCTGGACTACCCGAAGGTGGTCATCGGGATTTCCGGCGGCCTGGATTCGACGCACGCGCTGATCGTCGCCGCCCGCGCGATGGATCGCGAGGAACGGCCGCGCAGCGACATCCTGGCGTTCACGCTGCCGGGCTTCGCGACGGGAGATCGCACCAAGCGCAACGCGATCGAGCTGTGCCGCGCGCTGGGTGTTACCTTCTCGGAGATCGACATCACCGAGACGGCGAAGCTGATGCTCCAGGAGATCGACCATCCCTTCTCGCGGGGGGAGAAGGTCTACGACGTCACGTTCGAGAACGTCCAGGCGGGCCTGCGCACCGACTACCTGTTCCGGCTGGCCAACCAGCGCGGCGGGATCGTGCTGGGCACCGGCGACCTTTCCGAGCTGGGGCTCGGCTGGTCGACGTACGGCGTCGGCGACCAGATGTCGCATTACAACGTCAACGGCGGCGTTCCCAAAACGCTCATCCAGCACCTGATCCGCTGGGTGATTTCGTCGGACCAATTCGAATCGGACGTGTGCGACGTGCTGCAGTCGGTGCTGGATACCGAGATCACGCCGGAGCTCGTCCCGAGTGGCGAGGAAGAAGAGCTGCAGAGCAGCGAGGCCAAGGTCGGACCGTTTGCCCTGCAGGACTTTTCGCTCTTCCATGTGCTGCGGTTCGGGTTCCGGCCGTCGAAGATCGCCTTTTTGGCATGGCACGCTTGGAGCGACCCCGAGCAGGGCAATTGGCCACCGGGGTTCCCCGAGGACAAGCGACCGTCGTACTCGCTCAAGGAGATCCGGCACTGGCTGGGAGTGTTCGTGCAACGCTTCTACTCGTTCAGCCAGTTCAAACGCTCCGCGCTGCCCAACGGCCCCAAGGTGTCGCACGGCGGCGCGCTTTCGCCGCGCGGCGATTGGCGTGCCCCGTCGGACATGTCGGCGCGCATCTGGCTCGACGAGATCGAGCGCGAGGTCCCCGAAGACTAGGCGCGGTTACGCCTTCGCGCGGCTCGAGTCCTGGTGAAGTTCCGCCAACGGCAGCGTGTCGGCGCCGGGATTCTTGGCTCTTCGCACATGAGAGTGCACTCGTGGTCCGCGGAGATCCGCGGTCGGGGGTCGTGTCGTTTCGATGGGGCGGCTTGGTGGGTTGAGCATTCGGGTTCCTACACTCGCCCACCAACGCGTCGGGTGACCCGTATCTGGGCGTCCGCCGTGCGGTGCAGTTGACACGTCGTGCGCCCGATGGAATTGGGGATAACTCTGATTGATGGCAGCGGGAGGAGCAAGCAGTCGGCAGCCGTCGACGTTGACATGATCGGAAGTGAAGTGGGGCAAACCGCTGCGGGCGCTAGTTGCATCCATTAGGTGCTGTCGGTGGACGCAGCTGTGGCGCGCCAGAACGACTTCAGCTGTTGGGTCAGCGTTGGCTTAGCAGGTGGAGTTGAATGCGATCGGCAGGGTGGTGGGTCCTCCCAGCGCTGAGACTGGTTTCCATGGGGCTGGACCGGTGCGACGGGCGTTGGGCATGCGCTGTGTCATGACCGCGAGGGCTTGGGTCAATTCGAGGCGCGCGAGATTGGCTCCGAGGCAGTAGTGCACGCCGCTGCCGAATGTCTGGATCGGCGGGGCGCCCCGGCGCCTGAGGTCGAGGCGGTCGGGGTCGGCGCAGACGGCGGGATCCCGGTTGGCTGCACCGGTATTGACGACAACGATCGTGCCGGCGGCGATTTTCACGCCCGCGAGTTCGACATCCTCAACGGCCGTGCGTAACGTGACGAACGTCATCGGCGAATGGCGGATGAGCTCCTCAACGGCATCGGCGGCCAGCTCTGGATGCCGGCTCAGCAACGCCCACTGGTCGGGGTGATCGCACAGGACGTGCACGGCCGCACTCAATTGGAGGCGGGTGGTGTCGGTGCCCGCTAACAACAGGCCAGCGACAAGCATGCGCAGTTCGTCGCCGCTAAGGCGGTCGCCGTCGTCTTCGGCGCGGATCAACTCGGAGATCAGGTCGTCGGTCAAGCCACGGCGACGATGCGCAACCATGTCGTCGATGTAGGCGTCCAGGGCGTCCCAAGCGGTCAGGATGTCCGGCGTGGCCTTGGCCGCATCCCAGCTGAAGGCCTTCAAGATGTCATCGGTCCAGTCGGAGAACAGTTCCCAGTCTTCCGGTGGCGCGCCGAGTAGCGAGCAGATCACCGGAATCGGGTATTGGCGGGCGATGTCGGTGACCACGTCGCAATGCCCGCGGGCGCTGACGCTGTCCACCAGGCCGGTGATGACGTCGACGATCGTCGTACGTAGCCGGGCCGTCGCCTTGGGTGTGAAGGCCCTACTTACCAGCCGGCGCAGCCGGTGGTGGTCGTCGCCGTCGAGGCTGATGATGTTGGCGGCGACGCGGTCCCATAACGGGCCCGAGGTGATGCCTTGGGCGGCAAGGAACATCCCTTGCGGTACCCGGAAGCGGGAGTCGCGCAGCACCGTGTGCACGAGCTCGTAGGTCAGCAGCTCAGGGCCGTATGGGCCGATTGCCATCGGCGCCTTCGTGCGGGCGGCGCTGATGATGGCGTGCGCGTCGTCGGGGTGCTGAGCACGTTGGTAATCGATCGTGGGCAGCCCGGCATCGAAGACACTCGGGCAGCTCGATCCATCAACGGTCACGGTCATGGGTGGTCCTCCTCGGTCGGGTGGCCTGAATTTCACTGACTCGACCGTGGCGTTTTTGCAGCGTCAGATCATCGGGGAGAACTCGTAACTGAACGGGGCGGGCGGGGTCGGCACGCGTCGCCTGGTGTTTTTGCCCAGCATTGCCGCGCTGGCGGCGGCACGCTGTGTTCACCGAATCGACTGCTCAGTGCCGTTGGGATACGGGATTTCCCTGATGTTTGCGGCTCGTTGCCCCGAGATGCTGGCTAGCATGACCGAAACTGATCCACGCGCGGCGATGCCGCCGGTGAACTGGAGTGAGTTGGGCGTGGGCGAGCTGCCAACCGGGACGGTGACGCTGCTGCTCGCCGATATCGAGGGCTCGACGGGGTTGTGGGACACCCAAGCGGAGGCGATGACGGCCGCCATCGAACGCCTGGACCGCACGCTGGCCGAGCTGCTCGCCGTGCACGGCGGGGTGCGGCCGGTCGAGCAGGGTGAGGGCGACAGCTTCGTGGTCGCGTTCGCCCGGGCGACCGAGGCCACGGCGTGCGCCTTGGAGTTGCAGCGGGCGCCGCTGGCTCCGATCCGGTTGCGCATCGGCGTGCACACCGGCGAGGTGCAATTGCGCGACGAGAGCAACTATGTCGGGCCGACCATCAATCGGACGGCGCGGCTGCGCGACCTGGCCCACGGCGGCCAGACGGTGCTCTCGGGTACCACCGAGGATTTGGTCGTCGATGCGCTTCCGCCTAACGCATGGCTGACCGATCTCGGCCGCCACGAACTGCGCGGTGTTGCCCGTCCCGAACGGGTGGCGCAGCTGTGTCACCCCGACATCCGCAACGAGTTTCCGCCGCTACGGGCGCCCAAACCCGTTGCCGCGGAACGGTTGCCGACGCAGCTCACGAGCTTCATCGGCCGCAACGCGCAGATCAACGATGTGCGTCAGATTCTCGCGGCGAATCGGTTGGTGACCTTGACCGGGGCGGGCGGCGTGGGTAAGACCCGGCTGGCCATCCAGGTAGCAGGCCAGGTAGCCACCGAGTTTGGCGACGGCGCATGGTATGTCGACCTTGCCCCGATTACCGATCCCGACCTGGTGGCGGTCGCGATGGCAAACGCCCTCGGCCAGGCGGATCAGCCGGGTCGGTCCAGCACCGACACGCTCACGCGGGCCGTGGGCGCGCGTCGCATGTTGGTGGTGCTGGACAACTGTGAGCACGTGTTGGAGGCGGTTGCGGCGCTGACCAGCTCGCTGCTGCGCGCCTGCCCGGAACTAACGCTGTTGGCGACCAGTCGTGAGCCGATCGGGGTGGCCGGCGAGGTGACCTGGCAGGTGCCGTCGCTGTCGTTGGACGACGAGGCCATCGAGCTGTTCGTTGACCGGGCGCGCCTGGTGCGACCCGCTTTCACGGTCAGCGGCGAAGAGATTGACGCGGTGCGGGAGATCTGCCGTCGCCTCGATGGCATCCCGCTGGCCATCGAACTGGCCGCGGCCCGAGTGCGGGCGTTGTCGCTACAGGAGATCGTCGGCAGCCTGCACGACCGCTTCCGCCTGTTGACCGGTGGCGGGCGCACCGCCGTGCGCCGCCAGCAAACGTTGCGGGCCTCGGTCGACTGGTCGCACGCATTGCTGGCCGAGCCCGAGCGGGTGTTGTTTCGCCGGCTCGCGGTGTTCCTGGGTGGATTCGACCTCGCGGCAGCCCGCGCCGTCGCCGCCGACACCGAGGTCGAGCGCTACCAGGTGCTCGATCAGCTCACGCTGCTGGTGGACAAATCGCTCGTGGTGGCCGAAGACCGACACGGTCGGACGCGCTACCGGCTGCTGGAGACGGTGCGCCAGTACGCTCTGGAAAAGCTCGGCGAATCCGGCGAGGCCGACGACGTGCGTAGCCGGCACCGCGACCACTACACCTCCCTGGGCGCCCTGCTCGGCACCCCAGGGCAAGCTGGCCGCGAGGCGCGTATCGAGCAGGCTGAAGCCGAGATCGACAACTTGCGTGCCGCGTTCGCGTGGAGTCGCGAAAACTCCGACATCGAGCTCGCATTGCAGCTCGTGTCGTCGCTGCAGCCGCTGTGGCTAGGGCGGGGCCGCATCCAGGAAGGGCTGGGCTGGTTCGACGCCGTCCTCAGCGACGACACCGCGCACGGCATCGAGGTCGCGGCCGGGGTACGGGCGCGGGCGCTGGCCGACAAGGCCGCGCTCGCAACCCAGGTCGTCGCCGTCGACCTCGATCAGGCCGAAGAAGCCCTGGCGATCGCGCGGGAGATTGGCGACTCGGCCCTGGTGGCCCGGGCGCTGACCGCCTGCGGAGGTATCGCCGTCTTCAACACCGAGGTGGCCGCCCGCTACCTCGCTGAGGCAAGCGAACTGGCCCGGGGCCTCGGCGACCGAGGGATGTTGAGCGAGATCCTCGGCTTTCAGGCGTACGCCGCGTGGATCGCGGGTGACCCGATCGCGGCGCGCGCGGCCGGTGAAGAGGGGCGCGACCTCGCCGACGCGATCGGTGACCGGCCGGCCGCGTTTCGCTGTCGCTGGTCCCTCGGTTTGGCACTATGGATCCAGGGCAAGCTGGCCGGCGCCCTCGCGCAGTTGCGGGAGGCGGCTGCCGACGCTGAGACCAATCACGACGTGGTCGGCAGGGCGGCCATGCTGTTCTGCCAGGGCCAGGCGTTGGCGTACCAGGGTGACACGACGGCGGCCCGAGCCGCGGCCGCCGCGGCGATCGACGCCGCCGCCGATATTGGGGGGTTCCTCGAGGGCTTTACCTACGCGGCGTTGGCTGTCGCGACTCTGGCGGCGGGGGACGTAGCAGCCGCGGCCGATGCGAGCGAGGCGGCCTCGCAGCGGATGAGTGCCGAGCTGGGGGTAGTGAATGTCAACCCGATAGCGCAGGTTGCGCTGGCGCGGGGTGATCTGGTCGCGGCGCGCCGCTGGGCCGATGATGCCGTCTCGATGATGCGGGGCTGGCATCTAGCGGTGGCGCTGACGACGCGTGCGCGCGTTGCGATCGCACGAGGTGAGCCGGAACTGGCCGAACGTGACGCCCACGACGCACTCTCCTGCGCAGCCGGCGTCGAGGCACACCTGGGCATTCCGGATGCCCTGGAGTGCCTGGGTGCGCTGGCCGGCGCTGCCGAGAGCCACCGCGAAGCGGCACGGCTGTTCGGCGCAGCGGACGCCCTCCGGCAACGCATCGGCGCCGTCCGGTTCAAGATCTATGACGCCGAGCACGACGCCGCGGTCGCCACGCTTCGTAATGCATTGGGCGAAGCCGACTTCGAGTCCGCATGGGCCGAGGGTGCAGAACTGTCCGCCGACGAAGCGATCGCCTACGCCCAGCGCGGCCGTGGCGAGCGCAGACGACCCACCAGCGGCTGGGCATCGCTGACCCCCACCGAGCTCGACGTCGTCAAGCTCATCAGTGAGGGCTTGGGAAACAAAGATATCGCCACAAGGCTTTTCATCTCACCACGCACCGTCGAAACCCACCTCACCCACGTCTACACCAAGCTCGGCCTGGCCTCGCGCCTCCAACTTGCCCAAGAGGCAGCGCGTCAAATCGGCTATTCATGAAGGTAGTTCAGTTACCGGCAGATTTCCGCGTGACCGTATCGTGTCGTCGGGCTGAGGCGGGGTGTCGGTGGGTGACGACGCAGGCTCCTACGCGCTGTTTCACGAACACCTGCGAGGTGACCCTTGCCTGAGGCTACTTCCATCACGGTCACCGCGTCCGGGATGGCGCCGCCGCGATGACATCCTGGCGTTCTTCGACCACCACGCCTCCAACGGACCGACCGAAGCCATCAACGGACGCCTGGAAGCACTACGCCGCAACGCCTTAGGGTTCCGCAACCTTGCCCACTACCGATGGCGCTCACTACTGCACAGCGGTGCACTCCACTCACTCGTGAATGCACTCTGAATTACGAAGAGCCGTATTCTTTACGTGCCGATCGTCTGGCATCGGGCCAAGTCGCCTGTCTGGGACTGTTCTCTGGGGCCGTCATCGTGGTAGCTCAAGCCCTGACGTCGGGCTCCGGCTAGGGGTTGAGCGGGTCTGTCGTGCCGGTGAAGTCGGCGACGATCGAGGTGGCGGCGTGCTCGATAACTCGGAATTCGAACCCGGTCGCCAGCGTCACCAGCGCCGTGTCGGCGGCGACGGGAGCGCCCAGCGCATAGACGAGCCCGCCGACAGGATCACCATCGAACGCTTGCTTGACGCCGCTTAAGAAGAGGTTGATGTCGTAGGACGGCATGGAGATCGTAAGCGCATTCGCGATGTCGGCCGTCGGAAGCAAAGTCGCGTAGGCGTCGGAGGCTGCGCCCGAGACCGCGGTGGCCAGATAGCTGTTCGTGCCCTGAAGGGCACCGATAACGCTGTCTGGTGAGGTGAGGACGGACATGACCCCGGCGAGCGCGCCGGTTCCGCCGGTTCCGCCAGCTCCCACTGTGGACGCGAGGCTGGGCAGTGACAAGGTTGAGAACGACGCACCTGCCGAGGCGGCCTCTGCGCTGATGTCACTAATGAACGAGTTCAATCCTTGCTGGGTTCCGGTGCCAAGGGCCTGGAGCACCGTGACGGGGCTGACTGGTGGAATGACCCCGAAGCCGGTTGGGACGTTGGGCGGGTCGGGCGACCAGCCCTGGGTGGTGCTGCCGTAGCCCAAGTCGACGATGACTCTCAAATCGGGTTGGATCAGGTCGGCGACAGGATTTCCTATGACCGGAATTGCCCGCACGGGGTCCAACAGCGGCAGGTTCGCCGTGGGATAGATGTAATAGTCGGTCAGCGTGGGTCCCGCCGTGTTCGTCAACTGAAGTGCGGTGGTCGGGTCCATGTAGGGATATTGGCCGTGCAACTCGATGATGCCGAAGAAAGCGTTGACATCTGACACGACGTCGAGCGGGTATCGCGGGAAGTCGGCGAAACCGTCGTACTCGATCGTGAAGATCTTGGTAGGGAACGAATTGTCCGGAGTCGCCAGGCCGAACGTCAAGCCCAGACTAGGCAGGCTCAATCCCGGGAAACGAGTAAGCAATCCGCCGTTGGGATTGCTCACATCACCGACGAGTGTGAAGTTCAGCGTCACCCCCGGCGGCAGATTGCTACCGCCCGGGGTGTTCGTGGGGTTGAGCGCGATCATTTCCTGGGATACGACGTTCGCGCTCTGCGAGTAGCCGAAGACGTTGATCTGGGTGGCCCCGGAGGCGATTGTCGACTGGATCGCGTTGTTGAGGATCAGGACGCCGCGCGCAGCCGACACGTCGAAGGTCAAATCCTTGATGCCGGTGAGCGGATACAGCCCCTCGGGCGTGGCGATGCCGACATTGGTGCCGCTCATGCCCGGATTCCACAATTGGTCGAGATATATCTGCGGAAGCAACGTTACGTATTCCGGGATCTGCCACGGTATCGGGTAGCCGCTGGCACCCAAGATCAAGTTGGTGATGCCGGCGGCGGGGGTGGCCGTACCCCCGCCGAGAAGCGACGGGAACGGCGCGGTGATCTCGTTGAGCGTGGCCGACACGGCGTTCGCCACCTCTGCCTCGGCGTAGGCAAGTCCGGAACCGCGCAGTAGCTGGACAAATTGACCTTGGAATGACGACGCCTGCGCGACTGCCGCGTGATACTGCGTGGCGTACGTGTTGAACGCTGTCGCAGTGGCCGCTGACACTTCGTCGCCAGCCGCTGCGATCAGCGAGCTCGTTGGACCAGCCGCCGCCGAACTGGCGTCTCCGACCACCGAGCGAATCCGCGAAACCTCTATCGCCGCCGCGGCCATTGCATCCGGTTGTGTGACCAAATACGTCATCGATCGATCCTTGCCTCGGTGTGGTTGTGATTTTCACTGAAGATCTTCCGACACGCCATTCCCGCGCGCTTGCGGGCGCGGCTTTGTCCCCGAACGCGTCAAGACATCGGGGCGATCGCTGAACAGCCACGCCACGCTAACGAATGAGGCCGACCCCGGGGACGAATCGCCCGACACTGCCGGCGTAGGCGCGGTAGGCGTCGCCATGCGCCCGCAGCAGGTACGGTTCCTCGACTTGGCGGACCTGCAACTCGATCGTGGCGACGAGCAGGAAAAGACCCGCGAACGCAACGACATTCGGCGTCACCAGCGCGATGCCGAGGCCGAAGGTGAACATGGCGGAGTAGATCGGGTTGCGAATGCGGCCGAACACGCCGGTGTGCACCAGCGTCGTGGTCTCCGTCGTGTCCACCCCGATCCGCCAGGAATCACCCATTTCGAGTTGCGCATATACCGTCGCCGCGATCCCGGCCGTTGCCACCACGATGCCGATGGCCTGAACCCAGGCCTCGTCCAGCATGCCGACGGGTTCAACGACCCTGGCCTCCTGCAGGATTGGGGCGCTGACCGCCACCGCCAGCGCGGCGACGAAGCCGACGCCGGCCAGCCGTTCCAACGCCCCTCCGGTGCGGATACCGCGAAAGCCGGTCGAGCCGGTCCGCCGGTATTGCAGCCAACTGCGCCAGCCGAATCCGAGCAGTCCGAATATCGCGAAGAGCACCAAGGCCATGTCGGCGGCGGCTGTCGCCGGCATGCAGGCTCCCATGACCGCAGGCATCGCAGGCGAGGGTACATCAACGGCTTTGGTCGGGAAAAGCGTCCCGCGCCGCGGCGTCGATCGCGTCGGCGCCAGGCGCGCAGTCGCCGGCGCCGGGCACCAGGGTCGCCAGCGCGCCCGCCGCGCATGCCCGCCGCAGCGCGGCCAGGCGCTCGGCCTTCGGGGCTGGGTTCGCGCCCTTGCCGAGCGGCCAACTCGCCGCCAGCACCCCGGCGAACACGTCGCCCGCGCCGGTGGTGTCCACGGCGTCGACCGGCGGTGCCGGCACGACGAAGTCACCGTCCTCGCCCACGTAGCGCGCGCCGTGCGCACCCAGGGTGATCACCAAGTGGCTTGGCCGCCACGGCCAGTGTTCGGCCTCGGCTTCGTTGGCGATCACCACGTCCGCGGCGGCCGCCAGCTCGGCCAGTCCATCTCGGTCGTGGCCGGCCGGTGAGGCGTTGACGACGACCGTCGCACCCGCCGAGCGGGCGTGGAGCGCAGCCGCCACCGCCGTCGGCACCGGAATCTCCAACTGCGTCAACAGCACAAAGCAGCCGGCGATCGCTTCGCGGGCTTGGGCGCCTCCCAGCGTCAGCCGACCATTGGCGCCCGGCGCGACGACGATGGTGTTCTCGGCGCCGGCATCGACCACGATGACGGCGGTACCGCTGGGCCCCGAAACCTCGATCGTCCCGTCGAGCCCAACGCGGTTGGCCCGCAGGTGGGCCCGCAACCGTGCGGCGGCGCCGTCGTCGCCGAGCGCGCCGACGAACTGCACGTGCGCGCCCGCGCGCGCCGCCGCCACGGCCTGGTTGGCGCCCTTGCCGCCGGGCGCGGAGGTCAGCGACGAGGCCAGCACCGTCTCGCCCGGCCGCGGCAGGGCGTCGACGTCGAACGTCAGGTCCATGTTCACGCTGCCGACCACGCAGACCCGCGCCATGTTGCCGACGTTAGTCGGGCCGAATTGGGCACCCAATGGCCGTGGCCGGCGCATTGACGCTGATCCTTTTTCGGCAATCCCCAATATCGTGATGTCCGCGCGTTAGTCTGCAGCGTGATCGGTGCTCAACCCGGTCGGAAGGAGGGGAAAGGCAAATGACGTTGACCGAGCCGAAAATGGCCGAACCGGCGTCTGAAAACCCGCCGGAAACCGCTCCCGAATCCGTATCGCCCGAAAAGCCGCGCCACGGTCCGCGCCGGCCTTTGGTGTGGCACCGCTTCCGCTTCGGCATCCAGTCCAAGATCCTCATCGCGATGCTCCTCTCGGGCATCCTCGGAGTGTCGGTGATTGGACTCATCGGCGCGATATCCGGCCGCAACGCGCTGCGGCAGGTCGAGTCCGAGCGGTTGATCGAGTTGCGGGAGTCGCAGAAGAGGCAGGTGCAGGCGCTGTTCCGGGAGGTGACGAACTCCCTGATCGTCTACAGCGGCGGATTCAGCATCAACGAGGCCACGACGTCGCTCACCGCGGGCTTCGAGCAGTTGGCCAACGCGACGATCAGCCCGGCCCAGCAGCAGGCGCTGGTCAACTACTACGAGAACCAGATGATTGCGCCGATCAAAAAGTTGACCGGCGACTCGATCGATCTCAATGCGGTCCTGCCGACTTCCCCGGCGCAGAAGTACGTGCAGGCGTACTACACCGCGCCGCCGAGACCGACCGCCGACTCGCTTCCGGTCGAGGACGCCGGCGACGGGAGCGCATGGACGGCGGCCAATGCGCGCTTCGATTTCTACATGCGCGGTATCGTCACCCGCTTCGATTATCGCGACGCCCTGCTGCTGGACATGCAGGGCAACGTCATCTATTCGGTCCGCAAGGGCCCCGACCTCGGAACGAATATCCTGACCGGTCCCTATCGGGAATCGAATTTGAAGGACGCCTACCAGAAGGCGCTGCGCTCCAACGATGTGGATTTCGTCTGGATCACCGACTTTCAGCCGTATCAGCCGGCGCTCGATGCACCCAACGCGTGGGTGGTCTCGCCGGTTGGGATGAACGGCAAGATGGTTGGTGTCATGGCCTTCCCGGTGCCGATCGCGAAGATCAACAACATCATGACCGCGGGCAGACACTGGGAAGCCGCCGGCATGGGCGCGGCGACCGAGACCTATCTGGCTGGCCCTGACGGCCTGATGCGTTCGGATTCGCGCGAATTCCTGCAGGACCCGCAGCAATACAAGCGGGACGCGATCGACGCCGGTACCGCGCCCGAAGTCGTGGAAAAGGCGATCCGGTTGGGCGGCACGACGCTGGTGCAGCCGGTTGTGACCGCGGGCTTTCGCGCTGCGCAGCGCGGGGAGTCGGGCACCATGAGCGCCACCGATTACCTGGGTAACAAGGAACTGGAAGCCTATGCGCCACTGGATATTCCCGATTCCAACCTGCACTGGTCGATCCTGGCCACGCGCGACGACTCGGACGCTTTCGCGCGGCTGGGCAGGTTCAGCAAGACGCTCGTGATCGCGGTGACCACGCTGGTGTTCGTCATCAGCGTCGCCTCGATGCTGATCGCCGGGACGGCGATGCGGCCGGTCCGGCGTCTGGAGGAGGGCACTCGCAAGATCAGCTCCGGCGACTACGACGTCAACATTCCGGTGATGGCGCGCGACGAAATCGGCGACCTCACTGCGGCTTTCAACGAGATGAGCCGGAATCTCGCGATCAAGGAAGAGCTCCTCAACGAGCAGCGCAACGAAAACAACCGCCTGCTGCTGGCGCTGATGCCGGAGTCGCTCGTCCAGCGGTATCGCGAGGGTGAGGCGACCATCGCCCAGAAGCACCAGGACGTCGCGATCATCTTCGCCGACATCGCCGGGCTGGACGAGCTGTCCAACGAGCTGTCCGGCGACGAACTGGTCGGGATCGTCGACGAGCTGTTCCGGCAGTTCGATTCGGCCGCGGAAACCCTTGGCGTCGAACGGATCCGCACCTTCCACAACGGTTACCTCGCCACCTGCGGCGTGATCACGCCACGGTTGGACAGCATTCACCGAACCGTTGACTTCGCCGTCGAGATGCGCCGCATCATCGAGCGGTTCAACAGCCAGAGCGGCCACGACTTGGGCCTTCGGGTCGGCATCAACACCGGAAACGTCATCAGCGGGCTGGTGGGCCGATCGAGCCTCGTCTACGACATGTGGGGCGCCGCGGTGAGCCTGGCCTCCCAGATGCACAGGGGCGCACCGCAGCCCGGCATCTATGTCAGCACCCCGGTGTACGAGGCGATGCGCGACGTGCGGCAGTTCACGCCCGCGGGCACGATTTCGGTGGGGGGAACCGAGCAGGCCATGTATCGGTTGTCGGAGCGATGATGAACGCCTGGAACTCCTCGTGGTTCTACTGGGCGATCGGCATCTCGATCGGGTTTCCGGTCGGTCTGATTTTTCTTACCGAGCTGCACCACACGCTGGTCCGCCGGAACAGCCGCGTCGCCAGGCAGGTTGGCCTGCTGCGCAATTACCTGCTGCCCCTCGTCGCGCTCTTGCTGCTGCTCGTCAAGGCGTCGCAGATTCCCGCCGGGGAGGTCCCGGTGCGGCTCCTCACCACGGTTTTCGGCTTCCTGGTGCTGGTGCTGATGCTGTCCGGGCTCAACGCCACCGTGTTCGAGGGCGCGCCCGAAGAGAGCTGGCGGGCGCGGATGCCCGCCATCTTCCTCGACGTCGCGCGTTTCGCGATGATCGGTGTCGGGCTGGTTCTGATCCTGTCGTATATCTGGGGGGTCCGGGTCGGCGGCCTGTTCACCGCGCTGGGCGTCACGTCGGTCGTCATCGGCCTGATGCTGCAGAACTCCGTCGGCCAGATCGTGTCCGGCTTGTTCATGCTCTTCGAGCAGCCGTTCCGGATCAACGATTGGCTGGACACCGGCACCGCGAAGGGGCGCGTCGTCGAGGTGAACTGGCGGGCCGTGCACATCGATACCGGCAGCGGAATGCGGGTCACGCCCAACTCGGTGCTGGCTACCACGGCGTTCACCAACCTGAGCCGGCCGGCGGGCACCCACAAGCTGGCCATGACGACCACGTTTTCGTCCGCCGACCCGCCCGACCGGGTATGCGCCATGCTGACGCGCGTGGCCCTCGGTCTGCCGCAGCTGAAGGCCGACACGGTGCCCCGCTCGGTACCCGTCGGCGGCGGCGAATACCGCACCTCCATCGGGCTGACCTCGCCTGCGGACGACGGCGCGGCGAAAGCGACCTTCCTGCGCTGGGTCTGGTACGCGGCACGGCGCGAAGACCTGCACCTGGACAACAGCGACGATGACTACTCAACACCCGAACGCGTGGAGAAGGCGCTGCGCACGGTGGTGGCGCCGGCGTTGCGGCTGAACGCCGACGAACAACGCTCGCTGCATTCGTGCGCGAAACTCGTCCGCTACGGTGCGGACGAAACCGTGGAGTACGCCGGGCAGATTCCGGGCGGGATGACGTTCCTGGTCGAGGGCCGCGTGCAGCTGACCGCGATGGCCGACGACGGATCGATCGTCCCGATCAGCACGCTGCTCGAGGGCTCGTTCCTCGGGCTGACCGCGCTGACCCGGCAGCCGAACATGGCGAGCGCGTACGCGCTCGACGAGGTGACCGCGCTGGAGATCGACCGCGAACACATCGAGCACCTCGTGATGCGTGAACCGTTGCTGCTACAGAACTTCGGCCACATCCTCGAAGAGCGGCAAAGCAAAGTGCGGCAGGCGCGGCGCGGCGAGCGGGTCGCGTGAGCCGCCCGCTCTGACCTGGCCCGCTAAGGACCGTTACCCTGGATAAATGAGTCTGCAAGCTCCGACGCGCCCCGACTTGCGCCGGGAGGTCCACGACGCCGCGCGCCGCGCCCGGGTCGCCGCCCGCGCGCTGGCGTTGTTGCCGACCGTCGCCAAGGACGCGGCGCTGCAGTCGGCCGCCGACGCCATAGGCGCCCACACCGAGCGGATCCTGGCGGCCAACGCCGAAGACCTCGACGCCGCCCGGGCCGCAGGCACGCCGGCCGCGATGCTCGACCGGTTGGCCCTGGACCGCAAGCGCGTCGAGGGAATCGCCGCCGGCCTGCGCCAGGTCGCCGGGTTGCCCGACCCCGTCGGCGAGGTGCTGCGCGGCTACACCCTGCCCAACGGGCTGCACCTGCGCCAGCAGCGGGTCCCGCTCGGCGTGGTCGGCATGATCTACGAGGGTCGGCCGAACGTGACGGTGGACGCGTTCGGGCTGGCGCTCAAGTCGGGCAACGCGGTGCTGCTGCGCGGCAGCTCGTCGGCGGCGAAGTCCAATCAGGCCCTCGTCGACGTGCTGCGCGGGTCGCTGGTCAGCGAGGACCTGCCCGCCGACGCGGTTCAGCTGCTGTCGGCCGCCGATCGATCCACGGTGACCCACCTGATCCAGGCGCGCGGACTGGTCGACGTGGTGATCCCGCGCGGCGGAGCGAGCCTGATCGACGCGGTGGTGCGCGACGCCCGGGTGCCCACCATCGAGACCGGTGTCGGCAACTGCCACGTGTACGTGCACGAGTCCGCCGACCTCGACGTGGCGGAACGGATCCTGCTGAACTCCAAGACCCGTCGGCCCAGCGTCTGCAACGCCGCCGAGACGCTGCTGGTTGACGCCGCGATCGCGGGGACGGCCATGCCCAGGCTGGTCGGCGCCCTGCAGGACGCGGGCGTGACGGTTCACCTCGACGCGGGTGAGGACGACCTGCGCCGCGAATACCTGTCGATGGACATCGCGGTGGCCGTCGTCGACGGCGTCGACGCGGCGATCGCCCACATCAACGAGTACGGCACCGGGCACACCGAGGCCATCGTGACGACGAATATGGCTGCGGCTCAACGGTTTAGCGACGGAGTGGACGCGGCCGCGGTGATGGTCAACGCTTCGACGGCCTTCACCGACGGCGAGCAGTTCGGGTTTGGCGCCGAGATCGGCATCTCCACGCAGAAGCTGCATGCGCGCGGCCCGATGGGGTTGCCGGAACTGACCTCGACCAAGTGGATCGCGTGGGGAGACGGGCAGACCCGCCCGGCCTGACGTCCAAAGCCTTAGGAGAACTGACATCGTGAGTGTGCCCGCCCGGCCGGCGCCGCTGTTCGCCGACATCGACGACGTCTCGCGGCGGTTGGCCGAGACCGGCTACCTACCCGACACCGCCACCGCGACGGCCGTATTCCTGGCCGACCGGCTCGGTAAGCCGCTGTTGGTGGAGGGTCCCGCCGGCGTCGGCAAGACCGAGCTGGCCCGCGCCGTCGCCCAGGCCACCGGCTCGGGCCTGGTGCGCCTGCAGTGCTACGAGGGCGTCGACGAGGCCCGCGCGCTCTACGAGTGGAACCACGCCAAGCAGATCCTGCGGATCCAGGCCGGCTCCGGGGACTGGGATCAAACCAAGGACGACGTGTTCAGCGAGGAGTTCTTGCTTTCGCGGCCGCTGCTGACCGCCATCCGGCGCAGCGAGCCGACCGTGCTGCTGATCGACGAGACGGACAAGGCCGACATCGAGATCGAGGGTCTGCTGCTCGAGGTGCTGTCCGACTTCGCCGTGACCGTGCCCGAACTGGGCACGATCGTCGCCGAGCGGGCGCCGTTCGTCCTGTTGACGTCCAACGCCACCCGGGAACTGTCCGAGGCGCTCAAGCGGCGCTGCCTGTTCCTGCACATCGACTTCCCGAGCCCCGACCTGGAGCGGCGCATCCTGTTGTCCCGGGTTCCCGACCTGCCGGCGCACCTGGCCGAGGAATTGGTGCGCATCATCGGGGTGCTGCGCGGAATGCAGCTGAAGAAGGTGCCGTCCATCGCCGAGACCATCGACTGGGGCCGCACGCTGCTTGCGTTGGGCCTGGACACCATCGACGACGCGGTGGTCGCCGCCACGCTCGGCGTGGTACTCAAGCATCAATCCGACCAGCAACGCGCCGCGGGAGAACTGAGGCTCAACTGATGGCCGCCCGCCGCATCCGCCCCAGCCGCCCGCTCGCCCCGCACGGGCTGCCGGGCCACCTGGTCGGTTTCGTGGAAGCGCTTCGCGCGCAAGGCATTTCGGTGGGTCCGTCGGAGACGGTGGACGCCGGGCGGGTGATGGCCACCCTCGGCCTGGCCGATCGTGAGGTGTTGCGGGAGGGGATCGCCTGCGCCGTGTTGCGCCGCCCCGACCACCGCGAAACCTACGACGCCATGTTCGACCTGTGGTTCCCCGCCGCGCTGGGCGCCCGCGCGGTGGTCACCGAGGAGGAGGCCGGCGAGGCGCAGGACGGCGCCCTGCCGCCCGACGACGTCGAGGCGATGCGCCAGATGCTGCTGGACCTGCTCACCGAAAACCCCGAACTGGCCGACATGGACGAGCGTCTCGTCGCGATGATCGCCCGGATCGTGGAGGCCTACGGCAAATACAGTTCCAGCCGCGGACCGTCGTTCTCGTCGTATCAGGCGCTCAAGGCGATGGCGCTGGACGAATTGGAGGGCAAGCTGCTGGCGGGACTGCTCGCGCCGTACGGCGACGAGCCCACGCCCACCCAGGAGCAGATCGCCAAAGCGCTAGCGGCCCAGCGGATCACGCAGCTGCGCAAGATGGTCGACGCCGAGACCAAGCGGCGCACCGCCGAGCAGTTAGGCCGCGACCACGTCCAGATGTACGGCATCCCACAGCTTTCGGAGAACGTCGAGTTCCTGCGCGCATCCGGCGAGCAGCTGCGCCAGATGCAACGGGTGGTGGCGCCGCTGGCCCGCACCCTGGCGACCCGGTTGGCCGCGCGCCGGCGGCGCTCCCGCGCCGGGACCATCGACCTGCGCAAGACGCTGCGCAAGTCCATGTCCACCGGCGGGGTGCCGATCGACGTGGTGCTGGCCAAGCCCCGCCCGGCCCGGCCGGAACTGGTTGTGCTGTGCGATGTCTCGGGCTCGGTCGCCGGGTTCAGCCACTTCACCCTGCTGCTGGTGCACGCCCTGCGGCAGCAGTTTTCCCGGGTTCGGGTCTTCGCGTTCATCGACACGACCGACGAGGTGACCCACATGTTCGGCCCGGAAGCCGACCTGGCCGTGGCGATCCAGCGGATCACCCGCGAGGCCGGCGTGTACAGCCGCGACGGGCACTCCGACTACGGCAACGCGTTCGTCTCGTTCCTGCAGGCCCACCCCAACGCGCTGTCGCCGCGCAGCTCGCTGCTGGTGCTCGGCGACGGGCGCACCAACTACCGCGACCCGGCCATCGACGTGCTCGTCGACATGGTGACCGCCAGCCGCCACGCGCACTGGCTCAACCCCGAACCGAAGCACCTGTGGGGCAGCGGCGACTCGGCGGTGCCGCGCTACCAAGAGGTCATCACGATGCACGAATGCCGGTCCGCCAAGCAGTTGGCGGCGGTGATCGACCAGCTGCTGCCGGTGTAGACGGCCCGCCGGGGCCGCTAGCTGGGGAATCGGTGCCGCCGTTGAGCTCAAGTAAGCTGGCAAATCGTGCAAAAGCAGCTTCGCCGGCTCGGGGTGATGGGTGGGACGTTCGACCCCATCCATTACGGCCACCTGGTGGCCGCCAGCGAGGTCGCCGACCTGTTCGACCTGGACCAGGTGGTCTTCGTGCCCAGCGGCCAGCCCTGGCAGAAGAGCCGGCAGGTTTCCGCCGCCGAGGACCGTTATCTGATGACCGTGATCGCGACCGCGTCCAACCCGCGGTTCTCGGTGAGCCGGGTCGACATCGACCGCGGCGGGCCCACCTACACCCGCGACACGCTGGCCGACCTGCACGCCCTCAACCCCGAATCGCAGCTCTACTTCATCACCGGCGCGGACGCGCTCGAGTCGATCCTGTCGTGGCAGGGCTGGGAGGAGCTCTTCGGGTTGGCGCGCTTCATCGGCGTCAGCCGTCCCGGATATGAGCTGCGCCGCGAACACGTCACCGGCGTCCTGGGCGAGCTCACCGAGGACGCGCTGACCCTGGTGGAGATTCCGGCGCTTGCGATCTCGTCGACCGACTGCCGCCAGCGCGCCAAGGAGGGCCGCCCGCTGTGGTACCTGATGCCCGACGGTGTGGTGCAATACGTGTCGAAGCGTCGCCTGTACCGCACGGCCGAAGCCACTACGCGCCCAACGACATTCGCGGCGGGAAATAACACATGAGCGCCACCCAGGAAGCCATCGACATGGCCACCGTGGCGGCTGGCGCGGCCGCCTCGAAACTGGCCGACGACGTACTCATCATCGACGTCTCGGGTCAGCTGGTGATCACGGATTGCTTCGTCATCGCCTCGGCGTCCAACGAGCGCCAGGTCAACGCCATCGTCGACGAGGTCGAAGAGAAAATGCGCAAGGCGGGCTACCGCCCGGCGCGGCGCGAGGGCGCCCGGGAAGGCCGCTGGACGCTGCTCGACTACCGCGACATCGTCGTGCACATCCAGCACCAGGACGACCGGAACTTCTACGCGCTGGACCGGCTGTGGGGCGACTGCCCGGTGATCTCGGTGGATCTCGACGACCCGGAAGGTCCTGCAGACTCGGCGAGCGCGCGATGAGGATCCGCCGCCTGGTGATGCTCCGGCACGGCCAAACCGACTTCAACGCCGGCAGCCGGATGCAGGGACAGCTGGACTCCGCGCTCACCGAACTCGGTCGCGCCCAGGCGGTCGCCGCCGCCGAAGTGCTGGGCAAGCTGCCGCCGTTGCTGATCGTTTCGTCCGACCTGCATCGCGCCTACGACACCGCGGTCACGCTCGGGGAGCGGACCGGGTTGACGGTCCGGGTGGACCCCCGGTTGCGCGAGACTCATTTGGGCGACTGGCAGGGGCTGACGCACACCGAGGTCGACGCGCAGGCCCCCGGCGCGCGGCTGGCCTGGCGCGACGACGCCAGGTGGGCGCCGCACGGCGGGGAAAGCAGGGTCGACGTGGCCGCGCGAAGCGTGCCGGTGGTCGCCGAGCTGGTGGCCGGCGAGCCGGAATGGGGTGACCCCGACGGGCCGGACCGACCCGTGGTGCTGGTGGCGCACGGGGGTCTTATCGCCGCCCTGTCCGCCGCTTTGCTCAAGCTGCCGGTCGACAACTGGCCGATGCTGGGCGGCATGGGCAACGCCAGTTGGGCTCAACTGAGCGGGCATGCCGGTGACTCGGATGTCGATTTCGGCAGCATCCGGTGGCGCCTGGATGTGTGGAACGCTTCTGCTCAGGTCGCCAACGATGTCCTCTGACGCGCGGGCGAGGCCCACCCTGTTGGTGTTCGCCGACTCCCTGTCCTATTACGGGCCCACCGGCGGCTTGCCCGCCGACGACCCGCGCATCTGGCCCAATATCGTTGCCACCCAACTGGGTTGGGACGTGGAACTGATCGGGCGCATCGGCTGGACTTGCCGCGATGTCTGGTGGGCGGCGACGCAGGACCCGCGGGCCTGGGCGGCGCTGCCCCGGGCGGGTGCGGTGATCTTCGCGACCGGCGGGATGGATTCGCTGCCCTCGGTGCTGCCGACCGCGGTGCGCGAGCTGATCCGCTACGTGCGGCCGCCGTGGCTGCGGCGCTGGGTCCGCGACGGCTACGCGTGGCTGCAGCCCCGGCTCTCGCCGGTGGCCCGGTCGGCGCTGCCGCCGCACCTGAGCGCCGAATACCTCGAACAGACCCGCGGTGCAATCGATTTCAACCGTCCGGGCATTCCAATCGTGGCGTCGCTGCCGTCGGTGCACGTCGCCGAAACGTACGGCAAGGCCCACCACGGCCGCGCGGGGACGGTGGCTGCGATCACGGAATGGGCGCAGCAGCACGACATTCCTCTGGTGGATCTCAAAGCCGCTGTGGCCGACGAGGTTATGAGTGGACGCGGCAATCCCGACGGCATCCATTGGAATTTCGAAGCCCATCAGGCGGTCGCCGAGTTGATGCTCAAGGCACTGGCGGAAGCCGGCATTGCCAACGAGAAGCCGCGCGGCTAGCTATGGCCCGCGCCGGCGACGATGCAGAGCGTAGCGATGAGGAGGAGTGGCGCGCATGGCAGTTGTGGTGGTGACCGATGCGTCGTCGCGCCTGCCCGCCGATCTGCTCGAAAAGTGGGCCATCCGGGTGGTTCCGTTGCACATCCTGCTCGATGGCCGCGACCTACGCGACGGCGTGGACGACATCCCCGACGACATCTACAAGCAGCACGCGACCACCGCGGCGGCCACCCCGGCCGAACTGGCCAACGCCTATCAGCAGGCGCTGGCCGACAGCGACGGTGACGGCGTGGTCGCGGTGCACCTTTCCTCGGCGCTGTCCGGAACCTACGGCGCCGCCCAACGGACCGCGGCCGACCTCGACGCGAACGTGCGCGTCGTCGACTCGCGCTCGGCCGCAATGGGAACCGGGTTCGTGGCGCTGGCCGCCGCCCGCGCCGCGGCCGATGGCGGCGATCTGGGCGCCGTCGCGGGCGCAGCCACTTCGGCGGTGTCGCGCGGCCACGCGTTCGTGGTGGTGCACCGGCTGGACAACCTGCGTCGCAGCGGGCGCATCGGCGGGGCCACGGCGTGGCTGGGGACCGCGCTGGCGCTCAAGCCGCTGTTGCGCATCGATGACGGCAAACTCGTTCTCGCCCAACGGGTGCGGACCGTGACCGCCGCGACCGCGGCGATGATCGACCGGGTGTGCGAGGTCGTCGGCGAGAACTCCGCGGCCCTGGCGGTGCAACACGTGGCCAACCCGGAGGGGGCGGACGAGGTGGCGGCGGAGCTGGCGCGGCGGCTGCCCGCCTGCGAGCCGGCGATCGTCAGCCCGTTGGGGCCGGTGCTCGGGCTGCACGTCGGCCCGGGGGCCGTCGCGGTGTGCCTGGACTTAGCTCCTGGCGCCTGAGGCCACCGGTGCCGCCACGGCGGGGGGACGACCGTAGTCACCGCGCGGATGCACGACGAGCGGCCACCAGAACCAGCGACCGAGCAGGGTGGCGATCGACGGCATCAGCAGCGTGCGCACGATCAGGGTGTCGAGCAGCAGGCCGATGCATACCGTGGACCCGAACTGCCCGAGCACGCGTAGCTCGCTGCCGAGCATCGCCGCCATGGTGAAGGCGAACACCAGGCCTGCGGCCGTCACCACCCCACCGGTGCCGGCCATCGAGCGGATGATCCCCGTCTTGAGCCCGTGATGGATTTCCTCTTTGAACCGCGACACCAGCAGCAGGTTGTAGTCAGATCCGACGGCCAGCAGGATGATGACCGACAGCGCCATCACGATCCAGTGGATTCTGATGCCGAACAGGTCCTGCCAAATCAGCACCGACAGCCCGAATGATGCGGCGATCGAACTGGCCGCGGTGCCGACGATCACCAGCGCGGCAACCACGCTCCGGGTGAGCAGCAGCATGATCATGAAGATCAGCGTCAGGGCCGACACGACGGCGATCATCAGGTCGTATTTCTCGCCGTCGGCCATGTCCCGGAACGTCGCGGCGGTTCCGCCGAGATACACCCGGGCATCCGACAGCGACGACTGTTTCAATGCCTCCTGCGCGGCGGTGCGTTCGGCGTCGACCCGTGCGATGCCCTCGGGACTCATCGGATCGCCCTGGTGGGTGATGAAGAACCGGGCCGACTTGCCGTCCGGCGACAGGAACATGCGAAGGCCCGTCTGGAAATCGGGGTTGTCGAAGGCCTCCGGCGGCAGGTAGAAGAAATCGTCGTTCTTGGACTGATCGAAGCTTTGCCCCATCACGATGGCGGTGTTGCTCATCGCCTCCATCTGATCGATCATCGCCTTGAACGTTTGGTAGAGCGTCAGCGTGATGCCCCTGGTGTTCTTCAGCGTCGAGATCAGCACGGGGAACAGCGCATTCAGGTCGTGGGTGGCCTTGGCGGTGTGCGCGATATCGGCGGTGAGGTAGTGGAACTGCTCGGCGAGCTGGTCGAAGCCGTCGAACGTGTCGAAGAGGGACCGTATGCCGATGCACAACGGGATGTCGTAGCAGTGCCTCTCCCAGTAGAAGTAGCTACGTACCGGCCGGAAGGTGTCGTCGAAATCCGCGATGTGGTCGCGCAACTTGTCGGTGATCTGCGACGTCACCTCGGTGGTCTTCGCGCTGTCGTCGGCGGCGTTGGCCAAATCCAGCGACACCTCGTACTGGCGTTGCGTGGTGTCGATCTGGGTCTGTAGATCGTCGGCCATCCTCAGGATGTCGGCAATGCGGTCCTTGAGGAAGCTCATGTTCTGCATCGTCGTCTGGCTCTGGATGCTGTTCTGGAACGGAATCGAGCTGTGCTGGATCGGGATTCCCAGCGGCCGGGTGATGTCCTGGACCATGGCGATGCCCGGCGTGCGCATCTCGTTCTTCGCCACCCGGTCCAACACCAGCATGTCGGCCGGGTTTCGCATGTCGTGGTCGGACTCGACCATCAGCAGGTCGGGGTTCATTCGCGCCTCGGAGAAATGCCGGTTCGCGGCCTCTTGCCCTTGATTGGACGGGGCCGACAACGGCAGGTAATGGCGGTCGTTGTAGCTCGTGTGGTAGCTCGGCAGGGCGATCATGCCGACCAGCACGACCGCGCCGCTGACGGCCAAAATTGGTGCGGGCCAACGCACTACCGCGGTGCCGACCCGCCGCCACAGCCGGCCGCGCTTGGCCTGCCTTTCGAAGAAGTGGAAGCGGCTGCCGACGAACACCACGGCGGGCCCCAGGCTCAGTCCGGCCGCGACCACGACCAGCATGCCGATCGCCACGGGTGCGCCCATGGTGTTGAACCAGGGCAACCGCGAAAAGCTCAGGCAATAGGTCGCGCCGGCGATCGTCAGGCCCGAACCCAGGACGACGGGAGCAACACCCTTGAATGTGGTGTAGTACGCGCTTTCTCGATCCTCACCGGCGGCGAGCGCTTCTTGGTAGCGGCCGACGAGGAAGATGCCGTAGTCGGTCCCGGCGGCGATCGCCAGCATGGTGAGGATGTTCGCGGCGAAGGTGGTGAGCCCGAATGCGTTGTGATACGCCAGAACCGCGACGACCCCCCGCGCACACGCCAGGGCGACAAAGGTCATGAACAGCTGGAGCAGCGTGGTGACGATGGACCGGTAGACCAGCAGCAACATGATCGCGATGGCGCCCAGCGTGAACAGGGTGATCTTGGCCAGGCTGGCGTTGCCGATGATGTGCATGTCGTCGGACAGCGCGGCGGGACCGGTGACGTAGGCCTTCACGCCGGGTGGCGCCTTGTTCTCCTCGATCACCTTGCGGACCGCGTCCACGGACTCGTTGGCCTGCGTGGTGCCCTGATTACCGGCGAGGTTTATCTGCACATAGGCGGCCTTGGCGTCGGCGCTTTGTGCCCCGGCCGCGGTCAGCCGGTCCCCCCAGAAGTCCTGGATGTGCTGGATGTGCTTGGAATCCTGCCGCAGTTGGCGAATGACGTTGTCGTAGTAGTGGTGCGCGTCGGGGCCGAGGGGTTGTTGGCCCTCCAGCACGATCATGACGGTGCTGTTGGAGTCGAATTCGCGGAAGTTGTGGCCCATCCGCATCATGGCCTTCATCGACGGCGCGTCCAGCGGGGCCATCGGCGCCGAATGCGCCTCGCCGACTTTTTCCAGCGTGGGGACGATGACGTTCACCAACACGGTGATGGCCACCCAGCCCAGAATGATCGGTATCGCGAAGATTCGGATCGCGTGGGGCAAATAGGGACGGTGGCCGCGATCCGCCATGCTGGGCTTGGTCGTGATCGGACCCGTATCCGCCGTGCTCGCGTCGCGCTCTGCCTTATGGATGTCGGTCATGCGGACTTCACCAGGCAGAAGGTCTGGGCGTTATGGCCGTCGGAATTCTGGCTGTCGCGGACGACGCCGTCCACGCTGATCTTGCAGCTGATTCGGCTGCCGTCGCTTTGCGCCATGATGTTGGCGCTCACCGAGGGAAGCGTGGTGGAGATGGTGGTCGACCAGGGCAGCGGCGCGTTGTTGATCTGGTGGGTGTTGGCGTTCTCGTCCCAGTAGTTGATGTTCGCGGTGGATCCGGGCGGCCCGGAGATGTCGTAGACGACGACCTTCGGATTGAACTGCACGATCTCGATCCCCTTGCCGGCATTCGCGTTGAGGTCCTGGGACCCGAAAATCTTGTGTAGCCGCGAGACCACCAAGGCCGAGACGGCGAGCACGACCACCAATACCAGAGGAATCCACGCTCGCCTGAGCGCCCGGGTAAGGGCCTTCACCTTGACCGCCTTCCGCTCGCCCCTTGCGGATCACCGCCGTCGCCGACAACACCCGTTGCCGATACATTGCTCAGCTAAGCATCGTAGACCTAGTGCACGGAACCGTTCCTCTGGGTCCGGGCTTAGGGGCGGCCCGACGCTGGGTTAGTGCGTCACCCGGCCCGTGACCGGCGGCAGATCGGCAAGCGTGACAATCCCGGGCCTGGCTGCGACGACAGCCGGAACGGCATTGGTAACCGGCATCGCGGTGTAGATCATCCCCAGTCCCATGAAGCCGGGCTCCGTCCAATCCTTCGGCGGCAGGCAGTGCAGCACGGTGCGCATGTTGGGCAGGCCGAACACCTGGATGACGTGGCCGTGCTCGAGCGGTTTGGGCGGGACCACATGGCTGCCCATGGTCCAGTTGAATCCGACGCTGACCACGTTGCGGTCGCCCTCCCAGCCGCGGTGATAGCCGTAGACGCTGCCGACGGTTCCCTCGGGGATCTTCATGAAGCCCAGATCGGAGTCGGCGGTGGCCGCGGTGAACGTGACGTCGAACGTCATCTTGTCCAGTTTGGCGCCGATCGCGTCGGCCATCATCGCGGCCGATTCCGCGAAGACCTCGCTTTCCCGGCGGACGCTCTCCGCCAGTCCCGGCGTGTCGGGGTCTTGCGAGAACCCCATCGCCGTTTGCGTTTCCGCCGACTCATACGTCGAGCAGTCCACCGACTCGGTGATGCGGATCTCGTCGACGCGCTCGCACGATGCGGACAGCACCATCCCGACCATGTTCGTCATCCCGGGGTGCGCTCCGCTGCCGAAGATCGTCGCACCGCCCCGTTCGCACGCGTCGTGGATGCGCTTGCGGTCCTGGGGTGTCTGTTTGCCGCCGGTGATCCAGGCGGCGCTGGTGCACACGTTGACGCCCGACTCCAGCAGCCGCACCAGTTCGTCGACGTTCGGCCACAAGGGGTTGTAGCAGCACGCGTCGGGTCGCAGCGCCAGCAGCGCATCGATGTCGTTGGTGGCCTTGATCCCGGTCGGCTCCGGCCACCCGGACAGCTCGGCAGCGTCCACGCCGACCTTTTCCGCGCCGTGGGCGTACACCCCGACCAGTTCCATGTCCGGCCGGCCGATGATGGCATGCAGCGACCGCCGCCCGATGTTGCCGGTCGTCCACTGGATCACGCGATAGGGACGGTCTGCGCTGGTCGGGCTCATAGGGGCTCCTTTGCCGGTGCGATTGGACTCATTATGTTCAACCAGGCCCGCGAGAGTGCGGGCCGGTCGTCCCAACCGACGGGAGGGCCAGCCGAGTTCCTCCGCGGGTTCGGCTTAGCTGTCCAACCGGGTGAATTGGTCGCGGCGGTACTGCTCGACGCACGCGGCGCGGCGGATCTTGCCGCTCGTGGTGGTGGGAATCGACCCCGGCGGCACCAGAACGAGGTCCCCGACATTCACGCCGTGCACGTTGGATATCGCAGAGGTGACGTCGCGCTTGATGCAGGTGAGCCAGTGCCCGATGTCCTGGGCGCCCTCGTGGGAATGGCCTCGCTTCTTGAGCTCGACGACGGCGACCAGCTCCTCCGTGCTTCTGACCGGAACCGATATCGCCGCGACCCGGCCGCCCGTGATCTGTTGAACGGTCGCCTCGATGTCCTCGGGATAGTGATTGCGTCCACGGATGATCAGCAGGTCCTTGATTCGGCCGACGATGAACAGGTCATCCTCGAAGATGAAACCCAGGTCCCCGGTCCTCAGCCAGGGGCCTTCGGGTGTGCCGGGCGACGGGTCGGCGAGCGTCGCGCCGAAACAGCGCTGCTCCTCCTGCGGTTTGCCCCAGTAGCCGTCGGCGACATTGGGCCCGTGCACCCAGATCTCGCCCACCAAGCCCTGCGCGCACTCGCGGTTGGTGTTCGAGTCGACGATCCGCAGTGTGGGTGATTGCGGCACTTTGTATTTGACCAGCGCGGTGCCGGTCCCTTCCGCACATCGCCGCGCGCGGCCCGCGGACAGCTCGTCGATGTCGAAGGCGACCTCGCTCGACGACTCATGCCAGGTGCCCGCCGTGACAAAGACGGTCGCCTCCGCCAACCCATACGAGGGACGCATCATGTGGTCGCGAAAGTTGAAGTGGGCGAACCGGTCAACGAAACGGTGCAGCGTTGCCGGCTCGACGCGCTCGGCACCGCTGATGATGCCGAGCACCTCGCCGAGGTCGAGCCCGGCCAGATCGGCGTCGGTTGTCTTGCGGGCGGCAAGATCGAAGGCGAAGTTGGGCGCCGCCGACCAGGCATGAGGATGCTGGGCCAATGACCGCATCCATCTGGCCGGCCTCTCCAGGAACGAAACCGGACTGGTCAGCTCGCCGCGATAGCCACCCAGGATCGGCGCGCAGATTCCCAGCACCAAGCCCATGTCGTGGTAGAAGGGCAACCACGACACGATCGTGGTATCCGCGGGGGCTTTGACGTGGGAGTCCGCGAAGAAGCTGCGCATCAGCTGCTCGAAATTCACCTGGAGATTGCGATGCGAGACGATGACTCCCGTCGGCGCCCGGGTCGAACCCGAGCTGTATTGCAGATAGGCGATGCTCGGCATGTCGGCTGCCCGAACGCTCGTTCCGCCCTCCGCGTCGAGATTGATCGAATCCATCTCGATGATCTTGGGGACGGAGTCCAGGCGCGCCTCGTCGACGTATTTGACGATGTCTTCGGCGACCGCCGACGTCGTGAGAACCACCGAGGGCGCCGTATCGGAAAGGACCGCACTCACCCGCTCATGGCTCGAGCCCTTGTGTGGCAACAGCAGCGGAACCGCGATCAGCCCGGCTTGCATGGCTCCGAGAAACGCCTCGATGTAGTCGAGGGATTGGGGGGCCAGGATCACCGCCCTGTCGCCGACCGACCCGTGCAGACTGAGCTCGCGTGCCGCGTTCAGCGTTCGGCGGGACACCTGTGACCACGTGAGGCTGTGGGGAACTCCGGCCCAATCGTCGGCGTAATCGGTGAACGTGTACGCCACATCGTGGGGCCGCAGGCTGGCGCGTCCGTGCAGCATCGACAGAATCGTTGACTGAGACATCGGGCTTACATCACGTCCGTACTAGTTCGTCGACTCCGATGGAGTCAGTGGTCGGTTTGCAGTGCGCTGTGCGACAACACGGACATGGCGCCGGCGAGGATCTGGGAGAACGGGTCGGCGCCGCCGCCGAAGGTCGCCTGGTTGGCCGGCGCGGTGACCTCCGCTGGATCGAAGCCATGCACCGGGTCCACCTGAACCGGGGCGGTCGACGGGTCGTCGTTTCGCGAGTAGCCCGCGTTCACCCTGGGGATCAAGATGGCGTCGAGTTTGTTCAGCGTGTCCTCCGGGATCCCGATGTATTTCAGCGGCATCACCAGCGGAAGGTGCTTCTCCGGCACCATGATCGTCGTGTCTTTCGCGCCCCGGGAGTTGATCGTGGTTCGGATGTTCTGCGGCGGCACCATGCTCCGGTTCGTGAAGGCGACCGCGGTGTGACCGGTGGCCAGACCCATCAGCGTGTTGGCGAAGGCGAACAAGTTGTCGGGCCGGTCGGGAAAGTCCGCGATGGAGTCGTACGCGGCCACGAACCTGTCGGTGTCGTACTGGCTCTCGTAGGTCGGCGGCATGGTGTAGTCGAGCGCGGGAACGGTGCTGCCGACCGGGAACACGGCGGTCAGGAAACTCTGACCGAAGGCGTGATGCCCGATCGGGTCGCCGAATGTGGCGAAGTTCAGCGTGTTTGGCGGCGGGGCGGTCGGGTCAGTTGCCAGCCGCGCCTGCGCGCCGTCGACCACGAACCCGCCCTCGGACAGGCCGATCGCCGTACCCGGGCGACCGTTTTTGATCGCGGCCACAAGGTTGTCCACTCCCGCGTCGACCGACTCGCCGACGCTGGGGCCGTCCAGACCCAGACCGGGGATGATCTCGTCACCGGCCTTGCCGATTCCGGGGAATAGCCGCCCCAGCACGTGGCCCTGGACCTGCCCCGCCGGGTAGTCGATGATTTTGCGCTGCTGGCCGGGAAACCATTGGGCGCCCTCCTGGCGGATGTACTCGTCGTAGGGGATGCCAAGAACGTGAGCGCCGCCGAGGGCGTACGCCGTCTGGTCGCCCGGGGCCCCCGGTGTTGGTGGTCCGCCGATGGGCGTGTCGTCGGCCGATGCCGCCCCGACGCCGAAATACACTGTGGCGCCGACAGTTACCAGCGCGGTAGCCCTTGCGAGTGTTTTGTTCATCCCTGCCCCCGACCGCTCTGCTTGTCTAGTTTCACATACATGAGGTGTGCCTGCTAACCGGCTTGCGGCTCGGCGCGTCCGAGTTGCGAGCGCCGCGCGTTCGGCCGCGACGGCCACCAGTTCGCCCGCCCGAACAGCGCCGCGATGGCCGGCACCGTGATGGTGCGTACCAGGAAGGTGTCCAGCAAAATTCCGACGCCGATCACAAAACCACCCTGAACCACGGTGCCGATGCTGGAGAACAGCAGGCCGGCCATGGAGGCCGCGAAGATCAGGCCCGCGGCGGTGATCACACCGCCCGTCGAGCTGAGGGTGCGAATGATGCCGTAACGCACGCTGTTCGGGGACTCGTCACGCATTCGCGAGACGAGCAGCATGTTGTAGTCGGCGCCGACCGCGACGAGGACCACGAATGCCAGCGGGGGCACGCTCCAATGCAAGTGCTGGCCCAGGATGAACTGGAAGAACACCACGCCGATTCCCACCGCCGACAAGTACGAAACGACCACGGACGCAACCAGATAGAGCGGCGCGACAATCGCACGCAGCAACGCGATCAGGGTCAGGAGCACGACGATGAGGGTCACCGCGATGATGAACCGGATGTCGTGCTGGTAGTAGTCGCGCGTGTCCTTCAGGCCGACGGTGTATCCCGCCATCGAAATCTTGGCGTCCGCCAAGGTGGTGTTCGGTTGGGCACCCCGAGCGGTCGCGGTGATCGCGTTGACCTGATCCATGGCTTCGGTGCTGAACGGGTTGAGCTTGGTCTGAACCAAATACCGCACCGAGCGGCCGTCCGGCGAGATGAAGACCTTGGCGGCCTCCTGAAACTCTTTGAGATGCAAAAGCTGGGACGGGATATTGAACCCGGCCATCGCCGGTTGCGCCGCATCGTGTTTCAGCGACAGCAAGAACGTCGCCGACTCACTCAGCGCGGCACCCAGCTTCTTGACCTGCTCGACGAGTTGGGCCACCGCGTCGGCCACCTGCCGGCTCCCACCCGCGAACCGGTCGGCGCCGTTTTGCAGGGTGTTCAGGCTGGACTGCAGGCCACCGGGCTGGTCCATCCCCATGGTGCGCAGCACGTTGGTGAGCTTGCCGACCGCGGTGCGCAGGCGGTCCGTCGACGCCTTCAGGGTCTGTCTGTCCGGATAAGCCTGCAGCTGGTGGGACAGGTCGTTGATGGCGTCGAGGTCCGCTTGGTCGCGGGAGCCGACCAACTGCTCGAACGTCCCGCGGGTTGCGCTGCACGACGGATCGGCGTCGCAGACGGGGTTGCCCTGCAGCGCCGCCAGCACCGGGCCGATCCAGGCGAACATGTTCTTGGCGGCCGAGAAGTTCCACCCCATGGTGTTGGTCAGCGAGTTGACGTGGTCGACGAGCTGGGCCGCGATGTCGACCTCTTTGACCAGCGTGTCGCCGCTGTACTGGTTCTTCGTCGAGGAAAGCGCGTTTTCCAGTTCCTGCACGCTGCCGGCCAGCTGGCTGACCTGGCCGCGCACGTCGCCGAGGCTGTCGGCCAGCGTGCCGGCGCCTTCGACCAGCCGATTGAGGTCGTTTGTGTGCTCGTTGATCAGGGTGGACCCGCCGGCCAGAAAGGAGCCGATGGCGCCCGCCTGATAGGTGGCTCGGAATTGTTCCGGCACATTTCCGGTGGGACGAGTGATGCCGCTGATCGCGGCGATGTTCGGCAGCTGGCTGACGCGGTCGGCCATCTGTTCCAAGTCCGCAAGGGCCTGCGGCGTGCGGAGGTCATGCGGCGATTGGATGAGGATGTATTCCGGAATCGACTGATTCACCGGGAAGTGGCGATCCAGCGCGGCGTACCCGATGGAGCTCGGGGCCGAAGGCCGCAGGGCTTTGCGGTCGTCGTAGTTGTAGCGCACCAGGCCGGCGCAACTCGCCAGGATGATCAACACCAACACGCTGGCAACCAGGTGCGCCTTCGGCCGGCGCACGATGCGGATGCCCGAACGTCGCCAGAACCGGGCGGTCAGCTCGCGCCGGGGCTTGACCCAGCCACGGGGGCCGGCGAGCACCAGGATCGCCGGCAGCAAGGTCATCGCGGCGAGGAATGCCACGCCGATTCCGATGGCCGAGGACACCCCGACCGTTTCGAAGATTCCCATCCGGGCGAAGCTGATGAGGAGAAAGGTGAGGCCCACGGTGGTGGCGGACGCGGTGATCACTTTCCCGATCGAGATCATCGCCCTCTTGACCGCCTGGTCGTAATCCGCGCCGGTCCGCAGGTAGTCGTGATATCGGCTGGTCAGAAATACGGCGTAATCCGTTCCGGCGCCGGCCATGATCGCGCTCAGGAACACGATGGACTGGTTCGAGACGCCCGAGCCGGTCAGCTGGGAGTAGCCCGCCACCAGCGCCTGGGCGATCACCAGCGACAACCCGATGGTGATCAGCGGCAGCAGCATGGTGACCGCGCTCCGGTACACCACCAGCAGGACGATCAGCACCAGGACGGAGATAGCCAGCTCGATCGGCAGCCGGTCCCGATTACCCGCGACGGTGAGGTCGGCGACGGTCGCCGCGGGGCCGGTGACGTTTACGGTGAGATGCGTCCCGGGTGGGGCCTGCTCCATGGTGCGTTTGACGATGTCGCCGATGCGGTTGAAGGCGGCGTAGGACTGGGGAGTGCCCAACTCGCCCGCCACGCCGACCGGCAGCACCCAAGCCTTGTGGTCCTGGCTGGTCACGACCGAACGCAGCGGTGGTGTGCTGATGAAATCCTGCAGCATCACGACGTCTCGGGTGTCCGCGCGCAGGGCGTCCACCAGTTTGCGGTACCCGGACTCGTCGGCGGGGCCCAGCGCCTTGGCGCCATTGTCGCTGGTTAGGACCACCAACAGGAGATCTTCCGACGCGGATTCGTGAAACGCCTCGGTCATCTTTCGCGCGGTGACGTTCGACGGTGCATCGCTGGGCAGGATCGCGAGCGGATGCTTCTGGGCCATCTTGTTCAGGGAGGGGAGGGTTAGTGGCAGGGCGACCGCAATCGCGACCCAGAGCCCGATCACCGCCCAGGGCCACCGCACCACAAAATCGGCTAGCCGTCGCATATTGGCCTCACCTCAAACCACACTATTTCCGATTCCGAGCCATCGAATTACTTCACGCTAGGCAACGCGTCCCCAATGGCCGCTGTCGGCGACCCGCGCACACACGGACTTCATTGCTTCCATGTAGCGGGTGGCCGATTTCAGGGCGACGGGATTGTCGGGATACATGATCGCCATTGCCGTGCCCTCGCCGTACCGAAACACGTAAATGGTCAATTGATACGAATAGCGACCGTCGGAATAAATTCCCAAATTGTTCGCATAACCCAGGTCGGCCGCGGCAAGGACGGCGTTGAGCGGCGCGGCTCCGCCATGCAGGAAGTTCGACACCGGAAAATTCGGCTCCGGCCACTTCAACCATGGCGCCAATTCCAACACGCGGTAATACGGCACCTTCGCCAAGTCCAGACCCGAATCGAAGGAAGCCTGCGCCGCCCAGGCGGCCTCGGCGAACGACGCCGCGGCTATTGGCACCGTGATCGGAACCAAGCCGGTAAACCAACCCTGCGTCATGAAATTGTCCGTGGTCCTGCGGGTGTCCCTGGGGGTGAGGCCGTAATACGTGAGGGCCCCCGTGAATTCGTGCTCTACCAGGGCGAAGCAGGCGAACAGGCCGCCGATGAAGCGCGCGCCGACGGCCGTGCACGCCGACTCGAACCGCTCCGTCTGTTCCGGGTCCATCAGGAATTCGGACAGCAACTCACTGCCGCTCGGCTCCGACGGATCACCCAGCGGGAGCGGAAATTCGGGAAAGCCGCCGTTGTTGTTCTCGGCGAAGTCGACCCAGGCGCGCACCTGCGGCGACTCCAGGGTCAACGCCGACACGTACTGGCGCTCGCGCTCGCAGAAATCGTTAAAGCTGCCGGCCTCGGGGAGGGCAAGGGGTTCACCGCCGCCGCTCAGCGCCGCATACATCCCGCTGGCCTCCAGCATCGTCGTGCCGACCAACGTCGCGTCCCCGTGCACATGATCCATGGCGACAAAGAAAGTGAAATGATCCTCGTTTCGGACGATTCCGAAGGTGAAACAGCCCCACTCCAACGGATTCGGAATGGCCACCAAATGCGCCCGAATCTCCTCAACCGTCATTGTGCCGTGGTCGATCGGTGTGAATTCAATATCGGCGGGATCGCTGAGGGTGTGCCTGATGAACTCCCCATTTGCAGTAGGTTCGAACCAGCTCCGGAAGGTGTCATGCCGGCGCAGGTACGCGTTGACGGCGTGATCCATGGCGGCGATGTCGCACTGGCCGGGTACATCGCAAGTGGCGATGATCTGCCGGGAGAAGTCAAGCCCGGCGGCCGTGCGCTCGTGGTAGTTGCGAAGGTGCTGGCCTTGCATGTAGCTGACCGGCACCGAACTCACCGGCGCTTGGCGGGCCTTCTCCCGGGACGCGGCGGTCGGATGCCACGAGATGACCGATCCCACGGTTGGCGTCCAGTCACCGAGTGAGCCGATCCTGATTTTCCCGATGCGCAATATGTTCTCCCCGAGTTTCACGGCGGCACTTCGGCCCCGCCGGTAGCGAGACCCAAGATAGCCCCTCCCGCAGCTACCGTCCCCGACATGCACATATCCGCGCCCAACTGCTCATCGGGACGGCGGGCGCCGGTCATCGAACGTACCGTGTAAAGGGCCCCGCCGAGCCTTGCCGACAGCCGCAGATCATGGCATCTGCGCGTCGCGGCGCCGGGAACCGGCCGGCGCTTGTAATACTGGTCGGCGTAGGCGATTCGGCTGCGGCAACCAAGGCTAAATGTGTAGATTCGCTGTGACGGTCGCTGTAAGGCAGTACCCGGGGGGGTTCTGCCAGCTCTGGTCCTGGGTGTGTGCAGTGAGCGGCCTAGGACGTGGTTCGAAGAAGCCACGGCTCCGGCGCCGCAAGGGCCCGCGGGCATCAATTTTTCCGGTCGAAACGGGGAGGACAACCGCATGACATCCGTCGAGGACCCGATGGGGCGGGGGTCGGCTTCTGGGGGCTTCGCGATAGTCGGGTACGCGGCGCGTTTTCCGGGTGCGGCGGATGCGGACGAATTCTGGCGGGTGCTGGCCGAAGGCCGGGATGCGATATCGGAGGTGCCCGAGGACCGGTGGGATGTCGACGAGTTCTTCGATCCGGATCCCGATGTGCCTGGCAAGGTTGTCACCCGTCGGGCGGGCTTCGTCGATGACGTAACGGGGTTCGACGCGCCATTCTTCGGGATGTCGGCGCGCGAGGTCAGGTTGCTGGACCCGCAGCATCGGCTCCTGCTGGAGACGGCGTGGCGGGCGGTGGAGCATTCCGGCACCGCGCCAACGGCTTTGGCGAACACCCAGACCGGGGTGTTCATGGGTCTGTCCACCCACGACTATCTCGGAATGATGTCCCACGACTTGACTTCCACCGAGATTGAGGCATATCTGGCGATCGGGACGTCGTCTGCTGCGGGAGCGGGCCGGATCAGTTATCGGTTGGGGCTGCAGGGTCCGTCGTTCACAGTCGACACGGCGTGCAGTTCGTCGCTGGTGGCCATCCATCAGGCATGCCAAGCGCTCCGCTTACGGGAGTGTGACCTCGCGCTGGCCGGCGGCGTTAACGTCCTACTCAGTCCGGCGACCATGATCACGTTCTCCAGCGCGCACATGCTGGCGCCTGACGGCAGGTGCAAGACCTTCGACGCGGCCGCGGACGGCTACGTGCGCGGCGAGGGTTGCGGTGTCATCGTCGTCAAGCGGCTCGAGGACGCGATCCGCGACGGCGACCGCATCAGGGCCGTGATCCGGGGTAGCGCGATCAACCAGGACGGCGCGTCGGGTGGCTTGACCGTGCCGAATGGCATTGCGCAGCAAAAGGTTATCGCCGAGGCGTGCAAGCGCGCCGGCATCGCACCCGGCGACGTCGGCTACCTGGAGGCACACGGGACCGGGACATCGCTGGGCGATCCGATCGAGGCGCAGGCCGCGGGCGCGGTGTTCGGCGAGGGGCGCGACCCCGGCCGTCCGCTGTTGATCGGTTCGGTTAAAACGAATATCGGCCATCTGGAGGCCGCCGCGGGGATCGCGGGCGTGATCAAGGTAATCCTGTCGCTCGAGCACGAGTTGCTGCCGCAGCACCTGCACTTCCGCACTCCGTCGCCGCACATTCCGTGGGAACGGCTTGCGGTGCGGGTCGTGCAGGAGGCCACCGCCTGGGAGCGCGACGACCGGCCACGCATTGCGGGAGTCAGCTCGTTCGGCTTCGCCGGGACCAACGCCCACGTGATCATCGAAGAAGCGCCCGTTGAGGCGGGGCAGGTCGCGGTGGCGCCCGGCCTGGGCGACCAGCGGTTCAGCGTGCTTCCGCTCTCTGCGCGCACGCCGGCCGCGCTGGTGCAGATCGCCGATCAATACCGCGGCTGGTTGAGCGCGCACCCGGAAGCCTCGTTGACCGACGTGTGCTTCACCGCCGGGGTAGGGCGAGCGCACTTCGAGCACCGCGCCGCGTTGGTGATCAACTCGAAGGAATCCGCCGCCGAGCTGCTCGGTGCGCTCGCGGACGACCGCCCGGCACCCGGCCTGCTGCGCGGGATATCCGACGACACGCCGAAGACCGCATGGCTGTTCACCGGTCAAGGCAGCCAGTACCCGGGCATGGCCCGAGAGCTGTTCGACACAGAGCCGGTGTTCGCCGAGACGGTGACCCGCTGCGCAGCAGTGGTCGCGGACGTTCTCGAAAAGCCGCTGCTGGACGTGATTTTCGACGTGGACGGCCCCGGCAGCGAAGAGGCGTTGCGGCAGACCTCCTACGCCCAGCCGGCCCTGTTCGCGGTGGAGATGGGCCTGGCCCGGCTGTGGCAGTCGTGGGGCTTCGAACCCGACGTGGTGCTGGGCCACAGCGTGGGTCAATACGCGGCGGCCTGCGTCGCGGGCGTGTTCAGCCTGGAGGACGGCGCGTTGCTGATGGCCGAGCGCGGCCGCCTGTTCGGCGGTTTGCCCGAGGGCGGTCGCATGGTCGCCGTGTTCGCCGCCGCCGAGCGGGTCGAGGCCCTCACCGACGAATTCCCGAGCCTGTCGGTTGCCGCCTACAACGGTGCCAACACCGTGCTTTCGGGGCCCGCGCAGGATCTGGACCAGGCGGTGGCCCGGCTGGCGGCCGATGGTGTCCGGTGCGACTGGTTGGACACCAGCCACGCCTTCCACTCGTCGCTGCTGGATCCGATCCTCGACGAGTTCGAGTCGTACGCGAACCGGTTCGATTTCGGCCCGCCGCAACGGATTCTGGTGTGCAACCGCACCGGCGCTGCGCTCGGCAGGAGCGTGAAACTCGACGGCGCCTATTGGCGTCGCCACGCCCGCCAACCGGTGGAATTCGCCAAGAGCGTACGCACCCTGGCCGAGCTGAACTGCAAGGTGTTGCTCGAGATCGGCCCGCAACCGGTGCTGACCGCCGCGGCCTTGCGGGCCTGGCCCGACCCGGGCACCGCGCCGCGGGCGATCGCCTCGCTGCGTCGCGGCGCCGCCGACCACCGCCAGATCGGCGAAGCCCTCGCGGGCGCGTATGTCACCGGCCACCTGCCCGACTTCGCCGCCGTGACGGGACCGGCGCGCAAGGTCGACCTGCCGCCGTACCCGTTCCAGCATCGCGAGTACTGGTATCGCGACAATCGGGAGCGTCGGCAACAGAACACCACCGTCAGCACCGAAACCGTCCGGCTGCTCGAGGACGGCCGGATCGAGGAACTCGCGGCGCTGCTCGACGGCACGAGCGGCGACCAGCAGACCGTGCATGTGCTGACAAAGCTTGCCGCACAACACAACCAACAGCGTGACACCCGTTCCATCGCGGATGATCGCTACGAGGTTCGCTGGGAGACGTCCACCGCCGAGCTCCCAAAGGTCCCGGACCCCGACGCCGGGCGATCGGCGTGGCTGCTCATCGGCAACGATGCCGAGGCGGTTCGGCCATTGGTCGACGTGCTGACCGCGCGTGGGCACCAGCACCGGACTCTCGGGTTGCCGGTGTCCGACGCCGACGAGGAGCACCTCGCGGCCGCCTTGCGTGCCGCGGAGGCGGACGAATCGGCGTTGCGTGTCCTGCATATCGCGGCCCTCGATTCCGACACCGCACCGTCAGCGCGGTCGCTGTTGCGGATGCAACACCGAATCCTGGGCGGAACGCGGCGGCTCTTCCGCGCCGCGGTGTCCGCCGAACTGCGCGCGCCCATCTGGGTGGTAACCCGTGGCGCGCAACGGGTCACCGAGGCGGACACCGTATCGCCGGATCAAAGCTGCCTCTGGGGATTCGGTCGCGCCGCCGCGTTGGAGCATCCGCAGGTGTGGGGCGGACTGGCCGACTTGCCATCCGGCGGGGAAGGCGACGCCGACGAATGGTCGCGGCTGATCGACCGGCTGACGGCCGCACCGCGCGACTCGGCCGTCAGGGAAGACCAAATCGCGCTGCGTGATCACGCCGTCTACGTTCCCCGGCTGATTCGACGGGCCGGCACGCCGGCCGCCGCACCGCTGGCGCTGCGCGGCGACGCAACTTATCTGGTGACCGGTGGGTTGGGTTCGATCGGACTGGAAATCGCCGGCTACTTGGCGGCGCACGGCGCCCGGCACCTGGTGTTGACCGGCCGGCGCGCGCCCGGTGCCGCCGCGCAACAGCGCATCGACGCCATCCACGAACAGCACGGTTGCGAAGTTCGGGTCATCGCTGCCGACGTCGCCGATGCGCACGACGTCGCGCGCCTGTTGGCCACCGTGCAGGCCGAACTGCCGCCGGTGGCGGGTATCGTCCACGCCGCGGGCGAGATCGGCACCACCCCGCTGCGCGCCCTGGACGACGACGAGGTCGACCGGGTGTTCGCCGGGAAGGTTTGGGGCGCTTGGAACTTGAGCGAAGCCGCCCTCGACACGTTCGGCCTGCAGCTGGACTTCTTCGTGAGCACCTCCTCGATCGCGGCGGTGTGGGGCGGATTCGGCCAGACCGCCTATGGCGCGGCCAACGCCTTCCTGGACGGACAGGCCTGGCGGCTGCGCGAGCACGGCGTTCCCGCCGTCAGCGTCAATTTCGGCCCCTGGTCTGCGGGCATGGCCGACGCGGAGGCCCGGGCCCGACTGGATCGGCGCGGGGTCCGGACCTTGGCTCCTTCCGACGCGCTGGCGGGGATGGCCGAGCTGATGGCGGCAGCTGCCGCGCAGGGCGTGGCCAACGGCGTGGTGGCCCGGATCGACTGGGCCCGCTTCCTGCCGCTCTACCAGCAAGCGGGACGGCGGTCATTGCTCGCTGAGCTGGAGCGCGAGGTGCCGGATTCCGTTGCCGCGCTGCCCTTGTCGCGGCCGTCCGGGCCGACTCGACTGGTCGAGCGGCTCACCAACGCACCGGTGCAGCAGCGCAAGAAACTTCTCGTCGATTACCTGCGCGAGGCGGTGGCGGAGGTCACACGAGTCGACGCGTCGGAGATCCGCGAGGACGCCGGATTCTTCGATCTCGGCATGGATTCGCTGATGGCCATCGAATTGCGGCAGCGCCTCGAGCACGGAGTGGGCAGGGAGATACCGGCGACGCTGGCGATGGACCACCCGCGCCTGGTGGACGTGGCGGACTATCTGCTCGCCGACGTGCTCGGGATCGGCGAGCAGACGGAGAGCAAGCCCCGGCAGGCGGCGGCGGTGGCGACGCGCACGGACGAGCCGATCGCGATCGTCGCGGTGGCCTGCCGTTTCCCCGGCGCGCCGAATCCCGAAGCATTCTGGGAGGTGTTGGCGGGCGGTGTCGATGCGATCCGGGAGATTCCGGAGGACCGTTTCGACATCGACGAGTTCTACGACCCGGACCCGGAGACCCCGGGCAAGATCTACAGCCGCTTCGGCGGATTCATCGACGAAATCGACGGGTTCGACCCGGAATTCTTCGGCATTTCCCCGCGCGAGGCTGTGTGGATCGATCCGCAGCAGCGGCTGATGCTGGAAACAGTGTGGGAAGGCCTGGAGCGGGCGGGCTACTCGCCGGGGGCCTTGCGCGGCAGCCGAAGCGGCATCTTCGTCGGGGTGGGTGCCAACGAGTACTCGCATCTGCTGTCGGCCGGCTCGGTCGAGAAGCTCGAGCCCCACTTCATCACCGGCAATGCGCTCAATGCCATTTCGGGCCGGGTCGCATTCGCACTCGGACTCGAGGGACCGGCCGTCGCGGTCGACACCGCGTGCAGCTCGTCGCTGGTGGCCGTCCATCAGGCCTGCCAGGCATTGCACTCCGGTGACTGCGATTTGGCGTTGGCCGGTGGGGTGAACGTGTTGCTGAGCCCGGTAACCATCATCGCCGCGTCACGCGCCAGGATGTTGTCACCCGTCGGGCGGTGCAAGACCTTCGACGCCTCGGCCGACGGCTATGTGCGCAGTGAAGGCTGCGGGATCCTGGTGCTCAAGAGGCTGAGCGACGCAGTGCGCGACGGTGACCGGGTTTGCGCGGTCATTCCCAGCAGCGCGGTCAATCAGGATGGCGCATCGAGCGGTTTGACGGTGCCCAATGGTGGTGCGCAGCAACGGCTTATCAGCTCGGCGCTGGCTCGCGCCGGTCTCACCGGTGGGGATGTCGACTACCTGGAGGCGCATGGCACGGGTACCGCGCTGGGTGACCCGATCGAGGTGCAGGCGGCAGGGGCCGTCTTCGGCGCCGCCCGGGACGCCGACCGGCCCCTGCTGATCGGGTCGGTGAAGACCAACATCGGCCACCTCGAGTCGGCATCAGGGGTCGCCGGCCTGATCAAGGTCGTGCTGTCGCTGCAGCACGAAATGCTGCCGCAGAGCCTGCACTTCGAGACACCGTCGCCACACATCCCGTGGGATTCGCTGCCGGTGCGCGTTGTTGACAAGGCGATTCCGTGGCAGGCCGACGGAAAACCGCGACGGGCGGGCGTCAGCTCCTTCGGCTTCACCGGCACCAACGCGCACGTGCTGATCGAGGAGGCGCCGCCGCTCTCGACCGCCGACGAATACTCGACCAGCGACGTCTTTCGCGACGACACAGCGGCAGCGGAGTCGGACGCTCAGGACGAACCGGTCGAGGTGCTGCCGCTGTCCGCGCGGTCACCGGAGGCGCTGGTGGCGTTGGTGCAGCGGTACGGGGACTGGCTGAATGCCCACCCGAAGGTCGACATCGCCGACGTGTGCTTCACGGCCGGCGCCGGGCGTTCGCATTTCGAGCACCGGGCCGCGCTGGTCGTGGATTCGGTTCAAAGCGCCCGGGAGGCGCTGGCCGAGTTGGCCGAGAACCGGATGCGGCCGGGAGTGGTGCGCGGCGAGTGCACGGACCGGCCGACGACGGCGTGGTTGTTCACCGGGCAGGGCAGCCAATACCCGGGGATGGCGCGCGAGTTATTCGACGCGGAGCCGGTTTTCGCGGACACGGTGACCCGCTGCGCCGAAGCGGTCGACGGAATGCTGCCGCGCCCGTTGCTGGAGGTGCTGTTCGCGACGGACCGCGAAACCGCCGGCGAGGCCGGGAAGATGCTGCGGCACACCTCATTTGCGCAGCCAGCGCTTTTCGCTGTCGAGATGGGTCTGGCCCGGCTGTGGCAGTCGTGGGGCATCGAGCCCGACGTGGTGCTGGGACACAGCGTGGGCCAGTACGCGGCGGCGTGCGTGGCCGGGGTTTTCAGCCTCGAGGACGGGGCCCGGCTGATCGCCGAGCGCGGCCGGCTGTTCGGCAGCCTGCCCGACGGCGGGCGAATGGTGGCGGTGTTCGCCGACGCCAAGTACGTCGAGGAGATCGCCAACGACTTCCCCCTGGTGTCGGTTGCCGCCTACAACGGCCCCAATACGGTGCTCTCGGGACCCGGCGACGACCTGGAACAGATCTTCACCCGGTGCGGTGGCGACGGGATCCGGTGCAGCTGGCTGGAAACCAGCCACGCGTTCCACTCGGAGCTGCTGGAACCGGTCCTCGATGAATTCGAGACGTACGCGGCACAGTTGGAGTTCGCCGTGCCGACGTTGCCGCTGGTGTGCAACCGCACCGGCGCCGTGCTGACGGCGGAAACCCCGCTGGACGCACAGTATTGGCGGCGTCATTCGCGCCAGCCCGTGCAGTTCGCCGAAAGCGTGCGCACCGTGGCCGCGCTGGGCTGCTCGGTGTTGATGGAGATCGGTCCGCAACCGGTGCTGACCGGCGCCGCGGTGCAGGTCTGGCCGGAACACCTCGCTGCGCCGCGCGCGATCGTCTCGCTGCGCAAGGGCATCGGCGACCGGCGCCAGATCGCCGAAGCGGTGGCCGCGGCCTACGTCAGCGGCCACCGGCCCACGTTCGCCGCGCTACACGGTCAACCTCGCCGCAGGCTCGAACTGCCCACTTATCCGTTCCAGCGCCGTCACTTCTGGCCCAAGACCGCCGGGATCGCCGGCATCGACGGACCGGGCGCCGGAGTTTCCGGAATCCTCGGCAGCGCAAAGGAGCTCGCCTCCGGCGACTCCGTCTACACGAGCCGGCTCTCCGTCAAGTCGCAGCCGTGGCTTTCCGATCACGTCATCTACGGCACTGTCGTCGTTCCGGGCGCGACATACGCGGCCATGGCGCTGGCCGCCGTCGGGCCGCCGGCGCGGGTACAGGACGTGTTCTTCTACGAGCCAATCATCCTGCCCGAGAGGGCTTCTCGCGAGGTGCAGCTGACCCTGCACCCCCAGGAGGACGGAGGCGGCTGGAGCTTCCGCGTGCACAGCCGCCCCTACGGCGTCAGCGATGCCGAATGGTCGCTGAACGCCGACGGGACCCTGAACACGGGACTCAGCCCTGCCGCTGATGTGGCTGATGTCGGCGCGGGACCCGCGGAGTCCGTCGATTCGATCGACGCGGCGATCGAGCGGATGAACCGCATGCGCCCGCAGCAGCTGTTCGAAACCTTCGCCGACATGGAGCTGGCGTGGGGGCCCAACTGGTCCGGTACGCTGAAATCGCTGTGGCTCGGTGAGGGCGAGGCGATCGGCGACATCACCGTCGGCGAGGAACTGAGCGAACACCTCGGAACCGAGCCTATGCATCCGGTACTGATGGACCTCTGCACCGGCGTCGCGTTCCCGGCGTTCCCGGCGCTGCTGGCGGCCGAACAGGGAGTCTCCGACCTGTTCCTGCCGCTGCGGTATGGCGCGGTGGAGCTGCGGGAAAAGATGCCGCGGCGGTTTTACTGCCGCGCGAAGTGGCACACCAGCGGCCTCGACAGCGAAACCCAGGTCTTCGATCTCGACTTCGTCGATCGCGATGGCCGCCGCCTCGGCGGGATTCGCGAGTTCACCGTCAAGCGGGCGCCCCGGGAGGCGTTGCTGCGCGGACTCGGCGGCGACGCCACCCGGCTGCTGTACACCCTCGGCTGGCACGAGGTGCCGGCCCCGCCGTCGAGCGGTGACACCCAGAGCGCCGGAAACCCGAACGGCACCTGGCTGGTTGCCGGGTTCGACCGACTCGCGGCCGAGCTGCCGGGCTGCATCGCCTTTGATCCGGCCGCCGATCCGGAGCCCGTCGGGCAGCTGCTGGCGCAGGCCAAGGAGCGCGGCATGCCGTTCTCCGGGATCGTCTGGCGCAGCGCCGGACCGAGCGCGGGGGAGTCGGACGCGCAAGCCGCCGCGCGCCTCGAGGCCGGGATCGCCCAGTTACTCAGTGTCGTGCACACGGTGCAGGCCGACGCGCAGCTCAAACTTCCGAACGGGCTGTGGATCATCACCGAGCGCGCCGTCGCGACCGAGTCCGGCGAGCCGGTCGACCCGGTGCAGGCGGCGCTGTGGGGACTCGGGCGCACCATCGTCAACGAGGAACCGGCGCTGCGCTGCAGGCTGGTCGATTGCGACGGGTCGGAGCAGGCCGTGCACCTGCTGACTGGTTTGCTCGGCACACCGATCGAGGAGCCCGAACTCGCTGTGCGGCAAGGCAAGTTCCTGGCGTCCCGGTTGCTGCAGTGGTCGCGCAGCGGTCACCTCGCGTTGCCGCGGTCAACCGATTACGTCCTGGCACCCACCGAGCGCGGCGCGATCGACAACCTGCGCCTGACCGAGGCGGAAGTGCCGCCGCCGAGCGACGGCTACGTCCAGGTCCGCGTGGAGGCCGCGGGGTTGAATTTCCGGGACGTGCTCAATGTGCTGGGCCTCTACCCCGGCGATCCGGGTCCGATCGGCGGCGACTTCGCCGGCGTGGTCACCCAAGTGGGCGGCGGCGTCACCGGACTCGAGGTCGGTCAGCGCGTTTTCGGCTTCATGCAGGGCGCGTTCGCCAGCCGGTTCAACGTGCCGGCCCAGCTGCTGGCGCCGATTCCCTCTTGCCTCAGCGCGGTGGACGCGGCGACGATTCCCGCGGCGGCGCTCACGGCCCGGCTGGCGTTCGACTGGGCGCAGCTTCAGCCCGGTGACCGTGTCCTCATCCACGCCGCCAGCGGCGGCGTCGGACTGGCCGCCATCCAGATGGCGCAGCAGCACGGTGCGATCGTGTTCGCCACCGCCAGCGCCTACAAGCGCGCGACGCTGCGCAAGCTGGGCGTGGAACACGTCTACGACTCGCGCAGCACGGATTTCGCCGACCAGATCCTGGCCGACACCGACGGCGCCGGCGTCGACGTGGTGCTCAACAGCCTGACCAACGAGGGGTTTGTCGAGGCGACCGTGCGGGCCACCGCACGGAATGGCCGGTTCGCCGAGATCGCCAAGCGCGACATCTGGACGCCCGAGCAGATGGCGGCGGCCCGTCCCGACATCGCCTACGAGATCGTCGCGCTGGACACGGTGACATTGCAGGACCCCGAACGCATCCGTGGCCTGCTGGCGGAGGTGTCGGAGGGGCTGGGCGGCGGCGAGTGGGCGCCACTGCCCGCGGAGATCTACCCGCTGACCGAGGCGAGGACGGCGTTCCGCCGCATGCAGCAGGCCCGGCACATCGGCAAGATCGTGCTGCAAATGCCGAAACCGCTTCAGCCGCGCGGCGATCGGACCTACCTGATCACCGGTGGACTCGGTGCGATCGGCCTGCACCTGGCGGCCTATCTGGCCCAGCTCGGCGCCGGTGACATCGTGTTGACCAGCCGGCGCGCACCCGACGCGGACGCGCAACGGGCGATCGAGGACATCGTCGAGCGCTACCACTGCCGCGTCCACACCTTCGCGGCCGACGTCGGGGACGAGGCGCAAGTCGAAAAGCTGCTCGAGCGGATCCGTGCGGAGTTGCCGTCGCTTGCGGGGGTGGCCCATCTGGCGGGCGTGCTCGACGACGCGCTGCTGTCCCAGCAGAGCCTCGAGCGTTTCCGGACAGCGTTGGCGCCCAAGGCTTTCGGCGCCAGCTACTTGGACAGGTTGACGAGAGAAGACGATCTGGACTTCTTCATCGTGTCCTCCTCGGTGGCCAGCCTGCTCGGCTCACCCGGCCAGGCCAACTACTCGACCGCCAACGCGCTGCTCGACGGGCTGGTGGCGGAGCGAAGGGCGCACGGCTTGCCGGCGACCGGCGTCAACCTTGGTCCCTGGGGTAAGGGCGGCATGGCGTCTTCGGAGGCCGCGCGCGCCAATCTCGGTGCGCAGGGCCTGATTCCGCTGGAACCCACGGCCGCCCTCAACGCGCTGGCCGAGGCCGTCGCCAGCGGGACCGCGCAGGCGACCGTGATCAAGGCCAACTGGCAGCGCGCCGCCAAGCTGCTGGGCAGTTCCCGCCCACCGATTCTCGACCTGGTGTTGCCGAGTGCCGTCACGGAGCCGACCGGCGACAGCGAGTTGCTCCGGCAACTGCAGGAGATACCGGTGGCCCAGCGCGCCGGCTTCATCACCGAATTCCTGCAGCGCGAAGTGCAGGGCTTCCTGAGGCTCGCGCAACCGCCCGCCGCAACCAGCCGGTTCCTCGACCTGGGTACGGATTCGTTGATGGCGGTCGAACTGCGCAACCGGCTCTACAGCCAGTTCGGTGGGGCGTTCACGATCAACGCCACCGCGGTATTCGACTATCCGACGATCGGCGGGCTCGCCGAGTACCTGGCAAGCCAGCTACCGGATGCGGAATCGGAGCCGGCCCCGGCCCGGGAGGGGGCGGAAGCGCCCGCGGAGGAGGCCGAATCGCCTGCGGCGGAGCCGAGCCCGGAATCCGCTGCGACGGGCCAGGAATCCGCTGCGGGGCCAGAGCCGAGTTGATGCCCCGGCGCGTCAGTCGGCGATATTGAATCCGGTGATGACCTTGGTGGGCCGCACCCGCACCACCAGTTCGCCGGGGACGGCGTTGCGGCGGCCGAACTCGTCGGCGCGGTCGGCGCCCATGTAGCGCGCACCGGTCCGCGTCGCGACGTCGAGTACGTCCGGCTGATCCTCGCTCACCGAGGCCAGGCCCTGCACCTGGACGAACGAATATGGCGGATGCGGATCGTCGACACAGATCACGACCCGCGAATCCCTGGCCAGCGCACGGCCTTTCGAGGTGTCCCGGCCGGTGGTGAAGGCCAGTTGGCCGTCATCGACAACAAACCAAACCGGCGCGACCAGAGGCCGCCCGTCGGCGGCAAGGTACCCGAACATTCCGGTGCGGGCAGCCTCCGAAAAACACTGACAGGAACTCAACGACCCGGGCGGAAAGTTCGGCGGGTTCGGCCATGCGCTACAGCCGGGCCAGGTCGTAGTCGCCCAGATGGTCGATCAGGTTGTGCAGATGGTCGTTCGAGGTGCCCAGCGTGTGTTCGATCGCGGTGAGCCGGGCCGCGTAGTGGCTGACGGGATATTCGGCGGTGACGCCGATTCCGCCGTGCATCTGGATCGATTCCTGCGCGATGTGGCGCCCCGACCGGCCGATCTGCACCTTGGCGCGCGACGCGATCAGCGGATCCAGGTTGCCGTCGGCGATCGACATCGCGGCGTAGAAGCTCATGCTGCGCGCCACTTCCAGCGACACATACATGTCGGCGGCCCGCTGGGTGAGCGCCTGAAACTTGTTGAGCGTGACGCCGAACTGCTTGCGAGTCTTGAGGTAGTCGGTGGTTAGGCGAAGCGCTTCCTCCATGGCCCCGACAGCTTCGGAGCACAACGCCGACTGGATCCGGATGACGGCGTTGCGGATGGCGAGCGAGGCGTCCCCGCCTTCGCCAAGCGGTTCGGCGGCGGCGCCGTCGAGATCGACTTGAGCGCCGCGCTGTCCGTCGAACGTCCGGTAAGGCTGCCGGGTGGCCGAAGCCGCGTCGACCAGGAACAGGCCGGTGCCGCCGTCGGGCAACGCTGCGCTGACCACCAACGCGTCGGCGCAGTCGCCGGCCAGCACGGGGTTCTTGCGTCCGGTCAACGTCCACGAATCACCTTGCTGCGCAGCCGCAGTGGTGACCGTGGCCGACGGGGTGCGATGCCCCGGTTCCACGTGGGCGAAGGCCAGCAGGCGTTGTCCGGCCGCGACCTCGTCGAGCTGTTGCTTCTGGGCGTCGCTGCCCAGCTCGGCGATCAGCGCACCCGGTGCGAGCGCGGCGTGCAGGATGGGTTCGGGGGCCAACCGGCGCCCGACCTCGGTGAGCACCACCATGATCTCGATCTGGCCGGCCTCGTCCGGCTCGAACCCGAGGCCGAGGATCCCGGTGTCGGCGAGCTGACTCCACACCTCGCGGCTCCAGCCGAGGTCGGACCCGATGACCTTGTTGCGGCTTTCCGGGTCGTACGTGCGCGACAGCAGGTCGCGGGTGGTGTCGCGCAGCAGGGACTGCTCGTCGGTCAATTGAAAGTCCATGGCTGCCTCACAATCCGAGAATGGTGGACGCGATGATGTTGCGCTGTACCTCGCTGCTGCCGCCGTAGATCGTCGTCTTGCGGTAGTTGAGGTAGTGCGGCGCGCTGTGTTGCGCCCACGAGGGCGATGAAATGTCTTCCCCGTCGGCCGGCAGCGCGTCCGGGCCGGCGACCTCGACCAGCAGCTCGGTCGCGATCTGCTGCAGTTGACTGCCGCGCAGCTTGAGCACCGACGACGCCGGGTTGGGCTGGCCGTCCGCGGAGTCCGACACCACCCGAGATTGCGTGAGTTCCAGTGCGAGGACCTCGTTTTCGGCCTCGGCGAGTCGCGCCGCGAACAGGGGATCGTTGAGCACCCCGGTTTCGGCGGCGTGTTTTTTCACCTCGGCGAGGCGCACCTTGGTGCGTCCCACGCCGGCGATGCCGGTGCGTTCGTTCCCGAGCAGGAACTTCGCGTAAGTCCAGCCCTGATTCTCTTGTCCGACAAGCTGATCGGCGGGCACCCGGACGTCGGAGAAGAACAACTCGTTGATCTCCTGGCCGCCGTCGATCGTCTTGATCGGCCGCAGGGTGATGCCCGGCGTCTTCATGTCGAAGAGCAGAAACGAGATTCCGGCCTGCCGCTTGGGCGCCTGCGGGTCGGTGCGCACCAGGCAGAAGATCCAGTCCGCGTACTGGCCGAGCGTTGTCCAGGTCTTCTGGCCGTTGACGATGTAATGGTCGCCGTCCCGGACCGCGGTGGTGCGCAGCGACGCCAGGTCGGAGCCGGCTTCGGGCTCGGAGAAGCCCTGGCACCACCAGATGTCGAGGCTGGCCGTCGGCGGCAGGAAGCGTTGTTTGATCTCCTCGGAACCGAACTCGGCGATCACCGGGCCGACCATCTTGGTGTTGAAGTTCAGCGGCTCGGGCACGCACGCCAGTTGCATTTCGTCGGCCCAGATCTGGTGCTGGGTGGGCGTCCAGTCCTTGCCGCCCCATTCGACGGGCCAACTCGGGACCGCCAGACCGTGCTCGTGCAGGATCTTGTGGCTGGTGACGATGTCTTCGCGGCGCACCGACGCCGCGCCCTGGCGTACCCGCTCGCGCAGCTCTTCGGGTATCTGCGTGGTGTAGAAGGTGCGAAGCTCGTCGCGGAACGCGGCTTCCTCCGGTGTGAGCGCCAGTTGCATGGCAGCCTCCTTTGTCGCGCGACCACCGGATGGTGAACCCTCAGCGTCACACCGGCAGTCTCGTCCTGCACGTTAGGCGCACAACGCCGTTCAACGTTAATCGGGGGCACGGGCGCCGCCCCGTCACCGCCGGGCGTTCATCGCCGGCGTCGCCACCAGGCCAAGCCGACGATCGTGGCCACGCCGAGGACGGCCGCTATCGCCAGGCGTGGCGCAGCGGACCGGATCCTATCGGCCTTGCCGGCGATCGCTTCGACGGTGGCGCCGAGTTGCTCGCGTGTCTGCTCGATGTCGGCCTGCAGTTCGTGGATGCTGGCGTCGGGCTCAACCGGTGGAGTTCCGGGACCCCGCGGCCGTTCAGCTCCGCTCATGGCGGGCGTCTTTCACTTTCTGGACGTCTTTCTTGATGTTGGCGACGGTGAAGGGTGCCGCCGGTGTGACGTCTTCGGCTTGGTGCTTACTGAGCAGCGCCGCGACCCCGGCCGCGGCGAACAGTGCCGCGCCGACAATCAGGGCGGCTGCCCACACCGGCACTGCCAGCGCCACCGCGGCAATGCCCGCCGCGATCAGGCTGGCCAGGCCCGCTAATGCAAGTATTCCGGCCGCGCCGAACAGTCCCGCGCCAATGCCCGCACGTTTCGCCGATTGTTCGATTTCCTTCTGTGCCAACTGCATTTCGTCGCGAACCAGCCGTGACAGCTGCGACGAAAGCTGACTCATCAGCTCGCCGATCGAGGCGTCCGACGTCGGCTTTGCCTCCGGGTTCATACGCGGCTGGCTACCCCCGCATGCGCAGGCCAAACCCGGCATCCTCTTTTGCACAGCCTCGGATTCGTCCACACTCCGGCGTCGCGACGCCGTCGCGCAGGGCGTCGTGGCGCTCGGCGCACCTACGGTCGGCCCATGCCAACAGAACTGCCCGCCGAGCGGCTACAGCGACGCCTCGGCGCCGACCCCGACACCGATGCGGCCGACGAGTCGGACTCCGAGGAACAGTCCCCGGACTCGGGCGAATCAGAGGACCCGAACTCGCTGTTGCCGCGCTGGCTTCCCGACGCCGCCGATCACCGGGGTTGGGTGGCGAAGATGCGCGCCGACCCGGGCCGCGCCGGCGCCATCGCCTTGGCGGTGGTGACCGCCCTCGCGGTGCTGGTGACGGTGTTCACCCTGGTGCGCGACCGGCCTGCGCCGGTGATGTCGGCCAAGCTGCCGCCGGTGGAGAAGGCCGCGACCGCAAGCCCCAGGTCGTCGGCGAGCCCGGGTGCCGGGCCGCCTGCATCCGACCGGCCGGTGGTGGTCAGCGTGGTCGGGCTGGTGCACACCCCCGGGCTGGTCACCCTGGCGCCCGGCGCCCGCATCGCCGACGCCCTGCAGGCCGCCGGGGGGCCGGTGAACGGCGCCGACACCATCGGGTTGAACATGGCTCGGCCGGTCGGCGACGGCGAGCAGATCGTGGTCGGGCTCGCTCCCGTCGCGGGTCAGCGCACGGCGCTTGGCAGCTCGGTGTCCGCCGGGACGTCGGCGGCATCCGGGACGCCGGGACCGGTCTCGGGGACGGTCAAGCCGAAGCCCGGTGAGGCGCTCGACCTGAATACCGCGACCCAGGAGCAGCTGGACGCGCTGCCCGGGGTCGGGCCGGTCACCGCCGCGGCCATCGTCGCGTGGCGGCAGGCGAACGGGAAATTCACCAGCGTCGACCAGCTCGCCGACGTCGACGGCATCGGCCCGGCGCGGCTGGAGAAACTGCGCCCACTGGTCCGTGTCTGACCGCAGTGCGCGACCCGGCGTCCGCACACGTCGATGTGCGGCTGGTCCCGGCCGCGCTGACCGGCTGGCTGGTCACCGCGGCCGGTATCTGCTGGCCGGTCGGACGGGTGGTCGCTTCGTGTTGTGTCGTGCTGCTCGGCGTGGGTGCGGCGCTGGCTTGCCACGCGGCGCTCGGGCCGGCCCGGGCCCCCCTGTTGCGGACGGTCGGCGCCGGCCTGGGGGCGGTCGGCGTGGTGGGCGCGGGGTTCGGGCTGGCGATCGCGCTGCGCAGCGACGCGGTCGCTCACCACCCGATCACCGCGGCGTTCGGCACGGCCGTCCCGGTGACGGTCAGCCCGACCGAGAGCCCGTTGCCCCTCGGCCCGGGCCGACTGATGTTTCGCGCCACCCTGCAGCGCCTGCGCGACGACAGGATGTCCGGTCGAGTGGTGGTCTTCGCCCGGGCGTCGGACTTCGGTGACCTCACCGTGGGCCGGCCAGTGCGGTTCACCGCGCGGATCAGCCGTCCGGGCCGCCATGACCTGACCGTCGCGGTGCTCAACGCGTCGGGCCGTCCGACCATGGGCACCGCCGGGGTGGTGCAGCGCGCCGCCCACGCCGTGCGCGGCCGGTTCGCCGCCGCCGCCCGCGAGACCCTGACAGTGGACCAGGCCGCGATGCTGCCCGCCCTGGTTCTCGGCGATACCTCGGCCGTCACCGGCCAGACCAGCCGCGACTTTCGGGCGGCCGGCATGACGCACCTGACCGCGGTGTCGGGGGCCAACGTCACGATCGTGTGCGGGGCGGTGCTGTTCTCGGCCCGGTTGATCGGGCCGCGCGCCGCCGTCGCCCTCGCCGCGATGGCGCTGGTGGCGTTCGTCATCGTGGTGCAGCCGACGGCAAGCGTGCTGCGGGCCGCCGTGATGGCCGCCATCGCGCTGACGGGGGTGCTGTCGTCGCGTCGGCGGCAGGCGATTCCGGCCCTGTCCGCCGCGGTGCTGATCCTGCTGGCGGTCGCCCCGCACCTCGCCGTCGACGTGGGCTTTGCGCTGTCGGTGCTGGCGACGGCCGCGCTGATTCTGATCGCGCCGGTGTGGTCGCGGCGCCTGGTCGGCAGGGGCTGGCCCAAGCCGCTGGCGGATGCGCTCGCCGTCGCCTGCGCCGCACACGTGGTGACCGCCCCGCTGGTCGCCGGCATCTCGGGCCGCGTCAGCCTGGTCGCCGTGGCCGCCAACCTCGCGGTCGCGCCGGTGATCGCGCCGATCACCGTGCTGGGCAGCGCGGCGGCCCTGCTGTGTGTCGCGTGGCCTGCCGGCGCGCAGCTGTTGATCCGTTTCACCGGCCCCGAACTGTGGTGGGTCGTGAACGTGGCGAGGTGGTCGGCCGGCGTGCCCGCGGCGACGCTGCCGGTTCCGGCCGGTGCGCCCGGTGTGGTGCTGGTCGCCTCGGCCACGGTAGCGGTGGTTCTGGTGGGCAGGCTGGTGTGGCGCTGGCGCTGGTGTCGCCGGGCGCTCGGATGGGCCGGGGGAGCGGCGGCCGTGTGCGCGCTGGCCTGGTCGCTGTCGGGAGCGCTCGCCGGTTAGTCGGTGGCCCGTGACACCATCGGGGGGTGAGCGAGGTTGCGCACCTGCACCTGGTGCTGGGGGACGAGGAGCTGCTGGTCGAGCGGGCCGTGGCCGACGTGCTGCGGTCGGCGCGCGAGCGCGCCGGCACCGACGACGTCCCGGTGAGCCGGATGCGGGCCGGCGACGTCGGCACGTACGAGCTCGCCGAGCTGCTCAGCCCGTCGCTGTTCGCCGACGAGCGCATCGTGGTGCTGGAGGCGGCCGCCGAAGCCGGCAAGGACGCGGCCACGGTCATCGCCGCGGCGGCCGCCGACGTGCCGGCCGGCACGGTGCTGGTGGTGGTGCACTCGGGCGGCGGGCGCGCCAAGGCGCTCGCCACCGAGCTGCAGTCGCTGGGCGCCGAGGTGCATCCCTGCGCGCGGATCGCCAAGCTCAGCGAACGCGTCGACTTCATCCGCAAGGAATTCCGCGCGCTGCGGGTCAAGGTCGACGAGGAGACGGTGACGGCGCTGCTCGACGCCGTCGGGTCCGACGTGCGCGAGCTGGCCGCCGCGTGCTCGCAACTGGTCGCCGACACCGCCGGTCACGTCGATGCCGCCGCGGTGCGCCGCTATCACAGCGGGAAGGCGGAGGTGAAGGGCTTCGACATCGCCGACAAGGCGGTGGCGGGCGACGTCGCCGGGGCCACCGAGGCGCTGCGGTGGGCGATGATGCGCGGCGAGCCGCTGGTGGTGCTGGCCGACGCGCTGGCAGAGGCCGTGCACACCATCGGCCGGGTGGGACCGCTATCCGGCGACCCGTACCGCCTGGCGTCGCAGCTGGGCATGCCGCCCTGGCGTGTGCAGAAGGCCCAGAAGCAGGCCCGGCGCTGGACGCGCGAAACGGTTGCGGTCGCGATGAAAGTCGTGGCGGAGCTCAACGCCAACGTGAAGGGGGCCGTCGCCGACGCGGACTACGCGCTGGAATCGGCGGTGCGGCAGGTTGCCGAATTGGTGGCCGACCGGGGCCGCTGACAGGCCCTGAGAAGCTGGGGTGCTCAGATCTTGTTGAGCGCCCGCGCCAGAGCCGACTTCTTGTTCGCGGCCTGGTTCTTGTGGATCACGCCCTTGCTGGCCGCTTTGTCCAGCTTGCGGTTGGTCGAGACCAGCAACTCCGCGGCCTTCTCTTTGTCGCCGCCCTCGGCGGCCTCCCGGAACGCGCGGACGGCGGTACGCAGCGAGGACTTCACCGACTTGTTGCGCAGCCGGGCGCGCTCGTTGGTCTTGATGCGCTTCTGCTGCGACTTGATGTTGGCCACGCGTGAGTTCCTTCTTCGAATCGGTGATTGCGGTGCTTCTCGGGGGGCGCCCCACACCCAATAGCGACTGCCCAGGTTAGCAGTCGGTTACGTTTTTTCCCAAAAGGGGAACCCGTGGCCTGCCACAACGCCGATGTGAGGCACCATCTCTAAAGTGAGTCTTCCGAGCCAGCTTGAGGACACCAGGCGGGGATCGCGCGGCGCCGCAGCGCGGCCGGATGCGCGCTCCGAACGCATCTTCCGCGGCTACACCGAGTCGGACTCGTACGCCAGCGTTTACTCCAAGGCCTTCGACGAGATGTTCGACGCCCAGGGCACGGTCCGCGGCCCGTACAAGGGCATCTACGCCGAGCTGGCGCCGTCCGACGCGTCCGAGCTGAAGGCCCGCGCCGAGGCGCTGGGCCGCGCGTTCATCGACCAGGGCATCACGTTCTCGTTGTCGGGCCAGGAGCGGCCGTTCCCGCTCGACCTGGTGCCGCGCGTCATCTCGGCGGCCGAGTGGAGCCGGTTGGAGCGCGGCATCACCCAGCGGGTCAAGGCGCTCGAGATGTACCTCGATGACATCTATGGCGACCAGGAAATCCTGAACGACGACATCATTCCGCGCCGCCTGATCACCTCCTGCGAGCACTTTCACCGGGAGGCCTTCGGCATCGTCCCGCCCAACGGGGTGCGGATCCACGTCGCCGGCATCGACCTGATCCGCGACGAGAAGGGCAACTTCCGCGTCCTGGAGGACAACCTGCGCTCACCCTCGGGGGTGTCGTACGTGATGGAGAACCGGCGCACCATGGCGCGGGTCTTCCCCAACCTATTCGCCACCCACCGCGTGCGCGCGGTCGACGACTACGCCTCTCACCTGCTGCGCGCGCTGCGCAATTCCGCGGCCACCAACGAGGCCGATCCCACCGTCGTCGTCCTGACCCCCGGCGTGGCGAACTCGGCCTACTTCGAGCATTCGCTGCTGGCCCGCCAGATGGGCGTCGAGCTCGTCGAAGGCCGCGACCTGTTCTGCCGCGACAACCAGGTGTACATGCGCACCACCGAGGGCGAGCGCCAGGTCGACGTCATCTACCGGCGCATCGACGACACGTTCCTGGACCCGCTGCAGTTCCGCGCCGACTCGGTGCTCGGGGTGGCCGGCCTGGTCAACGCCGCCCGCGCCGGCAACGTCGTCATCTCCAGCGCGATCGGCAACGGCGTGGGCGACGACAAGCTCGTCTACACCTACGTGCCGACCATGATCGAGTACTACCTCGGCGAGAAGCCCCTACTGGCGAACGTCGAGACGTACCGATGCTGGCTGGACGACGAGCGCGAAGAGGTCCTCGACCGCATCGACGAATTGGTGCTCAAGCCGGTCGAAGGGTCCGGCGGTTACGGGATCGTGTTCGGCCCGGAAGCGTCCGACAAAGAGTTGGCCGCCGTCGCCAAGAAGATCCGCGACGACCCGCGCAGCTGGATCGCCCAGCCGATGATGGAGCTGTCGACCGTGCCGACGCAGGTCGGCAGCGCGCTGGCGCCCCGCTACGTCGACCTGCGGCCGTTCGCAGTCAACGACGGCGACGACGTGTGGGTGCTGCCGGGCGGATTGACCCGGGTGGCCCTGGTCGAGGGCTCGCGGGTGGTCAACTCCAGCCAGGGCGGCGGCTCCAAGGACACCTGGGTGTTGGCGCCGCGCGCCGCGGCCGGCGCCCGGGAGCTGGGCGCCGCGGAGGTGGTGCGGTCACTGCCGAGGTCCATCCCGGACCCGGTGCTCGACGGTTCACCACGGCTGTCGCAGCACCAAGCGCAGCCCAGCGGGGCGCCGGACGAGCAGCCCCAGCAGCAGCAACAGCAGAGGATGCGCTGATGCTGGCCCGCAACGCCGAGGCGCTCTACTGGATCGGTCGCTACGTCGAGCGCGCCGACGACACCGCACGAATCCTGGACGTCGCGCTGCACCAGCTGCTCGAGGACTCCAGCGTCGACCCGGACCAGGCATCCCGGCTGCTGCTGCGGGTCCTCGGCATCGACCCACCGGATCACGACCTGGACGTGTGGTCGCTTACCGACCTGGTGGCCTTCAGCACCAACGCGTCGGGCGGCTGTTCGATCGTCGACGCCATCACCGCGGCGCGGGAGAACGCGAAGTCGGCCCGCGAGGTGACGTCCAGCGAGATCTGGGAGTGCCTCAACACCACCTACCACGCCCTGGCCGAACGCGAGCGCGCCGCGAAACGCCTTGGGCCACATGAATTCCTGGCGTTCATCGAGGGCCGCGCGGCGATGTTCGCCGGGCTGGCCGACTCGACGCTGTCGCGCGACGACGGATACCGGTTCATGTTGCTGGGCCGCGCGATCGAGCGGGTCGACATGACGGTGCGGCTGCTGCTGTCGCGGGTCGGCGACAGCGCATCGTCGCCGGCGTGGGTGACCCTGCTGCGTTCTGCGGGCGCACACGACACCTACCTGCGGACCTACCGGGGGGTGTTGGACGCGGGCCGGGTGGTCCAATTCATGTTGCTGGACCGTCTCTTTCCGCGCTCGGTGTTCTACTCCTTGAGGCTGGCCGAGGACAACCTTGACGAGCTGGTGCACAGCCCGCAGAGCCGGATCGGGGCCACCGCCGAAGCGCAGCGGTTGCTCGGGAAGGCCCGCAGCGAACTGGAATTCGTCCAACCGGGCGTGTTGCTCGAGTCGCTGGACAGCCGCTTGGCGGGCCTGCAGCGAACCTGTCGGGATGTCGGAGAAGCGTTGTCGCTGCAGTACTTCCACGTGACTCCCTGGGTTGCGTGGTCGGACGCGGGCCAGGGCGCCCGACTGGTCGGCAGGCAGGGCGAAAACTGATGTGGCGGCTGCGCGTCGTGCACACCACCGGCTACGCCTACCAGTCGCCGGTGACGGCCTCCTATAACGAAGCTCGCCTGACCCCGCGATCGGACACCAGGCAAAACGTCATCCTCAATCGCGTCGAAACCATCCCGGCGACAAGGTCGCACCGCTACATCGACTATTGGGGCACCGCCGTCACCGCGTTCGACCTGCACGCGCCGCACACCGATCTCACGGTGACCTCGTCGTCGGTCGTCGAGACCGAACGGGGGGAGCCGGCGGTGGCCGAGGTCAGCTGGAACGACCTGCGGTCCGAGGCCGTGATCGATCGTTTCGACGAATTGCTGCGGCCCACCGCGCACACCCCGACCGGCAAGCGCGTCGCGTCGGTGGCCAAGAAGATCGCCAAGTCCTATGACCCCGCCGAGGCCGTCGTCGTGGCGGGCAAGTGGGTGCGCGGCGAGCTGGATTATCTGCCGGGGACCACCGGGGTGCACTCCTCCGGGCTGGACGCGCTGAACGAGGGCAAGGGCGTCTGCCAGGACTTCGTGCACCTGTCGCTGATGTTGTTGCGCGCCATGGGAATTCCGGGACGCTACGTGTCCGGGTATCTGCACCCGAAGCGGAACGCCGTCGTGGGCGACACCGTCGACGGGCGAAGCCACGCGTGGATTCAGGCCTGGACCGGCGGCTGGTGGAGCTTCGACCCCACCAACGACAGCGAGATCACCGAGCAGTACGTCAGCGTCGGCGCCGGGCGCGACTACACCGACGTCGCTCCGCTTAAGGGCATCTATTCCGGGGAAGGCGCGACCGATCTCGACGTGATCGTCGAGGTCACCCGGCTGGCCTAGCCCGACGCGGCCGCCGCGAGCGCGTTGGCTTGCCTGATCGCCGAACCGACGCCGGCCATATCGGCCGCGCCCTCCAGCATTGCTTGCGGCCCTGCGACTACAAACGACATCCGGCACCTCGCGCCTTGGTGGATGTACTGCCGAAGCGGATCCTATCGCTATCCGGGGTTAACCGGCTGGGTTTGCCGGTCGACCGATCGACTTGTAGCCGGGGTGGACATGGGGCGCCAGCCCTTGCTGCCGTGCCACCGCCGCGAGCAGCTCCCGCAGGGTGCCGTATTGCTCCGCGTCAAGCGTGGCGGCGAACCGGAGCTCGTGCTGGCGTGCGAGCTCGGAGAGCTTGCGCATCAACCTTTTTCCCGCGGCGGTGAGGTAAAGGGCGTGCAACCGGCGATCGTCGGGGTTGCGCCGCCGCTCGACGTAGCCGCGTTCCTCCAGTTCGTCGACGTAGACGACCACCCGGCTGGGCAGCATGCCCAACTGGGCGCTGAGGGCCTGCTGGCTGCGACCGGGTTCTGTGGCGATTGCGCGCAGGATTCCCGCGTGCGGCGGCGTCAACTCGAGGGTGGCCACCTGTTCGGCGAACAGTGTCGCGGCGTGATGGCCGAGCTGAGCCAACAGGAAGGCCACGCCGTCGGGACGGTCGCCGGGAACTGATGCCACCGGGCCATCATAGCGTTCACGAATGATTCGTTCTGTGAATCATTCACGGGCTTGTGGAGTAGCTGAACCCGACATATCGTTCATCGCATGAACGATTCACGAGCAGATGGAAATCGGCCGGTCGCCGGCCCCCGGCGGCAGGGCGGACCGCCGCTGGTGTTGCTTGCCGTCGTGAGTGTCGGATTGCTGTTCGGCGGCCTCGCGATCGGGGTCGCGCTGGGCGGCGTGATGCCGTTGCCCTACGGCCCGGCGGCCGCGGTCATCGCGTACGTCCGCGGCCAGCCGCTCGCGGTGCAAGTGATCGCCACCGCGGTGTTCGCGTCGTCGGTGCCGTTGGCGATCTACGCGGCGACGGCCAGCGCCCGGTTGCGGCAACTCGGCGTCACCGCCCCCGGCGCGACGATCGCCCTCGTCGGCGGGACGCTGGCCGCGGGTGCCCTGGGCCTGGCCGGGTTGCTGGGCTGGACGCTGTCGCGGCCGGACGTCAGCGCCGACGCCGCGCTGGTTCGCGCCGCCTACTTCCTGGTGTTCCTGGTCGGCGGCCCGGGCCACATCGTGGCGCTGGGGCTGCTGGTGGCGGGCATGGCGGTGCCCAGCCTCGTCTTGGGGTTGACGCCGCGCCCGGTGGCGTGGACCGGCCTGGCGATCGCCGCCCTGGCCGAAGCGGCGACGTTGGTCCTGGTGTGGCCTGAACTCGGGGTGATCCTGCCGATCGCGCGGGTCTCGGCGCTGGCCTGGCTGATAGTGGAGGGCGTCCTGCTTCCTTTGCGCCGCAACGATATTCGCCGGACGGCGGCTACGAGCGCGGGTTGACCTCGACTCGATGCAGGTCGTCGCCGAGTTCGATGCGGCCGCCGAATTTGGTGGCGGCCAGCGCGCGCCACTGTTCCTCTTGCCCGGGCACCAGCGCCGGCACGTAGTGCGTCATCACCAGGGTGCCCACGCCCGTGCGGTCGGCGGTCGTCGCCGCCTCCTCCACCGACGAGTGGTAATCGCAGATGTCCTGAAGCCGCTGCTGTGGGATGTTGGCGACGATGTCCTTGCGGATCACGGTGTGCACCAATGCGTTTGCGCCGCTTGCCAGTTCGTCCAGGCCCGCGCATGGGACCGTGTCTCCCGCCAGCACCACCGAGGTCGCGCCGGATTCGATGCGGAACCCGATGGTCGGTGCCACCGGTCGGTGGTCGGTGGGCGCGACCCGGATCGACACCCCGTCGCGGTCCCACACCGGTCCTTCGGTGCATTCGTGAACCTCGACCGCCGGTGGCGCGTTCAGGTCGGCGTGATGGGCGATGCGGTAACCGATGTCGTGGCCGAATGCCTTCAGCGTCGCCTCCACGGTCTCGGCGGTGCCGGGCGGCCCGATGATCGGCAGCGGCGTGGGCTCGGGCGCGAAGGTGGAGACCCACCGGGTGATTAGGAGGTCGCCGAGATCGCCGATGTGGTCGCTGTGCAGGTGGGTCAGCAGCAGCGCCGACAACCCGGCGGCGCCCACGCCGACCGCCGCCGCGCGCTGCAGCACCCCACGCCCGCAGTCGACCAGAAACACCTGCCCGCCGGCTCGCACCAGGGTCGACGGACCGGCGCGGTTGGGATCGGGGATGGGGCTTCCGGTGCCCAGCAGGGTGATCTCGATCATGCGTTCATCCTTGCAAGCCCGACGCATCCACAGCGGTATTTCGCCGTCGGGTTTGGGCCGGGAATCCGCGGGTATGGGAGCCCGCGGTTGCCGCTTTTCGTGTTGGCTTTCCCGCCGGGCGAGTTAGCCGTAGCCTGATGTGAAGCGGATCACAACCGGCTGGAGGCCCTGATGCGGATTGCTGACGTCTTGCGGAACAAGGGCGCGGCGGTGGTGACGATCAACCCCGACGCGACCGTCAAGGAGCTGCTCGCCGGCCTCGCCGAGCAAAACATCGGCGCCATGGTGGTGGTCGGCGACGAGGGCGTCGTCGGCATCGTCTCGGAGCGCGACGTCGTGCGCCAACTGCACACCCATGGCGCGAGCGTGCTGTCGCGGCCGGTCTCCAAGATCATGACCTCCACGGTTGCCACGTGCACGAAGTCCGACACCGTGGACTCGCTGAGTGTGCTGATGACCAAGAACCGGGTGCGCCACGTGCCGGTGCTGGACGGCAAGAAGCTGATCGGCATCGTCAGCATCGGTGACGTGGTGAAGACCCGGATGGAGGAGCTCGAGGCCGAGCACGAGCAGCTGCAGTCGTACATCACCCAGGGCTGATTGCCCGGCCGGCGAACTGCGGGCACTAACTCCAGGCGAAGTCCGCCCGCAGCCGGGCCGCGATGACGTCGAAGATTTCGCGGTCCAGGATCGCGCCCTCGCGGCGAATGCCCTCCTCGGGCACGTCGAGCACCCGGTCCAGGCGAACCCAGCTCTCCCGGCCCTCGTAATCCCAGGCGCCGGCCCCGATCCCGACCCAGTCGCGATCGCCGGCGTGGCGCTGCTGGCTGGAGACCATCAGCCCCAGCAGGACGCGGCGGTCACGGCCCACGACCAGGACCGGTCGATCCTTCCCCCGGGTGGGATCGTCCTCGTAGGCCACCCAGGTCCACACGATTTCGCCGGGATCGGCCCGGCCGTCGAGGTTCGGGGCGTAGACCAGCTTTCGCGCCCGTTGGGCGGTGGGGAAGCTGGTGCTCGTCACCGGCCGCCCCGTCGCGATCTCGGCCGGCGACTGTGGCGCGGCCGCGGCGATGACGTTCGCGGTGATCTTCACGGCGCGCTCGAGTTCGCGCGCAACGACCTGGGCGGTCTGCGCGTAGATCACCACATTTCGGGCGAAGCGCTGCAACGTCTTCCATTGGGATTTGCGGGGAGACGCCATATTCGCAGCATAACCACGGGCGGCCGGATGCGAATGTGTCCAAGTAGGTCCCGGCGACCCCGCACAGATACCCTGGACATACCGCTCAGGCGGCCTCGAGCAGGCCCAGACCAGGAGATTCCCATCAGCAGTTTCGCCGACAAAACCTTCACCCCGCCGGCGCAGATCAGGAATTTCTGCATCATCGCTCACATCGACCACGGCAAGTCGACGCTGGCGGACCGGATGCTTCAGCTCACCGGCGTCGTCGACGAGCGGTCGATGCGCGCCCAGTACCTCGACCGGATGGACATCGAGCGGGAGCGCGGGATCACCATCAAGGCGCAGAACGTGCGGCTGCCTTGGAAAATCGACGACACCGACTATGTCCTGCACCTGATCGACACCCCGGGCCACGTCGACTTCACCTACGAGGTGTCGCGCGCGCTGGAGGCCTGCGAGGGCGCGGTACTGCTGGTGGACGCCGCCCAGGGCATCGAGGCGCAGACGCTGGCCAACCTGTACCTGGCGCTGGACCGTGACCTGCACATCATCCCGGTGCTCAACAAGATCGACCTGCCGGCCGCCGACCCCGACCGCTACGCCGGCGAGATCGCCCACATCATCGGCTGCGAGCCCGAGGACGTGTTGCGGGTGTCCGGCAAGACCGGGGAGGGCGTCGCCGACCTGCTCGATCACGTCGTGCGTGAGGTCCCGCCGCCCGAGGGTGACGCCGACGCGCCCACCCGCGCGATGATCTTCGACTCCGTCTACGACATCTACCGCGGCGTGGTCACCTACGTGCGCGTGGTGGACGGCAAGATCACCCCGCGCGAACGCATCGCGATGATGTCCACCGGCGCCACCCACGAACTGCTCGAGGTCGGCATCGTCTCGCCCGAACCCAAGCCCAGCGGCGGCCTGGGGGTGGGGGAGGTGGGTTACCTGATCACGGGAGTGAAGGACGTCCGGCAGTCCAAGGTCGGCGACACGGTGACGACAGCCCGCCACGGCGCCACCGAGGCGCTGACGGGCTATCGCGAACCCAAGCCGATGGTCTATTCGGGGCTGTATCCCGTCGACGGCTCGGACTACCCGGATCTGCGCGACGCGCTGGACCGCCTGCAGCTCAACGACGCCGCCCTGACCTATGAGCCGGAGACGTCGGTCGCGCTGGGCTTCGGTTTCCGCTGCGGCTTCCTCGGTCTGCTGCACATGGAGATCACCCGCGAGCGCCTGGAGCGCGAGTTCGACCTGGACCTGATCTCGACGTCGCCGAACGTCGTCTACCGGGTCGTCAAAGAGGCCAAGGGCGACGAGGTCGCTGAAATCCGGGTGACCAACCCGTCGGACTGGCCGGAGGGAAAGATCCGCATCGTCTACGAACCCGTCGTGAAGACCACCATCATCGCCCCCAGCGAGTTCATCGGCACCATCATGGAGCTGTGCCAGTCCCGGCGCGGTGAACTGGGCGGCATGGATTACCTGTCGCCCGAGCGGGTGGAATTGCGCTACACCATGCCGCTCGGCGAGATCATCTTCGACTTCTTCGATTCCCTGAAGTCACGCACCCGCGGCTATGCCAGCCTCGACTACGAGGAGGCGGGCGAGCAGGAGGCCGAGTTGGTCAAGGTCGACATCCTGCTGCAGGGCGAGGCCGTCGACGCGTTCAGCGCGATCGTGCACAAGGATTCGGCGTACGCCTACGGCAACAAGATGACCACCAAGCTCAAGGAGCTGATCCCGCGCCAGCAGTTCGAGGTGCCGGTGCAGGCGGCGATCGGATCGAAAATCATTGCCCGCGAGAACATTCGGGCGATCCGCAAGGACGTGCTGTCCAAATGCTACGGCGGCGACATCACCCGCAAACGCAAACTTCTGGAAAAGCAGAAGGAAGGCAAGAAGCGGATGAAGACGATCGGCCGGGTCGAGGTGCCGCAGGAGGCGTTCGTCGCCGCGCTGTCCACCGACGCCGCCGGGGACAAGGGTAAGAAGTAGCCGTGCGAATCCTCGGGCCGGCGACGGCGTTGATGTTGGTCGCCGCGGTGGCGGCCGGATGCGGCGGCGTTGTGGATGGCACGGCGAAACCGGCGCCCAACCTGAAGCCACGCCCGCTCACCGGCGACACCGTCCGCCGGGTGTTGCTCGACGGCGACGTTTTGTCGCGGATGCTCAACCAGCCCTTCGCCACCCGCAAGCCGGCCGAGTTCGGCGGACCCGACGTGCTGAGCCAAAAGGACGAAACCGTCTCGCCGGCCAATTGCCTGGGCGTGACGGCGATGCTGCAGAAAAGCGTCTACCAGTCCGCGGACGTCAAAGACGTTGCGGCGCAGTCGTGGTGGAACAACGGCGATCCGGCGCAGGTGATCAGCGTCATCGAGGGCGTCGTCGCCCTGCCGTCGGCCGCGCAGGCCCAGGCGCTGTTCGCGCAGTTCTCGCAGCAGTGGCAGCAGTGCAACGGCACCACGACGACGGAGCAGAACGGCCCGATCAGCACGACGATCGTCATCGGCGACGTCCGCGTACCGGACGCCTCCAAAAACATTGTCGCGGCGACGAATACCGCGACGTCGGTGCTGCCCAACATGCCGCCCCTGCGGCCCACGCCACAGGCACGGGCCATCGGGGTCCAGTTGAACTGCCTCGTCGAGGTGGAGGTCGTTTTCTTCGGCGACCGGCGCCCGTCCGACCCGGGATCGGGCAACCTGGACACCAGCGGCATCGACGTCGCGCGCGCGATGATGGACAAGGTCAGCGCCCTGAGCTGACACTGCGCCTTACCGCGGCCTGAGACATTGCTGCCTTGCCGCTGAGGCTTCGGTGTGTCTTACTGCGCCCCAGACTTCCCAAAAGTAAACTTTCAGTGAACTAACAGGAGCCGAAAGATGAATGAAATGCGTATGAGAGGTAAATCACAGACACGATGTCTCACGCGTTTGCCACGGCGTTGGTGCAGCGTGGCCGCGCTGCTGCTCGTGATGTCGACCGCCGGCTGCACCGCGGTTGTCGACGGCACGGCGCGACCGGCGCCGGGCATCGCGCCGCGATCGCTGCACGGGCAAACCATCAAGCAGGTCCTGCTGGGTCATCGGGCTTTGGCGGGAATTCTCAACCAGTCCTTCAAGATTGATCCGCGCTTTCGGCCCCGGTTCGGTGGCCCCGACGCGTTATTGGACGACGGGTGGCTCTCACCCGGCGACTGCCTGGGCGTGGCGTCGATGCTGCAGCGAGTCGTCTATCAATCCAGCCAGGTGCGTCACGTCGCGGTTCAGACCTGGCGGCACGCCCCGAAGTCCGTGGAGGTGACCAGCGTCAAGGAGGGCGTGGTCAGCTTGCCCAGCCCCGCCGAGGCCCGGGCGCTGTTCGAGAAATTCTCCCAACAGTGGCAAAAATGCGATGGCACGACGATGCCCTTGTCGGGCACGGTGTTCAAGCTCAAGGCCGCGGTTACCAACGTCGAGGCCACGAATCCCGTTGTTTCGGCGACCATTTCGATGGGGTTCGCATCGCGCGGCTTGGATTCGGCGTCCCTGCAGTCCGGGCGGGCCCTCGGCGTCCGCGGCAACTGCCTGGTCGAGGTCGAGGTCGCCTTCTTCGGTGATACGCAGCCGTCGGATCCCGGCGCCGATCCTCAGGCCAGTGCCGCCGACGTCGCGCAGGCCATCTTGGACAAGGTCGGCGCGCTAAGCTGACACGCTCCTACACCGGCGCGTTGGCCGGCTGGAACGTGCCCGATCCGTCGGCCTCCTCTTCGGCCCGGATGACGTGCACGACGGCGTTGATCAGGGCCAGGTGGGTGAACGCCTGCGGGAAGTTGCCCAGGTGCCGTCCGGTGCGCGGCTCGATCTCCTCGGCGTAGAGGTGCAGCGGGCTGGCGTAGGCCAGCAGCCGCTCGCAGAGCCGCTTGGCGCGGCTCACCTCGCCGATCTCGACCAGCGCCGAGACCAACCAGAACGAGCAGATCGTGAACGTGCCCTCCTCGCCGGACAGCCCGTCGTCGGTCTCCTCGACCCGGTAGCGCAGCACCAGGCCCTCCTCGGTCAGCTCGTTGGCGATGGCCAGCACGGTGTTGCGCACCCGCGGGTCGTCCGGCGGCAGGAACCGGGTCAGCACGACCAGCAGCAGCGAGGCGTCCAGCGCGTCGCTGCCGTAGCGCTGGGTGAACACGCCGCGCGAGTCGACCCCGTGCTCGAGGATGTCGTTCTTGATCTCCTCGGCGATCGCCCGCCACTGCTGGGCGTAGCTCTTCTCGCCCTGCCGCTCGGCAAGCTTGGACCCGCGGTCGAGCGCCACCCAGCACATCACCTTCGACGACGTGAAATGCTGCGGCTCCCCGCGCACCTCCCAGATGCCGCGGTCGGGCTCGCGCCAATGCTTGATCGCCTCTTCCACCTGCTTCTTGAGCACCGGCCACAGGGTCTCCGGGATTTGCTCTCGAGACTTGGCGTGCAGGTAGAACGAGTCCAGGATCGAGCCCCAGATGTCGTGCTGAACCTGGTCGTAGGCGCCGTTGCCGATCCGCACCGGACGGGCGTGGTCGTAACCGGAGAGGTGGTGCAGCTCCTCTTCGACCAGGCTGCGCTCGCCGCCGACGCCGTACATCACCTGCAGCGGGTGCCGCTCGTTGCTGTTGGCGCCGGAGACGTCGGCGATGAACGCGAAGAAGTCGTCGGCCTCGCGGTCGAGTCCCAGCGTGTAGAGGCCCCACAGCGCGAACGTCGAGTCGCGGACCCAGGCGTAGCGGTAATCCCAGTTGCGCTCGCCGTGCGGCGTCTCGGGAAGCGACGTGGTGCTGGCCGCCAGCAGCGCGCCCGTGGGCGAATACGTCAGACCCTTCAACGTCAGCGCGCTGCGCTGCAGGTAGGCGCGCCACGGGTGGTCGGGGAAGTTGCCGATGTTGATCCACTGCCGCCAGCACTCGGTGGTCTGCCACATCTTGTCGGCGGCCTCTTCGTAGGTCTGCGGCGCCGGGTGCTTGGTCCAGCTCAGGGCGACGAACACGTCATCGCCCTCTTTCATCCGGGTGCGCGCCCGCGCTTCCCGGCCTTCCAGCCCGATGCGCAGGTTGGTGGTCAGCCGCAGCGTTGGGTGCGCATCGGGCTGCTTGCTGGCGCGCGCGATGGCCTCGCCGTAGGCGTTGGCCGAGTACTCCCAGGTGACGCCGACGCGGTGGTAGTCGAACGCCGGCTCGCAGCTCATCATCAGCTCGACGGTGCCGCTGACGCAGCGCACCGTGCGCAGCAGGATGTGCTCGGCGTCCCAGTCCATCGGGGTGCGGCGATGCGTCCGCGAGCGGCGCTCGATGTCATGCCACGGGCCCATCACCAGCGCGTCACGCACGATCAGCCACCCGGTGTGGGTCTGCCAGGTGGTCTCCATGATCAGGCTGCCCGGAAGGTAGCGGCGCGCCGAGGGCACCGAGACGCCGTACGGGCCGAGCCGGAAGTGGCCGGCGCTACGGTCCAGGATGGCGCCGAACACGCTCGGGGAGTCGGGTCGGGGCACGCACAGCCATTCGACCGACCCGGCGGGCGAGATCAGGCACGTCGTCTCCCAGTCGGACAGGAACGCGTAGTCGGCGATCGGCGGAAATGGGTTCCGCAACGACGCGCTGGCCGCGAGTGGGGCGGGCGCGCTGAAATCGATCGGCGCCGCCAGCGCCGTCTCGGGAGGCGCGTCGAACGCTTGCAGGGGCGCCTCCGCGGGAGCACCGTCGGCCGGCTGGTCGGCGGGTTGGGCGTGCAGAACCATGCCGACATCATCGACTGTCAACCTGCCCGGCGTCCAATGTTTCCATTAGGTGTCGGTTGGGTGCGGGCGCCGGGGGCGAATAGGGTGAGCCGGGTGGGCGGGTTCCTGAATTGGTGGGACGGCAACGAGCTGTGGCTCTCGGGGCTCGCGTTCGTGCTGCAAGCCATGATCGTGATGCCCGTTGTTTTGGCGGTGGCTTACGTCACGGCGGGCCTGCTGGACCGCCTGCTCGGAAAGGGCATCAAGTTGATGCGCCGTGTTCGGCACGCCGATGGGGCGCCCGGATAACGCCCATGCCGCGCTCGCACGTGACGTTGATTCTGGTCACCCTCGTGGTGCTGGTGATCGTCACATGGCTAGCGACGCACTGACGCTCGATCGGGTGCGCGGTGGCGGCCCAGCGAATTCCTGTTAGGCTTCGCGACATGCACATGGCAACCGGCGTGGTGGAATGCGCTGTCTTTGTGCACTGTTGTCGTTGACTCCAACCCGTGCGCGGTTTGGTTAGGGGTCGTCGACTCTCCTGAAGGCTCATCGCCTTTCCGCTGCAACGGGATCCAGACCAGTTGTCCCGCCCGAAACAGCAACGAAAGGCCACCAATGCTCACCGACATCGGCAGTGCCCGACGTTGGCGGACTGCTGTGGGCGCCGCCATACTCGCCCTGATCGTCGGTGTCGTCGCCGCTTGTCAGGGTGGCCCCAGCGACGTGGTGGGCGGGAGCGGCCCCAGCAATGCGCGCACGAGTCTCACCCTTGTCGCCTATTCGGCCCCGGAACCCGGGTGGAGCAACGTGATCCCCGCCTTCAACGCCTCCGACGAGGGCAAGGGCATTCAGGTGATCACCTCCTACGGCGCCTCCGGCGACCAGTCCCGCGGCGTAGCCGAGGGTAAGCCGGCCGATCTCGTCAACTTCTCGGTCGAACCCGACGTCACCCGGTTGGTCAAGGCGGGCAAGGTATCCAAGGACTGGAACACCGACGCCACCAAGGGAATCCCGTTCGGGTCGGTCGTCACGCTGGTGGTGCGCAAGGGAAATCCGAAGAACATCAAGGACTGGGATGACCTGCTGCGGAACGGCATTGAGGTCATCACGCCCAGCCCGCTGAGTTCGGGATCGGCCAAGTGGAATCTGCTTGCCCCGTATGCCGTCAAGAGCGAAGGCGGCACCAACGGTCAGGCCGGCATCGACTTCATCCATAAATTGGTGAGCGAACACGTCAAGCTGCGCCCCGGTTCGGGACGGGAAGCCACCGACGTCTTCGTCCAGGGCAGCGGTGACGTCTTGATCAGCTACGAGAACGAGGCGATCGCGACCGAACGTGCGGGCAAGCCGGTCGAGCACGTCAATCCGCCGCAGACGTTCAAGATCGAGAACCCGTTGGCGGTGGTGACCACCAGCCCCCACCTGGATGCCGCCGTGGCTTTCAAGAACTTTCAGTACACCGCCGCGGCGCAGAAGGTCTGGGCGCAGGCCGGCTTCCGGCCGGTCGATCCCGCCGTGGCGGCGGATTTCCGCAGCCAGTTCCCCGCGCCGGCGAAGCTGTGGACGATCGCCCAACTCGGCGGCTGGGCCACGGTGGACCCGCAGCTGTTCGACAAGAGCACGGGCAGCATCACCAAGATCTACACGAAGGCGACGGGATGACCGCCACCATGACGCCCGTCCCCCGCGCGGCCCGAGTCGCCCGGCGACCCCGCGGATCGGGCACCACATCGTTACGCGTCGGCGTCGCGACGCTGTGGCTGTCGGTGATCGTGCTGCTGCCGCTGGGGGCCATCGCGTGGCAGGCCGCCGGCGGCGGCTGGCACGCCTTCTGGCTCGCCGTTACGTCGAACGCCGCGCTGGAGTCGTTCCGCGTGACGCTCACCATCTCCGCCGGCGTGACGGTCGTCAACCTGGTGTTCGGGCTGGTGATCGCCTGGATGCTGGTGCGCGACGACTTCTTCGGCAAACGGCTGGTCGACGCCATCATCGACCTGCCGTTCGCGCTGCCGACCATCGTCGCCAGCCTGGTGATGCTGGCGTTGTACGGGAACAACAGCCCGGTGGGGCTGCACCTGCAGCACACCGCTTGGGGCGTGGCGGTGGCGCTGGCCTTCGTCACCCTGCCGTTCGTGGTGCGGGCCGTTCAGCCGGTGCTTCTGGAGATCGACCGGGAGACCGAAGAGGCGGCGGCCTCGCTGGGCGCGAACGGTCCGAAGATCTTCACGTCGGTCGTGTTGCCGTCGCTGACCCCGGCCCTGTTATCCGGTGCGGGCCTGGCGTTCTCGCGAGCGATAGGCGAGTTCGGTTCGGTGGTGCTGATCGGCGGCGCGGTGCCGGGCAAGACCGAAGTGTCCTCCCAGTGGATACGGACGCTGATCGAGAACGACGACCGCACCGGAGCCGCCGCGATATCCATCGTGCTGCTTGCGATTTCGTTTACCGTGCTGTTCATCCTGCGCATCGTGGGCGGGCGCGCGGCCAAACGTGAGGAGTTGGCATAATGACGGCGTCGTCGACGAGGTCTCGCTACCTCATCCGATTCCTCGGGCTGACATACCTTTTCGTGTTGCTCGTCGTTCCGGTGTCGCTGATCCTGTGGCGGACCTTCCGCCCGGGGATCGGCCAGTTCTTCGACTGGGTGAGCACACCGGCCGCGGTATCGGCGCTGAATTTGACGCTGCTGGTGGTGGCCATCGTGGTGCCGCTCAACGTCGTTTTCGGGATTCCGACCGCGTTGGTGCTGGCGCGCAACCGGTTTCGGGGCAAGGGCGTGCTGCAGGCGGTCATCGACCTGCCGTTCGCGGTCTCGCCCGTCATCGTGGGCGTGGCATTGATCCTGCTGTGGGGGGCGGGCGGTGCCTTCGGGTTCGTCGAAAACAACCTCGGCTTGAAGATCATTTTCGGGCTGCCGGGGATCGTGCTGGCCAGCATCTTCGTCACGCTGCCGTTCGTGGTGCGCGAAGTGGAGCCGGTGCTGCATGAGTTGGGCACCGATCAGGAGGAGGCGGCCGCCACCCTGGGTTCGAGTTGGTGGCAGACGTTCTGGCGGATCACGCTGCCGTCCATCCGGTGGGGTTTGACCTACGGCATCGTGCTGACCGTCGCGCGCACGCTCGGCGAGTTCGGCGCGGTGATCATCGTGTCGTCTAACCTGCCGGGCAAGTCGCAAACCCTGACATTGCTTGTCGCGGACCGGTACAACCGCGGGGCCGAGTACGGCGCCTACGCGCTGTCGACGCTGCTGATGGGTGTGGCCGTGCTGGTCCTGATCTTCCAGCTGGTTCTCGACGTCCGCCGGGCACGAGCGACCAAGTAAGCCGGACAAGGAGACTCGCAGATGACCGACAATCCGACCGAGCCCCGCGACCCTGCGATCACGGTGCGTGACGCCTACAAGCGCTACGGCGATTTCGTGGCGTTGGATCATGTGGACTTCGTGGTGCCGAAGGGGTCGTTGACGGCGTTGTTGGGGCCCAGTGGTTCGGGTAAGTCGACGCTGTTGCGGGCCATTGCGGGGCTGGATCAGCCCGACAGTGGCACGGTGACGATCGACGGCCGGGATGTCACGCGGGTGCCGCCGCAGCGGCGCGGCATTGGGTTTGTGTTTCAGCATTATGCGGCGTTCAAGCACCTGACGGTGCGCGACAACGTGGCCTATGGGCTCAAGATCCGCAAGCGGCCCAAGGCCGAGATCAAGCAGAAGGTCGACAACCTGCTGGAGGTGGTGGGGCTGAGCGGTTTTCAGACCCGCTATCCCAATCAGCTGTCCGGGGGTCAGCGCCAGCGCATGGCGCTGGCCCGCGCGCTGGCGGTCGACCCGCAGGTGTTGTTGCTCGACGAGCCCTTCGGGGCGCTGGATGCCAAGGTGCGCGAGGATCTGCGGGCGTGGTTGCGCCGCCTGCATGACGAGGTGCACGTGACCACCGTGCTGGTCACCCACGATCAGCAGGAGGCCTTGGATGTGGCCGATCGCATCGCGGTGCTCAACAAGGGCCGCATCGAGCAGGTCGGCTCGCCCACCGACGTCTATGACTCCCCGGCGAGTTCGTTCGTCATGTCGTTTTTGGGCGCGGTGTCCGAGCTGAACGGCGCGCTGGTGCGCCCGCACGACATCCGGGTGGGCCGCAAGCCCGATATGGCGGTGGCCACCGCCGACGCCACCGCCGAATCCATCGGGGTGGTGCGCGCGACCGTCGACCGCGTCGTGGCGCTGGGTTTCGAGGTGCGCGTGGAGTTGACCAGCGCGGCCACCGGCGGCCCGTTCACCGCCCAGATCACCCGCGGCGACGCCGAGGCCCTCGCCCTGCGCGACGGCGACACCGTGTACGTGCGGGCCACCCGTGTCCCGCCCCTGCCGAGCGATGTGATTCCGCGCGGCCGGGCCGGCGACGCGGACGAGGATCAGAGCACGCTGACGTCGGCCTGAGTTGCGGGGGAACCCGCGTTATCCGTTGTCGCCCATCACCGCACCCTCGCGGCGCGGGTCGGCGCCCCCGGCCCACTGCCCGGTGCTGCGGGTGATCGCCGAAAGCCCGCTGGACTGGTCGGCCAGGTTGACCTGATGTCCGAGCACGCGCAGGCCAGTCACCAGCGGGTCGTGGTCGCCGTTGTCGGACCTGTCGATCTCGGGATCCTCGCCGCCGACGTTCGTTTGCGGTGAGTTCTGCGCACCGAAGTCGACCAGTGACACCGCCTGCTGCGGGTTTAGGCCCCAATCAAGCATCGCCACAAGCGTTTTCACGACGAACTGGATGATCGTCGAACCGCCCGGCGACCCCGCCACCGCGTACAACGCACCCCGTGCGCCTTGCCCAATGGGCGAGGCGGCGAAGACCAGCGTCGGCGCCATCGAGCTTCGCGGCCGCTTGCCGGGCTGCACGCGGTTGGCCACCGGCGAACCGTCGGCCGCGCGGGGGTCGGCGGCGAAATCGGTGAGCTGGTTGTTCAGGACGAACCCGTCGACCATGTGGAACGAACCGAACGTCGACTCGACGGTCGTCGTGAACGCGGCTGCGTTGCCGTACGAATCGATGATGCTGACGTGGCTGGTGCCGTGCTCCGTCCCCGGCGGTGCGACGCCGGTGGGCGCGCCGAAGTCTCCGGGCCTGGCGCTGCCCATGCTGCGCTGCGTTGAGATCAGCGCGGCGCGTCCGGCCAGATAGCCCGGGTCGATCAGCGCGCTGAGGGCACCGCCGGGCAACCCGACGAAATCGGGGTCCGCGACGTATTTGTCACGGTCGGCGTAGGCCAGCCGCTCGGCTTCGGAGACGAGGTGGACGCCCATCACGCTCGGGCGACCGCCGTTGAGGTCGACGTGGGCGGGCGGGTAGTCGCCCATCGGGAAGTGCTCGAGGATGCCCAGCGTGGCGGCCACCGCGACGCCGCCCGACGACGGCGCGGGCATGCCGCAGATCTGCCGGCCCCGATACGTCATGCACAGCGGGTCGCGCCGCTTGGCGACGTAGCCCGCCAGGTCCTCGTCGGTCATCAGGCTCGGCGTGCGGCCCAACGGGGCGTCCGCAGCCGCGACGATGTCGTGGGCGATGTCGCCGGTGTAGAAGGCGTTGGCACCCGCGGAGGCGATGGCGGACAACGTTTTTGAGTATGCGGGGTTCGTGAGCCGCGTGCCCGCCGCCTTGGGGCTGCCGTCCGGGTTGAGGAAATATGCGCGGGCCTGCGGGTCGACGCGCAGTGCTGCCGCCGAGTCGGGGATGGCGGCGGCCAGCCGGGGGCTGATGTCGAATCCGTTGTCCGCCAATGCCGTCGCGGGGGCGAAGAGATCGCGCCAGGGCAGGTGGCCGTGGTCGTTGTGCACGAGCTCGAGCAATCGCGGGATGCCCGGGACCCCGATCGACCGCCCGGAGGCTCGCGCGTCGGGGACGGGCGCGGCGTGATCGGCGTCGCTGACCCAGCGCAGGTAGTTCTCGCCGGCCGCCGCCGGCGCGACCTCGCGGCCGTCGTAGGCCTGAACTGAACCGGCGCGGGCGTCGTAATAGAGCGCGAACCCACCGCCGCCGAGGCCCGACGACTGCGGTTCGACCAAACCCAGGACCGCCTGGGCGGCCACCATCGCGTCGGCGGCGGTGCCGCCGTCGCGCAGCACCCGGCATGCCGCCTGGGTGGACAGCGGGTTGGCGGTGGCCACGGCGTAGTGAGCCGTTCGCACGACGGTCATGTCCGTGCGGTAGCCGGTCGCGTTCTCGGGATTTGCCGCGGTGCCCGCCGAAGCCGAAGGCGCCGAAGGCTTTTGCGGAACGGGCGTGCCGTTGGGCACGATCTCGCACGGACCCGCCGCGGTGGGCGTGGCCGCGTGCCTGTCGCCGCACCCGGCCAGCACCACCAAAAGCGTGGCCAGCAAAGCTCCGATCGAGCGGGTGTTCAAGGCACGAAGCATACGGGACCCGAGCGGGCGGCTTAAGTCACGTTTCGGGGGCTCCCGCCCGCCAGCAAAACACGATTTGCTGTGCGGCCCGGCCGACGGGTGTAGCGTCATCGTGGTTCAGACGATTCGGCGGGACGTGGGCGTCCGGAATCGAGTGGATGGGTCTGTCCAGGCCGTTTGGGGCCGGGGCTCGCTACACGAGGAGGTCGTCGTGACACCTGACGACACGCACCACAGGTTGCTCGACCGCGAAAAGCAAGAGCGGATGGAGCAAATCGAAGCAATACTCCGCCGACTCAACCCAGAGCTGACCGACCAGCAGCTTGCAGAGCTAATGACTCGGCTTCGTGAGGGGTCCGGTTTGACCGACGTTTAGGTCCCTGCGGCTCAGGCGGCGACGTGGCGCGTCCGAGCCGTGCGGGCCTGGTCAAAGCGATCCAACACCGTCTCGGCCACCGCCGGGTGCGCGCCCAGCGGGGCCGCCAACTCGACGCCGGCGTAGTCGGCGAACCTGCCCACCCGGTCCGGCAGCCGACCCGGCGCCAGGAACCACGGCGCGATGACCACCCGTCGGGCGCCCTGCCGACGCAATCGGCCTGCGGCCTCGGCCAGCGACGGTTCCGGATGGGTCACGAAGGCAGTCGTCGCCCCCGCCCAGCTCGTGCCCGCCAGCAGACGGGGTGCCACCCCGCGAGTCCGCGCGTTGGCCATGGGGTCGGACGACCCGATCGCCGCCACGAGCACGCCGACCCGCTCGTCGTCCCGGGAGACGCCCAACTCCGTCACCCGCTGCCGCAGCACCGAGATCAGCCGCGGATCCTCGCCCAGCACGCCGGCCTGGCCGGCATCGACACCGGACCGGGCGATCTGGCGGGGAATGTCGACCCGGGCGTGGTAGGCGTTCGCCAACAACAGCGGGGTAACGACGGGGTCGTCGCAGTCGCCCAGCACGTCGACCAGGCTGGGTGCGTTCAGCTCGCAGAAGGCAAGCCGCACGTCCAGGCCGGGCCGTGTGCGCGCCACCCGACGGGCGACGGCCCGCGCGTTGGCCGCCGACCGTGGATCCTCGCTCCCGTGCGCGACGAGCAGGAGGGTGCTCACGACGCGTGCAGCCCGCATTCCGTCTTGGCATGGCCCTGCCAGCGGCCGCTGCGCGGGTCGGCCCCGTCGATCGGCTTGGCCGTGCACGGGGCGCAACCGATCGACGGATAGCCTTCGTAGACAAGGGGATTGACCAGCACGTCGTTCTCGGCGATGTAGTTCTGCATGTCGTCGTCGGTCCACGTGGCCAGCGGGTTGATCTTCACCAGCTTGTATCCCTCGTCGAAGCTGATCACCGGGGCGTTGGCGCGCGTCGGTGCGTCGCTGCGGCGCAGGCCGGTCACCCACGCCGAGTAGCCGCGCAACGCCTTGCCCAACGGGGCGACCTTCCGCAGCCGGCAGCACTCGCCCGGGTCGCGCGCAAACAGGTCCTTGCCCATCAGCCTGTCCTGCTCGGCCACGGTGTGCTCGGGCGTGACGTTGACCACCCGGATGTCGTAGACGGATTCGATGGCGTCCCGGGTACCGATGGTCTCCACGAAGTGGTAGCCGGTGTCCAGGAACATCACCGGCACGCCCGGACGCACCTTGGCGGCCAGATCGATCAGCACGGCCTCCTGCATGCTGGACGCCACGACGTAGTTGCACGTCGCCCAGCCGCGCGGCCCGTTGATTCCGCCGAAGTTCTCATCGGTCCAACGCAGCAGCTCGGTGGCGCTGGCGCCCTCGAGTTCGGCGGCGCCGCGGGCAGCCAACTCGCGCAGTTGAGCTTCCGTCGGCCTGGTCGTTTCTGAGATCATCGCAAGTCGCCTTCCTCGGCGCGAACGACCCACTGCGCGAATCGTTCACCGTCGCTTCGGTGCTTGATGAAGTTGCGTACCACTCGCTCGATGTAGTCGCCCAGCTCGTCGCTGGTGACCTTGTGCTGCCGCAGTTTTCGGCCGAAGCCGCTGTCCAGGCCGAGGCTGCCGCCCAGGTGCACCTGGAACCCCTCGACCGAGCCGCCGTGGCCGTCGTCGACCATCTGGCCCTTGAACCCGATGTCGGCGACTTGAATCCGCGCGCACGAGTTCGGGCAACCGTTGATGTTGACCGTGATCGGCACGTCCAGCGCGGCGTTGAGGTCCTCCAGCCGACGCTCCAGCTCGGGCACCAAACCCTGTGCGCGCCCACGGGTTTCGGCGAACGACAGCTTGCAGAACTCGATCCCGGTGCACGCCATGAGATTTCGGCGCCAACGCGACGGGCGCGATTGAAGCCCCAGCGCCTCCGCGCCGGCGATCAGGTCATCGAGCTTCTCGTCGGGCACGTCGAGGACGATCAGCTTCTGGTACGGGGTGAACCGGATGCGGTCCGAACCGGCCCGCTCGGCCAGGTCGGCCACCGCCGAGAGGATGGTGCCCGACACGCGCCCGGCGATCGGGGCGAGCCCGACGGCGTTGAGCCCGTTCTTGAGCCGCTGCACTCCGACGTGATCGATCGGATGCGGGACCGGCTCGGGGGCGGGGCCGTCGATCAGCGGGCGCTTGAGGTATTCGGTCTCGAGAACTTCCCTGAACTTTTCGATGCCCCAGTCTTTGATCAGGAACTTCAGCCGGGCCTTGGCCCGCAGCCGCCGATAGCCGTAGTCCCGGAAGATCGAGGTCACCGCGGCCCACACCTCGGGCACCTCGTCCAGCGGAACCCAGGCGCCGACCCGCTGGGCCAGCATCGGGTTCGTCGACAGGCCGCCGCCCACCCATAGATCCAGGCCGGGACCGTGCTCGGGATGGTTGACACCGACGAACGCGATGTCGTTGATCTCGTGCACGACGTCCTGCAGACCGGAGATGGCGGTCTTGTACTTGCGGGGCAGGTCGGCGAAGTCGGGCTTGCCGATGTAGCGGCGCACGATCTCGTCGATCGCCCAGCTCGGGTCGAGCACCTCGTCCAGGGACTCGCCGGCCAGGGGCGACCCCAGGATCACGCGCGGGCAGTCCCCGCACGCCTCGGCGGTCTGCAGGCCGACCTCGGCCAGACGCCGCCAGATCTCAGGGACGTTTTCCACCTCGATCCAGTGCATCTGCACGTTCTGCCGGTCGGAGATGTCGGCAGTGTCCCGGCCGAATTCGGTCGAGATCTGGCCCACCGTGCGCAGGGCGGCGGTGGACAGCGCGCCGCCGTCGCAGCGGACCCGCATCATGAAGTACTTGGCCTCGAGCAAATCGGCGTTCTCGTCGCCGGTGAATGACCCGTCATACCCCTGCTCGCGCTGGGTGTAGAGGCCCCACCAGCGGAAGCGGCCCCGCAGATCGGACTTCTCGATGCTGTCGAATCCGTCCTTGGCGTACACGTTTTCGATGCGTTCGCGCACGTCGAGCGGGGCGCCGGCCTGCTTCATCTCTTCGTTGGGATTTAGCGGCTCGCGATCGCCCAGCGCCCACTGACCCTCACTCCGGGCCTTGTTTTGGGCCCTGGCCGGACGGGCTGTGGTCATCGGGTCTCCTTCGCGAACATCGCAGGCTTGGACGCGCAGCACACCGCTTTTATTTCGGCTGCGCAGATCCGGCAGCCAGCTGAGTACAGGTGGGGCGGGTCTACGGCATCAAGGCAGACAGCAACAACAACAGCTGCATACGCGCTTGAGATCGATGTGTCGCCGAGCCACGAGGGCGATTCGCAGGCTCCGATTGGCGACAGTCACGGCAGCCATTGTGCCACGGACCGCGACAAGCTTTGCTATCAGGTCATATTTTTCCTCACGCTGACCCAAAGTAGGGCGCGACTCTGGGCGCTTGGGCAGACGCAGCCGCGAATCGCCTGAGAATCAGCTCCTGCTGATCGAGCCGGCCTTACCCGGCCTGACCTGCGTCGATCCGTCTCGCTCGACGGCGGGAGCTCTCGTCGTGGGAAAATTCGGCATGCCCATTGCCGAGGCCCCGGTTGACCTGCCCGCCCTGCGGCCGAACCCCGGGCAGCCGTTCGGGTTGTACATCCACGTCCCGTTCTGCATAACCCGCTGCGGATACTGCGACTTCAACACCTACACCCCGGCCGAGCTGGGCGGCGTCAACCCGGACGCCTGGCTGCAGGCACTGGGAACGGAGCTTCAGCTGGCGGCCGCCCGGCTGGACGGACCGACCGTCAGCACGGTGTTCGTCGGCGGGGGCACCCCTTCGCTGCTGGGCGGCGCGCGCGTGGCCAAGCTGCTGGACATGGTGCGTGAGCACTTCGCCGTCGCGCCGGACGCCGAGATCACCACCGAGGCCAACCCGGAGTCGGCGTGGCCGGACTTTTTCGCGGCCATTCGCGCCGCCGGGTTCACCCGGGTGTCGCTCGGCATGCAGTCGGTGTCACCGCGGGTGCTCGGCGTCCTCGACCGGATCCACACCCCGAACCGCTCGGCGGCCGCGGCCCGCGAGGCGTTAGCCGAGGGCTTCGAACACGTCAGCCTCGACCTGATCTACGGGACGCCGGGAGAGTCCGACGACGACCTGCTGCGCTCCGTCGACACCGCGATCGACACCGGCGTCGACCACGTCTCCGCCTATGCCCTGGTGGTGGAGGAGGGCACCGCGCTGGCGCGGCGGGTGCGGCGCGGGGAGCTCGCCGCCCCCGACGACGACGTGCTCGCGCACCGCTACGAATTGGTCGATGCCCGGCTTTCCGCGGCGGGGATGTCCTGGTACGAGGTGTCCAACTGGTGCCGACCGGGCGGTGAGTGCCGGCACAACCTCGGTTACTGGGACGGCGGCCAGTGGTGGGGCGCAGGACCGGGTGCCCACGGGTATGTCGGTGCGACGCGGTGGTGGAATGTCAAGCACCCCAACGCCTACGCGGAGAAGCTGGCCGGCGGCGCACTTCCGGTGGCCGGCTTCGAGCAGTTGGACGGCGACGCGTTGCACACCGAGGAGGTGCTGCTGAAAACTCGTTTGCGCCAAGGACTTCCGCTGGATCGGTTGGGCGCAGCCGAACGCGAACGCGCCGAAACCTCCGTCGCGGACGGGTTGCTGGTATCCGAGGGCGACAACCTGGTGCTCACCCCGCGCGGCCGGCTGCTCGCCGACGCGGTGGTGCGCACGCTGCTGGGGTAGCCGTCAAGCGGCGCCCGGGAACCAATGTGCCACTAGGCGATTGAACTCGATGTAGAGCGGGATCCCGATGGTGACGTTGTAGGAGAACGTCAATCCCAGTGAGGCGGCGAGCGGCAGCGTCGGGCTGGCCTCGGGGATCGCCAGCCGTTGCACCGCCGGGACCGTGATGTAAGACGCCGCGCCGCACAGTACCGCGAACAGTACGTAGGTGCCCGGCTGGAAGTGGGTGTCGGTGAGGTCGGCGTAGCTGTAGGCGGCCAGGATCCCCAGCCCCGCAAACAGGTTGGGCGCCAGCAGGCCAAAGGCGATGAAGCCACGGCCGGCGAGCTTGAGGTCGTGCAACTTGCGGGACGCCGTCATGCCCATCTCGAGCAGGAACAGACAGAGCACGCCCTGGAACGCCGCGACGAAGAGTTCGTTCTGGTCGTGAACGACCTTCTGCCCCTGCAGCGCGCTGACGAAGCCGATGATGATGCCGCCGATCAGGAGAATGAGCCCCGGGTTGAGGAAGACCTCCTGCATCAGCTCACGGGAGAAGATCGGCATTCGCTTGGCCTTCCCGCGGACCGGGCTGTCGTCGGGCTCCCAGTTCGGATGCTCCAGCTTTTCCAGCGAGAGTTCCAGTTCCTGCTCGACGCCTCGTTGGCCCTCGTCGTCGAGGCTCTCGCCGGGCAGGGGCCGTGCGGCGGTTCCGGGACCGACCCCGACGGCGACCGGCGCGACGTAGCCGGGCTCGTCGGGCATGTAGCCCGATTCGTTGAGACCCCGGTGGCGCAGCCGCATCACCAGATACAGCGCCACCAGGCAGCCCGGAATCTCCATGATGGCCAACAGGACTGGCATGTAGGCGTTGAAAGCGATGCCCACGCCGGACAGCACGGCGACGCAGGTGGCGAAGGTTCCGGCCGAATCCGATCCGTAATAGCCGGCGACCGTCGCGCGGTCGACTTGGCGAAGGCGGGTCGTATATTTCAGCACCACGTACGCCAGAACTCCGATGACGAAGTTCAATGCGAAGCCCATCAACGCGAAGCCGGCGATGTTGTCGATGTCGGCCGGCTGGATCTTGGCGAGCTCTTCGCCACCCTGCCAGCCGATCGACACCAACAGGTACATGGTCAGACCCTGATAGATCACATACGGAAACTCGAACCGCACCTTCATGATCGGGATCAGGAAGCCGAAATAGAAGAACAGCAGTAGCGGCTTGAAGAGATTATGGGTGAAGTTATCCCAGAACTCATGCAGCATTAGCGCCTCCGACGGTCAATACGGCGGTGCCGCAAGCAGCATCCAACGCCGGGGAGTCCACGAACATCATTAGTACCTTGGGGACTCACGGGACTTGAGTCAACGGAGTGAAGGTGTCTTTACGAATCGTTAACAACGCGTAACCGGGGGACACAAAAGTCCCGCCCGTCGCAGCGGGTTGGACGCGACGGCGGCCAATGGCATTGTGGGCCATTGGCCTTCGTCCAGGCTTTTACGTGAACCAGTGCCCGACCAGGCGGTTGATCTCGATGTAGAGCGGGATTCCGATGGTGACGTTGTAGGAGAACGTCAAACCCAGCGATGCGGCCAGCGGCAGGGTGGGGCTGGCCTCGGGGATTGCCAGGCGCTGCACCGCCGGAACGGCGATGTACGAGGCCGCGCCACACAGGACGGCGAACAGCACGTAGGTTCCGGGCTTGAACTCGGTGTGGGTGAGGTAGGCGTAGCTGTGCGCGACCAAAATCCCAAGCGGGGCAAAGATGTTCGGGGCAAGCAGCCCGAAGAAGATGAAACCGAGGCCTGCCGATCGCAGGTCCTTCAGCTTGCGTGACGCCGTCATGCCCATCTCGAGCAGGAAAAGGCACAGCACGCCTTGGAATGCCAGCACGAAGAACTTGTCGTCGTCCGCAACGACTTTCTGGCCCTGCAGCCCACTGATGAGGCCGATGAGGATGCCGCCCATCAGAAGCACGAGCCCAGGGTTGAGGAACACCTCCTGCAACAACTCGCGCGAGAAGATCGGCATCCGCTTGGGCTTGCCCAGCGCCGGGGTTTGATCGGGCTCCCAGTTCGGGTGCTCCAGCTTTTCCATCGAGAGCTCGAGCTCCTGCTCGACTCCCCGCTCGTTTTCGGCCGCGAGGCTCTGGCCGTGCGGGGGTCGTGCCGCGGTGCCGGGCCCGATCCCGACCTTCACCGGTGCGACGTAGCCGGGCTCGTCGGGCATGTAACCGGCTTCGCTCAGGCCGCGGTGGCGCAGCCGCGCCACCAGGTACAGGGCGACCAGGCAGCCCGGAATCTCCATGACGGCCAACATGACCGGCATGTAGGCGTTGAACGCCATGCCGATGGCCGTCAGCACGGCCACGCAGGTGGCGAACGTTCCCGCGGAGTCCGACCCGTAATAGCCGGCGACCGTGGCCTTGTCGATTCGTCGCATCGAACTCATGCGCCCCAGGAGCAGGTAGGCCAACCCCCCGATCACGAAGTTCAACACGAAGCCCAGGACCAAGAAGCCCGTAATGGTGCCGATCTCGTCGGGCTTGATCTTGGCGAGCTCCTCACCGCCGTGCCATCCGATGGCCAGCAGCAGGTACATCGTCAGGCCCTGATAGATCACGTACGGGAACTCGAACCGCACCTTGAGGATCGGGATCAGGAAGCCGAAGTAGAAGAACAGCAGCAGCGGCTTGAACAGGTTGTGGGTGAAGTTGTGCCAGAACTCCTGCAGCATTTGGTGCCTCTCTTCAGTGATCCGATGATCAGGGAAAGCACCGTCCGCACGCGGGCCATCACGAACATCCCGATGATCGTGCAAGAATTTAGCCCCGCCGTGGGGGGCCCGCCACTCGGAAATCGCCCGGGAAACCCGCGTTTAACATCGCCGTGACGCAATATCGGATTTCGCCAAAGCCGGAGGTCACAGCGGTGCTGGTAGGGATAGGTAAAGCGCGCTGGACGTGAATCCTCTGTGACTTTTCTGGGGATTGACTGTGTGCATGGGCGTGGCGGTGTCTCGCCGGGCGTGCAGGACCGTTCCGACGGGTCCGCGCCGGCCAAAGGGAGGGGTTGCGCGGCCTTACATAGGTTAGGCTACATTTACTAACCGTGACCGAGCTCAGCGTCGAGACGAATCCCGCCGGCTCCGCGTCACCGCTGATTCCCTTAGTTCCCGGCATCGATCCGGCTGACCTCGCCGCCCAGCTGGCCGCCGCGCTGCCCGAGCGCTCGGGCGAGGAGTACCTCCTCTACGAGCGCAACGGGCAATGGGTCCTGGCCACCGGTGTGCGGGCCATGGTCGAGCTGGACAGCGACGAGCTGCGGGTCATCCGCGACGGCACCACCCGGCGGCAACAATGGACCGGACGGCCCGGGCCCGTGCTGGGCGAAGCCATCGACCGGCTGCTGCTCGAAACCGACCAGCTGTTCGGCTGGGTCGCCTTCGAATTCGGCGTCTACCGCTACGGGCTGCAGCAACGGCTGGCACCGCAAACGCCGCTGGCGCGGCTGTTTTGGCCCCGCACCCGCATCGTGGTGAGCGAGCAGGGCGTTGGCCTGCACGGTGCCGACGTCGCGCACGCCGAGGCGGTGCGCCGCTTGCTGAGCGACGGCGTCGCCGGCGTGCCGGACGCCCGCACCGTTGACTTGAGCGACGACCCGTCGGGCTACCGCACCCGAGTGGCGGCGGCCGTCCGCGAGATCGCCAACGGCGAGTACCACAAGGTGATCCTGTCGCGCTGCGTCGAAGTGCCTTTCCCGCTTGACTTTCCGGCCACCTACCGGCTGGGCCGCCGGCACAACACACCGGTGCGGTCCTTCTTGTTGCGGCTCGGCGGCATGCGTGCCGTGGGTTACAGCCCCGAACTCGTCGCAGCCGTTCAGCACGACGGGACGGTGGTGACCGAGCCGCTGGCCGGGACGCGCGCGCTCGGTCGTGGTGCGGCGCATGATCGCCAGGCCCGCGACGAATTGGAGTCGAACTCCAAAGAGATTGTCGAGCATGCCATTTCGGTACGCAGCTCGCTACAGGAGATGGCCGAGATCGCCGAGCCGGGGACCTCGGTCGTCAGCGACTTCATGACCGTGCGGGAGCGGGGGAGCGTGCAGCACCTCGGCTCGACGGTCAGCGCCCGCCTGGACGCATCGAGGGACCGCATGGACGCGCTGGAGGCGCTCTTTCCGGCCGTCACGGCCTCCGGCATCCCGAAGGCGGCCGGCGTCGAGGCCATCCTGCGCCTCGACGAAGTTCCGCGCGGCCTCTACTCCGGTGCCGTGGTGATGGTTTCGGCGGACGGCGGCCTGGACGCGGCGCTGACACTGCGCGCTGCCTACGAATGCGACGGCAAGACGTGGTTGCGCGCCGGCGCGGGCATCATCGAAGAATCGGAGCCCGAGCGCGAGTTCGAGGAGACCTGCGAAAAGCTGTCCACGCTCGCGCCGTACCTGATCCCCCGGCGATAGCGCCTGGCCTTCCGTCGCCGATCCCGTCGCCCGGGGACTTTGGTCCCTAGTCGGCCGGTCCTCCCGCGTGTCATCTTTGTGTAACCACACGACACAGATACTGATTGACACACATAACTGGGAGGGCTCCGTGTCCGACGGCTTGACCAACTTGCAGCTACTTCGTGAGCTGGAACCCGTGGTCGAAAAATTGCTCGACCGCCACCTCTCGCTGTTCAAGGAGTGGAACCCGCACGACTACGTTCCGTGGTCGGACGGCAAGAACTTTTACGCGCTGGACGGCCAAGACTGGGAGCCGGGGCAGAGCCGGTTGTCCGACGTGGCGCAGGTCGCGATGGTGCAAAACCTGCTGACTGAGGACAATTTGCCGTCATATCACCGGGAGATCGCGATGAACTTCACCATGGACGGCCCGTGGGGACAGTGGGTGAACCGCTGGACCGCCGAGGAGAACAGGCACAGCACGGCGCTGCGCGACTACCTGGTGGTCACCCGCGCGGTCGACCCGGTCGAGCTGGAGAAGCTCCGCTTGGAGCAAATGACTCGAGGGTTCAGCCCCGGCCAGAACCACCAGGGTTACATGTTCGCTGACAGCCTCTTCGACTCGGTGATGTATGTGTCGTTTCAGGAGTTGGCCACCCGCGTCGCCCACCGCAACACGGGCAAAGTCGCCAACGACACCATCGCGGAACAGCTGATGGCCCAGGTGTCGCACGACGAGAACCTGCACATGATCTTCTACCGGGACGTCAGCGCCGCCGGTCTGGACATCGCGCCCAACCAGGCGATGCGCTCGGTGCATCGGATCCTGCGCAACTTCAAGATGCCCGGGTTTACCGTGCCGGAGTTTCGGCGCAAGGCCGTGATCATCGCGGTCGGCGGCGTCTACGACCCGCGCATCCATCTCGACGAGGTGGTCATGCCGGTCTTGAAGAAATGGCGCATCTTCGAGCGTGACGACTTCACCGGCGAGGCGGCCCGGATGCGCGACGATCTCGGGGTGCTGATCAAGGAACTCGAGATGGCCGGCGACAAATTCGACGAATCCAAGCAGCGCTACCTGGAGCGGGAGGCCCGCAAGACCGAGCGGATCACCGCCAACAAGGTCCTCAAAACCGAAGGGACGCTGACACTTAGCGGACGCTAGCCGTTGTCGATTGACCGTACGATCGCCTTCTTGTCGATCTTGCCGATCGGCGTCGTGGGCAGCGCCGCCAGCGCGACCAGCACGTCGGGCCGGGCGTGGGTGGCGACGCCGCGCCCGTCGAGGTGGGCGTTGAGCTCGGCGAGGGTCAACTGGACCCGGTCGAAAACAACCGCCGCGCAGATCTTTTCGCCCAGGTACGGGTCGGGCAGCGCAACCGCCGCGGCCGAACGGATCGCGGGATGGCTCAGCATGTGTTCTTCGAGTTCGGCCGCCGCAATTGTCTCTCCGGCGCGGCAGATGACGTCCTTGATCCGGCCGGTGACCACCAGGTTGCCGTCGTCCCTGCGGCGGACGAGATCACCGCTGCGGTAGAAGCCGTCGGGATCGAAGCAGCGCTCGTTGTCGCGTTCGGCGCGGAAGTAGCCGTTGAGCGTGTACGGCCCGCGGACCAGCAGTTCGCCCTCCTCGCCGGGCGCCACCGGCCGGCCGGCCGCGTCGACGATGCGCAACTCGTCGGCCGCACACAGCGGACGGCCCTGGGTGTTCTCGACGACTTCCGGGGGATCGTCCGGCCGGGTGTAGCAGAGCAGCCCCTCGGCCATCCCGAACACCTGCTGCACGCCCGGCGTCAGCGTGGCGCGCACCAGGCGGGCATCCGTCGGCTCCAGCCTCGCTCCGCCAATCTGCAAGAGCCGCAACGACTTCGGAGTTACCGGCTCCCACTCACAGGCCTGGGCCCACAGCTTGGCCAGCGCCGGCACCAGGGCCGTCACGGTCACGCGGTGGCGCGCGATGGCGGCAAAGGCGGCCTCCGGGCTGGGATCGGCGTCGAACACCGTCGTGGCGCCGACGGACATCGCGCCCAGCAGGCCGGGACAGGCCAGCGGGAAGTTGTGGCCCGCGGGCAGCACCGAAAGATAGACGTCGTCCGCCGTCAGCCGGCAGACCTCGGCGCTGGCCGTCGCGTTGAACACGTAGTCGTCGTGGGTGCGGGGGATCAGCTTGGGGGTGCCGGTGGTGCCGCCTGAAACCAGCAGCAGCGCAGGCATTGCCGGGTCGGAAGGCGGCGGCGAGTGGGCGCTGCCTTGCTCGCACAGTTGCGTCCACCCCGTGAACTTTCCGGGGTCGCCGTCGACGATCACATGCTTGAGCGCCGGGTGCGCATCGACGAGCCCGCCCGCCATCGCCGGGTAGTCGAAACCGCTTGCGGCATCGGGTATCACGAGGGCTGTCGCCTCGCTGACGGCGGCGAAGTGGCCCAATTCGGCGGCCCGGTGAGCGGGAAGGCACATCACCGGGATCGCGCCGGACCGCAGCAGTCCGAACAGCGCCGCGGCGAATTCGCGGCCGTTCGGCAGCTGGAGCAGGACCCGGTCGCCGGGCGCCACGCCCAGCGCGCGCAGCCCGGTTGCCGCGCGGTTGACCCGCTCGTCGAGCTCCGCGTAGCTGTATCCGGCGTCGGCCCCCGCGTCGACGACCGCGGTCCGGTTCGGCCAGCGGCGCGCCGCGTCGGTGAGGATCGTGTCCAGGGCGCGTCCCGTCCAGTAGCCCGCCGCGCGATACGACGCGGCCCGGTCGGCCGGGAAAGGCACGAACCCGTCCAGGTCCGCCGAGCGCCGCGTCGTGTTCGGGACCATCTGTCTCCTTGGGCTCGGGGGGTGGTAGCGGCGGCGCCAGGGATGAGGATAGGGTAACCAAACAACTTAGGGCAGCCTTTGCTAATTCAGGGAGGATTCGTGGTGCGTGCCCCGGCGTGCTCGGAGGACATCCGCGCGGAGGTCGCCGAGCTGCTCGGCGTCCGCGCCGACGCGATTCACCCAGGGAGCAACCTCATCGGCCAGGGCCTGGACTCCATCCGGATGATGACGCTCGCCGGTCGGTGGCGCCGCCAGGGCATCGCCGTCGATTTCGCCGCCCTGGCCGCGGCGCCGACGATCGAGGCCTGGTCCGAGCTGGTGACGGCGAGCCCGGCCGCCCCGGCGGCCGAAGCACCGGCCCCGCCCGCCGACGCCGAACCGTCGGGGGAGGGCGAGCCCTTCCCGCTGGCGCCGATGCAACACGCGATGTGGGTCGGCCGCCAGGACAACCAGCAATTGGGTGGCGTCGCCGGGCACCTGTACGTCGAGTTCGACGGCGGCCCGATCGACCCGGACCGGCTGCGGGCGGCGGCCAACCGGCTGGCCCGTCGCCATCCGATGCTGCGGGTGCGATTCTCGGCCGATGGCACGCAGCGCATCGCGGCGGCCGACGAGTGCGGGGACTTCCCCGTCTCGGTGCTGGACCTGCGCGACCAGCGCGACCTGGTCGAGCCGCGCCTGGCGGCCCTGCGCGAGGCCAAATCGCACCAGCAGCTCGACGGCGCGGTGTTCGAACTCGCGGTGACGCTGCTGCCCGATGGGCGGTCCCGGCTGCACGTCGACCTGGACATGCAGGCCGCCGATGCGATGAGCTACCGCACGCTGATGGCCGACCTGGCCGCCCTCTACCTCGGCCGGGAACTGCCCGAATTGGGTTACACCTACCGTGAATACCGCCGGGCCGTCGCGCGCCAGGAGGCGCAACCCCAACCGCAGCGCGACGCCGACCGGGACTGGTGGGCCCAGCGCATTCCCGACCTGCCGGATCCGCCCGCGCCACCGTCGACGGGCGGGCGGGGCGCACGCACCAGCACCCGTCGCTGGCATTGGCTGGACCCGGCGACCCGCGACGCGCTGTTTGCCCGCGCCCGGGCCCGCGGCATCACCCCGGCGATGACGCTGGCCGCGGCGTTCGCCGACGTGCTGGCCCGCTGGTCCTCGCCGCGGTTCCTGCTGAATGTGCCGCTGTTCGGGCGCCAGGCGCTGCACCCCGACGTCGAGAAGCTGGTCGGCGACTTCACCTCGTCGCTGCTGCTCGATGTCGACCTGACAGACGCCGACACCCCGGCCGCGCGGGCGCGCGCGGTGCAGGACGCGATGCGGACGGCCGCCGCCCATTCCTCCTATCCCGGGCTGTCCGTGCTGCGCGACCTCAGCCGCCGCCGCGGCACCCAGGTCCTGGCGCCGGTCGTCTTCACCAGCGCGCTGGGCCTCGGGGAACTGTTCAGCGCCGATGTCACAAGGCAATTCGGCGCACCCGCCTGGATCATTTCGCAGGGCCCGCAGGTGCTGCTCGACGCGCAGGTCACCGAGTTCGACGGCGGCGTTCTGGTGAACTGGGACGTGCGCGACGGTGTCTTCGGGCCGGGCATCATCGACGCGATGTTCGCCCACCACATCGACGAACTGCTACGGCTGGCGTCCAGCGACGACGCCTGGGACGCCGCCGCTTTGCCGGCGCTGCCGGACGCGCAACGCGCGGTGCGCGAGGCGGTCAACGGCCGCAGCGCCGCGCCGAGCGGGGAGGCCCTGCACGACGGGTTCTTCCGGCGCGCCGAGCAACAACCCGACGCGCCCGCCGTGTTCGCGAGCTCCGGCGACCTCACCTACGCGCAGCTGCGCGGCCAGGCGCTGGCGCTGGCCGCGGCGTTGCGGGCGGCGGGAATCGGCGACGGCGACACCGTCGCGGTGATGGGCCCGAAGACCGCCGAACAGCTGCCGGCGCTGCTGGGCATTCTGGCCGCCGGCGGCGTGTACCTGCCGATCGGCGTCGACCAACCACGCGACCGCGCGGAGCGCATCCTGCACACGGGCGGGGTGCGGCTGGCCCTGGTGTGCGGCGGGCAGCCGCTGTCGCTGCCCGTCCCCGCAGTGGTGATCGCCGACGTGCTCCGCGAGCCGCCCGCCATCGCCGACTTTCCCTTCGCCAGAACGGATCCCGCCGAGCTCGCCTACGTGTTGTTCACGTCGGGCTCCACGGGCGAGCCCAAGGGCGTTGAGCTGACGCACGACGGCGCGATGAACACCGTCGAATTTCTCAGCCGCCGCTTCGAGATCGGCGCGGCGGACCGCTGCCTTGCCCTCTCGACGCTGGAATGCGACCTTTCGGTGCTCGACGTCTTCGCAACGCTGCGGGCCGGCGGGGCGATCGTCGTGGTCGACGAGGCGCAGCGACGCGATCCGGACGCGTGGGCGCGGCTCATCGACACCCATCAGGTCACGGTGCTGAACTTCCTGCCGGGCTGGCTGGAGATGTTGGTCGAGGTGCAGGCGGGCAGCCTGTCGTCGCTGCGGGTGGTGGCCACCGGCGGCGACTGGGTGCGTCCCGGCCTGGCCCGCCGGCTGCAGGCGCGGGCGCCGCACATGCGCTTCGCGGGGTTGGGGGGTGCCACCGAAACGGCGGTCCACGCAACCATTTTCGAGGTCGACGCCGACATGCCCGCGGACTGGACCGCGGTGCCGTACGGCAAGCCGTTCCCCAATATCGCCTGCCGCGTCGTCGGCGACACCGGTGCCGATTGTCCCGACTGGGTGGCCGGTGAGCTGTGGGTGTCCGGCCGCGGCATCGCCCGGGGCTATCGCGGGCGCCCCGAGCTGACCGCCGAGCGCTTCGTCGTCCACGATGGCCGAACCTGGTACCGCACCGGCGATCTGGCGCGCTACTGGCCGGACGGCACCCTCGAGTTCGTCGGCCGCGCCGATCACCGGATCAAGGTCAGCGGGTACCGCGTCGAGCTCGGCGAGATCGAGGCGGCGCTGCGCCGGGTGCCCGGGGTGCGAGCGGCCGTGGCCGCCCTGGTGCCCGGCTCCGGCGGCAGCGAAGTGCTGGCCGCCGCCGTCCGTCTTGACGACGACGCGTTGACCGCACCGCGAATACGCCAGCTTCTCGCCGATCTCGTTCCCGCGCACATGGTTCCGCAGCACATATCGCTGACCGACCGCATCCCGTTCACCGACGGCGGCAAGATCGACCGGCGCGCCGTCGGTCGTCAGCTGGCCGAGGCGGTCGACTCCGGCGAAGCGTCCGCGCCCCATCAGGGCCCGCGCACGCAACTGGAACGGGCGCTGTGCCACATCATCGCGGACCTTCTCGACCGGGACACCGCTGCGGTGGGTGTGCACGACGACTTCTTCTCGCTCGGCGGCGATTCCGTCCTTGCGACGCAGGCCGTCGTCGGCATCCGCCAGTGGCTCGACTCGCCAAGCCTGATGGTCGCCGACGTCTTTGCCGCCCGGACCGTCGCCACGCTGGCCGACTTGCTGACCGGCCGCGAGGCGAACGGCGACCGGCTCGAGCGGGTGGCCGACGTGTATCTGGAGATCGCGGACATGTCGAGCGCCGACGTGTTGTCCGCGCTCGACACCGCCCCCACGCCGGCACGGCGCGAGTTCAAGCCGTGGGTGAAGCGGTTTACCGCCGCCACGGCGCGCGGCTCGGTGGTCGTGTTCCCACACGCCGGCGGTGCCGCCGCGGCGTATCGGTCACTGGCGAAAGCGTTGTCGTCCAATGACGTCGACGCCTTCGTGGTGCAGTACCCGCAGCGGGCCGACCGGCGGAACCACCCCCCGGCCGAGAGCATCGACGCGCTCGCCCTCGAGTTGTTCGAGGCGGGCGACTGGAGCTCGGTGGCTCCGCTGAGCCTGTTCGGGCATTGCATGGGGGCCGTTGTGGCGTTCGAGTTCGCCCGGGTCGCCGAACGCAATGGCGTGCCGGTGCGCGTGCTGTGGGCCTCGGCCGGGCAGGCCCCCTCCACCGTCGAAGCCTACGGACCGCTGCCGACCAGCGGCAGCGGGGTGCTGGCGGACATGATCGATCTCGGCGGCACCGACCCCGAGCTGCTGGACGACGAGGAATTCGTCGAACTACTAGTCCAGGCGGTGCAGGCCGATTACCGCGCCCTGAACGCCTACTCATGCCGCCCCGACGTGCGCATCGCCGCCGACATTCACGCGGTCGGCGGCGATCGCGATCACCGGATCAGCCGGGAAACCCTGGCGCGCTGGGAAACCCACACCTCCGGCCGATTCACGGTGTCGGAATTCGAGGGTGGCCACTTCTACCTCGACGACCACCTCGACGCGGTGGCCCGGATGGTGAGCGCCGATGTCCGATAACGACCCGGTCGTTATTGTCGGGTTCGCCCTGGAGGCGCCCGGCGGCGTGGAAACCGCCGACGACTTCTGGGCGTTGCTGTCCGAACAGCGGGAGGCGCTCGGCCCGTTCCCCACCGACCGGGGCTGGGCGCTTCGCGAGGTGTTCGACGGATCCCGCCGGGACGGCTTCAAGCCGATCCATGATCTTGGCGGATTCCTTTCCAGTGCAACGACATTCGACCCGGAATTCTTCGGCATCTCACGACGGGAAGCGACGGCCATGGACCCCCAGCAGCGGGTCGGGCTGCGGGTGGCGTGGCGGAGCGTGGAGAACAGCGGCATCAACCCCGATGACCTCGCCGGTCACGATGTGGGCTGCTATGTCGGCGCCTCCGCACTGGAGTATGGCCCGGCGCTTTCCGAGTTCTCTGACCACAGCGGACATTTGATGACCGGGACGTCGCTGGGCGTCATCTCGGGGCGCATCGCCTACACGCTGGACCTGGCGGGGCCGGCGCTGACGATAGACACCGCCTGCTCGTCGGCGCTCGCGGCGTTTCATACCGCGGTCCAGGCGATCCGGGCCGGCGACTGCGACCTCGCGCTCGCCGGCGGGGTGTGCGTGATGGGCAGCCCGGGCTATTTCGTCGAATTTTCTTCGAAGCACGCGCTGTCCGACGACGGCCATTGCCGGCCGTACAGCGCGCTCGCCAGCGGAACCGTCTGGGCGGAGGGCGCGGCCATGTTCGTGCTGCAGCGCCGGTCCCGGGCGGTGGCCGACGGGCGCCGCGTCCTCGCCGAGGTGCGCGCCAGCTGCCTGAACTCCGATGGGCGCAGCGACGGGCTGATGGCCCCCAGCGGCGACGCGCAGCTGCGACTGTTTCGGCGCGCCATCGCGCAGGCCGGCGTCGAGCCCGTCGACGTCGGGATGGTCGAGGGGCACGCCACCGGCACCCGGCTCGGTGACCGGACGGAACTGTGCTCACTCGCGGCCAGTTACGGGACCGCGCCGCCCGGGCGCGGGCCGCTCTTGGGCTCGGTCAAGTCGAACATCGGCCATGCGCAAGCCGCCGCCGGCGCGCTGGGCCTCGCCAAGGTCATCCTGTCCGCCGAGCACGCCGCCGTTCCCCCGACCCTGCACGTCGACGAGCCCAGCCGCGAAATCGACTGGGAGAAACAGGGTTTGCGGCTGGCCGACAAGCTGACACCGTGGCCGGCCGTCGACGGATGGCGAACCGCGGCGGTATCCGCGTTCGGGATGAGCGGCACCAACACCCATCTGATCGTCTCGATGCCGGATTACGGGTCGCCCGATGCCCCTTAACCGACTGCCCGACGGGCGCGACCCGGTGCTCCTCAGCGCGCACGCCGACGATCTCGTGCGCGAGGACGCCGGCGCGATCGCCGACTACCTCGAGCGCTGCCCGGAAACGACCGTGGGCCAGGTGGGCCGTCAGCTGCTGCGGACCCGACGGGTGCGCCGACACCGCGCGGTGCTGCGCGCCGCCGACCGGGCGGAGCTCATCGGTGGGCTGCGGGCGCTGGCCACGGCGCGAGAGCATCCGCTGGTCGCGCGTTCCGCGGCGGATTCCGCGCCGCGGCAGGCCTTTGTGGTCCCCGGTCAGGGCGTGCACTGGCCGGGCATGGGCGCCGTCGCGTACCGGGCGCTGCCGACCTACCGGGCGGCGGCCGATGACTGCGTCGCGGCGTTCGAGGCCGCCGGCCACGTGTCACCGCTGCGCTACCTGACGGTCGGGGACGAGCCGGCGGCCTTCTCCGAAATCGAGGTACAGGGAGCACAATTCGTCCATGCTGTCGCGCTGGCGGAGGTTTGGCGGTCGTGCGGCGTGCTTGCCGACCTCACCATCGGCCAGAGCCTCGGTGAGGTCGCCGCGGCCTTCGTCGCCGGCGCCATGACTTTGCCGGACGCCGTCGCCGTCGTCGCCGCACGGGCCGCCGTGGTGGACCGCCTGCCGGGTCGCTACGCGATGGCCACGCTGGGCGTCAGCGCCGAGTCGGCCGGCGCGCTCATCGCGGCGGCGGACGGCTGGGCGGAGCTGGCGGTGGTGCACTCGGCGTCCACCGTGGCGGTGTCCGGCGAACGCGACGCGGTGCTGGCGATCGCCGACGCGGTGCGCAAGCGCGGTCAGTTCGCCCGCGAGATCACCGCGGGCTTCCCGGGGCACACCAGCGTGCTCGAGCCGCTGCGCGACGAGTTCGTCGCGCGGCTGCCCGCCTCCGAATTCCTCGAGTCCCCGGTGCAATTCATCGGCGGCGCGACCGGCGACGTGGTGGCACCCGACGAGCCATTCGGTGACTACTGGTATGCCAACCTGCGCAACACGGTGCGATTGGACCGCGCGTTCGCCTCGGCGATCCGTCGCGGCGCGGGGTCCTTCATCGAAATGTCGGCCCATCCGGCGCTGCTGTTCACGATCGGCCAGACCTTCGAGGCGGATGCACCGGACGGCCCCGCGGTGCTGGTCGGTTCAGGCCACCGCGACGAGCCGGTGCTCGAGGCGCTGTCGGCGAACATCCTCACCGCCGCCGTCGCCGACCCCGGATACACCTGGGGCGACTACCTGGGCGTCCCGCCGGCCGGCGACGTTGGCCTACAAGGGTTTCCGAACGCCCCGATGCGCGCGATCCCGATGTGGGCGCACCCGGCGCCGCTGCCACCCGTGTCGGCAGCCAGAGCGCCCGACATCGTGATGGAGCACTGGCAACGGGCGGTAGTGCCCACACCGGGGCCGCTCACGCGAATCGCGGTGATCAGCATTGGCGCCGAAAGCCCGTTGGCCCGCCCGCTGTGCGCGGCGATCGAGTCCCATCCCGCTGCCGAACTCGGCGAACCGCGCGACGCCGAAATCGTCGCGGTGATCGCGCCGGTTTTCGGCGGTGCCGGCGCGCAGCGGGCCGCCGAGGCGCTCACAGGCCTGGCCGCGGCCGGCCTGCTCGACTACCCGAACGCGCCGGGCCCCCGCTGCCACACCGTCTGCCTGCTCACCGTCGCCGCCGACCGCGTCGGCCCGTGCGACGCGCCGTCGTCGGCCGGCCACGCGGCGCTGGCCGCGATGCACCGCAGCGCCGGATTCGACCACCCCGAACGGACTTTCAACCAGCTGGACCTGCCGTCGTGGAAGCTGACGCCCGCCGCCGGCGCCACCGTCGTCGACGCGTTGCTGTCCGGGGCCGGCGAACTCGCGCTGCGCGGGCAGGCGCTGTTCGAGCGCTCGTTCCGCGACGCGCCCCCCGCCGCGCAGTGGCCACTGGACTCCGGGGTGCTCGACGACGTCCTCATCACCGGCGGTGCCGGCGCCATCGGTCTGCACTACGCCCGCTACCTCGCCGAGCGCGGCGCGCGGCGCATCGTCCTGCTGAGCCGTCGCAGCGCGGACCCGGGGGTGGTGAAGGCCTTGGCGGCCGAGCACGGCACCGAGCTGGTGCCCGCGCCGTGCGACCTCACCGATCGAGCCCAATTGGCGCTCACCGCAGCACGATACGGAGCCGGCGGTGCGTCGCTGATCGTGCACGCGGCGGGCAGCGTCGGGTTCCGCGCGGGCGCCGTTCCGACGGAGGCCACCCTCGACGAGGCCTTCGCCGCCAAGGTCACCGGACTGATCCACCTCGCCGAACTGTGGCCGGTGCGCGCCGGCGCGCGAATGCTGTTGTGCTCGTCGGTATCCGGGCTGTGGGGCGGACGCGGACACGCCGCCTACTCCGCGGCCAACCGCCTGCTGGACCACATGGCCGCCGAACTGCGCGCCGCGGGCCGGCACTGTGTATCGGTGCGGTGGGGCCTGTGGCAACCGTCGTCCGGCGGTGAGTCGGGCCGGGGCATCCTGGATGCGGCCGAGGTGGAAAACATCGAGCGTTCGGGCCTGCGGCAGATGACGCCGCGGGACGCGATCGAGGCGAGCCTGCGTGAGTGGCCCGACGACCCGCTGGTGTTCTCGGCCGACGCGGCCCGGCTGCGAATATTCCTGGACGGCAGGCGGTCCGAACCGGCCGAACATCGCAACGCCGCAAAGCTTCCGGTCGTCGAGGTGGTGCGCAGCCAGTTGGCGGCCGTCCTCGGGATGGAACGGGCTGGCGAACTGAACCTCGGCGAATCGCTTTTCGACCTTGGCGTCGACTCGATGCTGGCGCTGGACCTGCGCAAGCGCCTCAAATCGACGATCGGCCGAACGGTGTCGCTGGCGACACTGATGGGCGACATCACCGGCGCCGAACTCGTCGAACAACTCGAGGGCGCCCACGGGCGCTCCGGCAGAGCACAGAAGGTGGACCCAAAAGATGGACACAGTGCGTGACTGACATCGCCGACACCGGCGCCCGCCTGGAACTGCTTCGGCGCCGGCTCGCCGACCGCGGCCTCTCGGCCGACACCGGGGAGACCAACGCTCACGCCGACGACCAGCTTTCCGACGGCCAGGCCCGGATGTGGTTCGTCCACCTGGCCGACCCCAGCGGCGCGCTGCTCAATGTGTGCGTCTCCTACCGGATCACCGGCGACATCGACCTCGCGCGGCTGCACGATGCCGTCGACGCGGTCGCCCGCCGGCACCCGATCCTGCGCACCACCTACACCGTCGGCGACGACGGCACCCCCCGACCGAGCGTGCATGACGATCTCCGCCCGGGCTGGGCGCAACACGACCTGGCCGACCTGTCGGAACACGCGCGCCGGCTTCGGCTCGAGGTGCTTGCCCAGCGCGAATTCTCCGCCCCCGTCGACCTTTCCAAAGACGCACCGCTGCGGATCACCGCGGTGCGCGTCGCGGCCGACGAGCACGTGCTGCTGTTGGTGGCCCACCACATCGCCTGGGACGACGGCTCGTGGCGGATCTTCTTCCGCGACCTCACCAATGCCTACGCGGGTGTCGAGCTGGCGCCCTACCGCCACACGTCGGCGCCGTCAGCGCCCGACACCACGAAGGCCGATCTCGACTACTGGCGCGCCGTCATGGCCGACCCGCCCGAGCCGCTGGAGCTGCCCGGCCCGGCCGGGACGACGATGCCGACCAACTGGCGGGCCGCCCGCAGCGAACTGCGGTTGTCCGGCGACACCGCCCAGCGGGTGATCGCGATGGCGCGCGACGCCGGCTGCACCCCATACATGGTGCTGCTTGCCGCCTTCGGCGCCCTCATGCATCGCTACACCCATAGCGACGACTTCCTGGTGGCCGCACCGGTGCTCAACCGTGGCGCCGGAACCGACGACGCCATCGGTTATTTCGGCAACACGGTGGCGCTGCGGCTGCGACCCCGGCCGGGGATGAGCTTTCGCGAGTTGCTCAAGTCGACGCGCGACGTGGCGACCGGAGCGTTTGCGCACCAACGGGTCGGCCTCGATCGTGCCGTGCGCGAACTGAACCCCGATCGCCGCCACGGCGCGGAACGGATGACCCGGGTCAGCTTCGGATTCCGCGAGCCGGACGGCGGCGGGTTCCGCCCGCCCGGCGTCGAGTGCGAGCGCTACGGCCTGCGCAGCAACCTCACTCAGCTGCCGCTGGGCTTCATGGTCGAATTCGACGGCACCGGTGCGCTGGTGGAGGCCGAACACCTGCTGGAGATCCTCGACCCAGCGCTGGTGCGCCAGATGCTGCATCACTTCGCCGTGCTGCTGGATGACGCACTGGCCGCACCGGACCGGCCGCTGGCCGGACTGGCGCTCCTGGACGAGGCCGACGCCGGCTGGCTGCGTGAGGTGTCGCACGGCGAGGAGTTCCAGACCGCCCCCAAAACCCTGGCCGACCTGGTCTCCGAGCAGGCCGCGCGGACCCCCGACGCCGTCGCCGTCGCCTACGAAGGCCGCCGGTTCACCTACCGCGACATCAATGAGGCGGCAAACCGGTTGGCGCACTGGCTGATCGAGAAGGGGATCGGCAGCGAGGACCGCGTGGCCGTGCTGCTCGACAAGTCGCCGGACCTGGTCGTCACCGCGGTCGGCATCGCCAAGTCCGGCGCGGTGTACGTACCGGTGGACCCCAGCTATCCGCGGGACCGACTCGATTTCATCCTCGAGGACTGCGACGCCAAGCTGGTGCTGCGCGAGCCGGTGGCCGACCTCGCCGCCTACCGCGCCGACGACCCCACCGACGCGGACCGGGTGCGGCCGCTGCGGCCGGAAAACACCGCGTACCTGATCTACACGTCGGGCACCACCGGGTTGCCCAAAGGCGTTGCGGTGCCGCACCGTCCCGTCGCCGAATACTTCGTCTGGTTCAAGGGCGAGTACGGGGTGGACCACACCGACCGGCTGCTGCAGGTCGCGTCGCCAAGCTTCGACGTGTCGATCGCCGAGATCTTCGGCACGCTGGCCTGCGGGTCGCGAATGGTGATCCCGCGCCCCGGCGGGCTCAACGACATCGGCTACCTGACCGCCCTGTTGCGCGACGAGGGAATCACGGCAATGCATTTCGTGCCCTCGCTGCTCGGCCTGTTCCTGTCGCTGCCCGGCGTCAACCAGTGGCGGACGTTGCAGCGGGTGCCCATCGGCGGCGAACCGCTGCCCGGCGAGGTGGCCGACAAGTTCCACGCGACGTTCGACGCGCTGCTGCACAACTTCTACGGTCCGACCGAGACCGTGATCAACGCCAGCCGGTTCAAGGTCGAAGGCCCGCAAGGCACCCGGATCGTGCCCATCGGCCGGCCCAAGATCAACACGACGATGCACCTGCTCGACGATTCGCTGCGACCCGTGCCCGTCGGCGTGATCGGCGAGATCTACCTCGGCGGAACGCATCTGGCGCACGGATACCATCGCCGCGGCCGGCTGACCGCCGAGCGGTTCGTCGCCGACCCGTTCAATCCCGGCGCCCGGATGTACCGAACCGGTGACCTGGCGCGCCGCAACGCGGACGGCGACGTCGAGTTCGTGGGCCGCGCCGACGAACAGGTAAAGATCCGCGGCTTCCGGATCGAACTGGGTGACGTCGCCGCGGCCATCTCGGTCGACCCGACGGTCGGGCAGGCGGTCGTGGTGGTCAGCGACCTGCCGGGACTCGGCAAGAGTCTGGTTGGCTATGTGACGCCCGCCGCGGGAACCTCCGAGGTCGACCTCGACCGCATCCGGGCCCGCGTCGCCGCGGCGCTGCCCGAATACATGGTCCCGGCGGCATACGTTGTGCTCGACGAGATCCCGATCACCGCGCACGGCAAGATCGACCGTGCCGCGCTGCCAACCCCGGAGGTGAGTTCCGGCGCGGAGTTCCGTGAACCGGGATCGGTCACGGAGCGGCGCGTGGCCGAACTGTTCGCCGAGTTGCTCGACCGCGACCGGGTTGGCGCCGACGACTCGTTCTTCGACCTGGGCGGCCACTCGCTGCTCGCGACGAAGTTGGTCGCGTCGGTCCGTAACGCGTTCGGCGTCGACATAGGCGTGCGCGAGGTTTTCGAACTCGCGACGGTGGCGCGGCTCGCCGCGCACATCGACGCCGCCGATCAGGCGGCGGCGCGGCCACGGCTGACCGCCCTGGACCGGGGCGGGCCGGTTCCGCTCTCGTCGTCACAGCTGCGAAGCTGGTTCACCTATCGGTTCGACGGGGCCAACGCCGTCAACAACATTCCGTTCGTCGCAGCGTTGCGGGGCCCCTGCGACACCGACGCGCTGGCGGCGGCCGTCACCGACGTCGTGACCCGGCACGAGATCCTGCGCACCACCTACCGCGAGATCGACGGCGTCCCCCATCAGATCGTCCACCCGCCCGCCGAGGTTCCGGTGCGCCGTGCCGACGGGCCCGACGCGGAATGGCTTGGGGCCCAACTGGATGCGGAGCGCCGTCACGTCTTCGACCTGGAGACCGACCTGCCGATCCGGGCGGCGGTGCTCGGCACGCCGGACCGCAAGGTCCTGTCGGTGGTGACGCACCACATCGCCGGCGATCACTGGTCCGCCGGTGTGCTGTTCACCGACCTGCTCACCGCGTACCGGGCCCGCCGCGCCGGCCGACCTCCCGCGTGGGAACCGCTGCCCGTGCAATACGCCGACTACGCCGCGTGGCAGGCGGCGCTGCTGGACGACAGCGCCGGCATCGCCGGACCGCAGCGCGATTACTGGACCCGTCAACTCGATGGGCTGGCCGAGGACAACGGTTTGCGTCCCGACTTCCCACGGCCGGCCGCGCTCACCGGCGCCGGTAATGCCGTCGAGTTCGGCTTCGGCGCCGCAACCCGCGCCAAGCTGGCCGCCCTGACCCGCGAGCTCGGCATCACCGAGTTCATGCTCCTGCAGGCCGCCGTCGCGGTGGTGCTGCACAAGGCCGGCGGCGGCACGGACGTCCCGCTCGGCACCCCGGTCGCCGGCCGCAACGAATCCGACCTGGACCGCCTCGTCGGGTTTTTCATCAACATCGTGGTGTTGCGGAATGACGTGCGCGGCAACCCCACACTGCGCGAGCTGCTGCAGCGGACCAGGGACGTGGCGCTGGCCGCCTACTCACATCAAGACCTGCCGTTCGACCAAGTGGTGGACGCCGTCAAGCCCGCCCGGTCCCTGTCGCGCAACCCGCTGTTCGACGTGGTGGTGCACGTTCGCGAACAGTTGCCGCAAGACCAGGTGATCGACAGCGGGCCCGACGGCGACACCACGCTCACCGCGCTGGAGCCGGACTTCGACGTGGCGCACGCCGACATGTCCGTCAACTTCTTCGCGTCCGAAGACGGCTACCGCGGCCACGTCATCTATCGCCCCGAGCTATACCGGCGCGCCACCGCGGAACGGTTCGCAGAGTGGCTGATCCGCGTCATCGAGGCGTTCGCCGACGACCCCGATCAACGGTTGCGCGACGTCGAGATCACCGGCGCGCAAGAAAGAGCGCGGATTCTGGCCCGGGCCACCGCGGGCGACGGGGCCGCTCGGGTGTACCTGCTGGACGCCTGGCTGAACCCCGTCCCGACCGGGGTGGTGGGCGACGTCTACTACGGTGGCGGCCCGGCGGTCATCGGCCGGCTGGCGCGGGCTTCGCTCACCGCGACCCGCTTCGTCGCCGATCCGTTTGCCGCCCAACCGGGTTCGAGGCTGTACCGCAACGGCGAACGCGGCATGTGGACCGACGACGGCCAACTCCAGTTGGTCGCCGACATCGAGCGACCCGCACCGACGCCGGCACCCGGGGGCCCGGCCGAACCGCCCAACACCGCCACCGAGCGGGCGCTCGCCGAAATCCTCGCCGACGTGCTCGACACCGGCGAAATCGGGCGGCACGACGAATTTTTCAATCTCGGCGGGGACAGCATCCTCGCCGTGCGGGTGGCCGCGCGGGCCCGCGACGCCGGAATGCCGCTGACCCCGCGGATGATCTTCGAACATCCCGTGCTCCGCGAGCTCGCTGCCGCCCTGGATGCCAAGTCGACGGCCGAAACCGAACCCGAGAACGGCGGCTCCCATGCGCCGATGAGCACTTCGGGGCTTTCCGCCGACGAGCTGGCGGCCCTGACCTCGTCCTGGGGTGATCGGCCGTGACCCGAGCCGACCCGCGGCCGGCCATCGAGGATGTGATGGCGCTCAGCCCCCTGCAGCAGGGGCTGTTCTCGATGGCGACGCTGGCCTCCGAAGACGGCTCGGGCGCCGACCCGTACGTCATCGCGATGGCCGCCGACGTGGTGGGCCCGCTCGACGTCGCGTTGTTGCGCGAGTGCGCCGCGACGCTGCTGATGCGGCATCCCAACCTGCGGGCAAGCTTCATCCACGGCGACCTGAGCCGGCCCGTCCAGGTGATACCGAGCAGCGCCGAGCTGCCGTGGCGGTGCGTGCCCGCCGAGCCTGACGAGGTCGGGGCGCTGGAAGCCGAAGAGCGCCAACGCCGTTTCGACGTGGGTCGCGGACCGCTGATCCGGTTCCTGCTCATCGAATTGCCGGAGCAGCGGTGGCATCTGGTCATCGTCGCGCACCACATCGTCATCGACGGGTGGTCGCTGCCGCTGCTGGTGTCCGAACTCCTGGCCCTGTATCGGGCCGGCGGAGACGCCGCCGCGCTGCCGCCACCGCCGCGGCCGTACCGCGACTACATCGGCTGGCTGGCGAACCGGGACCAGGCCGCCAGCCGCGCCTTGTGGGCCGAGCACCTCGGCGGCACGGACGGGCCCACCCTGCTTTCGCCGGCGCTGACCGCCACCCCGCCGGCGGCGGGCGTACCGCGACGCACCACGCTGCGCCTCGACCCCGGGGCCACCGCCGCGCTGGCCGACGCCGCCCGCACCCGCGGTGTCACCCTCAACACGCTCGTCCAGATGGCCTGGGCGACAATACTATCGGTCTTCACCGACCGCCATGACGTGACGTTCGGGGTGACCGTGTCGGGCAGGCCGGGCGAACTGCCGGGCGTCGAATCGATGGTCGGCATGTTCATCAATACCGTCCCGTTGCGGGTTCGCCTGGACCCGCGCAAGCCCGCCGGAACGCAATGCCTTGCGTTGCAACGTGAATCCGCCGCGCTGCGGGACCACAGCTACCTGGGTCACGCCGAGCTGCGGGCCATCGCCGGTGTCGGTGAGATGTTCGACACGCTGCTGGTGTACGAAAACTTCCCGCCCGGTGAGGTCGTCGGGGCCTCCGAATTCGTCGCAAACGGCGCGACCTTCCGTCCGGTGGCGCTGGAGAGCGTGTCGCATTTCCCGGTGACCATCGCCGCCCACCCGAGCGCCGACGGGCTCACGGTGCTGGTCGAGGTGCTCGACGGTGCGCTGGGCGCGACCGCGCCCGAAGACCTCGGCAATCGGCTGCTGGCCGTGGTGCAGCGGTTGGTGGACAAGTGGGACCGGCCGCTGCGCGAGGTCGACATCCTGCTCGACGGCGAGCGCGACCCGGCCCCCGTGGAACTACCGGAGGCGCCGGCGGCCGCGGTGCACGCCCGCTTCGCCCAAATCGCCACCGCGCAACCCGATTCGACGGCGGTCAGCTGGGAAGACGGGCGGCTGACCTACGGTGAGCTCGACGCGCTTGCCGATCGGCTGGCGGCCGCGCTGCGGCGGGCGGGCGCGGCCAGCGAGGCCCCGGTGGCGATCATGCTGCGCCGCGGCCCGCTCTATGTGGCCGCCATGCTGGCCGTCCTCAAAGCCGGCGGCATGATCGTGCCGCTGGACGCGGGCATGCCGGGCGAGCGGATCGCCGAGATCCTGCGCCAGACGTCGGCTCCGATCGTCGTCGACGAGGACTTCGTCGCCAATGGCGCCGCCGGAAGCGCCGATTACCGGGCCGTCACGGTGCCGCCGGACCACGCGGCCTACGCCGTCTTCACCTCGGGCACGACCGGCGCACCGAAGGGCGTCATCGGTACGCACCGCGCGCTCGCGGCGTACATCGACGACCACATCGAGCGCGTCCTTCGGCCCGCCGCCGCGCGCATCGGGCGACCGCTGCGCATCGCGCACGCCTGGTCGTTCACCTTCGACGCGGCGTGGCAGCCGTTGGCGGCCTTGCTCGATGGGCACTCGGTGCACGTCGTCGACGACGAGCATCAACGTGACGCCGAGACGCTGGTCGACGTGATCGACCGCTTCGGCCTGGACATGATCGACACCACGCCGTCGATGTTCGGCCAGCTGCACAACGCGGGGCTGCTAGCTCGGGTGCCGCTGGCGGTGCTCGCGCTCGGCGGCGAAGCCCTCGGTGTCACCGCGTGGCGGGCGATCCAAACCGAATGCGCCCGAACGGCGATGACGGCCTTCAACTGCTACGGGCCCACCGAGACCACGGTCGAGGCCGTCGTCGCGGCCATCGGCGAACACGCTCGGCCCACGATCGGGCGTCCGACCCGCAGCACCCGCGCCTACGTCCTGGACGCCTGGCTGCGGCCGGTCCCCGACGGCGCTGCGGGTGAGCTGTACCTGGCGGGCGATCAGCTGACCCGCGGCTACCTCGGGCGCGCGGCCGAAACCGCAACGCGTTTCGTCGCCGAACCGAACGGCCGGGGCACCCGGATGTACCGCACCGGAGATGTGGTGCGCCGCATGCCCGACGGCGGCCTCGAGTTCCTCGGTCGCAGCGACGACCAGCTCAAGATCCGCGGTTTCCGCGTCGAGCCCGGCGAGATCGCGGCCGTGCTCTGCGGCCACGACCGGGTGCGCGGCGCCCACGTGCTGGTCCGCCACCACACCCATGGGCCCCGGCTGACCGCCTATGTGGCGGGCGGGCCCGACCGGCCGGCGGTGGCCGAACTGCGCGCGATGCTGCTCGACCGGCTGCCGCGCTACCTGGTGCCTCATCACATCGTGGTCGTGGACGAGTTGCCGCTGACCCCGCACGGCAAGATCGACGAAAAGGCTTTGGCGGCAATTGATGTCGTCGATGGCCCCGCCGTCCCGCCCGATACGCCGACCGAGGCGGCGCTGGCCCAGGCGTTCACCGACGTCTTGGGCGGCGCCGACGTCGACGTCACGGCGAGCTTTCTGGAGCTGGGCGTCGACAGCATCTCGGCTTTGTCGGTCGTGCAGGCCGCCCGCCGTCGCGGTCTGGCGCTGCGGGCGCGGTCGATGGTGGAGTGCGACAGCATCCGCGAACTCGCCGCGGCGATCGACTCCGACGCCGCCCGGCACGCGGATCCGGGCGGCGTCGAAGAGTCCGGCGAACCGATCCCGGTGTTGCCCAGCGTTCATTGGCTCTACGAGTACGGCGATGCCCGACGGCTCGCGCAGACCGAAGTCATCAGGCTGCCCGACACGATCACCCGAGACGGCCTGGAGGCGCTGCTGCGCGCGGTCCTCGACGGGCACGAGGTGTTGCGATGCCGGCTGGACCGCGACGCGACGACGCTTGTCGCACAACCGAACGTCGACATCCTCAATGAGGCGTGGGTGGGCGGCGAGCCGACCAACGACGTCGCCAAGCATGTCCTCGAGGCGGTGGAGAGCCTCGACCCGCTGGCCGGTCGGCTGCTGTCCGCGGTGTGGCTACGCCGAGCGGACGAGCCCGGGCTGCTGGTGTTGACGGCCCACGTGCTGGCGATGGACCCGGCCTCCTGGCGGATCGTGCTTGGCGAGCTCGATGCCGGCCTGCACGCCCTGGCCGCGGGGCGCGCGCCGGCACCGGTCCGCGAGCACACCACCTACCGCCAGTGGTCGCGCTTGCTCGCCGAGCGGGCGAAAACGCTGAGTACGGAAGCCTTTTGGGCCGCCGAATTGCGGGGCGCCGATCCGCCGCTGGGCGCCCGGCGGCTGCGGCCGCAGACCGACCGCGCCGTCGACTTGGCGGTCAGCGTCTCGGCCTGCGGGCCCGAGCTCACCGGGCGGCTGCTCGCGGCGGCGCAGCCGATGGGCGAATTGCTGATCACCGCGGCCGCCCGCACGGTGACCGCGTGGCGGCGGCGGCGCGGTCAGGACACCCCGGCCCCGCTGTTGGCGCTGGAGACGCACGGCCGCACGGATTTGGGAATCGACACCGATACCGGCGACACCGTCGGGTTGCTCAGCGCGATCTACCCGTTGCGGGTGCACTCCGACGGGCCCACCGATTTGGCCCGAATCCCCGGCAGCGGTGTCGATTACGGCCTACTGCGTTACCTGCGGCCCGATACCCGGCTGCGCGAACTTCCCGAACCCCAACTGCTGCTCAACTACCTCGGCAACCTCCACGTCGGCGTCGGGGATCTCGAGCTGGACCGCGAGCTGATGGCCGAGGTCGACTGGGTGCCCGAGCCCGACCAGGCGGTGCGCCACGAACTGACCGTGGTTGCCGGCGTCCTCGGGACCGGTGCCGCCCGCGTGCTGGCCACCCAGTGGCGGGCGCTGCCCGACATTCTGAGTGAGGCGGAAATCGCAGAGCTGCAAGGACTTTGGACCGAGACACTGCGGGAGATGGCGGAATGAGCACACTTGCGATCCTCGGCGCCGGAGCCAAGGCCGTGGCCGTCGCCGCCAAGGCAGCGGCGCTGCGCGACATGGGCGTCACAGGAGTTGACGTCCCGGACATCGTCGCGGTCGAACGCATCGGCGTGGCGGCCAACTGGCAGGCCAGCGGCGGATGGACCGACGGTGCGCACCGGCTGGGCACCAGCCCGGAAAAAGATGTCGGCTTCCCCTACCGCTCCTCGCTGGTACCGCGGCGCAACGCCGAGCTCGACGAGCGGATGACCCGCTACAGCTGGCAGTCGTACCTGATCGCCACCGCGTCGTTCGCCGAGTGGATCGACCGGGGCCGGCCCGCGCCGACCCATCGCCGGTGGAGCCAGTACCTCGGCTGGGTGGCCGGCCAGGTCGGCCTGAATGTGGTGCACGGCGAGGTCGAACGGCTTGCGGTCGACGGCGACCGCTGGGTGCTGCAGACCCACGAAACGACCGTGCCCGCCGACGCCCTGATGATCACCGGCCCCGGGCAGGCCGAAAAGTCCTTGCTGCCGGGCAATCCGCGCGTGCTGTCGATCGCCCAATTCTGGGACCGGGCCGCGGCGGACGACCGGATCAGCGCCGAGCGGGTGGCGGTGATCGGTGGCGGTGAGACCGCCGCGTCGATGCTCAACGAGCTGTTCCGGCACCGGGTTTCCAGCATCACCGTCATCTCCCCGCAGGTGACGTTGTTCACCCGCGGCGAGGGGTTCTTCGAGAACTCGCTGTTCTCCGACCCCACCGACTGGACCGACCTGACGCTGGACGAGCGCCGCGATGCGCTGGCGCGCACCGACCGCGGGGTGTTCTCGGCGAACGTGCAGGAGGCGCTGCTGGCCGACGACCGCATCCACCACCTGCGCGGCCGGGTCGCCCACGCCGTGGGCCGCGACGGGCAGATCCGGCTGACGCTGTCCACCAACCGGGGCAGCGAGAACCTCGAGACGGTGCACGGTTTCGATCTGGTCATCGACGGCTCCGGCGCCGACCCGCTGTGGTTCACCTCGCTGTTTGGTCAGGACGCCCTCGACTTGCTCGAACTCGGGTTGGGTGGCCCGCTGACCGCCGACGGCCTGCAGGAGGCGATCGGCTACGACCTGGCCGTCACCGACGTGACGCCCAAGCTGTTCCTGCCCAACCTTTCCGGACTCACCCAGGGTCCCGGTTTTCCCAACCTGAGCTGCCTCGGGTTGCTGTCCGACCGGGTGCTGGGCGCCGCTGGGCTGTCAGCGGGTTCTGGGACCCAACGAACGACGAGGAGAAGCGATGAGCACCAACCCCTTTGATGACGACGACGGCGCCTTCTACGTGCTGATCAACGGCGAGGAGCAGCACAGCCTCTGGCCCGCGTTCGCCGAAATCCCGGACGGCTGGCGCGCGGTCTTCGGCGAAGCGAGCCGGTCGGCGTGCCTGGACTACGTCGACGAGAACTGGGCCGACCTGCGGCCCAAGACGCTGCGCGAGGCCATGGCGGGCGACTGAGCGCCGGCAGCGTGCCCGTACCGTGACCCGCCCGAGACCAAGAACAGCGGGCGCCGCGGGCAGAATCACAACTCTTACTCACCAGGGGGAGGACCCGACCATGAGAACGAAACCCTTGAAGTCCTTGGCCATCAGCGCGATAGCGATGGGCGCGGCGGCCGTCGGCGTGACGTCCGTCGCTCCCGCCGCCGCCGCACCGCTGCCACAGGATCCGCCGCCGGCGCCTGGACTGCCGAGCCCGGACCAGCTGTCCAACCTGTGCGTTCAGGCCACCGATCCCGGCGTGTCGTACACGACCAAGACCAACCTGGTCCAAAACGGTATCGCTCCGGACGAGGGCCATGTGGCCGACCATGACCTGCGGAAGGCGTACCGGAACGGAAACTTCCCGGAGACGTTCGCCGTCACGAACATTGCGCCGGCCGGCCCGAACGCGGCCCAGGCCGACGTGGCCATCTCGGGTCCGAGGTTCGCCGGGCCGGTCGAAAAGCACCTCGCGTTCGTCAACGAGGGCGGCAATTGGATCCTGCAGCACGACGCCGCGATCGCCCTGATACAGGCCGCTACCGCGACGAACTAGCAAAGCCGAGTGGCCTGTGCACCCACATAGCGGGCGCACAGGTTGTTCACATGGCGTGCCCGTAACGTCTCGGTGCGCAAACACGAAACAACAATCGAAAAGACGCACATTGGCACGGTCCGTCGACGCGTGCCCGCCCAAGGGGGGACCATGAAAACCGTTAAGTTCTTCGCCGGCGGTGCGGCAGCGCTGGCCGTCATCGGGGGAGCGGCCGCGGGCATCACGTCCATTGCGGCGCCGGGTGAGCAGGCCTCGGTGCGGCTGATCGCGGTCGGCGCGCCGTTGCCGATGGACCCGCCCCAGGCGGTAAACGTGCCCACGGCCAATCAGTTGACCGGCCTGCTGAACAGCCTTGCCGACCCCAGCGTTTCGTTCTCCAACAAGAGCAACCTGGTCGAAGGCGGCATCAGCGGGATCGAAGCGCACGTCGCCGACAAGAAGCTGCAGAAGGCGGCCAAGAACGGCGACCTGCCGCTGACGTTCGGCGTCTCCAACATCCAACCGACCGCGGCGGGGTCCGCGACGGCCGACGTGGCGGTCTCGGGTCCCAAGCTGACGTCGCCGGTGACGCAGAACGTCACGTTCGTCAACCAGGGCGGCTGGGTGCTGTCGCGCTCCTCGGCGATGGAGTTGCTGCAGGCCGCCGGTCAGTGATCGGCGCGCACGGCGCGCAGGTCTAGTTTGACGATCCGGTCCGGGTCGGCCAGCACATCGATGCTGGCCACCAGCCCGTCGCGCACCACGAATCCCATGATGGCCGTGGGCCGCCCGGCAACGAATATGACCGCGCCGGCGGCGCCGTTGACGATCGCTGGGCGCACCTCGCGCTCCGGTCCCGCGTAGCCGCGGGCCAGTTTGGCCACGGCTGCCGCACCCTCGGCCCGGAATACGTTGGCGCCCTTGCCGAAATCACCGCGCAAGATGACACCGGGATCGAGCACCGACACCAACCGGTCGAAATCGCCGGCGCGGCCCGCGGCGAAGAACGCGTCGACGGCCTCCCGTTGCGCGGCGACGCCGCCGTCGGGGGCCGGGTCGGCCTCCTGGATGCGCCGACGCGCCCGGCTGGCCAGCTTGCGCGTCGCCTCCGGCGTCCGTTCCACGATCGGCGCGATCTCGTCGAACGGGACCGCGAACACGTCGTGCAGCACGAAGGCCAGCCGCTCGGCCGGCGGCAGCGTGTCCAGCACGACAAACAACGCCAGCCCCACCGCGTCGGCCAGCATCGCCCGGTGTTCGGGATCGAATTCGCCCTCGGCATCGACGATCGGATCCGGCAGCTGCCCGACCGGCTCCTCCCGGCCGCGCCCGTGCCGGTCTCGCAACGCGTTCAGGCAGATGCGGGCGACCACGGTGGTCAGCCAGGCGTCGAGGTTCGCGATGTCCCCAGCGCCGCTGAGCCGCAGCCACGCCTCCTGCACGGCATCCTGGGCGTCGTCGACCGAGCCCAGCATGCGGTAGGCGAGGGCGCCCAGCCTCGGGCGCGCGGCCTCGAAGCGTGCGGACAGCGAAGGGTCCGCCGCGGTCACGCGCGACCGGTCTCGGGCAGCGCGCAGACCCGGCTGCCGGAAAAGCCGGATGACCCGATGCCGAGTGCGATGTTGAACCGGGCGCGCAGGTTACCCAGCGTGATGACGTGGGTCAGCCCGACGAGCTGCGGCGTGTCGAAGTGGGCGCGCAGCGCCTCGAAGAGCCCGTCGCTCACCTCGACCGGGGTGCGGCTGATCGCGGTGGCGTACTCCAGGATCAGCTTGTCGAGCTCCGAGAAGCACGAGGCGTTGCGGTAGTCGGCCATCCCGAGCAGCTCCTCGTCGGTGATTCCCCATTGGCGCGCGATCTGTGAGCCCAAGTCGATGCAATATTCGCAGCCCACGGTGGTCGCCGACTTCAACTCGGCCAGCGCGCGCTGGCGGGGGCTGAGGATATCCAGCTTCGACTCGGCCTGCTCCAGCTTGCCGTAGGCGTTGAGCAAGCGCGGGATGTGCGCGTACATGCGCAGCGGTTCCAGCATCCCCGCCGTCTCCAGGCCGGCCATCTGCGACAGCTTGCGCTTGGTGAAGAAGAAGGCGATCTTGGCGCTCAGCGTGGCGTCGCGGTCCGAGACTCCTTGCAGCCGAGGCATGGCGGTCCTCCTTGAATGTCGTCCTACTAGCTCGACACCGGGCGACGCCCAAACGTGACGGCTAGGCCGATGGTGGCGACCCGCTGGGCCCGGCTACGCCGCGCTTGCGATCGCCACGGAATCCGATGGTGGCGACCCGCTGCGCCCGGCT